>NZ_JAMLFW010000002.1:0-1200000 GCF_024256385.1 Anatilimnocola floriformis
GCGGAGTACCGCTCGACCCACCCTACGAATGGAATTGGCTGGTTGTTGGAAAAATTGCCGCTGGTGGATGTGACGTTGATCGTTCACCAGTGGCTGACGCGGAGTGTCGCTCGAGCTGACTGCCGCGGCGGGAGAGCGGCGCGCGACCTGGCAATTGGTCGGCGCGAGTTTCTCGAGCGAAGCAGGCAGCCGTTGCGCACTGCAGAGCGTGGCTACTGGCTGGCCGCGGGTGACGAATCGCATGAACGAATTCACGCGTTCGTCGGCAGGTCCGCGGCAGAACAAACGAACGAAACATCCCCCTTTGGCGTTTTGGCGTTGAAAGCTTCCGTTGGGAAACTTCCGGTTGATGGACGGGAGTCGAACCCGTAACTGGCAGATTCTTGGTCTGCTGCTCTACCTTTGAGCTACCTTGTCGTCGATCCGGTTCAAAACCCAGTGAGGAACAAGCGGCGATGACGGCTTATTGGCCGACCGCGATTGCCCCTGGCGCCGGTATCGTCGTTGCTTGAAAACACTTGGAAGCACGAGCGCGAGGAGTCGAACCCCGTGAGGCAGTTTTGGAGGCTGCTGGCCCACCCAGGAGCACACTCGTGTAAAAACCGATCTGGTAGAAGAGACGCTGCAGCAGCTGGCAGGTTCGATGGTGCGGAAAAAATCGCGGGTACTGCTCCGGCAGATTCAGGCGACTTTTGACCGTGAGCGTGTAAAATGAGTCCATGAATCGGCTTGCGCCGTCCCTCGACCACCATTTTCGGGGGCCTGACTGGCGAAAAGAGTACTTCTCACTCGGCTCTGCGTTGTTGGTCTTGGAACATGAAGTCCGCACCCTTATCCACCGCGACTGGGTTCGATCCCGTCCGCCTGATAGAAACCTATCAGGTCGGGATCTGGCGCTATTTGCGGGCCCTGGGTTGCGATGCGGCCCAGGCCGAGGACCTCACCCAAGAGACCTTCCTGGCTGCGTTGCAACGTCCTTTTCAGGACATCAACCCAGCCGCGACCAGTGCCTACCTGCGAAAGATTGCCTTCAACTTTTACATTTCCTATCGTCGCCGGGCCGGCAAGGTCACGGCGGTCGAAAATGTAGAAGAGCTCGACCGAACCTGGTCCCACTGGGCCGGCGAGGACGACGGCGAAGGGTTGTTGGATTTGCTACGAGATTGCTTGAAAGGGCTCACCGAACGAGCCCGCCAATCGCTGGAGATGCGGTTTCGCGACCAAAGCTCCCGCCAAGATATTGCCACTGCCCTCGATATCTCCCCCGACGGAGCCAAAAACCTGATGCAACGCGCCAAGCAACAGCTGCGCGACTGCATTGAGAGCAAAATAGACATCAAATGAGTTCTGCAGGAAAAGACAACCGCGACGACGACCATCTTCTGGATGGCTGCTTGGATGAAGTCCTGGGTGGACGCACTCCCCAGGATCTCTCTGCGCGCATCATGCAGGCCTGGGCCATGCGCCGACAGGCGAGTGCCATTGATGTCATCCTGCCGCCGCTGCCGGGCCCGCCGATCGAGACCCTGCCGCTGGAAATCGCTCCGCACGCGCTTCACGAAGTCGAGCCGCCGCTGCCGCAGTCCGCTGCAGTGACAGCCGCGAATGGTCATTACTCGACCGTTCGTCGCACTGCCGCGCGTAAGCGCAAGCCCGATAACAGTTGGCTGTGGTGGGCCGCTGCCGCTTGCGTTGCTGGCCTCGGCGTGACCGTCACCATTGTGGCTCTCAACCAAAACCCTGCGGGCCGAGCGCTCGTCAAACCCGCCAAGCCGGAGCAGCCGAAGCAGGAACAGATTGCCAAGGCTAACAACCCCAGCAACAACTCCGCGAATAGCGGCGGGAACTCGGTTGCTGTCAAGCCGCAGCCAAAGACGCCGAATCAAAACATCAAGCCGGCTCCACAGATCGTCGACAAGGGACCACCTTCCGACGGCATGCCGACGGAAAATACCACGCCGCGCGAAGTCACTTCGCCGAATGTGCCGACCCCATCTCGCCAACCGAAGCCCGCGGTCAACGTGCATCAGTTGGTCGAAAAGAAACCCGGCCAAGCCCTCAGTGATGCGGAAGTTGTTTCCTACATCAACTCATCGCTCGCTCAGTCGTGGAAAGACAACAAGGTCCAGCCTTCACCCGCGGCCAGCGACGAAGAATGGTGCCGCCGCGTCTATTTGCGCACGCTCGGTCGCATTCCCACGGTCGATGAGGTTCGCAAGTTTGCCGTCGATCGCAAAAGCGACAAGCGCGAACGGCTGGTCAATCAACTGATGGATAGCGACGGCTATGTCGAACAATTCGCCGGTCACTGGGCCGGTGTGTGGTCAAATCTGCTCGTCGGTCGCACGCTCGGCGGCGATGCCGAAGCGCTCGCCAGCCGTGATGGTCTCGAGCAGTTCCTGCGGCAATCGCTCGCCACGAAGAAGCCGTACTACGAACTGGTGTACGACCTGCTGACGGCAGAAGGTTCGGCTCAGCCGGGCACACCTGATTACAACGGCGCGGTGAACTTTCTGGTGGCATCGCTGGGCAAGGATGGCACGCTGGCCACGGCTCGCACGTCGCGGATTTTCCTCGGTCAGCAGCTGCAATGCGCCCAATGCCATCAACATCCGACGAATGACTGGAGCCAGCAGAATTATTGGGCGATGAATTCGTTCTTCCGCCAGGCCCGCGTGCAGCAAGTGGCTGGTGTGACGCGCTTGAGCGACGAGGACTTCGTCAATCGCAAGACAATCACGACGACCGGCGAAGTCTATTTCGAACGGCCGAACGGCACGGTCGGTGCCACCGGCCCGATGTTTGTCGATGGCACGAAGATCGCGCCGAGCGGCAAGCTCTCGGATGTGAACCGCCGGCAGGAACTCGCTCGCCTGGTGATCAACTCGCCGCAGATGAGTTCAGCCCTCGTCAATCGTCTGTGGTCGCACTACTTCGGCTACGGTTTTACGCGGCCCGTCGATGACATCGGCCCGCAGAATCTGCCCTCGCATCCCGAGTTGTTGGCCAAGGTCTCCGAACAGTTCGCCGCACACAACTACGACATGCGGAAGGTGATGAAGTGGCTCGTCCTGAGCGACGCCTTCGGCCGTTCGAGTCGCATCACCGGCAACAACCTGGCCGATGCTCCCGATGCCGGCAGCGTGCCGATGTTCAGCCATTACTACACCCGCCAACTGCAAGCCGAGGAAGTTTACAACTCGCTGCTGATCGCAGCCGACCTGCGGAAGAAAGCGCCGAATCAAAAGGAGCTGGAAACCGCCCGCGTCGATTGGCTCGCGCAGTTCAACCGGCCGATGGGTACTGACGACTCCGAAGAAGAAACGAACTTCAACGGCAGCGTTCGTCAATCGCTGATCATGATGAACGGCGACCTGATGCGTCGCGCCGTCAGCAGCAGCGATGGCAGCTTCATGAAGAGTCTGCAGCAGAGCAACCTCAAGCCTGAAGAAAAGGTCGAACACCTCTTCCTCGCCGCTCTTTCACGTCAGCCCAGCAAACGCGAGCTCGACGCCGTCCGCCAGATCGTGGCCCAAAACCGCAACAATCCCGCGGCTGCGCTCGAAGACATTTGGTGGAGCTTGCTCAACAGCAACGAGTTTATTCTCGATCATTAGTCGTCGATCCGCTCCGCGGTCGATGAACGCAGTCAAGAATCTTCGTCGCAGTTTTGGCGGCAATCTCCACGGCCTATCGCGTGTCGCCTCCATTCATCGACCGCGGAGCGTTCGACGACTACGGTTCGCCGAACAAGATTTTCTTCTTATCCCGATCAATCCCAACTAAGCCGCCAGTCACGGGATCGAACGCAATCCCTTGGCCTGTGAATGGCGATTCTTCCCGACGGACGAACTCCAGAACCTTTCCTTCGCGCGGCAGACGTAGCCGATACAGCACGCGGTGGTCGTGATCGGTCACAAGCAGATCGCCCTTCTGCCACACGCCGCCGCTAACGCTCATTGTGCCGATGTGGCGGAGCATCTCGGCAGGATAGGTCCAACGACCCAGCTCTTTCCACTCGCGATCGAATCGGACGAGGAACGTCTTGTCGTTCGTCGCGCCGTAGTGAGCAAAGTTGCACCACCAATCGGTGTTGCCTTCTTGCTTCACGCACCAGGTGAGACTGCCGCCGAAGTTGCCGAAGTCTTTGTAGATCTTTAGCTCCATCGTGGCGGGATCGAGCACGCGGATCTCGCTTTACTCCGGCAAACGCGGATAGTTGGAATGGGCGCAGTACAGCAGACCGTCGACGAAGAAGCCGCTGTTGAGATGCTTGGCTTCGCCGGTGCTTACGCTCAATCGCTCGCCTGTTTTGCGATCGTACTTGGCGATTTTTTCGCTGGCGATCGCGTACACAAACTTCGTATCGGCAGCGGCGGCTTGATGTGCTTCGGCAGCGGCGAGCTGGTGTGTCTGTCGCCAGGTGATTGCTGGCTCCTCGGCTTGCGTCGCCAGAAAACTTCCTGCTACGCCGAGCGCCGGCAACAGCAGAGCGAGCAACAGTATCGAAACGGCGGAGCGGTTCATAGAAGCTCGGCGAAATAGGCAGCACGGCTTGTAAGGGGAATGCTCATCATAGTATTGTCTGCGGTGGTTCCTGTCGCTGTGTCGCTGCATTGAGTCACTGCCATGAAGATCGACCGCCTCGATTTGTTTCACGTGGCCATGCCGCTAATCTCGCCGTGGCGAACGGCGTATGGCGAGGATGCTGCGATCCATACGGTGCTGTGCCGCATGACCAGCGGTTCGGTCGTGGGTTGGGGCGAGAGTTCGCCGCTGGCGGCGCCGTGCTACAGTCCGGAATGGGGCGGTGGCATCTTTGCGGTCTGTCGCGATTGGCTCGCGCCGGCCTTGCTTCACCAGGATGTGACTAGCGGCGAAGATCTGCAGCGCCGCCTCAGCCATTTCAAAGGGAACCCGTTCGCCAAAGCCGTCCTCGACACGGCTTGGTGGAGCCTGGCGAGTCGCATGCAGAACAAGCCGGTTCATCAGTTGCTGGGCGAATACGCCGGTTGCACGCCGCGCGAGGAAGTCGCCGTTGGTGCTGACTTCGGCGTGCTCGATTCGGTCGACGAATTGCTGAATTGTGTCGATGGCGCGGTCGAGCAGAAGTTCCCGCGGATCAAATTGAAGTTCCGCCCCGGTTGGGATTTGCCGATGCTGCACGCCGTGCGCAAGCGTCAGCCGACGCACCCGATTCATATCGATTGCAACAGCGGCTATCGACTAGGTGATCTGCCGTTGTTTCGCGAGATCGACGAATTGAATCTCGCCATGGTCGAACAACCGCTGCAGCACGACGACCTGGTCGATCACGCCGAACTGCAGCGCTCGATTCGCACACCGGTTTGTCTTGATGAGAGCCTCATCACGGTGCGACAAGCCCAGCAAGCGATCGCGCTCGGCAGTTGCCGTTATGCAAACATCAAACCGGGTCGCGTCGGCGGACTGACCAACGCCGTGCAGCTTCATAATGAGTTCCAGCGCGCCGGCATACCCTGCTGGGTTGGCGGCATGCTCGAAAGTGCGACCGGCGCAGCTTTGTGTGTTTCCCTCGCGATGCTGCCGAACTTCACGTATCCCGCCGACATTTTTCCCAGCAGTCGCTTCTATCATCACGACCTGAGTGATCCACCGCTCGAACTGATCCGCACGCAAGAAGGCCTACCGGGAGTGCGTGCGCCTCGCGAACTACCGGAACCAAATCTGGATCGGCTGGCCAAGGTTACGGTGCAATCGGCCTAGAGTCGTCGACCGCTCCGCGGTCGATGAATGGACGTCACCGCTTCAAACTCCATTCGCCGAAGTGCCGAAAGTCGCTACCGCGCCCTTTCGGCGGCGCGCGATGAGTTAATCTCCGTTCATCGACCGCGGAGCGGTCGACGACTTTGATCTGCTAAGATTTAGCATGGCGAGTGAGAAGAGTACCGGAATCGTGCTGCGGCTGGTGGAGTTTAGCGAGACCAGCCTGATCGTAACGATGTTCACGCGTGAGTTCGGCAAGGTAACCGCTCTCGCCAAAGGGGCCCGTCGGCCGAAGGGGCCGTTCGAATCGGCGCTCGATCTGTTGGCGGTGGCTCGCATCGTGTTTCTCCGCAAGTCGGCCGATGTGCTCGATCTGCTGACCGAAGCCAAGCTCGACCGGCGGTTTCGCGCAGCGGGACGCGATCTCAATCGCCTCTACTCGGCTTACTATGTCGCCGAGTTGCTCGCCGAACTGACCGACACGCACGACCCGCATCCCGAGCTTTTCGATGGTGCGAATCAGGCCCTGCTAGCGCTCGATGGCGAGGTGCCGCCAGCCACCGTCATTCTCTGGCTCGAAATGCTGGCACTCGCGCAGGTCGGTCATGCCCCGACGCTCGATCAATGCGCTGCTTGCAGTCGCGAGGTGGAAATCACGCCTCGCGTACCCTTCGGCTTGCTAGCAGGTGGGTTGCTCTGCGCGAATTGTCGCAGCGGCCAACGGCAGGTGGTCAGCGTGCGGGCCGAAACGATTCGCACCCTCAAGCAATTTGCGTCTACAGCGGAAAACTGGCAGCAATTGGTGGTGCCAGCAGCCGAGCGAGGCGAACTGCGCGGGCTGCTGAATAGCTACATCAACCACCTGACGGGACATCGCTTGCGCTTGCAACCTTTTCTGCATGGACTCACTGCGGCCGATCAGGTAAAAGACCGCCCCTGAACGTTTTCTGCACTCACCTGGGGACGGTATGCCAAGGACACGGATGTCCAAAATCGGCAACTTCGCCTGGCCGCTTTTGCTGGTCGCGCTGCCTGCTGCGCTGGGTTGCCAGTCGATCGTCCCACGGTCTACCAAGCCCGATCAGGTGGTGGTCGCGAAGGACATGTTCGACGAGTCCGATGATTCGATCGCTGGTGATGCCCTCGAATCGATCACTTGGGACGATTTCAAGCTCGATAATGTCAAACGGTTAGCTGCCAAAGCCACCGGCAATGGTCCGAATCGCAAGACTGCCAAAAATGAGTTCTTGAAGGCCGAAACGCTCTACAAGCAAGCGGCGGAAAAACCTGAGAACGAGCGCGCCGCGCTGTTTGCCCAGGCCGGTGCTGCTTACGTGGAAGCCGCCGACAAATGGCCTGGCTCGGCGCTCGAACAAGACGCGCTCTTCATGGCCGGCGAGAGCTATTTCTTCGCAGACTACTATCCCACCGCGAATGCCAACTACGAACGTCTGATCAAAGCCTTTCCCAACAGCCGTTATCTCGACACTATCGACCAGCGTCGGTTTGCCATCGCACGCTACTGGCTCGAAACTCAGCGTAAGAACCCCGAAAGCTGGTACGGGGTGAACATGTTCGATCAGCAACGTCCTTGGCGCGATACACACGGCAATGCACTGCGGGTGTACGACAAGATCCGCGTCGACGATCCGACCGGTCGGCTTGCCGATGACGCCACGATGGCGGCTGCCAACGAGCACTTCCTCAATCGCAAGTACGAAAAGGCCGACGACTACTACAGCGATTTGCGCAAGGCTTATCCCACGAGCGAGCATCAGTTCAACGCGCACTTCAGCGGCATGAAAGCCAAGCTGCTGAGCTATCTCGGACCGAACTATGGCGGCACGGCGCTCGATGAAGCCGAAAAACTGATCAAGCAAATGAAGCGGCAGTTCCCCAAGGAATACGCCGCCGAGCAGGATTATCTCGACCGGGCTGCCGCGGAAATCCGCTACAAGAAAGCCGAAAAGCTCTACAACATGGCGGAGTATTTTTACCGCCGCTCAGAATACGGCGGCGCTACGCATTACTATCAACGCGTGATCAAAGAATACGAAGATACGCCGCTCGCGCAGAAGGCCCAGGAACGCATCGGTGAAACCTCCGGCAAACCGGCCAAGCCACAGCAATATGCTCCGTGGCTGGTCGATCTGCTGCCGAAACGCGACAAGATCCAGCGCATGCTCGATTCGGTCGACGAGTACGAAAAGACTCACCCGCGCAATTCGCAGGGCACGAGCGGAAACGAAATCCTGCCCGCTTCGGCTCAGCAACCCGTGGGAACGGGGAACTAGTTCGTGGTGCGCTTCCTTCTCATCGCCGTCGCTTTGCTCGCAGCCAACACCGGCTGCGCGGGGTACCAATTCGGCACTCGCTCGCTCTATCGTCCCGACATTCGCACCGTGCACGTCCCCATCGTGCAATCCGATAGCTTGCGGCGAAATCTCGGCGAACGGCTGACCGAACACATCTGCAAACAGATCGAGCTGAAGACGCCGTACAAACTGACCGATGCCGCCTCGGCCGATAGCGTGCTGACCGCGCGAATCATCAGCGAGAATAAAAAGGTTCTCGCCGAAAACGGTTTGGATGAAGCCCGTGACGTCGAGACCGATTTCTTCGTGCAAGTTCGCTGGGTCGATCGCCGCGGCGATCTGATCATGAGTCACACCGACGTGCCAGTGCAGCCATTACTAGTCAACGTCAGCCAGGCCACCAACTTCGTCCCCGAAGGTGGCCAGTCACTCGTCACTTCGCACGAAGAGGCCCTCTTCCGCCTCGCCGATCAAATCGTCGGACAACTCGAAATGCCCTGGTGAGCCGCTTTATTCACTCAAGCGGATTCGCGGATCGAGCCAGACGAAGAGCAGGTCCAGCAGCAGGTTGAGCGAGACAAATAGCAGGCAGATGACGATCGCGCCGGCTTGCACGGCGACGTAGTCCTTGTCGCCGAGAACTGCTGTCGCGATGTACGTTCCCATGCCGGGCCAATCGAAGATCGTTTCGGTCAGCACCGCGCCCGAGAGGAGCAAGCCGACCTGCAGCCCCGCGATGTTCACCACCGGCACGGCCGCATTCGGCAAGGCATGTCGCCAGACGCAGCGCCACAGGCTGCAACCTTTGGCGCGGGCAGTTCGCAGATAATCGGCCGCGAGAACGTCGAGCATGGCTGCGCGGGTGATCTTCGCGACGATCGCGGCGGGAATCGTCGAGAGGGCCAGCGCTGGCAGAATCAAATGAGCCGCAGCCGACAGCCAGAGATCGGGGCGGCCGCGCAGCAATGTATCGATCAGATACAAACCGGTGATCGACTGAAAGTTGCCCGAGATGGAGAGCAGCGGATCGATGCGCTGGGAAGTCGGTAAGAAGACGAACACCTCGCGCAAACAGATGCCGAGGAAGAAGACGGGAATGCTCACGCCGATCAGCGAGCCAGCCGTACAGAGCCAATCGGGCCAGCGATTTCGCCAGACCGCCGCGGCCACTCCCGCGATGACGCCCAGCGGCAACGCAATGAAGCACGCCGCCGCCGTGAGTTCGACAGTGGCTGGAATGCGCTGGCGCAGTTCGTCGTTCACGCTCGAATTGACGCGCGACAACGAATTGCCGAGATCGCCGGTTGTCGCCACTTGCCAAAAGAAACGGCCGAGCTGCTGATAGATCGGATCATTCCAGCCGTATTGTTCGCGCAGCTCGTTGATCTTTTCGATGTCTGGATGCTGGCCGAAGCGCGCGAGAATCGGATTGCCCGGCAACAGACGAACGGCGATGAAGACCAGCGACACGGCCACGATGACCGTCACCGCGGCATGGGCAATTCGCCAGCCGAGGTAACGAATCACGGCTGGGCCTCCGCGTTGAGCTTCACCTTTCCGAGTCGCACCAGACCGGTGGGATGCAAGTGATAGCCCGACAGCCGTTTCGAAAATGCGGCCCGCAATTGCATATGGGCCAGCGGAATCACCGGCACTTCGCGAAAGACGATCTGCTGGGCTTCGAGATACAACGGCAGCCGCTTCTCGAGGTTCATCTCGCGCTGGCCGGCGAGCAACAGTTCATGAAACTTTGGATCGCGAAAGCGACTGAGGTTGTTTCCCTTTTCATTGATGTTGTCGGGATCGAGCAGCTGATACAGGAAGTTATCGGGATCGCTGTTGTCGCTCGTCCAACCGGCCAATCCCAGTTGATGGCGGCCCGACATCAAGTGATCGAAATGCTCCGTCACGTCGCGCCCGCTCACGGTCAGATTGATGCCGATCTCGCGCAGCGAATCCTTCAAAAAGCCGGCGATGATCGTCGGCTGCGGCATGTACGGTCGCGCCTGGCTCATCACCGATAGATTGAGATCCAGCGGCAATTTGAACTTTTCCTCAACGGCCGCTTCCATCATTAACTTCTTCGCTTGAGCAACATCGTACGGATAGCTTTGCAAGCTCGCATCGTGACCCCACATCGCCGGCGGCACCATGCTGACAGCCGGCGCGGCATGGCCATCGAAGCCGGTTTTGATGAGAGCATTTTTATCAATGGCGTGGGCAATGGCTTGGCGAACCTTGCGGGAGTTGAGCGGCGATTTTTCGACCTGTAGCGACAGATACGACACATTCATGCCGCTCAGCTCCTGAGCGACGAGTTGCGGTTCTTTCGAGACGGCATCGAAGTCATGCGGCGCGAGGCTGTCGACTAGATGGACCTCGCCCCGCTTGAGGCGTTGCACGCGCGTCGTATTGTCCTTCACCGGGACGATGATCAGCTTTTTCAGCGGCGGTGCACCGCGCCAATGTTTGTCAAAGCCCTCGAGCACCAGTTGCTGGTCGCGGTTCCATTGCACCATCTTGAACGGCCCGGTGCCAATCGGCATGTCGGCGAATTTTTTGCCGAGCTTGGCGAGGGCTGCGGGGGAAACGATGCTGGCCGGAAACATCGCCAAGTTCGTGAGAAAGATCGCACTCGGTTCTTTCAAATAAAATTCGACGACGAGCGGATCAGGCGTTTCGATGCGATCGATCATCGCGTACGCCGATTCGTATGGCCGCACATCGTCGAACAGCAGCGGATGTTTCTTCAGACGCAGCCGATCGAAGGTGAGCTTTACGGCAGCGGAATCGAATTTCGTTTCGTCATGAAACAGAACGCCGTCGCGCAGGTTGAACGTCCACAGTTTGCCGTCTTCGCTCACGGTCCACTTCTCGGCGAGCGACGGTACGAGCTCGATCGTTTCGTCGTGGTACGAGACCAGCGTATCGAAGACATTGGTAATGACGTGCACCGATTCGGCGATGTCGGTGTTGACCGGATCGAGCGTGCGCGGGTCGCTGGCTTGAGCGTAGATCAGGGTGTCGGTTTGCGGGGGAGGCTGCGTGCAACCGACGATAGCGAGGATGAAAACGAGAGGTGAGACGCGGGAGGTGAGAGACGAGGGGTGGGAAGAAATCACTTTGAACTCGCGAAAATTGGCAGTGACCGGCAGGCGGAGCAGTTTCGATTCTACGCAAGGCCGCGGCCTGCCGACAGGCGATGCAATCGTTACGACCGGCGCGAGCAGGTGTGAAAAGGGCTGGCTGGGCCTGATCGCAGCAACCGGCATGGGTTGAACAGGCCGCAGGATTTGACACGCATCCCAAGTGACCTAGTGTTTGGTGCAACCGCGCCTCGGGGAGGGGCGTTGGTTCTGGGCACGGCGGGGATAGCTGGGAGCTAGAGGGGACCCCGCCGTGCTTTTTCTTTTTTTAAGTTCGCCCTTCGTGCAGCGAGGATGAGCTCGGGAGCCAGGAAATGCCTGCCAGCCGAAGCCATTTCGTTCGCACTTTGCCCAGCCAGCGCCGGCGCGGCTTCTCGCTCGTCGAAGCTCTCGTCGCGCTCACGATCATGACCATGGCAGGGAGCGTGATGTTGCTCGCCATCGAGAGCTGCCTGACCAGCACCAGCGATGCGGTCGATAAACTGATCGCCGATGGAATGGCCAATCAGCTGCTCGACGAAATCTCGGTGCGGCGGTTCATGGCAGTGGGCGATACTCCGCTGACCATCAGCGGCCCCTCGGCCACCGAAGCGGCCGCCAGCGGCCGGCAACTTTTCAATGATCTCGACGACTACAAAAATGTCTCCTCCATGCCCGCCAAGGGAATCTGGGGAGAAACGCTCGGCACGGGGAACGACAGCGGCGGCGCGCGGAACACGAACTTCTGCATTCCCAGCACGCAATTCACCCGCTGGCGACAGCGCGTCGACATTTACTTTGTCAGCGCGACCGATCATTCGCAAAAGCTGACTTCGGGCACCAGTTATTACCGGGCCGTGGAAGTGAACATCGAATATGTCGCCACAACCGGCAGCGTGAAACCTCTTGCCAAGCGGAGACGCGTTTATGCGTATTTGCCTCCGCACACTTAAGCGCTCCCGCCGTTCGCAGCGCCATGGATTGTCGCTGCCGGAATTGCTGGCTTCGGTGCTGATCCTGGGGATGATTGCGGCTTCGCTAGGTGGCGTGGCATCGGCGGTGCGCACTGCGAATTCCTATTGCAGTGGCTATACGCAAGCCGCGCAACATGCGCGGGTCACGCTCGCGCGGCTTGAACGAAACATCTCGCTCGCGACGGCCAATGAGAGCTTTCCTGGCTGCCGGATTTTCTCGACCACGGTCAGCGGGGCGACGTTTCCCGATGCTGTGGTCGTGTGGAAACCGCTGACAACGGCTGCAGCGCCAACGGGCTTGCCGCGCGTCAATGAATTGCTGCTGTATACGTACAACCCTTCGACGCCGAGCCAGTTGCTCGAGATTCGGGATACGACGAATACAGCTGCTGCGCCTGCTGCTACAGCTACAAGTGCATGGAACACGCTGGTCAGCACACTGCTGACGAGCAACACGGCGACGCGGACAGTGATCACCACGCGGCTATACACCGCCAAGCCGAATGCTGCCGCGGCGACGCGCGGCGCGGTGCGGTTTCTGGCGATTGCCGGGCCGACCGACGCGCAATGGACCAGTTACCGCGCGGGAACGATGGCTTGGGACGATCTCGATTGGCCCATGGATCGCTACGGCGGCAGCTATGGCAGCCGGATGGTTTCGCTGCAGATCGAACTCCTGGTCGATGCCAACGATGGCGTGTCGAGCGGCAACATCCTGCCGTTCTTCGGTTCGGCGACTTACTCCTATCAGCTAAGCCGTTAAACATGTCACGCGCAAAATTCCTGCGAGCAAAACGCAAACAACGCCGCGGCATGGCCGTGGTCGTGGTGCTCGGCTTGCTCGCGATTACGCTCTCGCTCTCTTACGCGTTGCTCCGCACGCAAGGCACTGCTTCGCTTATCGCCCGCAACAGCTCGCGGCAACTCGATGCCCGTCTCGCTGCCGAAGCGGGCCTGGCCGCCGCGCTGCGCAAGATGCACGAGGATGGCTGGGCCGGCGTGAGCAGCACGCTGGCGGCGAACGTCGATACCAACACCAGTTACGCGGTGGCTTACACCACAGGCGATGCTTCGCTAGCCACGACCGATGCGAACTACGCCGAGTATCCGTTTCGCGTTACGATCACTTCGACTGGCACCGCGACTGATCCGCTGCAGCCATCGATGCAGACCATCTATCGCCTGCAAGCCGTCGTGCAACTCGTGCGGCGAGCGCTGCGCAGCAGCAACCCGACCGGCTGGTCGAACTATCTCACGCCGACCGTTTATCAGTGGAGCAGCAGCGATGCTCATCTGAATTTTCCGCTGCGGATCGAAGGGCCTACGACGTTTCTCGGCCGTGTGCGACTGGCTACCAACTATCCCGGCACGACGTCGACGCGCGATTTGTATTTGAAAGACCTCAACACGATTCGCACCTCGACCGGCGTCGACAACCGGCCGCTGAATAGCACCGTGACTCTCGGTACGACTTCGCAAACGTCGGACGTGACCAACAGCCTGTCGAACAGTCTCGGTCTGAGCATTGCTACATCAACGGCGAGCACATCGGCGCCGTTGACTCGGCCTGGCACCGTGACGACGTATCAACTCTATCCGGGCGGCACGAGTTACAGCATTCCGTCGATCACCACGACCTATGGTTCGACGCCGAGCAACATCACACTGGCTGCTGATCCGGTAGCGAATCCGCTCGGCGTCTATCGGAGCGAAGGACAGGTTACGCTCGGAAATAACGTGAAGATCACCGGCGTGCTGCTGGCCGGTGAATCGTCGGCCGAAGTGAGGATCTCCGGAACCGGTGTGGCGATCAGCGGCCGCAATCTGCCGCTGCTCGATGGGAGCACGACGAACTATCAGATGCCGGCGATCATCGCTGGCGATGATCTGCGCGTGATCAACAGCGGCAATGCCACGATCCGCGGTTTGACGATTGTGTGGGATGAATTCGAACTGGCCTACGGCAGCTACCTGCAGACGCTCGATTTTCAAGGGAAGCTGCTGACCGCGAAATTCCTCGGTCGCGGCCGGCAGGAATGGGACATCGACGACACCTACTGGGATCTCGATAAGTTTCTCTATCAGTACCAATATCAGAATCCGCCCGAGCCGAGCACGGTGACGAGCTTCCCCGAATGGATGCGGCGGCGGTATGGCTACAACTACACGCCGCAGTTGCTCAAGCTGCAGGCCAACACCGACGGCGCGCAATATCGCTGGCAAGATTGGACGCAAAGCGTCTATGTCAAAGGAACCAGCGACGCGGGGCTGCGCTGGAATGTCGTACGCATCACGCCGCTGCCGTAGCGCGATTAGATCTCTAGATATCCAACTCGTCGAGTTTATCGAGCAGATCATCGAGCTCGTCTTTCGGCTGAGCTGTTCCCGCTTGCCGCTTCGGCAAGCCGACACTGCTCCCGACGGCAGTTCGGCCGGCAAGTTGCAGTTGCTCATCGCGTTCGCGAACAGCGATTTGTTCCGCCGATTCGCCGGTGTCGGGTGCGCCGAATAAACGCGAGAGGTCGATCTTCATGCTGCCCGCCACTTCGGGCGAACCAGCGATCGAGGGCGTTTTGTGTTGCGGAAAGATGATCGCATTTTCGGGGCAAACGCGACTGCAGGCCGGGCAGCCCTTGCGACAGTTGTCGGGCTGTTCGACAAGAATCGTATCGGCCTTGTCGAGGCCATACACGCCGAAGAGGCAGAAGTCGATGCATTCCATGCAATTGGTGCAGCGGCTGTAATCGATGACCGGATACCATCGGCGATCGCCGGTCTCGGCGATGCGCACAACCTGCGCCGGAGCTTCTTCGGCGTGCAGCGGCAGCGCGGTGTCATTGGTTGGTTGCAGGAAGCGGGCGAAAGTATCGACGAGCGGCGGCGCCTTGTTCATTCCGCCGAGGCCACCGAGACCGCCCAAGCCGAGCAGTTGCATCGAGGCTTCGTTGGCGATTCGTTTGACTTCCGCGACAAATGCCGCGGCCTGGTTTTGCACGCGCAGATCCAGGCAGTAGATTTTCCGATTCGGCAGATCGCGCGAGTCATTTACTCGTGCTTTGTCATTGGCAGCTTCTTCAATTGTTTCGGCTGACTCTTCTTCGTCGTCCTCATCTTCCTCTTCGGTCGGCGACTTCAGCAGCGACAGGCCTTCCTTGCCGCGGATGCCCATGCGATCGAGCGTCCAGCGCGTGGCTCGGTCGTAGAGCCAGGCGAGAACGATCATGTTCCCTTTGATGTTGGTCAGCGCGAGCGTGCCCGTGCCATCGGGCTTCAGATCGTAGAGATGCGGCACGATGACCAGATCGAGGCCCGGCTCCATGAGAAGCGCAGCCGCAATGTCTTCTTCGAGTTGCCGTTTGGCGGGACTGGCACTTTGCCCCTGTGACAGGACGACAGCAATGCGTTTGGCCATGCAGCGCTACTCTTCGTGCAGATTGACGTCGCTCGAATCGGTGTCGACGGCCTGGTAATCTTCTTCGCCGAAGACGTGACCGTCGTCGTCGAGCACATGGCCGCCGTCTTCATCATCGACGACTAGCGGCTGCAGCGAATCCTGACGAGCGTCTTGTCGGGCCAGTACATCGGGTTCGTTATCGGGCCGGCCGCGGAGCTTTTGTTCGCGCCGTTGCAGATAAAGCTTGATCGGCACTTCGCCGAAATCCAAATGGTCGCGCAGGTAACCGAGCAAGTACCGGCGATACGAAGGCGTGAACGCACCCGGTTCGTTGCACATCAGCACGATCGTCGGGGGCTGCGTGCTCACCTGTGTGCCGAAATAAATCTTCGGACGCACGATGCCTTGCATCGGCGCCGGATGTTTTTCGAGGGCTTCACGCAACAGGCTGTTCAGCTTGGCCGTGGTCACGCGTTGCAGCGATTGCTTGAAGAGCATTTGCGCGTGATTGAGCAGGGCTTTCACATTCTTACCGGTTTGGCCGGTGATGAACGCGATCGGCACGTGCCACATGGTGCTGAAGGTATCGCGGAGATAATCGACCCACTTTTCCGTCGGCATCTGCCCGTAGAGCAAATCCCATTTGTTGACGACGAAGATGCAGGGCTTGTAGTTATCGGCGATGTATTTGCAAAGCTGCTTGTCGACTTTGCTCAGCCGTTGTGAGCAATCGAAAAACAGCAACACGACGTCGGCCCGGCGAATGCTGCGCTGGGCGCGGTGCGAGCTGTAGAAATCGATATCGGTCTTCACGCTGCGACTGCGTTTGAGGCCGGGCGTGTCGATGGCCATGAACGTTTTGCCGTCGAGCTCAAATCGCACGTCGACGCTGTCGCGCGTGGTGCCCGGCACTTCGCTGACGATGCAGCGCTCGGCGCGGGCCAGCGTATTGACGAACGTGCTCTTGCCCGTATTGCGACGGCCGACGATGGCCATCTTCATTTCGGGTTCGCCGACTTCTTCTTCCTCGTGCGTCTGCTCGGGCAGGCGTTCGAGAATCATTCGCAGCAGTTCTTCCTGATGGCGATTCTGCTGCGTGCTGACCTTGATCATCTTGCCGCGGCCGAGCTTATAAAACTCATCAGCCTGCGGATCGAGATTCTCGGAGTCGGCCTTGTTGGCGACCAGAATGATCGGCTTGTCGATGTAGCGCAGGCGGCGGGCGACTTCTTCGTCGAGCGGGAGCAATCCCGACCGCGTATCGACCACGAAGAGCACAACGTCGGCCGATTCGATGCCCGCTTCGATCTGGGCTTCCACTTCCTTCGTCAGATTGTCGCAATCTTCGATGCCGATACCGCCGGTATCGACGAGTTCGAAGAACCGCCCACCGGCTTCCATTAAGTAGACGATCCGGTCGCGCGTCACGCCGGCCTGGTCGTCGACAATCGAGATGCGGCGGCCAGCGAGCCAGTTGAGCAGGCTGCTTTTGCCGACATTCGGACGACCGACGATCACAACCTGAGGAACGGGCATGGGGACGGAACCAAACGGAGAGGCAGCGGGCGAGATTTGAATCTATGATAGCCGACGAGTAGTTCGTTCGTAATGGCTTGCGCTTGAATCGCCAGCCGAAATCCGGGCGAAAATTTCCGCATGCTGGCAATGCTGTTGCGGTGATTACGTATTGCTAATGCGAATTGACAGCCGGTTGTTGCAGCCTCAGGAATTCCAGCAAAAAGAATTGCCAAGGGCCGAAAGCCCGCTCTATCTTGAGCGTGACAATCGCTTCACGTCGCCAACGATGACGGACCGGACCCTCAATGCTTACGCCTAAAATGCTGCGCCTTGATTTGTTGGCCGTCGTAGCGAGTCTGCTTGTGCTCGCGACGGCCGCATTTGCCGCCGACCCTGTCCCTGCTTCCAAACCTCTTTCTCCCACCGAAGCCCTCGCAGCTTTTCAGCTCGCTGAGAAAGATCTGAAGATCGAACTCGCTGCCGCCGAGCCTGAGGTGGTCGATCCAGTGGCCATTCGCTTTGACGAGCGCGGCCGAATGTGGGTCGCCGAGATGGGCGATTATCCGCTCGGGCCGCCGCCGGGCGAACCGCCGTTGTCGCGGATCAAAGTGCTCGAAGATCTCGATGCCGATGGCAAGTTCGAAAAGGCGACGCTGTTCGCCGACAAGTTGTCATTCGTCACCGGCCTGCAGCCGTGGCGGGGCGGCGTGATCGTCACACTCGCCGGCCGCATCGCTTGGATGAAAGACACCGACGGCGACAGCAAGATGGACGTCGACGAGACCTGGTACACCGGTTTCGCCGAACAGAACTCGCAACTGCGAGCCAATCATCCGCGACTCGCGCTCGACAACCATGTGTACGTCGCCAATGGTCTGCGCGGCGGCGTGGTCGTTAACAAGCGTTTGCCCAACGAACCGCCGATCAATCTGCAAGGCCGCGACTTCCGCTTCGACCCACTCACAGGCAAAGCCGAGTCGATTTCCGGCAACGGCCAATTCGGCATGTGCTTCGACGACTGGGGCAACCGCTTCACTTGCACCAACCGCAACCCGGTCATCCATGTCGTGCTCGAAGATCGCTATCTAAAACTCGCGCCAAAGATTCCGATCGCCGCTGTTGTGCAAGATGTTGCCGCAGCGGCGGAGAAATCCAAAGTCTTTCCAATTAGCCGCGCGTGGACGACATCGAACTTGCATGCTGGAACGTTCACGGCAGCTTGCGGGGTGCATGTTTATCGGGGCGATACGCTGCGCGATGCTCACCGTCGTGGCGGATTCCGGCCGTGGGAAGATCTGCTTGGTGACAACAGCGTCTTCACCTGCGATCCCACGGGAAACTTTGTGCATCGCGAGAAAATGCAATCTGGCAGCCCGACGTTCTACAGTAGCCGTGCCTATGACAATAAGGAGTTTCTCGCCAGCACCGACGAGTGGTTTCGGCCCGTAAGTATCGAAACGGGCCCCGATGGTTATCTCTACATCGTCGATATGTATCGCTGTGTGATCGAACATCCCGACTTCGTGCCAGATGAATTGAAGAAACGACCTGACCTGCGGCTTGGTGATGATCGCGGCCGCATTTGGCGGATCACACTTAGCGATCAACCGAAAGAGGATTCTTCACCGGCTGCAGAAATTCTCAGGGACCGAGAAATGCAGGCCCGCAAGCGCGAACGCGAGAAAAAATCGATGATCGCAGCGGAAACCAGCGGGCTCGTCGCTCTGCTCTCGCATGAAAATGCCTGGCACCGCGAGACCGCTCAGCGACTGTTGCTGGAGCGGGCCGATCCGAAAACGCTCGAATGCGTGGCCGCGTCGTCTGGAGGCACTCGCGAAGCGGTTCATGCATTGTGGCTATTGCACGGACTCGGCCAACTCGACGCCAAATCTTTTGCGACTTACTTCGAGAGTACCAACCGAGAAGTGCAACGCCAGGCGCTGCTCGTTGCCGAAGAGCTTCTGGAGCAAAAGAAAATCGAACCTCATGTGGTTCAGCTGGATTCCGCCTTCCGCGAGAACGTCAAATTTCAATCGCTGCTGTTCAATCTCTCGCAGAAGGGAGACGCGCTCGAAGACGAGATCGATCCCAAAACGATCCCGCGCGATTGGGATTCGAATTGGCTGAAGTCCGCGGCACTGCTCCGCTATCATCAACAGTTGCTCCCGGTCTTTCGCAAATCAGCCGAATCGAATTTCGAACACTCTTCCTTTCAAACTGATGTCGCCCGCTTGATCGGCAGCAACAGCGACGATCGCGATGCCATGCGGGTCATCAAAATCAGCGGGCGCTTTCCAGCCGAGAAGATCATCACCATCGTCGAGGCCTTGGCAGCCGGACTTCAAAAGCGAAATCGAAAATTGGAAGATGTGCTGCGCGAATTGCAACGGCTGCAAGGAAATGACCAAGCCAAGCTGTATGCCAACGTCAGCCTCGAAATTGCTGGCGATGCCACGAAACGCTCGATTGATCGCCTGGCGGCAGTGCGCCTGCTCGGCTACCTGCCAGGAACTCAAGCCAGATTGCGCGCCCAATTGCAGGACGCTGCCAAGTTCCCCGCCGAATTGCAAACTGCACTCGTCGCCGCTCTGGCCCAGCGCGGTAATGAATCGGACCGCGAATGGCAGGAGTTGCTCGGCAGCTATGAAGCGAATTCCCTCCCCATCAAACGGTCCCTCATCGACAACAGCTTCCGCCGTACCGGCGGTCCGAAGCTGTTGCTGGAACAGGTGAAGACCGGCGTCATTCAGGCCGCTGAAATCGATCCGCTGAGACGCAAGCAACTGCTCGAAAGCAAAGATGCAGCGATCAATAAGCTTGCCGAGGAATTGTTCGCTGCGCTCAACCCTGCCAATCGACAGCAGGCGCTCGAAGATTATCAAGCTGCACTCAAGTTGAAAGGTGACTCGAAGCAAGGAGCGATGATTTTTGAAAAGAACTGCAGCACCTGTCATCGCGTCGGCGAGATTGGCGTGAATGTTGCGCCGGATATCAGCGATACGCGGACAAAGACGGCGGCGCAGTTGCTCGGCGATATCATTCAGCCGAATCGGGCGATCGACAGCAATTTCATCGGCTATCAGCTGCTGCTGAAAGACGGCACTGCCGTTTCGGGATTGCTCGCCGCGGAGACGAGTACGTCACTCACGGTGAAGCAACCCGGCGGAAAAGTGCTGACGATTGCGCGCGATGAGGTAGAGCAATTGAAAGCTACCGGCGTGTCGCTGATGCCCGATGGTCTGGAGAAGAACATTGCGCCGCAAGCGATGGCCGACTTACTGTCGTATCTAAAGAACTGGCGTTACCTCGACGGCAAAACGCCACTCTCGCCCGGCACGCCGTAGCTCCGATCTTAAATCGCCAAATGCCGGAACGTCGCGGAACGCGTTCCGGATTCACTTGGCGATTGACTTCGATTTAACTTTCGCGGAGCGAAAGTCGACGATGGGTTCTTACGAAACCTTGACGACGATCTTGCGCGGCTGCGCTTCTGGCTTCTTCTTGAATGTGAGATGCAGCACACCGTCGCGGAGTTCGGCTTCGATCGATTCTGGATCTGCCGTTTCGGGCAGCGTGATCTGGCGCTCGACCTTGCCGTAGGTCCGCTCTTGATGATGGTATTTGCGATCCTCCGGCGCGGGGCGATCGGCAACGATCTTAAGCAGGTTTTTCTCCAGCGTCAGCTCGATCTGCTCTTGCTTGATGCCGGGGAGTTCGACTTCGACGCGCCAAGCGCCATCTTCTTCCCACAGATTCGCCGGCGCGGCGAACGCGCGAACGTAATGGCTTGCCGTGCCGACGAGTTGATCAAAGGCTTGCTCGACATCGCGCGTCAAGCCATCGAGTGAACGAGGAAAAGCAACGGTCCAACGGGGTTTGCAGCTGTGCGCCATGACAACACCTCTCGACTGATTACGGAACAATAAGGAGCTAGTTTTTGCAGTGATTGCACCGTAGTCCTCAGCACTTCGCTGCGGCTCGGCGTTGAAGTTCTAGAAAGCAACAGCTGTGCCAAATCGCGAAGAGCATTTCGGCTGCTGTTTGCAAGTCGTTGATTTTCAGCGGCTTGCGAGTGGATTCAAAAATTGAAATTTCACCGCAGCGAGCAAACCGGCTCTGTCAAACTGACAGTTCGCTCCAGCGAGGCTGCGATCGGGAATGGTATATTCGTCATTCCCGCCCTTCCTTCCTGGAAACTCCGCCATGAAACGCCCCGCCTCGCTCTTCGTTTTGCTGGCTTGCCTCGTAGTTGCTGCAAGCGCTATCGCCGATGAAAAGTTAGCCGGCGTTGCTTGCCGAAGTGTCCACTGGCAATGGCGCGGAGCGGCGGGAACGGCTTTTTACAACGAGGTGATCGTCGATCAGTCGGCGCCGGGGACTTATTTTTGCGTCTGCGGTTTCAACCACGGCTACTTCGGCATTCAGCAGCTCGATGACAAGCGGAAGGTGGCGATCTTTTCGGTCTGGGATCCGGGCAAGCAGAACGATCCGACCAAGGTCGACGAAAACAATCGCGTCAAGTTGCTCTACAACGACGACGCGGTGCGGGTGAAGCGCTTCGGCAATGAAGGAACCGGCGGCCAATCGTTTTTGGATCTCGATTGGAAAGTCGGCGAGACGTATCGCCTAATGGTGACATGCGAGCGGAAGGATGACCGCACTGCCTACACCGGTTGGATCTATATGAACGAAGCCAAGGAATGGAAGAAGCTGGTGACGTTCAGCACGCTCACCAAGGATGAAAAGCTCGGCGGCTATTACTCGTTCGTCGAAGATTTTCGCCGCAACAAGGTTTCCGCGACCCAGCCGCGAATGGCTCGCTTCGGCAACGGTTGGGTGCTCGTCGATGGCAAATGGCAAGCGATCGAGCGCGGCCGGTTCACGGCCGATAACAATCCAGCCAAGACTATCAACGCCGGCTTGAAGGAACAGCTATTCTTTCTCGCCACCGGTGGCGAAACGGCGAACAGCGATCTGGAACTCAGCAAATCGATCGACCTGCCCGTTGCTGACCGCCAACCGCCCGCCGATGTGGCAAAGCTGCTGGCATCACCCGCAGAACCGGCACAACCGGCGAAGTAGAACAGTGATCGCGCCGCAGAACCCGCATCAGCCAGACGAGTGAAGCTCCTCTCCAACAGCACGACGTAAGTTCTCATTGGTCGAGAGTCTCTTTCCACCTGAGCTTTGCTCTTGAGGGCCCGTCATGCGCACTTACCTGTTCACCCTGTTTGCATTCGGCTTGGCCGTTGTGGGTCTGGCGGGATGCGGCGCCGCACCGGTGCAAGTGGCGGGGATGGACGTGCCAGAATTGCTGGAGTTGCTCGAAGACGAGCAAATGAAGAAGAACCCGCACGCCTACACCGAGGTCGACCTGGGGCAATTCAAAGTCACTCGCATGTTGCCCGCCGACGAAGGTCAGCTGGTCGTCCGCTTTCATCTCATCGGCGTCGTACCCGAAGCCAAACAGGAAGAGTTCACTGGGACGATGCCGAAGTACGAGACGCGGCTGCGGGATTCGATCTTGGCGCTCGTGCAAAAAGCCGAGCCAGAACATCTGTCGGACCCGGCTCTCAGTTATCTGAAGGCCGAAATGATGGCGACCATCAACGAGCAGATGCACACCCGCTTGCTGCGCAGCGTGGTCTTCAGCGATCTGTCGATCCAGCGGAAGTAGGTTTCGCGCGGGAATCTCGCTTGTCACTCTTTTCGGCGCGCCTGTCGCGCCCGGCGACAAGCGTGCGGCGGAATCGACTCGTTTTGACGCATAAAATGCGATTGTTACGAATTGCAGCCGCGGTATGCGCCGTGCTACGTTGAGGCGAAGCGCGACATTTCCTGCGCCACTATTCCACTCGGTCTTTTCGGGAATTTGATTTATGCAAGCGAAGCAACTTCAGCGGCGTCTGTTCTTGGCAGGTTTGGGGAGCGTGGCTCTGGTGGCCGCGACCTCGCGCCTTTCCTTGGCCCAGGAAAAGAAAGATTCCGCACTGAGTGCCGACGAGACCAAAAAGCTGAACACGGCCGTCTCAAAAGGCTTGGAGTTTTTGAAGACCAAGGGCCAGTCCGAAGACGGCTCGATCTCGCGCGGCATTGGCATCACGTCGCTCGGCATCGCGGCCATGCTGCAGAACGGTCTCACGCCGCAGGACCCAGCCGTGGCGAAGGGTTTGAAGCTGATCGAATCGTCGGCTCAGCCGAGCGGCGCCATCATGTCGCCGAAGAGCCGGTTTCAGAATTACGAAACCTGCCTCGCCGTCGTCGCCCTCAGCCTCGCCAACAAGGATAAGAAGTACGACGAAATCCTGAAGAAGGCCGACAAGTTCATTCGCTCGAACCAATTCGACGGCGAAGAAGGCCACGACAAAGACAGCGTGATGTTTGGCGGCGGCGGCTACGGCGCTGGCGGCCAAGGTCGCCCCGATCTGTCGAACACGGCCTTCATGGTCGAAGCTCTGAATGCCGCCGGTGCGAAGGCTGATGATCCTGCCATCCAAAATGCACTCGTCTTTGTGTCTCGCTGCCAGAACCTGGAATCGCCCTACAACACCACCAAGTACGCGGCTCTCGAAAACGACGGCGGATTCTATTACACCGGCGCTCTCGACAAGCCGAAGGAAGACGAACTGACGGCCAAGGGTGGCCTGCGGAGCTACGGCACGATGAGCTATGCCGGTCTGAAGAGCTTGATCTTCGCTGGTCTGAAGCAAGACGACCCGCGCGTGAAGGCCGTCAACGGCTGGATCAGCAAGAACTACGACCTGAAGACCAATCCCGGCATGGGCGGCTCGGGCTTGTTCTATTATTACCAGACGTTCGCCAAGACCTTGGATGTGGTCGGCGAAGCGAACATCAAAGATGCCAAGGGCGTGGAACACAACTGGCGAAAAGAACTTGTCGACGAACTGGCCAGCCGCCAGCGCGAAGACGGCGCGTGGGTGAACACCAACGGCCAATGGATGGAAGGCGATGCTAACCTCTGCACCTGCTTCGCCCTCCTCGCCCTGAGCCACTGCCGCGGGAAGTAGTACCGCATCCGGCAGAAGCATTTCGAAAATCACCAGCGGCTGGAACAAGTAATTTGTTCCAGCCGTTGTGCGTTGGAGGGAGATCGGTTCTGCCGCGACGAAGAAACGAGTTCAAGCGAGAATACTGTATACTCGCCTTTTCGTACTCTTCGGATCGAATTGCCAGCTCTGAATTCTGGCGAATTCAGCTACTTTAAAACGCATTGCTCCCATGTCCGCCTACCCCGTCGGCCTCAGTCAACCGCAACCCGATCGTCTGCTCATCGAATGGAGCGACGGCGAAAAGCGGTTATGCACGATCAAAGAAATGCGCGAAAACTGCCCCTGCGCAACGTGCCGTGAGAAGCACAACGCGCCGCCGCAGCCGGTGAATTTGAAGTCGCTGACGATTTTGAACGACGCCCAGCTGCAGCCGCTGCGGATCGTGTCGATGCGGCCGCTGGGAAATTACGCGTATAACGTCTCCTTCAGTGATGGGCATGACGCGGGGATTTTTACGTTTGAGTTGCTGCGGGTGTTGGGAGAAAAAACGTAGCCTTGAGTGATGCGTGCAGGGCGGTAGCTGACACCCGCTGCAAACGCTCTCCGCGAGAATTTCGAAGAGTCGATCTCATGAATGACGAGCCTTGGTATGGCGCGAAGTGCATCTTCCTTCATGCGAAAGGTGCTGGTCGTTCCAAGCAGTTTTACGAAGAACGAGTCGTCTTAATAAAAGCCGAGAACTTTGACAAAGCCGTTTCGCGGGCTGAGGTCATGGCAGAAGAGTATGCGAAAGGCCTTGATGGGTGCGCATACGCTGGATTCATGAATGTTTTCCACATCTTCGATGAGCAGATCGGCGATGGCACGGAGGTCTACTCGCTCATGCGAAAAAGCGATTTGAGCAAGGACGAGTACCTAGACAAGTTCTACGACACCGGGGCTGAGCGGAGCGGCGGCGCGGAAGCGTCGTCCTCCTGATGTGTCACTCGTTCTGTTCCGTTTAGAATCCATGGATGAAAACCGGCATCCAGGCAATGCTCGAGCTGCTGCATGGCAGCGGCGTGAAATATATTTTCGGCAACCCCGG
The DNA here is from genome assembly GCF_024256385.1 of Anatilimnocola floriformis. NCBI lineage: Bacteria > Pseudomonadati > Planctomycetota > Planctomycetia > Pirellulales > Pirellulaceae > Anatilimnocola > Anatilimnocola floriformis. The sequence continues at coordinate 25,169 of NZ_JAMLFW010000002.1, forward strand.
CACGACGGAGTTGCCGCTCAATGAAGCGCTTGTCACCGACAAGCGGTTTCAATACATCCTTGGCCTGCAGGAAGTGCCGGTCATGGGGATGGCCGACGGCTACGCGATGGCGTCGGGCAAGCTCGCGGTGGTGAATCTGCACATCAGCTGCGGCCTCGGTCATGCGATGGGCATTCTTTACAACGCCTTTCGCGAAGGAACGCCGCTGCTCGTCACGGCGGGGCAACAAGATCGCCGGCTGAAGTTCGAAGAGCCGATTCTTGCCGGCGACATGGTCAGCGTCACCAAGCCGTGGACGAAATGGTCGTGCGAAGTGAACCGCGTGCAGGATCTGCCGAACGCGGTTCGTCGCGCGGTGCAAATTGCGCTAACACCTCCGACGGGGCCGGTGTTTTTGTCGCTGCCCATTGATGTGCAGATGGAACTGACCGAGGGGCTCGACCTCACGCCGCCGCAAGTGCCGAACACGCGCGTCAGGCCGCCGATGGAATCGCTGCAGCGGGCCATCGAAGTGCTGCTGAGCGCGAAGAACCCCGCCATTCTCGCCGGTAGTCGGATTGTCGAGCGAGATGCCGTGCAGGAATTGGTCGATGTAGCCGAGCGGCTTGGCGCGCCCGTCATCGCCGAGCCCGGCACCACGCACGGACGGCTGCCGTTTCCTTGCGACCATCCGCTCTATGGCCAGGGCCTGCCGCTCTGGTCGCCGGAAGTGCGCGAGCGTTTGAAAGAGTACGATGCACTCCTCGTTGTCGGCATGGATCTGCTGCGTCTGTATGTCTACTACGATCCGCCGCGGCCGTTGCCGGAGCATATTCGGCTGGTGCATCTCGACGAAGATCCGTATCAGCTCGGCAAAAACTATCCGCTCGATGTCGGCGTGCTTGGCGATACCAAAGCGGGCCTCGCCGATTTCGGCTCGATGCTGAAAATGATCGTGCCGCAGCTGCCGCCGGAACAGCGCGAGCTGATCGCCAATCGCAAACTGCGGCACACGGCCGAACACCTTGCCGCCCGCGAACGATTGAAAACGCAAATCGCCGCCGATGCCGACAAACGACCTCTCACGCCACTGGCACTCATGGGTGCGCTCGCGAATATTCTGCCGCCCGATGTGGCCGTTATCGAAGAAGCCGTGACAACGACGAACACCACCTTCGAGCGTCTCGGCGCATTGAAAAACACCACCGGCTACTTCGGTCATCGCGGCTGGGCGCTCGGCTGGGGAATGGGTGTCGCCATCGGCGCCAAACTCGCTTGGCCCGATCGGCCCGTTCTCGCCCTGCTCGGCGAAGGCGCAGCGGGCTACGGCATTCAAGGGCTCTGGTCGGCGGCGAAATACAACCTGCCAGTTGTCTTTGTCATCTGCAACAACGCGCAATATCAAATCCTGAAAATCGGCGCGAAGGGTCTGCAGCTGCCGCATGCGTTGAATGATCAGTACGAAGGCCTCGATCTCGTCGGCCCGGAAGTTGACTTCGTCAAAGTCGCCGAAGGTTTCGGTGTCGCTGCCAAACGGATCAGTGAGCCCGATGAACTTTGCGCCGCGATTCAAACCGCCTGGCAAGGGAATCGGCCGCTCCTGATCGACGTGCCGATCAGCCGCGTGACGCAACCGCGTTTGCAATACGGTTAGCGCGAGCCGTGGATTACAATGGATGGCTCGCAGCTCCCTTTCCCGCGCCGGCTCCATCATGACTTTGCAGATCATCCACAACGCCACGTGCACTGCTTGCAGCTGCGTCTGCGACGATATCGAGCTGCACCACGATGACGTCCGCATTCACGAAGCCAGGCGAGCCTGCGAACTCGGTACGCCTTGGTTTTTGAATTACACCACGGCGAAGAATTTTCCTGCGGCGTTGATCGACGGCAAAGAAGCGACGCTCGATCAGGCTGTCGCGGCGGCAGCGGACTATTTGCATGCTGCCGATATGCCGCTGATCTACGGATTGAGCAACACCAGTTGCGAAGCGCAGAAGGAATGCGTCGCGCTCGCCGATCAACTCGGCGGTCTGCTCGACAGCGATCGCCATGATCTGACACAAATCGCCGTGCAGATGGGTGGCAAGGTAACGTGTACCCTCGGCGAAGTGAAGCAGCGGGCCGACCTGGTCGTGTATTGGGGCGTCGATCCGGAGGAGAGTTATCCGCGCCACATGTCGCGCTACACCGTCATGCGAAAAAGCAAGTTCCTGCCGCACGGCCGGGCCGATCGCACCATGGTGCTGGTGAATGTCGAAGAGAGCAAGAGCTCGGAAGAAGCCGATCTAGTGCTGCGGGTCACGCCAGCGAGCGACTTTGAACTGATCGCGATTCTGTGCGCGATGCTGCGAGGCCATGAAGTCGCCGACTCCGCCATCGCCGAAACGGGACTGAATCGCGAGCAGCTGGTCGATTTGATTACGCGCATGAAGAGCTGCAAGTTCGGCTGTTTTTTCTTCAGCACCGGCTTGTCGATGACGCGCGGCAACTACATGAATAGTGCGTCCATTCTTTTGCTCGCCGCCGAGCTGAACGCGTTTACTAAGTTCGTCGCCATGCCAATGCCAGGCCATGGCAATGTCACTGGCGCCGACGCCGTCATGCGTTGGCAAACCGGTTATCCCTTCAGCGTGTCGTTTAACCGCGGCTATCCGCGCTACAACCCGGGAGAGTTTTCGACCGAAGAAGTCCTCTCGCGTGGCGACTGCGACGCCGCGATCATCATCGGCGCCGATCCTGTTCCCGCGCTGCCGCCGGCTGCAATCGACCATCTCCGACGCATTCCCACCATCGTGCTCGATCCGCAGATCACGCGCACCAGCCAACTGGCCCGCGTACACATCACCACTGCGCCGCACGGCCTTGCCGCTGGCGGCACTGCTTATCGCATGGATGAGCTCTCGATGCCGCTCAAACCGGCCCTCACGTCGCCCTATCCGACCGATATCGAAGTCATTCAAAAAATCAAAGCCGCCGTCGCAGAAAAGCCGTTCTGGCTCGCAGAAGGAAGCCAGCCGCGAATGCTGCACGCGGAATAAGCGACGTGGGATTCGATCGGCCGTTGATCTACAATGCGGTAGGAGGAACCAACATGGCGACTGGCACGCTGCAGCGGCACCTCGGCCACGACGATCACGGCCGCGAGCTGACGTACGAAGAATTTCTCGCAGGAGATTACGAGGAAGGCTACCGGTACGAACTCATCGAGGGGAGGTTGTACGTGTCGCCTTTTCCAAATTATCCGCATGACTGGATGCTGTCGCATGTAAACGAGTTGCTAACGATTTATCGCGTAAAGAATCCGGCGGTTGTCGCGCGGCTCTCGAGTGCCTCTCGGGTTTTTATCCCAGGCAAGACAAAGACGACTTGCCCCGAACCCGATTTCGCCCTCTATCAAAGCTGCCCGCCAGGCCGAGAGGTCAAGTGGCAAGACATCAGCCCCATGATCGTGGTAGAAATTGCCAGTCCGTTCAATTCCGAAAAGGACTACGTCCGCAACGTTGAGCTCTATCAACTCGTGCCGTCCATTCGCGAATATTGGGTCTTCGATAAATACGCCGACGACAACGGCCCGACGTTGCGTGTTTATCACCGCAGCGCGGCGCGGCAGTCGTGGGAGATTTCCGACTACGGCCCGCGCGATGTCTACACCACCGAGCTCCTCCCCGGTTTTCAATTGCCAGTTTGTCCGCCGAAGTGAGAGATCATGCTGCGTATCACGGGCGGAAAAGTCTACGACCCAGCCAATGGGATCGATGGCAAGATCAAAGACATCTTCATCGGCGATGATGGGCGGTTTGCTGCGGCTGCCGAGGGCGGTCGCACGATTGATGCGAGCGGCATGATCATTTTTCCCGGCGGTGTCGATGTACACACGCATGTCGCCGGCGGCGCGATCAACTTTGCTCGCGCGATGACCCCCGAAGATCATCGCCGTACGCAAGCCTTCATGCGGACGAAGACCCGCCGCAGCGGCCTCGGCGGCATGGCCCCGACGACTTTCGCTACGGGCTATCTGTATGCCGGCATGGGTTTCACCACGCTCAACGAAGCCGCCGTGCCGGTGCTGAATGCTCGACACACACACGAAGAGCTTGCCGATATTCCGATTGTCGACAAGGCCTCGCTCACGCTGATGGCCAACAACGAGATCATGCTCGATCAACTCGAGAAGGGGGAGTACGAGCGGGCCAAGCAAGTCGTCGCCTGGTATCTGTGGGCCGCGAAGTCGTACGGCATTAAAGCGGTGAATCCTGGCGGAGTCGCAGCGTGGAAGTGGGGTAAAGACGCCAAACAGCTCACCTCGCCCGTCGAAGGTTATCACAATCTCACGCCCGGCAGCATCGTCACGCAGCTCGCGCAGATCTGCGACGATCTGGGTTTGCCGCATCCGATTCATTTGCATTGCAACAATCTTGGCGCGCCGGGCAACATCTCGACGACGCTCGACACGCTCAAGCATCTCGAAGGCCGTCGCGCTCACATCGCTCACTCACAGTACCACGCTTACGGCGGCGACGGCTGGGACACCATGTGCTCGGCCACGATGGAACTAGCCGAGTATTTCAACACGCATCCGAATATCACCACCGATGCCGGCGCAGTCGTCTTTGGCGATACCGTCACCATCACCGCCGATGGGCCGTGGCAGCATTTGCTGTACAAGTTGACCGGGCGGAAGTGGGGCAACATCGATGTCGAAAACGAAACCGGCTGCGGCATCGTGCCGTACACCTATCGCCCCAGCAACCTGGTGAACGCGGTGCAATGGGCAGCCGGCTTGGAATTGCTGCTGCTCATCCAAAGCCCTTGGCAAGTCTTTCTGTCGACCGATCATCCCAACGGCGGTTGCTTCTGGCGATACCCGGAAATCATCGAGCTGCTGATGCGGTCCGATGTTCGCAAAGAAGCCCTGAAGCGATTGCCGGACAAAATCAAAGGAAAAATCAAGCTGCCGGAGATCGATCGCGAATACACACTGCTCGATGTCGCCACGGCGATGTCGGCTGGTCCGGCGCGAGCGCTCGGTTTGCATCACAAGGGAAATCTCAGCGTCGGCAGCGATGCTGATCTGGTGATTTACGATTACGACGACAACGTCGCGCGCATGTTCAGCCATCCGCGTTACGTGATCAAAGGTGGCGAGCTGGTGCTCGAGGACGGCGAAATTCGCGAAGCGCCGCAGGGTCGCGAATATCTGGTCCGTCCTGCTTACGACCCGAGCACCGAAGACTTCATGCGCCCGCTGTTCGAAGATTGCTATACGATGTCGTTCGAAAACTATCCGGTCGCGCTGGAGCGAATCGATCGGCCGCATTTGCAAAACTGCGTTCCTGCAGATCAACCTTGAGCGCAGAGCTTGTCCAACTCATGACAATCACCTTCTATCTCAAACGCGAACCGACCGTACCTCTCGAAGCTGAAGTGCTGTCGCCGGACGTCATGGCCGATTTGTCGAATGCCGAGATTCGAGCCCTCACCGTCTTTCATGGTAAACGGCAAGTTCGGCTAGATGAGTTTTTTGACGTCGAGGGAGAGCGAAGTGCCGATTTGGAGTTACACGGCGGGTTGCACAAAGTTCGTTGGATCGGCCATCGCATGTCGCGCGGCAGCGTTGTCATCCGCGGCTCGGCTGGCACGCACCTGGGCGCGTACATGCGCGGCGGCAGGATTGAAGTTCACGGCGATGCCGGCGACTGGATCGGCGCTGAGATGCGCGACGGTCTGATTCATGTCCACGGCAACGCGGGTGGCCAGATCGGCGCTGCCTATCGCGGTTCGCTGCGGGGCATGACCAATGGCACGATCATTGTCGACGGCGCGGCGGGTGTGGAGGTCGGCATGCGGATGCGCCGCGGCACGATCGTCGTCGGCGGTCCGGCTCAGGACTTCGCCGGTCTGCAAATGAAGGGCGGCACGATCATTCTGCTGAGCGGCGCCGAGATTCGCACTGGCGCGTGGATGAAGCGCGGCACGATCATCTCGCTCAAGCCGCTGCACCTCATGCCGACGTTCACGCAGGCGGCAGATACCAATCCCACTTTCGTCAGCTTGATTGCGAAATATCTGCAGCCACTCGGCGTTAAGCTTCCTCACGGCGACAATAGCGTGTATCGCCATTATTCCGGCGATCTGGCCGTCTCTGACAAGGGCGAGATCCTCGTGTGGCAAGCGGCTTCTTAGGCTTTGTCTTTTCCTAAATCAAGAATCACAGCCCCAGCCAAGTGCCGCCTTGATAGGCGATGAACGCGCCAACGTAGGCCAGGCCGGTCATGTAGAAGAACGTGAAGATCGGCCACCAATAGGAGCCAGTTTCGCGTTTCATGATGGCCAGGGTCGACGCGCACTGAGCACACAGCGCGAAGAACACCATCACCGACAGCGCGACGGGCCGAGTGTAAACCGGTTTGTCGGTGCCGTCCCATTTGGCGTCTTTGAGTTGTTCGTGCAGCGGCGTCGAATCTGCTTCAGCACCTTCGCCCAGGTTATAGATGGTGCCCAGAGTCGCCACTATCACTTCTCGCGCAGGGAACGAAGCGATGGCAGCTGAGCCGAGCTTCCAATCCCAGCCGAGCGGTTTGACGGCGGGTTCGATGGCTTTGCCCGCGCGGCCGAGGTAACTGTTTTCAAGCAGTGTGCCAGCGATGTGTCCCTGCACGTCGTCGAGCTCTGCTTGCTTGGCTTCAAAGGCTTCTTTTTTGGCGACGTAGGCAGAGTCCTTCTCCTTTTCTTTGTCGCTGATTTTTGCGGCATTCAGCTTCGCATCGTACTCTTCGAAATCTTGCTTCAACGGTTCCACTTCCGCCAGCAAAGCTGCTTCGCGATCGCGCACGCCGGCGGCGAGCACACGCTCATCGTGCGGATAATATGCCAAGGCCCAGACGACGATTTGCACCAGCAAAATGAGCGTTCCCGCGCGATAGACAAACGCCCAACCTTGCTCAAACATGCGATGCAAAACGATCCAAGGGCCAGGCCATTTGTAGCTCGGCAGTTCGAGGACGAACGGCGGAGTGGGGCCGCGGAGAATCGTCAGTTTCAACAGCCAGGCGATGCCGATGCCGACGACCGCGCCGAGCGAATACATGGCGAGGTAAACGAGTCCTTTGAGACTGATGACGCCCCAGAGCCATGTCCTGTCAGGAAAAAAGGTTTCAATCAGCAGCACATACACAGGTATGCGCGCACTGCAACTCATAAGCGGTGCAACGAGCATCGTTACCAGGCGATCGCGGCGGTTCTCAATCACACGGGCTGCCATGATGCCGGGGATAGCGCACGAAAACGAAGTGAGGAGCGGAATGAAACTCTTGCCGCTCAAGCCGACGCGGACCATCAGCTTGTCCATCAGGTACGCAGCGCGGGCCATGTAGCCGCAGTCTTCGAGGATGGCGATGAAAAGAAACAGCGTGAGAATCTGCGGCAAGAACACGATCACGCCACCGACTCCGGCCACCACGCCATTCGCGAGGAGCGATTGCAGCGGACCAGCGGGGATGAGCCATTTGACGAAATCCCCCGCTGCGCCGACCAACCAATCGGTGGCAGCTCCGGCCGGTTCGGCGATCCACGACACAGATTGGAAGAGAACAAACATCACCACCATAAAGACGAGCGTGCCATAAACGCGGTGCGTCAAGACACGATCGACCTTATCGCTGAACGTATCGGTCCGTTCTTTCGGGCGCGCGACCGCGGACTTCAGCACTTCGCCAGCCCATTGATAGCGGGCCATGGCTTCGACAGCGGGAACCGGCGCGCCGGCCTGCTTCAATCGTTCGCGAGCGGCGGGAAGTTCTTTGAGCAATTCCTGCGAAACACCCGGCAATTCCGCACCGGCGAGATAGCCGCTGGTGTCGAGCAACAAGCGCTCAGCGAGATAGCGGGGCAGTGGTTCGGCGTTCTTCTGCGTCAGCACGGACAGCTTGCGCACTTCCTCCTGAAATGCCGCCGGAAACGGGCTGTCGATTTTCGTCGCCGGCTTTTCTGCAGCCGCGGCGAGCGCTTGCTTCAGCTCGTTGATTCCCTTTCCCTGATTCGCTTGCACCGCAACAAACTGCACCGGCACTTTGGCGGCCAACTTATCGAGCGAGATCTTCACGCCGCGCGATTCGGCGAGGTCCATCATGTTGACCGCAACGACCGCCGGCAGCCCCAGATCGAGAACCTGACTCAGCAGATAAAAATTGCGTTCGAGATTGCTCGCATCGACGATGCACAGCACCACATCGGGCTGCGGCTCGTCTTTGCGACGGCCGAGGAGCACATCGACCGCGACCATTTCATCGGGCGACTTCGGCGCGAGACTGTAAGTGCCCGGGAGATCGACAAGCCGAAATTGCCGGCCGTGGAACTCTGCTCGGCCTGACTTTTTTTCGACCGTAACGCCCGGATAGTTTCCGGTGCGAACGCGGCCGCCCGAGAGAGCGTTGAAGAGAGTGCTCTTGCCAGTGTTGGGATTACCAATCAGGGCGACGCTGATCGTCGCCGGGGAAGTTGCCGCTGCAGTCATGAAAATCCGGTCTCACTGTCTCTAGTTTGCGGATGGGGGCGGGACACCGAGTGCCTGAAAAGCCGAGTCGATCGCAGTTACGAGATCGGCTGCACGTCGAAACTCGGGGCGTTTGCAAACGACCAGTGGAAGTTGACTCTTACTCTCCGGTAGTTCAATCCAGCCTGCCCACTCCACATGTGATCGCTTTGCATTGACGCCGGTGCTGACGAATTGATTCACGAATGGCTCAGCCCAATTCCACCCCGTTACCAAGACGACGCGCCGCGGACGCCAGATCTCGAGTTCGCTCGTGAAATAATTTTTGCAGGCATTCTCTTGCGCCGTACATAAGCGATTGCCTGGATTTCCACCGTTGTAGGGCGCCACTTTATAAAGGTTCGACCAGATCAGGTGACTGTACCAACCAGTTTTGGTCGAAGCTGCTTCATCGCTCTCGCGTTTCGATTGGATCAATTCATCGCGAAGAAAATGATGTGTCAGTTGATACATCAACCGGCTGAACGCGCTTCGTTTCCAATTCCAGTCTTGCGGCTTTTCCACCCAGTACATCGGGCATTCAGTGGAAGTGAATTCTTCAGTAGCGGCAGCCACGACCTTCGAACAGTACGACGAATCGGCGATATCGGCGACCGTCCAAGGTGTAGCCCAACCATTGGGAGCGCGACCGACAATCATCAGTCCGTTGTGACGAGCAGCAAGTCCTCGCCGAGGAATGAACGTCGTCAATTGCTGATCGGCAAACCTGTCACGCTTCGTGTAGGTTGCCACGGCTGCCAACAATTGGCTGTGCATTTCCGACAGGCGTTCGAAATTTTCAGCAGAACCAAAGATGGATGCGATGTGCTCGCTCATAGCGCGACCTGTTCTCGGCGAGGTTAGGTCGTCAATTGCACGCGGGCGGCTTCGCTCTTGCGAATGCTGAGGCGGTAGCCGCGAACTTCGATTTCCAGAGGATCACCCAGCGGCGCGACGCCGAGCACGGTCAATTCAGTGCCGGGGATCAGCCCCATTTCCATCAGGCGAATGCTGATCTCATCGGCGTCGGTCACGGAGGCGACGGTGGCCGATTCGCCGACCGCGAGCTGCGCGAGAGTTCTCATGCCGACCTCGCGCTGGCGAGCGGCTGCACCAGAATCTGAAACAGGTTGGCATCGCGCAAACAAACCTTCGAGCTGCCGAGTCGCACGATGCAGGGGCTGCCAGGCTGGACCATTTCGATACTGGCACCTTCGCGCAGGCCCATCTCCTGCAACCGCTGCACATCGTTCGGATCGCCAAGCAAATGATCGATCCGCGCGGCCTGACCGGCGGGCAACATCTGCAGAGGAATGAGGTCCATGACGAGCTCGAAGAGGCGGGAGAGTGCAGCGGCGGGCTAACTGAGAACGGGTATCAATATATGCCGAATGCGTCGGCAAAGCCAGTGAGGCAACTGGCACATCACTTGCTTAAGTTTGCTGCGGGAAAACGCACAGCAAGGAAGTCAACACCATCGATTGACAACTGGAAAGGCACTTTTATGCGGATCGCAGGACTAACTTTGATCGTGCTCGGTATTCTTGCTCTGCTGATTCGGAGCTTCACTTTCTTCTCGACCGAGACCGTTGTCGGGCCCGCAGGGTTGTTCGCGTGGGACGTTTCGCGACCACACACGATCTTTATCAATCCACTAGCTGGCATCCTCGCAGTGATCGCTGGCTTTGTGTTGCTGACGATGAACCGCCGGCAGCTGACGGCCTGAGTATAGCCATCACGCTCCGCAGTAAGGCTGAGTGTAGTCATCACGCTCCGCGTGGTGAGGCGATGTGCTGAGCCCATCAAGAAACAAAAACCGGGGCCGCAATTATTGCAGCCCCGGCGTTGATTTGAACTGTGGTTAGTCCTCACGCGGAGAGCGTAAGAGCTACACGCTTAGTACAAGTAGATGAAGTCGAGAGCGACCAGCGACTGATCCGACCGCGTGCCATCGCCGTAAGGCTGGGCAGCGGCACCGGCAACGGCGTTGCCATCGAACTTGTCGTAGCGGTATTCAGCCCGCACGGTCAGGTTTGAAGTCGGGGTCCAGTTCAGGCCCGTCGTGACTTCGTAGAAGCTGCCCGAGAAGCCCGAGCCGGCCAGCGGCTGGCCAGCGTCCGGACGCAGGCCGGTCACGCGAACACCAGCATCGTCGCGGAACCATTCGCCACGCAGACCCCACTTCCAGCAATCGTTGATCTTGTAGAAGAGGTATTGGTTCACGCCGTACCACTGAGCTTGATTGGCACCAGCGCGATCGGCGTTGTCCTGGCTGGCGAAGTCATGCTGGAAGATGTACTGCCAGCTGTCGCTGATGTTCCAGGTATAGACCAAGCTGTGCATGTAGCGATTGGTGTAATCGTTCGCGTTGTTCACGGTCGGCTCTTTGCCGAACATGACGTTGAACGCAAGCGTATCCCGTTCGCCCGTCCAGGTCAGACCGAGAATGAAACCTGGATCGTCTTGCGAACGATTGAGGGCATCCCAACCATTCACCAAGGCGTAGTTCAGGTTGATTTCGTCATTCCACTTGTACGAACCCAAGATACCCCAGTGGGTGAAGGGTTCGCCGTACTGCATCGTGTAAGCGTGCGAGTAGAAGAAGTTGCCGTTGGCGGGCACCACTTCGTAACCGATCACGGTGTAGAAGTGACCGATCTTGATCGAGTTCTGCTCGTTACCCACTTCGGCGTAGAGCTGCGGAATGGCCAGGCCGTAGAACGGGCTGCCGTTCCACTTCGGTGCGCCGACGATGTCGGTTTCCCAGCCGTTCGACTGTGTGAAGATGTAATCGCTGCCGTACAGAGCATCGATGCGGCCACCCCAATTCCAGCAGCAGGTTTCGCGATCGATGGTCTTTTCGCCAACGATGTACAGTTGGTTCAACATCGCTTCGTTGCGATCGTTGAAGGTCACCGGACCGTTGTAACGGCTCGGGGGGCTGTCGGGGTTGCCGGTCCAGCCGCCATGCACGAAGCCGTTGATGTTCCAGCATTTTTCCTTCTGGCAGAACAGCCGCCAAGGATCGCACTTGGCTTCTTCTTCCTCGGCAGGTGCTTCGGCCGGGGCGGCAGCTTGCGGTTCCATGCGCGGAGCCGGCGGCACGGCGCCATGGGGCCGAGCCTCGACGGGCGGCTGCGGCGGCCCTTCGACAGGTTGGGTAAAGTCAGCGACCGTATAGGTGGTCTGCGCGCCGGCAATCAGCGGCAGGCCCAAAGATGTCGCGATGCTCATCGTCGCGGCAGCAAGCCAATTAAATTTCATTCCAAGTTCCTCGTGGTGCATGTGTCATGCACGCTGCTTATTGTCCGTGTTGGTCGAGTGACCAACTTGCACCGCAACCGCCTGCGGTCCCCGTGCAGAGCGACACCCGCTAATGCAGATGTTCCCACCGCTCTCGGACTTCAGTTCACTCGGGCAGGCACAGAACTCCTGTCCCGAGTTCCTGGCCGTATTAACTGTTTCGTGCGGAGCTTTTGGAATAATTAATACTCGCGGAGCTATCGAAAAGGTCTGCTTGCGGCGAAAGGTCGCCGCAGCTTGCCCGGCTTCCGTGAGCGGAACAACTTCTTGCCTGTGAATGGCCAGCGAGGCAATTATGGGGCTCATGCCAGCCCCCCTTTCGTACCCCCAGAATATTGCAGCTGACTCAAATCGCCGATTTCTTACTAAGTCATTTCTATAAAAGACTTAACGACGAAAAACGGGTGCAATACCTCGCTCCAGATATCGCACATTATTGCCGCTATTTTGGGTGGTTCGTCTGGTCTGAGAATCAGCAATACGCCCGTGACGCCTCCAGCCCAGCTTTCAATCCTGCGACCACCGGCCTCGTGCCGGTGGGGCGATCACTGGTCAGCTACCAACGCCACCACCGGGTGCATTCTCAGCGGCTCGCTACTCTTCCTCTTCTTCATGCAGCGTCGTCTTGCTCACGATGTCTTGCTGCACGCTGCTCGGCATGATGTCGTAGTGGGCGAGCTCCATCGTAAAACTCCCCTGTCCGCCGGTCATGCTGCTCAGCGTGCGGGCATAGGTGGTGACTTCGCGCAGCGGCACTTCGGCGAAGATCGTTTGATAGCCGCCGCCAGCCGAGTCGGTTCCTTGCACGCGGCCGCCGCGGCCTGACATGTCGCTGTAGAGATCACCCATGAACTTCTCGGGAACGGTCACTTCCATCCGCACGATCGGCTCGAGGAGCGCGGGCTTCGCTTGTTGAAAAACATTTCGGAATGCCATCGAGCCGGCGATCTTAAACGCGGCTTCGCTGCTGTCGACATCGTGATGCTTGCCGTAGTGAACTTCCACGGCAACGTCTTGCACCGTGTGACCAGCGATCACTCCCTTTTCGATTCGCTCTTTGAAACCTTTCTCGATGGCAGGCAAAAAGTTGCCGGGAATGCTGCCGCCGACGACGCTGTTGACCCACAAGAAGCGATGCGTTTCGTCGAAATGAAATTCCTTCATCTGCGGAAAGCGTTCCTTCGTGCAGAACTGCTCCGGCGTGACGTTGCGCGGCAGCGGATACATGCGAATGTGGACCTCGCCGAATTGACCGCGACCGCCCGATTGTTTTTTGTGGCGGTAACTTCCCTCGGCACTCGCCATGATCGTTTCGCGGAACGGAATCTTCGGCACTTTGCTGTCGACGTCGAGTTTGTCGCGCCGATGCAACCGTTCGCGAATGATCTGCAAATGCAGATCGCTCATGCCGGTCATGACTAGTTCTTTGGTCTGCACATCGCGCTCGATCTTCAGCGTCGAATCCTCTTCGACGAGCTTATGCAGTGACGTCGAGAGCTTGGCTTCGTCGGTATGGCTCTTCGGCTTCACGGCCAAGCCGACCATCGGTGTGGGGAACGGAATGCGCGGCATTTCAAATTCGCCCAAGGAATTACCGGTGTGCAGATCTTCCATCTTCGCCACGGCGACAATGTCTCCCACGCCGGCACTCTCGACGGCTTTCGTTTCGGCCCCTTGCACGTCGAGCAGTGGACCAATCTTGACCCCTTTCTTCGCGCCGCAAACATGCACCTGATCGTCCTTCTTCAGCGTGCCGGAATAAATCCGCAGATAGGTAAGCTTCTGCACAAAGGGATCGATCCGCGTCTTGAAAACCTGTGCGATCAGCGGCGCCGCCGGATCGGCTTTGATCTTGATCTCGTCTCCCTCGATTCCATCGCGATGGCCTTCCTTGTAAGCAATCCGTTGAATGTGCCCCGGCGGCAAGGCTTCGTGCGCGAGAACTTCGAGCAGTTCTTTCAAACCGACGCCGGTCTTCGCCGAACAGCAGACGATGGGAATCAGTGTGCCGCGGGCGATGGCTTGCTCGGTGAGCTCTTCGACCTTTTCGTGCGAAGGCTCTTCCCCTTCGAAATACTTTTCCATCAAAGCTGCATCGACTTCGATGATCGATTCGATGAGTTGGGTGTGTGCTTCCGATACTGGCAGCAGCGCGCCGGCGTCATCTCCTTTATCCAGCGTCGTAATGACACCTTTAAAGCCGGCGCCATGACCGATCGGAATGTTGAGGAGCGCGCACGCGTTGCCAAAGGTGTCGCGAATGTTTTCGATCAGCTTGGGGAAGTCGATATTGATGTCGTCCATGCGGTTGATGATGATCATCCGCCCGACGCCAGCCTTGCCGGCTTCTTGAAAGACGCGGCGAGTGTTCACCTCGATGCCGCTGTGAGCATTAATGACGATGGCAGCCATCTCGACCGCGCGGAGAGCGCCAATCGTCTGCCCGATGAAGTCCGAATAGCCGGGGGTATCGATCGCGTTGATCCGCTTCCCCTCGTGCGAGAAGTGCACGATGCTCGACTCGATTGTCCGCTTGTGAGCTTTTTCTTCCGGATCGAAGTCGCAGATGCTGCTGCCGTTGTCGACGCTCGGTTCGCCGTGGACCGCGCCGGTGAGAGCGAGCAGGCGATCAAGCAGCGTGGTCTTGCCGCTCGCGCCATGCCCGCAAAATGCAATGTTTCGAAGTTCCGCCACAGTGACCTTAGCCATGCCTGAATCCTTCGCAGAAAGGGAGAGAAAAGCGAGGCGTCGACGGTGCAGGTTCGTTGCGTGTGCATTCGCATCATGCGAGGTTGTTCGTCGGGGAGTTCCTTGTTTTTTAGTTCGTGGTTCTTAGTTCTTTGTTGTTGGTTCTTCGTTAGCCGTTCACTGCGGCGAGCGCGGCGGGAAGGGTCAATGTTTCTTCGTACAATGCGCGGCCGATGATCGCTCCGGCCATCGGCACTTTGGCGAGCGCCGTCACATCAGCTGCCGTAGTCACGCCGCCTGAGGCGATCACGGAAATCTTTGTCGCGTTCTTCATCTCGGCCATGGCAGGCAAATTCGGTCCCTGCAGCATGCCGTCGCGAGCAATGTCGGTGTAGATGATCGCGCCGACCGCATCGCCAGAGAACTTCTTCGCGAAATCGACCGCCAGGGCGGTGCTCGTTTCTAGCCATCCGTCGGTCGCTACCTTGCCATCGCGAGCATCGATGCCGAGGGCCAGCTTGTGCGGATACTTGGCGCACATTTGCTTGAACCAAGCCGGTTCCTTGAGCGCCTTCGTGCCGACGACGAGTCGCGAAATGCCCAGACCGAGCAGCCTGTTGATGATCGCTTCGTCCCGGATGCCGCCGCCGAGTTGGATGGGGATTTTGACGGCAGCGAGAATCGCCGTGATCGCGGCTAGATTCGCTTGCGCCCCGTCGCGTGCTCCATCGAGGTCGACCAAGTGAAGGCAGGTCGCACCCTGCCGCACCCAGTGCCGAGCCATTTCCGCGGGGTCTTCGCCGTAAACGGTTTCCCGCTGATAGTCGCCTTGCTTGAGGCGGACACACTTACCGCCGCGCAGGTCAATCGCCGGCCAGATTTCCATCACACAATCCAATCATCACTCGAACAGAGATACCTCGCGCAATATGCCACAGCAGGTGTGGGAACGCAAGGACGCGGTGGAGTGCGGATCCCGAGTGGTGCGCAGCATTAGCTAGGTGGAGTGATATTTCTGAGCGAAGAGTCTGCCGGGCGTTAGCCACCGGCTTCAGCCGGTGGGAAGCGTCGCGATGCATCCGGCTTTAGCCATCGTTAAGGCCATGGCTAAAGCCGGGGACGAATGGATCGGCCCACCACCGACTGAAGCCGGTGGCTAAGAGCATCGAATTCGGCTCGCTCGAATTCTATCCCGAAGGGATGGATTGCCGGCGGTGGTGCGGCGGTGAGTTCCCTCTGCTCGGTGCTCCGGTAAGAGGGGTAGGGTGAGGGGTTGGAGTGTAAACCGAATTTCGGATCTTCGGGTTCCTTTGCTACAATCAAGGCATGTCGCCACAAACCGAAAAATTGCTCGAGGAAGTCCTCCGCTTGCCGCTCGAGGAGCGCGAACTATTCGCCAGCCATTTGTTAGAGAGTCTCGACGACGAATTTGCCGATGAAGCAGCTTGGTCTGCAGAAATCAAGCGGCGGGTTGACGACATCACTGCAGGCAAAACGCAGACGACCCCTTGGTCCGAAGTTCGACAACGAATGTTGGACTACAAGGGCGAATGAATTGAACGTTGAATTTGATCCTGCCGCCGACCGCGAAGTCAACCGAACTTATCGCTGGTATTACAAGCGAAGCGTTACCGCAGCGCACCGATTTCTGAATGCGCTCGATCATGCAATTGAGCAGATTGTTGCCAATCCAGGCCTATGGCCAGAACACTTGCACGGCACCAGATTCCGCAATCTGGAACGGTATCCGTACTTCGTTGTTTATCTTGAACTTGGTGACAGCATCAAAATTATCGCGGTCCAACATGCCGCACGACGACCGGGATACTGGATCAAGCGATTGTAGTGAGCGACATTACTTCTTCGCTTCTGCCCGTGTGATCGTCCCGCCTTCCGAAAGCATTTTCGTATGATCGGCACTTCTTCTGCACGAGCCCCGCGTCTCCAGTTCTCGCTCCGTGCTCTGTTGGTCCTGATGGCTGCGGTGGGCATTTCTTTGGTGGTCTATCGCCTGCCGTGGGTCGAGACGACTCAGAAGTCGTACATGCGGACGCACCTGTACTACACCGAAGACAGTCCTGGGCACGATTTGACGGTCAGAGACACGTCAGGCAGATGGCAACATTTCTGGACGAAGGAGTTTGGCGTCTTTGGAATGAATGACGTTGACGACCAGCACTTATCGACGCGGCTGGAATGGGAAGCCGCAGCTGAATGGCGTGCGCCAATATTGGCGGCTACCTAATCCGGATGCGATCACTGAGAAAGCCACATCTCCGGTGCTCGTTGTCGAAAAACACTACGTCGACAACGATCTTCGGCGCGTGACTTTCTTAGACGTCGAAACGGGCGAGACCGTCTACTCCAAGGGCTACCTGAATGGACTTCCGCACGGCAAATCAACTGGCGGCGCGTATCACAACGGCAAACGCGTCGGCATCTGGCACGAAATACCCTATTACGCAGGGACCGAAGAGATCAGCGTGCAGAAATCGTACCGCGATGGTTACTTGCACGGTGAATGGATCTGGAAAGGCGCGGGGGGCCGCACGCTGCAAACAGCCAAGTATGACGACGGGCGACTCATCGAATGGAACGGACTGCCGACGAAGCAAGCGATCGAATTGCTGCTCAGGAAATGTGAACTAGATGACGCTGACTTCAGTAGGTTGCAACGCCCTGCCGCCTGCGTGGAGTTGATCAGCCAACCTTCCCTGGACAATAGTACCAAGCGCGGGCAACCGCGTACCAACCGCTGGCAATTGCATGTTGATGGCCAACGGACGAACCTCACGCTCGCTGAGCGCGTGCTCGATCCTTTCGATTTCTTCCCGCCCCATCGCAACATCACCAACTTCTTACCTGGCGATCCCATAATTGAGTCGCTGTTGGCAACCTGTCTCAACTCCAACGAAACTCTCGTCTTGCGCGAGCACACGCTTTACTTTGTAGAAATCTCGTCGGCTGAGTTGATACCTTAGGCTGCCTGAAAGCGTACCTCGGTTGCTCTCAAAATCTACTTCTCGGCCCGCGTGATCGTGCCGTTGATCGTGCCGCCGTGTTCTTTGTTTGCGGTTTCCCACCAACGGCCGGCGTAGACGTCGTCGTGGAACATGACGCGGGCTGACCATTGGGCGGCGCCGGGGCCGGCTTTGACGTTGTCGAGAATCAAGATCGCCGTGTCGCCGGCGAATTTCACCTGGCAGGGAATCGGAAACTCGATCGTGCGGTCGCCGAGCTTGAAGACCGAGACAACGCTCCATTTCCCTTCGGCGCTCTTTTCAGCGCGAGCGATTTGGTAGCTGTCGTTCCCCTTTTCCGAGCCGAGCTTGCCGCCGGCGACCGGGGCCCAGGTTCCCTTGAGCGTGGCGTTTTTCAGCATGGCCACAAACTTGGCTTCGACGTCGCCGTCGCCTTGGGCGAAGATGAGCGCGGGGCTCGCCAGCCAGGCGGCGAACAAACAGGCAGTCAGCAAGGCAACGCGAGATTTCATGGCGGCAACTCCGGGAAGGCTGAAGGGAATCGCCCGATTCTATGTTGCGGCGAAGTCGAATTCCAAGCCGGGGAACTTTTGCAGTCGCTAAAATCACACGCATGATCAATCGATATTACATCCTGATTGCCGCGCTGCTGCTGACCACTCCTGCTACCGGTTGGTCGGCGGAACCTGCTGCTGATCGAGTAAGAATCTTCTGCGACACCGACATGCTCACCGATTGCGACGATGCCGGTGCGCTCGCGGTGCTGCATGCATTGGCCGATCAAGGGGAATGCGAAATCCTCGCGACGGTTTGCAGTGTGAGCGACGTCGATTCTGCCGTGACGGTCGCGGCGATCAACGCCTACTTCGGTCGGCCTGATTTGCCGCTGGGTGTCGTGCGCGGCAAGAGCGTGATGATGAAATCGAAATTCGCCGGTCCGGTGGCGAAGGAGTTTCGCGAGCGGACGAAGTTCGCAGCCAAGATCTCAGACTCGGTTGCCGTTTATCGCGAGGTACTCGAGAAACAGCCCGATGCGAGCGTCGTGATCGTCACGCTCGGCTATCTCACGAATCTAAAGACGCTGCTCGAGCAGCCCGCAACGGCGGATCGACTGAGCGGCGTAGAGTTGATCAAACGCAAAGTGAAAACGTTCGTCTGTCTCGGCGGTAATTTCGTCGGCCATCCGCCGCGCGATGATCTCAAGCTCGGCAATGTCAACTTTCAGCGCGATGCCGAGTCAGCTGCCTTCGTCATCAAGAGTTGGCCCGGCAAGATCGTCTTCGTCGGCCGCGAGATCGGCTCGGTCCCGAGCGGCCTTGAGTTGGGCAAAAGCCTCGCCAAAACGCCGGCCGATAATCCGGTTCGCCGCGCTTACGAGCATTACTTCGACGGCCAACTGCGCGATCGACACGTCGCCGATCTTACAGCCGTCCTCTATGCCGTGCGCGGTCTGCGCGATTATTGGGAGATCGAGGAGCACGGCTACATGGACCTGCAGCCCGATATGAAGTTCACTTGGAAATTCGACGCCGATCGCAACCAGGCGTATTTGAAGAAGAGGCTCCGCGATGGCAAGCCGAACGATGACTACATCGAAGGCGTGCTCGATGAACTGCTGATCCACATGCGGCGCGGCAAGTAAGCGAAATTACTCTTCGCGCGGGTTGCCGATCTGCCGGAGGTATTCCGACAGGCGCGCTTGCAGGTCGATCAGCCCCTGCCATTGCCGCAGGTCGAGCGTGATCTTGCTCGTCTTGTTTTCGACCGAAGCCGACAGAATCAAGTTGCGCAGCCGCACGTGGAGATATTCCAAAATTTCGGCCAGCTGCGCGGCCTGGCCCGGCGTCATGCGGTCGGGAAGTTCTGGCGGTTCGAGCGCGTGCAGCGTGGCTTGCATGTCGCACTCTTCGTTCCAGTTCAGTTCGAAGTCGAGCGAGGAGAAGTTCGCGGCCTTCTGCATTTGCTCGGGATCAGCCGTCATCGCGGCTTCGCCATCGTCGCGCAAGCGCGCCAGGCGGCCGGCGATCTGCTCGCGCGAGCCAAACAGCAGCACGCTGCGGCCAAGGGCGATCATGTCGCCAAACTTTAAAATCCGCAGCTGGATGTCTTCGCCGTTGACCTTCGTACCGTTGGTGCTGTCGAGATCGGTGAGGACGAGGCGGTTGTTGTCTTCTTGAATCTTGATGTGGTAACGACTGATCCGCTCGTCATTGAGCTGGATCGTGTTCCCCTCTTCGCGGCCGATGGTGATCGGTGGGCCGACGTTTTGAAAGATACGCCCGCGGTCGGCGCCGTCGAGAACTCGAAGTGTGATTCCGGACATCGCGCGCGTGCCAGCCTAACCCGAAAGGGCGGTGCGAGGAGACCTGTTGCTACTTTCGCTTATAGCATCCGGGTGAAAGCAGGGTCAAGCGCCAGCACCGGTGCTGTGCCGCAAAATCGCCGCGAAACATGCGATTTCCGCAAAACATTAGTGGCCACCCTGCGGCAGGTGCGCGACACTTTGGCCGGTGAGCATTTCGGCGGCCGGCAGGTCGCGAACAATCCAAAACGAGATCTGCCGCATCATCCAGGCAATCGCCGGCAGCAGCGGCGTGATGATCCACAGCAGCGCCTTATAGCGTTGGTAGTCGCGCAGAATAAATTCGATCTCAGCCCAGCTTGAAAAATCAATTTCCAGCGTCACGATGAGCGCCACCAGCGCGGGAAGCGCCATCATCACTCCCAGCGAAGCCGGCAGGAGCAACAGTGTGAACATCGCCCGCCGCGCCGGCTGCGAAACGCCCGCCCGCGACAAAAAGCCCACTCCAAACAGCCACATGAGCGTGACAGCAAAGATCAAGAAGCTGAGCACGGCTGGGAACAACCGCTTCTGCTCCACGCCAATCCAGGTGACGCAAAAGCCGAGCGCCAGTTGCAACTGAAATAAGAGCCAGACGAAATCGGTGAGCAGAAACTGCGTCGGCGCCTGTAAGCGGCCACCTTGGGAGTTGATCGGCTCGAGCATCCAGCGGCCTAGCAGCGTCGCCACAACGACGAAATAAATCAGCAACAGCAATGCTGTGATCAAAAACTGCATGGATGGCCGCCGACGATGAGAACGAGAGGAGAAGAGAGTTCGGCAGAGGTTACGCTACATTCTACCACAGCGTGTATCCACCGTCGATCACGAGGCCAGCGCCGGTCATGTAGCGGCTGGCATCGCTGGCGAGATAAACGGCCAAAGGACCGAGATCCTGCGGCTCACCGTACTTCCCCATGGGAATCTGTTGCTGAAAAGTTTCGACCACTTCGGGATGCAACTTTTTCCATCGCTGATTCGGCTCGGTCATGAAGCCGCCAGGCAAGATGGCGTTCACCGTAATGCCATGCGGCGCCCAATCGGCAGCCACCGCGCGGGTGAACTGCAGCACGGCGGCCTTCGCCGTTTCGTAGTGACGCCCTTCGATCTTTCGGCCAGCGACCAGCGAGTTGATCGACGCAATGTTGATGATCCGGCCACCCTCGCCGCGGGCGAGCATCGCGCCGCCGATGAGCTTCGTACATAAGAAGGTGCTGGTCAGATTCAAATCCATCAGCTGCCGCCAGGTCTCCAGCGGCATCTCGTGCGTGGGGATGTTCTGCCGCCGGCCGCCGACATTGTTAATCAAAATATGAATGGGCCCATACTCGGCTAGCGCTCGTTCGCACGCGGCCTGACATTGCGCCATGTCGCCGACGTCGGTCTCGATCGTGAATGCCAGTCGGCCGAAGGCGCGAACGTCATCGGCGGTCTTATTCAAACTCTCCGGCTCACGGCCGAGCAAAATCACATCGGCCCCCGCATCAGCACAGGCGAGTGCCATTTCTCGGCCGAGGCCGCGACTGCCACCGGTGATGAGCAAGCGTTTGCCGGTGAGACGAAAGCGATCGAGGATGGTCATGGCAGGTTCCTGGGGAGAATTGGAATCAATCCATCTATGAAGCAGTGTATAATTCGTAAGTTGCACTCGTCATAGTCGAGGAATTACGCATGCCAACACTTTCGATCGCCGAAGTCCAAGCTCGCTTGCCGGAATTGATTGACCAGTTGCAGCCAGGGGAAGAACTGGTGATCACACGCAATGATCAGCCAGTCGCAAAGCTGGCGGTGCAAGGTGCACGTTCGGTTCCCGTGCCAGGATGGGGGCAAGGCATGGTAATTATTCATACTGAAGACGATGAGCATCTCCGCGACTTTGCGGAGTACATGCCAAGAACATTCCACTCGTGAGTGGCGATGTGGCTTTCGACGCTTACGCCGTACAGCGGCTGTGGTAGTTACGACTTGTTCTCTTCCGTGAGTTCCCCATGTCCACCACGTCCGCCAGTTTGCTCGAACGGATTCGCCACGATCCCGCGGCCGAGCAATGGCAGACGCTGGTCGAACTCTACGATCCGCTCATTCGCGGTTGGCTCAAACGCCAAGCCGTGCTGGCCAACGATGCCGATGATCTGGTGCAGGACGTGCTCACCATCGTCGCGCGACGGCTGAAAGACTTCGAGCACAACAGCCGGCCCGGCGCGTTTCGCACCTGGCTGCGGACGATCACCATCAACTGCGTTCGCGATTTCTGGCGCTCGCGCAAACGCGAAAACGCCGGCGGTGCCGAAGTGCAACAGCTACTCGATCAACTGGCCGATCCCAACAGCGGTCTGACGCAGGCCTGGGATCTCGAGCACGATCGCTTCGTCACGCAGCAGCTGCTCGCTCGACTTCGCAGCGAGTTTGAACCGGCCACTTGGCGCGCCTTCGAACGAGTCGCGCTCGACGGCGCGTCAGCAGCAACCGCGGCGAAAGAACTAAACCTCACCACCAACGCTGTCTTCATCGCGAAGAGTCGCATCCTAGCGCGATTGCGACAGGAATCGCGCGGGTTGATTGATGAGGAGTAGGATATGCAGTCACCCGCTTATGGCCACTCCGCCAGATCAATAATCGGATAATTCGGCAAAGCAGCAGCAAGTCGCGCATCTGCGGTAATTAGCTCGCAACCTTCTTTCTCAGCCAGCGCTACATACAAGCAGTCGTAGACGCCAATCCTCGCGTGAGTCGAAATTTCCATCGCTCGCGAGAGCAACGGCAGATGCGGGTGCAGAATGGGCGCAACCGCCAGTACGTCGACTAGTCTGACGATTGATTCCAAATGGGGAACAAGGCCGCGACGTTCGGCCTTCGACAAGGCGTGCGCGACTTCCACGGGGAAAACGTCTGGCGCGATGAACTCATGGATCTGCTTGAGAAAGTCATCTCGCAATGAGAGGGCTCTAAGAGAGTCACTTTCGGGGAGCACCCATTTGATCGCGATGTTCGAATCAAGAACGAACTTCATTGGTCGCGGGCATTTCGGATCAACTCAACTGCGACAGCTATCGTCCCGATCTTATTTCGCAATTCTTCACGCATGCGATCCATCCGCTCCGCAGCTTTCTCGGCGGCGTCAGCATCATGAACACCGGCCTGTATGCGAGTGATCGCTTCATGAAGTTGATTGACGGCGCTGGTGGTTGTATCGATGGTCATAACTTAATTCTGGACCAGGAGCTGTCGATGTCAACTGCGAATCGGTCAAATCGCCGCACCGGATAATTTCTTCTTTTCTTCCCCACAGTTGACAAGCAATGCCGCGGGAGAGCGAATAGAGAAGGATCAGACCGATTGTTTCATCTCTGGATGGGCTCATGTTTGCTGCGTGGCGGTTCAAGCTGAAAGAGGCCGAGACTGCGCTCACGCAGGGGCGGTTGGAACATGCTGCTGCCATTCTGCAGGCCGATGAGCTGCTGACGTATCTCCCCATCAAGCAAATGCTGGCACAGGTGGCCGTTGCTGCTGGCAAGCGGGCGGCGGAGCGGAGCGAACGAGGAGAATTTGACGCGGCCTGGCGCGATTTGGAACAAAGCAAGCAATGGGCCGGTGAGACGAATGAATTTCTCGCAGCGGAGCGGGGCGTTGTCGATGCCGCGCTGGCCGATGTCGTCCGTTCATTGGCGGCCGATGACTCGAATGGCGCGCTCGCGCGGATCGATGCTCTCGCTCGTCGTCAGGTGAAGATCGGCACGCTCGATTCGCTGCGCGAAGTCGCCCGTCGGCTGCAATCGGCCAGCAAACTGCGAGAGCGGGCGATTTTCGCCGAAGCCATCGAGCAACTACAAGCGGCCGTGGCGATTCGTCCCGATCTGCCGCAACTCGAAGAGCTGCTGAAAAGAGCACGCGAGGCGAGCGAGCAAAGTCGCGTCGCCCAAGAGCAACTGCATGTTGCGCTGGCAACCAACGATTGGACGCAAACGCTGAGTCTCGCCGAGCAGATCTTGCAGATCTCGCCGCAGTGCCGACTGGCTCGCAATGCGCGGCGGCAGGCTTGGTCGGAAGTTGGCGGACAACTGGGCGATTCGCGTGTGGCCCGCGATACGCAACCCTGGTCCTCGTCACTGCGACGCAATCGTGACGATGAAGATGAAGGCACTAGCGGCGCGAGATTCTTATTGTGGGTCGATGCTGTCGGCGGTTATCTCGTCTGTCTCGGCGATGAAATCGTCATCGGCCAATCGCATCCGGGCAATCAAGTCGACGTGCCGATCCAAGCCGATATTCGCCGCCGGCATGTCAGCATCCGTCGCCAAGGCGAAGGCTACGTTCTCGATCCGCTGGCAGCGAACGAAAACTTCGCTGGCGCCGCGGCCCAGCGACAGGGACGAGTGCGGATCGACGGCAAAGAAATCAAAGCACCGGCCCTGCTGAACGACGGCGATGAATTCGAACTGGGCGAAGGAGTGCGTCTGCGATTCCGCAAACCGCACGCCCTCAGTGCTTCGGCTCGGCTGGAAATTTTGAGCAGTCATCGTACGCACCCGTTCGCCGATGCGGTGCTGCTAATGGCAGAATCGGCCGTCCTCGGACCGAAGTGGCAGAACCATGTCATCTGCCGCGACTGGGCGACCGATGTCGTGCTCTATCGCCAGGAAGAAAACCTCTTCTGCCGGGCGATGGAGTCCCTGGAGATCGACGGCCGGCTGCAGGAAGGCCGCGGTCGCCTCAGCGTCCGTTCGCGGATCGTCGGGCCGGACTTTTCGCTCAGTTTGGAACCGGTGGGCTAGAAAGAGGTTAGGGGCCAGAGATTAGAGGCTAGAGAGGCAGGAACGACAGCACTCCTCACCTCTAATCTCTAGCCCCTTTCTCTCCCGCAAGTTCGATTAACCGCAAACGGGAGCTTCACTTACGTCAAATCCGAGGGAGGGCCAGTTCGCTCCTTGAAACGCCGCCGCTGCCGGCGGAGTAGAACTTATGAAGATCCGCTGCGCGCCGATTTTGCCGATTCCGGCGGTCAGCCGCCAAGATTTTCGTCGCCAGGGCGAACACCTAAGCACAGAATTGGTCTGTAGGTTGAATTGCCGGCTACAGCCGGCTGAACTGCAATCGCTCACAAAGATCGGCTGAAGCCGGGACTCCAGCGATGGCAGAATCAATGATCCGCCCACGGGATCAGAAGAAAGTGGACCGATGAATTCGCGAGCCGCCACCATGTCCGCCGACAACGAGAACAACGCTGACAAGCCTGCCGGTCTGTCGGCGGGCGTGCCCGTTGCGAAACCAACCGGCGGCATCAAATTTACCTTCGCCAGCGGTACGCGCCCGTTCGATGGCTTTACGCTCAAGCGCGGCATTGGTCGCGGCGGTTTCGGCGAAGTCTATTTCGCCACGACCGACGCGGGCAAGGAACTTGCGCTCAAGCATGTCGAGCGCAACTTGGAGGTCGAGCTGCGCGGCGCGAGCCAGTGCCTCAATCTCAAGCACCCGAACCTCATCGACCTGTACGACATTCGTTACGACGACCACGGCGACGCCTGGATCGTGATGGAATATGTCGCCGGGCCGAGTTTGAAAGACGTTCTCGATCGCAACCCGAACGGCTTGCCGCGCGACCAGGTTGAGTTTTGGTTCCGCGGCATCGCGGCGGGCACGGCGTATCTGCACGACCACGGTTTGATTCACCGCGACCTGAAGCCGGGGAACATCTTCGAGGACCAGGACTACGTCAAGGTCGGCGACTACGGCCTGAGCAAATTCATTTCGACCAGCCGTCGCAGCGGTCAGACAGAGAGCGTCGGCACCTTCCATTACATGGCCCCCGAAATCGGCAAGGGTGTGTATGGCAAGGAAATCGACATCTACGCGCTGGGCGTGATCCTGTACGAACTGTTGACTGGCCGCGTGCCGTTCGATGGCGAGAGCAGCCAAGAGATCATCATGAAGCACCTCACGGCAGATCCCGATCTGACCGCGGTGCCAGCCTCGTATCGCGCGGTGATTCAACGGGCTTTGCTCAAGGATCCCGAAAAGCGTTTCGCCAGCGTGAGCGAAATGCTCGCCGCGATGAATACGGAAACCCCTGTTGCCAAGGGCGTCAACCACAGCAGGCCGACTGCCTTCGCGCAGCCCGTGGTGATTGCGGCCCCGGTGCAGGCTCCTGCCAACGACTCACCGATGTATATCGGCGACGACGAACGCGAAATGCAGTTCGGCCCGATGCAACAATCGCGACACAGCCAACGGCCGCGCGTCATCCCAACTTCGATGACGGCGATTCCCGTGGCCACGCCCGTGCAGCCGACCGAACCGATCGCGCAAGCGATGTTCGCCGGCGGCAATCGTCTCGCGCAGTGGTGGAACCACGGCAGCATGAATACGCCCGTGAAAGTGGCGCTCATCCTGGCCGTGACCGTACTCGCTGTCTTCAACGGCTTTTGGCTGGTGCCAGTGCTCATCGCGCTGGCCGCCGTGTATGTGCTGTATCTCGGCGTCCGGATGCTCGCGCTCGCGGGTAAGGGACCGCCGACCGCCGTGCCGGCTCCCGCGCCTGCGACGACCGTGCAACCCGCGCTGCAGAACCGTTCGCGCAAGCCACTGACCATCGAACAACTGGGGCGTCACGCGTTGACGATGAAGACCGGCGGCGATCGCGCGGGCGAACTCTCGGGTTCGATGCTCGCCTCGGCGCTGATCTCAGCCGTCCTCTGCTTTGTGATCATGATCGTCAACCATGAGGATCTGCACCACGGCGGCATCGGCACCTGGAACTTCTTCACCTGGCTCACGCTCACGGCGACGGCGGGTTCGTGGCTGGTGCTCGTCGCCGGCAAGTTCTGGGAGCCGCGCGCCGGTGAGCCGTGGAAACGGCGGTTTGCTCAGCTGGTTCTCGGCCTTGGTCTGGCCGGATTTTCATTCCTCGCCAGCCAAGTGTTGATGGTCGGCACTTCGGCGGGTCACGCCTTTCATGCTCAAGATATCAGCGAATCGCTGGCCAGTCGCAGCATGTATGACTCCAGCGGTGTGCCGGGACTGACTGCGTTTCTGGCGTACTTTGCCGCCGTGTTTGCCACGGTGGGTTGGTGGAAACAAACCGATCCGCTCCGCACATCGCGGCTGCAAGTCGGTCCGCTCGTCGTGACTTTGCTCGCGGCCTTTTTGTGGAGCCTGGCTTGGCCGTTCCCGCAACCGTGGGGCGTGATGCTGATCGGCGCGATCAGCGTCAGCGTGCAACTGTCGGCGGCGTGGTTTACGCCGCAGGATCGCACTGCGCTGAAGACGAATGCGGGCTTGAGGACGTAGGGACCATTGCAGATTTAAGATTGCAGATTGCAGGTTGAATTCGGAGGAAGAACGTTATGGAAATTTTCATCATTGTCGCTCTGCTGAGCCTGGCCGTGGCGGTTCAACCGTTGGCTGCGAAGCGTTTGCCGCCGCTGGTGCATGGCGCGCTCGGTTCGCTCTGCGTTGCCTTGTCACTCGGTCTCACAGCTTTGTTTGCCGGCGGCTTTGTCATGTCTTCGCCCGTTCGCGCTGCGTTGCCCGATGTCGATCGTCCTGCGCCGAAAGAAAAGGCATCGCCGTCGCCCGCAGTTACGCCGAAGCAAACTCCCGATGATGAAAGTCGGTTCTTCGAGCAACCGACCGAATCCTCGGATATCGAAATCAGCACGCCGCCCGATGGCGTGATCATTCCGCCGGGCCGGCCTTCGTGGGTCGAAGCATTGCCGATCCGCGAGGGGAGTGTGCACATGACTTCGGTTTGCTCCGATCCGCATTCGACGCAGCGCGAAGCCATGCTGGCCCTCGATGCCAAGCTCCGCGCCGCGACCTCGGAATACATTGGCGAGTATCTGCAATCGGAACTCGCGCCGCAGCTGATCCGTTTCAGCTTGCCCGAGATCAAGCAGAAGCTGTTGCACACCAACGGGCTGTATCAAGAGAAGATCACGGTCTCGATCGGCGCGATGCATCAGGTGCATGCAAAGCTCGAGTTCGACAAGGAGTTTCGCGAGTTGCTCGATCGCAAATGGGGCGAGCTCACCGCGACTTATCGCCTGGCCGAGACCGGCCTGGTGATGGGAGGCGTGCTGCTGCTGCTCGCTACCGTGTTTGGTTACTTCCGTCTCGATAACGCGACGCGGGGTTACTATACGGGCCGCTTGCAGTTCATGGCTGCCGCAGCGATACTGGCCATCGTAGCCACCGGCGCCATGGTTTCGCGGTGGATTCACTGGTTGTAAGCGTTTCGTAGGACGGACTTTTGTTCCGCCTTACCTCTTCAGGATCACTTGCTTTGGCCGATGCCGACACGCTCCTCATCGATCGCATCCGTCAGGGCGAAGCTGCAGCTTGGACCGATCTGATTGCCCGTTATGAAGGACGGCTTCTCGCGTTTGTCGAAAGCCGCCTCGGCCGCCGCGCACCCAGCGAAGACATCGTGCAAGAAGCTTTCCTCGGCTTCCTCAACAGCCTGCCGAACTTCGACGGCAAACGGCCGCTCGAAGGCTATCTGTTTTCGATCTGTGCCTACAAACTGACCGATCACTTGCGCCGCGAAGGCCGCCGCCCCGCCGTGCCGCTGTCGAGCAGCAACGACTCTTCGGGCGAATGGCACATCGCCGGCAGCGAACGCCCGGCCAGCAGCATCGCCCGCAGTGGTGAACGCAAAGACCTCGAAGAAAAAGCCGTCACCGCCGCCCTCCGCGATCAAATCGAACGCTGGGCCGAAAAAGGTGAATGGCAGAAGTTGATGTGCGCTGAACTGCTCTTTGTCCGCGGCTGGGCCAACAAAGAAGTCGCCGAAGAACTCGGCCTCAGCGAGCAGCAAGTCGCCAATTACAAGTTCGACTTCATCGCTCGTTTGCGGACGATGGTGCAGAAGCAAGAACTGTCGGCTGAAGTTTTTCCGGAGCTTGCCGACGAGGAGTCGCAACCATGAGTACGCCCGCGTCCTCGCAACCCAACCGTCGCTTAACAGATGCCGAACTCGAAGCCTATCTCGAGGAGCTGCTCCCCTCCGAAGCGATGGCAGCGATCGAACACGAGCTGCGCGAGCGGCCCGAAACACTCCGCCGACTGTCGAACATTCTCGGTCGTCGCGAAGCGGGCGTACACAGTGTCGGCGAAATCTGGCGCAAGCATCGCCTGAGCTGCCCCGACCGTCAGCAACTTGGCAGTTACCTGCTCGGCGTGCTCGACAACGACCACGCCAACTACATCCGCTTTCACCTCGACGAAATCGGTTGCCGCTACTGCCAGGCCAACTACGCCGACCTGCGATCACAGCAGGAAGAAACGCAAGAACTGATCATCACGCGGCGGACGAAGTATTTTCAATCGACGGCTGGGCATTTGCGGCACACACCCTGACCTGCATCTTCACAAACCAGCCGATGCTCAAGCAAGCCGTGCGTCGGATGGCGAAAGTGCTCAATAATAAGAGTGATACGCGGGCCGCGGTGATTTCCTAGCAAGGCAAACTTCTTAGTAGCATCCGATCCTTAAAGGCGCGCCATATATCGCCGCCAACGGATGTTTTTTATAATCCAGCGCACGATTCTTTTCGTTGTGCTCTGGAGGCTCTATGTCTCTGCGTTCCTATTCTGTCCAGGCGATTTTCTTCGCAGCTGTATTGAGCGCTGGTTGTACGTCCAGTGAACCGGCCGCACCCACCGCGACGAATGTTCCGTCTCAAGTGGAACACAAACCACCTGTGGCTGAGCCGGTGAATCCAGAGTCAGTCCCCGAACCGTCAGCACCTACTGTCGTTCCGAAGCCGGAACCCGCCCCCAAACCAGCAGCCGACCTCTCCGGCGATATGGACACGGTGCAGGCCTTAAAAAAGCTCGAAGTGAGTTGCGAGCAGCAGCCTGAAGGGTGGAAGATCGAGCTTCCTTACGGAGCCAAAGTCGATCCTTTGCTCGACATGATTCAGAAGCTTTCGTTGGTGAAGAGCTTCGCAGGTCGCGACGTGACCGATGCGCAGTTCACGAAAATCGTTCAGCTGAACGGTTTGCAGGAACTGACACTCAGTGGCGAAAACCTCACCGATGCGGGACTCGAGCCGCTCTCCCAGGCTGTCAATCTGAAACGACTCGACCTGCATCGCGCCGAGCAAATCACTGCGATGGGCCTCGCCCACGTCGCTAAACTATCGCATTTGGAAGGGTTTGGCCTGGGTTCGACTTCGCATCACGGCGAACTTGGGCCCCTGGATCAATTGAAGCAGTTGAAGTTCTTGTCAATCGGCAGCGCTTCCTTGACCGACGAGGATCTCGCTTGTCTGGCCAGCATGCCCCATCTGGAAACGCTGCACTTAAACATCAACTCTGGAATCAACGGCGAGTGTCTGAAGAATCTAGCCGGTGCAACGCATTTGAAACAACTGTGGTTGCCACTGACCTCCGTGACGGACGAAAGCCTCGCTCCCCTTGCCAATCTCACCGACCTCGAAGATCTCCATCTCGGATCCGAGCACATCACCGACGCCGGACTCGTCCACATCGCGGGACTCACGAAAATCAAACGCCTGGATCTAGGGGGCACGCATGTCGCCGGTCCCGGGTTGAAGCACGTGAGCGGAATGAAACAGCTCGAACGAATTGAGTTCGGTTTTCTCGGCTTTACTGGAGAAGGTTTGCAATATCTGGCGGACAAGCCCGGAATCAAGGAGTTGTACCTGGGTTGGTGCGGAATCACGGATGATGGTTGTGCCGAACTGAAAAAGCTTCAACAGCTGAAAAAGCTCACGATGCCAAAATACGGGTATCAAGGAAATGATAACGAACAAGCGCCTTGGAAAACTCTCCATCCCGAGAAATTGACCGATCGAGGCATGAAACATCTTGGCGATTTAGTCAATTTAGAAAGCCTGGAACTCGCCGGCGGCGGAATTACCGACTCTGGACTTGAGGCACTCTCGAACTTGAAGAAACTCCAATATTTGACCTTTGGAGCGCTACCTAACGTGAAAGGACCCGGGTTGGAAGCGCTCAAGGATTTGCCTGAGCTCACCGACCTGACGTTGGAACGGACAGGTGTCGATGCCGAAGGTCTTCAACATCTGAATGGTTTACCCAAGCTCGGTACCCTTAAGCTTCCAAGACAAGTGGACGGCAGCGCGCTCAGCCATGTGTATAAACTAAAGAGTCTGCGCGCCGTTTCGATCTGGAAGGAAGTGACGAAGGAGCAAGAGGAGGAATTCAAGCGCCAGTTGCCAAATGCGTACGTCCGCCGCGAGATTTACTGACACGCGGCGGACGAAGTATTTTCAATCGACGGCGGGACACTTGCGGCACACACCGTAACGATGCCGTGGCGAAGACGTGGTCGTTGGCAACGTGCGGCAGCACAATTCGCGACCGCGGTGATGCACTCGGGGTCCAGGCCAACTTCGCTTCTTTTTATGCTGCCGCACGTCCGTGAATCGCGCGTCCTCTCGCACTTCCCCATCGCCTCACGGCTCGGGCTACCTGAAGAGGGAACGCTCAAGCGCGCTACTCATCTCCCGACGGCCCATACATTCCCGGCACCGGCACGTCATTCAGTCGGAAGTAAACCGTCAGGATCGCGCGGTGATGAATCAAATGGTTCATCACAAACGTCCGCACCACCGCCGCTCGCGGCATCGTGAGAATCGTCTGACCGGCTGACTTCAGCGACCAAGCCACGCCCAGGTCTTCATCCTTCACGGTCTGAATGGCTGTGCGCGCTTCGGCGACGTTCTTATCAAAGAAGGCCAGCAGTTCTTGCCGCGTGCGATACGTAGGAGTGCGATAGGGTTCGCCGCCGACGGGCGAGACGTCCCACTCGGTGAACTGCAACGAACCGGCGACCCAGCCAGGAATTTCGGCGATGTGGTTCGCGTTCCAACCGATCGTGTGCGATTTGGGATGGCACTTCCAATCCCATTTATCTTCGGGAACGCGCTCCAGCACCTTGCGCGTGCTGGCCATTTCGGCATCGAACTCAGGAAGCAAAACGTCGGCGTAAGACATGATCGACCTCGCGAGAAGAAATGAACGTTGATCGCGCGGGACAATCTATACAAACGTCCATTTTCGTACAAGCCCCGCGATGCTGGGGTGCGGCTGACGTTGGTCTCGGCCGCGAGTTACAATAACGTTCCCCTTCCGCATCCAACCTCTCATTCTGATCGCCAGGAGTTGATTCATGGCTCGTCATTCTGTTTCTCGTCGCTCCTTCCTCGCCGCGTCGGCCGCTGCGATGGCGTCGACGATGGCTTGTCCGCTGTTTGTGCCGCGCAGCGCTTGGGGCGCGAATGAACGAGTTGTCACGGGGCACATTGGTCTCGGCGGACAGGGCCGCGGCAATCTCGGGCCGTTCATCAGCAATTGCGCGGGCATCTGCGATGTCGACAAAGACAACGCTGCCAAGGCCGCCAAGATGGTGGAAGACAAAGGTGGCAAGTGCGAGGTCTATGGCGACTATCGCAAGATGCTCGAGCGAAAAGACATCGACGCCGTCGTGATCTCGACGCCCGATCACTGGCACGCCTTGACGACGATTCATGCTTGCGAAGCGGGTAAGGATGTCTACTGCGAAAAGCCGCTCACGCTCACCGTAGCCGAAGGTCGCAAGATGGTCGAAGCCGCTCGCAAGTACAAGCGCGTGGTGCAAACCGGTTCGCAGCAGCGAAGCAGCAAGGAATTTCACCAGGCCTGCACGCTCGTTCGCAACGGCCACATCGGCAAGGTGCACACGGTGCTCGTCGGCTTGCCGAAGTCGAACCATCCGGGCGAACCGGTGGCCGACAGCGATCCGCCGCCGCAGCTCGATTACGAAATGTGGCTCGGCCCAGCTCCGTATCGGCCGTACAACTCCAAGCGAGTGCACTACAATTTCCGCTTCTTCTGGGATTACTCGGGCGGCCAAATGACCAACTGGGGGGCTCACCACATCGACATTGCCCAGTGGGGCCTCGGCATGGATGACACCGGCCCGGTCGAGTTCGAAGGAACCGCCAGCTTCCATCCGATGAAGTGGCATGAAGTGAGCGAAACCTGCCGCGTGACTTGCACCTATGCGAACGGCGTGAAGATGATCGTCACGCAAGGAAAGTACGACTACAACGGCAAGGACATCGCCGGCGGCACGACCTTCATCGGTGACAAGGGTCAGGTGTGGGTCAACCGCGGCAAGATCGAAGCCAGCAATCCCGAGTTGCTCAAGCTCGACCTCGCGTCGATGGAAACCAAGCTCTACAAGAGCCCCGGCCATCACAAGGATTTCGTGGCTTGCATCGCCTCGCGCAACAACCCGATCTGCGATGTCGAAATCGGCCACCGCACTGCCACCGTCTGCCATCTTGCCAATGCGACGACTCGCCTCGGCAAGAAATTGAAATGGGATCCAGTGGCTGAAAAGGTCGACGATGCCGATGCTGCCGCGATTCTCAGTCGGCCGTATCGCTCGCCGTGGAAGTTGCAGTTGTCGTAGAAACACACAACGGCAATGAGTTTCAGTCGCTGGCACATTTGCCAGCGACGCATCTGGCTAGAGCAATTCCGCGAGCTGTGTCTCTTCGGTGATCTCGTCCTCGTCGCAGCCGGTCATTTCAACGAGGTGCTGGACTACGATCTTCTTGATCAGCTCGTGCGTGAGCGGAATTCCCGACAGCCGGCTGAAATACTTGGGGTTCTTCCAGAGTAACTGCTGAGCCAGTTCGCCCACCGTCTTTGCTATGGGCACGCGGCCAAAGAGACAGCGCGCGATGACCAACCGAATGCCCCACACCACCAGCCCGCCGCAGAGAACAACAGCCAGATCTTGCAGCGGTAGGCCGTTCCAAATCGAGGCTAGCAACAGCACGATCGAAACGCCTGTGATCAGCCAGAACTGATACCACGAGAGAAACAGCGGCGGCACTCGCAGGCCGCGGTGACGAAACTCGGCGAAGAGTTGCCATGGGCTCACTGCCTCGGGCAACTCGGTCAGCCGCAGTTCGGCGGGAAACGCCCAGCCCGCGGAATCGCGGCGGCCCAGCATTTCGGCCAACTGTCGTTGCAACCATTGCAAGGCAAACTGCTCAAGCGAATGTGCGTCAGCCATCGGTTTCAAATCTCCTGCCTTCGATTCTCGACTGCCAGCCGGTCCGCTGGCAAGCAGCTGTATCGCAGGTTACTTTTCGCACGAACTTTGTTGCAGACCGCGCCCGTTTCGTGCCGCGGCCAAACCTGGCGCATATCCGCCACCAATCCACCCATCAAAAAATCTTGATTATTGCCTCGGCGATGCGATATGATCGGAAATGGCCCAGTTTGCCTCGCGCGACTGTGCCCCTTTCCCACCTCGCCTGCGGGCTTACCAATCCCCTTGGAGTCCTCCCCATGCTCAAGCTTCGTCTTGCCGATCCAAATCTCTCGGGGCACTCGAACTATTGCGACGGCGTTTCGCGCCGCAGCTTTTTGCAACTCGGGGCTCTCACCATGGGCGGGCTGACGCTCAGCCAGCTCTATCAAGCCGAAGCGGCGGCCGGCGTGGGATCGTCGAACAAAGCCATCATCAACGTCCACCTCAGCGGCGGTCCGTCGCACCAGGACATGTTTGATCTCAAGCCCGATGCGGCTGCCGAATTCCGCGGCGAGTTCCGGCCGATCTCGACGAACGTTTCGGGCATGGATATCTGCGAGCATTTCCCGCTGCTGGCGACCATGGCCGATAAGTTCGCCGTCATCCGTTCGATCATCGGCTCAACCGGCGCGCACAGCAACTATCAAACGCATTCGGCCTACGACGAACGCGATCTGCGAAACGCCGGTGGTCGCCCCGCGCTCGGCAGCGTGGTTTCGAAACTGCAGGGCGCCAGCGAGAGTGGCGCTCCGGCCTTCATCTCGTATGACGGCGGTCATCCCGGTTATCTCGGCGCCGTTCACAAGCCATATCAGCCGATGGGCGGCAGCTTGAATCTGAGCGACAAGCTGACCAGCGCTCGCCTCGACGAGCGCACGAACCTGCTCGGCCAGCTCGATACCATTCGTCGCGATATCGATGGCGGCGGCCAGATGGCGGCGCTCGATTCGTTCACGCAGCGGGCCGTGAATGTCGTGACCAGCGGCGCGGTCGCCGATGCTCTCGATTCGAATAAGACCAGCCAGCGCGATCGCGATCGTTACGGCAAGGAAGGGACTTCGTTCCTGCGAGCTCGCCGCCTGGTCGAAGCGGGCGTACGCGTGGTGTCGATGAACTGGGGTGGTTGGGATACGCATTCGGATAACTTCACTTCGCTCAAACGGCAGCTGCCCAACATGGACCGCGGCCTGAGTTCGCTGCTCATCGATCTGTCGGAGCGCGGCCTCGATAAGGATGTGACGGTTGTCGTGTGGGGTGAGTTCGGTCGTTCGCCGCGGATCACTTCCAACGGTGGCCGCGATCACTGGCCGCAAGTCATGATGGCCTTCCTCGCCGGCGGCGGCATGAAGCTCGGTCAAATGATCGGCACCACAACCAAGAACGCCGAAACCGCCAAGGACCGCCCGGTTCATTTCCAGGAGGTCTTCGCCACGCTCTATCGCAACTTGGGCATCGATGTGCGCAGCGCGCAGTTGGTCGACACCGCCGGCCGGCCGCAGTATCTGCTCGACAAGCGGGACGTCATCAGCGAATTGGTTTAGCTCGATCTATTCGGCGATCGTCTCGATCCGCCGCGATGAACCGCTAACTCGTTTGAAAAAACGCGGCCCGCTTCGCCCCTTTGGAGGCCAGCGGCCGCTTCTTGCCGCTCGACTGAACAGGGCGCGCCACATCAACTTCCGCGGCCGTGCGCTGCATCCGCTCCTCGACCCAATTCATCATGGCCACAGCCTTTGCGCTGCCCGGAGCCGGAATATCCTTATCGTCCATCGGCTGTTCAACGGCCGGCGGTGAACAGGCCTCTTTCGGTGGGTTCACAGGCTCGTGCGCGTTCGTTTCAGCCGCGGGTCCGTTTGTTTCAGCCGCGGGCGCTGCCTTTCTCGGGGCGCTGCTGTCCAAGTGAGGATCCAGCTTCGGCTCGGGCAACTCGGTCAGGAGCATGGCAAACCGGCTGGCCGCTTGTAGGTAACGAAGATCGCCAAAGCCCATGCGTGTGGTGGTGCAGCCCGTCTTTTGACTGTGCGGCTGGCGGACGATTTTCTGCGCCCCCACCGAGCGGTGAAAACAAAGCAGCGCCTCGCCATAGAGATAGTTGATCCGCTCCGCGGCGAGCAGTTTGGCGGCAAAGACCTGCCGCTGCGTTTCTTCTTCGGTCGGCAACGGCGCCGTTTCCACGATCAAGCGCGACAGCCGCGCCACAATCTGGCAAACCCGCGTCTGCGAAATGCCGAACTCCTTCGCCGTCACATGCGTCGACCAGTGAGCCACCTTCACAAACCGATAGATGGCCCAATCGCGCTCGCTGGGCTGCTGCCCACCCTGCAGAACTTCACTCGCCTGTTCGCCCCTCGTCGCCGTGCTCAATAACCTTGCTCCTGGTCAGGATGAAGAAGATTCTCACCCCTGATTAAAGAACAGTGCGTGGACAACTCTGGTCCGGATTTTGGTGATCTTCTAACGACTGATTGCTAAGTTTGCAGCGAATCCAGAAAGCCCGACGCGTGAGCGGAAGGGAGAACCGCTAGTGCAACCAACCATTGGCAACGTGCGGCAGCACCAAAATGGTGGAGCGGCGAGCGAGCGCAAATCGGTGCGCAAAAATCAGAATCCAACTCGCTTCTTATTGTGCTACCGCACGTTGTTGGACCTAAAGTCCACTCGCCCAAACCTTCGGCTCACGCCTCGGGCTACCTGAAGCGTTGAGGCGTTGAGGAAGCGACCCAAGATATCGTCAGCTCAATCCGAGCGCTTGGCGCTTCTCGTGAATGAACACGACGTGATGCTCGATGTGCCGCGAGACTCGCTCGAGCAACTGCTCGAGCGTGAGCGGACCGGCTTCCGAATGAATGCCGCGGCGGGCGAGGGCCGAGTCATCGAGCGTGCGCAGAATGCTCGTCATGTGGCGGCGGAGGAGATCGATGAGCTGCAGTTGCTCATCGAAATTGCGTTGCTCGTAGGCCAGGCGGGGAATGTATTGTTGCTCGTCACGCCCCGGCAACGATGGATCGGTTTCGGCAATCACGACGGCCAATCGATCGACGCCGATCACTTCGAAATCGGCGATGTGCGCGACAACCTCCAGCGTGCTCCACTTGCCAGCCACCGGCCGCGCGGCGACTTGCTCGCGCGTCATGCCGCTGACGGCCCGCTTCAGCAGCTCGGCCCCCGCTGCATAACGATCGATGAGCGGGGTGATTTTTTGGTTATCTGCCACGAATGTTTCACTATGAATCTGGTTCGAAAAATCAGCCGCCGGGCGCTAGCCCCCGGCTTGGTCGTTGGCCACGAGGAAGAGCCGGAGGCTAGCGCCTGGCGGCTGATGGGACGATCCGAATCATCGACGTGGCTCTAGTGCTTCTTCTTATTCTTCTTCCCCGACTCGGTCCGTTCTGGAATCCGCATCGAGTAGAACGAGCGCCAGACGAAGACCAGGGCGATGACGAACAGGATTCCGCCAGCAATCTTCGTGAAGTCCTGGCTGTGGGACTTTTCGGCTTCGTGCTTCATTTCCACAGCGATTTCGACCGCGAGCAGGCCGAACAGCGTCGAGAACTTGATGATCGGGTTGAGCGCCACCGAGGTCGTGTCCTTGAAGGGGTCGCCCACCGTGTCGCCAATGACCGTCGCGGCATGCAGCGGCGTTCCCTTTTCCTTGAGGTCGACTTCGACGAGCTTCTTCGCGTTGTCCCACGAGCCGCCAGCATTGGCCATGTAGATGGCTTGGAACAAACCGAAGACTGCGATCGAAATCAGGTATGCGACGAAGAAGTTCGGATCGAAGAACGCAAAGGCCAGCGTGAACGACATCAGGGCGATGAAGATATTCCACATGCCCGTTTGAGCATACTGCGTGCAGATGCGGACGACCGTTTTCGAATCCTCGATGTCGGCCGTCTTCTTGTTGAGGTTCATATTCTTCTTGATGTATTCGACCGCGCTGTAAGCACCGGTCGTCACGGCTTGCATCGAAGCTCCGCAGAACCAATACACCACCGAGCCGCCGCAGATAAAGCCGAGCAACACGGGAGCGTCGGTCAGGCTCAGCGCGAGCAGACCTTCACGGCCGAGGAGCAGAATGATCGAAAAGATCATCGTTGTCGCGCCGACCACGGCCGTGCCGATGAGCACCGGCTTGGCGGTCGCTTTGAACGTGTTACCGGCCGAGTCGTTGGCTTCGAGGTAGTGCTTTCCTTGTTCAAAGTTCGGCTTGAAACCGAAGTCGCGATTGATTTCTTCGTGAATGCCCGGCTTGCTTTCGGTTTGAGCGAGTTCGAACACCGATTGCGCGTTGTCGGTCACCGGGCCGTAGCTATCGACG
Source organism: Anatilimnocola floriformis (assembly GCF_024256385.1). Lineage (NCBI taxonomy): Bacteria > Pseudomonadati > Planctomycetota > Planctomycetia > Pirellulales > Pirellulaceae > Anatilimnocola > Anatilimnocola floriformis. Next base: position 63,388 of record NZ_JAMLFW010000002.1, read on the forward strand.
GCGATGTTGACCGGCCCCATGCAGAGGAAGCCGAAGGCCACCAGACCAAAGGCAAAGATCGAACCGACGCCGACCAGATGAATCGAATCGGCGAGCTCCGTTTGAATCGTGGCTTTGGCGGGAGCGTCAACTTGCGTCGCTGCATTTAGCTTTTCCGACTTTCCGGCAACGGCCCATTCTTTGATGATCGTTTTTTTGTCTGCATCATCGACCTTCGAAGCGGCCAGAGTCTTCGACGCCGGCGGCGCGAGCGAAACCCTCATCACTTCATTAATGCCGCCCGGCATTTCGCTCACGTAGAGCGCGACACCCATCAGGCCCGCGATGAGAATGCCTTTCCAGAACGCGCTGAAGTTACCAGCGACCAGGCCCGAGAGAATCGTCAGCGAGGCGCCACCTTCGCGCGACGCAGTCACGATTTCTTTCACATGCGCGCTGTGCGAGCTGGTGAAGACCTTGGTGAACTCCGGAATGAGCACTGCAGCGAGCGTGCCGCAGCTGATGATCGACGCGAGTTGCCACCACAGTTGCGGCTTGGCGACCCCTTCGACTTGCAAATCGCTGAGGAGCAGCCAGCTCATGCCGTACGAAGTGCTGATGCAGAGGATCGAAGCAATCCAGATCAAACGGGTCAGCGGCTCTTCGAAATCGAATTCCTTCAGCTCGCCGTACTTGGCTTGCGAGATACCTTGGTTCAGGAAGTAAGAAGCGCCCGACATAAAGTCCATTAAGAACCGCATCGCAAACAGCCACACGATGAGCTTGGCTTGCAGTTCGATCTGGCCCGTGGTGAGCGCGAGCGTGATGAACGAGATCAGCGCCACACCGGTCACGCCGTACGTTTCAAAGCCGTCAGCCGTCGGACCGACCGAGTCGCCGGCGTTGTCGCCAGTGCAGTCGGCGATCACGCCCGGGTTACGCGGATCGTCTTCCTTGACATTGAAGACGATCTTCATCAGATCGGAGCCGATGTCGGCGATCTTCGTGAAAATACCGCCGGCGATACGCAGCACCGAAGCGCCGAGCGATTCACCAATGGCAAAACCGAGGAAGCAGATGCCGGAGATTGCCGGCGGCACGAACAGCAAGATCACGATCATCATGACCAGTTCGAGCGAGATCAAAAACAGACCGATCGACATCCCCGCTCGGAGCGGAATATTGACGACGTCCCAGGGCCTGCCGCGCAGCGAGGCGAACGCCGTGCGGGCATTGGCCAGCGTGTTAATCCGAATGCCGAAGTAGGCAACCCAGTAAGAACCACCCATGCCGATCAGCGAGAAGATCAACACGATACCGAACGTATCCCAGCCCTTCTTTTGTAGTCCCACAAAGTAATACGCCATGGCGATCGAGATCAGCACAAACAGCATGAGCAGGAATTTCCCCTGCTGCAGCAGATACGTTTTGCACGTTTGAAAGATGATCTCGGCGACGTCGAGCATTGACTTGTGGGCCGGCAGCTGACCGATCTGATACCGCAGATACAGGCTCATGCCCAACGTGCCAATGATCACAAACGAACCGGCCAGCAGCAGCCGATAGCCGTTGATCTCTTGCCCGCCGATTTTGAATTTCGCCGTCGCCATGTCGGGCAACTTCAAATCGGCTTCGCCCGCCGAGGCAAAGTCGGGAGCAACCAAGAAGGGCGCTGCGACGAGGAGGAGCAGCACCATCCAACGCGGGAACTTTCGAACGACGACATCCATGGAGAGAACCTGTGCGTGCGTACGGAGAAAACGTGCCTAGTGAAAGTGACAGTAAAGTTATCGATTCGCCGACCTCCCGAAAAGTAGAGGCAGGCGATTGCGGGGGATTTATTTTCCCTTCCGGGCGTGCAAGGGCGGTTGGAGTCGCGGTGGGCGAGGCGCGAGACGCGGAACGCGGGACGAGAGAGGAGAGATGAGAGATGAGGGGAAAGGCCTAAGACGAATCTGCACACGCTTCTCTCGCCTCCCGCCTCCCGCCTCTCGCCTCTCTTCTTTCTAATAGCCGTTACCAAAGCAATCGCTACAAACTTCGATAGAGCCCCTCCCATGACCGTTCGTACTCGTTTCGCTCCCAGCCCCACTGGCTACCTGCACATCGGCGGCGTCCGCACCGCGCTGTTCAATTGGCTCTATGCCCGGCAACACGGCGGGCAGTTCTTGCTGCGGATCGATGACACCGATGCCGAGCGCAACGTTGCGGAAGCCCTGCTGCCGATCATCAACGGCTTTAAGTGGCTGGGGATCGATTGGGACGAAGGTCCGACCGACGACGGCAAAAATAGCCGCGGCCCGCATGGCTCGTACTTTCAATCGCAACGGCTGGGTCGCTATCAAGAAGCCGCCGCGAAGTTGCTCGCCAGCGGCCATGCGTACAAGGATTACGCGACGCCCGACGAAGTGAAAGCCGAGCGCGAACAAGCCCAAGCCGAGAAACGGCCGTTTTTGTACAGTCGTAAATGGATGGCCGAAACGCCCGAGCAGGCCGCGAAGTTTGAAGCCGAAGGCCGCGCAGGAGTCGTTCGTTTAAAGATGCCCCGCGAAGGAAAATGCATCATCGACGATCAGGTCCGCGGCGTGTGCGAGTTCGACTGGAGCAACGAGCAGGACCACGTCATCCAGCGCGCCGATGGCACGTGCCTCTATCACTTGGCCAGCGTTGTCGACGATTACGATTTTCAAATCACGCACGTCATTCGCGCCGAAGAGCACCTGCCGAACACGCCGCGGCAGGTCTTCATCGTGCAGTCGCTGGGTTATCCGCTGCCGGTGTATGCCCACTTGCCGTACGTTGCCGAGCCTGGCAGTAAAAACAAATTGAGCAAGCGGAAGATTCCGCAGTACCTCAAGAATCCGGACTTCAAACGGCTGTATGACCACGGCGTGGAGATTGTCAGCAAACTCGGCCGAGAGATCTCTGCCGATACGTTCAATCCCGTGATCGTCGATTTCTATCGCGACGTCGGCTACCTCGCCGATGCGATCATCAACTACTTGCTCCTCCTCGGTTGGTCGCTCGACGACAAGACCGAAGACTTCACGCGCGAAGAGATGATCAAGAGTTTCACGCTGGGCCGCGTGACGAAAGCGCCGGCGAGCTTCGATTGCAAAAAGCTCTGGAACTTTCAGGACCGCCACATGCAACGGCTGCCGATCAAGCAGAAGGTCAGCAAGATGTGCGACTTCCTGCAAGCCGCGAAGCTGTTGCCGACTCCGCCGCCGTGCGACGTCGCGCCGAAGCTGACGCGGATCATCGAAGCGGCCGGCGATCGCTTGAAAGTGGCCGGCGACATTCTTGCGTACGCCGATTTCTTTTTCGTCACGTCCGAGCAACTGCAGTTCGACGAAAAGGATTTCGAAAAGCGCGTGAAGCCGCCAGCCCAACTCGCGCTGCTGCAGAAGTATCGCGCCAAGCTAGCAGCCGCGACCGACTTCACGGCGGCTCCGCTCGAGGAAATGACCAAGGCGTTCCTCACCGAGGAAAACATCAAAATCGGCGACATCGTCCACACCATCCGCGTGGCGATTTCCGGCAAAGGCGTTGGCCCTGGTCTATACGACTGCCTCGAATTGCTGGGAAAAGAAGCCTGTCTGGCGAGAATCGACCGGGCGGTGGCGAAAGCGGCAAGCTAGGGACGAGAGGCGAGAGACGGGAGGCGAGGGAAATTCAGCTACTCGAAAACCGAGGTTCGTCCTAAAATTCAAGGGTCGGGAGATGTTTTTGCATTTCCCTCGTCTCTCGTCCCCCGTCTCTCGCCCCTTCCTCATGTCCCACAACCGCACAGCAACGGCAGTGATTGTGGGACTCGCCTCGGCGGCTAGTTTTCCTTGGCTGTTCTCGACGGCGGCGCATCTCGCGCTGATGATCGCGCTGGTCCTGTTCGGCAGCAGTCATTCGCACCAAGCTAAGGAAGGGAAAGTCGGCCGCACGTTGAAGCTCACGCTCGCGACGGGAACCGGCGATGGGACCGATAGTCCGGAAGGTGGCGAAGAAGGTGGGGCGCCGCCGGGACTGGCTAATAGCGCTCCGCCGCTGCTCAACGCAGCGCCGCAGCTCGTGCCGGTTGTGAATGAAACGCCGGAGCCGCCGAGTGTGCTGTCGGAGCGGATCAACGCCATCGGCAATTTGCCGCAACCGATGGAAACGCCGAGCGTCGATGTAACCAGCTTTCCCGTGCCGTCGGTCATCGAAGCCAACCCGTCGAACTCTGCTGCCGCTCCTGGTACAGGCAGTACACCGGGCGATGGCATCGCTGGTGGAAATGGCCGCGGTCAGGGGCGCGGTTCGGGCGTGGGCAATGGCTCCGGCAACGGAGGCCCGGCCTCGGCGAGCATCTTCGGCGTCACGGGTCGCGGCATGCGGTTTGTTTATGTCTTCGATCGTTCGGCGAGCATGTCGGGCTACGAAGGCCGACCGCTGGCCGGAGCGAAGCGGGAGTTGCTGCACAGCTTGAAGGAGCTCGACAGTATTCATCGCTTTCAGATCATCTTCTACAACGACAAACCGCACATCATGAATCTGGATCCCGATCGGCCGCCGCAACTTCTCTTCGGCGACGAGAAGGGACGAAACCTGGCGGAAACATTTGTCGGCGGCATCTTCGCCGACGGCGGCACGCGGCACATGGAAGCGCTGCTGCTGGCGATTCAGCTGCGGCCCGATGTGATTTTCTTTTTGACCGATGCCGACGAACCAAAGATTTCCGCCCCCGACCTGCGGCGAATTCGCGAACGAAGTCGCGGCATCAGCATCAACGCAATCGAGTTCGGCTCGGGACCCTCAAGTGGCCGTTACACATTCCTGCAGCAGCTCGCCGCCGAAAACAACGGCCAGCATGTGTATGTCGATGTGACGTCACTACCACATCCGTAAGCCTGGCTTTCCGGCTGTTTCGGGAGCGCGACCCACAAGCGGCAACAAAAAAAGCGGCGGTCAGGAGATCCTGACCGCCGCTCGTGTTCATCAAGCAAAGCTGATTAGCTTAGGCCCAGTTGCCTTCGGCCATGGCAGCGTCAACACCGCCGACGTATTCACCAGCCGACAAGGGCTGCGGAGCAGCCACGGCGAGCGGGGTGCCGACGCCGAAGAAGTCGCTGGCCTTGCCGTCGATGCGGAGGAGGTAGTTGCCGTTGGCGTCATAGCCCAGCACGCGGAAGCGAGCGAGGTTCGAAACGTTGGTCGCCGGAGTGGTGGTCGGGCGATTCGGATTGCGGGTGTCGTAGGGATTCACAAAGATCCGAACGGTGTGGGCAACACCCAGGCCGTCGGTCGCCGTCAGCGTGGCGGCCTTCAGATCGGCATCGAGCACCACGCTCACGTCGGTCATGCCGCCCCAGTTCTTCAGCGACCAGCTCCAGATGGAGTTGCCGGTGAGGGTGGTGGCCATCACGAAACCGTCCTTCGAGCTGCTGGCGTCGAGTTCGGCTTGCAGGCCCGAGCTGTTGACCAGTGCGGCGGCGTTAATGGCACCTTCACCGAAGTCGTTGCGCGACACGCCACCGGCCAGGCCGAGCAACGGCAGGTCGAGCAGAATGTCGTCATTGGCGAACAAGGTGGCGGCCAAGCCCAGGGTCTCCAGCCGATCGGACAAACCGACAGGCTGCGTTTCCTTGATGTGATAGTCACCTGGTTCGACACCGGTGAATTGGTAGAAGCCGAGGTAGTTGGTTTCGACCGTGATCGGCGCGATCGCACCGTTGATGTCGCTGGCGCCCGTGAGAGTGACTTGAACACCCGACAGCGGGAAATCGACGCCCACGTCGTAAGTGCCGTTGGCATTCACATCGCGATAAACATAGCCGTTGACATCAGTCGGGATGAAATCGACCACGTCGATGCGGACCGTGACGACCGTCGACTTCGGATCGGCCACGCCGTTTGTCAGGCCGTTGTCGGTGATCGTATAGGTGAAGCTATCCTGGCCGATGTAGCCGGCGAGCGGAGTGTAAGTCACCACGCCACCGACCAGCGTCACCGTGCCGCCCGCGGTGCTCGTTGCCGACACAGCGGTCAGCGTGAGCGTTTGCGTGCTTTCGTTGGCCGGACCAGCCGTATCGTTGGCCAGCAGCGAAGCTGCCGTGAACGTGCGGTCGCGATCCTTGATGACGGTGTAGCGAGTGGTTGGGCTCGGATCGGTGCCACCGACCGGAGCATCGTTGACTTCGGTCACGGTGATGGAAACCGTGGCCGTGTTCGAATCGAGAGCCAGCGGTGCGATGGTCGATTGATCGTTGACCTTGTAGGTGAACGAGTCTGGACCGTTGTAGTCGGCAGCCGGCGTGTAATCGATCTTGCGGGTCGTGGTGTTGAACACCGCGGTGCCGTGTTGCGGCGGCGTGACGATCGTCACCGACCAGTTGGCCTTGGCGGTATCGGGGTCGGTGTCGTTGGCCAGAGCATCGATCGCAACCGAGGTGTCTTCGGCGGTCGTGGCCGTGTCGTTATTCGCAACCGGCGGATCGTTCAACTCGGTGACCGTGACGGAGACCGTCGCGATGTTCGAGAGGTTGTTCGGGCTGTTGTGGTCGTCGAGCTGATAGGTGAACGTAGCCACACCAAAGAAGCCGGCCGCTGGCGTGAACTTGATCGTGCCGTTGGCATTGACCACCGCCGTGCCTTGCGTGGCGAGCGGAGCCGTGACAATGGCGACCGTCGTGCCAGCTTGCAGCTGACCAGCAGTGCCGGTCGGCGGATTCACATCCACATCGCGATCGTTGGCGGTGACCGCGATATCGATCACCTGGCCTTCGGAGATGGTCACCGCGTCATCAACAGCGTTGGCGGCATCGTTGACGGGGGTGATGGTAAACGAAGCCGTGCGAGTAACCGACTTCGGATCGGCAGCACCGTTCGTCGTGCCGTTGTCGGTCACGGTGAACGAGAACGAAGCCGGGCCGTTGTAGTTGGCCGTCGGAGTGAAGACCACATCGGTGCCTTGGATCGCAACCGTGCCGCCGACCGGGGCCGAAACCGCGGAGATCGTCAGCGTTTGCGTGTTTTCGTTGGCTGGACCAGCCGTGGCGCCCGTCAGCAGCGTGGCGAACGGAACGGTTACCGTGGCCGTGTCTTCGGCGACATTGGCGAGCGTTTGATTGCTGGCCGTCGGAGCGTCGTTCACTTCGGTGATCGTGAAGGTCACCGTGGCAGTGGCTGACTTTGGATCGGCAACGCCGTTGGTCGTGCCGTTGTCGGTGACGGTGTAAGTGAAGCTGGCCGGGCCGTTGTAATCGGCGGTCGGCGTGAACTGCACGTTGCCACCGACGACCGCAACCGTGCCACCCACGGCAGAACCTGCGGCGGTGATCGTCAGGGTTTGAGCCGTTTCGAGCGGGCCGGCGCTGTCGTTGCCGGTCAAGGTTGCGGCGGTGATGGTCCGCACCCCCGAGTCTTCGGCAATGCTGCTGATCGCATCATCCACGGCAGTCGGAGCGTCGTTCACTTCGGTGACGGTCACATTGACCGTGCCGGTCGAGTCAGCACCCAGGCCCGAGTTGTCGTTCATCGTGTAAGTGAACGAGTCAGGGCCGAAGTAGTTCGGAGCTGGGACGTAGACCAGGTTGTCGCCCACGCGAGTGATCGTGCCGTTGTGGGCCGAGGTCGCTTGGAACGAGAGCAAGATGCCGGTCGCACCGACATTCACAATGTCGTTGGCCAGCACGGTAACAGAAGTGCCAGTCGAGCTGTCTTCGGCAACCGTGGCGTTGTCTTGGCGAGCACGAGGGCGAGTGGCCGGGTCGACGGTGATTGCGACCGACTTGGTATCGCTCTGAGCGCCACCTGTGCCGGTGTTGCCTTGATCGTTGACCGTGATCTGCAGCGATTCGGCTGTCGGAGCAAAGCCGATCGCGGCAGTGTAGGTGATGCCGTTGAGGGCCGTGTTGATATTGGCAATCGTGCCCGTGAGGGTCACGTTGTTGGTGTCATTCGTACCGATCGTCACACCAGGCGTCGTGTTGACATGAACGGTATTACCCGCGGTGACATGCAACGTGACGAGCACGGGGCTGCTGCCGGCATCGACGTCGGAGACTTGAATGAGCGTGCCGTTCGCCGAATTGAGGACGAGCGGATCGCCTTCGACCACGGTGGGAGCAATCGTCACGCCGCCGAGTTCCACCACCGGCTTATCGTTGACGGGCGTCACAACCAGCGAGACGCTGCCAGTCCCTTGCAGGGCCGGAGCCGGCGTCTGGCCGTTGTCGTTAATGGTGATGTTGAGCGTAAAGTTGCCCGTAGCATTCGCGGCTGGCGTGTAGCTCAGGCCGTCGAGGGCCAGGTTCAAGTCGTCCTTGGTGCCATTGACGGTGATGGTGCTCGTACCGTTGCCAACCAAGCCCGTCAGACCATTCGTGCCGGCGAGCGTGAGGGTACCGTTGCCAGCACCGACCGACAGCGTGAGAGTCATCGGCAAGGTCGGATTGTCGACGTCGTTGACCGAGATCCCGTTGCCGCCACCAGAAGTGAAGACGCGGGTGGTGTCTTCGGCAAAGGTCTGGGCGACGGTCGGCACGGTGACCGTCGGAGCGTCGTTGACCGGGGTGATGTTGATGGTGACGGTGGCCGTGTCGGTGTTACCACCCTGATCGACCACGGTGTAGGTAAAGGTGTCCGTGCCGTTCACATCGCCGCCGGGAGGCGTGTAGCGAATCTGCGTGCTGCCGGGAAGGATCTGGACGTTGCCCAGCGTACCGGTGGTGTTGACGCTTTGAATCGTCTTGGTCGTATTCGGAGTCGGCGAGTTATTGACGTCGTTAGCGAGCACGCTCAGGGTGAGCGGGGTCGTGCTCCCTTCGGTGATCGTGGCCGTGTCGTCGCCAGCGCTCAGCGGTTCGACGATCGTGATCGAGTCATTGACGACCGTGATCAAGTCGACTGTCACCGGAACATTGAAGCCGACCACGCCCGATTCCAGGCTGTCGTTGACATTGGCAAACGACACTTGGATCGGCACGATGCCGGCATCGTTAGCCGTCATACGCAGGCGGACGATTTCGGTCGGCGCGGTGCCCGGGAAGGGATCTTGGAAGTTGCTGCCGCCGATGTCGTTAATACCGAATGTTTCGACGAAACCGACGCGTTGATCCTGGTAGAACGGCGGATCATCGTTGAGCGGGGTGCTGTCGGTGTCGTAGAAAGTGCGGACGCGGAAGGCATCGGCAACCGCAGCGAGAACGGTGGCCGGCGGGGTTTGTTGACCCGGCACAGCCCGGACGGCAGCGTTGGTTACACCCTTGACGAGTTCGGTGACGACGATCGACGACGAACCACCCAGGCTGGCATCTTTGGTCGCGACGACGTCTGGCACGTCGAGATTCGACAGTTGATTGATGAACCGCAACTTGAAGTTCGTGGTCCCCGTGCCGCGAGAGACTTCGACGCGGCCTTCGCCCAGGGCGTTATCGAGAGCCGTTTGGATATTGGCGTTCGCAGTGTCGCGATTCGCGGCATAGGTGATGGGAGCCGTGGTCTTCAGCGTGCCGTGGTCGTTGACCGTCAGCGTGAACGTACCGTTGTTCGTGCCGCCAACGATGTTGATGTTCTGCACATCGTTGACTTCGAAGTCGGTCTTGGTCGTGTCATAGAGCACGTCGAAGAACGAGGTGATGACACCGTCGGCCGATGTACGGGTCTTGCCCATGTAGCTCAGAACGCCAAGGTCCTCAGCCAGAATGCGGACGTCGTAGAAGCCACCCTTCGAGATCGAAGTGATGTCGTTGTTGGTGCCTGCGGCGACGATTTGCACCGTGATCTTGATCATCGGATCGCCAGCGCCGGCCGACGAATTGAGGCGATTGATAACAGTCACCGCGTCCATCGACGTCAGGCGGTTATCGTTGTTGACGTCGACGAATGGCAACGGTTCGTTGCTCGATTCACCGCCAGAAGCGCCAGTCACGCCACCGGTCGCCAGGCTGCGGGCGCCGCGCGTGTTCAGGTCGTTGATGATCGTGATGGCATCGAAAGCCGTAATGCGGCCGTCGTTGTTCACATCCAGCGGCTGCTGAATGTTCCAGTAGGGATAACGGATCAAGCCGGCGCCACCAGCGGCATCCATCACCGAACGTTCTTCGAGGGCCTCCGCGAAGAGCGCACGGCGCTGAAAATCTTGCCGGCGAGTTTTTTGCCGGGAAGAACGAGCCGACGAAGGGACACGACGCTGACGACCAGAAATTGTCATGAATTTTACCCGTAGCGAAACGAAGTCTCTGTTCCCGATGCAAATTAAGCAGTTTTGCGGGTGAGCTGGTGCTTCGCCTCAGAAGCACTCGCTCACTGCTCGAATTCGCTGACCCCTACCCCAAAAGCAAAAACAGCTGAACTGTAAGTGCGACAAGCAGTTGCAGAAAAAGCCAGCCGTAAACTACAGCTGGAAATCCCCCTAGGTGGTTGCAAACCAATCCGAGGGGTTTGAATTCCAAGCTAGTCAGGACATGCGAGCTTTGCAACAGATTTGCGCTGACCGGCCAACTTTTCTTACAAGGGCAAGTCGACGCATTCCGCAATCTTAGCGCGCACGGCATAACTGTCAAAATCGTGAACACCCCATTTAATGACGCAGGCCGGGTGGAAAAGTTCCCACCCGGCCTGAATGTCTTTCAAAACCGCCAGAGCCCGCCCCTGTGGGCCCCGGCCGGTTAAGATTTCGCCAACTTCAACCAGACCGCTGCCGGCCCGGCTGAAAATTGCTGACTTACGACTGCTGAGTCTGCTCCTGGGCCAGTTCGTCCAGCAAATCTGCCCATTGGCCGTCGGTCAGAGGGCCAGTCGGGATCGCCATTTCTTCGAACGCTTCGAAGGTCGGCTGCGAGTGGCTGGCTGCTTCCCAGCCCATATTCCGTTCGGCCATGGCGTACATGGCGGCTTCCACGGCGACAGCGTTCATCATTTCGTCGACCGGCGACTCCGTAGCCACCGCTTGGGCAGCCACTCGTGGCTGCGGGGCAGCGACCGGCTTGGTTTCGATGATGACGCTCGACGAAGCGTACATTTCGCCGGCCAGCCCGTTGAGAGCCAGTGGCAGATCGGCTTCGATCGATTCGCCAGCATGTTCCGGAGCGGCGCCACCACCCACACTCGTCGATTCCGGAGCACCCGCCCGCACCGGCAACAGCGGGTTGGCGTTGAGGTAGGTGATGATCGGAATCACGTCGAACGCCGACAACCGGCCGTTGCCATCGACATCGAGGTACGGCGGCGGGGCAGCCAACGGCGAAGGACCACCCACGATTGGGAACAGGGCACCAGACGGATAGAGATTGAGGTAGTTGATGACGATGATCGCATCGAAGGCGTTCACCCGGCCGTCGTTGTTCACGTCCATGTTGCCGATGTCATCCAGGCCGTTACCGGGAACGTCAGCCCGATCGACCTTGATGACGATGCCGTTCTGGAACTGAGCACCAGTCAACGTGACCTGGTAATCTTCCACTTCGCCGTCGATGGCTGGACCCGTCGGCAGGTCGATGTCCTGCGAGCTCACGCGGAGGCGAGCGTAGGTCGGTCCGCGTTGGCCGATCGGAATGGTGAAGACAATCGTGTTGTTGCCGGCCTGCAGCACGTAATTGTGAATCACGCGTTCGGCAGTGCTCCAACCGGGAGTTCCATCGACATCGATCCACATCGACAGCTTGAGGCCGCTGGTCGGCGAGTTGACAGTCACCGACGAAGCGTCGGCGACGCCTGGCAGCAACTGACCCCAAGACACCACACCGTCATCCGAGTCCAGCGTTGCTGCTGCACTTGGCTTGCCGTCGAAGTCGGCCGAGGGCGTGGCACCGATCGACACACCAGGCACGATGAAGTGACTGGCGCCACCGTTGGCTTCGAGCACCGGATAGTTGGCCGGAGCATCACCGTAATCGACCGCCGTGCCGAGGAAGATGTCGTAGTAGTGATCGATGTTGTCGGCGGCATTGTTCGGGTTCGGCAGCGCGACGTCGTTGTTCGCCGTCAGCGGATTGCCGGCCTGATCGAGAATGCCATCGTTCAGGTAAACGCGATACGTACCGCGTGGCCAGATGTTGCCGACCGGCGTCAGCACGATTTGATTGCTCGTCGAATCGTAGCTGAAGAAGTAGTCGACACCGTCCACCAGCGGAGTTGGGACACCCACACCCGTCAGACGCGTGACGATGACCTGGTCGGTAGTGACCGTGAAATCGTCGATGTCCGAGCCGTCTGGTTCGCCGTTCGGATCGGTCCGATCGAACAGGGCGATCGTGAAGTTGCGAACGATCTGCGTACCGTCGGTCGAAACCACATTGGGCGACGAGTCGCGATCGATCCCCAGGCTGTCATTGTCCTGCGGATTGACCAGGCCCGAGCTCGGGCCGACCTTGTCGACGCGATCGATCGCACCACGATCCTTGAACGGATTCAGACCAAAGCCTTGCGGCGTTTGCACATTCGGATCATCGGCCCGCACCTGGCCGCGAGCATCGCGGTCGGGCGAGAGAATCGGCGAAGCACCGAGTCCCAGCGGAGCCTTGATGGTGACCATCAGCGGCCGATCGAGCAGCGAGTCGACCGAGCTGTCGATGGCAGGCGACAGGGCGTCGAGGTAGAAGTTGCCGCCAGGAGCGTTGCGGAACAGCGGTTGGGTATTGGTGAGTTGGATCGGGAAGTCGCCCAAGCCCAGGTTGGCGGGATTGGTTTGCGTTCCGTTTCCTTGCGTCACCACACCACCGATGACCGTGTTTGGTCGCGAGGTTGCATCGACCGAGATGCCGGTGTTGAAGTTGGCGATGATATTGTTGAGCAGCGTCGGCCCAGCCTTTTCATCGACCAAGATACCGACATCGGCAACTGCGGACGGCGGCGGATTGACCGTACCACCCACGCCGTACAGCGTGTTGTTGATGATGCGGCCGTACGGAACCGGGGCATCGGCGCCAGCGTCGCCGCTGAAGTGAATCGCACCCAGGCCGTTGCCGTAGATCACGTTGTTCATGATCACGACGCCGGGGAGCAGACCCGCGACGTTGCTTTGGGCCAGGTTGCGAACCCCACCTTGGTGAGCTGCGTTGGCGTCGTTCGGCGAACGCGAGCCCGCGTCGACATCGATGCCGAAGCCCACCGAGTTGTAGATTTCGTTGCCTTGCAGAATGATCTGCCCTTGGTCGCGAGGCAGGTTGCCGTCGCCAAGAGTCGAGTCGTAGCTGATCACGTCGATGGCGCTGTTCACGCCAGCCGAGTTGTTGCCAGTCGCATTCGGCGAGGTAACTTCCAGCGTGTACTTGCCGGTCGAACCAGCCACCGTGCCACCGCCCGTGACCGGGTTGTAGCGATTGTTGGTCGCACCGCTGACCGCGATGATGTAACGACCCGCCACCGGAGCAATGAAGTCGAGTGCCGAGTCGGTATCGTTCTTCTGGGTCGCGGTGTTGCCGATCACGATCGGGTTGCCCCGTTCGCCCGGAGCCGCATAGGTCACGTTCGAGAACGTGCCGTTCGGCAGGAGCATCGGAATCGTCGGACCGTCGTTCTCGGCCGTGTAGGTCACGCCGCCGATCGACACCGTCTGCAGAACACCGGCTTGGTTGAAGATCCGCATGTACGAGTCGAGCGTCGAGCCGGCATCGGCTGCGTCGACATCGGCAATGATCCGCTGACCGGCTTCCAGGTCGAGTGCGAAGTAGTCGACATCGCGATCGCGGCGACCAGCATCGAGTTGCGAAGTGACGCTGTCGTCGCTGTCGCCGATCATGCCGTTCGCGAAGAACCGCAGACCGTCGTACGGGATGCCCGGAGCAGTGATCTCCATCGCGGTGGCGATGTTTTCGTTCCGTTCGGTCACCGGCACACCGGTGGCCACAAACGTCACGGCGCCGTTCAGGTTCACACGATTGGTCGTGGTGAACAGGCCAGGCTGCACGCCGTCGCCCATCCAGGCATTGACGTCGATGATCTGCTGCACGTTGACGTTGTTGATCGCGTCGCGAATCGCTTCGGCGACTTCGAAATCCTTCATCCCCGAGTGATAAGGAATTTCCTGGTTGCCGGGGGTGACCGTGTCGCCGTCCGGATTGACCTCAAAGATGTCGTTGAACTCGAACGTCAGCTGGCGGTTGCCGTCGCTAAGCGTGAAAGTCTGGCCATCGATGATGTCGGCGCCGGCCCGAGCCAGAATGGTCTGCTGGCTGGTGAACCGGTCGTTCGAATCGGGCGTGAAGCCCGGGTTTTCGCGGCTGACAAAGTCGTAACCCACACCACGGCGGATTTCCAACGTGTAATCGCCGGTCCGGATCTGACCAGGCAGCGCCAGGGCTGGCTGAGTGGTTGTGAAGGCCTGTGTGCGAGTGACGTCACCCGTAGCCATTTCGCCACGTTCGGCGAGGCCCACGATGAAGTCGTCGACGTACACACCTTCGAACGCGTTGTTCTGGCCACGAGCGTTGCTGCGGAAGCCGCCGTTATCACCTGGCAAAGCTGCTTCGAAGCCGAATGGCCCGCGGAGCGGCAGGTCGGTGATCGGATCGTAGTCGAGCGTATGCTGCGGGCCAGTCGGCGAGCTGATCAAGCGGATCAAGTCACCGTACTGCTTGACGTTGTTGTTGGCCACCACGTTCGTCAATTCGAACGAGATGAGCGCGGTCGGATTGACGTTCAGGTTGTATTCGTTCGCACTCACCAGCGTCACACGGTTCGGCTGCGTGCCGGCCGTGGTTGCGGTGACCGTACCCAGCGTCGTGATCGAGTTGATGGCCGAAGCCACCGCAGCGGCCACATCGGCTGTGGCGAACAGCGGCGAGGCGGTGACATAAACCGGAACGTTCGTTCCCGTCACGCCATTCGCACCCGTGATGCTGTACTTGGCAGCCACAGCAGGAGTGATCGACGGCGTGTAAGTCATCGTCGTCAGTGCACTCGAGTCGGTATCGAACTGCACGCGGGCGCCAGTGACCACCTGAGCGTTCAAGCCCGGGAAGGCAAAGTTGAGAACCGACGTGGTAACCGTGGCGATCTTCGACTGCGTGTCGTTGACGTTGAACGGAATCCGCGTGGCCGTCACATCGTTCAGGATGGCGTCGCTGTCGTACTCAAACTTGATCGTCGTCGGCACGCCGTTGACCGTGTAGGTCAGCGTGAAGTCGTCGCCGTCGTTGACCCGTTGCGTCGCCGGGAACAGGTTGTTGGCCCCGTTCACTGGGATGTTCAGGATCTGACCCATCTCGATTTCGAACGTCTGCGTCGCGAGCGGATCGGTGACGTCGGTGATCGTGAAGGTCTGACCATCAGCGTATTGGCTGCCGTTGCCGACAATCAACTTCTGATCGTAGAACTCACGTTCGAGCACGTTGTTGACCGAGTTAGCAACTTCGATCTTCGTCCAGGCTCGCTGATACGGAATTTCGATGGCGCCCGGCTGAACCAAACCAACCTGGCCCGTGAGGAAGGTAACCTCGCCCAGGGATGGGGCATTGGTGACGGTGACATTTTCCGAGCCGTAGAAGTTCAGCACGGCGTCGTCGCCCATGTAGCTGATCTGGCCGCCAAAGCCATTGGCCGTCAGCACGCTAAGCATCGACTGCGTCGTTTCGATCGCAGTCATCAGGTCGTGGATCGGCACGGCGATGCGCCCGGGAGTAACCACGCCATCCTTGTCGAATTCGAACGTCGTCGAGGCGCCGCCCGGGGCGGTTACCGTCAGGGCTTCGCCGTCCGGAGTCGCATTGCCGCTGGCAAAGGTCGCCGAAATGCCGCTGTCGAGTTCGTAGAGCTGCCCGTCGATCGAGATGTACTGACCATCGGTGATGTACTCACCAGCCACGGTGCGGAGTTCTTCACCCTTGGTGTAAGCCACACCCGTCGCCATGTCGCCAGCGGTGCTGAAGTCCATCTTGATCCGCAGGTCTTTCCAGCCTGCGAACCGATCCAGCGGAATCCGCACTTGCCGCCAACCGGCAGTGGTGAAGGTCGATTCGGTCGTGGTGACATAGGTGTTGGCGTTGTCAACGTTGTTGACAACCGACGTTTGATCGTCGAGAGCCACCGGCCACCAGTCGCCACTGTTCGTGTCGGCAATGCCGTCGCCATCGACGTCGGCGTTGTTGTTATTAATACCGCTGACAAACACCCGGAACGAATCCGTGGTTCCGACTGTGTCGTGATCAGCAAAGTAGCTGAAGTAGAGCATCGGCTGATCAATGGCCGAGTAGCCTTCGAGGCTGAACTCGTTGCTGATGATCGAACCATCGGCACCGTTGTTGAAGTTGTAGTTGCCGTTGGTGGCAGCGCCGCCGAAGTAGAAGCTCGAGTGACCGTTGGTGGCATCACGGCTGTCGTTTTCGTTGGCGTTCACGCCGTGGCCCGGATCGGTAGCACGTCCGCCATCGAACGGCGTGATGTGCCACAGGTTGCGATCGAGTTCGGAGAAATGAATCCCCTTGGCGTCGTAGATCGGCGTCGTGGTGTTCCCCTGACGGAAGGTGAGCGGAACATTCGACTGGCCGTCGACAAAGATCGGCTGCAGACCGTTGTAGGCGTTGCCCGGGTTGTAATCGAAGGCATACACCCGGCTGGCGCCGAATTCTTCCTTCGTCACCGTCACACCGTAGGTACCGGTGAAGGTCGTACCGCGGCCTGTGCTGGCCACGAAGGGATCACGCAGGTCACCGCCAAAGGTGAAGCCGCCACCGCGAACTGCAAAGTAATAAGTACCGGCCGCGCCGATGGTGTAGGTCAGCGAGCTATCGAGACCAGTGCCGCCGTTGTCGTCGGCAGCCAGGATTTGGCCCGCGGCGTTGTACAGCGTGAGGTACGAATCGGCGAGTGTGCCCGTACCAGCACCAGCTGCTTCAACGTCGATCGTGATCGTCTGACCGGCGCCAGCCTGGAACGAATAGAAGTCGTAATCGCCGCTTTGACCGGCTCCACCGAACGGTCCGTCGCCGATCACACCAGTGCCCGCCGGCAGGATCGCCGTCGACGCACCCGTGGCAGTGATGCCGGTGGGAATCGCCAGGCCGATCTGGCCGTTGTTTTCGGTGTGAGCGAAGTTGACCGTTGGACCGAGCACGAACGGCCCCGAGTCAGCAACCGCGAACCAGGTGTTCGCGTAGCGGCCACCTTCGACGTTGGCCGGACCACGAGTCAAACCTTGGAACTGGATTCCCTTGAGGTCGTTTTCCGAAGTGCCGATGTACTGCGTGTTGACCGTGTTGTTCGACGGACCGGCGATGTTGTTATTGTGGTTGACAGTGACCAAGTAGAGACCGCCGCGGTCGCTAATCGCCACGAACGTCGAAGTGCCGTTCGGCGGGTTCGAGACATTGACGATGCCGGTGATATTACCACCCGGACCAGCGCCAGCCACGGCGAATGGAGAACCGGTCGGCAGGCTGATTTGCCCGCGATCCAGCGTCACAAAGGCGCCAGTGGCGGTCGCATTGAAGCCCGCCATGTTGCCATCAATGGCCGCTTCGACTCGCTGCGCGATAGCAAACCGGTCGTCTTCGGCCAGGAACGGAATCGCCACGGCACCCGGGCTGACGCCCGGCTGGCTGCCCAGCTGCTGCGTCCACAACGGATTGCCCGTGATATCGATCCGACGCGTGGCAGCCTTGACCCCGGCAATGGTGATCGGCGGGAAGTTGATCCGACTTGTGCGAGTGGCAGCTTCGCCACCGGCGGTGAACTGCGATTGATTGTTGACTGCAGCCGTGGTGACCGTCGTCAACTGTTGGTTGGTGAAGTTTTCTTCGGCGACGATTGGAATGCCTTGCAAACCACCGTTCGCGATCGTGTCCATCAGGTCGACGATCGGTTGCGTGGGTGTATAGACATAGGTGATCTGAGCGCCATTGACCAACACGCGATCGCCAAAGCGAGTCGCGGCGTAGCCATTTTGGGTCAAGATCGCGTTGGTCATGGCCTGCGCGACTTGATCCGAGGTCTGGTTGTAGCCGACAGCAACGGCGACGTTGCCAGCGGTCACACCGTTGCCTTGCGGATCGAACTCGAAGGTGGTCGTGGCGCCGGAAATCTGCAGCGTGAAGGTTTTCCCTTCGAGGCTGCCCGGACCAGCGGCCGGCGACGAAACCGCCTGCAGCACCGGGGCGTTGCCGGTCGAACCTTGCACGGTCACGCCCTGGGCGATCAAAGGGGCACTCAGGATCGTCGCATCGACAAAGCCGGCTCCCGTCGGAATCAAGCTGATGCGGGTCGAACCAGGAGAGACCGCGGCCTGAGCTGGGAAGCCTGCACCCGTTTGGCTGTTGATCGCTTGCGCGGTCAATGTTGCCACCACGTCGGCCGTGAGTGCCGGACCGACGCTCGAGATGTCGATCGGAATCGCGGTCGGGTTGTTCTGGACGCCGTCGCGGTCGTATTCAAACGCGATCGCTGCGCCATTAGCGTTGACGGTGAACGTCGAACCATCGGGAATCTGCGTGGAAAGCAGCGTCCGGCGGAAGTTGATCACCGGGCCCGTGTCGTACTGGAAGATCTTTTCATTCTTGTTCGTCGGGTCGCTATCGGGATCGAGAATGAAGAAGTAACCGTCACGCACCGTTTGATCGGTGGCATTGTTGACGGTTTGCGAAACTTCAAAACCGGCGTCGAACTCGAAGGGTTGCGTCAGCTGACCATCGGACACGCTGAAGGTCGTGCCATCGAGCACGTTCGGGACATAGAACAGACCGGTGTTGGTCGTGGCTTCGACAGCCGTGAACCGTTGTTCGGTCAGAATCACGCCCATTTCGATCGCGTCGGTACCAGCTCCGTTGGTGCGCGGGGTGTTGAGATCGATCAGCGACGAGCCGTTGGCAGCGCTCAGCTGATAGACGATGTTCGTCTTGTCGTCGATTCCGGGATTCACGTTGCCTGGCAGGAAGGCTTCACCGCGGCGACCCACGCCGAGGATCCGCTGCGTAGCACCGCCGTTCGGATTGAAGAACGACATGGCATCGTAGTGAATGCCATAGCCGTAGCGGATGTTGCCTGGGCCCAGGTGCGCACGGATCGGAGCACCGGTCGGATCGAACTCGTAAGTGAAGATGCCGTCGTCACCCAAGTCGGTCGCTGCACCATTGGCAGTCGAGATTTGGATCAAGTGACCGCTATCATCGTCTTGCAGCGGGATGTTGTCCGGGTCGTTATCGCTGGTCAAACCATAGAGGGTGTTCGCGCTGCTGAAGTCGATGTCTTCGACTTCGTAGCCGAACGTGCCGACGTCCGTCATGTGGGCGCCGGTGAAGGGATCGAAGGTTTGCAGCACGCTTTGATCGATCGTGGTCCCCGGGTCGCGGAGAATGTACATCGACAGATCGTTGAGCGTCCATGGAATGGCGCTGTCCTGACCCGGCACTTGCGGAATCAGGTTGTCGAACAGGATCTGGTTGGTCGGCAGATCCGAGGTGCCGCGATCGGGCGCGCTGCTCGGCAGTTCCGTCTTGACGTTACGGCGCGGGAAATCTTCGAACAGACCTTCGTTAATGTGATCTTCGACGATGCGATGCACCGAATCGATCGGCTCAAGCCGCAACAGAGCGTTGGCAGAAGTGGCGCTCGTGAACTGATCCATCACGGTCGGAATCGTGCCGATCGACGTTACCGCGACGTAGTACGTCTGCGGCGCTGTGCCGTTGTTCGAAGAGAACGGCGTCGATGCGGGCAACGCCACGTTGCCGATGTAAGGATCGTTGTAGCCGGTCGAACCACGGCTCAGATCGCTCAGCGAGCTGCCGGTGTTGGCGTTCGAGCGATCGTCGGCCACGTTCGAATCGCGGCTCGACAAGATCAGTTCGAAGTTGCTGTTGTAGACGAACATCTGCATGTTCGCCCGGCCCAAGCCGTCGGCATAGTCCAGGTCGAAGACCGTGTTGACCAGCGATTGCAGCGAAGGATATTCCTTCTGCACGCCGTTCGTGCCATCGATGGCGGTGTAGTCGAGCGAGAAGCGATACCAGTCGACATCGTTATAAGCCGACAGGTTGCCGGCGATCGCGATCGTGCCGCGGTCGGTTTCCAGCAGGTTGCCCAAGTCCTGAGCGCCGAGGAGCGTGCCGAGATCGTTCGGTTCGACTTCGCGTTGTTCGCCACCGAGCGGCGAGTGCGTCGGGTGACCGTTGACGTCGATGCCCGTCGTGGCGTTGGCGATGCGGCCGTAGCGAACCGTCGTGCCACCCTTCTCGTCTTCTTCACGCAGACGAACTTGCAGTTCGTAAGCACCATAGCTGACGCCCGAGGTGACCAGGCTTTCGTTGACGCTTTGGGGCACGGCGGTGTCGAGATCGACCTTGTTCTTCGGCACGCTGCGAACGCGCACAAAGTAGGTGCTTTCGACTCCCGGTGGGCCCGGCAGCTTGATCCGCATGCCGGCGTCGCGGACGTTGGTCGAGTACAAATCCACGCCGTCATAAGGCGCGGTCTTTTGCATCGGCAGAGCGCCTTCGCCAATCAGCGAATCGCCACCGACTGCTTCATCGGCGCTGTTGTCGGAACGGGCCAGCACATTGCCGAATTCATCGACGAGCTCGAGCACCGAGTCAAGCGACTGCGAAGTGCGGTCGATATCAAACCACACTTCCGTTTCGCTCTTGGCCTTGAAGCTGTAGATGTCGACGTCCGAAGGAGCGCTGATAGCGCCTTGAACCACGAAGCCAAGGCGGAGATTTTCGTCGCCACCCTTATCGGAAGAGTTCAACGAACCGAGGAACTGAGCCTTGCTCGGCCGCGAGTTTTGCGAACCGTTGCTCGTCACCGGTTCCCGTTCGGGAACAGTTTCGACGTTGCGATCGTTGGCGTACTTGTCGATCACAATGCCTTCCCACTCGCCAGCGGTGCCACCCGTAACCGGAGCTTGCGGGAGGAACTCGAGGAAAGTCGAGATTTGCGAAGTGGTCGCTTGCGGATTCACCTGCCAGGCCAGGGCGGTGGTGATATCGTTCAGACCATAAATGTTGCCGAGCACCGGATCGGCAAGCAGCGGCAGATCGACCAGGTCGATGTTTGTGCCGCTCGGGGTGATGGCAAACTGCGTGGCCGTGCCGGCTTGGATCGTCGACTGAAGATCGTTGTACTGATCGGCCATGAAGCCGACGTACGTGGCATTGCTCAAACCGGGTTGGCCAGCATTGTAAACGCCACCTTGGGCGAAGCCGATGCGTTCCTGATTGTCGAGCGTCATCAAGCGGAAGTCGTCGGCGCCCGGCGATCCCGCGATATACAACAAGTCGTCGGAGATGCCCTGGATATCTTCATCCAGGTAGCTGATCAAACGGATGTCGCCGAGCGGCGAGTTGTCAACTGTCGTGAAGTCATAAACCGTGTTCAAGCGAGCCACGCCGTTCGTGAACGACGAGGTCGCAACCCAGTGCACAGCGGCGCCACCCTGACGAGTGAACTGACCTTCGCTCTTCACCACGTCGGGCGAGATCAAAGCCGGGGCCACCGTCACGGTCGTGGCCAGATCGATCACCGCACCGCCGGCGTACACAACCGGGTAGTAATCGAAGATGAAGTCTTGAGCGATGAACTGGCCCGTCGTGCCCTGAGCGGTCGCGGCAGTGATGCCACCGTCGCTGCCTGCAGCACCAACCTGGAAGGCAAAGTGGCCATTGGTGTTCTGCGGGACGTCGTCGTCAATCAACAGACCGTTGTTGACTTCTGGACCGGTCGGCAGCGTGCCGCCACCGCCACCGCCGCCACCAGGGGCAGCGCCTTCGTTCGTATCCTTTTGCGGCTGGCCATCAGGCCGGAAGCCGGCGCTGATCGTGTCGTCGGAGTAGGCGGTCAGCACGACCGGGAAGCCCGGTTGACCCAACACTTGTAGCGTGCCGCCGATGCGGTCTTCGGTTTCCAGCGGACGACCGTTGGCGATGATCGCGGCCACCGTGTTGTTGGCCGTATTGCTGGCCGACTTGACCACCAGGCTTTCGCGGGCCGAGCTTTCGAGCCGCAAACCACCAAAGGTGTGGAAGTCAGGAATCAGAACCGAATCGAACAAAACGTGGGCGATATCGGTATCGTCCCACACGCTTTCGGTGGTGAGCACACCGCCGCGCACTCGCATGCCGTTCGTCGTGTTGCCGGCGAGGCGATTGAGGCGGACGAGCGGACCGTTGTTGTCGACATCGGTCACACCGGTGGTCGTATCGGTCATCCGCGAGATCGGATAGTTGATGCGGCTCAGCGAAGTGCCGGGAGCGATTTCCGCGAGCAGACCGGTTTGACGACCCCAGTCGACGAGGCCAAAGGAATTGAGGGCGTTCACATTGATGCTGATGAACGAGCCCTTATTGTTGACCGCCGTGTTGTTGACGATCACCGGCTGCGCGCCACGCACAAAGATCACGGCCGAGTCATTCGTGCCGCGGCCCGAACGATCGGCTGGCGATTGAGCGCCGCCACTGCCGTCGGCGTTGTTCTCAAAGCGGCTATTGGCGACGCGCACCTTGCCGCCCTGAATTTCCAGCACGTTGATGCCGGTGAAGGTACCTTCGATGCGGTTCTCACCACCACCGTAGGCAAACACCACATTGTTAAAGCTGCCCTTGGAATCGGGCGCGAAGTAGATACCGGCCCAATCGCCAGCCGTGCCGACCGTACCCACCGACTTCGAAGTGGCGAACGTGCCGCCCGCTCCGTAGCGAGTGTCGTACATCGAGGTCATCACGATGTTACGGCCCGTCACACCTTCGGCAATGATGCTCGTGCCGATGGTCGCATCGATGCGAGCGCCATCCGACTTCATCACGATCGAAGGATCGATCACCAGCGTGCCGTGCGGCCGAGCGCGGGCCGTCATCGGCGGCGAAATCGTCGCTTCGGTCAAGAAGACCGACGGATCGATCGAAGCGCCGTTCCGATCTTGGAAGCTGAAACCAAACGCGGTTTGCTGATCGACCAGATCGCGGAAGCCGACGTATTCAAAGCGACCGTAATCGATCGAGCGATAGATATTGATCTGCGTGTACCGCTTTGCATCAATGGCTGGCAAGTTGGTCAGCGTGATCATGCGGTTGTTGCCGACGGCGACAAAACCCTTCGTATCGCCAGCCGTCACGGCCAGCGGAGCCGAAGCCGTTTCACCCGTCACACCCGAGTAGGTGAACCGGTAGTTCACAACTTGGCCGTTGGTGAAACCAGTCGTACCAGCTGGCGCCGGAACGCCGGCCTGCGCGGCCACAATGTCGACCGTTGACACCAGAACTTGCGGCTGCGCGAGAGGCGCGCCGGTGTCGACAAAGGTCGTGGCGCCGGCATCGACCAGGCCGACCAGATCGAACTGGCCACCAGCGATCGAGCGATAGACCCGCAGACCCATGTACTGAGCGTAGGCGACTGGCAGGTTGGCCAGCGTCACCGAGCCGTTCGGCCCGAGCGTCAAACCGCCCAGCGGCACTTCCACCATCGGCGTGTCGCGACCTTCGGTGTCGACGTAGGCGAGGCCATACACCACCCGTTGGCCGGCTGCGTATTGACCACCACCAATCGCGGCAGTCACCGTCACGCCCGTGACGCGCGGCGAAATCGTATCGGTCGCCGAAGCAACCTTCAGCTTCAAAGCCGAGGTCGGCAGGGCGATGTTCTTGTCGGTGTAAGTCGAGCTCGACGAAGCTGGAATCTGTTCCACGAGCGAGAAGTCGCCCGTACCACCAATGCGGCGATACAACCGGCGACCCACAAAGCCTTGCGCCAGCAACGAAGCCGTCACGTTCGGCAGGTTCGTCAACCGGATGTAGGAATTGGCAGCCGTGATCGTGCCGGTCACCTTCACGGTGTTCGAGGCCAGGCCTTCGTTGCCGTTTTCGTCGACGTAGACAATCTTGTATTCGATCTGCGCTTGCGAACCAGCGGCAAAGCCACCGGTGCCCGCAACTGGCGCGGCCACGGTCAGCGTGGTGCCCGGAGCCGACAGCGAGCTGTGCACCAGCGCGCCACCCGGGTTGCTGTGCAGCACCAGGTTTTCTTGAACGACGTGGACGATGTCCGTATCGTCGAAGCGACCGGCGACGGTCATCTCTTCGAGCGAGTTGGCGTTGAGCGCACCCGATTGCGTGCGAGCACGAATCGACAGTGCATTGACCGTGTTGTTGGTCAGCGTGTTGCCGTGGATTTCCGGGCCCACGCGGTTGTAATCGACGTTGAAGCTCGTGTTGAACGTGCTGCCAAACTGCGGGCTCGAGAAATTGCTCTCTTCGAAGCTATCGGGATTGGCCGACATCGCGGCATCGGCGTTGTAGGTCACCTTGTTGTTGATGATCGTCGGCCGCGAATCCGTCATGTGAATCGGATTCACCGTGCGGGCCGTGGAATTGACCACCACCGCACCACCGCCGTAACGAATGTCGGCATTCGAGACGTAGTTGAGGAAGATGCCGCGGGTCTCGTAGTCGAACCGGCCGTCGGCCTTGTCGATGTCGTTGCGGAACGCGATGCCGCCCCAGTCACCTTCGTCGGCCCGTTCGGTGCCAGCATTTTCTGGCTTGCCGATTTGTGGTTCGGTGGCCAGGGTCGCGGTTGCAGCGCGGTTGTACGAAGTGAAGTAAACGTTTTGCCACGGCGTGCCGAGCACTTGCAGGGCGCCGCCGCTGCGATCGGCCGTCAAACCTTGATTTTCGCTACCGACGCTGATCTGAGCGCGGCGCAGTTGCAGCACGGCGCCAGCGTCAATCATCACCGTGCGATCTTTCGGCACGTCGAGCGACGAGCCATCGGCCAGCGGCTTGCCGAGCTGATCGAAACCGATCTGGTAAGCCAGGTTGTCGGTCAGGTTGGTGTCGGTCGTGTCCTTCGTGGCATTCAGATTGTTGCCGACGATGCGGATGATGTCGCCAGGCTTCGAAGCTTCGGTGGCGCGCTTGATCGAGAGGAACGGCTTGGCGAGCGAACCATCGGGCACGTAGGCAGCCGAATCCGGATCGCCGTCACGCGGCGAAACGTCGAGCGCCGTTGCATTGCCGCCGCCGGCGCGATCGACAAAGATCGTCCGGGCAGTGCGAGTCGTGCTTTGCAGGTCGGCTTGGTTGCTCACGCTCGCTGCGGCGCGGAACCAGAAATTGTTCACGCCGCCCGGCTTGCCATCCGAGTCGCCATCGAAAGCGACGCCAGCGCCACCGGCCACACCCGTGTTGTCGGTCAGCGTTTGCTGAGCCACTTTGCGGAAGTCGAGCTTCAGCTGATACACGCCTTGGGTCGTACCGCCCATGCCCGAGTCGAAGACGTTCGGATCGTATTCGGAATTGCCGCTGGCGCTCACGCCGACAAAGTAAGTGCCGGCTGGCAGTTCCAATTCGATGAACGAATCTTTGCTGAAGTAATCGTCGTTGCGAGCGTACAGTTCGGGCTGCTGCGTCACCGGGTTCAAACGGTAGATCGACAACGCCGAATCGAGTTGGCTGGAATTGGCCAGCCGTTCGGCGAAGACTTCCGCGGTGAAGACGCCCGCTTGATCGAGATCGAACTTATACAGATCGATGTCTTTGCTTTCCGGGCGATAGACATGCTGCATGTGCTCGATGTCGGCATCGCCGGGGAACGCCGGTTCTGCGGCTGGCAGACCGGTGTTCAGGGTCGGGTCGTTGCCTTGCACGGTCGGAGCCGGCAAGTCGTACGAGTGACCCAGGCCGAGCAATTCCTGAATCTCGTGCATCGCGGTGACGAACCAGGCATTGCCGTACAAGTCGCCGCCGTTCGAGGCCCAGTCTTCGCCCGAATCCATGATCGCGGCAGCCGTCTCGGCAATGCCGTCGTTGTTTAGGTCGACCGTTCCGGCCAGGCCCGTCAAACCGCCAGCGCCGGTTTGCACCGTCGACAGGATCGAACGCATATCGCCGGTGGCGATGATGAAGCCCTGCTTTTCGGTTTCGACAAAGTTCACGCCCGAGTACTGGCCGATCACTTCCAGCACTTCGCGAGCCCGCTGCTTCTGGCGCTCGGTGATGATGTTGAAGGTCGGCTGCGAGGGAACCGTGCCGGTCGTGGTGTCTGGAACGTAGCCCAGTTCCGAACGGAAGTTGTAGTAATACGTGGTGATGCCGTTCACCTTGTCGGCATCGGCGGCCGGCGGAGCGATCGGGTTCGCGGCATACTTGAAGCCCAGGTGGTCTTCGAGATCGTCATTGCCGGTGACGAAGGTCTGGGTGCGGTTCTGCGGAGCGAGCACAACCGTCGAACCCGGGTGATTGCCACTCGAGACGTCGCGGTGGCCTGGATCGCCGTCGCCGCCTGGCCAGATCAAGTTGTAGTACTGCGGATCGATCGACTGACCGATGATCACGCTCGTGCCGCTGGTCAGCACGTTGGTGTTGGCAGTGCTGTTGGCCGATTGGTTGATGAAAGATTCCAGCGTTTGCGGGCTGGTCAAACCGCGAGCCAGCACGTTCTTCAGATTGGCAGCGCCATCGAACGTCGAACCTGGATCGGTCGACAGGTAATCGGTTGTTCCGCCGCCACCCGTCACGCCGTACATGTTCGGCCGGCGAATTTCATTCGTGCCGATGCGCAGACGGAAGGCCACGGCCGGATCGGCCACGCCAGCTACCACCGGAGCATAGGTTTCGATGTTCTGGGCAAAGGTCAGCGTGACCTTGTCCTTGATCGGATCGTAGGTGATCGACGAGGGGAGGATTTCGCTGCCGCTGGGCGCATCGTCGAGCGGATCGACCGTGCCGCGGGTGACCAGCAGGCGATAGTACTGCGGATCGATGGCCCGGACGGGGTCGAGATCATCGTTGTTGAAATACACGTCGACTTGATTCGAACGCTGCGTCAGTTGGCCCGTGGCGCTGCGGTCGATCGGTTGGGGCACGATCGACAGAATCTGCGGCGCGAGATTGAGGCGGAAGTCGACGTTGAACGACGTTCCCTTGTTGAACGGCAGGCCGTCGGTGTCGAGCAGCGTGCCGCCGACGAATTGAATGCGATACAAATCGTCCGGCAGCGGCGTCGCAAACCGCATCACGACTTGCGTTTGGTTTTCGCCGATGTCGAGATAGGCCGGCGTGTACGTGATGTCGTTGGCGTTAAAGAGGTTGTCTTTATTGGCGCCGGTCAGCGTGATGCCGCTGGCCAAGGTCGTGCGGTTGATGCCCGGCACGCCCGAGAAGGTAAATGTCAGTTCGCGCGGCGATTCATTCCGCACCGTCATCGGCGCGGTGCCCGTGCCAAAGGCCGCGCCGCCATCGGCTTGGACAATGACAGGGTCGATGGCAAACATCTGCCGGTCTTCGAGCGATTCCAAGTGGTGCTTACGCGCGGCGCGCCGAAGCATCTCGCGATACTTGGGATCTT
The DNA here is from genome assembly GCF_024256385.1 of Anatilimnocola floriformis. Taxonomy (NCBI): domain Bacteria; kingdom Pseudomonadati; phylum Planctomycetota; class Planctomycetia; order Pirellulales; family Pirellulaceae; genus Anatilimnocola; species Anatilimnocola floriformis. The sequence goes on from NZ_JAMLFW010000002.1 coordinate 90,610, forward strand.
TTTTCAGCGTGCTCTTGAACAACGGTTGCTTCACCGAACGCCGGGTCGACATGTACTAACCCTCGAAAATATCGCGACTTACGCCAAACTCTGTTCCGAATAACCGGTTCGCAAAAAGAAGAGACTACGCGGCGAACCGGCCGCTCTCACCTGCTGATTAGCCTTCCGAAACAGACCAGCAGCCCAAACTACAGGGGCCAGCTTCGGATTATAATTAGGGGCTCGAACGATGCAATTAAAAGCGCAGCAAGTGTTTAAACGCTCGCGCGCTACTGGCCTTTGATAGCCCTAGCAACCGAAAAGTTCCCTGCGACCGGACCAAATTCCGCCAACCGCGACCGACCCTACCACTAGAACCGCCTCGGCCGGTCGCATCAATGCTGGCGATTGCACCAATCTACCGGTCCCGCGCGTAAGAAAAAACGGTAAAAACGCGCAAAAAAACCGGTTGGAGCGGAGCCAGCGCTCCGGCACAACCTGCACGGTCGACACCAGGATTACAGCCGCTCCAGACTCCCTGGCCGCCAACCTTTCTTAGCAGGATGTTCAGAAATCTGTGCTGGCTACGCCGCCGCAGACCCCGGGTTCAGCACAGGCGGGAAAGCATCAACAGAAGTTTATCAATACTCGTTAGGCTTGACGTCGCTGACACCCGGCCGGTGGCTCGCTCGCTGCTGCGCACTTGCCAGGACTCGGCGAATCGCAATTTCAGCTGTGCGGAAGAGCAATAATCGCCAAAAACCACCCGAATAGGTTATTATAATGTGTTATACCAGATCCAATCCAATCATACGTAACTCCAATTCCATCAAGAGCTTTCTCATCTCAAGAAACTTCGATAACCTGTTATAAGGCGGCGTCCAAAATGGATTGCGTGGCTAGCAGTACTTGTTTTTGAGTTCTTGGGGAGTCTGGTAGCCGAGCCGTTTGCGAGGGCGGGTGTTGAGTTGGCTTTCAGCCGTGGTCAGCTCCGCTTGGCTGACTTGCTGGAAGTCGGTTCCTTTGGGGAAGTATTGGCGAATGAGGCCGTTGGTGTTTTCGTTTGTCCCACGTTGCCAGGCTTTGTAGGGTTGCGTGTGGTACACCTCGATTTGCAACACGCTTTCGAGCTCGCCGACCTTGGCGAACTCGGCGCCGTTGTCGAAGGTGCAGCTCTGCAGCCAGTTGGGTGGGTACTGATTGAGGCGACGGCGAAGGATGCGATTGGCCGTGTCGGCTTCACGGTTTTCGCCACGCGCCAGTTCGAGATAACCGCTCACCCGTTCGACGATGCTATAGAGCACGGGTTTCGAGATGCCTTTGCGACCGACGAGCGTGTCGCCTTCCCAGTCGCCGAAGCGTTCGCGGCGGCCGATGATGGCGGGCCGATTGGGGAGCGTCTGAGCAGGATCGACGCGACGCCGAAGTGGCGGTTTTTCCCGATAAAAACGCAGGTATTGGCGATGCTCGCTCCCTGCAGGTTGCTTCAGCCAGTTGTAGATCGTTTGCCGCGAGATCCGCCGCAGGCGGTCGTCGAGAAAGTCCCGTCTGGTTCGGCCATCGATCTGATCTGGCGACCAGCGCAGCTCCAGTCGCGACTTCACATACTCGGCCACCTCCGGAGAATCCATCTTGCGATGACGGTGCGTGTGCCGCATCACCGCCTGTTGCTGAGCCGAGCCCGCCTGGTAACCCGTGTCACCGCAATTGCGTTTGAGCTCACGAAAGATGGTGGACGGGGCACGTTGCAACCGGCGCGCAATCGCGATCTTCGAAACTCGCAACGCGACCAATGCCGCCAACTGCTGGCGTTCGCTCACGGTAAAATGAATTGCCATCGCTGGGTCTCCGGTTTGAATCGAGAAGTCGTTTTCCAACCTCTATTCAACCGCCCCAGCGTTGGCGTTTTCAATCAGCCACCCCTCCACAAAATGCCCGAAACTCAATGCTAGCAACGCGTTCCATTATGGACGCCGCCATATGGCGACCCCCATTTTTAGCTATGCGATTTTTTCCTCGCTTGGCGGCCAGCCATCGGGCACAATGAGGCGGCGAAAGAATCCCAACCACCAAGCGACCGGAGGCAAGCAATGGCGACGACTGATCTATCGCGCCGGGCGTTCGGCGTCCTCGCCGGTTCGCTGGCTGCGGCTTCGTCGCCCGCAGTTGCACTCCGCCAGGCCGCAGCCGCCGATCGGCCGCTGGGGAGTTCGACCTTCGGCCGGGCCAAGCGGGTGATCCTCCTTTACCTGTATGGAGCCGCCGCTCAGCACGAGACCTGGGACCCGAAGCCCGCCGCCCCCGCCGAGATCGGCGGCAAGTTCAAACCGATCTCGACAGCCGTGCCCGGGATGCAGATCTGCGAGCACCTGCCCAAGGTCGCCGCCATCGCCGATCGGCTGACGCTGATCCGTTCGATGACGCATCCATACAACATCCACTCGGCCGCTTATACGATGTCGGGGATCGACAAGGTCGATATCCCGATGGAGCTCAATCCGTTCGACGCCCGCCACTGGCCCAGTTTCGGCAGCGTGCTCGATTACCTCGCCCAGAAGAGCCGGCCCGACGCGCCGCCGCCTGCCATCCCGCGGAACATCTGCCTGCCGTTCCGCTTTAGTGCTCGCTCGGGGCAGTTCGTCCGGGGCGGCCCGTACGGCGGGTTCCTCGGCCGGGGCTATGATCCCGTCTGCACCGATTTCGACGGCAACGCACCGCGCAAAGTTGGCCGCTGGACCGGCAACAACCTGGCCGAAGTGAGCGAGCCTTACCTCGGCATCGAAAAGGAAGGGCGGTTCATCGTTTCGCGCGGCAGCCAGCCTCTGCCGCAGGAGCAACTCGACAGCCGCTGGTCGTTGCTCTCGCGCCTCGCTCACGAACAGCGCGACTATCAAACCGCGGCCGCGCCGAGGGGTCATGATCGTTTTCGCGAGCTCGCCTATTCGCTTCTCACCTCCGACAAGATCCGCACCGCCCTCGACATCGGCCAGGAAAAAGAATCCCTCCGCGAGCAATACGGCTACACCCTCTTCGGCCAGGCCACGCTCGCGGGCCGTCGGTTGCTGGAAGCCGGCGCGCAGCTGGTCACCGTCATCTGGGATGAAATCCAAATTGCCAATTCGGCGTGGGATACGCATTTTCATCACTACGAGCGGTTGCAAGATGAACTGCTCCCCGGCCTCGATCGCGCGTTGAGCACGCTCGTTCGCGATCTGGAAGAGCGCGGCATGCTCGACGACACGCTGGTCCTTTGCCTCACTGAACACGGCCGCACCCCGAAGCTGCACGACAAAGGCGCGAACGGCGTGGGCCGCGAACATTGGTCCGATGTCTACTCGAACGCCTTGGCCGGCGCAGGGATCAAGCGCGGCCACATCGTCGGTGCGAGCGACAAGCACGGCGGCTTTGTGCAAGAGAATCCGGTCACGCCGAAGGACATTCTGGCCACGATCTACCACCTGCTCGGCATCGACGCTCACACGATGATCCCCGACCGCCTCGGCCGGCCGTTGCCACTAGTGAGCGGCGGACGCGTGGTGCATGAGATGCTGAGCTAACGGCGAACTTCTTTCGAGCTCCGGTGTCTCTGCACGAGGGCTGATTCCGAGCCTCGCAATTGCTAGCTCCGCCGAATTGCTCTTCCCTGCCCGCAGCGCTTTTGTTAATTCAGCCGCGGACTTTTCATTCATCTCATCAGCTTGATGTTTGCGTCAGAAAGGGAGCTTCGCTTGCGCTTGTGGCAACGGATCATCGTGCCGGCCATCTTCACAGCACCGCCGCTGGCGGCTGTGTTGCTGTCGGGCTGCGCGACGCCCTACGTCAACCAGCACATCGAAGCCGTGAATGCCGAGTACCGCGCACTCGAAACCTACAGCTATGAGTTGGAGAGAGAAAACTCCCAGCTGTGCGACGAAGTCGAAATGCTGAAGGACGAGAACACCCGGCTCCGCGGCGGCAGCGTTCCGGCGCGACGCAACGGGCCTTTTTCGGCGCCGAACTCCAGCCGGCCAAAAACGCCAAGCACTCCGCGCAGCAGCCCCTCACACGCGCTCGATCCTGATGCCCCGATGCCCGGCGGCTCGCGCTCGCATGCGGTTGATCCCGATGCGCCGATGATCCACGTTCCCGAGTCTTCGAGTCCGGCACCCGCGCCAGCGCCGATTCCAGCGCCGTCACTGCCACCCATTCCGCCTGTTCCGCGAGCCACGCCGCGATCATCTTCTTCGACAGCGCCGCGCAGCCCAGTCTCGATGCAAAAGCCCGCCGAGAGTTCGCTGCCGTTGTTGCCCTCGGCGCCCAAGCCGATCACGGACGATCCGCCGCCGACACCGATCAATTTGCCCGGCGAATTGCCGCCCCCCGTGAATGAAAGCGTGCAGCCCGAGCCGATCGACGGCCGCGTCACCAATTTGTACTTGAACCCGCTGCTGACTCACGGCGCCAATCTCGATTCGAATCCTGGCGACGACGGCCTGGCCCTGGTGCTGGAACCGCGCAATCAATCGGGCCAATTCGTGCCGCAGGCCGGCGCCATCTCGATCGTGGTGCTCGACCCGGCAAAGTCCGGCGACGCGGCCCGCATCGCGCGGTGGAACCTCGACGAAAAACTGGTCCGCCAACGGATCGACCGTTCGAACTCCTCACGCGGCATTCACTTGCAATTGCCGTGGGCTGGCGGCGCTCCCGAGACGAGCGAGGTCAAGCTCTTTGTCCGCTACCAAACCGCCGACGGACGGCAGCTGGAAGCCCAGCACAACGTGATTCTCAATCCCAGCTCGCAAGCCTCACAGCGCTGGACGCCGCGGCCCGGCGATCGCCCGCGGCCACAAGTCCCCACGGCCATCGTAAACACACCGCCGACCACGCCGAATGTGACGACAGCCAATCCGCCGTTGCCAGCACCGGGCGTGCAGAGCGATCTGACCAAAGTCACACCGCCGGCCGTCTCGACTCCGGCCTTCACTCCCTTGCCGCAGCAGCCCATTCAAGAACCGGCAGCCACGCAAACCGACGTGGCCATCAAGCAACCGGCGCCAGCGCCTGAGAAGAGCGGCATCGCCTCTCCGCCGCTGCTGCAACCGCCGCCACCGAGCAAGAAGCCCGAGTGGCAGCCATTCCGCTAGTGGGACGGACCATTGGTCCGTCCGGAACTGTGACTGCAACGAAATCGGCTCGGTACCTGCCGCCCAGACGGACCAATGGTCCGTCCTATGTTGCGCTCAACGCCTCTTATGGGAACCGGCGATCCGTGCCCATGTTCATGCCGTTGAAGTCGTTCAACGAATCGGTCAGCGTGGCGTAGAAATCATCGTCGCCCGTATCACCGGTCAGCGAATCAACCGCGCCATCATCGCCAGTCACAATGCCACTGGCGATGCCGGCTCCGTGCGTCGCATTCCAGTTCGCCAGCAGCGCCATCAGCGCCGTGTCGTTGGAATCGTTCGCCAGGCTGCTTTGGCTATTCGTGGTGTCTCCGGCAATCAGCAGATCGTTGCCGGCGTTGCCGTTAAGCGAATCGCCACCGCCACCTGCACCGCCGATCAACACATCGTTGCCATCGCCGCCGATGAGGTAGTCGTTGCCGCTGCCGCCGCTGAGGATGTCGTCTCCGCCATCGCCACCGAGCAGGTCGTTTCCGGCCCCACCGTAGACGCGATCGTTGCCGCCGCCAGCCGACACCGTGTCGTTCCCCTGGCCTGCATAGACATAGTCATCGCCGTCGCCAGGATAGATCTGATCGTTGCCGCCGCCGCCGTACATGATGTCGTTGCCGGCCAGGCTGCTGAGCGTATCGTTGCCACCCGTGGCCAGATCCTGCTGACCGATTTCGTCGCCCCAGACGATGTTGTTGCCGCCGCTGGCGTTGATCTGATCGTCGCCCGCGCCGCCGACGATGAAATCGTCACCAGTACCCGACGAGATGTAGTCGTTGCCAGCCCCAGCATCGATCGACACCGGATTGGTGATGCCGTTGACCACGATGTAATCGCGGCCGTCGCCAGTGCTCAGGGTAATGGTGCCTCCGGGCGCCAGCGGATAGTTGGCCGAAGCGCTGAACGAGCCGCTCGAAGTGCGAACCAAAGCCTGCCCGGTCGGCCCCCTCGAGATGATCACCGTGTCGTCGGCTGTGGTGCCGAGGACTTCGATGTTGCCACCCGAAGCCGTAACGATCGGCTGAGCGCTCTGGATCGAAATGCGGACGGTCGCCGTATCGGTGCTCGTGCCGTCGGTCACGCTGAACGTGAACGTATCGAGCCCCGTCGCACCGGTGGTTGGAGTGTAGGTGAACTGACCGGTCGCCGTGTTGAAGTTCGTCACTGTGCCAAGCAGCGGCAACGTGCCGAGCGTGTACGTCAGCGTCGGGCCATCGGGATCGGTAACGATCACGGTGGCATTCAGCGGAGTATTGATCGGCGTCGTGAACGTGCTGTCGGCGGCGTCCGGAGCGTCGTTGACTGCGTTCACCGTAATGGTGAAGGTCTGCGGAGCACTCGTATTCACACCACCGTTGGCCGTGCCGCCATTGTCGACCGCGACCAGCGTGATGGTCGCCGTACCGTTGGCGTTCGGAGCCGACGTGTAGGTCAGCACGCCAGTCGGCGAAACGGCTGGAGCTGCGCTGAACAGAGCCGGATTGGTGTTGCCGGTGACGCTGAACGTGAGGGTCTGCGTCGATTCATTCGCAGGACCAACCGAGATGCCAGTGGCCCAGCCGCTGATCGATTGAGCGCCCGCATCTTCATTTACCGTCTGGTTGGCACCAGCCGTGAAGCTCGGCGCGTCGTTGACCGGCGCGACGTTGATGGTGAGCGTCGCCACGGTGCTGGAACCACCAGCGCTGTCGGTCAACTGCACGCTGAGAACTGCCGTGCCGCTGGCATTCGGTGCCGGTGTGTAGCTCAACACACCGGTGGGCGAAATCGCCGGACCGGCTGAGAAGAGTGCGGGGTTCGAGTTGCCCGTGATGAGGAATGAAACCGTCTGCGACGATTCGTTGGCAGGACCAGCCGAGATCGCAGAAGCCCAACCGTTGACCGTTTGAGCACCGGCGTCTTCGTTCACGTTCTGGGTCGGGCCAGGCGTGAAGGTCGGCGCGTCGTTGACCGGGTTCACCGTGATGGTGAAGGTTTGCGGAGCACTCGTGTTCACGCCGCCGTTGGCCGTGCCGCCATTATCGGAAACGGTAACGGTGATCGTCGCCACGCCGAAGGCGTTCGGAGCGGGCGTGTAGCTGAGCGTGCCGCTCGGCGAAATCGTCGGCTGGGCCGAGAACAGCGCCGGGTTGTCGTTGCCGGTGATGTTGATCGTGATCGCCTGACCCGATTCATTCGCGGGACCAAAGGAGAGCGCCGAAGCGAAGCCGCTGACGGTTTGGCCGCCGGCATCTTCGTTGACAATCTGGTTCGGGCCGAGCACGAACGATGGCGCGTCGTTGACCGGATTCACCGTGATGGTGAACTGCTGCGTGGTGGTCGTGTTCGCGCCGCCACCGTTATCGGAGAGCGTGACGCTGATCGTCGCACTGCCGAAGGCATTCGGGGCTGGCGTATAGGTCAGCACGCCGGTCGACGAAATGCTCGGCTGGGCCGAGAACAACGTCGGGTTGCTATTGCCCACGATATTGAACGTGAGGATCTGACCAGCTTCATCGGCGGGTCCAGCCGAGATGGCCGTGGCCCACGGATTAACCGTTTGCGGCCCGGCATCTTCGTTCACCGTCTGGCTGGGGCCAGCGACGAAGCTCGGCGTGTCATTCACACCGTTGACGGTGATGGTGAAGGTCTGCGTCGCGCTGGTGTCGACACCGCCGTTGGCCGTGCCGCCACTATCCGCAATGCGGAGCGTGATGGTCGCCGTGCCACTGGCATTCGCGGCAGGGGTGTAGGTGAGCACGCCCGTCGGCGAAACGCTCGGCGCGACCGAGAAGAGCGACGGATTGCTGTTGGCAGTGACGGTGAACGCTACCGTTTGACCAGCTTCGTTCGCTGGTCCGAAGGAAATCGCCTGGGCGAAACCGCCGACCGATTGCGGGCCGGCATCTTCGCTCACGGTCTGATTCGGACCGACCGTGAAGCTCGGCACGTCGTTGACCGGATTCACCGTGATGGTGAACTGCTGGGTGCTGGTCGTGCTGGCTCCGCCGCCATTGTCGGAGAGCGTGATGCTGATCGTGGCAGTGCCAAAGGCATTCGGGGCTGGCGTGTAGTTCAACACGCCAGTCGACGAAATGGTCGGCTGGGCCGAGAACAGCGCGGGGTTGTTGTTGCCCACGATGTTGAACGTGAGAATCTGACCGGCTTCGTCGGCTGGTCCAGCCGAGATCGCCGTGGCCCACGGATTGACCGTTTGCGGCCCGGCGTCTTCGTTCACCGTCTGATTGGCGCCAATCGTGAACGTCGGCGTATCGTTCACCGCGTTGACGGTGATGGTGAAGCTCTGCGTCGCACTCGTATCGATGCCGCCGTTGGCCGTGCCACCGCTATCCGCAATGCGGAACGTGATGGTCGCCGTGCCGTTGGCATTGGCGGCGGGCGTGTAAGTCAGCGTACCGTTCGTCGAAATGCTCGGCACGGTCGAGAAGAGGGCCGGGTTGCTGTTGCCAGTGACGGTGAACGAAACCGTCTGGCCCCCTTCGTTCGGAGGTCCGACAGAAATCCCTTGGGCAAAGTTGCTGACCGTCTGCGGGCCGGCATCTTCATTGACGAATTGGTTCGGACCAACCGTGAAGCTCGGCACATCGTTGACCGGGTTCACCGTAATGGTGAAGGTCTGTGCCGCCGTCGTGCTGGCCCCGCCGCCGTTGTCGGAGAGGGTCACGCTGATCGTCGCACTGCCGAAGGCATTCGCGGCAGGCGTGTAGGTCAACGTGCCTGTTGACGAAATCGTCGGCTGAACCGAGAAGAGGGACGAATTGTTGTTCCCCACGATGTTGAAGGTCAGCGTTTGGCTGGCTTCATTAGCTGGACCAGCCGAAATGCCAGTGGCAAAGCCCGGGACCGTTTGCGGCCCGGAGTCTTCGTTCACCGTCTGATTGGCGCCAACCGTGAAGCTCGGGGTATCGTTGACCGCGTTGACGGTAACGGTGAACGTCCGAGTCGTGATGCCGTCGTCGCTGTCGCCCGCGATGCCGTTGAGGCCGGTGTCGCGGACGGTCACGGTGATGGTCGCCGGAACCGACGTGAAGTAATCGGCTGGCGGCGTGAAGGCGATCGAGCCAATGGTGCTCGGCGAGGTGTAAGTCACCGTCGGCACGATATTCGGGTCGCTGCTGCTGGCAGTAACCGTCAAAGCCTGGCTTTCGCTGCCGCCGGCAGTGATGCCCGAGAGACTGACCGTTTGCGGGCCAGCGTCTTCGTTGATGTTGACGTTGCCGATCGGATTGATCGTCGGCAGTGCGTTGATCGGCTGAGCCGTGATCGTGATCGTGAAGGTCTGGTTGCCGCTGGTATTCACACCACCGAAGGCGGTGCCACCATTATCGGAGATATTGACCGTGATCGTCGCCGTGCCGTTCGCGGCGGCGGCTGGCGTGTAAGTCAACGTGCCGTTCGGTGCGATCGACGGAGCGACCAGGAACAGGCCCGGGTTACTGTTGCCGACGATATTGAACTGCACGGTCTGGCTTGATTCGTTCGTCGGACCAGCCGAGATCGACGTGGCAAAGTTCGTCACCGTCTGCGCGCCCGATCCGAACGGAATCGTTTGATTACCGCCGACCACGAAGCTCGGAGCGTCGTTGACCGGGTTCACCGTAATGGTGAACGTGACCGGAGCAGCCGTGCCTCCCGCACTGTCGGTAAGCAGGACGGTGATATTCGCCGAGCCGTTGGCGTTCGCGGCCGGAGTGTAAGTTAGCACGCCGTTCGACGCCAAGGTCGGACCAGCCGAGAAGAGGCCTGGATTCGTATTGCCGGTGATCGAGAAGCTGACCGTCTGGCTCGATTCGTTGCTGGGGCCAGCGCTGATGGCCGAAGCCCACACGAGCGATTGCGGCCCGGCATCTTCATTGACCGTCAGGTTGGTGCCAGGCGTGAAGGTCGGCGCGTCGTTGACCGAGTTCACCGTGATGGTGAAGGTCTGCGTGGCCGACGTGCTCGCGCCGCCGCCGTTGTCAGACAGCGTGACGCTGATCGTCGCGGTGCCGAATGCATTGGCGGCGGGCGTGTAGGTCAACGTGCCGGTCGACGAAATCGTCGGCTGCACGGAGAAGAGGGACGAATTGTTGTTCCCCACGATATTGAACGACAGCACCTGGCTCGCTTCGTTCGCCGGACCAGCCGAAATGCCGGTGGCGAAACCAGTCACCGTTTGCGGGCCGGCGTCTTCATCGACCGTTTGGTTGGCGCCGATCGTGAACGACGGCGTGTCGTTGACCGGGTTCACCGTGACAGAGAACGTGCGGTTCGTGATGCCATCGTCGCTGTCGCCAGCGATACCGTTGAGGCCGGTGTCGCGGACGGTCACGGTGATGGTGGCCGGAACCGTGGTGAAGTAATTGGCCGGCGGCGTGAAGTTGATCGTGCCGGTCGTGTTCGGCGAAGTGTAGGTCAACGTCGGCACGATATTCGGATCGCTGCTGCTAACCGTAACGGTCAGGGCCTGGCTTTCGCTGCCACCTGCCGTGATACCCGAAAGACTGACCGTTTGCAGGCCGGCGTCTTCGTTGATGTTGACGTTGCTGATCGAATTCATCGTCGGCGGAGCGTTGATCGGCTGCGCCGTGATCGTGATCGTGAACGACTGGCTGGTGCTGGTGTTCACACCACCGAAGGCCGTGCCGCCGTCATCCGAGATGGTGAAAGTGACACTCGACGTACCGCTCGCAGTTGGCGAAGGCGTGTAGGTCAGCGTGCCATCGGCCGAGATCGCGGGAGCGACCGAGAACAGGGCCGGGTTGCCGACATTGACCCGATTGAACTGTACGGTCTGGCCGGATTCGTTCGCCGGACCCGTCGAAATCAACGTGGCGAAGTTCGGCACGGTTTGCGCACCCGAACCGAAGGCAATCGTCTGATTGCCGCCGATCGCGAAGCTCGGCACATCGTTGACCGAGTTCACCGTAATGCTGAACGTCACCGGCGCACCACTGGCTCCGGCGCTATCGCTGAGGACGACCGTGATGTTTGCCACGCCGTTGGCGTTCGGGGCGGGCGTGTATTGCAGCACGCCGGTCGAAGACAACGTCGGGCCGGCAGAGAACAGCGACGGATTGCTGTTGGCCGTGATCGCGAAGCTCGTCGTCTGCGACGATTCGTCGCTCGGGCCAGGGCTGATGCTCGTCGCCCAAGTCAGCGACTGCGGGCCGGCGTCTTCGTTGATCGTGAGATTCTGGCCGCGTGTGAACGTCGGCGCGTCGTTGACCGGGGTCACCGTGATGGTGAAGGTCTGCGAAGCGCTCGTCGTGGTGCCGCCGCCGCCGTTGTCGACGATGTTAACGGTGATCGTCGCGGTGCCGCTGGCGTTGGCAGCCGGAGTGTATTGCAGCGTGCCATTCGACGAGACCGTCGGCGGCGACGAGAACAAGCCACTGTTGGAGTTGGTGAGGACGTTGAACGTCAGCGTTTGCGAGGCTTCGTCCGGAGGGCCAGCCGAAATGTTGGTAGCCCAGCCTGGAACCGTTTGCGGGCCGGCGTCTTCAGCAACCGTTTGATTCGGGCCGACGGTGAACGACGGTATGTCGTTGAGGGCAGAGACGGTGATCGTGAACGAATATACGCTGCTCAGTCCGCCGGCGCTATCCTGCAGTTGCACGCTGATCGTCGCCGCGCCGTTGGCATTGGCAGCCGGAGTGAAGGTCAACGTGCCGTTGGGACTGATGCTCGGGCCGGCCGAGAAGAGCCCAGGATTAGAATTGGCAGTGACGTTGAAGTTCAGCGTCTGGCTTGCTTCGTCGCTGGGACCTGCCGAAATTTGCGATGCCCAGCTGGCGAACGTGGCCGGGCCGGAATCTTCTGGCACTAGCGTGTTCGTCCCACCGATGAACGTCGGCGGATCGTTCACCGCGTTGACGGTGATGGTAAAGGTCTGCGGCGTGCTATTGGCGAGCCCGCTGTCGGTGGCGATGACGGTGATCGTCGCCGTTCCGACCGCGTTCGCAAAGGGCGTGTATTGCAGCGTGCCAGTCGACGAAATCGTCGGCTGCGACGAGAACAGCGCCGTGTTCGAGTTGGCAGTGACGCGATAGGTCAGCGTCTGGCCGGCTTCATCGGGTCCGCCGCCAGGACTGCTAGTGGCGACGAAGCCCGTCACCACCTGCGGGCCGGCGTCTTCGTTGACGGTTTGATTGCCGGCCAGCGTGAAGGTCGGAGCATCGTTCACCGGATTCACGTTGATCGTGAACGACTGCGTAGTGGTAGTGTTGGCGCCGCCACCATCGTCGCTGAGCGAAACCGTGATCACCGCGCTGCCATTGGCATTCAGCGCGGGCGTGTAAGTCAGCACGCCGGTCGGCAAGATGCTGAGGGCCGAGAACAAACCGGGATTCGAATTAGTGACAATGTTGAACGTCAGCACTTGCGAGGCTTCATCCGCTCCGCCGCCGCGCGAAACGCTCGTGGCCCACGGATTCACCGTTTGCGGGCCGGCATCTTCGTTCACCGTCTGGTTCGAACCGATGACGAAGCTCGGCGTGTCGTTGACCGCGGCGACATTCACCGTGAGGGTGGTCGACGTGCTGGCGTCGTCGGCGTTCCCCGAGATGCCATCGAAACCGGCATCGGTTACGAGCACGGTGATCGTGGCAGCGCCATTGGCATTGGCAACCGGAGTGAAGGTGAACGAACCGGTGGTGTTATTCGGAATGTAGTTCCGCACAATCGGACCGGTCAGGCCTGGATTGTTGCTGGTGATCGTTACGGTGATGGTCTGGTTTTCCGTACCCGATGTCACACCGCTGAAACTGATCGTCTGCAGCCCCGCATCTTCCTGAATGTTGAGCGGGTTCGGCGTGAGCGGATTGATCGTCGGCGGCGAATTCACCGGCGCGGCGCTCACCGTGATGGTGAACGTCTGCGTGGCGCTCGTATCGCTACCACCATTGGCCGTGCCGCCATTATCCGAGAGACGAACCGTGATGGTCGCGGTGCCTGAGGTGTTCGCGGCGGGTGTGTACTGCAGCGTGCCGGCCGCCGAAATGGTCGGCTGAACGCTGAACAGGGCCGTGTTCGAGTTGTCCGTCACAGTGAAGGTCAACGCCTGGCCGACTTCGTTCGACGCACCGGTGGTGATGTTCGTGGCCCAGTTCGCGACGGTCTGTGCCGGCGAGTTGTAAGCCACCGTCTGATTCGGGCCGACCGTGAAGGTTGGCGCGTCGTTGACCGCGGTCACCGTGATGGTGAAGGTCTGCGAGCTGGTTGCGCCACCGCTGTCGGTCGCGGTCACCGTGACCGTCGCCGTACCGTTCGCGTTCAAGGCCGGAGTGTAGTTCAACACGCCGCCGGTGATCGACGGTTGGACCGAGAAGAGCGGATTGTTGTTGTTCGTCAGGCCGAACGAAACCGTCTGAGCCGCTTCATCCGAGCCGCCACCGGGGCTGACCGCCGTCACAAAGCTACTTACTGCTTGCGCACCGGCGTCTTCATTGACCGTTTGATTGCCGGCGAGCGTAAAGGTCGGCGCGTCGTTGACCGCGCTGACGGTGATGGTAAAGGTTTGCGAGCTCGTCGCGCCGCCGCTATCGGTGGCGGTCACCGTGACCATCGCCACGCCGTTCGCATTCGCGGCTGGCGTGTAGTTCAGCACGTTGCCGGTGATCGTCGGCTGCGACGAGAAGAGGGAGTTGTTGTTGTTCGTCAGGCTGAACGAAACCGTCTGAGCCGATTCATCCGAACCGCCGCCGGGGCTGACCGCCGTCACAAAGCTGCCCACGGTCTGCGGACCGGCATCTTCCAGAACGGCTTGATTGCTCCCCATCGTGAAGGTCGGCGCGTCGTTGACGGCAGTGACCGTGATGGTGAAGGTCTGCGTGCTCGTCGCGCCACCGCTGTCGGTCGCAGTCACCGTGACCGTCGCCACGCCGTTGGCATTCACGGCCGGCGTGTAGGTCAACGCGCCGCTGACAATCTGCGGCTGCGACGAGAACAGTAAGTTGTTGTTGTTCGTCAGGCTGAACGAAACCGTCTGAGCCGATTCGTCCGAACCGCCGCCGGGGCTCACCGCCGTGATGAAGCTGCTCACCGATTGAGCGCCAGCATCTTCCAGCACCGTTTGATTGCCACCCAGCGTAAAGGTCGGCGCGTCGTTGACGGCAGTGACCGTGATGGTGAAGGTCTGCGTGCTGGTGGCGCCCAAACTGTCGGTCGCGGTGACAGTGACTATCGCCACACCGTTGGCATTCAAGGCAGGCGTGTAACTCAGCGAGTTGCCAGTGATCTGCGGTTGCGACGAGAACAGGCTGTTGTTGTTATTCGTCAGGCCGAACGAAACCGTCTGGGCCGATTCATCGGCGCCGCCACCTGGGCCAACCGCGGTGACAAAGTTACTCACCGTCTGCGCGGCGGCATCTTCCAGCACCGTCTGATTGCCGGCCAGCGTGAAGACTGGCGGATCGTTGACCGCCGTCACATTGATGGTGAAGGTCTGCGGCGCGCTCGTGTTGGCCCCGCTGCCGCTATCCGTCAACGTCACCGTGACCGTCGCGGTGCCCACGGCATTTAGAGCTGTCTGATAGGTCAGCACACCCGTCGGCGAAATCGCTGGCAGTTGCGAGAACAGGCTGTTGTTGTTCGTCGAAACATTGAAGGTCAACGTTTGGCCGGCTTCATCGCTGCCACCACCACGCGAAATCGACGTGGCGAAAGTATTGACTGTCTGCAGACCGGCGTCTTCGGCCACCGTTTGATTGCCGCCGACCACAAAGCTCGGCGTGTCGTTCACGGCGGCTACGTTGACGGTGAAGCTCACCGATGTGCTGGCGTCGTCGCTGTTACCAGCGATGCCGTCGACACCCGCGTCGGTCACCGTCACAGTGATCGAAGCCGTGCCATTCGCATCGGCAACCGGCGTGAACGAGATCGAGCCGGTCGGATTGTTCGGCGTGTAAGCGACCGTGATTGGTCCCGTCAGTGCCGCGTTGTTGCTACTGGCCGTGACCGTCAGATTCTGCGTTTCCGCGCCACCGGCGGTGATGCCGCTCAGGCTCACGGTCTGCAGCCCGGCATCTTCGTTGATGTTGAGTGTCGGCGGCGTATTGATCGTCGGTGCGGCATTGGCCGGCGGATTGCCGACGGTAATCGTAAAGGTCCGCGGCGAGCTGGTATCGACACCGCCGTTGGCCGTGCCGCCATCATCGTGCAACAACACGGTAACGGTCGCCGTACCGGACATATTCGCGGTCGGCCGGTATGTGAGCGTGCCATCGGCATCGACCGTCGGCTGAATCTGGAACAGCGCGTTGTTGTTGTTCGACACCTGGAAGTTCAAGGCCTGAACCGGATCGAGCGGACCAGGCGACATCGCGCTGGCAAACCCGCTCACATTCATTGTCGGCGCGTTGAACGCAGCCGTCTGATTGCCCGAGATATTGAACGTCGGCGCATCGTTGACCTGCGTCACGGTGATCGTCACGGTGATCGGCGGATTGCTGGTGTTCACATTCGCGCCGCCGGTCGGACCATCGTCGACCACTTGCAGCTGGAACGTCGCCGTGCCGTAAACATTCGGCGCGACCGTGTAGCTCAGCGTGCCATTCGCAGCGACGGTGGGGCCGCTCGAGAAAAAGCTCGGCGTGACATTGGTGACCAGGTAGCTCTGCACTTGCTGGCCCGCTTCGTTCGGACCAGGTGAGAAGCCGCTGGCAAAACCGCTGACCGACTGCGCGCCGGCATCTTCGAGAATCGTCGGGTTCGCGCCCGCGACGAATGACGGAGCGTCGTTGATGCCGGTCACATTGATCGTGAACGTCTGCGTGCCGCTGGTCGCGGCTGGGCTGCCATTGTCGGTGACACTGACCGTGATGGTCGCCGAGCCGAAGGCATTCGGCGCGGGAGTGTAGGTCAACACGCCGGTCGGCGAAATCGACGGCTGACCACCAGCCGTGAAGAGCGCCGAGTTCGTATTGCCGCTCAGGTTGTAAGTAAACGTCTGGCCATTTTCATCCGTGCCACCACCAGCATTGGCCGTGGCGAAACCAGTCACGGTCTGTGCACCGGAATCCTCGTTTACTGTCTGCGTGCCGAGAAGCGTGAACGTCGGCGCGTCGTTGACGGCGGTCACGTTGATCGTGAACGTCTGCGTACCGCTCGTTGCAGCCGGGCTGCCGCTATCCGTCACGCTAACCGTGATCGTCGCCGAACCATTCGCATTCGGGGCTGGTGTGTAAGTCAGCACGCCGGTCGGCGAGATCGTCGGTTGACCGCCGGCGGTGAACAGAGCTGAGTTCGTATTGCCGCTGAGGTTATAGGTAAACGTCTGGCCGTTCTCATCGCTGCCGCCACCAGCATTGGCCGTGGCGAAGCCAGTCACCGATTGAGCACCGGCGTCTTCCAACACCGTTTGCGTGCCGAGGAGCGTGAACGACGGCGCGTCGTTGACGGCAGTCACGTTGATCGTGAACGTCTGCGTGCCGCTCGTTGCAGCCGGGCTGCCGCTATCCGTCACACTCACCGTGATCGTCGCCGAACCATTCGCATTCGGCGCTGGTGTGTAAGTCAGCACGCCGGTCGGCGAAATGGTGGGTTGGCCACCAGCGGTGAACAGAGCCGAGTTGGTATTGCCGCTGAGGTTGTACGTAAACGTCTGGCCGTTTTCATCCGTACCGCCGCCGGCATTGGCCGTGGCAAAACCAGTCACTGATTGCGCACCGGCGTCTTCGAGCACGGTTTGCGTGCCGAGGAGTGTAAATGTCGGCGCGTCATTGACGGCAGTCACATTGATCGTGAACGTCTGCGTGCCGCTCGTCGCAGCCGGGCTGCCGCTGTCAGTCACGCTCACCGTGATCGTCGCGGAACCATTCGCATTCGGCGCTGGCGTATAAGTCAGCACGCCGGTCGGCGAAATGGTGGGTTGGCCACCAGCGGTGAACAGAGCCGAGTTGGTATTGCCGCTGAGGTTGTAGGTAAACGTCTGGCCGTTTTCATCACTGCCGCCACCTGCATTGGCCGTGGCGAAACCAGTTACCGATTGAGCACCGGCGTCTTCGAGCACGGTTTGCGTGCCGAGGAGTGTGAATGTCGGCGTGTCGTTGACGGCGGTCACGTTGATCGTGAACGTCTGCGTGCCGCTCGTTGCAGCCGGGCTGCCGCTATCGGTGACGCTCACCGTGATCGTCGCAGAACCATTCGCATTCGGGGCTGGCGTATAAGTCAACACGCCGGTCGGCGAAATGGTGGGTTGGCCACTGGCCGTGAACAACGCCGAGTTCGTATTGCCGCTGAGGTTATAGGTAAACGTCTGGCCGTTTTCATCCGTGCCGCCACCGGCATTCGCCGTGGCAAAACCAGTCACTGATTGCGCACCGGCATCTTCCAGCACGGTTTGCGTGCCGAGCAGTGTGAACGACGGCGTGTCGTTGACCGCAGTCACGTTGATGGTGAAGGTCTGCGTGCCGCTGGTTGCAGCCGGGCTGCCGCTATCCGTCACGCTCACCGTGATCGTCGCGGAACCATTCGCATTCGGGGCTGGCGTATAAGTCAACACGCCGGTCGGCGAAATCGTCGGTTGACCACCGGCCGTGAAGAGCGCCGAGTTCGTATTGCCGCTGAGGTTGTAGGTAAACGTCTGGCCGTTTTCATCCGTGCCACCACCGGCATTGGCCGTGGCGAAACCAGTCACCGTCTGCGCACCGGCGTCTTCGAGCACGGTTTGCGTGCCAAGCAGCGTGAACGACGGCGTGTCGTTGACCGCAGTCAACGTGACGTTGAAGCTGTCGGTATCGGTACCACCCACACCATCGTTCGACTGCACCGTGATGGTGGTCAAGCCGATGCTGCTGTTGCGATTGAGCGCGGGGGTGAGCACCAGCGTTTGCAGCGCTTGATTGATCTGCGCCTGTGAGCCGAAGAACGTAACCGTCGACGTACCGCTATTGCTCGGCGTGATACCGCTACCGTTGCCTGTAGCAGCGAGCGTGCCGAAGTTGACCGACACTGTAACGGTGATATTCGTCGCGCCCGCATCGGGATCGCTGACCTGAATCAGGTTCGCGCCGCTCAGATTCAGCGGCGTGTCTTCGGTGCCGGTGGGCGAAACGGCCGGCACGCTGTTGACCGGATTTTGATTCGCCGCGGCCGTGATCGTGATGTTGAACGTCACCGGCGTCGAGGTATCGACACCACCATTAGCCGTGCCGCCGCTATCCTTCATGGTGAAAGTCACCGCCACGGTGCCGCTCTGCCCCGTGGCCGGCGTGAACGACAGATTGCCGTTGGCGTCGATCACTGGCTGCGAGCTGAAGACCGCCGAGTCGGCGCTGGTCCGGGTGAACGTGACGGTTTGCGCCGATTCGTTCGTCGCGCCCTTGTTGATCGTGGCAAAGCCATTGATCGTGGTCGCCCCGGCCGTGTTCGGCGTCGATGGCACGGTTCCCACCGTGAAGCTCGGCTGATCGTTGACCGGCGTCAGCGTGATGCTGATCGTATCGGTATCGATGCCACCAGCGCCATCGTTCGAAGTGACCGTGATCGTCGTTAGGCCGTCGCCGCTGTTACGATCGGTGGTCGGCGTGAAGACCAGCGTTGCCAGCGCGAGATTGATCTGCGTCGGCGCACCGGTAAAGGTAATCGTCGCCGAGCCGCTGCCACCGGGCGTGACCGTGCCAGTGCCGTTATTGGCAGTGAGGATGCCCATGCCGACCGCTGAAACGGTCGTTGTGATCGACGCCGAATCGGAGTCGGCTACCGAGATTACATTGCCGCCGTTGAAGCTGACCGGCACATCTTCATTCGAAGTGATCGGTCCCGGCACGGTATTCACTGGGTTCGCATTCCCTGCCGGCGCAGTGAGCGTAATGGTGAACGACACAGGATCCGAGACATCGACCCCGCCGTTATCCGTTCCGCCACTGTCCTTCATCGTGAATGTGACGGTCGCAGTGCCAGTCTGGCCAGCCAAGGGAGTGTATTGCAGCACACCCGCCGCCGAGATCGTCGGCTGCACGCTGAAGAGGCTCGAGTTGGCGCTAGTCCGAGTGAACGACACAACCGTCTGCGCCGCTTCACTGCTGGGGCTCGTCGGCCCGAACACCGTGCTGTTCACAAAGCTGTTGACCGTCTGTGCCCCGGCGTTATTGACTACCGATTGGTTGCCGACAACCGTGAAGCTCGGCTTGTCGTTAACTGGCGCAAGATCGATTTGGAAAGTGTCGGTTGTGGTTGCGATCGTGTCATTCGACTGGATCGTGACAGTGATCAAACCATTGCGATTGGCAGCAGGTGCGAACTCGAGCGTGGACAAGACCAAGTTGACTTGATCTTCCTGACCCGAAATGGTGACCGTGGCATCGTTGTTCGACAGCGTGACTACCGCAGTCGTCAGCGCAGATCCCTCGACAAATTTGCCGATCAGCGAACTAGCTACCGAGAGTGTCGTAGTTACATAATTGTTGCCCGAGCTCGTATCGTTCACCGCGGGCGAAATGCCATCACTCAGCACAACGTTCGTATCTTCAACGCCCGCAATCGGCCCTGAAGGCAGCACGTGAGTCGGCGCGACATTCGAACCTGCCGTTACCGTCACCACACCGTCGGTCAACGTATCATTCGTCGCGTTGGTCGGTTCTGGTCCGAGGGCGATGTTGCCTTCGTTGATTTGCGTGGTCCGCAGCGAACCATTGACGGTCGCCGACTTGACCATGTTGATCGGCGTCGTTCCGACTGGAGCAGTGGCCTTGATGATGGCGTTGATGTAGCCGATTTCCGCGTTGAAACCCGTCGCTACCGCCGCCTGACGTCCGAACGTGATGCTCAGCTTGCCGAGATCGTCGGCGTTCCCCAGCGGCGTGTACAACGAGGGGCCGTTGGCGGAAACAGGTCCTGGAGCAGGTCCCGGCGGAGATGTCGGCAGGAGTTGCAAGTAGTTCGTGTCGTAGAGGACGACAATGTCGATGCCCTGAATATTCGCCACGCCGTTCGCCGTCAGCCGGATGGGAATCTGCACGAGATCGCCGGCCTTGCCCGAGATCGTCATCGGGACGCCGGTCGCAGTCTTACCGATCGACAAGACGGGCGCTGCATTGACGGTCACTGTAAAATTGTCGTCAGTAAACAAGCCGCCTTCTGCGTCTGTCGCGCGGATGGTGATATTGGCAGTGCCGCGGGAGTTAGCATTGCCGAGCGTGCCCGCTGGAGTGATCGTCACCGTGCGACTTGCACCAGTCCCCGTGACGACGATATTTGCAGTCGGGATGAGAGTTGTATTGCTGTTGTTCACCACGGAAAACGAGACGTTGTTGGGCAGGTCATCGCTTAACGGGAAGGTATAGCTAACAGGTTTGAAGTTGGTCGTCGTCTGGTCGACGATGTCAAATGAAGGTGCGACGACCGTGGCCGTGCCGACCACATTCACGTTGTCGATGCCAATGCCCTGCGAGTTCGTAGCGCCTGTGGCGATACTCCACCGCAAGTAGAAATCAGCACCGTTCGCGATATTCAGTCCCGAAATGGTGATATCGGATTTGTTCACCACAGTCGGGTTTATAAAGTCAAACGCACTCGCGCCATTCGGGAAATTAGAGGCGGCGATGTCGCCAGCAGAGACAGCGGTCCAAGTCGTTCCGTCGAGCGAGTAGAAGAACGAAACGGAAGCTGCGGTAAGGTTGGTGCGATAACGCTCGGCGGCATAAGCGACGGTCAGCGTGTTGATGGTCTGGCCCGAACCGTTGTTGATCTTGGCCATCAAACTATTCGGGCTGGCAAATCCACTGGATGACATTGCACCCACGGCGCGTTCCGTCGCCGAAGTACCCCAGTTGTACGTACCGCCAGTCTGCGAACTGCCGCTACTCGCTTGCTGTGTAACGGTGCTTACCGCTGTCCCGTAGGCTGGCGTGGCAGTGGAAGGACTGATCTTCCACGCGCTCGGCAGGGTCAAACCCGCCCCCATGCTGTCGAAGCTCTCAATCACCGCGGCGCCCAACGAGGTAATCGTGTCGACCGCCATCAGGCTGCGGTCTTCGAGCTTCTCCATCGACGAGAACAGCGCGCGACGGCGGCGCTGGCTGATGAGTTGTTTGCGGCGTTTGGCGGGAGTCGTGCTGTTCGATCGCAGGCGCTTCGGAGAATTGGCAGAGGAACCTGACTCGGGGCGAATCGACATGATTCGAAAACTCCAACGGACGGCAGAGGACGGGGATGATAGGTATGTCCGGCGCGTGACGTATTTGCTGAACTGAACTGTCGCGTGCGCGGAAAAATGAAAGCAGGGCGCTACGCGAGCTGGGGAGAGAAGCCACACGTTTGGCCGAACCGGGCCAAACAGCGCATTCCCACCGTTGTACTCGCGTTCTGCGGAGAGGGAAAGAATTTGGGTGTTAGTAAAAATGGAATCCGCCGAACGGCTGCCGCGTCCTGCAACCCCGTCAACTGATCCGACTTACGAATCTAACGATCTTCGTTGACAGCCCCCCGAAAGTCAAGTTGCGGGATTGGCTTTAAACGAATGCCCGGCCTGCACGCGTTGTAGCGAGTTTCTGCGGCGGCCGTGCCTGCGACTTTGCTCCACCGCCGCAGAGCTAGTTAGACCTTGACGGCGCGCAGCATCACGCGCCAGCGTCAACCTTGCCGGACGGGCAAACTTCACGCGTCGTTTGGCCCAGACTGGGGGCGGTTAATCGGCATGGTCCATACACCTTACGGCGGCGTTAGAGTTTGCCTGAGCGTTGCTGTAAACCAATAGCTGAAAATTGGTTGCGTGCGTTCAAGAGGCACAGTCGGACGCGACGATAGGTTGGTTGTCACAGTCTGCTATTGAGCTGCCAAGCCAATGCGGACACGTGAAACCGGGGGAACTTCTTCGGGTCATTGGACGACTCGACCGGTTTGGTGTACCCACCACAAATGTGCGGGCCCTAAGCCCACCTAACCCGCACACTGGCAAACCCACCGCACACTTTTAAAGGTTCCGCCGGCAATCGGATTGCCCGCGGGATGCTGCCCACCGTGAAAACGGCACGCGTGCCTCTAGCGCGGCCGGCCTACGCCACGTGTCGGACGGTGTTGGTAGCTGCCAGGTTGATAGTTCCATCGTTAAGGAGACGTCTTTCGATGAAGTGGAACATTGTTCTCAGTACTGTCGTTGTTGCTCTTGCCACCTGCAGCCAGAGCTTTGGTTTTGAACTGTTGGACCGTATGCTCGGTTCGTCGGGCTGTGGCTGCCAAAGCAGCTGCTGCGAAACGAACTGCTGCAAGGTCAAGTGCGTGAAGGTCAAGTGCTGCAAGCCTGCTTGCAACAGCTGCTCGACCGGTTGTGCGGCCGCTGCCCCCACGTGCGGAGCTGCTGCTCCTACGTGTGGCGCTGCTGCTCCGACCTGTGCTGCCGCCCCGACTTGCGGTGCTGCTGCTCCTAGCTGCGGTTGCAACACGGGCTGCAACAGCGGTTGCGGTCACCACCACCTCGGCCGCAAGTGCTGCACGCCTTGCAACAACGGCTGTGGTTGTGGCGCTGCTGCTCCGACTTGTGGTGCTGCTGCTCCGACCTGTGGCGCTGCTGCCCCGACTTGCGGTGCCGCTGCTCCGACCTGTGCCGCTCCTGCTGCTGCCCCGACCTGTGCTGCTGCTCCGACCTGCGGTGCTGCTGCCCCGGCTTGCAACAGCTGCAACACTTGCTGCAAGACCAGCCTGCTCGACCGGTTGTTCCCTTGCTGCAAGAAGTGCCACGGTGGTTGCTTGATCGGTGGTTGCAAGACCAGCTGCTGCAAGCCTGCTTGCGGCAACGGTTGTGGCAACGGCTGCTCGGCTGCTGCTCCGACTTGCGGTGCTGCTGCCCCGACCTGCGGTGCTGCTGCCCCGACTTGTGCCACGCCTGCTCCTGCCCCGGTTGCCCAGCCGACCTGTGCTGGCCCGGCCGCTGCTCCGACCTGTGCTGCTCCGCAGCCAGCTTGTGGCACGGAAGGTCAAACCGCCCCGACCAGCATCGACGCTTCGCCGATGCCGCCGGCCCCGGTTGTTGATCCTTCGGCTTATGTTCCCGCTCAGCGTCGGGTCGTTCACGCCAGCACGAGCTTGGTTCGCTAAGCTAGTGATTGGTACGAGGCTCTGACAAACAAGACGGCCCGTTCGAGCGAAAGCGAGAACGGGCCGTTCTTTGTTTCTTGACCTGCGAGATCCTTTCGCGAACGCAACATCTCTACTGCATCTTCAAGATAAGCAGCACCCCCGGGCTCACCAGGGCGTCGACCTTTTCCCAATCCAGCTTGTCGGTTTCGACTACTGGTTTCGGTCGCGCAGTGCCCGCCGGCAGATGCTCGTCGAGAAACTTCACCAGGTCCGGCGAGGGAACAGCCATGCCGTAGCTGTCTTCGTTCGTAAACATGTTGGTCCGGGTCTTTGCCGTTACCATGCCGACTACGTTTCCCTTGGTGTCGCACAACGGACCGCCGCTGTTGCCGGGGTTCACCAGCAGGTCGAGCGTGATCATCTCTTCGGTCGAGGCATCAGGCAGCTTGGCGACTCGGCCCGTGGTCAGGGTGATCGCCGTCTTCGCCGAGTCGGCTAGCGGATAGCCGAAGGCGGCCACTTCCAAACCGCGGGCGACCTTCACTGGCGCTACTGGAACCGTTTTGATCGTCATGTCGGCGGGAAAATCGACCTTCACCAGGGCCATATCGCGCTCTTCATCCTGGGCAATCACGCGACCGGGGATCGTCGTGTTCTTGAGGTCAGGCAAGCGGACCATCACCTGGCCGCGGCCATCGATGACATGATGGTTCGTCATGATGTACCCCCCCTCGGCGACGACGAAGCCCGTGCCGGCCGAGAGGATCTTATCCTGCTCCATTTCCCGTTTCGCTGCGGCCAGCGTATCTCGCAACTCCTTATTCTTGGGCTTGTAGATCTCCGCGCGGGCCAGATGCTTGCGGGATTCGCCCGGCTGTTGGATCTGTCGAAAGAGCGCTGCCGCAAGCAAATGCATACTAACCGCTCGATCGTCGTCCTTGAATTTGCTGTCATTCAGAAAGGCGTGCAACGGCGCGAGTAGGATCCCGACTCGGCCTGGCCGCAGTTCCCTCAATCCCGTCACGATCTCCGCTTCGACAAAGTATTCGAGTTGCCCTTTCTCGTTGTTGGTGTCGAGCCGCCGCGCAGTTGGGGCCAACTGCTTCACCTCGTCGCCGTAACGCATGATGAGCTTGCGTTCCATCAACCATTTCAAAAACTTCACGGCCGGCTCGAGTGAATCTCCTTGCGCGGCAGCCCACAGCTCATCGCGTTCGATACGCGCAGCCGCCCCTTCGGCCAGATAAACCTGCAAGTTGTTCACTCCCTTTTGCCACTGTGTTTGCAGGTAGTAACTCTTCCCTTTCGAATCGAGCATCACGAGCGCTGGAATGTCTTCCTCGACGGCAAATTCGCGGGCCAAGACAATGTTCCGTTCAATCGCATAAACGTTGCTCAGCGCTCCGGGAGTGCGGGGAAAATCGATGATTACCGGAATGTACGAAGCCTCGATCTCTCGCTTCGTGGCCTCCTGCTGAGTCGCCCGACCGATGGCGATCGATTTCCCATCGACGTCGCTGCAGCTGAAAATGACGAGCAGGTTCTTGTTCTCCTTCTGAGCGTTGTCCTGCGCCATCTGAAAGTTCTGCATAAAGCCATTGAAGCCGTTCACCGGAGTGCCGGCACCATAGGCGCCTTCGCTGTTCGCAGTGGTGTCTGAACCGCCGAAGATCTGCGAGGGGCCGCGCGTCGCCGCCAGCGCATCCTTCTTCCACTCAGGCTTGAACGTCGTCAGCTCGCCCGGCTTGATCGAGACCGTGCCAGAGACCGGCTCGTAGCCGTTGCGTTCGAGCATCACTTTGTGCTCGCCAGCTTTGAGGTCGTAAGTCAGCTCGCCCTTGGTTAGCGCGAGTTGCGTGCGGCCGTCGACCTTCACGCCAAAGCCGCCTTTGCGTTCGGTCTCGGGCCAATCGAGTACGAGCTTGCCGATGCGAGTTCCAGCGGGAGCAGCAGGACCTGCCACAGCCGTCGCGGTGGCCTTGGTCGCCCCTTTGCCGGTTCCCTTGGCCACTTTCGGCGATGGCGATTGCGAAAACATGTAGACAACTGCACCGCCCAGCACGATCAACAGCAGCAACACGCCACCACCGCCGAGCAGCAACGGCAGCGGGATCTTGTTGTTCACCTTCTTGCCGCGTGCCTTGGGCGCTGCGTGAGGTTGGGCGGCACTAGTGTTCGTCGGCGTGCTTGCAGCAGGATTCACTGCTGCAGGCGGCGTGGTATTCAATTGAAAGTCGAAACCGCTGTTGCTGGGCTGATACTCCGCTGGATATTCGGGCGGATAGTCCTCAACAGCCGCTTCCAGCGGCACTTCTGGCGGCGGCGGTGGAGGAGGCGGCGGCGGGGCGGGAGCATTCAACGGACGAGCCGGGGCTGCTTTAACGACTGGCTTGCCGGCCGTCGCCGGCTTGGGGATCGCGCTGCTGCTGGCCGTTGGAACGGGCATGGCGCCGGTTTTCGGCGGAGTTTTAGCCGGCGTTTTCGGTGGTGCTTGCGTCGTGATGCTCGGAACGACGGTGGTGCTGCTGGAGATCGGCGCGTTGGCCGGTGGTTTGTCGGGAGTACCCGCCGGGGCATCGAGCGGCGGCACTTCGACGATCGCCGAACACTTCGGGCAGCGAGCTTTTCGGCCCGCGTACTTAACGTCGATTTTGAATTTCGCCGTGCAGGCCGAACAGCGGCACAAAACTTCCGACATGGTTAGCGAGCCTTTGGAAGCGAACCGGGCAAATAAAAGCAGTCGCCCGGAGCACGATGAGGCCGGCTCCAGGTCCCTCAATTATCTGCGCAGTCGCGCGCCACCGCAAGTTTTTGCAGCGCTAACTATTGTCGCCGATCACACTCGGTGCTCGGTGAATAGAAGTAAACCAGCCGCGCACGCCGAAAGAGCTCCGCGACTTTCGGCGCGGTGGCGAGGGAAGGTGATCGACCACGCGCAGGTCGACGACTGATGCTGCTAGCACTGCAGCGATTCTCAATTGACGCAGGTCGGCGATTCCAAGTACAAACTGCCTTGTATCGTTCCGCAAATTCCGCCGGCATGGAAGTCGGCAGTCGATGGACAAGGACGTCCCGTGACCGCGCATGCGCCGCACAGCCCGTCGCACTCAGGCCCTCAGGGCCACGCGGATGGTCATGCGCAACCGGGCAAGCTTCGCCAACTGCTTGGCGCTCCTGGCCGCCTGATTTCGGCTGCTCGGCACAGCCCCGTGAAGGTCGGCGTGCCACTGGCATTGAGCGTGGTGGCGATCATCGGCGCGCTCGGCGTCGCGACTTTATTCTTTTTCGGCGGCGAAGAAGAAAAAATCACGGCGACGAAAATTCTTGCTCCGCTCGACGACCACGAATACGCAACAGCTCGCGAACAAGCCACCAAACTGCGAGCCGAGAAAGACCTCGACGAGTCGCTGCAAGCGGCTTGCCTGTATGTTCTCGGCAGCATCGTCGCCAGCGAAGCGGAAGAATCGACTCAGCCGACGAACCGCCGCTTGCTCAACTTGATTGCTGCCCGCTACCTCGACCAGTCGCGGCAAATCGCCTTTCCTAAGGGTCGTGAGCCACAAGGCTTGCTCACGCTGGGGCGCTGCTTTTATCGCGCGGGGCGTTTCGCACAGGCCGTGCCGATTCTGAACGATGCGCTCGCGAAAAATCCCGATTCGGCGATCGAAATCGAACAAGAACTCACCGATTGCTATCTCAAGACTACACCGCCGCAGCCCAAGCAGGCCCTCGTACACAACGCGCGCTTGCTGCAGTTGCCGAACTTGTCGCCGCGCGAAAAAGACGCCGCGAACCTGCTCGCTGCGAACATCTATTTTACTGCCAATGATCTGGCCTCCTGCGAGCAAGCGTTGCGGCAGATCGTCGATACCTCTTCGGCGTTTCCCGAAGCTCAAGCACTTGCGGCCCGCGTGCAGTTGCAACGTTTGCCCAAGCCGCAGCCGGGTCAAAAGCTGACCGCCGCCGAACAGCAGCCGTTGCAAACGCTCCTCGCCGAACTGCTGCCCTACGCGGAACGCAAAGGTTTGGAACCTGCCGTTGCGGCCCAACTGAATCTCCTCCTGGCCGAATGTCACGAACGCTTGGGCCAAACGCGCGAAGCAACGGCCCTCTTTGCCAAACTGCGCAAAGCTCACCACGGTTCGCCCGAAGCGGTCGCGGCGACGTTCTTCGAAGCCGATTGGCTCGCCAACGGCGGCCAGGTCGAAGAGTCGCTCCGGCTTTATCGCCGCGGCTTGCAAGAAGCGGGCCCCGCCGAAGCCTACGACAATCGTTGGCTCGGCAAAACCGAAATGCAAAATCGGCTCGGCGTGACGATTCGTCGCTATCAAGATTTGAAGTCCTTCGCCGAAGCGCTCGAGCTGGCCGAAGCCGCAGCGGCCATCATCCCTGTTGCGCAAACGCTGCAATGGCGGGCCGACATCGAACGCAACTGGTCGGCCGATTTCGTCGCACAGATCGCTGGCCGCAGTCGCACTGAACAAGTGCAACTGCAGCATCAGGCCCGCGCTCACCTGCGGGAAGCAGCCAATTACGATCGTGAACTCGCCAAAGAGCGAATCGCCACGCGGTTCTATCCCGATGATCTGCTGCGAGCGGCCAGCACCTTCCTGCAAGGTCACGGCTATCAGCAAGCCGAAGAAACGTTCCGCGAATTTCTCCGTCAGCAGACTCGCTCCGGTCAGCCCGAAGCCCTCGTCGGTCTCGGTCAGGCTCTGGTCGCGCTCGGTCGCACCAGCGAAGCCATGCCGGTCCTCACGCAGGTCCAGCAGCTCTATGAAAAGCATCCAGCCAGCTTCCAGTCGCGCCTCTACGCGGCGACGGCGTTGCAAGAAAAAGGCGATCTCGTCGCCGCCCGCGAAATGCTGAGCACCAATTTGTTCGGCTCCGCGCTCACGCCGCAAAGCGCCGAGTGGCGCGACTCGTTGTTTCTACTCGGGCGGATTCAGTTTCAGCAGGGAATTGAACACGATGCTCGCAGCCGCAATGTGCCACCGCAGGAAACCGAAGAAAAACGCGCCAGCGAAGGTCTCCGTGAAATGGAACTCGCCGCGGCCCACTTCGAAGAAGCCGTGAAGACGCTTACCGAAGCCTCGCAACGTTTTCCAAATGCGCAGCAAACGATTATCGCCAATTACGAAGTGGCCGAAGCCTATCGCCGCGCGGCTCGCTTCCCTCGACATCGTTTGGACATCGTGACGATCGACTCCACTCGGCAAGCGCTCAATCGCCAATTGCAAAACGATTTGACATCAGCCGTGAGCGAATACACGCGACTGATCGAGAAGCTGGCCGACGACAAAGAGAGTCAGCGAGCCTCGGTCGACTTGAAGATTCTCCGCAATTGCTACTTCAATCGGGCCGATGCGTTGTTCGATCTCGGCCGACTCGAAGAAGCGATTCAAGCTTACTCGGCGGCGACCAATCGCTATCAGCACGAGCCCGAAGCTCTCGAAGCTTACGTGCAGATCGCGACCTGTTATCGCCGGTTGCAGCGTTACTCCGAAGCCCGCGGCACGCTCCAGCAAGCCCGCGTGGTGCTGGAACGGATCAAGCCCGATGCCAACTTCGCGGCCACGACCCGTTTCGACCGGCAGCAGTGGTCGCAACTCCTCGAATGGTATAGCGGTTTGTAAAAGGACGATTCGACGACGTATGAACGATCCCAACCTCCTCGCCAACTTGATGGCCCGCAAAACGCAGCTCCTGGAGCTGTTGCGCAAGCTCGGCGCGGCTCAGCTGTCGCTGGTTGACGAAGGAGATATGTCGCGGCTGTTGCAGGTGCTTGGTTCCAAGGATTCGCTCCTCGCCCAACTGCAACTCGTCGAGCGCGAACTCGATCCGTTTCGCGATGAAGATCCCAACCGTCGGCAGTGGGCTTCGCCCGAACTGCGAGCGAGTTGCCGCCGCGATGCCGATCGTTGTGCCGTGCTCCTCACCGAAATCATGGCGATCGAAAAACAATCCGAAGTCGAAATGTCGCGCCGCCGCGACGCGACTGCCGCTCAGTTGCAAGGGATGTACGGCACGCAAGAGGCGCAAGGCGCTTACGTGACCACGCCGTCTGCTTCTTCATCTGCATCCTTCGACCTCAGCATGGAAGGCTAACCGATGAGCGACATGCTGACACAAGAAAGAGAATCAGCCGCGATCATTCCCGACGCTGCCGATCTGCAGATCATTCTCGCCGCTTGGAACGAAGCGACCGATCGTTTGCAGCGCACGCACGAAGCCCTGCAAGCCGAAGTTCGCCGCTTGAGCGATGAGCTGGAAGTGAAAAACCGCGAGCTCGCCCGCCGCAACCGCCTGGCCGATCTCGGGCAGATGGCATCGCATGTGGCACACGAAGTTCGCAACGGCTTGGTGCCGCTGAAGCTCTATCTGAGCTTGCTCAAGCGCCGTGTGCGTGATGATGCGGGGAGCAGCGAAATCGTCGGCAATGTCGAATCTGGTTTCTCCGCGCTCGAAGTCATCGTCAGCGATCTGCTCAATTTCAGCGCTCATCGCGAACCGAAATTTCAGCTCCTGTCGCCGGGCGCCATCGCTCATGACCTGTGTCAGTCGCTGCAACCGCAGTTTGCCGCGCAAGGCATCGAAGCCGATGTCGACGCGCCGCTCGAACTTCGTGCCACGGCCGATGCTGACATGCTCCGCCGCGCTCTGCTCAATCTGATTCTCAACGCCGTCGACGCCATGCCTCAGGGCGGGCAACTCTCGGTGACCGCCCGCACAACGCCGCTGGCTGTGGAAATCGAAGTCGCCGATAACGGCCCCGGTTTGCCCGAGAGCGCGCTTGCTCGACTCTTCGAACCTTTCTTTACGACCAAAAGTAACGGCACGGGCCTGGGTCTGGCGATCGTCGAACGCATCGCCGAAGCCCATGGCGGCCATATCATCGCGGCGAACTGCCCGACCGGCGGCGCTGCTTTCACTCTGTGCCTGCCGCACCAACCCCCGGAACAGGAGACCTAACCATGACCGAGGCTACTGAAACCCTGAGTACTCTCAGCGACAACGCGACGGGACGCATTTGCGTGGTCGACGACAACGCCCGCGCTCGCCAATCGATCGCCGATGTGCTGAAGGCGGCGGGACACGAAGTCTTCATGTGCAGCAGCGGCCGCGAAGTGCTGCAACTGCTCGACAAAGAGTTGATCGACGTCGTCGTCACCGACTTGCAGATGCCGGGCATGACGGGACTCGAACTGATCCGCGCTCTGGAAGCTCGCAAATTCGACGGCCAGGTGGTGATGGTCACCGCCTTCGCCACCGTCGAAGCCGCCGTCGATGCGATGCGTCACGGTGCTTTCGATTTCATCGAAAAGCCCTTCGATGCCGAGCAACTCGAACAACTCGTTGGCCGGGCGCTGCGGCAAGCAGCTCGTAGCGAAACACGTTCGCAAGTGCTGGCCTCGGTTCCCGATTGGCACAACCTGATGATCGGCAACAGCGAGCCGCTGGCCCGCCTCCGTCGCCGCATCGCGCAAGTTGCGCCCACCGATGAGACCGTGCTCATCACCGGCGAAAGTGGCACCGGCAAAGAACTCGTCGCTCGTTGCCTGCATGCGGCCAGCAAGCGTTCGGTTGGCGCCTTTGTGGGACTCAACTGCCCCGCGCTCTCGCCGCAGCTGATGGAAAGCGAACTCTTCGGTCATGAAAAGGGTGCATTCACGAGTGCCGATGCTCCCCGCGTTGGCCGTTTTGAGCTCGCTGATGGCGGCACCATTCTGCTCGACGAAATCACCGAAATCGAACTGCCGCTGCAAGCCAAACTCCTCCGCGTGCTGCAGGAAAAATCCTACGAGCGCGTCGGCAGCAGCCAATCGCGTACGACCAACGTTCGCGTCATCGCTTCGACTAATCGCGACTTGCGGCAGGAAGTTTCGCAGAACCGCTTTCGCCAAGACCTCTACTACCGCCTGGCCGTGGTGCTGCTCGAAGTGCCGCCGCTCCGTCATCGCCTCGGCGATGTGCCGCTGCTCGTCGCGCATGTCGCGAAGCAAGTCGCCAGCCGCATGAATCGCCAACCGGCGGAGTTCTCGTCTTCCGCGCTCGATCTCCTCAGCCACTATCACTGGCCCGGCAATGTGCGCGAGCTCGAAAATCTGGTGACCCGCGCGAGTGTGCTCGCCGGCGACGACCCGATCACGGCTGACGATCTGCGCACCTGGCTGCTCGACGAAGAAACCGCCATCGCTGGCAAAACCACTAATGGCGAAGGCGCCCTGAGCGCTGGCATGAAGCTCGAAGACATGGAACGCAAACTCATCGAAGCCACGCTCGATCACTACGACGGCCATCGTGCCCGCGCTGCTCAGGCGCTCGGCATCGGCATTCGGACATTGACGAACAAATTGCGGTTGTACGGGTATGCACCGCGGGCCAAGGTTTTTGCGAGGGTTGCCTGATGCTGGCAGCAAATCATGCCGCAGCCGATCGGCAACAATTGCCGCTATCACTCCACGCTCGACGTGAGTTTCGCCGAACTGCGCACACCCCCAAGAATTGCCCTTCCACCACCGCACCACTGACTTACGCAATTGCCGACGTCTCGCTAGCCAACCTGCTATCACGCTCTCGGCCCAGCACTTGCACTTCGTGTCGCTCATTGAGCATGAGAAAGGACAACTGATGTTGCCAGGCTTGCTCAGTTCCACGAATATCCCTGTCCTGCAACAAGTGGTGAACTTTTCGCAGGCGCGGCACGGTGTGCTCGCGGGGAACATCGCCAATATCAATACGCCCGGCTATCGCACCCGCGACATGTCGGTGGAGGTTTTCGAAGAGCGTCTGAAAGCTGCCATCGCCGAAGCGAATCGCCCCGGCAACGGTGGCCGACCGATCTCGGCGGGCGACTTGCCGACGAGCCCTGAAGACCCCATGCGGAAGGTCAGCGACTCCCTCACCAACATGCTCTATCACGACGACACAAACATCGACCTCGAACAACAGATCACCGAGATCAACAAGAACCAATACCTGCACAATCTGGCCCTGACGATCATGTCGAACCAGATGCAGTTGCTGCAAACGGCCATCAGCGAACGCGTGTAACGACAATTATTGAACGCTGCGTCCCGCAGCAAGAACACGTACGGAGGACCGCCCATGATTTCCGCCATCGACATCAGCACGAGCGCACTCGTCGCGCAGCGGACTCGGCTCGATGCCGTCTCGGGCAATCTTGCCAACCTCAACTCGCAAACTCGCGGACCGAACGGCGAGATGAGCGCTTACGAAGGTCGTTATGTGATGTTTCAAGTCGATCCCGACAAGTCGACGGGCTACGGCGCTCAAGGCGTCAAAGTATCGTCGGTCGAGACCGAGAAACATGAGCCAAATTATCGTTGGCAACCAGATCATCCGTATGCGATCAAAGATGGCCCCAAGAAGGGCTACGTCGCTTATCCCAAGATCAACATGCAAACCGAAATGGTCGACGCTCTCGTCGCTTCCCGCGCGTACGAAGCCAACCTCGGTGTGATGGAAATCACCAAGAACATGAGTCAGCAAACGCTCCGCATCTTGGGCTAAGACAACTGAGTGCGCATTGTTTGAAGAAGTGAGCCTGGCATGACCCCGATTTCTGCTTCCACTCCGTTTCCCGCTTCGCCGCTGAACATCAGTCAGCTCGGCAAGAGCGCGGGCTTCGCGCCGCAGGCCAATGAACTGGGTGGCGCCGCCGGCGCGCAGCAGCCCTTCAAGAACATGCTGCTCGAGGCGCTCGATCAGGTAAACAACATGCAGCAGGAATCAGACAAGGCCGTGCAGCAACTCGTGACCGGCGACGATGTGAATCCCGCCGAAGTTCTCACTTCGCTGCAGAAGGCCGACATGTCGTTCCGCCTCATGATGCAAGTCCGCAACAAACTCGTCTCCGCGTGGCAGGAGGTGAATAACATTCGGATCTGAGTAATCGCAGCGACTACGCTGGTTTTCGCAGCGAGTACGCTGATTCGCTGTTGCAGGATGCAATAACACCGCAGGACGCACGCCATGGATTTCGTCAACAAACTCTACGCTCAACTCAGCGACATCTTTCGCTCGATGTCGGCTGGTTCACGACTGGCCGTGGGTTTGCTCCTCGCGCTGATCGTCGTCAGCCTGGTCTACTTGTTTCAATATCAAGTGGCTGCCGGTGACGAATATCTTCTCAACGGCCGGGCGTTCTCGGGTTCCGAACTCACTGCTATCGAAGCCGCGTTTGCCAAAGGCAAGCTCGGCAAAAGCGTGGTCGTCGGCAATCAAATCCGCATTCCTCGCGGCCAAAAGCAGCAATACCTCGCCGCCATGGCTGAAGCGCAAGCATTGCCGGCCGACTTCCACAAATACATGACCGATGACTTGAAGGGAGACAATCCGTTCTCCTCGACGCGCTCGCTTGAACTTCGCCGGGCTCATGCCAAAACCAAAGAACTCTCGCTGATCATCTCGCGGATGCGCGGCATCGAATCGGCGACGGTGCAATTCGACGAAGAACAAATGGGTGGTCTCTCGCGGCAGAAAAAGAAGACCGCCATGGTCGCCGTACAATCGGCCGGTGCGCCACTGGAAGAAGATCAGGTGAAGTCGATTCGCAACGTCGTCGCCTCGGCCTACGTTGGCCTCGAACGGCAGAACGTGACGATCACCGATCTCGCAACGCATCACACTTATGGCGGCGGCACAGGCGCTGGCGGCTTTGGCGAAGACGAAAGTCTGTACGCCGCTCACAAAGCCAAGTTCGAACGCGAATGGCAGCGCAAGATTCACGATCAGCTGGCCATGATCCCCGGCGTAATTGTCGGTGTGAATGTCGAGCTCAATCCCGAGTTGCAGCACAGCACGCAAACGATCAAGCTCGATGCCAAACCAACAACGGTTTCGACTCGCGAAAACACCAAGGAAATGACGTCGTCGCAACCGGCTCCTGGTGGTCGGCCTGGCGCCGAATCGAACGGTGTGGCCGGTAACCGTGCAATTGCTGTGAGCGGTAGCGGCAGCGGTGGTCAATCGCAGACCACCGAATCGAGCTCAGAGACGAAGAACGTCCCTGGCCATGAGCAAACGCTCATCAGCAAAGTGCCCCTCGCTCCCTCGCAAGTCACGACCTCAATCGAAGTCCCGGCCAGCTACTACAGCAAGGTCTGGAAGGAACGCCGTCCCGCCGGTCAAAACGGTGAACCCGACGCAGCCGCTCTGGCTCAGATCGAAAACGAAACTCGCAAGCGGATCGAAGAAACGGTTCGCAATCTCTTGCCGCCGGTCGCGCAAGGGACCAATCCTTATCCGCACATCAGCGTGTCGACCTTCACCGATCTCGCTGCGGCCCCGATCATTCCGCCGGCCTTCGCCGACAACGCGCTCGCTTGGCTCTCCGAAAATTGGCAAACGCTGGGCATGATCGGCGCAGGGCTTCTCTGCTTCCTGATGATGCGAAGCATGCTTAACAGCACGGCTTCGGCTGGTGTGGCTGCCAATGTCGCCGAAGCGGCTGCCGCTGGCGGTGGTGCTCCCAATCTGTCGGTCGTCGCCGCCGATGGCGAAGACGAGGCGGATGAAAGCAGCGAGCCGAGCAAAACACCGCGTCTGAAGCGTTTCACCGCGGCTGGCGGTGATTTGAAGAACGAATTGCAGTCGCTGGTGAAAGAAGATCCCGACGCTGCCGCCAATATTCTCCGCACTTGGATCGGCGAAGCCGCTTAACTCCCACCTTGAACTGAAAACCTGAACCTTGAACGCCACTCGCTCAGCTCCGAAACTCACCTCGCTGCAAAAAGCAGCCGTGCTGATCAATGCGCTCGACATGCGGGCTGCCGACGCGCTGCTCGATTCGATGCCGCCGGCGCAAGCCGATCGCGTGCGGGCAGAATTGCTGCAGCTCGACGAAATCCCGGCCGCCCTGCAAGAGGAAGTCATCGCCGAGTTTCTGCAAAGCGGCGGCAAGCTGCCATCGCTCGCAGCCGCTTCAGATCCTGCGGAAGAAGCCGTAGAACTCGAACTGAGTGACGCGGCGCTGCCCCTTGCCGAAACAAATTACGAACCCTCTTACGCGCCGCAACCGCCATTCGCGTTCCTCCGCGATGCCAGTCCCGGTCTGCTCGCCGACTTCCTTCGCCAAGAACATCCGCAAACCGTCGCCGTCATTCTCGCGCATCTCGATCCCGACCAGGCCGCTCGCGTGATGGAACGCTTGCCTGCGGAGCTCAGCACTGAAGCGCTCGCTCGGATGGCCCGCCTCCATCAGCTGTCGGCCGAGATCCTCGCCGATCTCGAAAGCGAAATCCGTCAGCAGTTGCTGCCGCAAATCGAAGCTGAACGCCGCCCGCAAGGCCTCGCCGGTGCGAGCGCGGTGCTGTCGGCTCTCAACGATCCGCTTCGCAAGCGAATGCTCGGCCAACTCGCGCATCGCGATCAAGCTCTTGTTCGCCAGCTCGGTTATCTCGAAGCCAACACCGCTCGGCCTAATCCGGTCACGGCAACGCAAGCCGCAAAGCTTTCACCCCAAGCGATCGTGACGCCAGTCGCCAAAACAGCGCCGGCGCCAATTCGCTTCACACAGCTCACCGAACTGAACGACGCATCGCTCAAGCGAGTCTTCGCCGAAGCCGATCCGCAGATCGTGATTCTCGCCCTCACCGGCGCCGAAGAGCGACTCGTGCAGCGAATTCTCAAACAACTCCCCGCCGCCGATGCCACCGCGCTGCGGCAGCGATTGAATCACCCCGGCCCGCTCCGCCTGCGTGACATCGACGCGGCGCAAGAACAACTCGCTCGGCTCGCCGTCGAGTTGCACGAGATGGGTCTCATCAACCTGCCGTTCCGTCAACTTCCTGAGCACCTCAGCTTGCATACCTAGCACTCCGCAAAAACGAACCACAGCGAATCCGTCATGGCAGGCGTCATCAAAGCAGCGGCAACTCACACCGGCGAAACCGGCGGCCCCGCCGTGCCGTTCCAGTTCGGCGACATGGGTAGCGAATACCTGCAAAAGGTCCGCGCCGAAGCGGCTGCCATCGTCAAGCAAGCTCGCGACGAAGCCGCCAAAGTCAAAGCCACCGCGATGGAAGAAGGTAAAAAAGCCGCCCTCGCCGCCGCAGAAGTTGCGGTCCGCACGCGCATCGATCAGCAACTGCAAACCGTCATTCCCACGTTGCAACAAGCGGTTCAACAGATTCAGCAATCGCGTCTCGCTTGGCAACGCCACTGGGAAGAGCACGCTCTGAAACTGTCGCTTGGTATCGCTGAAAAAGTCATTCGCCATCAAGTCGCGCAACAACCTGCTATCACGCTCGAACTGATTAAAGAAGGTCTCGAATTGGCTCACGGCCAAGAGCGAATTACCGTTCGCTTGAACCCCGCCGATCACGCCGCGCTGGGCGATCGCGTGCTGAAGGTTTCGCAACCGCTCGCGCAACTTGGCAAGGTGCAGGTCGTGCCCGATCCACAAATCACGGCCGGCGGCTGCCGTATCGAAACCGAATTCGGTTCGATCGATCAACGTCTGGAAACGCAACTCACTCGCATTGCTCAAGAACTGGGTGGCAGCACCTAACGAAATATGCCCGATCACCTTTCACAACTGGCCAACATTCTGCCGATCGGCATGACCGGCAGTATCGTGCGCACCGAGGGGCTCGTCGCTGCCGCGGGCGGCTTCCCTGCGCCGATCGGCGCGCTGGCGATGATTCAGCGACAAGCCGGCGAAGACGTCGAAGCCGAAGTCATTGGCTTTCGCGACGGCCACACGTTGCTCTATCCGCTCGGCGAAATGAACGGCGTGCGACCCGGCAGTCGCGTGACCTTGCATCGCACCTCGCGGATCATCGGCGTCGGCAATGAGTTGCTCGGCCGAGTACTCGATGCTCGCGGAAATTGGCTCGACGATCTGCCGCAACCGGTTCTTTCCGAACGCGTGCCCCTCAATCGCAAACCACCACCAGCCCTGAATCGGCCGCGCGTCCATCAGCCGCTCTCGACGGGCGTCCGTGCCATCGATGGCTTGCTGACCTGCGGCATCGGTCAACGCCTTGGCATCTTCGCCGGCTCCGGCGTCGGCAAGAGCGTACTCCTCGGCATGATGTCGAAGTACACCTCAGCCGATGTGAACGTCATCGCCCTGATCGGCGAACGTGGCCGCGAAGTGAATGAGTTCCTCGAACGCGACCTCGGTCCTGCGGGCCTCGCTCGCAGCGTGGTCGTTGTTGCCACCAGCGACGAACCAGCGCTCGTGCGCGTGCAAGCCGCGATGACAGCGACCGCGATCGCCGAGTTTTTTCGCGATCAAGGGAAGAGCGTCCTGCTGATCATGGACTCGCTCACTCGCTTCGCGATGGCCCAGCGAGAGATTGGTCTCGCTGCCGGCGAACCGCCAACCACGAAGGGTTATCCGCCGTCAGTCTTCGCCATGTTGCCGCGACTTGTCGAACGGGCCGGGCGTAACGAGCACGGCAGCATCACTGCGTTTTACTCGGTGCTGGTCGAAGGCGACGACACCAACGAGCCAGTCAGCGATACCGTCCGCGGTTTGCTCGACGGCCACGTGATCTTGTCGCGACGACTCGCCGCGCAGGCCCACTTCCCCGCCATCGATGTACTCGGCAGCATCAGCCGCTTGTTCACCGACATCACGCCGCCGGATCAAAAGGCCGGCGCGCAAGTGATTCGCGAACTTCTCTCGGCTTATCGCGAGCACGAAGACTTGATTTCCATCGGCGCTTATCGCAACGGCGCGAATCCAACGGTCGACATGGCCATCGCGATGCGCGACGAAGTGCAAAAGTACCTGCGGCAAGCCGTCGACGATCGCTCGAGCGTCGAACTCTCGCGAGCCGCGCTCGTGCAACTCGCGCAGAAGTGCCTCGCCAGTAAGAAGCCGACGGTGCAGCCCGGCGCGCAGATCAATCCCGCGAACATTCGCAAAGGAGCCCAGCCGGTCGGCTGATAACGCATGAGCACGTACCGCTTTCGATTGCAGACTGTCCTCCGCCTCCGTTCGGCTGCGCGCGATGAGCGCCGCGCCGAACTCGGCCGCGCACAGCGAGCGTCCGAAGTGCTCCGCGAACAGCAAGACAAAGTCGCCGCCGACATCGTGAGCACCCAAGACGCCACGCGTGAACTGTTGCAGAAGCAAGCCAACTCAACCGGCGGTTTAAACGTCGACAGCCTGCTCAACGCCAATCGCAACGTGATGATGCTCCGCGCACAAGCCGCGCAGCTGGTGCAACAACAAAAGCAAATCGCCGTAGAAATTGGCAAGCGGCAAGCGGCACTGGTCGAAGCCGATCGCGACGTGCGAGTGCTGGAAAAACTGCAAGAAAAGGGCCTGAAAGAGCACGAATTCCGTGAGAACGCGATCGAACAACGCGAGCTGGATGAGATCGCGATCGTCCGCGCCTTCCGTCAGCGGGAGGTCACATGAAAATCGTGGGTTGGCTCGGCGCCGCCGTGGTGGCGTTCTGCGTCGCGACAGTCATTTCGATGGGCGTCCTCGGCGGCATGCTATGGATGAAAGGCGCACTCACGGGCGATCGCTACCTGGCGATCCTGGCTGCGGTGTACGGCATTCCGCAGGATGGTTCGCAGAAGAAGAAGGATGGCAATCAAGAGAAGAATCCCGAGCAGCCATCGCTCGAAGCAGTCGTCGAGCGCCGCGCGCTCGCGAGCCTCGACTTGGATTTGCGGGAGAGTGCGCTTGACAAGTCTCTGCAAGATTTGCGGAACCTCGAATCACAAATCAAGACCGAGCGACAACGGCTCGATCTATGGAAACAGTCGTTCGACAATCGCATCGCGGCGCTCGAAAGCGGCCGCACCGACCAGGCGATCGTTGAACTGCAACAAGCCATCGAAGCGATGCAACCGAAGCAGGCCAAGGATCAGCTACTGCAGATCCTGAACACACCGCCGAAAGCGGCCGACGATCAGCCGATGTCGGACGTGGTCAACCTGCTGAAGAACATGCCGCTCGACAAGCGAAAGAAAATCTTCGCGGAATTCAAACTGCCGGAAGAGACCGAGAAGCTCAGCGAGATCTTGCGAGAGATCCGCCTCGGTACGCCGGAAAGCGAACTCCTCCGCGACACCCGCAAACAGCTGCAACAGCAACTCAATCCCAAAAAACCCAACGCACCAGCAGGCAACACGCCATGAACATTCGCGGAACCGATCCCACCGCGCTCTCTGCCGTGACTGACCTGTTCGTCACGCCGTCAACCGCGCGCGATGGCAGCGCGCCGGACTTTCAACGCGCACTGTCGCCACCACCGAAGCCGAGCGCTCCTGCGCAATCCGCACCGTCGCGTGATACCACGAAGCGCGACGCGCCCACCAAGTCAAACCAACCCGCCGATGGTTGCCGCGCGGCCGATCAACATTCGGATCACGACGACACGACTGACGAAACGACCACAACTGCCGCCGATGGCAATGACCAGCCAGTTGCGCAAAATGTGGATAAAACTGGCAAAAAAGACGCCGAAGCTCCGGCCGCCGAAGACGCCCAGGAAACCAGCAAAGACGCCGCTGCAGCCCTCGCCGTGGCAGCCGCTGCGGTCGTCGAGAAGCCGCTGCCGGAGCAAAAAGCAACGCAGATCAATCCCGAGCTGACAGGCGAAACTACCGCTGCTGAAGAAGAAGCTGCGCCCGCCGAAGAGCCTGCCACAGGGATCATCGCGCAGCCTGCCGTCGGCGAAACGCTGGTCGCTGCCACAGCAACCGAATTGTCGGTGACCCAAAAAGTAGCTGCCGGCACCGAAGCCATCGCCGAAGTTGCCGTTGGCGAAGAGCCGACGGAACCAGCCACCGCCGAAGGCTCGGAGCAACCTGCCGCCGGCATCGGCGTGATGCCCAGCGCGCTCCAGTCGCAAGCCACAACAACCGCCAAAGCAAATGCGGCGCGCACCTCTCCAGCCAAATCGGCGGTTACGACCGATGATCGCGCCAAACATTTGAAAGCGACTGGTGACACCAAGACTTCCGAGGCGACTCCGGAAGCCACGTCAGTAGAAACGGATCTGGCAGCCGCTGCTGCTCCGGCGAATGATGCAGAAGATAAAGGCGAGCGAAAGTCAAAAGAGCTCGAGCTCCCCAGCCTGACCACGCCGCTCACTCCAGCCGTTCCACCGCCGAGCGAAGTGGCCGCCGCCGTCGATCTGAAAGTCGAAACCAGCACACCACCGGCGGCAGAGGCACCCGCCGTTCCTGATTTGCAGGCTGGACAGCAGCAACAGGCCCCCGACACAGCCAAGCTCACCACGACACAGCCCCTCGCCAACCAAGCCATCACGCAGCGACTCCCGGCCCATGCAGTGATGCGCACGACTCCGCAGCAGCCCACTCCGCCGCCGTTGCATGTCGACGCCGCGCGATTCTTGCAGCGTGTATCGAAAGCCTTTGAAGTGGCTAGCGAACGGGGCGGCGAAATCCGCCTTCGTTTGAGTCCACCCGAACTCGGCGCGCTGCGGGTCGAAGTGAATATGAGCGAGCACGGTCTCGCCGCGCGTGTCGAAGTCGAAAACAGCGACGCGCGAGCGATTCTGCTGGAGAACCTTCCCGCGCTCCGTGAACGACTGGCCGAGCAGGGAATGAAGCTCGAGAAGTTCGACGTCGATCTCTCGCAGCGTGAGCCCGATCAGCAGATGAATCAGCAGTTTTCCGATCAACCGCGCGACCGCAATCCAGCGCGCGAGACACGCCCGATGATCACTGCCGTCAAAACGACCTCATCCACACCGACCACCACCAATTCAACTCCCACCAGCGGTTGGCAAGATCGCCAGCTGAACGTGATTGTTTAGTCCTTTGCCAAACCAACCGCAGACAAGGAAGTCCGCATGGCCACTACACCCGTCGCACCAACCGGCAGTTCCGCCAACAGCCCGACCGATCCTGCCAAGAAGCCGAAGGATCTGAAGGACCTCGATATCAATCAGTTCCTGCAGATCATGATCTCGGAACTGACAAATCAGGATCCGCTCAATCCGATGGATAACAACGAGCTGGTGCAGCAGATCGGCTCGATCCGCAACATTGCGGCCACCGACAAACTGTCGAATTCGCTTGACCAGGTGCAATCGGGCCAGAGCTTGAGCACGGCCAGCAGCTTGATCGGCAAAAAGGTTTCTGCGCTGACCGACAAAGCCGAGAACATCGAAGGTGTCGTCGAGAGAGTTTCGATCGATGTCGACGAAGACGACAACACGAAACGAACCTATCGCGTGCACGTCAATGGCCAAGACATCGACTTGAAGAACGTGCGCGAAGTCCTGCCGTCGTAAGAAGAGCAGTTCTGAGTTTTGAGTGGTGAGTTCTGAGACAGGAAATCTGTCCCAGCTCTAGCTCTTGTCTCAGAACTCAAAACTCCCCACTCAGAACTTTAAAACATCTCCCCCTCGGAGCTTTTACTAATGGGTCTAGCATCCGCACTCACCACTGCCCTCACCGGTATGACGGCTGCCGAAACGCAGGTCGACGTCGTCGGCAATAACCTGGCCAACTCGCAGACGGTCGGCTTTAAAGCATCGACTTCGGTCTTTGCGACGCAGTTTTTGCAGACGCAAAGCTTGGGTTCATCGCCCACACCGGGCCAGGGTGGTACGAACCCGCGGCAAACGGGTCTCGGTACTCGCGTCGCCGAAATCACACCCGACTTCACGCAAGGGACAATCGAGGTCAGCTCCAATTCGTCGGATCTCGCGATCCAAGGGGATGGCTTTTTCATCGTCGCCGGTTCGCAAGGCGAACAGCTTTACACCCGCAACGGCCAGTTCAAAACCAACTCCAATAATGAACTGGTGACCACGACGGGTCAGCGCGTGCTGGGCTACGGTGTCGACGATCAATTCGAAATTCAAACGACCACGCTCACGCCGATCAGCATTCCGCTCGGTTCGGCGGCAGTGGCTCAGGCGACACAAAACGTCTTCATGCAAGGCGTGCTCTCGCCTTCGGGCGACGTTGCCAATACGGCTGGTGTAACTCAAAGCGCCACGCTCGGCGATACAGCGATTCCTCGGCCCGATCTGACGGGTGTGAGCGTGAACGTGGCCGCGACGCCCGATGCGAGCGGCGTGACCCGGACGACTACCGAAGGCGCTGGTACACATGCGGAAGGAGCGACTTACCGTTATCGCTTTACGTATGTCGATGACAGCGGCAATGAGTCGATGGCTTCGAACGAAGTGAGCTACACGGTGCCGGTCGGCGACGGTCTGGCCAACAACGCCATCAACCTTGGTTCATTGCCCCCCGCGCAACCGGGTTATTCGCAGGTGAAGATTTATCGCACGGCTGCGGGCGGTTCAAATTTCTTCGAACTCGCCACGACCACTGCTGGTGGCAGCTACACCGACACCAATGCCGTGCCGCTGTCGGCGAACGCGCTCGACAATACTTCGATCAACGGCAACTACAGCTACCTGGTTACTTACTCGCGCCTGGGTGAAGAAGAAAGCCGGCCGTCGGAACTGCTCGGCCCGCAGAACATCGTCAACGGTCGCGTGCAGCTCAGCAATTTGCCGACGCCGCCGTCGCCTGGTCCTGGTGGCGGTTTTCCGGCTTACGACACGGTCCGCATCTATCGCAATCTGGCCGGCGACAGCAGCCGTTATTACCTCGTGGGCGAGGTAGCGCCTGGTGAAGACTTCACCGATAATGCCACCGATGCGCAGATCTCTGACCTGTCGATTTCAGGCAATAAAGAGATCGATCTCGATGGCCCCAAGCTCGACAGCAATACGCTGCTCGTGAACGTCATCAAGCGCGACGGCCTCGATTACGAAAACATGTTTCAGGTTGGCACACTCGATTTCACGGCCCGCAAAGGTGGCCGCACGCTGTCGCCCAAGTCGTTCGAAATCACGTCGACTTCGACCGTGCAGGACCTGATCGACTTCATGCAGGAAGCGACCGGCATTCAAACCGCGCTCGACGATCCGCAGCATCCAATCCCTGGTTCGCTGAATAACATCCCTGGCGAAACTACGCAGCTGTCGCCCGGCATTACGATTAAGGATGGTAAGATCCGCATCGTGTCGAACAACGGCGTGAACAACGACGTGCAGATCGATATCTCGAGCTTCCGCATCACCACGCCAGGCGGTGATGTGGTCACGCCGAATGCGGGCTTCGGTACGATTCAGCAGCCCAAGGGGCAGAGCACGGTCGCCGACTTTGTGGTCTACGATTCGCTCGGTATTCCGCTCAACGTACGCGTCACTGCTGTGCTCGAATCGGTCAGCGACTCGGCGACCACCTATCGCTGGTTTGCCGATGCTTCGCAAAACAGTCCCACCAGCGGCGGTGAGATTGCGGTCGGCACGGGACTCGTTACGTTCGATGGCAAAGGTAGCTTCGTCAATACGACGAACGACCGCGTCACCATTCAGCGCCGCAACATTCCTTCGTCGGATCCGCTCGAATTCGCGATCGACTTCACGTCGGTCTCCGGCCTCGCCCAAGCCAATAGCTCGCTGGCAGCCGCCCGACAAGACGGTTCGTCGGCTGGTACGCTCAGCAGTTACATCATCGGCGAAGACGG
This sequence comes from Anatilimnocola floriformis, assembly GCF_024256385.1. NCBI lineage: Bacteria > Pseudomonadati > Planctomycetota > Planctomycetia > Pirellulales > Pirellulaceae > Anatilimnocola > Anatilimnocola floriformis. The sequence continues at coordinate 134,254 of NZ_JAMLFW010000002.1, forward strand.
CACGATTCGCGGTGTGTTTAGCAGCGGTGTGACACGCGACCTTGGTCAGCTCCGTCTCGCTCGTTTCGCCAACCCCGCCGGTCTCGAGCAGAAGGGGCAAAACACCTTCAGCCAAGGTGTGAACTCCGGCCTGCCCGTCGAAGGCAATCCGGGTGACGATGGCACGGGCAAGATCATTGCCGGTGCGGTGGAACTTTCGAACACCGACATCGGTAAGAACCTGATCGACCTCGTGCTCGCCACGACTCAATACCGTGGCAACGCCCGCGTCATCACGACTGCTCAGCAGTTGCTCGATGAATTGCTCAACATCCGCCGGTAATCAAACTCCTCACTCCCTCTCCTCGGTACTCCGGGGAGAGGGTTGGGGTGAGGGGCTGATGCTCGGATAATCTCCCCCTTTGCTCGATGATTGAAATTCGCGAAACGCAGCGATCGCTCACATGATTAAGTTAACCCGCCTCGACGGCGAACCATTCATCCTCAACGCCGAGTTGATTCGCTACATCGAATCGCGACCTGATACGTTCGTGACGCTGACGTCGGGCGACCGGATGATCGTGCGCGAGCCGATGGACGAAGTCATGCAGCGGGCCGTGCGCTATCAGCAGTCGAAGTTCCTCTTGCCGCCGCAACCGACGGCTCGAGTCAGCGCGAGCAAGGAGACTGCATAATGGATATGGCAACGGTAATGGGCCTGGTCCTGGCGGTCGGCATGATTGGCGCTTCGGTCACGATGAGCGGCGGCTCGCCCACCGCGTTTTATGATTCCGCTGCCATCGCGATGGTCGGCGGCGGCATGGCGGCGGCGCTGCTCCTCTGCTTTCCGATCAGCACCGTGATGAAGTTGCCGTCGGTTCTCTTTCGGCTCCTCTTTCCTCAAGTCGCCAACGTTCGCGGCCTCGTCGATGAGCTCACGCGCCTCGCCGATGTCGCGCGGCGAGATGGCTTGCTGGCGATCGAACATCGCAAAGATGAAATCGCCCATCCCTTCATTCGCCTCGGCGTGGAACTCGCCGTCGATGGCACTCGGCCGGAGATGCTCGAGGAAGTGTTGCGGAGCGAAATCGACGCTCTCGGCCGTCGGCATCGCGAAGGAAAAGGAATGCTCGATCAACTGGGGCGTTCGGCGCCGGCCTTTGGTCTGATCGGCACGTTGCTCGGGCTGATCGTGATGCTCGGCAACATCAGCGATCCGGCCAGCATCGCCGGCGGCATGGCCGTGGCGCTGATCACCACTTTGTATGGCGCTGTTCTCTCGACCGCATCGATCCTACCGATGGCAGAGAAGCTCGCTTATTACAGCCGGCAGGAAATGCTGCAGCGCGAAATCATCGTCCGCGGCATTCTCGCCATTCAAGCCGGTGATCATCCGCGACTCATCGCGCAGCGACTGCAGGTTTATCTCCCGCCGGGCCAACGAGGCGATGGCCGATGAACCAGCACCTGATGAATGACGACACCGAGCGCGCACCGGTCTGGCTGATCACGTACAGCGATTTGATGACGTTGCTACTGGTAATGTTCGTGCTGCTGTTTTCGCTCAGCGAATTCAAGCAAACCGAAAAGTTCCAGGGAGTCGCCCGTTCGATCCACGCCAAGTTCGGCCACACCGATGAGAAGGAAGCGGTGGCGAGTACGCAGGCGGTACTCAGCGGAAATCTCCGCGCTGGATTCGAACGCCGGGCCGCCCTCTTGTTGCCGTCTCCGTGAAGGCCCGCACTCTTCGCCACCGTAGCAGTCTTAAATCCGCGCGGTGGAATATATAACAGGTTATCGAATTCTCTTCGCTTCCGGCAACAAGTTGACAGTCAACATCTTGCGACCAAAACAGATGGTTATAACGGGCCATGCCTATAACCTTTTTATAACCAGCGACGATCATTCGCGAGCGAATCAATCGCTTCCGCAGCAGTGATCGATTGGTTCCTCTCAGCGCGCACCGGTAGCGCCGCGACTGCTGTCGTTTTCAAAAAACATCGACCAAAGTGAGAAAGAACACTCGCCAATTAAAGGCGAATGTAGCGACAACTTAGGTCAGAGGTGCGCACAAAAGGCAACCGTTCACGCTGGCACTGATTTCGGGAGGGCGAGGCTCCCGCCGAGCCGCCGAGGTGAAATTGCGAAGGCCGTCAACGACTGCTTTCCACCGGCGCGGCTCGGCGGGAGCCTCGCCCTCCCGTGGCAACCGGAAGCCTTACTGCTTTTCTTCATTCAGCTGCTTCACTCGCCTCAGCAATTCATTGCCGCTGGGGCGGTCGGCGGAGCCTTTCTTGGCGACGTAGGCAAACCGCAGGTCTCCTGATTTGTCGATGATGAACGACGCGGGGCGCGCGAGATGATCGCGCAGGCCGAGCTTATCGACGGCTTGGAGTTTGACATCGAGCAGAATCGGAAACGCCGGCTCTTCGCCTGGTTTTTTGACCGTGTTGCGCAATGTGACGGCATCGACATTTTGCGTGAGTTCGGTCACCGGAAAGACGAGTAGCACGGCGGCATCTTCCTTGATGAATTCCGGCATGCAATTGGCGATGCCTGTGGCCTGGGTGGAGCAATACGGACAGACGTTCGGCAATTGCGGCAGCTGCGGCCCTTTGCTGCGAGCTGGCACGGCAGCCATCGAACCGCGGGTAAAGACGATCACCAGGTGTTGCTTCCCTTGCCGCTCGCGCAGCGACACAGGCTGGCCCTGCTCATCGACCAGTGGCATGTCGAGCAGTTGCGCAGCCGTGACGTTGTCCTGATTCGATTCGACGGGCCCTTCGAGAACCTCGAATGTATAGGCCGGAGCCGGTCGAAGCTGCTGATAGAGATACCAACCGACAACCGCGAGCGCGATCAATGCCACGGTGGCGAGCACTGCGTCCTTGATCGATGAACCGGCGCGCTTGCCGCCGGCAGGCGTCGAGTTTGACGTGGTCACAGCTTCCTCCTTTTTGTAACCGTTCACGCTCGCTGGCGACGCGGGCAATTGCCCGGGAGGGCGAGGCTCCCGCCGAGCCGCGGCGGTCGAAAGCAGTCGCCGGCAGCCACAGCATGTCAACCTCGGCGGCTCGGCGGGAGCCTCGCCCTCCCGAATTTCGGCAGGACTAGAACGTTCTTCAATGTAGAGTCTTGCCACGCGAGGCAAAACTACTCGTCGCCACTGAGTTTTCGCTCAGACCGCAGTAGCTTGAAGACGCAGTAGCTCAGGTTGCCGAGAATCACGCTCCAGACGGCGATGAGCATGATGGTGGCGGAGAGGGAACTGGTGAAGTGGCTCATCGTTTGATCTCCTTGGCGACTTCTTTCGCAGCCTCTCTCGGCTTGGCTTTCGGTTTGGCCGGGCCATCTTCATTGGCGGCCCGCTTGCGCCAGGCAAACCAGACCAGGCCGCAGCAGAAGAGGAAGGCGCAGATCATCACGCCGCGGTCGATGCGCCGCAGAATGCGCAACGTGGGAATGAAGGCGAGCTGATCGCGGGCAGCTTTGTGCTGCGCGTCCGTCAGCGAAGTGGTGACGAGGTGCTGTTGCAGCGCGAGTTTTTCATCGGTCAGGTCGCGATTGAGGAGCTTGCCGATCATCCCTTCGCGCGACCATTCCCACGGCTGCATTTTGTCGCTGCTAAACCAACCGGTGATGTACGGCCGCCAACCGCGAGCTTCAATGCGCCGCTCGTTCGTTTTCGGATCGGCGACTTCGACTCGGCCGACGGGATGAAACGTGTAAGCGATCAGGATCAACAGCAGGAACGTCGGCGTGACAAACTTGATGAAGTGCGCGAACGCGCGCGGGATTTTTAGTTGGGCTCCCTTAGTGATTTCTTCCCAGGCGCGATCCATGCCGAAGACCCAAGCGAACAGAATCGTTTCGGCCAAAGCAAAAAGAATCAGCGCGAACGAGCCTGCCCAATAATCGAATTCGTACAAGAACGATCGGCTGTGCAGGAGCGCCACCGGCAAAGCCAAGGGGAGCAACATCAGGCCAAAGGCGAGCGCACTCTTCTGCCGCGAATAGCCGAACTCCGATTGCAGGAACGACACGATCGGTTGCCCCATGGCGATCGAACTGGTGAGCGCGGCAAAGAAGAGGAGCGTGAACCAGAGGAAGCCCGCAATCGGCGCGAGGAAGCCCCAGTTCAAAAAGAGAATGGGAAATTTGCGAAAGCCAATGTCAAAGCCACTGCCGCCAGCGGTAAGGGCTTGCACCTGCTCGACGCCGAAGTAAGCGACCGCGATCGGGATCAGCAGCAGGCTGCCGAGAATCACTTTGCAGAACTCGCTCGTCCAAACCACGGCAGAGGAGCTCAGCACGATGTCGTCTTTTTCGCGCAGGTAGGAGGCATAGCAATGAATCGAGCCCATGCCGAGCGACAGTGTGAAGAACATCTGTCCGGCAGCAGCGAGCCAAACGGTGGGATTCCAGAGGCGATCGAACTTCGGTTCCCAAAACAGCCGAAGGCCGTCGAAGGGACTGGCCACCGCTTTCGCATCGGCGATGGCCCAGCCGGCCGGTTCGGTGGCCGGCACGATTAGTAGCGCGCGAACGGCGAGCAGGACAGCAAAGATCATCAATAGCGGCATGCCGATCTTGCAAACCAGTTCGATGCCCGCGGTCAGGCCGCGCGAGAGAATCCAGATATTGAGGCCGACGCACAGCCCGAACATCACGAGCCCCGGCACGCTGAACGACCAAATGCCGGCCGGCTGTTCGCCGGTGATGCGATTGAAATATTGCGACGGGTCGGTTGTTTCAAAACCGCCGAGGAGCGAGTAGCTCGCGTAAGCCATCGTCCACGATTCGATGTAGAGATAGAACGCCGCGATGATCAGGTTCGACCACAGGCCGAAGACCCCGATGTATTTCCAAAATGGGCGACGACCAATGGCGTCGAAGATGCCGGGCGTGCTGTGGTGGCCGTGCTGGCCGCCATAACGGCCCATGGCCCATTCGACCCAAATCAGCGGAATGCCGATGACGACGAGGGCTACAAGATAAGGAATCAGGAAGGCGCCGCCGCCATTGGCGGCCGTTTGAGCGGGGAAGCGCAGGAAGTTGCCCAGGCCAACAGCGTTGCCAGCCATGGCGAACACCAGGCCCGTGCGCGAGGCCCATCGATCCTTCCCGCCCATGCACTTCCCTCCCTGTGGTCATCGACGCTCCGCGCGATGACGAATCCGGCCAGCTTCCCTGCTGACGTCTATTTGTCATCTCGGTCGAGCGACCTAACGACCATGAATACGCGTCGGCAGTATTGGCGGTAAGCCGCGAAATGTCAAATGGTTGCGCCAATTGTCGGGATTCGTTGTTCCTTTTAGACATACATCCTTGCCTAAAAGGTTGTCAGGGGTGTACGATTCTTAAAGAGCGAATATCTCCCCATGTCTACCGCACCCGAAACCTCCGACCTGCAGTTCCTCGACTTGCTCCGCAAGCATCGAGCGATGGGCGTATCGCAATTAATTGCGAACACGGGAGTTACGGCGACTGCGGTCCGGCAGCGATTGAACCGGCTGTTACGCGATGGTTTGATCGAACGGGAAGTGAAGACCGGCTCGCGGGGCCGCCCTTCACATAAGTACCAGCTCACAGAAAAAGGTCGCCGTTCGGCGGGGGCCAATTTCACGGATCTGGCCGTGGCTCTGTGGCAGGAGATCCGGGACATCAAGGACCGGGAGATTCGCCGCGGTTTGCTGCAGCGCGTGAGCAAGCGGATGGCCGAAGCCTACGCCGAGCAGATTCACGGTGATTCGCTGGATGAACGGATGGAATCGCTGGCGCAACTCTTTACGGCCAAGCAGATTCCGTTCGACGTGCAGCGCGCCAACGATAGTCGTTCGCTGCCGATTTTGAGTGCTCATTCCTGCCCTTATCCCGAGTTGGCAGAACAGGATCAGAGCATTTGTGCGATGGAACGGATGATGTTTTCGGAGTTGCTCGGCGAGAGCGTCAAGCTGTCGAACTGCCGGCTCAATGGCGACAGCTGTTGCACGTTTGAACCGGCGGCGATTTCGACAGGGCCGCTAGTCGAAATGCCACCGGCTGCGGTATCCTAACCAGCTTGCCACCGGCACTTAACTGCCGGTCAGAAAAGGCCTTACAAATCACGACGGTTTGCAGACAAAGTAAGACAAAAATGTCCACACAACCTTGGATCGAAGCACGCATCGAAGAAGGGGTCTTCACCACGACCCTCGAGCAAGCGATCAACTGGGCCCGGCAATCGAGCATCTGGCCGATGACCTTTGGTCTGGCCTGCTGTGCGATCGAAATGATGGCCGCCGGTGCTAGTCGCTACGACATGGACCGCTTCGGCGCCGGTGCTTTCCGCGCCACGCCTCGCCAGGCCGATCTGATGATCGTCGCCGGCACGGTGACCTACAAAATGGCGAGCCGCGTTCGCCGCCTTTACAACATGATGCCTGACCCGAAGTTCGTCATCGCGATGGGCGCCTGCACCGTCGGCGGTGGTCCTTACTTCAAATGGGGTTACCACGTGGTGAAGGGCGTTGACTTGGTGGTGCCGGTCGACGTTTACGTCCCTGGTTGCCCGCCGCGTCCGGAAGCTTTGCTCGAAGGCTTGATGCGGATTCAAGACAAGATTCGCGGTCACAAGATCGGCAAGAAGCGCGAAACGGGCGAAGCCGGTTGGCTCACGCTCGGTCAGAAGAGCGAAGACGAACTGCCGATTCCGCACCATAGCGGCTTTGTGTCGACCGACGTCGATATCGCGCCGGTGATGGATCATCAAAAGATCACGGGTTAGTTCTCAGTAGCAGAATTCGCCAGAATTCTGTGGAAGTTAGTTTGAGATCGATTTGCCAATCAGTCGGAATTCTGGCGAATTCCGCTACAGGTTAGTTAAAAAAAATGTCCGATACGCTGGTCATTACGAATTTGCATTGCTCGGTCGAAGGAAAGCAAATCCTCCGCGGCGTGAACCTCACCGTTCGCCGTGGCGAAACTCACGCGCTCATGGGTCCGAACGGCAGCGGCAAGAGCACGCTGGGCCTCGTGATCATGGGGCACCCTAAGTATGAAGTGACCGAAGGAACGATCACGCTCAACGGTGTCGACTTGCACGAAAAAGCCCCCGATGAACGGGCCCGCGCTGGTTTGTTCTATGCCTTTCAACGGCCTGTGGCGATTCCCGGCGTGAAGCTCGCCGATTTCCTCCGGCATGCGGCGACCAACGTCCGCAATCCGGAACGGAAAGAGGGCGAAGAACTGATGCCGATGAAGGACTTCCGCAAAGAGCTGAAAGCCAAGATGGAACAGCTGCGGATGAACCCCGAGTTCGCCCGCCGCTACGTCAACGACGGCTTTTCCGGCGGCGAAATGAAGCGGGCCGAAATCCTGCAGATGGCTATGCTTCAGCCGAAGATTGCCATCCTCGACGAAACCGACTCCGGCCTCGATGCCGACGCGGTGCGCCTGGCCAGCCAGAGCATCGCCGAAATCGGCCGTGAGAAGATGGGCCTGCTCATCATCACTCACCACGACAAACTGCTCGAACACAACCCGCCGGAATACACGCACGTGATGCTGGGCGGACGGATCGTCGAAACCGGCGGTCGCGAGCTGGCCGATGAATTGCACTCATCCGGCTACGATCGCATTCGCAAAGCTTATCCCGACGCCGCGGAGGAAAACCGCCTGATGGCTGCCAAAGAAGAAGCAGCCGCTGCGGCTCACTAATCACTTACAACACAGCGAAACTTCGAAAGTGCCTGAGACACTTCAAGGCCTTTAGGTAAGCACTAGCCATGACAACTGAAACGACTACACCGATCCTGGATGCGGATCCCATCGGCGAAATCAACAAGTACGACTTTCAAACAGTCAGCAAGCCGGTCTTCAAAGCTCGCAAGGGCATCGATGCCGAGATCGTCCACCAGATCTCGGATATGAAGAACGAGCCCGACTGGATGCGCGAATTCCGCCTCAAGTCGCTCGACATCTTCTTCGAAAAGCCGATGCCCAAATGGGGCGGCGACGTTGCGCTCGACTTCCAGGACATCTACTACTACCTCAAGCCGACCAACGGCCAAGGTCGTACCTGGGACGAAGTTCCGCAAGAGATCAAAGACACCTTCGAAAAGCTCGGCATTCCTGAAGCGGAACGCAAATTCCTCTCCGGCGTGAAGGCTCAGTTCGAAAGCGAAGTGATCTACGGCTCGCTCAAGCAAGATCTGTCCGACAAGGGCGTGATCTTCACCGACACCGACACTGCCGTTCGTGAACATCCCGAACTGCTCCGCAAATACTTCGGCACGATCATTCCGCCCCAAGACAACAAGTTTGCGGCTCTCAACTCGGCCGTGTGGTCGGGCGGTTCGTTCATCTACGTGCCGAAGGGCTTGAAGATCGATTTCCCGCTGCAGGCCTATTTCCGCATCAATGCCGAGAACATGGGGCAGTTCGAGCGGACGCTGATCATCGTCGATGAAGGGGCAAGCATCCACTATGTGGAAGGCTGCACCGCACCGATGTACAGCAGCGAAAGCCTCCACTCTGCCGTGGTGGAAATCAGCGTGCAGAAGGGCGCTCGTTGCCGCTACACGACGATTCAGAACTGGGCCAACAACATCTATAACCTGGTGACCAAGCGGGCCATGGCTTATGCCGACGCCACCATGGAATGGATCGACGGCAACCTCGGCAGTCACCTGACGATGAAATATCCCGCCGTCTACATGATGGAACCGGGCGCTCGCGGCGAGATTCTCTCGATCGCCTTCGCCGGCAAACATCAGCATCAAGACGCCGGCGCCAAGCTGGTTCACTGCGCTCCGAACACCACGGGCCAGATCATCAGCAAGAGCATTTCGAAGAACGGCGGCCGTAGCAGCTACCGCGGTCTGGTTCGCGTCGAAAAGGGCGCGACGAATGTGAAGACCAACGTCGTTTGCGACGCCTTGATCCTCGACGACAAGAGCCGCAGCGATACGTACCCCTACCTCGAGATCGCCGAACAAGACGTCTCGATCGGCCACGAAGCCAGCGTCTCGCGGATCGGCGAAGAACAGCTGTTCTACCTCACCAGCCGCGGCCTGACCGAAGCCGAAGCCTCGGCGATGATCGTCAACGGATTCATCGAACCGTTGGTGAAAGAACTGCCGATGGAATACGCGGTGGAAATGAACCGCCTGATCCAGATGCAGATGGAAGGTTCGGTGGGGTAGTTTTGGTAGCTGAACTCGTCAGAGCTCAGCTGCAGCGGAATGGATTGCCGCCAATGGTTAGCCACCGACTTTAGTCGGTGGGCAAAGCGAACAGATGTGCCCGGCTTTAGCCATCTGCACCGTGGTTTTCATGGCTAAAGCCGGATCACTTGTTTGCAATTTCCACCGCTTCAAGCCGGTGGCTAAGAAGAGTTGAGAATGTCAGCCACGACCGTTCCTTCATTCTCCACTGAAGCCTTTGAGGCCTTTCTCAAGACTCGCCACGAACCTGAATGGCTCACGCAGCTGCGTCGTCATTGTTGGGAAATCTTCCAGCGCCTCGATTGGCCCGCGCGCAACGACGAAGAGTGGATCCGCACCGACATCCGCCTGCTGAAGCTCAGCCAGTATTCTCTGCCGCAGGACAACAACAAGCCAGCCGATCCGCCGCCGGCGCTATTGGCCGAAGGCGTGCAACTCGCCGGCCATGTGACTGCCGTCGATGGCAAGCCGCAATCGGCTGCGGTCGATAAGAAGTGGACCGACAAGGGCGTGGTCTTTGGCAGTCTCGACGAACTCGTGAACACGCACGGCGAGCTGGTTCAAAAATATCTCCTCACCCGCGCAGTGAATCCGGAATACGATCGCTTTGCCGCCTTGCACGGCGCTTGCTGGTCGGGCGGTCACTTTCTGTACGTGCCGCGCAACGTGAGCATCGGCGACCCGTTCCATTTCCTCTCGGCCCTTTCGGCCGGGGGCGCGGATCTTGGTCACACGCTGATCGTGCTTGAGGAAGGCGCCGAAGCGACGGTCATGTGCGAAACGGCGAGTCAACTTGTTGCTGCGGGTACGCAGAGCGGCACGACCGGTAGCTTTCACAACGGTGCGCTCGAAGTCATTCTTGCGCCGCGAGCCCTGCTGCGGCTCGTCAGTTTGCAGAACTGGTCCGACCAAGTTTGGAACTTCGCCCATCAAAAAGCGCTCGTCGGCCACGATGCTTCGTTGCAATGGACCATCGCCGCCATGGGCAGCCGTCTGAGCAAGGTCAATCAACACGTCGAACTCTGCGGCAAAGGCGCCGAGTGCCAGGTCAACGGCGTGCTCTTTACCGAAGGCAAACAGCACATTTCGTATCACACGCTGCAACATCACGCTGCAGCGCAGTGCCGCAGCGACTTTTTGTACAAAGCAGCCCTGCAAGATAAGTCGCGCACGGTGTGGCGCGGCATGATCAAGGTCGATCCGCACGCGCAGAAGACCGACGGTTATCAGCGCAACGATAACCTGATGCTCAGCACCGAAGCCCGCGCTGATTCGATCCCCGGTCTCGAAATCGAAGCCGATGACGTGCGTTGCACGCACGGCAGCACGACGGGCAAAGTCGACGAAGAACTGATCTTCTACGCGCAAGCCCGCGGCCTGTCGCGGCAAGAAGCGACGCGGATCATCGTCAGCGGTTTCTTCCAACAGATTTTTGACCGCATCACGATCGAAAGCGTCCGCGACGCCCTCGGCCACGCCATTCTCCGCCGCGTGCGCGAATACTCGTAACAAGGCTCGGCGATGTCGAACCTGGCGTACTTGTGCAGCTTGCCCACGCCCGACATCACTGCCGCGTGGCAGATTATCGCGGCCAGCAAGAATGCAGTACCGCTACTCTGGCTGGCCCTCTTCGCTCCTGATGAATGGCAGTCGCTGCCCAGCGCAGCACCACCTCGCGAAGCTCCACTCACCACCCGAACGCAAGCGCTCGCTCGTTTACCAGCAGCGATCGCGCGCCTTGATGCACTCTTCGCGGAACAGGGAACGTTAAGACATCACGCGGCTGCCTTGCGCACCGCCCTTGAACTCATTGATCCGAATCAGCCGTTTCTCGCGCTGGATCTTGCTGAAATCGCCGCGATGACCGAGCCCGGCAAGTTCTATTCGCAAGTGCAAACTGCCCTGCGTTACTTGGCCGGAGAGGACATTCCTAATCCTCAAGCCTTGCTCGTTGATCTCACCGGGCTGGTCCTCAAACGCCGGAAGTTTCATCCACCGGCGGCATTTCATGAGCAGGACCTTCCCGCTGCCGATTACAAGAATCTCGATCATCTGATTGGTTCTTCGTATGACGACGAACTCCCATGGGAAATTCCGCCGCCGGCGCCAGAGCATCCACTGATCGCAGCCGTACTGAACAACGACCTGGCAGCCGTCGATGCGCAGTTAGCTGCAGGCGCCGATCCGAACGCGCTGAGTTTGCAGGAGAGACCAGCGCTCGTCTTAGCGGCGAAGTCGGGAAACCTGGCGATCGTGCAACGCTTGCTCAGCGCACGCGCAGCCGTGAATCGCGATCGGCCGTTGATTGCGGCGATCGAGGGTGGACACATCGAAGTAGCGCGCGTCTTGATCCGCACACGTGCCGATCTGGAACTGGGATCGCCGCTGTCACTAGCCATTTTGAAAAAGCACGACGAGTTAGCCGCAGAGTTGATCAAAGCGAGAGCCCCCTTAAATCCCGTTCGGCAGCACTGCGATTCGACTCCCTTGGTGGTCGCGTGCAGACTTAACAACGCGCCGCTGGTCAAGTTGCTGCTCGCTGCCGGCGCGAACCCCAACATTGAAGCCAAGGATCGAGTCACTCCACTGAGGCAATGCGCGACACACGGTTCGGCCGCTGCCGCCGAATTGTTGCTGGAGCGCGGCGCTGATCCGAATCAAGTTGGCGGATTCAACAAGTGTTCGCCGCTCTTTGAAGCCGTGATTAACCGGCACGTCTCAATCGTTGCCCTGCTGCTCGCTTCCGGCCGAGTCGCCGCAGACGAAGTGCGAAAAGTGGCGACCATGGCGCAGCAGAAGCATTACAAACCAAGCAGCGCACTCCTCGAGGCTGCCCTCGCGCGAATGCCTGCTGATTCGTAATATGCGACGATCAAGCCCGTTCACAGCTGCCTGCGGGAATACGCATCGCTGCGGATTTACCGCAAGCTCGTAGGCCCGCTATTTCTGCTGCGAATGTCTCGTTTTCCCCGCATTTACGGCCTGCTGCGCAGTTCCGTGGCGTAAATACGCCCCAAATCGCTCGCGTGCGAAGGAAAACGAACATTACGAGTTTGCAAGCTTAAAATCTTCAACTGGTTATGACAATTTGCGTGATTAATTTACTTGTTATCAAGACAGCTACGACGTTCTGTCACCTCTCCAATCGAACTTTTGCCACACCGATTTGGAAATTGCTGAGCTTGAATGAAATTCTCACTCATAGTGCCGACCATCGGCCGACCTGCTGACCTGCAGCGTTTCATCAATCACTTATCCTTGCAAGGGTGCGACCGCGTCGACCTGCGCGAGGTCGAGTTGCTCGTTGTCGATCAGAGCGGCGAGAGCGCGACCGGCGAGTTGATCGCGCGGCAGCAAACGCCGTTCACCATCCGCCATTTGCCGATGGCAGGCCGCGGCGCATCGCGCGCTCGCAACTTTGGCTGGAGCTTTGCCCGCGGCGAGATCATCACCTTCCCCGACGACGACTGCCATTATCCAGTCGGTCTGCTCGCAGGGGTTCTCGATCTCTTCGATGATCTCGACCGCGACGCGCTGATGTTGCAAGTCGAACACCTCGGTCGGCAGGATCAATCGGGCGGCGCGATCACGCGCGCGAACGTGTTGTTCCGTTGTGTCGAGTCGGGCTTCTTCGTCCGCAGCGCGCGGGCTGGCGATGTGCGCTACGACGAACGAATGGGCGTCGGCGCCGCGAGTCCTTGGAACTCCGACGAAGGCCCCGACCTGTTGCTGCGACTGCTCGATCAGGGCTTGAACATTCACTACGCGCCCGAGCTCGTGATTCATCATCCCAATCCGCTGCAAACGCTCGATCAGCGTCTGCAGAATCGCTGCTTTCAATACAGCCGCGGCCGCGGTTATCTCCTCCGCAAACATCACTTCCCCGCCAAGGTGATCGCAAACACGCTGGTTCGTTCGCTGGGCGGCAGTCTGCTGATGGCCGCCACCGCGCGACCCTATTGGGCGCGCTACTACTGGAATTCATTCGCCGGAAAAATGCTCGGCTTGATGGGCGGCAACAACGTGCCGCCGCAAGAGATCTCTTCGCCGCTGACGCAAGTGCGAACCGAGGAGCTAGCAATGTCGCCGAGTGCACCGTACTCGGTGAACGGCGGCTAACTGGCCGCCGCCCATCGGATTCGACAATTCGATTACAATGTGGGACCTCTCATCCTTGGTCCTCTAGAGGAATTGTCGCTATGCGTTTGCTGTCTTGCAGCGCAGCCGCCGTCGCGCTGGCTTGGCTGTTTTCTTCTGCACCTGCCGCCGAACCGGCACATGATTTGTCGCCCGAACTGGCCAAAATTCGCGCAGTTCAGCCGAAAGGCGATGGCCATCGCGATGCCGTGGCCGCGATGAAAAAAGTCTCGCAGGCCGATGCCGCCGCGTTGCCGATTGTGATCGCCGCGATGGATGATTCTTCGCCGCTCGTCGAGAATTGGATTCGCGCTGCCGCCGAAGCCATTGCGCAAAAACAGGTCGACAAAAATCAGCCGCTACCGCTCGCGCAGCTGGAACTTTTTCTCAAAGACACCCGCCACTCACCCCGTGGCCGGCGTCTAGCGTTTGAGCTGATCTCGCTGCAGGACAAGACCGCGCAGGAGCGATTGATTCCCACGCTGCTCAACGATCCGAGCGTCGAGCTCCGCCGCGAAGCCGTGAAAAAAGCTCTCGACGACGCGGCCAGCATTTCTACCAAAGAGAATAAAGAGACGGCAGCGAAGCTGTATCAAAACGCCTTCGCCGCGGCCCGCGATCTCGATCAAATCAAAGTCGCGTCGGCCAAGCTGAAGGAACTCGGCGAAGCAGTCGACGTGCCCACACAGATGGGCTTCATCACCGGCTGGAAGTTGCTCGGCCCCTTTGACAACGTCGGCGAGGTGGGTTGGGACACGGCTTACGCGCCGGAGAAAGGCGTCGATCTCACGAAGAGCTATGCGGGTCAGAAGGGGGAGATTAGCTGGGTCGATCACACCACAACCGACGATTTCGGAATTGTGGATCTCGCTAAGGCACTCGATAAGCACAAAGGCGCCGTGACCTACGCCTATGCCGAGTTCGTCGCCGACAAAGCTCAGCCCGCCGACTTCCGCCTCGGCAGCATCAACGCCACCAAGCTGTGGGTGAACGGCAAAGAGCTCGCGGCGAACCACGTTTATCACGCGGGCATTGAGATCGATCAGTACATCGCCAAAGGTGAACTAAAAGCCGGCAAGAACACGATCCTGCTGAAGGTCTGCCAGAACGAACAAAAAGAAGTGTGGGCGCAGGATTGGAAATTCCAACTGCGCGTGTGCGACAAGATCGGTTCGGCAATTCTATCGACCGATCGGCCTGTGACGCGAACGTCGGCGCTGCCCGGCAAGAACGTGCGTTAGCACGGAATCACTCCCTCGCCTCGTGAACTCACGGGGAGAGGGAACTTCCAAAACAAAAACTCAGCGAGCCATATCCCATGCGATTCCGATACTCCTTACTAATACTCCCACTGCTCTTCGCCACCAATCTCCACGCAGCCGATTGGTTGCAGTTTCGCGGCAGCGAAAATCGCAGCACCGGCGGCGATACGAAACTGCCGACGGAAATCAGCTCCGATAAAAACGTCGCCTGGAAATCGCCACTGGTCGGCAAGGGTGTTTCTGGTCCGATCGTCGTCGGCAAGAAGGTCTTCGTGACCGCGAGTTCTGGACCGGTCGTGCAAGATCGTTTGCACGTTCTCTGCTTCGATGCCGACAGCGGCAAGCAGCTGTGGCATCGGCAATTTTGGGCGACGGGCCGTTGCTTTCATCATCCCACTTCGGCCAACGCAGCTCCGACACCGGCCAGCGATGGCCAGCGGGTCTATGCGTTCTTTTCGTCGAACGATCTGGTCTGCCTCGATCTCGACGGCAACCTGCAATGGTATCGCGGCCTCGGCACCGACTATCCCAAAGCGGGTAACGATGTCGGCATGTCGAGCTCGCCGCTGGTCGCCGGCGGCGCGGTGGTGGTGCAAAGCGAAAGTCAGGGAGATGCCTTTGCTGCCGGTCTCGATGTGTTGACTGGCGAGACGCTGTGGCGCGAAGATCGCAAGCTCGGTCCGAATTGGGCTTCGCCGGCGCTGCTCCGCGACAAAGAAGGCAAGGAAGCCATCCTCATTCAATCGGCGACGGTGCTGACGGCTCACGAGCCGCGCTCGGGAAAGCAGATTTGGAAATACGACACCAGCTGTTCGATCATTCCCTCGGCAACCGCGGTTGGCGATAAGGTTTTTCTTCCCGCCAAGGGACTGACGGTGCTCGAAGCCACCGCCACCACCACGAGTCCCGAAGTCGCTTGGGAATCGAACAAGCTGTCGCCGGGCAATAGCAGCCCTGTGATCGTGGGGGATCAGGTTTATATTTTGAACAGCGCGGGCGTGCTCACTTGCGGCGATGTCAACGAGGGTACGGTGCTCTGGCAGCAGCGGTTGGCTGGCAAGTTCTGGGCTACGCCGGTGGTGGCTGGTGAGCACATCTACTGCATCAACGATGCGGGGAAGTGCTTTGTCGTGAAGCTCGGCGCCGAGAAGCCTGCCGAGCCGATCACCGGCGAACTGGGTGAAGCGGTGCTCGCTTCGCCTGCCGTCAGCAATGGCGCGCTGTTTTTGCGAACCGAAAAGCACCTGTGGAAGATCGCGGGCCAGTAAATGTCGACCGAGTCCAAGAGTGTGTCCTCTCACGCCATGCAAACCTGCGGCCCGATCCGCGGCAACATCCAGCCGCCGGGCAGCAAGAGCATCACCAACCGTGCGCTGGTGATCGCCGCGATCGCGGAGGGAAAATCGATTCTCCGCGGCGCACTCGCCAGTGAAGATACGCAGGTGATGATCGAAAGTCTCGGCCGTCTCGGCGTGCGCGTTGTCGAAAAAGACAACGGCGCGACGCTGGAAGTTGCCGGCTGTGGCGGCAGCATTCCGAATGCTGCTGCCGATCTGTTCATTGGCAACAGCGGCACGACGGTTCGTTTTTTGACTGCCATGCTCGCGGCTTGCGCGGGACAGTTTCGTCTCGATGGCGTGCCGCGGATGCGCGAACGGCCGATCGCCGATTTGATTGCCACGCTCAATCAACTCGGCGGCGATGTGCGCAGCGAGCTCAACACGGGCTGTCCGCCGGTAGTGATGACCGCAAAGGGGTTGCGCGGCGGGACGGCGCCGATTCGCGGCGATGTTTCGAGTCAGTTCCTCAGCGCGCTGCTGATGGCAACGCCCTACGCGCGCGAAGCAGTGAACCTCGTCGTGCAAGGCGTGCTCGTGTCGCAGCCGTACGTACACATGACGCTCGGCCTGATGCGCGACTTCGGCGTGAACGTTCCTGCGGGCGATTTGACGCAGTTCAACATTCCCGGTGGTCAGCGCTATCGTGGTCGCGAATACAACGTCGAACCCGATGCTTCGGCGGCCAGTTATTTTTGGGGCGCTGCCGCCGTGACCGGCGGCGATGTGTTGGTCCGCGGCCTGACGCGCGACGCGCTGCAAGGCGACGTCGGCTTTGTCGATTGCCTGACAAAGATGGGTTGCGAAGTGCGCGACCAGCCCGATGGCATTCGCGTGGTCGGCAAACCGCTCCGCGGCGTCGAAGTCGACATGAATGCCATCAGCGACACCGCGCAAACGCTGGGAGTCGTCGCGCTCTTTGCCAAGGGCCCGACCACGATTCGCGGCATTGCTCACGTGCGTCACAAGGAAACCGATCGCATCGGTGACTTGGCCCGCGAACTTCGCAAGTTCGGCGCGACGGTCGATGAATATGATGATGGCCTGCGAATCACTCCGCCGGCGATCTACGAAAGCCTGCCCGGCGTTTCGATCGCCACGTACAACGATCACCGCATGGCGATGAGCTTCGCCTTGGCGGGACTCCGTTTGCCGGGAGTTGTGATCAACGATCCAGGTTGCACGGCGAAGACCTATCCGAATTTCTTCGGTGACTTGCAGCGGCTGATCGACGCTTCGTAGCAGCGATTTTCTCGAATTCTTCATCCTGCCGAACGTTGCGAGGCTGCCGCTGCGCAAACTAACATGCATAAGCTCTGCCGTTTGTTTGTTCCGCTGATTTGGGTGTTGCCATGCGTTTCTTTCTCCTTCTCGCCGCTGCGCTGCTGATGGCAGCCACTGCCGCTGCGAAGGAAGAAAAGAAGTCCGCCAAAAAACCCGAAGCCAAAGCCGCAACTAAGGCTCCCGCGAAACCCGCTCCCGAAAAACCAGCGCCCAAGCCGACTCCGCTTGATGCACTTGGCTCCTCGGTCGATCTGCCGGCGGTCGCTCCTGGCAAATGGACGACACTGGCCAAGACAACCATTGCCGAAGACCAATTGGTCGCGCTCACGCTCGTCGGCGCCGATCGCTGCTTGGGAACGGGCCGGCCGATGACGCTGAAGGAACTCGCGGGCGGGCGTTCCTGGCAATGCTTAGCGCCGGCGGGCAACGGTTTTGACCCGATCGAACTCGGCATGTTTCGGATCGAGAAGGGCGCGCTGCAGTTCGCTTGGAGCGACGGCGCGAAGGATTATCCTGGCGCGGGAATGCTTCGCAATGCTGCCGTGGAAATCGGTGCGGGCTCCGTTGCCAAAGTGGCCGCGCTGCGGACCACGCTCAAGTCGCAAGTGCTCGACCTTTCGTACGACATGTCGATCTCGGAGTTCATCGAGATTCCCGATGCACCGATCCTCGGCCATCTGCGAATTGAAATTCAGATGCCGAAAAATAAGTTTCGCGGCAGTCCGCTCGAGTGGCGATTTGTCGGCGATGGTTTTCCGATCGGCACGATGAAAGCCGGCGAAGATCGGTTGTGGGCCGAGGCGATCAATCTCAACCGTTTGATCGTGAAGCTCGAAACGGCAGCCGGTAAAAGCATCAAGCTCACTGGCACGCCGATGTTTTGGGTGCTCGATCGCGACAAGCCGGTGCGGCTGAACGAAAAAACTCTCGCGGCTGCCATCGATCAACTGAAGCTGCACGAGAAACAGCTCGACGATGTCCGCGAAAAATTAGGTAAGGGGAAGGAAGTCGCGGTCCAGCGAAAAGCCGTCGACAAGCAAATCGCCTTTGCGGAGCAAGCGAGTGCCGATCTCAAAGGCATTCAAGATTTCATGAAGCGCTCTGCCGTGGGTAAGGTCAACTACCGCGTCCTGCATGAGATCGAAAAGGGCTACATCGTGCCCCTCGTCACCACGCGATAGCAGCGGGCCGCAAGATTTCGGCCGCTGCGGCAACTATTCGCTGCCGCCCGAGGTATAGCCTCGGGCAGTTCCCACCCACCGCCGCCCACGTCCCGCATTGCAGTGCGGCCGTGCTAGCCTCGGCAGCGGGTATCCAGCGGGCGTCGGCTGCGTAAAATGCAGGGCAGATTGCTCGTTCGCCGTTCGCGATTTTCAGCCGAAAGTTGCCAGAAGAGGTTCGCTTATGTTTCGCAGTTTCCTGATTGCCAGCCTGGCGATTTTCGGACTATTCGTGCTCGCCGCGCCTGCCCGTGCCATCGACGGCGAAGCAGCCATCGGCAAACCATTCGGCGTCGGGCGGATCACATTCAGCGGCGCCGATGCGGGTAGCATCGACGAACGGCTGTGCCGGATCGAAGAAGCCGGCGGGCAAATTTATTATCCCACGATGACGCCGGGCTTACTGGGCCGATTGTTCAACCAAGTGCTCGGTCCGCCGCAAACCGGCGCTGCCGGACAAGTGACGATTCACTTTCTCTTCCGCGGCGATGAACCGTTGAAGGTCACGATTTTTACTCCAGCGAAAATCGAGCTCACACTCACGCCGCGCGTCGAGAACGAACGCGCCTTCAATCGCCTACAAGAACGCTGGTGGCGCGACTATCAAACCGCCGCGCAAAAGCAGATCGACGAAGGAAATCATCCGCCGCTGGTCCCCAGCTATTTGCAAACGATGTTGTCACGACGACTCGGTTTGCCGCTGAAAGACGAAGTCGGTTTGCTGGGCAGGCCGAAGCCGGTCGAAAAGCCCGCACCATCGACGTATGACTCGTTGCAATTGCTGCTCGGTCTCGAAGAACTTCGCCTGAAGACCGTGCGCGATTCGATGCTCGGCCGCGGCGACTATGGCCAGCGGCTGACCGCCGAGTTGCCTGCCGGCATGGCTTGGCCGCCGGCTGCGTTGCCACCACTCGACGGCGACGTGCCCGTCGAAACGATCGCCAGCCACGTTCCGCCGGAATACTTCTACATCCGCTTCGGCACGTTTCGCAATTATCTCTGGCTGTCGGATTTGATGAACGACTACGGCGGCGACCTCGGCAGCATGGTCACCATGCGGAGCTACGTCGCGCCCCTCAACAAGCGAATTCAAGAGCAACTCGGCCTGGAGCAGAATGAACTTGCCAAGGTGCTCGGGCCGAACGTCATCAACGACGTCGCGCTGATCGGCCAGGATCTGTACATGGTCGATGGCGCTGCGATGGGCATCCTGTTCGAAGCCAAGGCTTCCGAACTATTCGCCGATGACATTCAGAAGCAACGCAAGCGCGCTCTCGAGCGTCACAAAACGAAGGGCGCCAAAGCGGAAATCATCAAGATCAACGGCCAGGAAGTTTCGTTCATCTCGACGTCCGACAATCGGCTCCGCTCGTTCTATGTGAGTCACGACAAGTATCACTTCGTGACGACCTCGCGGACGATGGCCGAGCGTTTCCTCGCTGTGAGTGGTGGTGCGCCGGCGCTCGCGCAATCGGCTGAGTTTCTGCATGCCCGCACCATTCTGCCGATTGTCCGCGACGACACGATTTTTGCGTTCTTTTCGAAGTCGTTCTTCGAAGGGCTCCTCACGCCGCAGTATCAAATTGAACTCCATCGCCGCATGCAGGCGACGACCGATCTCGATCTGCTCCGGTTCGCGCGCTTGACTGCTCGTGGCGAAGGCTACGATGCCGATAAACTCGAAACGCTCATCGAAGGACGATTTTTGCCGGCTTCGTTCGGCAAGCGTCCCGACGGCAGTTCGCCGCTGCTCGCGGGGACGGAATTGCTCGATACCCGTCGCGGTGCGCGTGGGTCTTTCCTGCCGATTGCCGATACGCGCGTTGAGCGCGTTACGGCTGCCGAAGCGGAACGTTACAACGCGCAGGCCGCGCTCTACCGCGATCAGTGGAAAGTGATGGATCCGCTGATGATCGGCATCAAGCGATTTGCGCTCGAGAAGACCGATCCCGCCGCGCCGACGATCGAACGCGTGACGATCGACGGCAACATCACGCCGCTGAACGAAGCCAAGTACGGCCGCGTGATGGCCATGCTCGGCCCACCGACAACGCAAATGATCACCCGCGATCGCAACGACATCGCCTCGGTGCAAGCCGTGGTGAAAGAGATCAATCTCCTCGGCAACATTCCGCCGCATCATTTGTTCCTCGGCGTGCAAGATCTCACGCCAGTGCTCGAGAATCGAAAAACGGGGCTCTTCGGCACGCTGCAGATGTTGCAAAAAACTCCCGGCTACATCGGCTCGTGGCCGAAGGCTGGTTACCTCGACATGCTGCCGCTCAGCGGCCTGCTCGGCGGTCGGCCCGATGCTGATGGCTTTACGCAGTTTCCGTTTGGATTGTGGCGTCGCGAGGGAGGCGGCTTTTCGGTTCTCTCGTTCGATTGGAGTGTGCTCGCCAACGTCACGCCGAACTTGCGCGTGAGCGAAGCCGAGATTCCCGCGCAGGTTCGCATTCACATCGGCGACCTCAGCACCGCCAAGGTTGCGCCCCTCATCAATCAGCTGTATTACGATCGCGCCCTCGCCGCTTCGGCGGGCAACGTGAAGATGTTGCATATGCTCAATCAGCAAATGCATGTGCCGCTCGATGAGTGCGTCACTGTCGCGCACGACATGCTCAACGCCGAGCTCAATTGCCCGCTCGGCGGCGATTACAAACTGATGGAAGAAATCGGCGGCGGCTTGTATTGGCGATCGACGATTTGGCCGGAGAAATTCGATCAAGCGCCCGCCGATTACAAAGCGCCGCTGCTCGATTGGTTCCGCGGTCTCGATGGCCATCTGACGAAGCAGCAGAGCCGCCTGATCGCGCACCTCGAGGTCGATCTGGCCCGCAAGCCGGAGGCTAAGGCTCCTGCGGCAGCGCCGGAATTCAAGCTGCCGTTGTTTGATCTCTTCAACGGCCAAAAGGCGTTCAAGACGGATCCGAAAGCGAAAGAAAATGAACTGCCGCCGCCGTTGCCCCCCGTGAAACAAACGACGCCGCCGAAGGGACGGGAGTTTTAAGGAACGCAACAGCCCTGGCCCGTTTTCCACGCGCGGGCTATTCTGGAGGGATGAACTACGGCGTTATCTATCATGTGGTCTTCGAGAAGGGGTTCGGCTTCATCAAGCCGGACCGCGGTCAGGACATTTTCTTTCCCGCGGTGGCAGTGCAAGACGGCCGGTTCGATCACATCGGACCCGAACAGCCCGTGAAGTACGAGCTGGAGATGATGTCGGACGAGGAGAAGAAGAAGGCCAAGGGGCCGCGGGCCAAGATCGTGATCTTGATCGACAAGATCCCCGGCGGAATTCTCGAAGACACGCCAGCCGAACTGCGGGCCAAGCATCATCCGAACAAGCGGGGCCGCAAAGCCACCTGGAAGCGGAAGATCGAGCTCAACAAACCGCCGGAATCAGAAAAACCGGCGGCTGAAGCAGAACTCGAATCACAAACGATTGCCGAGCCGGAAGCAACTCCCGACTCCGACACGCCGACCTCTTAACCGACGTGCACGCCGCGATCATCGATCCGGTACGGCACGATCCGTTCATCGCAGGCGCTGCCGCGATGCTTGGCGACAAACAGCGACCGCCCCATGCGGTCGCCGTTGCGGGTCTTGCCCATGTAGATCAGCGTGTTGGCGTTCGACAGCACGTCACCTTCGGCCAGCGGCCGGCTGATCAGATCGTCGAGCATGGTCTCGTGCGAAGTAACGAGCAGCACGCAGCCAACCTGCGCCGGATCGTACACATGCGCCGCCGCCGCTTCGGCATTCTGCCGGTAATGCTCGCGGAATAAATCGCGCGCGACCCATTCAGGATCTTTCCGCAGCACTTGATGATAGACGTACTCGAACAGATGAAACTGAATCGACTCGCCAGGCCGATCGACCGGCTCGATGCCATCGATCACGATGCGCCGCGAACCTTGCACCAGATTGCCATAGAGAAATGAAATCGCCGCGCGCAAGCGGGCATTCAAATGAGCTTGCCAGTTGCGCCAGTCGTCCCAATCGAGATCCTTGCGCGTCACCCGCTGACCGCTGTAATCGAAGACGTGCAGATAATCGCCGAACTGCTTGCTGGCCGCAAAAAAATCATCGAGTTCGACCAGGCGATTTACATCGGCCACGGCCAGGCGCGCATCGAACATCCGCTGCGCATACGCCGCATGATTCTGCGAATCGCCGCGCGAGCTACAATCAAAAACTACGCCGCGACGCTTCTCTTGAGCCACGCCCGCCTGCGCAAACTGCAGCCCGAGTTGCGTCTTGCCAATGCCGGTCGCGCCCACGACCACCGTGAGTGTTCCCGGTAGCAAGCCGCCCCCCAGCAGTTCATCGAGCCCATCCACTCCCGTCGTCTGTCGCGCCGTCAAAGCAACTTCCTTCCATCAATCGCAAGAACAAACCAATGCCCCATGGTAAAGGCCGCCGCGGCTGAGGGACAGGCAGCATATCGCCGCTAAAGATGTCTGCGAATGTTTGCAGGTGGTGTTCGAAAACACTCCAATAGTGAAGTTGAGAACATTCACGAACGATTGGCCCGCTCGGAATTGGATGCTGCGGCAATGCGACAATATTATCTCTTGCTCCTCTGTGGATTTCTGTTCGTTGGTTTGGGATGTGAAAATCGTTCGGCAAATAATTCGGCGGGCATGTCAGCCACCGAATACCAGCGGCAAATAGCTGAGTTTGACCGCCAAGGCGAAATCGCTGCCAAACATCAAGCCGAGACTGATCGGCAACTTGCGGAATCCGCCCGTCAAGGTGCAGTCACCGCGAAACAGCAAGAAGAAATGCAGCGCCAATTGGAACAGGCTGCTAAACAAGCCGACCGAATGCAGAAGCTAATCGAGCGTTGGGAGGGGCAGGCTGATCGGCAAGACAAAATTCTGGAACGACAAGAGCGTCAACTGCCGCAGCCCAAGGACACGCCTTAACAAGTCGAGCCATTTAGCCGGTGAAAACCAAAGCCACGGGCGCGCGACTTGCACCGGCATTTTCCGACTAGCCAACTCGTGCCCGATGGACGAGGTCAACTGCGTGCCGAGGACATTTCGGCTTACCGCAGCAACCCTCCTACTCTCGAAGCACGCAGCGCGCAACAATCGGTTGCTGGCCCTAACCTCTCCCTCGCCCAGGATCTTCTGGTGACTGACCAATCCGACTCCCACACTCCGTTACGAATCATGGTGGTCGAGGACAACAAGGACGCAGCCGACAGCCTAGCCATGCTGCTGCGAATTGAATGTGCTCATACCGTCGACGTGGCGTACACCGGGCTGCAAGCCTTGCAGCTCGCCAACGTGCACCGGCCTGATGTCGTGCTACTGGATCTCGGACTGCCGACGCTCAACGGCTTTCAAGTGGCCGAAGAAATGCGGGCCATGCCCGCTGGCGACGAGATCACGATCATTGCCATCACGGGTCATTCCGATCCGGTCGTCATCGATGCGGCGACTGCGGCAGGGATCAATCTCCACCTGACCAAGCCCGTCGACATTCAGCACTTACTCCGTTACTTGAGCGGCAGTGGCTTGAATTAGAAATCGGTCCGAACATGTCTCTTTCGTTCGATCTGATTTGTGTAGGCTCCGGCCCGGCGGCGGCAACAGTCGCCGTCACCTGCGCAAAAGCAGGTTGGAATGTCGCGATCGTGGAGTCGCAAGACTTCGGCGGAACTTGCGCGCTGCACGGCTGCAATCCGAAGAAAGTCTTCACCAACGCGGCTGCGCTCTTCGATCGATTTCAACGATCACAAGAAAAACTAACGCGAGGTAAGGCCCGGATCGAATGGTCGGATCTGGTCGCGTTTCAACACGAGTTCACCGATCCGGTGCGCGAAAAGAGTGAAGAGAAATTCGAGCAGCGCGGCATCAAGACCTTCCACGGCGTCGCCCGGTTCGTCGGCGAGCGCATCATCGAAGTGGGCGAGCAACGCCTCGAAGCCAGACGCATTTTTCTGGGCGTCGGCGCGCGACCGACTCCACTGAAAATTATTGGCAACGAGTTAGCGATCACGAGCGACGACTTCATGGAACTCGCCGAGTTGCCAGCGCGGGTGTTGTTTCTGGGTGGCGGTTTTATCTCGTTTGAATTCGCGCACTTGGCAGCGCGCGTCGGATCGCAAGTAACGATTAGCGATCGCCATGAACTGCCGCTACGTTCGTTCGATCCTGACTTAGTGCGTCTGCTCATGAAGAGTTCGCAGGAAGCGGGAATCGACATTCGGAATGAAACCGAAGCACGCCAGATCGAGCGTAGCGCGAATGGTTTGCGAGTGACGCTGACGACGAAGACTGGCGATAAGCTCATCGATGTTGATCTCGTCGTGAATAGCGGCGGCCGTGTGCCTGATCTCGCGGGACTGAATCTGGAAGCAGGAAGCATCGCGCACGGCAAGCGCGGTGTGCAGGTGAATGAGTTTCTGCAAAGCACGACGAATCCCGCCGTCTACGCCGGTGGCGATTGTGCCGACACGGGTGTGCAGATGCTCGCTCCGACAGCCAACGAATCGGCCCGGATTGCCGCAAAAAACTTGCTGGCCGGTGAACCGGCGACGGCTGTTGATTACGGGCCTGTTCCGCAGGTGGTCTTCAGCGTGCCGCCGCTGGCTGCGGTGGGAATGTCGGAAGCCGATGCGCGGAACAAGGGCCTGGAGATTGATATTCGTTACGAAGATCTGTCTACGAAAGGCGAGGTGCGAAAGCTCTGCTCATCAACCGCTGGCTGCAAGCTGATCATCGATCGCCGCAGTGATCGCATCCTCGGCGCGCATCTCCTCGGCCCGCACGCCGACGAGGTCATCAACGTTTTCGCCCTCGCCATTCGTCAAAAACTAACCGCGGCGGAACTGAAGAGCATGCTCTTCACCTATCCCACCATGACTGCCGAGTATTGCCGGCTGCTGTAAGCTCAGCCGCGCACGGCGGCTTCGATTTTCGCCACGTCGATTTTCTTCATCGTCATCATGGCTTCGAAAGCTCGCTTGCCAACGGCGGGATCGGTGCTGGTGAAAGCTTTGGTCAGCACGACGGGAGTGATCTGCCACGACAAACCCCATTTGTCCTGGCACCAGCCGCACTGACTCTCCTGACCGCCGTTGCCGACGATCGCGTCCCAATAACGATCGGTCTCGGCCTGGTCAGCCGTTGCGACCTGAAACGAAAACGCCCACGAGTGTTTGCAGCCCGGCCCACCGTTGAGCCCGATGCACGGAATGCCGAGCACCGTGAACTCGACCGTCAACACGTCCCCTTTCTTCCCCGCCGGATAATCGGCTGGCGCACGATGCACCGCGCCCACCGACGAATCGGGAAACGTCTGAGCATAAAACCGCGCGGCCTCTTCGGCGTCGCGATCGTACCACAGGCAAACAGTGTTCTTGGCTGGTTGAGTCATGTTGGTTCTCCGTAGCGATGAGTTGATCGGCCGACGTTTGCAGATTACGAGTGAGCTGGAAACGAAACTTTCCGAGTGTCGGCAAGTTGATTGTAAGATGAGTGGCGCGTCAGATGGCGGCAGCCAAGCGGTGGCTGCGCAAGTTGCTCGCTAGTTCCGCCCAGTGGCACATTGGCCATGATTTGCTTGGAGATTCAATCATGAAAGAATCACGCGCGCCTTTGCTGGTCGCATTCGCGCTACTGCTGTTGCCGGTGCTTTATGTCGGAAGCTATCTCGCGCTGGTGCGACCTGCGGGAATGCTGGTTGTCACAATTCGGGTGATGGGCAGCAGCAACAGAGTCGCCACGGGAAGCAAAACGCATTACTTGCTGGGCGGGCACGCCGCAGAGATTATCTTTCTGCCGCTCGAATTCGTTGACCGACAATTGCGGCCCGCAGAATGGAAGTAATTTGCGCACTCCAATGCGATCAGAGGCACGTCAACGGGAACCGAGGAAAGCATGTCCACGCTCATCTCACGCACGTTCACTGTCTCGATCAATCGCCCGCCAGCCGAGGTAGAAACTTACATCACTGATCCGTGCAATTTGCCGAAGTGGGCCGATGGTTTGGGGTCGTCGGTGCGAAATGAAAATGGCCAGTGGATCGTCACGACCCGGGCCGGCGAAGTGTCCATTCGCTTTGCGCCGCCGAATCCATTTGGAGTGATCGATCATTGGGTGAAGCTTGCGCCAGAGGTCGAAATTCACATTCCGATGCGCGTGCTGCCGAGCGGCGACGGGTGTGAAGTCTCGTTTACGCTGTTTCGATTGGCTACGATGAGTGATGAGCAATTCGCCGACGACCAGCAGAAGGTCGAGCGCGATATGCAGCGACTTCAGCAGATCTTGAATGGACACTAACCCTTACGCTTCGCCGCAGATTCCGCAGCAGGAAGATCCGAACTTCGAACATCGGACCATCCGCGGCAACTTTGTGGTCGATGACCTGACACAGCGCGACGCGGCCCGCGGATATCAGCTGCGGCACGTGGCCTGGCTTGGTTCGTCGCTGATCGCGATTCCTGTCATCATCGTGTGCGCGCTGCCGTTTCTCCCGGCAGGGAACAACCTGGACTTCATCGTGCTGGCGATTGGCGTATTGTTCTTCATCGGGGCGTTTGCTTCGATTGCGATTCACGTCTCGCTCGACTGGTCGATCTTCTGGCACAACCTGCGGCAACTCCGGTCGCACCCAATTCTGGGAACGGCCGGGCCCTGGTGGATTCAAATCGATGAAGCAGCCATTTCGATCGCCACGGCCCGCGGCCAGCAATCTTGGCCGATCGAAACCGTGCGACGGATGGAGCTGAATCAGCGGCCCATCGTGATCTGGCTCGAGCGCGATCTGGCCATCGCGCTGCCGAAGCATGGCGACTACGTGGAAGATGATTACGCCGGCGTCCGTCGCACGCTGCGGCAGCGGATCATGCACATCGGCGGGCCAATCGCTGGGGCTTTTGCTCCCAGTCGCTGATTTTGCGACTCAAGGGTCCGCTCTACCGGCACAGTCGTTACCGCCGTACCTCTTGGCGAAAAATACACCTGACGATGCGCGTCACCGCCGTTTGACAACGATGCGATCGCGCCGCAGCAGGACGTATGTTTTCCCTGAGCCGGCATCCCGCCGGTCTGCCAGCAATCGCGAGTTGCGAGCCCCGCATGAGTACGATTACGTCCATTCTTCTCGTTGATGACGACGCCGCCATGCTGCGGCTGCTCGCTCGTTGGCTGGAGCTCGCCGGCTATCGCGTGCGCACCGCTCGCGACGGCAACGAAGCGTGCGCCGCCATCGAGCTCGAGTGTCCGCAGATCGTCATCACCGATTGGGAAATGCCCGGCATGGACGGCCACGAGCTGTGCCGCTGGGTTCGCTCGCAATCACTGCCGCACTACGTCTATCTGATGCTGCTGACGGTCCGCAGTGGTCTTGAAGATCTGGTGCGCGGTCTGGAATCTGGCGCCGATGATTTTCTAAAGAAACCGATCGACAAAGATGAGCTTCTCGCGCGCTTGCGCTCTGGCAGTCGTGTGCTCGAACTCGAACAACGACTCGGCGTGCTCGCGCGCTGCGATGCGCTCACCGGCTTGACGTCGCGGCGAACCTTTTTTGAATTCCTGAATCGCGAATGGAGCCGTTCGCAGCGTTATCATTTTCCGCTCTCCTGCGTGATGGTCGATATCGACTTCTTTAAACGAATCAACGATCTGCATGGCCATGCCGTGGGCGATGAAGTCATCCGCCGCGTCGGCGCCGCACTCGCCGAAGGTTGCCGCAATAGTGATGTGGTGAGTCGTTACGGCGGCGAAGAATTCTGTCTGTTGCTGCCCGAAACCAGCGAAGACAACGCTGCCATCTGGGCCAACCGAATGCGTCAGCGCTTGGCTGACCTGAAGTTTCAAGTTGGCGACAAGGAAGTGCAAATCACGGCGAGTCTGGGCGTGGCGCAGCGGATGGACGACATGGCGTCGCCGGAGCAACTCATCGATATGGCCGATCAGGCCTTGATGGTGGCAAAGCGTTCGGGGCGCGATCGCGTCGTGACCTATCACTCGCTGAGCGAAGCCAAGCCAAAGTCGACCAGCAGCACCAGCCCGGCGGTTCTGCTGCAAGATGTTCCTGCTCGCCAGGTAATGACCACGCTAGTCGCCGGCCTGCATCAAGAAGACACCGTCGATATCGCCTCGCGGCACTTCCTCCGCTTTCGCATCACCATCGCGCCGGTGGTCGACGACGACGGCAAGCTCGTCGGCGTGCTCTCCGAAAAAGATGTGATGGCCGCGATGCTGCAAGCCAATTGGTGGCAACTGCGCATCGCCGACGTGATGAAGACCAACGTCGTTTGTTACGAAGAAGACACTCCCGCGCTGAGCATTTATGAATTCCTCTGCCGCGTGACGCTGCGCGCCGCCGTGATCGTGAAGAACGGTGTGCCGAGCGGCTTGATCACTCGCGGCAGCGTGCTGCGATACTTCATCAACTGCTTATCGGTGCGCGGCCAACTGCGCGGCGGCGGTGAAGAAGCCGATGGCGTTGCTGTCACGAAGTCTTCGGCAGCCGAAGTGCGGCGGCGGATTCTGCAAACCGTGCGGGCCGTGAACGACGAAGCGCTTGATCTGCGCGAACGACTCGCCGAAGTGGAGCAAGACAGCCCCACTCCGCAGTCAGTGGCGAGCGAACTGGTCCCCTGTCTCGTCGGCGGCGCGTCGCGAATTCAAGAACTCGCCAACGATCTGCTGGCCTGTTCGCGGTTCGCCGGCGAAGTGGCCGAGCAGGCGGAACACGCGGTGCTGTTAGGTTAATTTGCGGGGAAAACCGCACCGTGCCAGCGGCAGACTGCTGTCTCCGTTTTTCGCCGATTCTGCTACGATTGCAGCATGAATGAGGCGAAACCAAATCCTTACGAATCACCCCGCCACGTCGACGTGCCCACCGATTTGCCCGATGGCGCCAAGCTGTTGCACGCAGAGCGGCCTGTCACGCGGAAAGAAATCGTGGCCTGGGCTCTGTGTGATTGGGCCAATAGCGCGTACTCGACGCTGTCGATCACGCTGCTGGTGAACTACATCACCAAGCTCGCGATTCCCGAGAATCAACCGATCACTGCCTTCGGTATGGAGATCACCGGCCTGCGGGTCTGGACGTGGGGTCTCGGGATTTCGATGTTCTGCGCGGCGCTGATGTCTCCCATTCTCGGCGCGATGGCCGATGCGCGGGCCAGCAAATGGAAATGGCTGATCAGCACGTCGTTTTTGGGAGCGATTTGCGCGACGTTGATTCCTCTCGCGCCGGTCGCGCAGCCCTGGCTGATCATTGGTTTGTTTTTTGTCACCAGTTTGTCGTTTGAGTTGTCGTTCGGTTTTTACAACGGCTTCCTGCCGGAGCTCGCTGACGATGAATCGATGAACCGCTTGTCGGGAATCGGTTTCGCGGCCGGTTATCTCGGTGGCGGTTTGGCGCTGGCAGTGGTCTTGGTCTTGTTTGCCATCGGCGGTTCGATCGGCTTGCCCGATCTCCCCTCGCGAGCGCGCGCCGGGCTCGTTGTGATGGGACTCTGGTGGGGCCTATTTATGATTCCCGCCGCGCTCTGGCTGCGCGATCGGGCCAAGCCGCGGAACATTCATGCCGGCATGGCGAGCACTGCCTTTCATGCGGTCGGCCAGGTGTTGCGGACACTGCAAAACGTGCGGGCCTACAGCGTTCTCTCGATCTTTCTCGCTGGCTTCTTGATCTACAACGAGGGCATTCAAACCGTCATGAGCCAGGCCGGCTACTTCGGGGAGAAAGTTCTCGCGATGAGCGCCTCGGAGTTGATGCTGCTCGTGCTGATGATCCAAATGCTCGCCGCGCCGGCAGCGCTGGGAGTGGGCTGGCTATCGGATCGCATCGGTGCGAAGACGACCCTGCTGGTCTGCTTGGCCATCTGGTGCGCGCTGCTGGTGGGCGCTTACTTTGTCAGCACCAAGCCGCAATTCTGGGTGATGGGCGTGGTCGTCGCGCTGGTGATGGGTGGCACGCAGGCAGTGGGCCGCTCGATGATGGGCGTGATGACGCCGGAAGCAAAGACGGCCGAGTTCATGGGCTTCTTCAATCTCTCGGCGCGAGCCACCAGCATGGTCGGGCCGATTCTGTTCGGCGAAGTGATGCACGCCACCGGCAGCGCTAACGCAGCCATCCTCAGCCTGCTCAGCTTCATCATCATCGGCATGGCGGTGGTATCGTTCGTCAACCTGCGCCGCGGCATCGAACAAGCGCGGGCTGGCTAGGCTGCTGGCCCATTACTCCAGCGGCTTCTTTTCCGTGAGCAGTTTGTGAATCTGCTCGTTCCAAATCTTGTAGCCCGCAGGGCTCATGTGGAGCATGTCTTTCACGAAGAGTTCCTGCGGCGGTTGGCCGTCGCTGCCGAGCATGGCAGGGACGATGTCGACATAGAGGAGCCGCTGCGAATCTTGTTCGCACTGTTTGCGGATCAGCTCGTTGGCCGCCTTTTGTTTTTCGTAGATCGACCAGCGCGACGGGCTGGGCTTGATGGCGATGATCCAGATTTTGGTTTTCGGCAGTTCTTTGTGAACGACTGCGCAGAATTCGGCAAAGTCCGCCGCGACTTTTTCGGGTGTCTTGTTCGCTTTCAAATCGTTGTCGCCGGAGTAGAAGATGACCAGCTTCGGTTGGAGCGGCGTAACGATTTTGGTCGCTTGCTGGGTCGCATCGACCGCCTGCGATCCACCAAAGCCGCGATTGACGACCGGCAGATTCGGAAAGGCTTTGGCGACGTCCCACAGGCGGATGCTGCTGCTGCCGGTGAAGACGATGCCACCCTTCGGCGGCGGCGACTTTTCGTCCTTGGCGAGCATGGCGGTGATTTCCTTTTCCCACTTATCGGCGGCGGGCGTTTCGGTTTTGGGAGTTTCGCTTTTGGGTGCAGCCGTTTGAGCGCTTGCTAGCGAGACCAGAACCAGGCCGACGCAGAGTGAAGCGAATTTTGACGCGAGCATGTCAGGTTCCCAAGGGAGAGTGTCAGGAGGGTGGCTGGCGAGCCATTCCGCTTATGCCGGTTGGGCGTTTTGCGGAACCTCATGATAAATGGCCGCACCGCGGGTTGCACGCCGCCGATAAGACGTGGGCTAGTCCGCCGTGAGCCTCGGCGGAATAATACGCACAGGTAATCTAATAGTTTCTGACGCAACTGTTCCCTCCCCCGTCGCCGCAAAACACGCGGGCTTGAATTGAGCTTGAGTCAGAGAAGTTGTCTCCTCGGAAGGATCGCCCCTGATGAACCGATACTTGCCCAGCCCCATCGAAAACAGCCAGTCGCATCAAAGTTATCAGCGGCAGCGCCAATTGACCCTTGGCGACCTGCTGCTCGAAAACCGCATTGTGTTTTTGCAGGGCGAAATTCACACCGGCAACGCCAACGAAATTGTGATGAAGCTGCTGTACTTGCAGAGCGAAAACCGCCGCAAGGACATCCACTTCTACATCAGCTCGCCTGGCGGCGACGTGGTCGCGACCCTCGCGATTTACGACACCATGCAAATCCTCAGCTGCCCCATCAACACCTACTGCGTCGGTATGGCCGCCAGCGGTGCGGCGGTGCTGCTGATCGGCGGCACCAAGGGCAAACGCTTCGCCCTGCCGCACGCTCGCGTGATGATGCATCAGCCCTACGGCGGTGTGAGTGGCCAGATCAGCGACATCGAAATCCAAGCCAACGAAATCATTCGTTATCGCGAAGTCCTCAACGGCATCTTGGCCAAGCACACCGGCCAGTCGATCGAGAAGATCGCCAAGGACACTGACCGCGACTTCTTTATGTCGGCCGAAGAATCGAAGGCCTACGGCGCCGTCGATGACGTGCTGAAGCACGCTCCGCAGCAAGAATCGCTGTCGGACAAGGCCTAACTAAATTGCTCCTATCAGCCGCCGGGCGCTAGCCCCCGGCTCTGATGGGCAGGAGAAAGCCGGGGGCTAGCGCCCGGCGGCTGATAAATCAAACTCACACCAATACAAATAACAACGGAGTGCTCCCGATGCCCATGATTCCTTATGTTGTCGAAAAGAGTGGCCGCGAAGAGCGGGTCTATGACATTTACAGCCGGCTGCTGAAAGATCGTATTATCTTTCTGCAATCGCAAGTGAACGACGAAATGGCCAACGCCATCGTCGCGCAAATGCTGTTTCTGCAATCCGACGATCCGAAGGCCGACATCCATCTCTACGTGAACTCGCCCGGCGGCTCGATCAGCGCCGGCATGGCGATTTACGACACGATGCAATTCGTCACCTGCGATGTCGCCACTTACTGCATCGGCCAGGCCGCCTCGATGGGCGCTGTGCTGCTGACGGCTGGCACGCCCGGTAAGCGATACGCCCTGCCGAACGCGCGCATCATGATTCACCAACCGCTGGCCGGTATGCAGGGCACGGCGGAAGAAATCATGATTCACGCCAAGGAATTTCGTCGCATCAAGCAGAAGATGAACGAAATCATGATCAAGCACACCGGTCACCCGCTCGAAAAGATCGAGAAGGACACCGACCGCGACCGCTTTATGTCGGCTGAAGAAGCCTGCGAATATCGCCTGGTCGACAAGGTGATCGAACGGATGCCGAACCTGGGCACGCCGTCGCGCGAGTAACGATCTCGCGCCTTGAGAATCTTGTTGAGACAGCCCTCGCCCTGGTACGCCAGGGTGAGGGGAACGAAACGCGAACTTACTCTATCTGCTGCCTCACGGCGCATCTTGGGCTTTGATCGGATCGCCGTTTTGATCCACGATCAAAATGTTCTTGGCCCGCGCATAGTGGATAAACGCCGGCAGCGCCCCCTGAATCCCTTCGTCATTCAGCCGCAGCGTCAATTCGCGGCCGTCGTGCGTTTTGCAATCGAGAAAAAAGCTGGTACTGCGGCGCGATCGTATGGAGGTGAGCTTGATCTCGGCTAACTCCGAGTACTTCGCGCGGACCGTGCCGAGGCCCAAGAAGCCGTTGCGCGAGAACAACTCTTCGGGTCCGACGGTCGTCTTGTAAAAGAAATAGCTGGGTGCGACTCCCAGCACCAAAACGGGCCCAGCGATGAGCAGCATGTACGCCGGCTTTTCATGCGAGGAGAGCAGCGCATATCCCGCCGCGGTCGCCGCTCCACCGGCCAGGACAAGCACCCCTGCCAGCCACATAGGATATGTAAATGTCTGAATGTCGCCGTTTGTTTCTTCCCGCAAACAGCCAGAGAAACAAAGCAAAAATCCAGCAAGGGCGATCAGGCCCAAACGTCGAACCAAGGCAGGATTGAGCACGACAATGCCTCACAACAGGTGTCCCCACACAGAAAGTGGGGGCTATCGTAAAGCAGCAGCGCTTTCGTAGTCAACCAAATCACACCGCCAATAACTGTCGCAGCTTGGCGAGCAGAGTCGCTCCCGGGTCTGTCCCGGTGAGTTCCAGCGGCACTTCTTCGGTTTGAGTCGTGGCGAGGTTTTTCACCTGCACAATGCCCGCGTCGAGCTCACGCGAGCCGGCGATGATGGCAATCTTGAAGCCGCGCTTGTCGGCGTATTGCAGTTGCTGGCCGAGCTTCTTGGCATCGGGAAAGAGCTCGACGCCGATCCCGCCACGGCGAATGAGTGCGGCAATCTGCAGGTAGTCGTTCAGCCGTTCCTTGTCAAAGAAGGCGACGAGAACCGGGGCCGGCGTGCTGACTTTTTCGAGCAGTTGCAGCTCTTCCATCGCGGCGAGCAAGCGGTCGAGACCGAGCGAAGCGCCAATGCCGGGGAGTTCTTGCTTGGTGAACAAGCCCGCGAGGTTGTCATACCGGCCGCCGGAGCAAACGCTGCCGATGGTCGGCAGATCGCCGAGAAACGTTTCGAAAATCGCTCCGGTGTAATAGTCGAGCCCGCGAGCGATGCTCACGTCGAGTTCCAGCTTCTCTTCGGCGACGCCGCTGGCCTTTGCGCCGCGGAGGATCTGCCGGAGTCGTTCGATTCCTTCTTCGCCCAGAGCATTTCCAGCGAGTAGCGTGCTGAGTTGCGAAAGCTTCGCGTCGTTATCGCCCGACAGCTCGGCGAGCTTCAGGACTTGCTCGGCTTGTTCGGCGGTGGCTTCGGCAGCGGTCATCATTTCGGCGGCGACGGCTTCGCGGCCGATCTTGCCGAGTTTGTCGAGCGCGCGAAGGATCGGCACGCTCTTTTCGGCGAGATCGAGCTTCGCGAGCAAGCCGCTGAGGACCTGGCGATTGTTCACGCGGATCGTGAATTTATTGAAACCGATGGCCCGCATCAGTTCGTGAATGACGACGGCGGTTTCGATATCGGCGGCCACGCTCTTCGTGCCGATGGTGTCGAAGTCGCACTGCATGAACTCGCGGTAGCGGCCTCGCTGGGCTCGCTCACCGCGCCAGACCATTCCGATGTGGTAGCGCTTGAACGGCAGGCCGATCTCATTCACATGCTGAGCCGAGAAGCGAGCGAGCGGCACCGTGAGATCGAACCGCATGCCGACACGGCGGCCGCCGTTGTCTTCGAATTGATAGAGTTGGCGATCGGACTCTTCGCCACCTTTGCCGGTGAGGACTTCGAGGTACTCCAGCGCCGGCGTATCGATTGGGCTGAAGCCGAACGAGCGATAGACGCGTTGCGCCGTGGCGATGAGTCGTTCGCGCGGGATCATCGCGGCCGGCAAGTAATCGCGAAAACCGGCGAGAGTACGCGGCGTAATCAAATCTTGTTTCGACATGGGATAAGGTAGCCCGAGGCGTGAGCCGATGGGGTGGGGCGAGTTGACTAAAGATTCTCCCTCGTGCGGTAGCACAACGGAAGCGCAGATGATCTTGAGGGGCGGCGATTTTGTGCTGCCGCACGTTGCCGGGGCCACGTCCACACGCCCAAACCTTCGCCTAACGGCTCGGGCTACCTTTGGGAAGACCCAGCTGCCAGGTGAGAGGTTCACCTACAGCATCGGCAAGCCTTCTGGCTGCGGGCTGCGGATGCTTTTTCCCTTGCCGCGGCCGAAGCGGGCTTCGACGTAATCCTCGACCTGCTCCGGTGTTTCGAAGTAATGGTCGTAGGTCCAGTCGTCTTCGAATTCGCAGGCGTCGGTGTGATAGTCGCGGCAGATCTGCGGCCGCGTGAAATAAATGCCGCAGCGATTGTCTTCCTGCAGATGCCGGCAGCGCGTGTGGACCAGCAGATACCAGGTATCGTCGTCGATAAAGACGCTCGCCCGGTCGTGCAGCAGGTACCAACGGATGTAGTCGAAATCCTTCGGTTCCGTCGGCGTATCGATCGGCAGGGCGAAGTACTTGCAGCACTTAGCCGTGCATTTGTCGCAGAGCGTGGCCAGATCGAGCTGCGCCCGCCGGGGACGAGGTATGGCCAGGTCGATCATGCGTCGGATCCTACTGTATTTCTACTAGCGGGCTGCTGAATTCCTATCAGCGGCTGCGCAGCGGCTTTCGAGCACGCCAGCGGCGCGGCAAAACCTGATCAATCAGCCGAGTCGATTACTTGCGGTGCCGAATGCGGGCACGCATCCGTCGCTTCTTCCGCCCCAACTTCCGCCGACCACGACCTGTCTTCTTAACACCCATGGAAACAGTCACCCGTCAAAGGAACTCAAAATTGCGCACTGATTGCGAACTCAGAAGTGTAACGAATCCAAGCCTGATCAGGCAAGGCATGATCGGGGATTCATTTTGCCGGAAAAATCACTTCCTGCTGCCAGTCGTTCGCAAACCGCCGCTCGGGATCGAACTTTTCACAAACTGCGACAAACTCCGGCAATTTTGGGTAGAGACGCTCGATTTCCTGAGGGGTCGACGGGCAGTATTTCCCCCAATGGCAACGGCCATGAAATAGCGCGGTCATGGCTGGCGCGACAAAATCGCAGAAACCAACAAAACCCGCCCGTTCCGCCGGCAGGGCATAGCTGATGAGGCTGATCGCGTAAAAATCCTCGTCGCCGCCGCTGCTGGGCGAGATCAGCGTCTCGTCGGGTTCGACCCGGCGGACGCAGACGGGATAGTGGTGCGTGTAGCGTTCGCGCGGCGCGTTCAACTTTTCAAGTAATTGAAACTGCCCGAGCACAGCGCGGGTGTCGTCGTCGAATCCGCGCTGGCCGTCAAATTCGAC
Source organism: Anatilimnocola floriformis (assembly GCF_024256385.1). Taxonomy (NCBI): domain Bacteria; kingdom Pseudomonadati; phylum Planctomycetota; class Planctomycetia; order Pirellulales; family Pirellulaceae; genus Anatilimnocola; species Anatilimnocola floriformis. The sequence continues at coordinate 170,738 of NZ_JAMLFW010000002.1, forward strand.
GAAGGCGCAGCGGAGAAAATCGAGGGCCACGGCGAGCTCGCTGCCGCGGACGAAGATCTCCATCTCGATATGCCGGAACAACTCATGCTCCATGATGAGATGGTCCTGCGACTTATCGACGACATGCCAACGGCGAGGAACCAGCGATAGCGCGAAGTACTTGAAAAAAGTCTTCACGCCCCACGGACTGCGCAGCCGTTGCACCAAGAAGCGAATGATCAAGTGCAGGCCGATGTCAATGGTCAGAAACCAATGCCAGCGATACAGCGGCGCGAGCCATGATCGGCGGTTGGTCGTTTCGCGCCGATGCTGCGCGAGGAAATCGTTCCGCCAAGGGAGATAATAAAACTGCGTGAGCTGCCAATCGAACTCGCGGGCAAGTACGTCCGACAAGTTTTTGTAGACCGCCAGATATTCTTCGATGAAATACTGCGGCCGAGGCCGAATGGTCAAGGCGACGATGATTCCGAGGCAACCGAGCGAACAACGCGCCGCTGCGAGTTCGACATCGCCGCTGACTTCGGTGATCGTCGGTTCGCCATCGGCGCCATAGTGCGCGATGCGAACTGTTTCGAGATAGTGCGACAAGCAATGCCGGCCCGATCCATGTGTGCCGGTGGCGGTCGATCCTGCGATCGTTTGTTCGCTGATCAGGCCGACGGCGGGAAGGGTCAGGCCCTGCTTATCGAGTTCCGCCAGAGCTCTTTTGATCTGGCAACCAGCGCCGAGGGTAGCGATGGGTTCGCCGGAGTCGCGCGAGACTTCGACCGAGTTCAGATGTTCGAGCGTGAGGTAGATGTCATCGCTCTGGGCTGCGGCGCTCCAGGCGTGCAAACTGCCGGAAGCGTGAATCCGCTGGCCGCGATGCTTCTTCAAAATCTCCAGCACTTCGGCTTCACTCCGCGGCGAATAATGCTGCCGCGGAGTAAAGGTTATGTTGCCGCCGAAGTTGGAAACCGTGGCAGGATCAGCCACGGATTACGACACCTTGGCGATCTCGAACCCAGCCCGCTGCTTGCGAGCCAGGAAGGCCGCGGCTTCATCGTCGCCGGTGATCTGCTCGGCCTTCGGGTTCCACTTGATCGCACGACCCAAGCGCGACGAAATCGCCGCGAGGTGGCAGGTGTTCATCATCTGCACGTGGCTGAAGACGTCCGACACTGGCAAGCCCCCTTCGCGGATGCAGCGGAAGAAGTTCGCCTTGTGCCCTTCGTGCGGCTTGCCTTTGAAGAGCTTCTGGACATCGGCGTCAGCGTACGTGTCCTTGTCCCAGTTCTCTTCGATCGGCTTGCCGGTGATTTTGCCGCGGTTCACGAAGATCCGGCCCTTCGTTCCTTCGAACAGCACGCCGTTGTCCCCTTCGCTGGTGATGATCATCTCGGTGCCGCTGGCGAACTTGCACTTGGTGGTGAATTCGTGCGCGGTGTTGTAGCGATCATCAACCGTCGCATAGCCCTTTTCATACGGGCAGGGATGCTTTGCGTTCGTACCATCGACCTCGATCGGGCCTTGGCCTTCGCCGTTTTCATTGATCGCCCAGGTGGCGATATCGACGTGGTGAGCACCCCAGTCGGTGAACTTGCCGCCGGAGTATTCGTACCACCAGCGAAATTCATAGTGGCAGCGCTTCTCGCGGTAATCGACCTTCGGAGCCTGGCCGAGCCACATGTCCCAGTTGAGATTTTTCGGCACTTCGGCCACCGGGAACGGTCCGCCGGTCGGGCTGCCGTTGATGCCGACGGTGATCGTCTTGATATCGCCGAGCAAGCCCTTCTGCACCATGTTTACCGCGCGGAGGAACAACCCCTTGGCATCGCGCTGCTGCGTGCCGACGGTAAAGATCTGCTTGTCGTACTTCTTGCACGCATTGCGGATCAGCTGGTTCTCTTCGATCGTCAGCGTGAGCGGCTTTTGGCAGAAGACGTGTTTGCCGGCCTGCAGCGCTTCGATGGCGATCTTCACGTGCCAGTGATCGGGCGTGACGACGCTCACCACGTCGATGTCTTTCCGCTCGAGCACCTTGCGATAATCTTCATACACGTCGGCTTTGCCCTTGCCGATCTTGTCGTCATTCTTGGCCCGTTCGGCATGCTTCGAATCGACATCGCACACTGCGATGATATCGCCGAAACCAGAGTGGCCGTGGGCATCGCCAGTTCCCATGCTGCCGGTGCCGATGCAGCCGATGGTGGGGCGGTCGTTCTTGGCTTGATTGGCAAAAGCCTTGGGCGACGACATGAAATAAGGAACGGCAGCCACCGCGGCGAGCGCGGACGACTGCTGCAGGAACCGACGACGTGACGACTTACTTTGCATGAGCGAATCCAGAGTGGAAAGGAGGGAGCAGGAGCAGGAACGCAGCCCAAAGTGTAGATGGTGGAACGAGCGATTTCGATAGTCGCCATATCGGATTTATGTCCGAGGGAAGCTATCTTTGTCGTCATGAAATGCCCCACCCGTTCGAGCCTATTTGTATTTCTGGCGGCGTCGCTGGCTGTTTGCTTTTGCGCTACAGAAGGAATCGCGACCGAGCGGATTGTCATCGGCAGCAAGTCTTATAACGAGCCGATCATTCTTGGTGAGATGGTTGCGTACCTGGCGCGACATGCCGGCGCTGAGGCCACTCATCGGGCAGAACTTGGCGGCACACGCATCGTCTACAACGCGCTCCTCAAGGGGGAGCTCGATTTCTATTTCGATTACACCGGCACCCTGGCCAAGGAAATTTTCTCAGGCGAAGAGATCAAGGATGACGAACAACTGCGCGCTGCTCTCGAGAAGAAGGGCGTGCGCATGGGAGAGCCGCTCGGCTTTAACAATTCATATGCACTGGGCATGCGCGAGCAACGAGCTGCCGAACTCGAGATTCAGACCATTTCTGATCTCCGTCGCCGAGCGGCAGAGTATCCCGCCGCGGCCAGGCTCAAATTCGGCGTGAGCGATGAATTCATTCATCGCAACGACGGCTGGCCCGGTTTGCAGGCGCGCTACGGTTTGCCCTTTGTCGTCCGCGGGATGGATCACAACCTGGCCTACCGAGGTTTGCAGAGCGGCCGACTTGATGTGACCGATGTTTATTCGACCGATGCCGAAGTGCAGTACTACAAACTGCGGGTGCTGGAAGATGATCTCGGCTACTTCCCCGTCTACTACTGCGTGCCGCTGTATCGCATCGATCTGGAAAAGAAAGCCCCTCAAGCTCTCGCCGAAATTAGCAAGTTGACCGGCAAGATCGACAATCCCGCAATGACTGCCATGAACGCCCGCGTGCAAATCGACCGCGCAAGTGAATCGGTCGTCGCCGCGGAGTTTATTAATGCTCAACTGGGCATGACCGTTCCCGTGCCGGTCGACAACTACTGGCAGAAGACCGGAGCGAGTCTCGTCCGCAACACCCTGCAGCACTTGCTGCTGGTGTCTGTTTCGCTGGCTGCGGCGATTTTGATTGCCGTGCCGCTGGGCATCATCGCCTTCCGTCGGCCGCGGATCGGCAGCATCATTCTTGGCGTGGTGGGCATCGTACAGACCATTCCCTCGCTCGCCGTGCTCGTGTTCATGGTGCCGCTGCTTGGCCTCGGAGCTTTGCCCGCAATTACGGCTCTGTTTCTGTACAGTTTGCTGCCGATTGTGCGCAACACGTATCAAGGGCTGAAGGACATCAGCGGCAATCTGCGTGAATCGGCGACCGTGCTCGGCTTGGACGATTACGCGCGCTTACGATTAGTCGAACTGCCGCTGGCTTCGCGGTCGATTCTCAGCGGCATCAAAACGGCCGCCGTCATCAATGTCGGCGCGGCGACGATCGGCGGTTTGATCGGCGCCGGTGGTTATGGCCAACCGATCATGACCGGCTTGCGGCTCAACGACACCGCGCTCCTGCTGCAAGGCGCCATTCCTGCCGCGTTGCTCGCAGTGGTAATCGACGGCTTCTTCGGTTACCTCGAACGTTTCTTCGTGCCGGCCGGTCTGCGGATCAAGGCAGGAGCCTAGCGATGTCTGTGGAGCAGATCGAAGCTCAAGGCTTTGCGCTGATCGAGCAAGTGATCTCCGCGGAACGAGCCGCTGCGCTGGCAAACCAGCTGACCGCGGCGTTGCAAACCGATCAGGAGCAAGGTGCGCCGCTCGCTAGTCGCGGTGCGGTCTATGCGGCTCGCAATCCGCTGGAGGTGATCGACAATGTCGCATCACTCTGGCGCGAAACATCGCTCGGGCCGTTGTTGACCAGCGTGCTCGGCACAGAATTCGGTCTCGTGCGCGGGCTTTTCTTCGACAAACCGCCAGGCCGAAGTTGGTGGTTGCCGTGGCACAAGGATCTGACGATTGCGGTTAAAGACAACCAGTTGCCGAGTCAGCACTTCAAAAGTCCCACCAACAAAGCGGGCGTGCCACATGTCATCGCGCCGATGGAGTTATTGCGAGAGATGCTGACCATTCGTCTGCACCTGGATGATGTGACGCTTGAGAATGGCCCGCTGCGAGTCATTCCAGGTTCACATCATTCTGCCGCCGAAATCGATAGCGGCCGCGAACCGGTAACGATACTCGCCCGGGCCGGCGATGCTCTCGCGATGCGGCCGCTGCTGAGTCACTCCAGCGGCGATTCGGCGCCGGAGACGAAACTGCATCGGCGCATCTTGCACTTGGAGTTTGCCAAAAGCGAAACGCTGCCCGACGGTTATGCCTGGCAGCGTTTCATTCGCTAGTTACTCTCGCCAGTAAACTTACTCAATCTGATACGCCTGCCCTCGCAGCGTGATGAGGAGCTCTTCCCCTTCGCGCTGATTGGCGAGCACCGCGTTTTCATCAGCCGTGTTGGCCTTCACCAGCGTGAAGTAGTCATCGCTGAAGCGTTTGACCTTCTTGATCTTGGCTTGATCCTTTTCCGGATCGATCGTTTGAGCATTCGCGGCGATCCACAACTTGCCGCGGCGATACACCGTTTGGCTGCCGATGTTTTGCACCGCATCGGCGGCGATTTCTCGATCGCTGTCGATGTCGCGATACTTGTTCACGCCCGGCGTGGGAGCACCGCCACCAGCCAAGCCGTATCCGCCGGCAGATGAACGGGGAGCCGCACCAACTGCCGCAGGTCCACCGGCTGGTTGTGCGCTCGGCGGCAGCGGGGCCGATTCGGCCTGTGCTCCGCGATACTCACGCACGCTGTTGGCGGCGAGATCTGCCGTTTGCAACTGCTTCTTTTCGGCCCGTTGCGAGACACCTGCCTTGCCTTCGGCTTCACGCAGGCGATCGACAGCGCGGCCCGCTTGTTCAAAGTGAGTTCGCGTATCGGCGAGCTGACCAGGCCGAGCCAGATCATCGGCGAGGAAAGATGTATACGGCGTGAGGATGCCGTGCTTTGTGGCCAGACCGACGAGTTCTTTCACCAGCTCGTCGTTCTTTCCTTTGAGATCGATCTCGTCGATGATCTCGCCGACGCGCCGCAGGGCCCAGAGCTTTTCGACGAACGCATACGTTTGATCGCCGCTCTTTTCGACGAGCGTGGCAGGGAAGTCGTACTTCTTTTCGTCGCTGCCGACCTTGCCGGTGATGCTCACCTTGGCATTGCCGGGCTTCTTATAACGGCCGACCATCACCAGCTGTTCGCCAGCGAAGAGGTCGTACACTTCCTTGGGATAAACGCGATTGACCGACGGTCCCGATTCGGTCGTGGCTGCATCGACTTCCACTTTCACGACCACGTTGTTCATGATCGGCGAGCTCATCTTGGCATACAGTCGGCCGACGCTGGTTTCGATGTTCTCATCGGGCCGCACGTATTCGCTTTGGCCGAAGTTCTCGCGGCCCAGGCGATCGAGCAGCCGGCTGTTCACGTCGTAGCCCACGCCGAAGTTGATGATCCGGGCGCGAATGTTGTTATTCGCCTTGGCATTCGCGGCGATCTTCCCTTCGTTCGTCTCGCCCGCGGTCGGCAGACCATCGGTGAGGAACAGAATGTAGTTCGGCCGCTTGTCGTCCTTGATCATCCCGAGCGCGGTGGTCATCGCGCCGTCGATATTCGTGCTGCCGCCAGCGTACAAACCTTCGACATAACCGAAGGCTTGTTTCTTGGTCTCGTCGTCAAACTTCTGCAGCTCTGGCTTGAACGATTCCACCGCGCTGTCGTAGGCGATGATGTTGAAGGTGTCTCCCTTGTTCAAGTTGTTCAGCACAAACTTGATGGCTTCCTTGGCTTGTTCGATCTTTTTGCCGCTCATGCTTCCGGATCGATCAGCGACCACGATCACCGTTTTCGCAGGGCGTTCGGTGTTCTCGGTCTTGATCTCGGGGCTGGCCAGCATCAGGAAAAAGCCCTCGTCACCTTCGGGACGATAGCTGATCAGGCTCGCGCCGAGTTTGCCGTCGATCGTGTTGAAGAAGAGGCGGAAGTCGGTGGCGGGAATTGTGTTGGTGGCTTCGTACTTCACCACGGCGTGAGTACTGTCGGGACGCTTCACTTCGATCGGATACGTCGGGCTGAAGACGCTCTTGATTTCGACATTCGATTCGATCGCAACATTGACCGAGACCTTCTCAATGGCCTGGCTGGTGTACTTGGCAGTGGCGAGCGGAATGAGGAAGTCGGTCAGCTGATGATCTTTGCGCAATAGCTGGCTGAACTTCAGCGACACCTTTCGTTCGGCGCCGGCGGGCACAGGAAAGACGCTCGTCTGAAACATGCCGGTGCCGACCCATTCGAGCAGGGCGGGATCTTGATTGCGGCGGACATAGCCCTCGTAAATCTCGCGGGCCTTTTTCGCTTCGAGCAGCTTGGCTTCAAATTCCTTGCCGTCGACCATGAAGGTCATGCGGTCGATGGCCCCTTCGTAGGGAATCGGGAAGACGAACTGCACCTGAGCCTGTTGGCTGCCGGTGTTCACAAAGGTCTGCTCGACCTGCACCTGGGCGATCTGGTCAGTGATCTTGGCGTTGTAGGCCAGCGACTTCACCTTGTACGAAACGGGCGGAGTCGGCGCGGGGCGCGAGATCGGCGGATGAGGCCAAGGTCGCGGCAGCGGCACTGGCTGGGGATGGTCAATAATGACCAACACCCCCTGGGCGAACGCAGCCGGCTGAACCGACGCCGCATAGGCCACGATCACCGCGAAAGAGCACAACCAAGACGCAACCTGCAGCACCCGTTTCATATCCTGCTCCCTATCCGCAAACCCCACCCGCCCAAGACGATCCGCTTCGGCGAGGTTTCCCTGTAGGTATGACGAATGACCCTGCCAGTCAGTTTCACGCATTCGGCGGCAGGAACAAGCCGTTGTGACCCGCTTGTTACGGTGTGAATTTGGGCAGGTTGGCAACGCCTCGGCGGCTCGCTGCTTTTACAACAGTGGTGGCGAATTTTAAAATGGCGCAAGACCTTACATCAAAAGACCTTGTGCTAAATTTACTCCGAAATACAACAACAGTTCGCTTTTTGCCCTCAATTCGTCGCAACCATCTGAAATAAAACGGCTTGTGAAAAATACTGTCGTCAATTCCAACAACAGATCACAACAGCGAGGGACAACAACTCCGAAGTAGGACGAACCATTGGTTCGTCCAAGAGCTGCGAAGGTAGAAAACCTGGCGCTGTACCCGCCTCATGGACGGACCAATGGTCCGACCTACGAAAGACAAGCCTCTCACGCCTCGCCGCCTCAATGCCTGGCAAGATTTTCTAATTATGACGATTCTGCCACGTCGATGAACCTTGCAGGTGGTAGCGATCGTTCTCGCTAGCCAAAGTCTGCGGCCGTCGGCTCAGACCGGCCTGCCTACCCGCAGCCCCAGAGAAACCAGACGGAATCAATTTCGCGTCGCCGACGGGAAACACCCGAGGCAACCGACCGCGATCATCACGGAGCGGATCGATGACACGGATCGTTCGTTGCCGGGCCAGTTTTCTGGTCCTCTTCACAACACTACTCACCTGCGCGCTCGCGCCTGGAGTGAGTCTAGCGCAAGGACAGTACGGCCCATCGCCGGGCCTGTATGCGCCGCCGGGAGCCTATGGTCCGCACCCGACCTACGGTCCGCCAGGCTACGCGCCGCCACCGAGTTATGCGCCGCAACAACCCGGCTATGCAGCGCAACCAGCTGCCTATCCGCAACAACAGCAGCCGCAGCAAACCGAAATCGAAGCCATTTTTCAACGGCTGCAACAGCAAGACAACGAGATCGAGCGCTTGCGGTCGCAGATGCAAAGCAATCAACCGTCAGCCGAAAATCCCGACGCTTCGCACGTCGAGCAAGCCAACTTGCTGCAATCGGGCACGCCCAATCCAAAGAAAGAAGAAAAGAAGGACGCCGGCTGGAAAGACATGTCGACCGACAAGTGGACCGTCAAGCTCGGCGGCCACGTGCAGCTCGACTACATCAACTGGGCCGATGCCAGTCCGCAAATCGTTGGCGACGACAACTACTTCAGCTATCGCCGTCTCCGCCTTGTCGCCGACGGCAGCGGCTATGGCCAGTTCGATTTTCGCTTGCAGATGTCGCTCGAGCCAGGATCGGGTTCCGATACCAATCCGTTGGCTTCGCCCGACGTCAAAGACGCTTACTTCTCGATGAACGACATTCCCTGGCTGGGCCGGGCGCGCATCGGTAACTTCTTCGTGCCGTTTGGTCTCGAGCAGGTGACGAACGATACGAACAACATGTTCAACGAGCGTTCGATTCCGACGCAAGGCATTTTTACTGCCGACCGCGAAGTTGGTTTTGCGTTCTACAACTGCAACGAAGCCCAGAACGTGACCTGGACCTGGGGCATGTTCTTTGACGACATCAGCGATACCGTCAAGAGTCGCCTCGACGACAACCAAGGCTATCGCCTGAGTGGCCGTCTCACCTGGCTGCCGTACTACGACGAGCCGTCGAACGGTCGTTACTTGGTCCACACCGGCATCGGCGGTTTGCACACCGACGACTACGACGATATCGCTCGCTTCCGCGCTCGGCCGCAAATCCAGCGTGGCCCGTTTCTGATCGACAGCGGCAACATCGGCGCCGACACCTACGACATCGGCAACGTCGAAGGAGCCGTAGTGTGGGGACCGGTGACGGTGCAAGGCGAAGCATATGTTTGCAATATCAACCGCAACGTCGGCGGCCCTGTGACGATCGGCGGTGCTTACACGCACATGAGCTACTTCGTCACCGGCGAAAACCGCATCTTCGAACGCTTCGGCCAACACGGCCCGCAGTTCGGCCGCAACCAACCCATCACCAACTTCTTTGCGGTGCCCGGTTGCTACGGCTCGGGTGCTCTCGAGCTCAAAGCCCGCTGGTCCTATCTCGATCTCACGCCGCTCGATCGCGGCGAATACAACGACTTCACGTTCGGCTTTAACTGGTATCTGACCGACCGCACCCGCGTCATGTTCGACTGGATTCATCCCTTCACGACGGCCGACGCCGTCTTCGGCACGGCGAACGCCGACATCATCGCCATGCGTTTTGACTTCAACTGGTAATTCATGCGTGCTTCGAAAGGCGAACCCGCATTCGCACTTTCCGAGCCACACAAACCCGACTCAGGAACCGACCCATGTTGTCTCGATTCTCCTTGGCCGCTCTGGCGGTGTTAGCCGTCGTGGCTGCCCACTCGTCAACCGTCTTTGGTTGCGATCACTGTGGCTGTGTCGACGCCTGTCAGAAGACTTGCCGTCTCGTTTGCGAAACCAAGAAGGTGGAAATCACCTGCTGGGGCTGCAAGTGCGAAGACTTCTGCGTGCCTGGACCGAGCAAGCTCTGCTCGCAACACTGCGAGATGGTTTGCGAAGAGTGCGACAAGACTCCCGATGCCAAGGGCGTTTGCTATCAGCCGCACAAGTTCGTCTGGAACGAATGGATTCCCGGCTGCTGCGCCAAGATTCACACGCGCAAAAAGCTGATGAAGAAAACCATCACAAAGACCATCCCCAGCTACAAATGGGTCGTCGAAAACCTTTGCCCCAACTGCCAGGCCCACGCGCAATCGGTCGCGGTACCACCTGGCACCGAACTGCCGCAGCTGCCGGTCGTCGCTGCCATGACCGTCAAACCGGTCGGCACGTTGCCGCCGAGCGCGATCGCACAAGTTTCGGCCGAGCTCGAAGAAGACGAGCTCTACAGTGTGCAACCCGCCGCCATGCACGCCGCGCCGCCGCTTCCGACGCCCCGCGCTGTTCCCGCGCCTGTTCCGGTTGCCGCACCACCAGCGCCCAAGAGCTGGAGCGATTCGGTCCGCGGTCTGTGGCTGCGGTAGCTGACGATCTGTCGCTGCCGATGAAATCGGTGCGCGATGATGGATTGTTGTGATCACTGCGGATGGACCTATGACAACCTGTGTCGTCCGTCCGCGAATCGGCGAGCTATTTCTTTAGCAACATAGCTCGTTCGGCGTAGTCGCTTATAAAACATGTGAGCGAATCTTTGATTGCCTCCCACTCTCAGGGAGCTGCCGCCATCGCAAATTTCGCGGCAATCGCACGGCGATTCAATCAAAAAAACTTCATCCGTTCATGTGTGAGATGGATCTTGCCTGCGCATGACAAACAATGTCATGACCCTGATGGACTAATAAGTTTTCCAATAAATAAATATTATAAGAATACCGCCCTCTGCTAATTGATTTTTGCGCGCGCGACTCGCTAGATTGCTCCCCGCTGCTGCCACAACTCTCCTGCCATCGGCGCTCCTCTGGTTCGGCACGCCGATGCTTTTCTCCTTGGCAGCCTAAAGGACTCAGGCCATGAAGCGCGCCTCTTTCGGTAATGAATCCGGTCGTCGCCCCCAACTCAATCGGCCTCACCCGAGCCGCAACCGCCGATTGTTCCTCGAACAACTCGAAGGTCGCGAGTTGATGGCAGTCGACTCGGTGCAGGTGCTCAACCCCCAGCCACTCGAGCGGATTTTTGCTACCGACACGCCCGCGCTGAATGCGGGAGCAGCGGAGAATTTCCCGACGAATCCGGTGTTGCTGGGTGGCGGCAGTCAGTTCGTTGCCCGCCCCTTTACGGCGCCTGCGGCGTATCAATCGACTCGGCTCAATCGAGATCTCGCGCAGATCGGCTACGACTTTGATCAATCTCGACTGCTGGGGAGCGCGGGCAAGTTTACTCCGCACCTGTCGAACCTGAGTGTTCGCGGCGACCAAATCCTGATCGAAGCCAACACGACTGGTTCGGTTTCGGTGCTGGCAAGCGATTTGAAGACGCTCGGGTCGGAAGGGCTGACCATCGCGGGTTCGAGTATCTCGGCCTGGTTGCCAATGAACCGCATCCGCGATTTGGCAGGACTATCCAGTTTGGCCTACGCCCAGGCAGCTCCGCTGGCGTATGGCTCGCACATCGGCGCCGCCAACACGCAGGGCGATATGTCGATCTACACCGACGCGCTCCGGACCCAATTGGGTTTTGATGGCACGGGAGTCGTCGTGGGTGTCATATCGGACAGCTACAACCGGAAGGGCGGAGCCATTCAAGCTCCCAACGATGTGACCTCCGGCGATCTGCCCGGCACGACGAATCCTTATGGCAATACCACTCCCGTCAGTCTGCTGGATGACACCTACGTCGGCTCGGATGAAGGCCGAGCCATGCTGCAGATCATTCACGATATCGCCCCCAAGGCGACGCTGAAATTTCACACGGGTTTTCCCACCAAAGCCAAGATGGTCGAAGCCATTCAGGATCTAAAGGATGCCGGCGCGACGATCATTGTCGATGACTTGATTTTCTACGACGAACCGATGTTCCAAGACGGTGCGATCGCTCAGAAGGTCGATGAAGTGGTCGCGGCCGGTGTCACTTACATTTCCGCCGCGGGAAATGCAGCCAAGCAGTCCTACGAAAGCACCGGCTTTGATGTCTCGGGAGTGCAACGCAACTACGGCCGCGGCAACATGGATTTGCTGGACTTCAACTTCGGCCTAGGCGTGGATGCCTTCCAGCAGATTACGATCCCAGCGAATCAAGAAGTGCGAATCACGCTGCAATGGCAAGAGCCGTATAAGTCGGAAGCGCCCACAAGCCTCGGCGCACAGCAGGATCTTGATCTGTTGGTCTACAACGCCGCCGGGACGATTCCACTTTACAGCAGCACCAACAATAACTACGCCGGCGACCCGTTTGAGTTCATCTATATCGACAATCGAGGGTCGGCTGCCTTCAATGCCAATCTCGTGATCGCCCGCGCCACGACGTTCTACGGCGCGATGACCATCAAGTACGTCATCGACAATCCCTACGTCACCATTACCGACTATCCATCCAATGCAGGGACGGCATTCGGTCACACCAATGCCGCGGGAGCGATCTCCGTCGGGGCTTCCACGCGCGACTCCACTCCCGCGAGTACGCCGCCGACACTGGAGTTCTATTCATCACGAGGCTACGTGCCGATTTACTTCGATAAGTTTGGCGTAGCATTGCCGGCGCCGGTCTATCGCAACACCCCAGACATTGTGGCCCCGAGCAACGTCGACAATACATTCTTCGGCACCGATGATCCGATGGATTTGGGATCGAAGCCGAATTTCACCGGCACCTCCGCAGCAGCGCCTCACATTGCCGGTCTGGTGGCGCTCATGAAGCAATCGAACCCAAATCTGAGTCCCGCGCAGGTGCTCTCGCTCCTCGAGCAAACTGCCAAGGACATGCAGTCGGATGGTGTTTACGACTACAACACCGGCTGGGGGTTGGCCAACGGTTTGGAAGCTGGATATGCAGCCGGTCAGCCGAGCCCGCCAGACCTGATCGCGGCCAAAGACGACGGCATGTCGTCGACCGACAATGTTACGTCCTTTACGAACCTGACACTCACCGGCACCGCCCGCGCCGGGAGCTTTGTGGGGCTGTTCAATAACGGAGTGCTCATCCAAACCCAGCAGCTCGGGGCAGGCGTGACGAGTTACACCTTCAATCCGCCCACCACGAATACTGTCGACACTATGCTCTATTCGGTCGCCATCAAACGGCTGTCGACGAGCCCGGCCTGGTCGATACGCTCAACCGTTTGCGACGTGTATGTCGATCCCATGGCGTCATTCGTGCCGACGATCACTCCCGATCTAGACGCTGCAAGCGATACGGGCGTCTACAACTGGGATAACGCCACGACCGACACGACACCCACCTTCACGGGAAATGTCGATCCGATTGCTGCCGGTTCGAAGATCACGCTCTTTATCGATGGCATTCCGCGGGCGATTCAGCAACTCTCACCTGGAGTAACGGCTTACAGCCTGACTCCGGGAATGCCGACCGACGGCTATCACACGGTGACGATGAAGATGCAGCGCAACAGCAGTCCGGTCCCGACCAACTACTACTCCACGCCGTCGATGAAGTTCTTCACCGATCGAGGCGCAGCGCCGGTTGCCACCATAACCGCCGTGACACCCGACCCGCGGAATGCGATGGTCTCGTCGATCGCGGTTACCTTCAGTCGGCCAGTCGCCTTCTTTGATCTGGCCGATCTGACGCTGACAATGAATGGCGGCTCGAATCGGTTTGGTTTTGGCACGTCGGCTGCGACGATTTCGAATCCGTCCTCCGACAACCGCACGTTCATCGTGGAGAAACTCAACAACTTGACGATGGCAGCCGGCAACTACAACCTGTCGTTTGCCGTCTCGCCCAGCGTGGTGAGTTCGGGCGGCATGGTCTCGGTAGTAGGAGCAACCGAAACGTGGACGCAAGGAAGTGCGACCTATCAGAACTCTGGCCGATATGCGGACGTGAACAACGACGGCTACGTGAACAACACGGACAAGACGATCGTTGACGACATGATCTTTATCTACGGAGCGCACACGTTGCCGTGGACCTATCCATATACCTATCTCGATGTCGATGGGGACGGCTCATTTACTTCGGCCGATCGGGATGCGGTGACTTACTTTGTGGCAAACTTCTCAGCGGGTCCGTACTAAGAGGGCCGTACTAAGCGTCCGCGGAAATTACGACCCCGGGCGGACCAATGGTCCGTCCTACCAACGTGGTGAAGCGTTCACGAACGGCTGGCAGTGATGGAAACTGCCGGCCGTCGACGTACAGCCATTCGAGCCAATTCCAGCCGGCGAGGATGGCGCCGGTGTGATCGAGCAGGTCGATCACGTCGCGGTCGGCGGCGGAGAGCGGGTTGGCTGCGGAGTAAGTGTCGATCGCAATCTGGCGGAGCGCCGGATCATCGCCGGCCAGGCTGCCGAGCAGGCGGGCGATGTCGGTGAGCGGAGTATCGATCCGCATGGCGCCGAAATCGATAAAGCCCGCGACGTTGTCGCCGTCGAACAGTACATGATCCCGCCACAGATCGCGAATGGCGGGCTGCAACGGCAGCGTTAATTTCGCCGCATCAAACAGGCGACTGGTCAAACTGACGGGCAGTTTTGCGTGGCGGGCCAGCCAGAGGGCGGCCAGATCATCGAGGGCGGGAATGCTGCGCCGCTGACAAGCCTGTTGGATCTGCTCGCTGCCGCCGCCGGTTAGATCGCGCCACCGAGCCAGGCGATCGGCGATTGCAGGCGCCGGCTGATTGGCGTTGCCGGACGATTGATGCACATCGGCTGTCGCTTGATGAAAGGCGGCCAAGGCCCGAAAGGCAGCCGTGATTCGCTGTGGCGACGGCTGGGGGGCGGTCTCTACTTCTCCTGGCAGCCAGGTCATCAATTCCCAGGTGGCGCTGTTCCATTCGCAGCTCGATTGGCCGCCGCGCGTGAAATACGGCTGGGGCACGAACGAAATTCCCCGCTCGCGGGCCTGCAGCAGGACCTGGTGAATCCAGGGCAACCGCGCCGGCGGTGGATGATCGTCGGGCCAGCGTTTGAGACAAAGGGGAGCAAGAAACCGGGGATCGCTGGCAACCACCTTCCAAATGCGAGCCCCACTGAACCCCTGATGTGCCACCGACTGCAGCTGAAATCGGGCACAGCAGTCGGCAAACTGCTGAAGCACGGTTTCGGCTTCGGCAGGCCCAACGACTGGAAATACGGTGTCGGAAGACATGGTTGGCAACGGTGAGCAGCAACGAGTTGAGACGCCGACGGTAGCGATTAGAACAGAATTGAGCCTGGTAACGTAGAAAAAGATTGTGCCCGCAACCGAAACTGCCTCCTTTTGCGGGAATCCATTTTCTGACCTATCTTGCCCGAATTCTGGCAAACTAAGCCAGCTGGGGTATATTTAACGGTCGCAAAAGGGTCGGTACTTCAAAATCTGATTCGTGATCGTCGCTCAGCGGCTCATCGCCGACTGACACGTTTCGCGGCAAACAAAGAGTAAGACAAATGCTTCGACGGATTCTGGCGGGTACGCTGTGCCTGATGGCGACAGTCGTCTTTTCGAGTGTCCTGTTTTGCAATTCGGCCAGCGCTCAAGACAAACCGGCCGCGCCTCCTTACGCCGCCGTGCTGAAAGACGCCAAGTCGGTTCCCGGTCTGCTGCAACTGCACCAGAAGGGAAACAGCCTGTTCGTAGAACTGCAGCCTGGCGACTACGGCTCGGAATACATCGTGCTGATTTCGATCAGCCGCGGTATCGCCCAGGGCCCGCTCCTCGGCGGCATGAGCTGGGGTTTTGGCGACGACTGGGTGTGGCAGTTCCGCAAGGTCGACGACAACGTTCACATCATTCGCAAGAACGTCCGCTTCAAAGCCGCGAGCAACTCGCCCGAAGCCCGCGCCGTTCGCAACGCTTACACCGACAGCGTCCTCTTCAGCATTCCGACGACCGTCAAAGGTCCGAAGGGTGGTGACCTGGTCGACCTGAGCTCGGTCTTCATGGGCGACCTGCCGCAAATCGGTCAGGTGCTGCAAGGCTTTGTCTTCTCGCCGTCGAAGAGCTCCTTCGCCGCCGTGAAAGGCTTTGATAACAACATGGAACTGGAAGTTGCCGCGACCTATGCCTCGAGCGGCACGCAAGACATCGACACCGTGCCCGATAGCCGTGGCGTGACGATCAACGTGCACTACTCGATCAGCAAGATTCCGACCGGCGGTTCGTACCAGCCGCGCTTGGCCGATGACCGCGTCGGTTACTTCCTCACGGCCGTGAAGGATTTCAGCAGCAAGAGCAACCGCGATCAGTTCGTTCGCTACGTCAATCGTTGGGATCTGCAGAAGAGCGACCCGAACGCCAAGCTCTCGCCGCCGACCAAGCCGATCAAGTTTTGGATCGAAAAGACCGTTCCGTATAAGTACGAGAAGGCTATCTACGACGGCATTTACGAATGGAACAAAGCCTTCGAAGCTGCCGGTTTCGTGAATGCGATGGTCGTCGAACGTCAGCCTGACAATGCGACCTGGGATCCGGAAGACATTAACTACAACACGTTCCGCTGGATCACTTCGAACGCCGGCTTCGCCATGGGGCCATCGCGGGTCAATCCTTACACCGGTCAGATTCTCGACGCCGACATTATTTTCGACGCCGACTTTTTGAGCTCGTGGAAAGATGAATTCGAAACCTTCACGCCGGCGACCGTCGCCGCGATGACTGGTGGCGAACTCGATCTGCCGCGTAGCGATGTCAGCGAGCAAAAGATCCGTCAGATCTTCAGCCCGAAGTTTGCCTTGCCCGAATGTGCTCTCAACCGCGGCATGGCCATGCAATTGGCCGGCGGCGAAGCAGCCATTCTCGCGGCTGAGAAAGATCCGAAGTTGACGGCTGAAAACATGGAGAAGTTCTTCATGCAGGCCCTCAAAGAAGTGACGATGCACGAAGTGGGTCACACCCTTGGCCTGCGTCACAACTTCAAGGCCAGCAAGTGGCTGAGCCTGAAGGACCTGAACGACCCGAGCAAATCGGGCGGCGCGATGGTCGCCTCGGTGATGGATTACAACCCGGCCAACATCGTCGGCAAGGGTGAGAAGCAAGGCGATTACTATCCGACCACGGTCGGTCCGTACGACGTGTGGGCCATCGAATACGGCTACAAGCCTTTCGGCAGTGGTACGACGGCTGAGTTGCCCGAGCTGAAGAAGATTGCTGCTCGCAGCGGTGAACCAGCCCTCGCTTACAGCACCGACGAAGACACTCGCGGCATCGATCCCGATCCAGACTCGAACCGCTTCGACTTCGGCGCCAACCCAATCGAATTCGCCCAGCACCGTTTGCAGATGGTCGAAGAACTGATCCCCGGCTTGATCGATCGCACGACGAAAGAAGGCGACGATTACACCCAAGCCCGTCGCACGTTCAACGTGGTGGTGGCCCAAGCTGGCCAGGGTTTGTTCTTCGCCTCGCGGCAAGTGGGTGGTTTGAAGACCAGCCGCAGCCACAAGGGTGACAAAGACGGCAAGCCGCCAGTGCAACCCGTCGATGCCAAGCTGCAACGCGATGTGCTCGATCTGCTCGACAAGAAACTGTTCAGCGACAAGCCGTTCGCATTCCCGCCAGAAATTTACAACCAACTCGGTTGGAATAACTGGAGCCATTGGGGCGCCACGAACACGATCCGCAAGGACTTCGGCGTGCATGACTTTGTATTGATGTGGCAGGAACGCGTGCTGTCGCAACTCCTCTCGGGTGTCACGCTCGAACGGATGCACGACGCCGAACTCAAGTCGTCGCCCGACGCCGATGTGGTCACGACGGCTGAACTGCTCGATCGTTTGACAAAGAGCATCTTCAGCGACGTCGAAGGCTTTAAAGAAGGCGAATACAGCAACCGCAAACCCGCCATCGGCAGCCTCCGCCGCAACCTGCAGCGGTCGTACCTCAAGAGCCTCTCGCAAATCGCGATGGGCAACACGAGTGCGCCGCAAGACTGCCAGACGGTGGCTTACATGCAACTGGGCGATCTGCAAAGCAAGATCAAGAAGGTGCTGGAAAACGGCGAAATGACCGGCAAGCTCGACACCTACACCCGAGCCCACCTGCAAGAATCGAGCAGCCGCATCCAAAAGGTGCTGAACGCCCGCTTGAGCCTCAGCAGCCCGTAGTTGTAGGCGAGGTCACTCCGTGACCCGCAACGCGCTTTTGGCGATTCGCTCCTAGAACCGCCAAAAGCCCTACTTCCCGCAATGGAAATTCCGACGTTCGACGCCAAACCGCCGTTGCGAGTCACGGAGTGACTTCGCCTACGGCGGTTTTTTCGTGACGTAAACTTCGTCATGAACCGAATTCTATTTTCACTCGCCGTGTTTTTTGGACTCTCGCTCGCTGCCCTGGCCGCGAACAAGGGTGAGCTCACGATCAAAGCCATCGATCGCGACACCAACCAACCGCTGGCTGTTCGCATGCACTTGAAGGACTCGCGCGGCAAGCCCGTGCGGCCACCGAAGATTCCCTACTACCACGATCACTTCGTGTTCGATGGCGAGATCACGCTCGAACTGCCGCTGGGCTCGTACACGTTCGAAATGGAGCACGGCCCGGAATACAAGATTCGCTACGGCAATTTCGAGATCGACCGCGATGCGGAAGATTCGAAGACCGTCGATCTGCATCGCGTCGTCAACATGCGCAAAGAGAACTGGTACGCCGGTGATTTGCATCTCACGCGCGAACCGGCCGACCTCGAGCTGCTGATGCGGGCCGAAGAACTCGACCTGGCCGCCGATGTCACCAGCTGGAACAAGAAAAGTCTATTCGACAAAAAGCCCGCCCCGAAAGAATCGCAGCTCAGCACTCCCGGCAATCGCTGGCAGTATCTGTTCGGCGCTCGCGATGAACGGGCCGGGGCATCACTGATTTTTCATCGTTTGACCGAACCGCTGAAGCTCGAAGATGCCGGCAAGGAGTTTCCGGGGCCGTTCGCCATCGCGCAGCAAGCTCGCGAGCATTCGCCAGCATTTGTGTGCGCTCGCAGCGCGACGCTCTGGGATTTGCCGGCGCTGGTCGCGGGTGGTCAGCTCGATGCCTTGATCATCGCCAGCGAAACGTTCGAGCGCGAAGATCTGCGCAGCGCTCCCGCTTGGGAAAAACCGCGCGAGGGATCCTCTTTCGGCGGTCCTGCCAACGTGGGTCGTTGGCCGCAGACGGTTTACTTTCATCTGCTCAACTGCGGCCTGCGCATCGCCCCCGCGGCTGGCAGTGGCAGCGGCATCGCGGCGAATCCCGCCGGTTACAACCGTGCGTATGTTTATTGCAATGAGTTTACGCCCGACAACTGGTGGCAAGGCTTGAAGGAAGGCCGCACCGTGATCACCAACGGTCCGCTGCTGCGGCTGCTGGTCAACGGCATGCCCCCCGGCCATGTCTTTCAAGCCGAGAGCGGCGTTGTTGAATTGAGCATCGCTCTCAACCTCGCCACGCGTGAGAAAATTGAATACCTCGAAGTGATTCAGGACGGTCGCGTCGTGCATGAAACTCGACTCGACGAACTGGCCAAAGCCGGCGGCAAATTGCCGGGAGTGAAGTTCGAACGGAGCGGCTGGATGGCCGTGCGCGCGGTGACGAATGCGCAGAAGACGTATCGCTTTGCACTGACCGCGCCCTACTACGTCGAGATCGGCTACAAACCAACCGTCAGCAAAAAGTCGGCGCAGTTCTTTCTCGACTGGCTGACCGAACGCGCCCGCCGCATCACGCTGACCGACGGCGATGAACGCCAAGCCGTGATGACGCCAATCCGCGCGGCCCGCGATTTCTGGCAGCAGAAGGTCAACGAAGCCAACGCGGAATAAGGCGCGCTGGATCTCTTAAACGACGCGCACGTGTTTCACGTCGTTGGCCAGCAGCCATTGCAACCAGGCTTCGTGCTCTTCGGTCAGCGGAATCTCGGCCTTCGCTGCTGCATCGAGGGGCGAGACGACGCAGACCACCAGGTCATCAAGCCACTGCCGCGCCTCGTCGTGATCGATCCAGTATTCGTTCTCACCCAGCTTCGCCGGTGCGCCGCGCTCGCCGGGGCACGTCATGAAATAGACGATCTCCAGCCGAAACCGCGCTGGCATTTCAAAGGGAGGAAGGGCGGGCTTGTCGACGGCGAGGATTTGCATGAGGAGTTCGCGAGCTTCTTACAGGTGGCTCAATCCAAGTAGATCATCTCACTGCTGTTGAGAAGCGCCAATGCGGCTTGCACCAGGGCGGCTGCGCGGGCGTCGTTCACTTGCGAATCGCGAGGAAGCGGCAGCGCGAGTGGTTCTTTGCGTTTTGCTTCGGCATTGGCGGTCGTTTGTTTCGCGACGAAGTCTTCGAGCGTTTGTGCTTCAGCGGCAGTTGCTGGCCGGCCGAGCGTGAAGAGAATCAGTTCAGCAGGCGACTGCGGATCAACCCGGCCGGCCGCGTGCTGAGCAAATTGCAGGACCTGGGCCGAGTTGAGCATGAGGAGCGCTTGCGGCGCAGTGGTCGAGCGAATCCGCGACGGGCAACTGGCATTCGCATCGGGACGATCGAAGGCATCGAAGAGCGGATACCGCAAATTGCGACGCGCGAAGATATAAACGCTGCGGCGATAAAAATCTCCCTCGCGCTTGCTAGTCGGCCATTGATGCCACAGCAGCGTCGTCGTCAGTTCGGGTGGCAACGGCGGTAACACTCCCGGTCCGCCGGCTGCCCGGTCGAGCAAGCCAGCCGCGGACAATAGCGAATCGCGGATCGCTTCTCCTTGCAAACGGCGACGCGGATAGCGACTTAAAAGGGAGTTCGTCGGATCAGCCTGCAGGCGCAGTTGCCAGGTAGTTTCTTCTTCAGCGCCGCGCAAGCTTTGTTGCCGATAAACGGCGGACGTCACGATCTGCCGCCGCAGATCTTTCATGCTCCAGCCGCGCGTGACGAATTCATCAGCGAGGTAATCGAGCAGTTCGGGATGCGAAGGCGAATCGCCGAGGGTGCCGAAGTCGCTCGGCGTAGCCGACAAGCCCCGGCCGAAGTGTTGTTGCCAAAGACGATTAACCATGACGCGGGCGGTGAGCGGATTTTCGCGCTGCGTGAACCAGCGGGCTGCTGCCGTGCGACGGAACGACGTCTTCTTTGTTTCGGGCAGCTCTTGCGGAGCGGAAGAGAGAAGCGCGACGAAAGATTTATCGTTCGCCGCGGCAATCCGCGGCATGTTTGGCTGCAGTTCTGTGCCGGGGCGACGATGATCGCCGCGGATCCACAGCCGCGCGGGGTCAACTTTGCCCACTTCCTTCAGCCATTCGGTCGATTTGTCCTTCTTCAGTTCGACGGCCGGCTCAAAGCAGGCCCGCAGGCGAAAAAAATCGGCCTGGCTAAGGGGATCGTACTTGTGATCGTGGCACTGGGCACAACCGACCTGCAAGCCAAGCACGACGGACCCCACCATGCCGGTCATTTCGTTGAGCAAGTTGTGTCGCCGCTCGGCTTGGTCGTTCACATCGGGCATGTCTGGCCCGGCGAGACAAAAGCCCGTCGCGATTCGCGCTTGCTCGTCATTCGGCAGCAGCTCATCGCCGGCGAGTTGCAGTTGCAGAAAGCGATCGTAGGGCAAGTCGCGATTCAGCGCGCCGATCACCCAATCGCGATACTTCCAAGCGTTCGGCCGCACGTGATCGTGCTCAAAACCATCGGTCTCGGCAAAGCGAGCCAGATCGAGCCAGGCTTGACCGACGTGTTCGCCATGCGCGGGCGAAGCGAGTAAACGATCGACGAGCCGTTCATAAGCATCCGGAGCCGCATCAGCGAGAAACTCCGCTCGTTCCTCCAGCGTTGGCGGCAGGCCGAGGATATCGAACGACAGTCGCCGCAGCAGCGTGCCGCGTTCGGCCTCGGCAGTGAAAGTGAGATTTTTCGCCGCGAGTTGCTGCAGAATGAATTGGTCGATAGGTTGCTGCGCTGATTTACCACTGACCTCTGGCAAGCTCGGCCGTTTCACCGGCACGAACGACCAATGCTCGCGATCGCTGGCCGTGATCGGCGGTTCGACGATCGGCCGTTCGTCGGGAACGATGGCGCGCTTCGTATCGGCGATGTCTTCTTGGGCGATGATGATCGAGCAAAATGCGAATAGAAGAGCCAAGCTAATCAACGGAATTGAAAACCGCCCCCACCGAGCTTGCTCGGTGGAGCGTTGATTCTGCACCAGATGTAACGCGAGACTTGCTTCGCCCCCACCCGCCTCGTGCGGGTGGAGCGAGTGATTGAGCACCGCAATCATGCGCTCTACCGACACAAGGTCGGCAGGGGCGGGATTTAAAACTTGCGTTATTAGTGCAAAATCACATTCACCACCGAGGCAAGCTCGGTGGGGTCTTTGCGTGAGTTCATTCGCGCGCCTCCAGCTCATGCCAGCACCTCGTGCACGACATTCGCTTCGGCGGGGCCGGTCAATCGCTCTTCCAATCCATTGTGATAATAGGTCAACTCGTCGAACTTCAAACCGAGCAGATGCAGGATCGTGGCGTGCAGGTCGCGCACCGGCAGCGGCTTTTCTTCCGCGCGCAAGCCAACCGCATCGGTCGCACCGTAACGCATCCCGGCGCGCACTCCGCCGCCGGCGAACCAAACGGTGTAACCCCACGGGTTGTGATCGCGGCCTTTGCCTTGTTCGCTCATCGGCATGCGGCCGAACTCGCCGCCCCAGATGACGAGTGTTTCGTCCCACAAGCCGCGGCGTTTCAAGTCGCGCAAGAGTCCCGCGACCGGCTTGTCGGTCGCTCGGCAATGTTGCGTGTGATTTTGCGTCACATCGTTGTGAGCATCCCAACCGTTCGTATCGCCGGAATAGACCTGCACAAACCGCACGCCGCGCTCGATCATCCGCCGCGCGAGGAGGCAGCGCTGACCAAATGACTTCGTGTGATTTTCATCAAGGCCATACAGCCGCTGCGTCTCAGCCGTTTCATCGTTGATGTTGACGAGTTCCGGCGCCGTGCTTTGCATGCGGAAGGCCAGTTCGTACGCGCGGACTCGCGCGGCGAGTTCATCGTCGCCGTCACGGGCGGTCAGATGTTCGCGATTGAATTGCTGCACCAGGTCGAGCGTGGCTCGCTGTTGGGGATCGCTGATCTGCGGCGGCGGTTTCAGATTGAGCAGCGGCGAGTTGCCGGGCCGCATGGTGATGCCCTGATAAGTGGCCGGCAAAAAGCCGCTGCCCCAGGCGGGCGGACCACCTTTCACGCCGCCGCCGGGATCGGGCAGCACGACGTAGGCTGGTAAGTCGCGATTCTCGCTGCCGAGGCCGTACGCCACCCAGCTGCCGACGCTCGGCCGGCCCATCAGAATGCTGCCGGTGTTCATCTGATAAACCGACTGCGGATGATTCACGCTGTCGCCGCACACGCTATGCAGCAGGCATAAATCATCGGCGACCTGTGCGGTCTCGGGGAGCAAATCGCTGACGTAATGACCACTCTCGCCCCGTTGCCGCAGCGGCATGATGGGGGGCAGGAGCGGGTTCTGTGCGACCTTGCGCCGCGTCATCACTTCGCCGAACGAATCAGGAATCGGTTTGCCGCCGAGCCGGATCAGCTCCGGCTTGTAGTCGAAGAGATCGACATGGCTAGGGCCGCCGTGCATGAAGAGCCAGATCACCCGTTTCACGCGCGGCGTGATGTGAGGCTGTTGTTTCGGCGACTCACTGCCGCGGGCTTCTTCGGCCAACAGCGACTTCAGCGCGAGCAAACCCAAGCCGCCGCCAGCCGTGGAGAGGAACTGGCGGCGCGAAGTCGCGAGCGGGAAGGTGGGAGCCATCGAACGTCACCGGCGGGGAGGGCGGATCGTTTTGCGATGGCTTGATTATGCGTGAAGGAAGGGGACGACGGCAATCGAAATCCCGCTCCAGCGATTAGCGCGTTTCGCCATCCTTCTGCTTGACCCGTGTCACGCCGATCGTCTTCCGCTCGGGATGCTTTGGTCCTAAGGCCACGCCCATCCAGCCGTCGTGAATCACCAGTTGCGTCACTTGCTGGTCACGCAGTTCCGGCGCGAGTGCGATCTGCTTGTTCACTAGGTTCAGCGTGCGGTTGCGCGACAGCACGCGGCTGAAGATGCCGCGGAGGGCAATCTGGTCGCCGACGCGGAGTCGTTCGCCGATCAATTCGATCACGCCATCGCGGGCCAGGTTGGCTTCGAGCTGATCGGAATAAGGCGCGTAGTAGCCGCGAACGGTGAAGTTCTGCCACTTGCTCTTGCCGTGCTCGAGTTGCTTGATGCGGATGGTGAGACGAACTCGGCCATCTTCGCAATCGACGCGAATCGGATCGCTTTCCATGAACGTGACGTATACGTCTTCTGGCAGATCGTCTGGCGGCGGAGGCGGATTGGCCGTGAAGATCGAGGTGACTTCTTTGTGCAGCTCACGTAGTTCGTAGCGTTTGCCGCTCAGGTTCAAGTGGTTGAGCAGATTGTTGAACGCCGATTCGTGCACCTGCACGCTCAGCAGGCTATCGCCCGGAGCTTGCGGCCGCGGCGTATGCGAGGCGAGTTGCTCGTGACCGGCCAAGCGGTAGCGAGCGATCAACCGATCGTTGGTCGTTTCCATATCCACCGGCGCGGGCTCGAGATTGAGCTTCCGCATCGGCTCGAGCAGTTTGACTTTGAAATTCTCTTGGCCCTTCTTCAGCTGTTCGGCGACGGCTTGATCGATGCGAGTCGTGGCGCGGCCGCGAATCTTGCCTTCGACCTCCGCGCGGGCGGAGTCCTGCGCGGCATCGTATTGATCGCGAGCAATCGCACGGGCAATGCTGCCGAGAATCGGAATACTGTCGTAGGAAGTCTCGTAATCGTTGAGGTGGTTATTCGCATTCGCTTCGGCTTCGGCATTGAAGAGCTTCACGCCGCGGCGATCGACGAGCAACATCTTTCGCACGCGATAGTGCGACGTGCCGTTTTGATAGAACGTTGCCGGGCCCTTCGTAGAGGAAGTGTCCGAAGCCACTTCACCTTGAGCTTCGAGCCCCAACCGCCAGCGGAGCCGATCGGGGAGCAGCACGAGCCGCAGCCGAGTGCTGGCTTCGCTATTACCTTCGACATACGCGCCTTGGATGTAGTCCTGCACGTACTCGGCCATGCGGGCTTCTTTGGGGAGGAAGCGGTTGACGAGTTCCGCCGAGATGGCCACACGGACGTTGCCGTTGCGGTAATAGCTGTTGATGGTGTCGCCCAGTTCGGCGAGCTTTTTATCCGGCGACCAGCGAATGTGCTGATAAAATTCGGCGAGCGCGGTGCTCTCTGCCGTCAGGTCTTGCCGTTCGTAATCTTCAATGGCTTGCAGCACGCTGGTGAGATTGACCGGTTCGTCGGCCCAGTTCTTAAGGCTGGCGATCAGCTCGAAGAAGACCGGCGACTCGGCGAAATCTCCCTGCTGCGGATCGAACTGCGTCGAATTCAAACGGCGGAGAATATCGCGAGCCAAGTCGCGGCGATCGGTGGCAGAAGTTTCTGAGTTCGATAGTTTGCGAGCCTGCGGCAGACGCAAGTAAGTGATCCACGGCGAGCCGCCAGGAATCGATTGCAACTTTTGCTCGAGCTGCGTGAGGCAAACGGTCCACTCGGTGGTGCTGGGCGTGGCCGTCTGGCGATGTTCCGATTCAAAAGCAACCGCGTGGGCCAACTGCCAAACGGCAATGCGGCGGACGATGGCGTAACCCGAGCGCAGGACGCGCGAGCGTTGATTGTCGGACTTCAGCGGCACGGCCAGTTCGCGGGCTTGCAGCGACAGGGCGTGGAGTTGATCGAGAATATTGCCGACCTGCGGGCTGGCGAGCGAGTTCACCTTGGCGAGGTCTTCGAGCTGCGTGATGGTCTGTTGTGCCCAGTGAGCCACGTTGGGTTCTTCGGTGGCGAGTTCACGCAACTGAGCTACGAGCGCGGTGGCATGCGGCCAAGCGCCAGCCGAGGCGTTTTCTGGCGCGGGAGCAACATCCGGCGGCACGCTCGGCTTGAGCGTGGAATGATTTGCTGCGTCGGGCAACGTGCGCGGCTCGCTCGGCGAGGGAGACGGCGAAGGCGAAGGAACCGGCACTTCGGCGGGCGTGGCTGGCACTTCGACTGGAGGAGTGAACGCTGGAACTTCAGCCGGCGGCTGCTCAGCGGGCTTTTCAAATTCGATGGCGGGTTCGACCTTCACCGCCGTGCGCGTGGGAGATTCGGGCAGCGAAGGATCGTTATCGATCTGTTCAGCGACGACGGGTCCCGTCTTGGCAACTTGCTTGGGTGTTTCAAAGGCTGCGAAGTCGTTGCGGACTGGCTCGATCGCGACCGGCGCGAATTCCGGCGTTTCGGCGGGGAGTTCTGGCAATTCAAAGGCTGGGAGCGATTCGTTGGTCAGCGATTGCGAGTGCGCAAGCTCGAGCGCAGCGAGTGCATCTTGCGACGATGCTTGCCGGGCCTGATAGCGCCGCCAGGCTTCGGGCGCACTCAGGCTCAGCGCAGCGAGGGCCACGACGAGCAAAAACAACTTCCAGGAAAAGCGACGGACAAGTCGGCTCATCACCCGGCTCCGGATCCAACAATCGCCCGAACAATGCAGTCCCACCAAGGCAGAACCGCGGCGCAGGGAAAGATGCGCCGGTTGGCGCACGGCGACGCCTTCCTAACAGTAAAATCGGTACGTCCGGCACGTCACCGTCAATTACAACGGCCCGCGAGGGGCAACCTCCGCGACCGGATTAAGTTGCCACGCTGATTTCACTGCAATGACAGCGGAGAGTGGTAAACTTTGCCGGCTAGAAAGAGATGAGGGCTGGGAACTAGGAACTGCGGGCTAGGGAAATGCGATGCCATTGAATACCGATGATGATTGGACCGCGTGATTGCCTCCTGTATTCCCCTAATCTCTGGCCCCTAACCTCTAACCCCTCTCCCCCATGTCGAACCTCTATCTCATTGGCTATCGCGGTTGCGGCAAGACGACGGTCGCTCGCTTGCTCGACGAATTATTGCGCTGGACCGCAATCGATGCCGATGAGCACCTCGAACAAGCGGCGGGCAAAACCATCCGCGAAATTTTCGCCGCCGAAGGAGAAGCTGGTTTCCGCGATCGCGAGAGTGACACCGTGCGGGAACTATCGCAGCGCACTGATCTGATCGTCTCTTGGGGAGGCGGCGTGATCTTGCGCGAAGCCAATCGCGCGGCACTGCGAGCGGCGGGAAAGATTGTCTGGCTGAAAGCCCGCCCTGAAACTTTGCTGCAACGCATCGAACAAGATCCAACGACTGGCGAACGTCGGCCGAACTTGACAGCGGCTGGCGGCATTGATGAAGTGCGCCACTTGCTGACGATTCGCGAACCCCTCTACACGGCGACGGCGGATACGATTGTCGAAGTCGACGATATTTCGCCGCCGAAGATTGCCGCCGTGATCGCAGACTGGTTTCAATCGCAGGAAGGCGACCGTTCATGATTCTCCTTCGCGATCTGCTGATCTTCATCGTCGGCCTCGGCGTTGGCTCGCTCATCAACGCTGCCATCTATGGCCTCGCTTACGATTGGCGACCGATCAGTCCTTGGCTAACACCAGCGAAAGGTAATCCAAAGCGCATCTGGCTCGATTGCTTGCCAATCGTCGGTTGGATATTGCTACGGCGTGAAGAGAAGATTCACGGCCGCTGGTTTTGGATTCGGCCGCTACTGATCGAGCTCGCTTACGCGGCGGGAATGGTCTGGCTGTTTCATTTTGAGACGAACAACGGTTTGCTCAGCGCGAACCATGCCTTTTTGGCAGTTGCCAGTGACTGGTATCCCATGTTCGCCGTGCATGCGGTGCTCATCGCGCTGCTGACGGCGGCGACGTTCATCGATTTCGATGAGCTGATGATCCCCGATGCCATCACGCTCTGGGGTGCGATCCTGCTGCTGATCATGACCACGGCGATGCCGACGTCGCATCTGCCGAGCGTGTTCAACAAAGGCGGATTGGTGATGGAACCGCTGCTGTTGCATTCCAAACCAGAAGTTCTCTGGCCGAATATGCTCGACGAGTGGCAGGGACTGGCGATCGGCTTGGGAATTCTTTGGCTCTGGTGGGCCGCCATTCAGCACGGCACGGCGACGCTGCGTTACGGCTGGCTCAAGTCGGTCTCTCTATATATAGAGAGCCTCGTTCGCCTGCGGCCCAAGCATCGGCCGAAGTATCGCAACTTGTTGCCAGCACAGATTTTATTGTTCGTACTCATGTCGGCTGCCACGGCAGCGGTGTGGTTCTACGGCGGAAAGCACTGGCACTCGCTATTAACATCACTCGTCGGCCTCGGCACGGCGGGCGGCTTGGTGTGGGCCGTGCGCGTCGGCGGCTGGATCGGTCTGCGCAAAGAAGCGATGGGCTTCGGCGATGCCACGCTCATGACGATGGTCGGCGTGGCCCTCGGCTGGCAAGCATCGCTGCTGGTCTTCTTCGTCTCGCCGTTCGCTGCCGTGATCATCGCCGTCTTGAACGCCATCATCACCCGTCGACCACACATTCCGTTTGGTCCGTACCTTTCTCTCGCTGCCGTGATCGTCATCGTGGCGTGGGTCGCGCTGTGGGAACATTACTCGCGCGATTTCTTCGCGATGCCTGGTCTCGTGCCCAGCATGCTCGTCTCGTTCATTCTGGCAATGACCGGACTCCTCTGGCTCTGGCGACTCATCAAGCCGTACGTCCTCACGCTGATCTTTGGACCCGAGATCGATGACGATTCGGAGTCGAAACACGCGCGCTGAGTTGCCACTTGCACTGTTCGTGATTTGAAAATGCGCAAAGTAGCGTTGCCCAAGTGACCACGAACGAACAAAAAATCGCGCGCACAAAAAAATATTTTTGCGATCGCGCATCGAGCGCGCGCTGGCGACGAAACTTCGCGCGCCGCGCATCGCCAAGCGCGCTCTGCGCGACGCCGATGAACATCACGCAGCAAGAATGAGCATCACTCCACAACCGCAAACGCACCGCGCGAATCAATCGCCATGAACATCGCGTGCGCGCGTTCGCTCACTACGAACGCGACGATAGAAATTTGCGTAATCACCGGTGATTATTAATATTTTTGCACGCGAAGAAGATGCGCAGCGCAACCTAGTGCGAGCGCTGCACGAGTGTGCGCAGAGATCTTTTCACGCTTACGAAGATCAGCGCGACGGCGATTGAACATGCCTCATCGAGTCGTTGCGCGCTCACCGTTTTTTATCGCGCGAGTAACGCGCGCTGCGCGTCGTTCAACGCGCGCGATGAGCAGTGCGCAACCGAAATCTTGCTCGATGTTGTCGCGCTGCGCGAGAATTCCTCTTGACGTTTTGCTATCAACTCGCAACATTAATACCAACTCGCGTGGAAAAAATGTCGATGACTCAGTCAACGACACTTGACCACAAAAAGTTGAGCTGAAGGAAACCGAAAGGGATCAATCAGCACGACCAAGAGTGACGAGAGAACTTGCTTCTCGAGTCCGCGAGTCACTAACGCAGGGAGTTATCAGACGCCCCTGCTTGAGTGCGAGTGACAGACGGGATGTCGCAAACACTCAAGCCCCGTTGCGACGGGTCGGGCATCTGTAGATCGGTGAGTTTCCAGCGGTCCGAACTGTTTCGGTCGCCGCCCATGCTCACCAGTATTTTCCTTAAGGGAGGATGTAGCTGTGGCCAAGAAGAAAGCTGCTAAGAAGGCTGCCCCGAAGAAGGCTGCCAAGAAGGCTAAGAAGGCTTCGAAGAAGGCTCCTGCGACCAAGAAGGCTTAAGTGCTTTTCCGGTCCGTGCCCCTCGGCTAAGCCAGCCGCCTGAACCCAGCAGACACGATGTCCCCGCTGCTCAGATGCCGGCACTCTAGCTAACGATAACAACGAGAAAGAGCCGCTACGACGCAATGTCTACAGCGGCTCTAATCATTTCTTGGGGAAGGAAAGGCGACGGGCGGGAGACGAGGGCAGATGGAGTGCGGCGAACTCCCTCTCCTCGGTACTCCGGGGAGAGGGTCGGGGTGAGGGGCCGAAGAGGAAAAGATTTGCTTGCGGGCGCAAACTCGTGCACAGTATTCACAGCCTTTCCCCAGCCCCTAGTTCCTAACCCCCAGCCCCCAATGCTCTATCGCATCGCGCTGTCACTCCTTCTCTTTCCTCTCGTCGCCACTGCTGCTGACACGGCAACAATCATCGACGCTGCCAAGGCCAAGCGCGATGAGGCCGCCAAGATCGATTGGTACGACGCGCGTGCGATCGGCCTCGAAGGGCAAGCCTTCAGCGATGTGAAAGCTCCCTACGATCGCTTGCCGGCGCGGGCCGAGGGGAAGGTTCGCGATGCGGTCTGGAGCTTGAGCCGCAATTCAGCGGGCATCTGCGTGCGGTTTCGCACCGCATCGCCGGCTATTCATTGCCGCTGGACGAACACTTCCAACCGTCTTGCCATGCCGCACATGCCGGCTACGGGTGTGAGCGGCGTCGATCTGTACGTGCGCGATGAAAAAGGAACATGGCGCTGGCTGAGCGTCGGTCAGCCGAAGGAAGGAACGACGCACACGGCAGCGCTCGTGACGGGCTTGCCGGCGACGGAGCGCGATTACTGTTTGTATCTGCCGCTGTACAACGGCGTATCGCAAGTCGAAATCGGCGTGGCTCTGGATGCGAAGATCGCGCAGCTTGTTCGCGATGAAGCCCATGCGCTACCAATCGTGTTCTATGGCACCAGCATCACGCAGGGCGGCTGTGCGTCGCGGCCAGGCATGGTGCACACCGCCATCATCGGCCGCCGCCTCGATCGGCCTGTCATCAACCTCGGCTTCTCCGGCAATGGCAAGATGGAAGCCGAAGTCACCAACTGCCTCGTCGACATCAAGGCTGCCGTCTTCGTCATCGACTGCCTGCCGAACATGACGGCAGCGGAAGTGACTTCAAACACCGCGCCGCTCGTCGCCACGCTTCGCAAGGCTCATCCCACGACGCCCATCGTGCTCGCCGAAGACCGCACCTACGGCGATGCCTTTCTGAAGAGCGATCGCGCCCAGCGCAACGTCACCAGTCGGGCTGCACTTAAGAAGATCTTCGCTGAACTCCAGCCGCAGGATAAGAACCTGCATTACCTCGCCGGCGACAACCAACTCGGCGTCGACGGCGAAGACACCGTCGACGGCTCGCACCCCACCGACCTCGGCTTCCTCCGCATGGCAGATGAGTTCAACAAGATCCTCGGCCCACTGGTGAAGTGATTGCGGCGAGTGTGTAGGCCGGAACAAGCGGTACTCCGCGCAGTTCCGGCAGGAGCTGCAACGTAACCGGCCATCGCCATCTCTGCCGGAACAGCGCGACGAGTACGCTTGTTCCGGCCTACGGTAGATGTTGCTCTAGGGCCGTTCGCCAAGCAGCCAGGCAATCAGGCCCTTTTGCACGTGCATGCGGTTCGCGGCTTGCGGAATCACCGCGCTGTAGTGGCCGTCGATGACGTCGGCGGTGACTTCCTCGCCGCGCTTGGCGGGGAGGCAGTGGAGGAACACCGCGCCTTCGGGAGCGCCTTCCATCAGGGCGACGTCGACCTGGTAATCCTTGAAGGCGATCTTGCGCTGTTCGCTTTCGGCTTCTTGCCCCATGCTCGTCCAAACGTCGGTGTAGACACCGATCGCATCGCGGACGGCTTCGCGCGGCTTGGCGGTTTGCGTCAGCTTCGCGCCGGGCACTTCGCGTTCGAGTTCAGCGAGGAACGGCTTATCGAACGTGTAGCCGCTGGGCGAAGCAACGGCGAACTCCATACCAAGCTTGGCACAGCAAACGGCGAGACTCTTGGCGACGTTGTTCGAGTCGCCGATGAAGGCCAGCTTTTTCCCTTCGAGCTTGCCGTGGATTTCTTCGAGCGTGAAGAGATCGGCGAGGGCTTGGCAAGGGTGGGCGCTGTCGGTGAGACCGTTGATGACCGGGCAGGTGCAGTACTGCGCGAGTTCTTCGATGCGCGAATGCGCGGTCGTGCGGCAGACGACGACGTCGACATAGCTGCTGAGGACCTGCGAGAAGTCAGCTGCCGATTCGCGTTTGCCCCAACCCACGTCCTGACCGAGGAAGAGCGTCGAGCCGCCGAGGTGGGCCATAGCCGTTTCGAAGCTGACGCGGGTTCGCAGCGATTGCTTTTCAAACAGCATCGCCATGACGCGGCCCGGCAGAATCGGCTCGCGGATGCCGGCGGCCAGATCGCGTTTGAGTTCGTGCGAGAGAGCAAAGACCTCGTGAATTTCTTCCGCGGTCAATTCAAACAATGTCAGAACGTGTCGTTTCACAAAACGCCTTCCTCAAGAAAAGAGGATGAGGACGAAAGACCAAACTAAACGCTAGGCACGCGGCAGGTTCAACAAGACATCGGCGAGGATGTCGCAGCCTTCTTCGGCTTGTTCTTCGGGCAGGTTCATCGCCGGCAGCAGACGAATCGTCGTTCCCTGCGTGCAATTGATGAGGAGTTTGCGCTCGAGACACTTCGCCACGGCGGGACTGCCATCGATCGTCAGTTCGACGCCGATCATCACGCCGGCCACGCGGACTTCCTTGATGAGATCGCACTGCTGTTGCAGCTTCGTCAGGCGGCGCTGAAAGAGAGCGCCCAGTTGTTTGGCGTTATCGAGTAAGCCTTCTTCTTCGATCGTTTCGAGCGTGGCGATACCAGCGCGAGCCGCAATCGGATTGCCGCCGAAGGTCGCCGCATGCATGCCGGGACGGAGGGCTGGCGCGATCTCGCGCTTGGCAATCAGCGCACCACCAGCGATGCCGGCGCACACGGCTTTGGCGAGCGTCATCGCATCGGGCGTCACGCCGTACTTTTGATAAGCGAACCAATCGCCAGTGCGGCCGCAGCCGGTTTGCACTTCGTCGAAAATGAGGAGCAGACCGCGCTCATCGCACAGTGCCCGCAGGCCTTGCAAGAAACCGGCCGGCGGCAGCTTTACACCACCTTCGCCTTGAATTGGCTCGAGCATGATTGCGCAGGTGTCTTCATCGACGAGTTTCTTCGTCGCTTCGAGATCGCCGTGCGGCGCGTAGATAAAGCCGGGCAGCATCGGCTCGATGCCGTGGTGATACTTGGGCTGCGCGGTCGCGGTGACCGAGCCCATCGTCCGGCCGTGAAAGCCGCCGGTGAACGTGATGATCTTGTGCTTGTTCGGCTTGCCATTCGACGAAGCATGCAACCGCGCGAGCTTGATGGCCGCTTCGTTAGCTTCGGTGCCGCTATTGCAAAAGAACGCCTGCCCGCCAAAGCTCCGCTCGTTGATCGCCTGAGCCCAACGCCCTTGCACATCCATGTGCCAAGTGTTCGGCACGTGGATGAGCGTGGCAACCTGCTCTTGCACGGCGGCGACAACCTTCGGCGGGCAATGGCCCAGCAGATTGCAGCCCCAGCCAGGAAAGAAATCGAGATAGCGGTGCCCTTCGCTGTCCCACACAAACGAGCCTTCGCCGCGAACCAGATTGACCGGATAGCGGGTGTAGTTGCCGATAACGTGTTGCTTGAAAAGAGCAACGGTCTCGGCGGAACTGAGGCCAGCTGTGGTGGAACCAGACGATGAAGCCATTTGCGATTCTCCCAATCTCAATCTCTCGCTCCCCTCGCCCCGCTTCGGGGAGAGGGGCGGGGGTGAGGGGTGTGCTGCAATGGATGCAACCACACCGCTTCAGACCCCTCACCCTAACCCTCTCCCCGAAGCGGGGCGAGGGAACAGGAAATCTTTAAGTCAAAATTCTTACTGCGCTTTCACCAACTCCGTTCCAACACCGCTCGTCGTATAAATTTCCAGCAACAACGAGTGACGCAGCCGGCCGTCGATGATGTGAACTTTACGCACGCCGCGGTCCAAGGTTTCGAGGCAAGCTTCGACTTTCGGAATCATGCCAGCATCGACAACACCGGTGCGAATAAGTTCGCGCGCTTCGACATCAGTGAGCGAATGAATGATCGAATTGGGGTTGGCTTTGTCGCGCCTAACGCCATTAACGTCGCTCATATAGATGAGCTTCTCGGCGCCTAGGGCCTGAGCAACCGCAGTCGCCGCCGTGTCGGCGTTCACGTTCAGCTTGCCGCCGTTGGCTGCGAGGGCCATCGAGGGGATGACCGGAACCTGGCCGGCGTAGCAGAGGTTTTCGATGACGTTGCGATCGACGCGCGTCACCTTGCCGACGTGGCCGAGATCGATCTGTTCGCCATTCTCGCCGGGGAGCGTGATCTTTTCGCCGAAAAGGACGTTCGTCGTCTTGAAGTTGAGATTCATCGCCCGGCCGCCGAGTTCTTCGATCTGGCGAGCGATCCCTTCGTTGATTTCGCCGGCGAGCACTTCCTCAACGATGCGCAGCGTGTCGTCGTCGGTGTAGCGGCGGCCCTTGATCTTTTTCGGCACCAGGCCGGCAGCATCCATCGCGCGGTCGATGGCAGCCCCGCCGCCATGCACCACGACTGGTCGCATGCCCACCGTCTCCATAAAGACAATGTCGAGCAGCACGTGCCGCAGGGCGTTTTCCTGCTCCATGATGCTGCCGCCGAGTTTGATCACGGTGATCTTGTCGCGGAACCGGCGAATCCAACCGAGGGCTTCGATCAGCACATCGGCCTTATGAATGGCTTCTTCCAACTCAGGAGGCTCTCAAATAGCAAGGGAAAGCACGGAAAAACACCGGCACAGAAACGGCTAAACGCCGCGACCTGCCAGCGGTCGATCTAACGACCGGACTGGCGGGGAGCGGCGTCTCGCAAACCGCAAATTGTTCTTTGAACGGGCCCCCCTGTCAACGCTCGCTAGCAGAGAATTTTTGAAGAAAAGCCGCTGAATGGCGGTGGTCCCGGGCAGAAAGGAGCCAGGAATCGGCGAGAAAACGGCCCGGTGGCCAGCAAATCTGCCTGCGGCGGGCTCCCTCACCGGCGTTTACGGACTATCGTCTGGGCCGGTCACAGCCGGGGGCGGCGGCAATCGCTTGGGCTTGATTCCCTTGATCGCTTTTAAAGAGAGACTCGTTTGTTTCTTGGCAAAGGCGTGCTTCGTTGCCTGCTCTTCGCGCCAAGTTCGATAGGCTTGCCAGTTGGACCAACCGAAAGCGCAGAGCGGCCCGGCGACGAGCATGAGAATCAACAATGATCGCAGAGAGAAACGCATCACCTGAGTGTAATTGCCAGTGTCGCCGATTTCTCTAAACGCAGACACTCCGCAACAACATTCACTCGCCGAAGGGCCGAAAGTCGCGGGGCTCTTTCGGCGGTGCGCGGCTGGTTAGCCTCAACCCATCGATCACAGAGTGATCGACGACAATGGGACGCTTGCGCTGCAGCCGCTAGCGACTTTTCGCCGCAGCGTTTTCGCGATCGCTACAGCTTCTCGCCCGGTTATGCCGGATTCTCCAAACTTCCGGCGTTTGTCAATTTTCCGGTAGGCAGCGCCGATGAAGACGGTACCAGTCGTGCCCATGCCGCGCCCGCAACGTGGCTCCAGCGCGATTGCTGCGAACTCGCAGACAGCCCGCGACCCAGAATCAAGGACGACCTCGTCATGCGCAATCTACTCTTCCTGGCCCTCCTGGCCATGGCTGCCCTGAGCACGGGCTGCAACGGAATTCATAAGCGTGGCGGCTGCCCCGGCGGCATGTGCGGCGGTGGCGCCGGACAATGCGCTGCCTGCAGTGGCGGCCAGTATGCCGGCGGCCAATACGCTGGTGGCGGCGGGGGCGGGTACGACGGCGGTTACTGCGAGACCTGCGGCGACGGACGCTTCGCTGGTAACAACGGCTACGACAACGGTGGCCACTTCGGCGGTCAGCGCGGCATGGCTGGCGTGCCGCATCACTTCAACCGCGAATACAACGGCCCGCAAGGACCGGCCGCGGCCCAGGTTGCTTATCCCTACTACACGACTCGCGGCCCGCGCGATTACTTCGCCAACAACCCGCCGAGCATCGGCTACTAACTCGCCTGCGTCGCGAGTTACTTCACGATCGTCACCGCCGCGTCCTGCAGCGCTTTGCGCAGCGGTGACGCGTCGGCGTTTGCCAGGCCAGTTCGCTGGATGAGAAGAATCACGAACAGTTTCTTCTCCGGATCGATCCAGCCTTGCGTGCCGAACGCGCCGCCGTGGCCATAGGTTCCCTTCGATGCCGTGGCGTGCACGCCTTGGGGCTCGCGTGTGAACTGCCAGCCGAAGCCCCAGCCCATGCCATCGGTGAAGCCTGTCTTCAGGTCGCCTGTTTGCAGCGACGTCATTTGCTTCGCCGCTTTCTCTGAAATGATCCGCTGGCCGTCGAGCCCGCCTCCGTGCAGCATCATTTGATACAGTCGCGCCAGGTCAGCCGCCGTTGAATACAAACCGCCGGCAGGAATGGGATGCTTGGCACCCTTCACCGGCCCGAGCAACGCGTAATCGACAAACGTCAGCCGCCCTTCTTTGCGATCATACAAACCAGCGAGCCGCTGCAATTGCTCTTCGCTGGGATAGGGCGTGGTGTCGACCATCTTCAGCGGCTTGAAGACCCGCTCCTGCAAAAAGTCTTCGAACGACTTGCCGCTCTTCACTTCGATGATTCGGCCCAGCGTGTCGATCCCCGCATTGCAATACGACCACTTCGAGCCCGGCTCGAATTGCAACGGCTGCTTCGCCGCGACCGCCGTCGCTTCGGCCAAAGTGTGCTCCCGATCGAAGTACAGATTTTTCATCTCGCCCGGATAACCAGCAGGCATGCCCGAGGTGTGCGTCAGCAAATCGCGAATCTTGATCGGCCGCGACGGCGCACGCAGTGTTGTCTTGCCATCCTTTTGTTCGGCGAGTTGCAGCCCTTTGAACTCCGGCAGATGCTGCTCGACGTCATCCTCGACCGACAGCTTCCCTTCGTCCTGCAAGATCATGATGCCGATGGCGACGACGGGTTTGGTCATCGAAGCAATGCGAAAGAGCGAGTCTTTCTTCATCGGCTGTTTGAGCGCGACGTTTTGCGAGCCGAGTACCGACTCTGCCACGATGCCGTCCTGATTGCCGACCACCGCGACCAGGCCAGGGACTTCTCCTTCTTCGACAAAAGGGAGCAAAGCCGCGTTGAGCTTTGTCGCCGCTTCGTCGGCCGATTTTTGGGCAAAGGCAGCGTTGATGCTGCCGGCGCAGAGGAGAGTTAAGAGAAAGAACTGGCGCGGGAATGACATGAGAGGGCTCGCCTTGCAAACTTGAACAAGCTGTTCGTTTGCTGCGATCCTATCGCGATAGCGCGGCTACTTCAATTCGGCAACCGCGCGCAAGACGCTGACACTGTCCGGGAGGGCTCTACGTGCAGCTGCCGCTGTCTTCCGTCTTGGTGACGACGAAGCCGAGCTCGCTGATCATCTTGTAATCGGCTTCGGGGAGCTGCCCCTTCGTCGTGAGATAATCGCCGACGAAGATGCTATTGGCAGCGTACAAGCCGAGGGCTTGCAGCGAGCCGAGGTGGAGTTCGCGGCCGCCGGCGATGCGCAGTTCGCTGGCAGGGTTCGCCAGGCGGAACATCGCGAGGGCCTTCAAGCAATACCGCGGCGTGAGGCGGGCGTTCTTTTCCAGCGGCGTGCCGTCGATGGCGTTGAGGAAGTTGAGCGGGATCGATTCGACTCCCAGGTCGCGCAGCTCGAAAGCCATTCGCACGACGTCGATGTCCTTTTCACCCATGCCGATGATACCGCCGCTGCAGAGCTTCATGCCGGTGGAACGAACCGCATTGAGCGTGTCGACGCGATCTTGATAGGTGTGTGTCGTGCAGACTTCGGAATAGAACTCGCGACTGGTGTTCAGATTGTGATTTACCTTGTCGACGCCGGCCGCAGCCAAACGCTGGGCTTGTTCGGGCGTGAGCAAACCGAGGCAAGCACAGACATTCAAGCCGTATTGGGCTTTGATCTCCGGTACGATCGTTTCGACGGCGCGGATCTCGCGCTCACTCGGTCCGCGAGCGCTGATCACGATGCAAT
Organism: Anatilimnocola floriformis; assembly: GCF_024256385.1. Lineage (NCBI taxonomy): Bacteria > Pseudomonadati > Planctomycetota > Planctomycetia > Pirellulales > Pirellulaceae > Anatilimnocola > Anatilimnocola floriformis. The sequence goes on from NZ_JAMLFW010000002.1 coordinate 208,454, forward strand.
ACGTGCCGCTGTTTCGTTCAGCCGCTGCTTTGGCACCGGCCATCAGCTTGTCGCGGCTCAGCAAGTTGTACTTTGGAATCTCGGCTTCGCTCACGCTGCTTTGCGAGCAGTAATTGCAATCTTCCGGGCACAGGCCGCTCTTGGCGTTCATCAAGAAGTAAAGCTGCACCGAGTTGCCCCAGTGACGGCGGCGAACTTGATAAGCGGCCGACAGGATGTCGAGCAGTTGCTCATCGGGAGCCTGCAAAATGCCGAGGGCGTCTTCCTCGGTCAGTTTGTAGCCGGCGAGGACCTGGCGGCCGAGCTCGGTCCAATCGGTAGTGAGTTCAACGGCGGTGGAAGAGGGTTGAATCATGGTCGTCTAGGCAGCGGGCAATAACTCGATCAAGATGGACGCTCGCCTTTCGTTACGATTTCGGTACGAAAGGCGACTGCAAATTTTAACCGCAAGCGGGGCAGCGTGTTAGGCCAGCACTGGGTCAGGTACGGCGTGATGGGACAAGTCTCGCGCTTCGGCGCGAGCGATGGGCATTCCTATGCTCGTGGCACGCGCGTCGTCTGCCGGACCGAACGCGGTCTGGAGGTGGGCGAAGTCCTGTCCCCCCTCAACGAAGCCGGCGAAAACCGCTACGTCGGCGCGACTCCCGGCTCGATCATTCGCCGCGTTACGGTCGAGGACGACCTGCTCCTCGCCCGCCTGGAAAAGAACCGCCAGCAAGCGTTTGCTGATTGCGAACGCTTGCTCGCCGAACATGACATTCCCGCAACGTTGGCCGAGGTCGAACTGCTGTTCGACGGCCAATCGCTGCTGTTCTATTTTCTCGGCGAGACAACTCCCGAGATCGATGCCCTCACCGCGCAACTCGCCGAGACCTACGCGGCCGGCGTACAGTTTCATAAATTCGTCGATCTGCTGACCACCGGATGCGGCCCGGGTTGTGGCACGCCGGAAGCCGAAGGCGGTGCTTGCGGCACGGGTCCCGGTGGCGGTTGCGCCGGCTGTGCAGTCGCAGCGGCTTGCAGCCCGCGCGTGCATGCTCACTAAGTAGGCCGGAACAAGCGGTACTCCGCGCTGTTCCGGCATGAAGTGCAGAGGAACTTTCGCTCTCCGATCCCTGCCGGAGCTGCGCGAGTACGCTTGTTCCGGCCTACGCTCATGCCACGGTCGGCGCTGCCACACCGAACTTTTGCCCAGCGGCCACAAGTGCGTTCCAGTTTTCGGTATCGAGCGTCAAGCCATTCGCCATGCGCCGTTCGGCTAGTTTGCGTTCGGGGTCGCCGGGGAGGAGGATTTCCTCGCAGCCGTCCATACGGGGCGAGCTACGGATGTATTCGACCAGCTGCTCGACCTCGGCGCGGAAGTGCTCAGCGCCGCCGTAGAGGGCGGGATCGATGAGCATCATGAAGACGCAGTTCCCCTTTTTCTCATACGGCTTGGGACGCGCCGTTACGCCCCCCGACATCGCGCCGGTGAAAATCTCGATCATCAAACCCAGGCCGAAACCCTTGTAGGCCTGCGTGCCACCCATCGGCAGAATGGAGCCAGGGGGAGTGCCATAAAGTGTGTTGGGATCGGTCGTCGGTCGGCCTTCGTTGTCGAGGAGCCAACCGTCGGGAACCTTTTCGCCGGCAATCTTTTTGACGCGGACTTTTCCTTCTGCGGTCGCGCTGGTGCTGAAATCGAGAACCAGCGGCGAGTTTTTGTGCGGCACGCCGATGGCGAGCGGGTTGGTGCTCAGCCGCGGCGCCTTGCCGCCCGGCGGAGCGACCCGCACGGCAGCGCCGTGCGAGTTGACCATCAGCATCGAGACGAGTCCTTCGCCAGCCATCATCTCGCAATATTCGCCCAGCCGGCCAATGTGCCCGCAATGGGTCATCGTGCCGATGCCCTGGCCCGTTTCATGAGCCTTGGCAGCGAGCAGCTTGAGCATGCGCACGGCCTGCACCTGACCGACGCCCCAGTTGGCATCGGCGACGACGCGACTTGGTCCCTCGCTAATCACCGTCAGCGGCGCACCAGAAACCACCTCGCCATCTTTGATGGCTTGGATGTAATACGGAATCCGCATCACACCGTGCGAGTCGTAACCACGCAGATTGGAATCGACCAGCGACTTCGCCGTGACGTTGGCTTCTTCGGCCGAAGCGCCGCCAGCGAGGAGAAGTTTTTCAGAGAAGGATTCGAGCGCGGCAGGAGTGATGGTGGGCATGGCGGGAGGAGGCTGGGAACTGGGGGCTTGGGACTGGGAAAAGACAGGAGGGAAGTATCAGGCCAGGCGTTGCACAGGAGTCAAAGGAGCTGAGAAAAACTTGCCTTCCCCAGCCCCCAGTTCCTAGCCCCCAGCCCCTACCGTCCTACGGCAGACGCTTCACTTGCAAGTTACGGAACATCACCGTGCTGCCAGGATCGTGAGCTTGCAGGGCGAAGGTGCCTTCGCTGAGCTTCACCGTGCCGGGCTTGTCGGCTGGTTCTTCGAAATCGACGACGGTCTTGTCATCGATCTTGATGGTGACGTGCTTCCCTTCGACCTTGATGTAATAGACAAACCACACGTTGTCCTTGGCCGGAGCTTCGAGCACCTTCACCGTGTTGTACAGACCGCCGGTCTTCTGCGGGTCCTTGTTGTAGCTGTTGTTGACCTGGCATTCATAGCCGATCTTCGGCCAGTCTTTTTCTTGAAACTTGGTGTGGATGAAGATGCCGGCGTTGCTGTTTTCCTTGGTCTGCACTTCGGCTTTGAATTCAAAATTCTTGAACGGCTTTTCGTCGCCGACATAAAACAAGTGCGAACGATCGCCGTGCGAAACAATCGCGCCGTCAGCAACCGAGAAGCTCTTTTCGTTCTCGTTGACCTTCCAGCCGTTCAACGTCTTCCCATCGAACATCTGCACCCATTCCGATTTTTCTTCGGCTTGCAGCACATAAGAGGAGAGGATCAAACCAACGATGGCCAAACAAAACGTACGCATGAGAGGCATTCCTTGTTGTGAAGCGAGCAGAGAAAAACCGCGAATTCGCGAACGAATAGTGTGACAACGCCGCGAGCCATTGTAAATCGGCTCATGTAGGCGAAGTCACTCCGTGACTCGCAACCGCAGTTTGGCGAGGAATGGCTGATGCCCAAGCCTGAACGCGCGAATGGGCACTCCGTTCAAGCAGTTGGCTTTTAACTGCCCAAGACCTATTGCGAGTCACGGAGTGACTTCGCCTACGTGGAAGAGCAGAGGCACTCGAACAGCAACGTGACGGCGGCGAACAGGATCACGCCGTAACTAAACGCCGGCGAGATCGTTTTTGCGCGCCGTCCCAGGCCGAAGTGCTGCCCTTGGTTGTGCAAGAGATAGAAACCAACGGGGATAGTGAAAACGCCAAAGAGCCAAAGGGTCCAGATCGGAGCGCCGTGGCGGAGCAGATCGCCGCAGTCACCCACACCATCGAAAGAACCGGCAGCCAGGTACAACCCGTTCGCCAGCAAGCAGAATCCGGCGAAAAACCGAAGCAGAAAAGCCCCCGACCATTTCGCGACGGTAGCAATCGTCCACAGCAGCATCGGCAATAAGCAGCCTGCGATTGGGCCGGCCCAGATGACTACCAACGGTTGGCGACTACCCTGCACATCGGTGCGGGAGATCGCGAGAGGCTGGAGAATGACTCGCTCGACTTCACCGCCTGTTGCCCAACCGCCCAGAACATGGCCTAGCTCGTGGAGGATTTGCATCCAGAGCCAGGAAGTGAGGAGGAGGGCGATCAGGAAGAGATATCGCAACATTGGGAGAGCCCTAAGATTACGGTCTAGTGTAAACTGATCCGCGATTGGTTGAGTTACATTGCGGGTCGGCCCCTCACCCCAACCCTCTCCCCGGAGTACCGAGAAGAGGGAGTTCCCGTCGCGAATCAACCTGCGATTGCATTTCCCCCAGATCCCAGTTCCTAGCCCCAGCCCCTCCCGATGAAATTCCTCCTCCTGATGTTCAAAAACGTCCGCCGCAATTTGTTGCGGTCGTTCTTGACCAGCATGGCGACGATCATGCTGGTGCTGGTCATCACCATGGTCTGGTCGATTCTCGATTTTCTCGACGAAGCAACGCGCGAAAAAGAAAAGGATCTCAAAGCGATCATTACCGAGCGCTGGCAGATCCCGAGTCGCATGCCGTTTGCCTATGTATCGGAACTCGAACGGGGCGGCGCGCGGAACCCGGGCGATGTGCAACCAACCGACAGCATGACCTGGCAGTTCTACGGTGGTTCGCTCGATAAGAAGACGGTCGAGCGGAACAACCTGCTGTTCGCCATCGCGATGGAGCCCAAAAAGCTCGAGACGATGATGGACGATCTCGACAAGCTGCAGGGGCAAGAGAAAACCGACTTCCACGAAGTGGTGCTCAAGCTGGCGGCGAACAAGCAAGGGATTATTCTCGGCCGCGATCGCCTGGCGAGTTTGAACAAGCGGATCGGCGATAAGTTCACGCTCTATGGTTTGAATTATCGCGACATCGATCTGGAGTTCACGATCGTTGGCAAGTTTCCTGAGGGTGGCCGTTACGATCAGTCGGCCGTGATGAACCGCGACTATCTCAACGACGCGCTCGATGCGTATCAGCGCGAGAAAAAGAAAGCCCATCCCATGGGCGACCGCAGCCTGGCGCTGTTTTGGGTGCGGGTGAATAGCAAAGCCGATTTTCAACGGATCGCCGAGCAGGTGACGTCGTCGCCGGCCTTCACCAATCCTGCCGTGAAGTGCGAAACAGCCGCTTCGGGCGTGGCGAATTTTTTGGATTCGTATCGCGATATCCTCGCCGGCATGCGGTGGATGCTCACGCCCGCGGCGATCATTTCGCTGTGCGTGGTGAGTGCCAATGCGATCGGCATTAGTGTGCGTGAACGGCGACAAGAGCTGGCCGTGATGAAGGTTCTCGGCTTTCGGCCGTTGCAAATCATGATGCTGGTTCTCGGCGAATCGATGTTGCTCGGCATGGTGGCCGGCGCGATTGGTTCGTGGGGTGCTTGGTACCTTATCAACGAACATTTGGGCGGCCTGGCGTTGCCAATTGCGTTCTTCGGCAAGTTCTTTATCTCGAGCAACGCACTGTGGTGGGGGCCCTGCATCGGGCTGTTTGCGGGCTTTATCGGCAGCGTCTGGCCCTCGTGGTCGGCGTGCTCAGTAAAGGTGACCGAAGTGTTTTCGAAGGTGGCTTGATGTTGTCCCGATTGAATATCTCGGCGCCGATGTTGATTCCGCTGGTCATCAGCATCGGCATCATGGTGCTCCTGTCGTTGTGGGGTCGCGTGCCGCTGCGCTATAACGTGCGCAATCTGTCGACGCGTTGGCTCACCACCGCGCTAACCGCACTTGGTTTTACGCTGGTCATCGGCGTGCTGGTGGTCATGCTCTCGTTTGTGAACGGCATGTATGTGCTCACGCAATCGACGGGTGTGCCCGGCAACGTGCTGGTGATCTCCGAAGGTTTTCAGGACGAATCGATCAGCAACTTGCCGAACGACACCGTGACCGATGTCGTGCTGCAGCCGGGTATCGTGCGCGACGACAAAGATCGGCCGCTGGCGAGCGCCGAGACCTATGTGATTGTCGTGCAACCAATCGAGAATCACGACTCAGGCCGGGCCGCAGGTCGGCGGTTTTTGTCGGTGCGTGGTGTCGACGATGTGGAACTCGCCGCGCAGGTACATGATATGTCGCTCGGTTCAGGCCGCTGGATTTCGAAGGAAGGCGTTACCAGCCTGGGCGAAGGGCGCGACGCGCTCGAAGCCGTCATCGGCGTGGGCATGGCTCGCGAACTGGGCAGCACGCGCACCGCGGCTGAGTTGGCCGCGGCGAAAGACAAAGAGCAACTCGCCGAGGGAGATTTCTTCACGCTGGGCGAACGAAAGTTTTTGATTGTCGGCGTGATGAAAGCGACCGGCTCGACGTTCGACTCCGAGATCTGGGCCAAGCGGAGCATCATTGCCCCGATGTTCGGCAAGGATTCGTATTCCTCCGTCGTGCTGCGAACGGCTGGCGCCAAGGAAGCCCGCCAGCTGAAGAACTTTCTCAACAATGGTTACTCGAAATCGGTGCAGGCCTACGTCGAGACCGAATACTTCGCCAATATGCAGGAGACCGGCAAGCAGTTTTTGTACGCCATCATTGTCTTTGCGGCGGTCATGTCGATCGGTGGTTTGTTCGGCGTGATGAACACGATGTTTGCCACGGTCGCGCAGCGCTCGCGCGATATCGGCGTGCTGCGGATGCTCGGGTTCACGCGGCTCGAAGTGCTCGCCTCGTTTCTAGTCGAGTCGCTTTGCCTCTCGTTGCTCGGCGGCGCTATCGGTTGTCTCGGCGGCGCGTGGTGGGCCAATGGTTACACCGTAAAAAGCATCGTCGGCGGTGGTGTCGGTGGCGGCAAAATGGTGACGCTCGACATGATCGTGAGCGGCGACATCCTTGCGGTCGGCTTGAGTGTGGCGCTGATCATCGGCGCGGTCGGCGGGTTGCTGCCGGCGATTAGCGCGATGCTCGTGAAGCCGCTCTATTCGTTGCGCTAAGTCAATGCGGTAGAAGCGGGTGCGCGAGAGCGGTATAATCCGCGCGTCTAGGTAACGAACCGCCCTCTCTCAGGAGCTTGCCTTGAACGATTTTGCCTACGCAGCCCCCACCTCGCTGGCCGAAGCGACGAAGTTGCTGCAGGAATCCAGCGGTTCGGTGAAGATCCTCTCGGGCGGCACCGACATCATCGTGCAACTGCGCGAGGGAGCCCGCGAAGCCGACCTGGTCGTCGATGTGAAAAAACTGCCGGAGCTGCAAGAGCTCAATTTCTCGGCGACACATGGCTTGCGATTGGGAGCAGCGGTGCCCTGCGCGCAGGTGTACGACGACACTCGAATCGCGGCGGCTTATCCGGCGTTGGTCGATGCCGCCAAGATCATTGGCGGCTGGCAGATTCAAAGTCGCGCGAGCATTGGCGGCAACTTGTGCAATTCGTCGCCAGCCGCGGATTCCATTCCGGCGCTGATCGCACATCATGCGTACTGCGAAATCGTGGGCCCCGCCGGCAAGCGAAACGTTCCTGTCGAACAGTTCTGCACTGGCCCGGGCAAGAATGTGCTGCAGAAGGGCGAGTTGCTGGTCGCGCTGGTTTTTCCGCCCGATTTGTCGCATTGTTCGTCGGCCTACGAGCGGTTCATTCCGCGCAACGAAATGGACATCGCCGTGGTCGGCTGCGGCTCGCGCGTGCAGTTGAATGCAGCCTGCGACACAATCGAGTTCGCTCGCATCGGCCTGGGCGCCGTGGCTGCCACTCCGAAGTATGCCCAGGAAGCCAGCGAATGGCTCGCCGGGAAACCGGCCAACGAAGACAGCTATACCCAGGCGGGTGAACTGGCGAAAAAAGTCGCCACGCCGATCAGCGACATGCGCGGGACGGCTGAGTATCGAACGCATCTGGTCGGCGTGCTGGTAAAGCGAACGCTGACGACGGCGGTCGAACGGGCCAAGTCGTTCAAGAATCCGTAACAACACTGTAGCTGAATTCGCCAGAGTTCAGTTGCACGAGCGTGGTCTCTGAATTCTGGCGAATTCAGCTACTTTGAATATCAAGGATCGGTCTGTGGCCAAGAAGACAGTCGTCACGGCGGAAATTAACGGCAATAGCACGGAGTTTTTGTGCGAGCCGCGGCAGAGTCTGCTCGAAGTGCTCCGCGACACGTTGCATCTCACCGGCAGCAAAGAAGGTTGCAACAACGGCAACTGCGGTGCGTGCACCGTGCTGCTCAACGGCAAGCCCGTTCTCAGCTGCCTGGTGCTCGGCGTGGAAGTCGAGGGTGCGAAGATCGAAACGGTCGAGTCGCTCGCGCAGAATGGTCAGCTTGCGCCGGTGCAGCAATGCTTTCTCGAAGGGGCCGCACTGCAATGCGGCATCTGCACTCCGGGCTTTCTCGTCGCGACGAAGGCGTTGCTGGAAAAGTATCCGCAGCCCAGCGAGCACGACATCCGCTTTCACCTGGCCAACAACCTCTGCCGCTGCACGGGCTACGACAAGATCGTGAAAGCCGTGCAAACCGTAGCCGCTCAATAACAACCGCCACCGGGCTTGCCCGGCATGCCTCGGTGACGGTGGAAATAAAGGATTGAATCGATGCAAGATCTCTACCTCGGCAAGACGAACTACAAAGTGATCGGTCAACGCCCCGTGCGACACGACGGCGCGGACAAGGTCACCGGCAAGGCGATCTACACGGCCGACTTGCACCTGCCGAATATGGCCCAGGCGCGGATGGTGCGCAGCCCGCACGCGCATGCCAAGATCGTGCGCATCGATACTTCCGCAGCCGAAAAGATGCCGGGCGTACTCGCAGTCATTACCGGCAAGGACTTTCCTGATCTGAAGGAAAAAGTCGCCCTCATGGGCGAAGCCGGCGCGGTGAATCTGCAGCACCTCTCGGCTAATTGCCTCGCGCATGACAAGGTTCTGTACAAGGGACACGCCGTCGCTGCCGTAGCGGCAAAGACCATTCATGAAGCGGCCGAAGCAGCGAAGAAAATCGTCGTCGAGTACGAACCGCTGCCGAGCGTCACCTGGGTGCTCGATGCGATGAAGCCCGACGCGCCGCTGCTGCACGAAAACAATCGCACCGACGAAATGGGGCAGAAAGGTGATAAGCCCAGCAATGTGACCGTGCATATGGCGTTTGAGCAGGGCAACATCGCCGAAGGGTTCCAGCAGAGCGACATCGTCATCGAGCGCGAGTTCAAAACGGCGAGCGTCCATCAAGGTTACATCGAACCGCACGCCGCCGTCGCCATGTGGAATGAAGACGGCCGACTGAAGATCTGGACTTCGACGCAGGGCTCGTTTGTTTGTCGTCAACAAACGGCAGAACTGCTGCAGATTCCGGTCTCGCGCGTCCTCGTCGTGCCGTGCGAAATCGGCGGCGGCTTTGGTGGTAAGATCACCGTTTATCTCGAACCGGTTGCAGCCCTGCTCAGCAAGAAGTGCGGCCGGCCGGTGAAGATGACGATGCAACGCAACGAAGTCTTCGAAGGGACCGGCCCGACGCCAGGCTCCTACGTGCGCGTCAAGCTTGGCGCGAAAAAAGACGGCACGCTCGTCGCCGGCGAGGCTTGGCTGGCCTACGATTGCGGCGCTTATCCGGGCGGCATGATCGGGCCCGGCTCGATGTGCGTCTTCAGTTGCTACAACATTCCGAACGCTCGCGTCGACGGCTACGACGTCCTCAACAACAAGCCGAAGACGCAGGCCTATCGCGCGCCGGGGAGCACGCAGGCGGCATTCGCGACCGAGCAAGTCATCGATGAACTCGCGCTGCAACTGAAGATGGATCCGATCGACATTCGTTTGAAGAACGCTGCCAAGGAAGGAACTCGCCGAGTCGATGGTCCCGTCTATCCGCGGATCGGATTCATCGAAACGCTCGAAGCCGCCCGGAACAGCGATCATTGGAAATCGCCGCTCCCCGGCAAGGATTGTGGCCGTGGTCTCGCGAGTGGTTTTTGGTTCAACATCGGCGGCGCATCGAGCTGTGCCGCGAGCGTGATGGAAGACGGCAGCGTTTCGCTCATCGAAGGCTCGACCGATATCGGCGGTTCGCGCACGAGCATCGCGATGCAACTCGCCGAATCGCTGGGGATCACGGCGGAGGATGTTCGTCCTCAAGTGGGCGATACCGATAGCGTTGGTTACACATTTCTCACGGGCGGCAGCCGCGTGACGTTCGCGACCGGCCTGGCTGCGTACAAGCTGGGGCTTGATCTACAGGCTCAGATGCAAGACCGCGCTGCCCGGCTGTGGAAGTGCAAGCCAGAAGACGTGAAGGTCGATGGCGGCGTGTATTCGCACAACGGTGACAGCGCGACGTTCAAAGAACTCGCAGTGAAGATCTCGCAATCGGCGCTCGAGCCAGTCGTTGGCAAGAGCAGCGTATCGCCCGAAGGTTCGACTAACGGTTTTGGTACGCACATCGCCGACGTGCATGTCGATCCGGAAACGGGCAAGGTTACCGTGCTCCGTTACACAGCGGTGCAAGACGCCGGCAAAGCGATTCACCCGAGCTATGTCGAGGGCCAGATGCAAGGCGGCGCGGTGCAAGGGATCGGCTGGGCGCTGAACGAAGAATACTTCTTCGACAACAAAGATCAGATGCGCAACGCGAGCTTTCTCGATTACCGCATGCCGACGTGCCTCGATGTGCCGATGATCGAAACGATCATTGTCGAAGTGCCGAATCCGGGACATCCGTATGGTGTGCGCGGCGTGGGTGAAACGCCGATCGTGCCGCCGCCGGCGACGGTCGCGAATGCCGTGCAGCGTGCGACCGGTGTGCGGTTCACCGAGTTGCCGATGTCGCCGCCGAAGGTTTGGAAGAAATTGAGCGAGAAATAGTTCTCGATGGCAACCATCTTCATTCCAGCGCAGTTGCGAAGTTTGACCAGCGGTTCAAACACCGTTGTCTTGCCCGCTGCGAATGTCGGTGAGGCGATCGAACTCCTAGAGCAGAGTTATCCCGGCATCCGCGCGCGGTTGTGTCAGGGAAATGATCTGTTGCCTGGATTTCAGTTGTCGATCGATCATCGCTTTACCCGGCAGGGATTATCGGCCGAGCTCGCGCCTGACAGCGAAGTTCATTTCTTGCCCGTGATTGGCGGCGGGTAATGCCGAACTAAGAGAGTCGCCACCGATTCATTTCTGTACGAATCGTTAGCTTTGCACCCACACTTTGGAGGTGCGAGCAACCCGCAAGGCATTCGGTGTGGGCTGCTTAGGAATTCTGTAGTAGTTGTAATGTGAATGCTGGTATACCCACTTTCGATCTGATTGTAGAAGTGATACACGCTTCGATAATCAGCGAGACCTGCGGTGTCCGTCAAGATGCATTTGCCCCCGGCTACGAGCCAATCTCTCCCGCCCGAAACGCCCGCCGAACACTTGGAACAGATTCGCCAGCAGATCACTGCCATCGGTGATTTATTGCCGCCGCAGGGACCTATCTCGGCGTTTGTGTTTCTCAACGCATTGCAAGCCCTCGAGGATCTGTCGTTTGAACAAGGGCTGAAAGAAGGGGCCCGGCTGTTTCGTTGCCAGCCGTATCTGAATGAAGAACGCTACCGCGAACGGCTGACGCCGGGACGGATTCGCACGATCGATTTGCAGCAAGCGTTGCTCGACGATTTGAACGGCCGCGCGAGTGAAGTGGTCTTCGGCAAGACGACGCGTTACGACTTGCGACTGGCCATGCTCAAGTATCCGCTGCGCACTGGCACCGCGGAAGAGTTGCGGTGGTATATCGACGAGACCGACGCGCTGGAAAAGATGCGTCCCGAAACGCCGACCAGTTATCGCGAGCAGTTCTTGCGCGATAGTAAACACTGGATCATGCGCGACGCGCGAACGGCTGGTGTGGCGGAGAACTATCAACCCGATGTCGGGGACCAGCGGACTCAGCAACTGCTCGCCGATCTGCTGGCTCGGTATGGCACAGCGAACATGGAGAGCTGGACGCCGGCGACTTGGGAAACGGTGTCGCTGAGCGTGCTGTGGCGAGTTTGCGAAGCGGGCGTGCGCGGTTTGCCGGCGCCGCAAGCTACCGATCTACCGCCACTACGGCATCGCGATATTCTGCTCGCGGCCACCGGTGAGGATAGCGACATTCTGGTGCACGAAGTTCTCATTCGCTTTTGTGCGTCATTCGCCGATCAAGGCTTTGCCGAATGGCTGCTGCCCGAACGGGGCGAAGGGTTCTTCCGGTCGTTTTGTCGGCTGTATGGTCAGAGCGGCGGCCCGCCCAATCAATGGCTCGCCGGCTTACCGAAAGAATTGCAGCGAGCACTGGCCATCGAGCAATCGCCGCTCGAGTCGATTCGCGAATCGCTGCAGTTGCTCGGTGTGTCGGATAAGCATCAGAAGGATTTTCTCACAGCCGATATTCTCGCGCTGCAGGGCTGGGCGGGGTTGCTGTGGAACATGGAAGTCCGCGGCGATCGCGTCGCGATGCCTTCGCCGCCGGGCACGCTCATCGAGTTCGTCGCCGTCCGGCTGATTCTGGTTCGTTTGGCGCTGGCCTCTATCGCGCAGCAAAAACTGGGTTATCGCGGACCGCTGGCCGATTTGTATGACTGTGATTTCGTGAAGGAGTTGCAACGGCCGAAGTATAGCGCTGAGCAGCGGGCTTTTTATCCGTTTCAGCTCGCGCAGGTGTTGGGATGGAACACGCAAGAGCTGAGCAGCCTGGCGCGGAGCGAGTGGGATCAACTGATTCGCGAGATCGAATCGTTTCACAGCTTTGATCGGCGGCGAATTTTTCACCAGGCCTTTGAACGCCAATATCGAGTGCAGGCGCTCGATGCCTTTTCGGCCCATGCTCATCAAGCCGCGCGGCGAGTCGAGAAGCCTAGGTTTCAAATCACTTGCTGCATCGACGCTCGCGAGGAATCATTTCGTCGGCATCTCGAAGAAGTTGCGCCCGATGTAGAGACCTTCGGCGCACCGGGCTTCTTCGGGGTCGCCATGTATTACCGCGGCCAGGCCGATGCCAACTATGCAGCTCTCTGCCCGATCGTGGTGCGGCCGAAGCATTGGGTCATCGAAGAAGTGGTGCTGCCGTTTCAAGAAACGAGCGATCGCAAAGCCAAGACGCGGAAGACCATCGGCGTGGCTTCACTGCGGATGCACCGGGGCAGTCGCAATCTGGCCAGCGGCGCGCTCCTTACTGCCAGTCTCGGCGTGCTGGCTTCGATTCCGCTGGTGGCCCGCGTCCTCTTTCCGCGCTGGACCGCGCAGTTCAGCAAGAAGGCAAGCGACTTTGTCGCGCCGCCGACCGTGACTCGCTTGCGACTCGAACGGCAAACGGAATTGCCCGGCATGGACGACGAATCGCTCGGCTTTTCGCTGACCGAAATGGCGAACATGGGCGAGAAGATGCTCCGCGACATCGGCTTGACCGAGAACCTCGCTCGGCTGGTGATCTTCCTCGGGCATGGCTCGTTTTGCCTCAATAATCCGCACAAATCGGCCTATGACTGCGGCGCTTGCAGCGGCAGTCCCGGTGGACCAAACGCGCGAGCCCTGGCGACGTTTTTGAACGACCCGCGCGTTCGCGAAATCATCGCCAGTCGCGGCTTGCAGATTCCCAAGGACACGTGGTTCCTCGGCGGCTTGCACAACACGGCGCTCGATACCGTGACGTTTTCAAATCTCGATTTGCTGCCGAATTCGCATCGCCGCGACTTCGAATCGATGCAAAAGACACTGGCCGAAGCGATGCAGCGGAATGCCCACGAACGTTGTCGGCGGTTCTTTTCGGCGCCGCTCGACATCACGCCCGCCGGTGCTCGCCAACATGCGGAAGAGCGAAGCGAGGACCTGGCTCAGACGCGGCCTGAGTTCGGCAATGCGTCGAATGCGATGTGCTATGTCGGCCGTCGGAGTCGCGTTCGCAATTTGTTCATGGACCGCCGCTGCTTCATGCATTCGTACGACATTACTGCGGACGATGCGAACAGCACGATCCTCGGCCGGATCTTGGCGCCGGTGGTGCCGGTCTGCCAGGGGATCAACCTGATGTACTACTTCTCCGCCGTCGATCCGGTGGGCTGGGGATGCGGCACGAAGCTGCCGCACAATGTGGTTTCACTGCTCGGTGTGATGGATGGTTACGCCAGCGACTTGCGAACCGGCTTGCCGGTGCAGGGAGTGGAAATTCATGAGCCGATGCGGCTGCTGTTTATTATCGAAACCACGCCGGAGCGAATCTTGGCGATCATGGAGCGCGACAAGCTCGTCGGCCGCATCTTGAAGAACGGCTGGGCGCAACTCGCCGTGCTCGATCCCGACAGCAATCAATTGCAGATCTATCAAAATGGCCAATTCGAGCCGTATGTACCGGAAGTGACCGGCTTGCCACACGCCACGTCGAGCGTCGATTGGTATCGCGGCTGGCGCGAGCATCTGGCCTTTGCCTCGATTCAACCGCAAGAAACGACGTAAGCATCGATGCCCACCGAAGAACAAATATTCCGCGCGCTCGGGCTGATCGTCGTTGCCGCGCCGCTGTTGCTGACGATCATCATGGGGCTGCTGACCTTGGCCAGCACACCGCTGGGCGAAAGGGCGTCGAGTCGTCTCTGCCAACTCAGCACCGTGATCGGCTTGCTGGCTTCGCTCGGCATTCTGGGTTGCATGCTGGCCTGGGGACCGCGCAACGTCACCGTCAATCTGGGCGAATGGGTTGCCGTGCACGAGTTTCATTTCTCCGTGAAGTTTATTTTCGACCGACTGTCGGTGCCGTTTGCGATCTTGATTTTTGTGCTCTGCGGCGTGATCGGCGGCTTTGCGACGCGCTACATGCATCGCGAACCGGGTTACAACCGCTTCTTTGTGTTGTTCTCGGTGTTCATGCTCGGCATGATCATCACTTCGCTGGCTGGCACGATCGAAACGTTGTTCACGGGCTGGGAACTGGTCGGTGTTTCCTCCGCGCTGCTGGTGGCATTCTTTCATGAACGAGCCGCGCCGGTGCGGAATGGTCTGCGAGTGTGGATCGTTTATCGCGTTTCCGATGCCGCGTTGTTGACTGCCTCGGTTGTCATGCATCATTTGCACGGCCATGGCGACTTTCAGGAATTTCTCGGCGTGGGTAATGGTGTGAGTTGGCCGGCGGGGCAAGTCATTGGGCTCGATGCGCAAAGCACGTTGCTCGTCGGTTTGTTGCTGTTGATCGCCGCGGCGGGCAAGAGTGCACTCGTGCCGTTCTCGGGTTGGTTGCCGCGGGCGATGGAAGGACCGACGCCTTCGAGCGCCGTTTTTTACGGCGCGCTCTCGGTGCATCTTGGCGCATATCTGCTGCTGCGTATCAGTCCGCTGCTGGACGATTCACTCGCGCTTTCGCTGGCCGTGATGACCATCGGTCTGGTCACGGCTGGCTTTGCGTCGTTTGCGGGTCGCGTGCAGACCGACATCAAATCGGCGCTCTCGTTTGCCTCGTTGACGCAGGTTGGTTTGATCGTGGCCGAGATCGGCGTCGGCTACTTTTGGGAACCGCTGCGCTACGTCGCGCTCGTTCACATCCTGGGTCATGCCTGCTTTCGCACGCTGCAGTTTATTCGCGCTCCTTCGTTGCTGTACGACTATGGAACGCTGGAAAATGCGATCGGCAGCCGCTTGCCGGCCGCGGGGCGCGGCGCATGGTTGCCCTCAGCGACACGCACTTGGCTGTATCGATTGGCGCTCGAAAAAGGTTATCTCGACGCCTGGCTGGGAATGCTATTTGTCGACCCCATCCTGGGTTTGCTACGGCTCTGCGACGCGCTGGAGCGCCGCTGGTCAGGTCTGTTTGAAGGTGACCCGGAGCAGCCTGCGCCGGTCGCTCGTCCCTCGTCGACGATTGTCGCCGAAGCGCCTCCTGCCAAGACGCTCGCCGGCCAATTGCTGGAGAAGTCGCGATGAGCGAACTCCATCTTCCCTGGCTGGAACTGTGCGTTCTGTTGCCGCTGATCGGCTCGCTAGTGGCGTTTCGCTACCGCGAACCTTCCGAAGCTCACACCGTGGGCGTCGGTTTTTCGTTAGCCACGTTTTTCTTGGCGACGGGCGCCTGGTTCGATTTTATCTACATGCGCGCCAGTGTTGCCGAGGACAAGTTCCACATCATGACGCGACTGCTGGGTCGCGAGTTTTTTCAACTCGATGAAATCAGCGCACCGCTACTGCCGCTCGGTGCCTTGCTGTTTGCCCTGGTGATCATCGCGACGGTGCGCTCCAAGGCTCGGCGGTTTTCGTTCTTCTGGACGTTGCTGTCGGAAGCGATCGTGCTGGCGACGTTCTCTTGCAAAGAGCCGTGGCTGATCATTTCGCTCCTCACGCTGGCCACGCTGCCGCCGTTTTTCGAAATGCGTGCCCGCGGGCGAGCTACTGGCATGTATGTCTTTTACATGGCGATCTTTATCGTCTTCATGATTCTCGGCTGGGGAATTGTGATGATCGAAGAACGATCGACGAAGCATGTACACACGCTGTATGCGATCCTTCCGCTCCTCGCCGCCGTGCTGATTCGCAGCGGTGTGTTTCCGTTTCACAGCTGGGTGCCGGACTTTTTTGACAAGTCGTCGTTCGGCACGGCGCTGCTGTTTGTCACTCCGCTCACCGGTGTCTATGCAGCCGTGCGACTGGTGTTGCCGGTCGCGCCCGATTGGGTGATGCGCAGCCTGGGGCTGATGTCGCTCTTCACCGCGGTCTATGCCGGCGGCATGACGCTGGTGCAAACCGAAGGACGGCGACTCTTCAGCTTTTTGTTTATGAGTCACGCTGCCGTCATCCTTGTCGGGTTGGAAATGGCGACCGTGCAAGGCTTGACGGGTGCGCTCTGCACTTGGATCTCGGTGAGCTTGTCGCTTACCGGTTTTGGTCTCGCGATGCGCGCTGTCGAAGCCCGCCGCGGCCGGTTGCAGCTGACATCGTATCAAGGGCTGTATGAGCAGATGCCGCTCCTCGCGGTTTGCTTCTTACTGACGGGCATTGCCGGCGTGGGCTTTCCCGGCACGATGGGTTACGTCGGCTCGGAGCTGCTCATCGACGGCGCCGTAGCGACCTATCCGCTGGTCGGGATCGCCGTGGTCATTGCGTCGGCCCTCTGCGGCATCGCGGTGTTGCATGTTTACTTTCTGCTCTTCACCGGCGCTCGGCACATTTCCAGCATTTCGCTCCGCATGGGACGGCGGGAGAAAGTGGCCCTGCTCACGCTCGTGGTGATTCTGTTTGCCGGCGGCATCGTACCGCAGTTAAACATTGCCTCGCGACATCACGCTGCCGAGGAACTGCTGAATCACCGCGGCATCGATATCGTCAACGCCCGCCCGCCGTGGTTGCAGGACGGCACGGCGGGGCCAGCGCCGATTCGACCGGCACATCGGGCGGCGAAAGGGCGATAGCGAGGCAGTCATCTCGGCTTCGAAATTCCGGCTGTTCTGGCCCAATCGATCGGCCGCAAACTGCTGCCTCCATTCCACTTACTGCGTGCGTGGCTCTTTTCTAGCTATTTCACCCGCGGTTGACGGCTTGCGGGGGGGCTGAATAGCATGGGAAGTTTGTTTTCCGCTGCTATTTCCAATTTTTTCGGCCCATTTTTCGGATTGTCGCCACAGATGCTCGTTACCAAAGTCGGTCTCGTGGGAATGGGGACCGTCGGCGCTGGTGTGGCCCGACTGCTGATCGAACATGGCGACCGCACCGCCCGGCACGCGGGACGCGTCCTGTGGGTCGAAGAGGTCGTCGTCGCCGATCCCAAAAAGGCCCGCGATTTCGCCTTGCCGAAAACCGTGACGCTGTCGGATGATCTGACGCGGATCACGAAGAATCCAGACATCAAAATCGTCGCGCACCTCGTCGGCGGTCTGGAACCGGCGCGGACGATCATGCTTAAGTTGCTCGAGAGCGGCAAGGATGTCGTGACGGCGAACAAAGCCCTTCTCGCCGAGCATGGCCCGGAGATTTTTGACCGGGCCCGCGAACTGGGTCGCGCGATCGCCTTCGATGCTGCGGTCGCCGGCGGCATTCCGATTATCACCAATATCAGCCAGTGCTTCTCGGCTAATCAGATCCTGTCGCTCCGCGGCATTTTGAACGGCACGAGCAATTTCATCGTCTCGCAAATGGATGGCCAAGGTGAGACGTACGCCGAAGCGCTGAAGGAAGCTCAGAAGCGCGGCTACGCCGAAGCCGATCCGACGATGGACGTGAGCGGCGCCGATGCCGCCCAGAAACTGGCGATTCTCGCGCATCTCGCCTTCGGCGCGCAGGTGCATTGGAACGACATTCCGCGCGTCGGCATCGATACGCTCGACGCTGCCGATCTGTACTACGCCCGCGAGCTCGGCTATCGCATCAAGCTGATCGCCGTGGCTCAGCTGCGGGACAGCGGCCTAGAGTTGCATGTCACGCCGAACCTCGTAAAGATCGGCACGCCGCTGGCCGAAGTTCGCAGCGCCTACAACGCCATCAGCGTCGTCGGCGACGCCGTCGGCCCGATCTTTTTCCACGGACTTGGCGCAGGTCAGATGCCGACCGCCTCGGCCGTCGCTGCCGACATGATCGACATGGCCGTCGGCCGCACCCCGATCACGTTCCGCACGCTCGAACTCTGGTCGAACAAAGAAGCCCGCGTGCAACAGTGCGACCACAGCTTGCTGCCGAGTCGCTACTACATCCGCCTGACCGTCGAAGATCGCCCTGGCGTGCTGGCAGAAGTCACTGGCGTGCTTGGCCGGAACCAGATCAGCATTGCTTCCGTAATTCAACATGAACCGAGCGAAGAAGATGGTGGCCAATCGATCGTGCCGCTGGTGATCATGACCGCGCAAGCAACCGAAGGGGCAGCGCGAAAGGCAATGGAAGAGATTGGCAAACTCGCGGCGGTACGGCCGAATGCGGTGCGCATGAGGGTTTTGGACTAATAACGGACCAAATCACTTCGGCTTAGCCCCCGGCTTTAGCCATTCCAGATCGACGG
Source organism: Anatilimnocola floriformis (assembly GCF_024256385.1). Taxonomy (NCBI): domain Bacteria; kingdom Pseudomonadati; phylum Planctomycetota; class Planctomycetia; order Pirellulales; family Pirellulaceae; genus Anatilimnocola; species Anatilimnocola floriformis. Next base: position 226,965 of record NZ_JAMLFW010000002.1, read on the forward strand.
CTAAAGCCAGACAAACTTAGATTCGAATTCACCAGCTAAAGCTGGTGGCGAAATGAAAACAAAATGAAGTACGCGATTGTTATTCCCGACGGCTGTGCTGACGAACCGCAAGAGAGCCTCGGTGGCAAAACGCCAATGCAGGCCGCGCGCACGCCGGCCATGGATCGCATCGCCAAGATGGGTGTCGTCGGCCGCGCCAACAATGTGCCGCCGCATCTCCCCGCTGGTTCCGACGTCGCCAATCTGAGTTTGTTCGGCTACGACCCGAATGTTTATTTCACCGGTCGTGCTCCGCTCGAAGCTGCCGCGCAGGGGATCAAGCTCGGTGCCGACGATTGGGCCATTCGCTGCAATCTAGTTTGCGTGCAAGACAACATCATGAAGTCTTTCACGGCGGGGCACATCTCGTCGGAGGAAGCCAAGCTGTTGCTGGCTGCGGCGCAGAAGGAACTGGGCGCGGACAATCTCGAGTTTGTTCCCGGCGTGAGCTATCGCAATTTGCTGCTGTTTCGCGGCGGCAAAACGAACGCGCCGTTCAGCAAGGACACGCGGGCGACTCCGCCGCATGATCTTACGGATAAAAGCGTCGCGAATGATCTGCCGAGCGGCCCTGGCAGCGAGTTGCTCAACACGCTGATGGGTTTCAGCCTGCCGTTGTTTGCCAATCATCCGGTGAATCAAAAACGAGTCGCTGAAGGGAAGCTGCCAGCCACGAACATTTGGCTGTGGGGTCTCGGCAAGACTCCCAGTCTCACGCCGTTCTTCGATCTGCACGGCAAACGCGGCAAGATGATCACCGCCGTCGATCTGCTCCGCGGCTTGGCTGCGCTGATCGGCTGGGATCGCATCGAAGTCCCCGGCGCGACCGGCTACCTCGATACCGATTACGCGGCGAAAGGCCAGTACGCGATCGATGCTCTCGATAGCACCGATGTGATCTGCGTCCACGTCGAAGCCACCGATGAGGCTTCGCACGAAGGTCGCGTCGACGCCAAGATTGCCGCTCTGGAAGCGATCGACGAAAAGATCGTCGCTCCCCTGCATGCAGCGCTCGAAAAACGAGGCGACTATCGCATTCTCGTCTCGCCCGATCATCCCACGCCTTGTCGCACCAAGACGCACAGCCACGGCTTCGTGCCACTGGCGATTTGCGGCAACGGCGTGCAGGCCGATCAAGCCACTACGTACGACGAAGTTTCCGCGGCTGCATCCTCCCTATCCTTTGAAGAGGGCTGGAAGATGATGTCGCACTTTTTGGGGGCTGGGAACTAGGAACTGGGGGCTGGGGAATCAAAATACTATTCCCTCGCCTCCCGCACCTCGCCTCTCGCCTCCTCCACAATTCACTCTCCATTTCCCACCCAAAGTTTGAAGCCATGTCACTCATCGTTCAAAAGTTCGGCGGCAGTAGCGTCGCCACTCCGGAAAAGATTCTCGCCGCCGCCCGCAAAGCCATTCGCGCCAAGCTCGAAGGCCATCAGGTGGTGATGGTCGTCAGCGCGATGGGCGATACGACTGACGATCTGATTGATCTCGCCAATCGCATTACCGACAAACCGCCGGCCCGCGAAATGGACATGCTCCTCTCGACCGGCGAGCAACAAAGCTGCGCTCTGATGGCCATGGCGATCACGTCGCTCGGTCACAAAGCGGTGAGCCTCACCGGAGCGCAGATCGGCGTGAAGACCGACGCCACGTTCCGCAAAGCCCGCATCAAGAGCATCGAAACTGCCCGGCTGAAGAAAGTGCTCGACGAAGGAAACATCGTCATCGCCGCTGGCTTTCAGGGGATCGACGACGACTTCAATATCACCACCCTCGGCCGCGGCGGCAGCGATACTACCGCCGTTGCACTCGCGGCTGTGCTTCGCGCCGATGCCTGCGAAATTTATACGGATGTCGACGGCATCTATACGACCGACCCGCGCGTCATTCCCGAAGCTCGTCGCGTGAGCCGCATCAGCTACGACGAAATGCTCGAGCTCGCCAGCCTCGGCGCCGGCGTGATGCACAGCCGCAGCATCGAGTTCGGCAAGAAGTTCGACACGCCGATTCACGTTCGCAGCAGCTTCACCGATATCCCTGGCACCATGATTGTCGCTGAGCCCGAACGGCCCGACATGCCGGTGAGCGGCGCTGCGATCACCAAGGATGAAGCTCTCATCACCGTGCAAGCTGTGCCGGACAAGCCGGGCACCAGCCTGGAGATTTTTGCCCGCATCGCGGCTCGCAATATCTCGGTCGACATGATCGTGCAGAACGTGGGCGAGAGCGGCAAAGCCGATCTGTCGTTCACCGTGCCGCGCAACGAACTCGACACCGCCCTCGAAGCCGTTCGTGATGCAGCCAAGCTCGTCGGCGCTGGCACGGTTTCGGCCAACGACAGCGTGGCCAAGGTTTCCGTCGTCGGCCTCGGCATGGCGCGGCAAACGGGCGTGGCCGAAAAGATGTTCCGCGCTCTCGCCGCGGCTGGCATCAACATCGGCATGATCACGACCAGCGAAATCAAGATCTCGGTCCTCGTGCCTCGCGATCAATCGCAAAAAGCCCTCAACGTTGTGCACACGGCGTTCGAGCTCGACAAGCCGCCAGCCAAGCCGATCGAAGCTTGGAAGCCCAAAGCCCACGGCACCGATGCAGCCGCCGTGGTGGCTCGCCTGCAAGGGCTCAACATGGAAGATCTGACGATCGACGATGTTTCGCTCGACGCCAGCCAGGCCCGCGTCACGATCAGCGGCGTGCCCGATTCGCCCGGCATCGCAGCCAAGGTCTTCGAGCAAGTGGCCGGGGCCGGCATCTTTGTCGACATGATCGTGCAGAGCTACCCGACCACCGAATCGCTCGCCACGCTCAGCTTCACCGTGCCGCAGGATCAGCTCGATCACAGCGTGACGGTGGCCAAGAAGATCGCCAGCGATCTCTCTTGCCGCGGCGTGACCAGCAGCCCGAAGATCGCCAAGCTGTCGGTCAGCGGCGTGGGTCTGCGAACGCACACCGGCGTGGCCATCCGCATGTTCCGCGCTCTGTCGGAAGCGGGGATCAACCTCGACCTGATCAATACCAGCGAAGTCCGCGTCAACGTCATCGTCGACGGCAACCAGGGCGAGAAGGGGATGAAGCAACTGCAAGCCGCCTTCGCCGACGTGCTGCGTTAATTCGCGGCACTGCGGGAATCAAGAAACTCAAGGGCTGAAGGCCCGCTCTCCAGAGCAAAGCCTTCAGCCCTTTTTTCGTTTCTCAATTCGATGGCAATGCGGATTTCAGCCGCCTATCTTATAAGCCTGTCGTTGCCGGCGATCTTCTCTCCAGATTGCGAAGGGCGGTTTCATGCGATGGTGCTTACGTCGAGGTTTTACTCTCGTCGAGTTACTCGTGGTGATTGCCATCATCGGCGTCCTCGTCGCGCTTTTGTTGCCAGCTGTGCAGGCGGCGCGTGAAGCAGCACGGCGGATGCGTTGTCAGAACAATCTCAAGCAGCTCGCGCTTGCGGCTCATAATTTTCACGATGTGCGGCTGCACTTTCCGGCGACATACATCTTGAAGACCGGAGGCGCGGGCAACTGGGGCGCGAACGTCCATTTGATGAATTACTACGAGCAGCGGCAGATGTACGACGCGCTCAACCCGGGCGATTTCACCGGCTTCATTCCGCCGGTCAACACGCTCACGCAAACGCCGTTTCCCATGTTGCTCTGCCCGACCGATCCAACGGGCAAGCTTAATACCAATGCCAACAAGTACGCCAAGAGCAACTATCCGCTCAGCTGCCAGATATTCGATTCCAACCGCAACGACGGCCTGTGGGTGCCTGTTAAGCTGAGCACGATCACCGACGGCACTTCCAACACATTCATCTGCGGCGAACGCGATATGAAGAACAACCTCGCCGCGTGTTACATCGGCCGGGTGGAAGGGATCACCGATGCGATGACGTATGGTCGCGGCGATCTGCCGCTCAATACCAAGTACGCCGGCGGCAGCGATGCCAACTGCACGCGGCACGCTTGGACCAGTTTGCATGCCGGCGGCGGTGGGAATTTTGCGATGTGCGACGGCGCGGTGAAGTTCATTTCGGAGAACATCGAGTCGCACAAAGGCTACACGGGGAGCTGTGCTCACGCGCTGACCGAGCCCGCCAATCCGGCCAACTTTCTGTATCAAAATCTCTACCGCATCGACGACGGCAACGTCGCTCAGCTTCCTTAGGATCTAGGACTCACATGCGATTTCTGCGTACGATCCTCTTGTTGAGTGTGTTCGCTGCCGGCGCTGGTTGCTCGAGCAACGTCCGTCAGGCAGTCACTGGCAACGTGACGCTCGCCGGCGAACCGGTGAACGGCGGCAGTATTCTCTTTCTGCCGCTGGCGGAAGGAGGCAGCAAAGGGGCCGAGGACATCGTCGAAGGCAAGTACGCGGTTCCCAGCCAGCGCGGCTTGTTGCCGGGGAAATATCGCGTGGAGATCCGCTGGTCGAAGCCGACCGGCAAGCAGGTTCCCTCGGGGGATCCGGGGATGATGATGGACGAGCGAACCGAAGTCGTCCCGGCGAAGTTCAACAGTGCCTCGACGCTGACGGCCGAGATCACCAGCGACGGCAAAAAGCAGGACTTCCTGCTGACGAAGTAGGCATAAAAAAGCCCTGCAGTGCGCAGGGCTTCCTCTGTTCAATGATCATGCCTTGCCCATCAATGGCAATGGCAGGCAGCAGGTCTACTCGCCGACGTAGGGCAGCAACGCCATGAAGCGGGCCCGCTTGATGGCCATAGCGACCGCATGCTGGCTGAGGGCGGTGCAGCCGGTCTTGCGGCGGCTGACGATCTTGCCGTGGCGGTTGACCATTTTCTTGAGGAGCTCGATGTCCTTGTAATCGACGAACATCGGGCGGGGGCGTTCGCCGTCGACCCAAATTGGATCGCGCTTCTTGATCTTCACGCGGGCCTTCGGACGCTTCTTATTACGCATCCCGGCCTTGCCGCCCGGACCGCCAAAGCGGCCGCCGCCACGTTCACCACCTCGATCACCGCCGCTGTACATCGACATAAATCAAACTCGCCAGCGAAGTTACGCTTCTGCCGGCACACTCTGTGGCGCACCCGGCAATGGATTCTGAAAAATTGGGAATCCGTGATTTTACGGGCTTTGGCCCGGCTTGCAAGGCATGTTTCGCGGTTTTTCAAACTCCCGGCAGGGCAAGGCCGGTAATCTGGGAGGGCGAGGCTCCCGCCGAGCCGTGACCTGCCGCAGCCGCCGCGTTGGCTCGGTTGCCTTTCTGCCGCCCGTGGCCCGCGACGAACTGCTCGGCTGGTTGTTGTCGCTGCCTCCCTGCCGCAAACTCCCACCGAAGTTCGCGGTCGTTTTACGACGTGCTCACAAACCAGCGGTCACTATGCCCCAGCCAATACTTGCTGCAATTCCGTCATCGCGGCATAGTCGAGCTGACGACCTTCGGCGGCAAAGAGCGCTTGCAGGTTGGTGATCAGCCGCGAGATCCAGATCGTGTGCGAAGCCGGTTCGAAATAGCGCTCGTCGTACGTCAGTTTGCGACCGACGACTTGCTCGATCCGGCGAAACGCCTCGGCCGGCGACAGGGCCTGGCCGCTATAGAAGGGATCGATGATCTGCCACCCTTCGTCGGTATGCACGCGGGTCAAAAAGTGCCCCGGCGTGTTCAGCCCTTCGATCTGCAGCCCGACTTGCTCGCCCACGGCTTTGTAGAGGAGCGAGAGGACGATCGGCAGACCAACGCGACTACGAAGTACGACGGGTAGGTAGCTGTTGAGGGCGAAGTGATAGTTGTCGATGTTGCCGACAAACTTCGCATCTTCAAACAGCACGTCGTGCAAGTGAGCGAGGCGGGCGGCAGGTTGCCCGCTTCGGCACTGCGCCAGCACGCGCAATGCTAAGTTTTGAATTTCTCCTTCGACGTGTTCGGGCAATACGTCGTCGAACGCATGCATCGAAACGGCGATCGCGGCCCGTACCAGGCCGGGGGTTGTGTGCAATTCGGGCAGCGCCTCGCTGAAACAGCGATACGCCTCAGGCGCGCAGTGTTGCGCTTCTACTCCTGTCTGGTGAGGCATCGGGTTCTCTCTCTGGCAATGGGAGGTTCGAACGTCGGCCGGTCGGCAGGGATGATCGCTTATGCTGCCCATGCACAGTTGAGAAGCTGCGCGCGGACAAGCGGCTGCTGATGCGAATACCGGAACTATTCACACCGGCAGGTCTTAATGGACCGAGGCGGTTAAAACCGCTAATGAAAATTTCGCACTGCCGAGAGAATTCTTGAAATACCAATCAACTCGCAGCCGTTACTTTTCCCATTGGCGTAAACGCGTCACGAGAGCTTGTACCTGCGGGCGGTTCTTTTCGAAGAACGCTAGTCCGGCGAGGATGGCGATGCCCATTCCAATACCGAACGCCCACCAGGGCCAAACCTGGTCGATCGCGCGCGACGCGTGCCAAACCATGCTGACCATCGCAAGCAAGGTAAAGACTGCGCCTAGGTAGAGAAACGCACGAACTTGTAAAAGTACTCCCGTCAGCGCGCCAAAAAGAGAAAGAAGTGTAAGGATGATTGGCGGCCACAAACTCGTCTCAGCGCGATGCAAGAAGATCTCGAACGTCGAGCTCACATAGATAACGACCAGCGATGCATAACGAATCGCCGATAAGACCTCGCTCTTCAATCGATGGCGATTGATTTGTGCTGCAATCAGCACTGAAACAGCGGGAGGAATCAACCAGAATTGGGGATTCTCCCAGGGACGCCATTCATTTTGATCGAGCAGCGCCCACAGCGCGCCGTTGCCAGCAACCGTTGCGGCGATCGCGGCTGCCCATGATTTGCGCGCGATCGCGAGCACCAGATACATCAGGCCCGCGAGGAATAATAACAGCGTGTAGTCGTAATCATGTTGACTGTGAACCACCCAAAGCCCCAGGATTGGCAGCACTGGCATAAAGGCGCCAGATTTTTGAAATGGTTCTGCCAGCACTGGCAACCGCAATCGCCATAAGAGCTCACCAAGTCCCACACCACTGAAGGCGATGACCATGATGATGTAAGGCCAGTAGGGTTTCAAAACGCCATCGAACCAACCGGGCTGACACAGATAGATATGTGCGAATAACAACCCCGCGACTCCTTGCGCGGCGTACACATACCAGGTGCGATTGATTTGATCGCTGCTTGCGCCCGGCGCGAGGGCCAGCGAAATCAAGCCGACGATAAAGACCACTAGCAATACCGCGACGGCGGCAACTTGCACGGGATCGACTCCCGCGCCGATGCCTGGCTGGAAGAGTGAGACTTCGAGCGCGAGCAGCGAAATCAACGTAGCGATGGCGAGGGCCGACGAAACGTAGCCCGCGCGCTGCGCCGCTCGTAACCAATCTGCTCCTCGGAAAACAAACCGCGGTAACACCAAGCCGTAGCCGAGCGTCGTCACGCCGAGCACCATGAGCAGGCGGAAGGCGCGGGTCATCCAATCGTGCAGTTCCCAACCGGGATTCAAATCGGACCAACCGAGATAAACGCAGCTCAAACCAGCGAGCAGTAGCGCCGTGAATTGGAAAGACTCCCGCCGATTCTTTTGCGCCAGGCACGCCACCGCATAGGCCAGCAGCGCCGGCGCGAACGCGATCGCCACGCGATGTTCACGCAGCGGCAAGTTCCAAAGGCCGAAGAGTTCGAGAACCACAACGCTCAGACCGAGGAACATCGTCCACGACGGCAACCAGCTTTCGATCCGAGTCAGGCCGCCGATCGTATCATCGACGCCCATCCGTTCGCCCCAGCGGGCCAGGTTCGCGCCGAAGCTCCACAAGTGGCCGGCGAGCGCGAGAATTCCCACGGTCGCCAGTGCATGCAAACAGAGCATCGGCAACGGCGACTCGTGCAGCGGTGTGAGTGCGAGCGCACAAGCGATCCAAGCCCACATAAAGAGGACGAAGAAGACGAACTTCGCGCGGCGATCCCAGATCGAAAGCACGATGACTCCGCCAAGCAACAACCACACGCCGATCAGGCAGAACAGGCCGAGATCGTATTCCGGCAGGCCCGAGCGATACCATTCGGAACCAGCAAACAGCAAATGCACCACGCTGGTGAAGGCGAGCAACAAACCAACGAGCACAATGGCCAAGTGGCCAGTGAGTGGCCCGCGCCAACCTGGTGAGAACGTTTGCGATAGTTTTCGCTGCGTCCGAATTTCCAGAAATTGCCACCAACCACCCAATACGGTTCCCGCGGATCGAATTCGTTGCCGCGAATGGCGAGTGCGATGGTGCTGGCGCAAAGGATCGCGCCAATGACGTGATGCGGCGCAAAGCCGCGGCGTTCCAGGCGTTTTTCACTTCTGCTCGATTGCGCCAGCCATGCACAGCTAACGGCAACCACTGCAGCGAGCAGCAGCCAACCGGTTTCGAGAACGTGATACGCAATCCAAACGTTCGGCGTGTTCCCCAACTCTGCCCGCAAGGCAACGAGCGGCACGGCCGCGACCAGTGTGAGCACAATCGCACTGCCGCCGCGCGGCCAAGTCTTCGGCAACAGCGAAACGCCTAGTGAGGCGAGCAGCGGCGCGATGAGCAAACCGAGGGCGATCAAGTTCGACCAAGAGCCCAGATACTGCGACTCCACGGCAAGTAGACTTGGATGGGATACAATCGTCACCGTCGACCAAATCGCAATCGCCAGCAGCAGCCAACTGCTGAGCGTCGTTTGCAGCAGGAAACACTTCTCTCGGCGCAACTGAATCGGCGGCGTGTTCGTCGTTTGCGGCAACATCCAACTAGCGATGACGAGCCAGAACAGCGAATAAATCGCGGCCGCGATTGCATTCCATTGCAGCCACTCTGCAACGGCTGATTCCTGCGGGCCCGTTGGCTTGCCGGTGATGTGCAGAATGAACGCGAGGTTGGCGGCGAGTTGAAACAGTGCGCTGCCGCCGAGAGCAAAGCTGGGCCGGCGCTGACCGATCGCGTGTCCAAGGAAAATCGCCACGCCGATGAGCAATGGCCCGGCGTAGGAAGTTGTCGGACCGAGTCGCGCGAAGAATGTGTCCTGCAAAGGCCCGCCGAGCGCCATGCCTTTGGCATTTTGCACGACAGCAATGATGGTGAGCGCGAGCATCGGCGCCACGCCGAGGAGCAGCGATTGATAGCGGAGCCATTCGCGCTCCTGCGTATCGATCGGGTTCCAGCGCAACCACGGTATCGATTTCAGCGCGCTAGCCAGTGGTTGTCGCGCTACGAACAAGACCATGAGTCCCCCGCCGTAGATCGCCAACCACCAACGTGTCGCCGAAGCCACGGCGATATCGGCTTGCCAGTTGAGCGCGAGCAAAAAGATTCCCGCCCAACCAGCGAACGACAGCCCGATCCATTTCCAACCACTCACGCGATCGGCGAGTGCAGCGACAAACGCACCGCAGACCACTACCAGTCCGAGCACCAACCGCGACAGATGCGCCGGGTCGAGCCAGGCAATGTGTGCGAGCGAAAACTCGTCGCGCCGCAGGTCTTTATTCAAGCTCAGTTCCTGAGCGATCCCTGGCAGCGATTCTGTCACGCACAGGATCGTCAACAACGCGACCGATAGTCCCAGTTGCAGGTGATCGGCTGGCGGATAAGCGGGATGGAGCAAGCGGTGCAGCGTGCTTTCCGCCGGCGCAAATCGACGAACGATGCTCCACACCAATCCGCAGCCGGCGAGCGCGAGAACTTGCGCGTGCAGATGATCGCCGCGCAAAAACCACAACAGATCGCGCTCAGCAGCGGCCGGCACCCAGAACGCCGCGATGGCAAACGCCACGGCAACGGCGAGCATGCCTTGCAGCGCGGCGAGCGCCTCGGGCCAGCGGCGCGCGAGACACACGATGGCCCACACACCGACAGCGAGTGAAGCGTAAAGAGCGTGCACCGCAAAGCGGCCCGGCAGCACCCAGAAAATAAACGGCGTAGCCGCAATAATCGCCAGCGCGGCGCCATAGGTGAGGGGCAATTCGAGTTGCCAGAACTTTTCGGTGCGCTCCCAAGCCGCAAATTCTTCGGCAGGCAGCCACCAGGCTTTGCGACTAAGGACAAGCGACATGATCGCCAGCACCGCGGCAGTGAGAATGGTCGCAACCAGCACCGGCCGTTCTGGCATCAAGTGCGTAACTCTCAAAATGCCCTGCGCCGTGTCGTTCATCCAGAAGAGTTGAATCAGCGCGATCCACAGCAGCGCCATCGCGGCCGAGAGGACATGTTCGTTGACGATGCGGAACGCAATCACAAACAGGGCGATCGCATAAGCGAGGAACAGCGGCCCCGCGATATCGCCATCACCGGTCCACGGTGATGCGAGCGGCGCGAAGCCCGACCAACCGGCGATGAGCAACCCCAGCGTGCCGAGTACACCAGCCGTCGCGATGTAAGCCGTGCCGATGCGGCGATCGCGCTGCGCGTACAGCCAGCCGCCGCAACCGCCGATTGCCGCAGCCAGCGCGGTGAGAAGCAAGCCCGTCTTCCCTTGCAACATGGCTTGCAACCATTGCAGGCTATTCGGCTCCAGATCGCTGACGAGCCGAAGCGCCCAGAAGAACGCCACAACGACACCGATCGAGAGCGAGCCGACGGCGGCTGCGTGGAGGGCGGGAATCTTGGTGCGAATCGCCACGGCGAGCAATAGGCCGCCGGTGAGGATCGAAACATTCAGCATCAATTCCGGCACCGGCCAGGCGACAACCCACAGCGCGATCAGCAGCGAGCCAGCGATCAGCGCGATGGTAGTTCCCACCGTACGAAACGTGGCCAACGAGCGCGTCAATGCGCGGCGATGCACGACAATGCCGAGGGCCAGAATGCTTGTCACAGCGAGGCAAAGGAGCGGCGACAACTGCTTGAACGCGGGCCAATGCGGTTGCACTTTGAAAACGAGGAGCGCAATCGGCGGCAGCAGTGCGAACAAGCTCACGCCGAGAATCAGGAACGTTTGTTCGATGCGTCTGCCCGACATGCGCCGCCAGGCCTGCGCTCGCCAAACCTGGCCGAGCGTGGCAATCAGAAATTTCGTGATCGGCAAAAAGGCGAGGCCGGTCAACATCGTGCGCGGTAGGCCCGGAACAGCGACGCGGTTGATGATGAGTTGGCCAATGCTGCAGCCGAGAATCGCCGCCGACAGTCGCAAGGCGCCTTCGCCCGCCAGTACGCGGCTGCCGCTGTACGTGACCCAGCCGAAGACGCCCAGGCCGACAAGCACCGCGGTGATATACATCGGGTCGTTGAGCGATCGCTGCGCATCTCCCTTGCCGGGCAGCACCACGCCGGCGGTAAAGACGAGCGGCACGAGGAGCAGCGCGATGATGAGAATCGCCCGACTCACCGCGCCGAGATTCCACCGCCGCAGCGTGTACAGCCCCGCGCCGTGCAAAGCTACGGTCAGGAGCATGAACATCAGCGCCGGGAAATAAGGAATGTATTCGAGCGTCGCTTGCAAACTGATGACGAGACCAATCGCACAGCAGACGATGAGCAATCCGCCGAAGACTTCGAACCAGCGGATGTTGCTGTCCTGCATGAAGGCTTGCAGAACATCGGCAAGCGTGCGCGAGGGGGTGATCGGTTGCGGCGGTGGAATCTGCAGTGGCGGTTGAGCTTGCACAGGCTGCGCGACAACTGCCATGACCGGCTGCATGGTGCTGTTTTCGACGATGACCGCATCGATCACATCGTTCGCCGAGGACACAGCCATCACTGGCGATTGCTCAACAACTGGCGGAGTTACTTCCTGCGGTTTCTCGATCTCGCGCAACTGTTCGGCAGCAGCTATCGGTTCGCTCTGCTTCGCATTCACAGCCGGAGCGACCGGCCGACTGACTTCCGGCCAAACTTCCAGCGGCAGACCGGCACCCAAGTGCGAGAGATCGGCTTCGATGATCTTCAACAGCGCAAAGCACTGGTCGTAGGGAATCTGTCCGTTGCGGTGCAAGCGGCTGAGTTGTCGCGCGGTGGCTTGTAGTTCCTGGCGAGAGCGCTGCGCGAGAGCCGTTGGGGGCACATCGCCACAGTGAGTGCAATGGCCGTTCTCCACGCTCAACCAACCGCACTTGAGACAACGCTCGTGCTTTTGCTGTGAGCGCGTGTAATTATCGCCGAGGATGGCCCGGAAAATTGCCTCGCCCACCAGCCACATGCCATGGCCGCAAGCAGCGAGGACGAGCAACACGAAGGCGAGAAGGCACAGGCCACCAGCGAGGTCCATGACAAACTCCGGTGGTCGTTGCGGATGAGGACGAGGCAGCTGGCCTTGGCTGACGCCGCGGCGAGCAAGTGTACCTGGAAATAGGGTGACTTGGCCGGATATTCGTCGCCAGCCGTACAAAATCGCGCTCGGCAGGGCGGTTTTACCCGCTTTTGACATGCAAGCGGAAACGAAGCTCGCTTTCGCTCGTCATGTTAAGAGGCCGAATGCGCGCGGTAAGCGGTGTGTAACGATCAGTCCGCTCGCGCTTGCTCCGGCCCGCGGCGGCGGACATGATAGTTGCCGTCCGCTCAACTGGCACTTCCTCGCTCTCGCCTGGAGACTCTCCCATGATCCGTCTCTCCGTTGCGTTGCTCCTGCTGCTGCCCCTCGTCGCCGCGGCGCAAAACTCGAATACTGAAAAGAAGCCGACGATCGATCCGCGCACGATCAGCGTCGTCCTCACCGACGGCAGTTCGATGAAGGTGCTGCTCGCCGAAGAGACCATCGAACTGCAAACGCCGCACGGCAAGCTGACGTTTCCGATCGCCGACATCGTGAAGATCGAGTTTGCTTATCGCGCGGCCGAAGAAGTCAGCCTGGCGATTGAAAAAATGATTGACGATCTCGGCAGCACCGACTTCAAGGTGCGCGAAGTCGCGATGGCGGGCCTGCTCGAGAAAAAAGAAAAATGCTACGCCGCTCTGGTGCGAGCGGTCCGCCAGCAGAGCGACCTGGAAATGCGGCAGCGGCTCGAACAACTGATCGAACGACTCAAGCAAGATATTCCCGAGGAGCGGCTCAACGTCCGCACGCAGGACTATATCTATACGGCCGATTCCAAGATCGCCGGCAAGCTGGCCGTGAAGCAGTTCAAAATCAGCTCGGCCCAGTTTGGAAAACTAGAACTCAAGCTGTCGGATATTCAGGACCTGAAGCTGGCGAGCGCCGCGCCGGAATTGCCCGACGACGATTTGAAAAATGTGCAACAAGATCCGGGCAACATGCAGGCCTACACCGGCCAGATCGGCAAGTCGTTTGCCTTTCGCGTGACCGGCAACGGCAGCTATTGCTATGGCACGGATGTCTACACCACCGACAGTCCGCTCGCCACGGCAGCCGTGCACATGGGCTTGCTCAAGCAGGGAGAAACCGGCGTGCTGATTTGCACCATGCTGGCATCGCCGCCGAGTTTTACGAGCAGCACGCGAAACGGAATTACCAGCAGCAACTGGAGCCAATACCCGGCGGCTTACACGCTCAGAAAACCGCGCACCTCACAGCCGCGGTAAGAGTCGTTTGAGAAAGGTCCGCTCCTGCGGACCTTCAGCGAAGCAAGGCAAAAACTGGATTGCGATCGCAATCTTAGCGGGCCTTGGCCGTGTGCATTTTACGGAGTTCTTCGAGCTCGACGCTCAGCCGGTGGCGGAGCGGGCTTTCAGCACGCAATTCATCGAGAAGATTTTCGGCCTTGTCGAAATTTTCCAGCGGAAAATCTTTTGTCTTGAAGAGATTGCGAAAGCTGCGTTGAACTTGATCTTCGGTAAGCAAGGGAGCCTCTCCCGCCTGTGACGCCAAGGATCGAACAATCGATTCGGCAGTCCGCAGGCACCTGAAATGAACATGGTGGGACAATTTCAATTTTAATGGCGGCAACGGGCGTTGCAAGATCAACGTGCCCTCGGCGCGGCACATTCGCGCAACTGTGTGGACCGCGGCAGATTGCATCTGGCCGTGAATTTGCTAGCATGCGCCGATTATTCCTGCCCGGAAGTCCCTGTTCAAGCAAAGGAGTGCGAACATGTTGGTACTCAGCCGCAAAGTTGGCGAGCGCCTGCTCATCGGCGATCAAATCGCCATCACTGTCGTCCGCATCCAAGGTGGCGGTGTGCGCATCGGCATCGAAGCGCCATCTCATCTTGCCGTCGTGCGCGAAGAGCTAAAAGAAAAGCTCGAACAACAGCGGGCTGGTGAAATGCAACAGCCCGATCATCCGTAGCCCACACACTGCTGGTTAGCGTCGGCTCAACTCGTGCACCATCTCGACAATCGCGACGGCGTTGTCGACCGGCGTTTGTTGCACCACGCCATGGCCCAGGTTGAAAATATGACCAGGCCGATTGGCTGCTTGAGCTAACACTTCTTTCACGCGGCGGCGAATTTCGGGTTGTTCGCTGAGGAGCACGAGGGGATCGAGATTTCCCTGCACCGCGCGATCGTAGCCGACGGTTTTCCAAGCGTCGTCGAGCCGCACCCGCCAATCGATGCCGATCACATCGCCACCCGCTTCGGCCACCAGCGGCAACAGCGCCGGATTGCCCGCGGCGAAATTGATCACCGGAATGCCGGGGCGAATGTTGTCGATGATCTGCTTGGTGTACGGCAGCACATAGCGACGAAAGTCATCTGGTCCGAGGCAACCGACCCAGGAATCGAAGAGTTGCACGGCCTGCGCGCCGGAGGCAATCTGCGCGTTGAGATAACGGGTCACCGTGCGAGCCAGTCGCGTCATCAGCGTTTGCCAGGCCCCTTCGTCGCGATACATCAGGGCTTTGGTGTGATGATAGGTTCGGCTGCCGCCACCCTCGATGCAATAACTGGCCAGCGTAAAAGGCGCGCCGGCAAAACCAATCAGCGGCAGATCGGCCGGCAAATCAGCCCGCGTTTGACGAACCGTTTCGAAGACAAACTCCAGCTCGCTCAAATCCTCGAGCTCTTCCACTCGATCGACATCGGCCGGCGCGCGAACCGGGTTGTAAATGACAGGCCCTTCGCCCTTGGCAAACTCCAGCTCAAAGCCCATCGGCTCGAGAATCGGCAGCAGGTCGGAGAAAATGATGGCTGCATCGACGCCCAGTTTATTGACCGCAGTGCACATCACTTCGCTGCAGAGCTGCGGATTTTTGCAGAGCTCCAAAAACGAAGTCTGACCGCGGACCGCGCGATATTCTTCCATGTAGCGGCCTGCTTGCCGCATCAACCAAACCGGCGTGACGTCGGTCGGTTCGCGCCGACAGGCCTTCATGAATGGGCCGTTGTACCAGGCGGCGTTTTTGTCGAGCGGCGCTGCGCTCGCATGCGGAAAGGAGATCGCCGGCGAACGTTTGCGGCTCAAAATTTCCTGCGCTTGCTCGGCAGCAGCAAGCACCATCGAACCCATCTTGGGATGCTCCGGTTCGATATCGACCGGCAAGTCGTGCTCGCGCAGCATGTCGCTCGTGGTTGGTCCGATTGAGACGACCACGGTCTTTCTCAAAGCAGAACGCAATTGCGGCAGCAGTTGCAACTGCTCGGCGACGCGGAGCAAGTTCACCACTTGATGAGCTGACGTAAACATCAGCAGGTCGCGCTCGCCGGCGACGAGGGCTTGGATGTTCTCTTGCAGCGGCCGTATATCGGTCGGCAGTTCCCAGTGATAGACGCGCACCGGCACCACGCGCGCGCCGCGAGCTTCGAGGCCAGCGATCAAGCTGTGATTGGTGACACCATATTCCTGCAGCCCGACGCTCTGCTGCGCGACCGGAATTCCGCCGTCGATGGTCGAGAGCAAATCGCGCCAAGTATTCGGCTCGGGCACGCGATGCGTCGGCTTGAGTCCCACCTCGCTCATCGCGACCACCGGCTTCGGGCCGCGGCAAATAGTGACGATGTCGGCCAGACTATTTAGATAGCGCTGCCGATCGACATGCTTCTCGACCGCCGAGAGCAAATGCCGAAAGCCGACGCCGGTGAGAAAGATCATCACATCGATGCCGCCAGTCACCAGTTGCTGAGCAAAATCGATGGCAGCACGGTTCTCCGAGATCGGCACTTCGCGCAGGCTCGCGCTCACAAAGGCTTGGCCGCCGAATTTTTCAATCAGGCGCGCGATTTCCTCCTGCTTGCGACTTTCCAGGGAGGCGACGCGGAGATTGGCGAGAGATGGGTTGGTCATGCGGTCAATGCTACGGTGATGAAGGGGTGATGGGGAGGTGGGGTGAGGAGGAGATGAGGAGATGAGGAGATAGGGTGAGCGGGTGATGGGGTGTAGGGAGTCGTGCCGTCGCTTGGAACGGGTTCGGCGAAATTTTATTTACAACTGCGGCAGTGATCGGGATACTGATCCGCGCCTACCGTCGTCGATCGCTCCCGCGATCGATGAATCGCCTTGGCTGCTGAGCTAGCGCTGATCGCTGCTCAACGTCCTTTCATCGATCGCGGGAGCGATCGACGACTATTCCCACCTCAGGACCCTCTCCATGACTACTCGCCGTGAATGGTTGACGACTACTGCTGGAATCGCTGGCGCTGGCTTGCTCACTGCCGCGAATGCCCAAGCTCAGGAAGAGAAAAAGGAACAAGCGGCGGCGGGCAAAGTTTTTCGCATCGGCGTGATTAGCGCGAGCATCGAAGGGAAACCGCAGCGGACGAATGGGCACACGTGGCACTTCTGCCATCCGTTTCATCCGCAGGTGAATCAAGACGTCATCAAGAAGACGCTCGATCCGGGCTCGGTGCGCGTCTTCGAGCAGTTCTTTCGCAATCCGGCGAACAATTTTGACTTGATGCCGTTTCCCAATACGCGACTCACGCAGGTCTACGACGCCGATCGGCCGTGCGCGGAGCTGTATGCTTCGGCGTTTCCGGGCGTGGCCGTCGCCGACTCGTTGGAGAAGATGGTGCAAGAAGTCGACGCCGTGTGGCTCGGCGATGCGTCTGGCACCGGCAGCGATCACTACGATCTCATCGCGCCGGCACTTGAGAAGGGTCTGCCCTGTTTCGTCGACAAGCCGATCGGCAAAACCGTGGCTGGCACGCGAAAGATTTTGGAACTCGCCAAGAAGCACAACGCCAAGCTGATGTCGTCGAGCCTCTTTCGCCATCAATGGGGAACGGCAGAGGCGCTGCGGCTGAAGAACAACAAGGAGTTCGGCGAGATGCAGTTTGTGCAGGCCTGCCAGGCCGGCGGTTGGACGTTGCCGTCGTGGTTTATCTACGGCCAGCATCCGGTGTGGATGGTCGAAACGCTGTGCGGTCCCGGCGTCGAAAGCGTGAGCATGTATGCCCGCGAAAATGCTTGTCACGCGCTGCTGACCTATCCCGATCGCAATCCCGCCGAAGTCTGGTACGGCCGGCCCGATATCGTTGGGTTGTACTGCGAGACGAGTGTTCATTTTCAAAAGAAGAAGCACACCTGGACGCCAGCCATCGATGGCAACTATTGGCTGGGGCATTCGTACCAGATGATGCAAATGGCAAACGCCTTCCGCCGCATGCTCGAAACGGGCATCGAACCCGTGCCACACGCTGAGATCCTGGAAGTGACGGCCATCATCCACGCGGCGGCGAAGTCGCTGAATGAGAAGAGCCGGTTAGTGACGTTGGCGGAAGTGATGGAGTGAGGTGAATAGCTGGCGTAGATCACTGCCAGGCAGTGGACAACTGTTCCAACGCTAGGCAAAATGGGGCCATGAATTCTATCGAAACAATCCGCCAGGCCGTCGACGATGTTTATCGCGTGGAGTCGCGACGTGTGTTTGCCACGCTGGTGCGACTGTTGGGCGACTTTGATCTCGCCGAGGACGTGTTACACGAAGCCTTTGCGGCGGCGCTGCAGCAGTGGCAACAGACTGGCGTGCCGGAGAATCCGCGGGCCTGGTTGGTATCGACCGGCAAGTTTAAAGCCGTCGATGTGATTCGCCGGCGGTCGAAGTTCGACTCGATGAAGGAAGAGGTCGCTCGGCCCGATCACGACGCCGAACCGCAGCCGGGGAATGAGCAGGATATCGAGGATGATCGGCTGCGGCTGATCTTTACTTGTTGCCATCCGGCGCTCGCGGGCAATGTGCAGGTGGCGCTCACGCTGCGCGAAGTGTGCGGGCTGACGACGGAAGAAATCGCCCGGGCGTTTTTGACGAATCCGGCGACGATGGCGCAGCGAATCGTGCGCGGCAAGGCGAAGATTCGCGATGCAAAAATCCCTTACGAAGTTCCCGGCGCCGCCGACCTGCCCGACCGGATCGATAGCGTGTTGCAGGTGACTTATCTGGTTTTCAACGAGGGATATGCGGCATCGTCGGGCGAAACGGTGACGCGGCACGACTTATCGGAAGAGGCGATTCGGCTCGGCTGGGTGCTTGTCGAGTTGATGCCCGTGCCGGAAGTGATGGGTTTGCTCGCGCTCATGCTGCTGCAGGAATCCCGTCGATCGGCCCGCGCGACGGCGGATGGCGAAATCATTTTGCTGGAACAGCAGGACCGACAGTTGTGGAATCGTGACCAGATCCGCCAGGGCAAAGAATTGCTGACGCGTTCGCTCGGCACGCGGCGGTTTGGACCGTACACCGTGCAAGCGGCGATTGCGGCCGCTCATGCCGATGCGCCGACTGCGGCCGAGACCGACTGGGGGCAGATCGTGGCGCTGTATGACGTGCTCCAGCAGCTCACGCCGTCGCCGATCGTGGCCCTCAACCGAGCGGTGGCGGTGACGATGCGCGACGGCCCCGCCGCGGGACTGGCGCTGGTTGATGAAATTCTGGCCGAACCGGAGCTAGCCGAATATCATTTGGCTCATGCTGCTCGGGCCGATATCTACCGCCGGTTGGGGAAGACAGCCGAGGCGATAAATTCGTATCAACGGGCCCTCGAACTCGCCCGGCAGGAACCCGAACGGCGGTTTTTAGAAAAAAGACTGCGGGAGCTGGCTCACGCCGCGGGTTAGCAAAAGAGTTGTCGATTATCTCGCCACTCGTTCGACTATCCTGCAGGCAACCTATTTCGAAGCCGCATTTTTAAGGACAAACCATGAACTACATGCTGCTGATTTACACCGACGAGGCCAGCTGGACCGACGGCGAGCGTGAGGACTGCTATCAAGAGTCGATCGCCCTGACGCATCAGCTGAAGAAGGAAGGGAAATACCGCGCTGCGTCGCCGCTCCACTCGGTGACAACGGCGACCAGCGTGCGAGTGCGCGACGGCAAGCGACAGGTAACCGATGGCCCGTTTGCGGAAACGCGCGAGCAACTCGGCGGTTATTTCATTGTGGATGCAGCCGACCTGGACGAGGCGTTGAAGATCGCTGAACGAATTCCGGGGGCGCGCAAAGGAACTGTCGAGGTTCGGCCGGTGCTGGAATTGGTCGGTCTGCCGCAGGCGTAACGTGCTCGGTCAATTCAGCGAGGCATCGGGCGGAATGTGCTTGGTTTCCGCAGCCGGCGACAGAATCTGCTCGGCGATCCCTTGGACGACTTGTTCCCACAGGTCGTCGTCCTTGTAGAAGATGAGGTCTTTGTTGGCTTCGGTCAGGAGCCAACCGCCGGCTTGCAGTTCGCCTTCGAGTTGACCGGCGCCCCAGCCGGCATAACCCGAAAAAACTCGGAAGGGCTTTTTGGCCTGCGTAATTACTTTGCGGATGTAGTCCTTGTGAGCGGCAAAATAAACGCCGTTCTGCACCTGGGCTTCGGCGTATTTCTTCAAGCCGTGGACCACGACCAGCGGCCCCTCGACGGGCCCGCCGACATAGATCGGCTGCTCGCCGTGCTGCAGTTCATCCAGCGGATTTTCCGGCGGCGGAACTTCTTCGTCGTCCGAATCGCTCTCGGTGGCTTCGTCTTGAATGGCGGTCCACACTTCTTGCAGTGTGCTGTTGAGTGGCCGATTCAGGATCAAGCCAAACGCTCCCTCGGAGTCGTGCTTGACCAGCAGGACGACGGAGCGAAAGAAGTTGCCGTCGCCCAAGTGCGGCGAGGCGACGAGCAGTTTGCCTTGCAGCGATTTCATACGTTTCAGTCTAACTGACCAGTTGGCTCGCCGGGATACGCCTTTGCCGCCGAATCGACCGGCGGGCGAAACGCATTGTGTCAGAATCTGGCGCAAACGCACCGGTTTTATCCCTGATATAAGGGATCCAGCAAAAAACAATGCAAAAAAACTGTTGAAATTTCGATTATTCACTTGGTATAGTTGCTGAGGCCGTCGTCCTGCCCCCAGTGGCGTCCGCTCTCATCACCTTCATCTTGTCAGGGGCTCTCATCATGCGACGTTCCGTTGTCTCGCGCTCGACCCGAACTGGGTTTACGTTGGTCGAGCTGTTGGTGGTGATCGCCATCATCGGCGTGCTCGTCGCCTTGCTTTTGCCGGCCGTGCAGGCCGCGCGCGAAGCAGCCCGCCGGACCAGTTGCATCAACAAGCTGCGGCAGTGGGGGCTGGCCGTGCACACGATGCACGACAGCGTGGGCTACATTCCGCAGGGAACTCAGAACAATCCGCGCCGAGTGTGGGTCGTGATGCTCTGGCCCTATGTCGAGCAAGGGAACATGTACGTTCAGTTCGACCAAACACAAGCCTTTCATGTGCCGCCGAACACCATCGCCAACACCACCACCGGTATTTATGCCAAGACGGCTCCGCTGTATTACTGCCCCAGCGACCGCATGAACGCCCTGTGGAAAGGCGACTCGGCCTACCGAGCGCGCGGCAGCTATGTCATCAATTGGGGCAATCAAGCAGTTCCCTATAACTCGGCCGATACTTCGCAGGATCTAGGCAAGGGAGTCGCTCCCTTCGGCCTCGAAGACGGTAGCGACTACAGCAAGCCCCGGAAAGTGAAGCTCGGCAACTTCACCGATGGCACGTCGAACACGCTGTTGATGTCGGAAGTCATCATGGCCAAGAACGATTCCGACTTCGATATTCGCGGCGACTTTTTGAACGATGACAGGCCCTGCACGCAGTTCATGACAATCAATACACCGAACAGCGGCACCGATGTTTCGCCCTTCTGCAACGCGACGACGTATCCGCAAAACCCGCCCTGCACCACGACAGGTTCCGGCAATTCTTATAAGGGTGCCCGCAGTCGCCATCCCGGCGGTGTAAATGCCTTGATCGGCGATGGAGCCACGCGGTTTGTGACAAACAACATCGCAATTGCCAACTGGCGGGCCATGGGGACGATGGATGGCGGCGAAGTGATCAGCGAATAATTTCAGCCGCGTACTTACAGCAGAACTGCTGTGTTGGCCCAAAAAAACACTGCGTACTCGCAGCCATAGTCTCCGGAGTCATCATGATTTGCTTGCGTTACTGCGGCTGCGCCGCGTTGTTGGTAGCTGTGTTGGCGGGTTGCTCGAACAGTGAAGCCGTTGGATTCGTTGAGGGGAACGTCACGCTCAACATGCAACCGCTCGAGCAAGGCTTGATTCGCTTCGTTCCGACCGATGGCAAAACACAACCTGCCGACGGCCCGATCGCGGCCGGCAAATACAGCGTGAAGGTCCCCGTCGGCGAAGTGCGAGTCGAGATTACTTCGCCGAAAGTGGTTGGCCAGATGCAGATGTATCCCGACAGTCCACCGGTCGACCGCGTCGCGGAGGCGATTCCAGCGCGATACAACACCAAGACCACTGAAAAAATGACGATCACCAAAGCAAAGTCGGCGAAGGACAAGCTCGAAAAGAATTTCGAGCTCACATCGCCGTGAGTTGCCCGAGTGAGCAGATCATTCCTGCTCGGGCCCATGCACAGAGACGTAACGAATGCCGCAGTGATTGCACTTCGTCTCGCCGGTTTCGGCCGCGGCGGGATCATTCAAAAATCGTTCGCCGCAGCGGCAACAGCTGCCGGAAGTGAGCGGACTCTGCGGCGCGTAGTCGGGCGGCAACTCGCCGAGGATCTGCAAGATCTGCTGCGCGCCGAGTAAGCGGCGATGCTTGAGGCGGACGTAATCGACCAGCGGAAACGAAGCCGCGGCTAGTTCGTCGTTCGCGGCCCACCACTCCGACCACGGCGGCACGCTCAGCGGCTCGGCAATGGCCTGGCGAAAGTAAATCAGGCAAGCTTCCCGGTCGACCACAATCAACTCCCCAACTCTTTTTAACGGCCTGCTTCGCGCGCCAAATGTGGCAGCTGCGGCACGATGATCTTTTCCATGGCCAATTTTACGCCATTCGGCGAGCCGGGCATGGTGAGGACGATCTTTCCTCGCATCACGCCCCCCGTAGCGCGACTTAGGATCGCCGCCGGTCCGATTTCCGCGTAGGACAGTTGGCGAAACAGTTCGCCATAGCCGGGCAACGGCTTATCGAGCAACGCGGTCACCGTTTCATACGTTTGATCGCGACTGCTAATGCCCGTGCCGCCGGTCAGCAGGATCGCCCGCAGATCGAGTTCCTGCGCCAGGTTCAAGAGCAGTTCCCGCATCGTTTGCGGTTCATCCTTGATGATGTGCCGCGAATGGAGCAGATGCCCCGCAGCCAGCAAGTGATCGATCACCGTTTGCCCGCCGGTGTCATCGGCCAGCGTGCGCGTATCGCTGACGGTGATGACAGCGACCGAAATGGCGACCGGGGCGGACTGTTCGTGCTGCTGATGGATCGGAGTGGACATACCTGTTTTTTAACAGTTGTCAGCCAGCACGCGAAGGTGCTACTTCGCAGCCCCGTTTTTCAAACAAACCAACTGACTCTGCGTTCTGATCAACAGCGCATTCCCATACATGGCCGGGCTGGCTTGCACCTGGCCGAAGAGTTGGTTGGTGGCCAGCGATTCGAACTTTCGGCCGGGCCGCAGCACGTGCGTGACTCCTTCCATGCTGACGAAGTAGAGCTTGTCGTCGGCGAGGAGCGGGCTGGAGGCAAAATTGCCGCCGAGGCGGTGCCGCCAGATTTCATCTCCCGTCTTGGCATCGAGACAAGTGGCCACGCCTTTCGACGACACGAAATAGATCTCACCGCCAGCAACCAGCGGTGACGAGAGCTCGGGGATTTGCGATTGCGTGCTCCACTCGAGATGCGAATCGGTCACGTCTCCCTCGCCATCAACTTTAATGGCCCACAGTTCGGGTTTCATGTAACCCGTGCAGACATAAACCAAGCCGTCCTGATAAACGGGCCGCGGCACGATCGCATGCGTCCCTTCGCCCATGTTGGCTCGCCACAGCTCTTTGCCGGTGGCAGGGTCGTACGAGCAAACCCACTGCGCGCCGGGGCTGATGAGTTGCTCGCGACCGGCGAATGTAATGAGCAACGGCGTGCTAAACGCCCGCTTCAATTTGTTGTCGGCCACGGTGATCTTCGGCCGCGGCGTGCGCCACACTTCCTGACCAGTGCGCTTATCGAGCGCAATTACATACTGCAGGTCAGTGCCGTCGCAGGCGATGATCACGAGGTTTTTATAGAGAACCGGTGAGCCACCAGGGCCGGTAATTTCATCGACCTTCAGCACCTTCGTCCACAACACGTTGCCGCTCTTCAGATCGAGCGCTGCCGTGCCAAGCGAACCGAAGTGGCAATACAATCGCTCGCCGTCGCAAGCAGGGGTCGGCGAAGCATATGAGTTCTGCGCGTGGATCGGCGGCGGATCTTCGGTCGACAGCAGTTCGATATTGCGCAACAGCTTGCCACTCTCGGCGTCGATCTCGAGCGCATAGAACGACACCGAAGCGTGCGTTTGAAAATCAGGCGTCAGAATCGGATTGGCCGCGAGCTTGGCTGCTCGCCGGGCATCGCTCAGCGCGAGTTGCTCAGCCGTCGTGAGCCAAATGCGATCGCCGACGACGATCGGCGACGACCAGCCTTTGCCGGGAATATCGGTCTGCCAGGCCGGCGCGTCAAAGCCGCCGCCCCAGTTCAGCGGCAAGTTCTTGGCCGTCGCTGGACCACAGCCGTTGCCGCAAGGCCCACGAAACTGCAGCCAATCGTCGGCTACAGCAACCAAGCAGCAAAATATCAACGAAGCCGCTGCGCAGCAGAGCATCAGCAATCGTCGAAAGACAGCCATGAGAAATTCCTATCCACCAGTATACCGCTGGCTGCAGAAACGGCACGAACTTCGTTTCGCCCGAATAATCGATACAACCCTGCCGGCGAGCCCGCCGAATTGCCGAAAGTCGCGGGGCTCTTTCGGCGGCGCGCGGTTGGTTTGCCTCAACCCGTCGAGCACGGAGTGATCGACGACAATGTCGTCGTTTTCTCCGAAAACGATGGGTTGAGGCTGAACTGAAGTGCGCCGAGGAACGAGCCCCGCGAAGTTCCGGGTTAGGCGGATCGAGGTTAGGTTCGCTCTCGCCTCGAACGTAGATTCTCCGCTGCCAGTTCCACTCGCCGAAGTGCCGAAAGTCGCGGAGCTCTTTCGGCGGCGCGCGGCTGGTTTGCCTCAACCCATCGAGCACGGAGTGATCGACGACATTGTCGTCGTTTTCTCCGAAAACGACGGGTTGAGGCTGAACTGAAGTGCGCCGAGGAACGAGCTCCGCGAAGTTCCGGGTTAGGCGCATTGAGGTTAGTTCGCTCTCGCTCCAACGAAGATTCTCCGCTGCCAGCTTCACTCGCCGAAGTGCCGAAAGTCGCGGGGCTCTTTCGGCGGCGCGCGGCTGGTTTGCCTCAACCCCTCGAGCACGGAGTGATCGACGACAATGTCGTCGTTTTCTCCGAAAACGATGGGTGGAGATTGAGCTGCTGTGGGCGAAGGAACGAGCCCCGCGAGGTTCCGGGTTAGGCGGATCGAGGTTATGTTCGCTCTCGCTTCAAACGTAGATTCTCCGCTGCCAGCTCCACTCGCCGAAGCGCCGAAAGTCGCGGTGCTCTTTCGGCGGCGCGCGGCTGGTTTGCCTCAGCCCGCCGTTTTCGGAGCGAAAGGCGACATTGAAGTGCGCCGCGCGCGTCTCTACCATAACGGCACGTCTCGCTCTCCTCGTGATGTCTCGCGGAGCCCTCTCCATGTCCGTGTGTTTGATTCGTCGTTCTCTGTTTCTTTTGACGCTGCTTTTCGTCGTTGGTTGCCGGCAACGGGCTGCACCGAGCAGCGCGCCTCCGGTGCAAACTGGCGGAGCATCGACGACGGCCAAGCGGCCGATCGGCATTTCGGTCCTCACGCTCAACAATCCCTTCTTCAAGATCATCGCCGACAGCATCACAGAAGAAGTGAAGAAGGAAGGTTACGAGACGATCCTCGTCGCCGGCGAACTCGACGTCGCCAAGCAGCAGAGTCAAATCGAAGACTTTATCGCCAAAGGTTGCTCGGCGATCGTTCTTTGTCCGTGCGACTCCAAAGCGATTGGGCCTGCGATTCAAAAAGCGAACACGGCCGATATTCCTGTCTTCACGGTCGATATCGCCTGCCTCGCGCCGAAGGTGAAAGTCGTGTCGCACATCGCCACCGATAACTACGGCGGCGGCAAGCAAGCGGGCGATGCCATGATCGAAGCTCTTGGCGGCCAGGGTGGCAAAGTCGTCGTTCTCGATTTCAAACAGGCCGAGTCCTGCTTGCTGCGGGTGAAGGGTTTCAAGGAAGTAATCGAGGCGCACAATCAGAAGAATGCCGACAAGCCGATCAACATCGTTGCTGAGCTGCCCGGCGATGGCTTGCTCGAAAAAGGCTTTAAGGCGGCGGAAGACGCGTTGCAAGCGCACGATGATCTGGCCGGTATTTTTGCGATCAACGATCCATCGGCCCTCGGTGCTTACTCAGCGATGGAAAAAGCCGAGAAGACCGCGCAGGTGAAGCTGATTGGTTTTGACGGCCAGGATATCGGCAAGGAAGCGATCCGCGATGGCAAGATCTACGCCGATCCGATTCAGTATCCCGATCGGATGGGCAAGCTGACGGCGCAGTCGATTATCAAACATTTTGACGGCGAGCGTTTGCCCGCCGAACAGTTGATACCTACCGAGCTCTACAGGAAGGCCGATGGCGAAAAGGATCCATCGCTGAAGAAAGCAGCCCAGTAAATGCGGCCGTTTCTGCGTTGGCTGTGGCGCGACCAGGCGATGTTGCTGGCGCTCGCGGCGCTCGTCATCACGCTGAGCATTCTCACCTGGGACCGCCAGAGCGTGAGTGGCAGCAGCGCGGGACAACGCCTCGGCAAACAGGCCGTCGCACGTGTGAAACGAGGCGGCGCTGTGGCGATCGTCACGCGCAGCACCGCTGCCGATACGGCTTTCCTCGAAGCTGCGGCGCGAGAAATCACCAAGGCCGAGATCATCATTGCTGCGCAATCGCAAGGCGAACCGGCCGACGCGCTCGATGCCTTGCGGGCCGCCAAGCAGCCGATTGAATTGGTGATCGCGACCGAAATCGCCGGCACTTGGCCTGCCGTGCAAAAGTGGTCGGAGCGGAACAAGCCAGCGCCTGTGCCGATTCTCACGCCGCAGCCGTATTACTTTCCCAACTTTCTGAAATCGGCGAATCTGCTGAACATCAGCAACCAGATTGCCGTGATCGCGATCATCGCCATTGGCATGACGATGGTAATTGTCACTGGCGGCGTCGATCTGTCGGTTGGCAGTCAAATCGCACTCTCCGCCGTGATTTGCACGTTGTTGCTGCGGCGGTTCGGCGCCGAGGGGGCTTCGCTGGTCATGGTGCTTGCTGCGTCGCTGACGGCGATTTCGGCTTGTGCACTGCTGGGGCTCATCTCGGGTTCATTCGTTACGCTGCTGCGAGTTCCTTCGTTCATCGTGACGTTGGCGGTCATGCTGCTCGCCGATGGCCTGGCTTACAACTTGTCGGCCGGCGCGACGATCAACGAATTGCCGACGTCGTTTATGTGGCTCGGCAAGGGAACGACGCTCGGTCGCATTCCGAACTCCGCGGTGCTGATGGCGGGCCTGTATTTGCTGGCTTACTTCGTGATGACGCGCACGGTCTTCGGCCGACATCTCTATGCGGTTGGCGGCAATCAAAAAGCGGCCTGGCTGTGCGGTGTGCCGGTGAGAGGCGTGACGATCGGGGCCTTTGTCATTTGCGGCGCGCTCGCGGGTCTCGGTGGCGTGCTGATGGCGTCGCAGCTCGGCGCGGGGAGTCCCAACTATGGCAGCAAGCACGAACTGCTCGTCATCGCGGCGGTGGTTGTTGGCGGCACTTCGCTCGCTGGCGGTCGCGGCACGATGTGGGGGACATTCGTCGGCGCGCTGATTCTCGCCGTGATCGCCAACGGCATGAACCTGCTCGGCCTGGAAAGCAAACGGCAGCAGATTGTCCTCGGCTTGGTCATTCTGGCCGCAGTCGTGCTCGATACGAGCAAACGACCGAAGGAATGACGTTGTCTTTATCCATCGCAGGCCGTTCGAAAGTGGGGGCTAGCACTCGCCCGCAGGTTCAAGTTCCCGCCGTTTGCCATTTGCGATATATTTGGGGCCGATATTGGGGGATGGCAGGCGAATAGCTGGCATCCCGCCCCGGTTGTGAATAGATAGGTTGCGCCATGGCCAAAAGTCCGCACGAAAACGAAACCAAGCTGAAGGCCAAGGATGCCGGCAGGAAGACAGACAACAATAAAGAGAGCGACGCGCCGCACGACGGCGGTTGGCGAGAGACGATCGAATCGCTGGCGATGGCGGTGATTCTGGCCCTTCTCTTCAAGGGTTATGTCGCCGAGGCGTTTGTCATTCCCACGGGCTCGATGGCCCCGACGCTGCAGGGCCGGCATCGCGATATTGACTGCCCGCAATGCGGCTTTCGTTATCAAACGACGGCCAGCGATGAAGTGGAACAGAGTTCGGGCTTTCTGAACAACAACCACGTGGTGTCGGGAACGTGCCCGGTTTGCCGGTTCACGCATCCGTATAACCCTGACAAGGACAGCAACGAAAGTTCGTTCAGCGGCGACCGGATCATCGTCAGCAAGTTTGCCTACGAAATCGCCGATCCGCGGCGCTGGGATGTCATCGTCTTTAAGTATCCGGGCGGGGCGACGCAAAATTATATCAAGCGCTTGGTTGGTCTGCCGGGCGAAACGTTGCAGATCGCCGGTGGCAATATTTATACGCGCGGTGCGGGTCAAAGCGACTTTCACATCGCCCGCAAGCCGCCGCACAAGCTCACCGCGATGTTGCAAATCGTTGACGACTCGGATCACATTCCGCCGGTGCTGACAAAGCTCGGTTGGCCGACGCGGTGGCGCGAGATCACGGCCGATAACTCTCCGCAGGCTGCCTGGAAGACTGCCGACGGCGGCGCGTCGTTCAGCTGTGCGGAGGTTCCCACCGGCACGGCTTGGCTGCGGTATCGGCACTTTGCGCCGAGCTATGACGACTGGGCTGCAATCACCGTCGATGGCAAGTTGCCCGCCGATGCCCACGCCTGGGACGGCCAGCTGATCACCGATTTTTATGCCTACAACACCTCGACGTATTTGCTGGCACGAGCTGCCGCGAGCATGCCGCCCCGCGGTACCTACGAATTTCGCTTTACCGAAAACGTTGATCTGAGCGACTTGCCCGATCGGATGCGCAGCCGCGACGATGCTCGCGAACTGTATTACGATCCCGATATGCCCGGCCCCGGCCTGCCGAGCGCCGAGCGATCCGCAGGCGCTCACTGGGTCGATGATCTGGCCGTCGAATGCGTCGCCGAATTACAAGATTCTCAAGGCTCGCTGGCGATCGATCTGGTTCGCGCTGGCACTCACTATCGCTGCACGATCGATGTCGCCACAGGCAAAGCAACCCTCACGCGCACCAACGCGGCCGGCAATGCTCTCCCTTTCTGCGATGAGCTAGGTGAAGACCACGCCAGCGCCGCCAATCCCACCGCGCAAACGTCCGTGAAGGGCGCCGGCTCTTATCGGCTGCGGCTGACCAATTGTGATCATCAAGTACTGCTGTTCGTTAACGGCTATGCCGTGACCTTCGACATGCCGACCTGCTATCAGTCGGATCGGATTGTGCAGCCCGCGTGGACGAAGCAGGATGGCCTCGACCTCGAGCCGGCTGGCATTGGTGTGAGCGGTTTGCGGGCCAAGGTTTCGCACATGAGGATCTTTCGCGACAAGTATTACATCGCCATCGATTCGCATAACACCAGCAACTCGACCGATTACACGCACAACTATCAAGATGGTTATGCACAGCGCGAACAGCCGTTGCTGCAGGAAGTCTTCGCCTCGCCCGACACGTGGATCAGCAGCGGACTGTTTGACGCCATGAACCGCCGCCAGGTCGAGTTCACGCTCAACGGCGACGAGTTCTTTCCGATGGGCGACAACAGCCCCAGCAGCTCGGACGGGCGATATTGGTACAAGAACGATTACCTGACGCGCGACTTGCTGATCGGCAAAGCGCTATTCATCTATTGGCCTCACAGCTGGAACCGGCCCGTGCCGTTTCAACCGAATCTGCAAAGGATGCGACCGATTCACTAAATGTGAAACGGAGCGTTACGGAGAACGCAATCATGCCAATTTTGGAAGCGCATGGACTGGTGAAGACCTACGGCCGCCGCCGCGTGGTCGATGGCGTGAGCTTCGACGTTGAAGCCGCCGAAATCGTCGGGCTGCTGGGCAGCAACGGCGCAGGAAAATCGACGAGCTTCAAAATTGCCTGCGGCCTGGTCGAAGCCGATGCGGGCAAAATTAATCTCAACGGCGTCGATGTCACGAAGTGGCCCATGTACCGCCGGGCCAAAGAAGGTGGCATGGGTTACCTGGCTCAGGAAGCAAGTGTCTTTCGCAAGCTGACCGTCGAGCAAAACCTGCTGGCCGTCATGGAACTCCTGGGCATGGATCGCCGCACGCGCTATGCACGGACCGACGAATTGCTCGATCAATTCAAAATCACCCACATCCGCAAGAGCAACGCCAGTCGCCTCTCGGGCGGTGAACGCCGACGCTTGGAATTTGCGCGCTGCTTGATCACCGAGCCTGAGATCATTCTGCTCGACGAACCGTTCGTCGGCATCGATCCGGTGACGGTGCAGAGCATTCAAACCGTCATTCGCGATTTGAAAAAACGCGGCATTGCGATTTTGATCACCGATCACCACGTGCGCGAAACGTTGCAGATCACCGACCGCAGCTACGTGATGACTCAAGGACGCGTGCTCTGCGATGGTCCGCCCGACGTGGTGCTCTCGAATCCCGAAGCCCGCCGCGCCTACTTTGGCGAAGATACCGACTTCGGCAGCCCTGGCCCGCCGCGGCCACATTTGGGCGAAGGTTCTCGCCGCAGAGTCGTTCGCACCGATATTCACAGCGAAGACACGCTCGACGCCGGTGACGTCGTCGATTAAGCGGGCGGGATTTATCGCTTCGAAAGCAGCCGTCCGAATTGACTTCAGCGGCGCGCGTCTCACAATGGGCCAATGTGCCGCAGCCATGCCCTTGGTGGCGAGTCGCCACGCACGGGCGACTGCGCGCACAACCTGGTACTTGTAATCTCTCCTCGCCGAGTGACCGGTCATGCGCATTCGAACCGCTTCGTTCATCTTCATCTTGGTTGCCGTTTTGGGTGGAGCAGCAAACCTTTGCGCTCAACCCAAATCGAACCCCTTCAACGAACCGCTCAACGGCCCCGGTGAACTGCCGAAGGGGGCTGATGGTCAGCCGCTGAATACCAACTTCGAAGATGGCACGCTGAAGGATTGGACGGCCACGGGCGATGCCTGGGAAGGCCAGCCGATCAAAGGCGAGATCGACCAGAAACGAATCTACGGCGAAGGGAAAAAGGCCGATCACACCGGTCAGTATTGGCTTGGCGGTTTCGAAAAACTCTTTGACAAGCCGAAGGGAACGCTCACATCGAAGCCGTTCACGGTGACGCAACCGTGGGCCAGCTTTTTGCTCGGCGGTGGCAAGCACAAAGAGACGCGCGTCGAGCTCGTTCTCGTTTCTGATCCAGCCGACAAGGACGCGAAAGAAAAGATCATCAGCACCTCGCACGGCCCCGACAGCGAATCAATGCGGCCGGTGATCATCGATCTCAAAGCCTACGTCGGCAAGACGATTTTCATTCGCATCGTCGACGATCATACCGGCGGCTGGGGACACGTGAACTTCGACGATTTCCGTCTGTACAAAGAGAAGCCGAAATTCCGCGAAGCTGCGCCGGCTGCCAATCCTCCCGTCGTGAATGCACCGGCGCTCGAGCAGCTCTATCCATTCGCTGGTCTCACTGCCGAAGAAGCCGCGAAGCAGATGAAGTTGCCGCCGGGTTTCAAAGTGCAAGTCGGCGCTGCCGAGCCCGACGTCAATCAACCGATTGCGATGGCCATTGATGACCGCGGCCGGGTGTGGATTGCGGAAGCTTATGAATACCCGGTTCGCGCGCCCGAAGGAAAAGGCCGCGACCGCATTCTCATTTTCGAAGACACCGATCAAAACGGCTCACTCGATAAACGCACGGTCTTTGCCGAGAAGTTGAATCTCGTCAGCGGCATCGAAGTCGGCTTCGGCGGCGTGTGGGTTGGGGCCGCTCCTTACTTGATGTTCATTCCCGACAAGAACGGCGACGACGTGCCGGATGGCAAGCCGCAGATTCTGCTCGATGGTTTCGGCCAGGAAGACACGCACGAAACGCTCAACAGTTTCATCTGGGGCCCCGACGGCTGGCTGTATGGCTGCCACGGCGTGTTCACGCATTCCAACGTCGGCAAGCCCGGCACGCCGAAGGACAAACGCACGCCGCTCAATGCTGGTGTGTGGCGCTATCATCCCACTCGTCACGAGTTCGAAGTCTTCGCCCACGGCACGAGCAATCCGTGGGGGCTCGACTTCGACGAGAAGGGGCAAGCCTTTATCACGGCCTGCGTCATTCCGCATCTGTATCACATGATTCCCGGCGCTCGCTACGAACGGCAGGGGGGCCAGCATTTCAATCCGTACACCTACAACGACATCAAGACGATCGCCGAGCATCGGCACTACGTCGGCAATCAATGGAACAACGACAACCGCCGGCAGAGCGACGAACTCGGCGGCGGCCATGCTCACGCCGGCGCGATGATCTACCTCGGCGGCGCCTGGCCGAAGGAGTATCACGGCAAGTTGTTCATGAACAACATCCACGGCAACCGGATGAACATCGACACGCTCACGCCAAAGGGGAGCGGTTACACCGGCACCTTCCATCCCGACTTCCTCCTCACTCGCGATCAATGGTCGCAAATGCTCTACATGACCTACGGCCCCGACGGCCAAGTGTGGGTTATCGACTGGTACGACCGCAATCAGTGCCATCACAAAGATGTGAACGGTCATGATCGGACGAACGGGCGGATTTACCGGATTGTTTACAACGATGCGAAGCCGGTGAAGGTGGATTTGCAGAAGTGCTCGGATAATGAGTTAGTGGAGCATTTGAAGAATCCTAACCAGTGGTACCAACGGCATGCGCAGCGGATTTTGCAGGAGCGGGCAGCAAGCGGGACTGATTTAACCGCCGCAAAGAAAAACATTTCCAGGCTCACTTTGGAAGCGAAGTCGATTGAGCACCAGCTTCGCCTGTTATGGACAAACGCAGTTCTCCTGCCTGATTCATTTCAAGGCTTGCCGCCAATTCCAGCTGACCCACGAGAAAAAAGAGATGAGTTGCTCGCCTCGCAGCCAGAACTCCAAGCCTGGCGTGTTCGATTTGCCATGCAACAGTCGATCCCCATTTCAAAACTAGAAGTCGGCCTATTCGAAATTTTCGTAAGCCAGCACCGCGAGTCACAGACTTTTCGACTCGCAATCGCTGCCCAACTGCAGAAAGTGGACGCCGAACTTCGTTGGGAAATTCTCCACGCCCTGCTCTCGCACCCCGAAGACGCCAAAGATCACAATCTGCCGCTGATGTATTGGTACGCGCTCGAACCGCTGACCGATGCGGATCCAAAGCGAGCGCTGGCGCTCGCGCTGTCGGTTGGCAAAGACTTTCCGCAGATCAAGGACTTCACCATCCGCAAGATCGGCAGCGGCAAGCCGGAGGAATCGTTGGCGCTGCTGGTCGCTGGTCTCGCCGAAGCGAAAGAGGAAACGACCGCGCTGACGTTTCTGCGGGCAATTCGCAGTTCGCTGCAAGGGCGGAAGAATGCAAAGCTTCCCGAGCAATGGGCCGCGGCGAAGAAAGCTCTCGGCATGAAGTTGGAGGGAGACAACCCGCACGTTGGCTGGAACTTGCTCGCCGTCGAAGCCGTTGCCGGTGATGCCGAGGCCGCGAAGCTGCTCAGCCAGCGACTCCTCACATCGAATGCACCGCTGCCGCTCAAGCGGGAAGCCCTTGCCGCTCTCCTGCAAGCCGCACAGCCGGACCTTGGTGAAACGCTCGTCGCCCTGCTGGGTTCGAATGAACTCCGCGCCGATGCGATCCGGGCTTTGGCGTCGCTCGACGATCCCAAAACACCCGGGCGATTGCTCGCCGTGTACGACAAGCTTTCGCCCGAAGAACGCCGCGATATTCTGGCCACGCTCTGCAGCCGGCCGTCATTCGCCAAGGAACTGCTCGCCGCGGTTGAAGCGAAGCGGATCCCCGCGAATCATCTCACGGCCGATCTGGTCGTCAATTTGAAGAACCTCAAGGACACAGACCTGCAGGCGCAACTCGAAAAAGTTTGGGGCACCACGCGCGAATCGGCTGCCGATAAGTTGCAACTCATCACGCAGTACAAGAGCCTGCTCACATCGCCGCCGACGATCGCGCCCGACGCGCAACTCGGTCGCGCGGTTTTTGCGCGGACCTGTCAGCAATGTCACACGCTGTTTGGCACCGGTGGCAAGGTCGGGCCGGATCTGACAGGCTCGAATCGGGCGAATCTCGATTACTTGCTGAGCAACGTCGTCGATCCGAGCGCGGTGATGGCGAAGGAATATCAGCCGACGGTGTTGCTCCTCGGCAATGGTCGCGTCGTGACCGGCATCTTGAAGGAAGAGACCGATGCGACCGTGACGGTGCAACTGCCGACGGAGTTGCTCACGATCGCCAAGAGCGAAATTGACGAGCGGAAACTCGGCGACAAATCGATGATGCCCGATGATCTCCTCCGGCCGCTCACGCAGCAGGAAGTTCGTTCGTTGCAACTCTATCTCAGCGGCGGCGGTCAGGTGGCGCAGCTCGCCACGGCGGAGACTGTCGGCTCGATCTTCAACGGCAAGGATCTCACCGGTTGGATGAGCGGCGACATGAGCCTGTGGAGCGTCGAGGACGGCGAAATCGTCGGCCGCACAGCGGGACTGAAGCGGAACTATTGGCTCGCGAGCCAGTACGCGCTCGGCGATTTCCGTTTCAGTGTCGACGTGAAACTCGTCAAGAACGAAGGGAACAGCGGCATTCAATTTCGCAGCACTCCGATCGCCAACGACGAAGTGAAAGGCTACCAGGCCGACGTGGGCGCAGGTTGGTGGGGCAAGCTCTACGAAGAGCACGGCCGCGAGCTCTTGTGGAAAGAGAGCGGCGAGAAGTATGTGAAGCTCGGCGAGTGGAACAAGTACGAGATTCTCGCGGTCGGTAGTCGCGTGCAAACGTGGATCAACGGCCAGAAGTGCGTCGATCTCGATGATCCGCAAGGAGCGCGACAAGGCGTGATCGCGCTGCAGTTGCATTCCGGCGGCGCGACGGAAGTGCGCTACAAGAATCTGCAAGTCAGCATTCCCACCAGCAGCAAGCCGAGTGTCGGCTATCCGGCCTCGAAGCCGAACGCCGATGGCAAACCGGCGGGGAAGATTTCGTTCAAGAAGACCACGCTCGATCAACGCTTTCGCAGCGAAGGGGTCGCGATGGGCGACTTCAATAACGACGGCAAGCTCGACATTGCAGCGGGGAGCGTGTGGTACGAAGCGCCTGCTACTCCCGGCAAAGAATGGAAGATGCACTCGATCACGGCCCAGCCGAACGAGTTCAACATCAAGACTTACGGCGACACCTTCTGCAACTGGGCCGAAGATTTTAACGGCGACGGCAGAACCGATTTGCTCGTCGTCGATTTTCCCGGCAAGCCCACTTGGTGGTTCGAGAATCCGGGCAACGACGAAAAGCCGTGGGAGAAACGGCGTGCCGTGCCGGTGACGAACAACGAGAGTCCGCAGTACACCGATGTCGACGGCGATGGTCAGCGCGAGTTGATCTTCGGCGAAGCTTCAGGCCGGCTCGCCCTCGCGCGGCCGAGCAAACAGGCCAATCTCGATTGGAAGATTCAGCTCATCGCTGCCGAGCCGAATCCGAACATCCAGAAGTTCTATCACGGCCTCGGCATTGGCGATGTGAACCGCGACGGAAAGCTCGATCTGTTCACGCCTAGCGGTTGGTTTGCCCAGCCGGCCGATGCAGCCGCAGCGGCGAAGGAACCGTGGGAACTAAAACCGGCGAAGCTCGGTCCCGCACAGGCTCAGATGTATGCCTACGATTTCGACGGCGACGGCGATAGCGACATCATCGGCAGCAGTGCTCACGCGGTCGGCCTGTGGTGGTACGAGAACAAGGATGGCGAGTTCACGCAGCACGAGATCGACAAGACGATCGCGCAGACGCACGCGCTGATCCTGGCCGATATCAACGGCGACGGCTTGCCCGACCTGGTGACGGGCAAGCGGTTCTACGCCCACAACGGCAACGACAAGGGCGAAGACGAACCGCCGGTGATCGCCTGGTACGAACTATCGCGCGAGGGTGGCAAGCCGAAGTGGACTCGTCACGAGTTCGACGACAACAGCGGCGTGGGGACGCAGTTTGAGGTTCACGACATGAACGGTGACGGCTTGCTAGACGTAATCGTGGCCAATAAGCGCGGCGTGTTCTATTTTGAACAAACGCGGGAGTGATTTCGGGGCCTCGTCGTGACTTATGCCGCGGATTGTGACATCAGAACCGCTACAATCCGTTCGCAGGCGATATATTCACCCGCGGCGAGCGGAACTGCAGTTGTCCGCCAGGGTTTAGACTTCTGGAAACAGCTGAAAACCGTTCGGGAGGATGCTTATGCGTTCCCATCGCCCGCGCTCCTATCGCCCCTGGCTCGCCTTCGCCCTGCTTGCTGCTATCGCCCCCACGGCGATCGGCGCGGAAACGCCAGCCGGATCGTCGGCAGTACCAGCCACGGTCGCCGCCAAGGTCGATGAGGTATTGGCCACCGAGACGGGCTCTTCCGACAAGCTCCAGCCAACCGCGGCGGCGAGCGACGAAATCTTCCTCCGCCGCGTGACGCTCGACTTGCATGGTCGGTTGCCCTCGGCGAGCGAAGTGACGGCGTTCGCGCTCGATCCCGCCGCCGATAAGCGGGCCGCCGTCGTTCGCAAGCTCCTCGCCGATTCGCGCTTTGGCGAAAACTGGTCGCGTTACTGGCGGGACGTCATCATGTACCGCGCGAGCGAGCAGCGGGCCCAACTCGTCGCCGGCGTGCTGACGAGTTATCTCAAGGACTCGCTGAACAAGAACAAACCTTGGAGCCAGGTTGCCACCGAATTCATCACTGCCGAGGGTGACGGCTTGGAGAAGGGCGAAACCGCTCTGATCATCGCTCAGGAAGGGAAGCCGGAGGAAACCGTCGCGGAGATCTCGCGGATCTTCCTCGGTGTGCAGATTCAATGTGCTCAGTGCCACGACCATCCCACCGATCGCTGGAAGCGAGAGCAGTTTCACGAGTTGGCCGCGTTCTTTCCGCGGGTGGCTTCGCGAATCATTCTCACGCCTGACAATCGTTCGATCAGTGTCGTCACCACCGAGTTTGGCAACGAGCCGATCGAGCGCAACGGCAACCGAGTGCGTGGCTCGGCCGAGCATCGCATGCCCGATCTGAAAGAACCAACCGCCCGCGGCACGCTAATGCAGCCGGTGCTGTTTGCGACTGGCGACAAGCTGCGCGGCAATGTGAAGGACTCCGAGCGCCGCGCCACGCTCGCGCAGTGGATCACCAAGCCGGAGAATCCCTACTTTGCCAAGGCACTCGTCAATCGACTCTGGTCCGAACTCGTCGGCGAAGGCTTTTATGAACCAGTCGACGACATGGGGCCCGATCGGACCTGCGATGCGCCGCAAACACTCGAATGCCTGGCGACTGCTTTCGCCAGCACGAACTACGACGTGAAGTGGTTGTATGAAACGATCATGAGCACGCAGGCCTATCAGCGGACGAGCCGCTCGCGCCGCAACCCCGATCAGCCGGCCTTCACGGCCAACGTACAACAGCGGTTGCGGGCCGATCAAATCTTCGACAATCTGCTGACCGCGCTTGATACGCGCGAGCAAGTTGGCTTTGGCGGCCGAGGTCCGGGTGGTCCCGGCGCACGGTTCGGCCGCGGCCCGCGTCAATCGTTCTCGGCAGTCTTTGGCTATGACCCGAGCGAACGACGCGACGAAATCGGCGGCACCATTCCGCAGGCGCTGACGATGATGAACTCCTCGTTCATCAACGGCGCGGTCGACGGCCGCTCGTCACGTAGCGGCTTGGGACGATTGCTGAACGAATTCAAGGACGACCGCGCACTTATCAGCGAACTGTACTTGCGCACGCTGGGTCGCGAGCCGAGTAAGAAGGAAACTGCGACGTGTCTGGCACACATTGCCGACACGCGCAGCCGAACGGATGCGTTTGAGGATATTCACTGGTCATTGATTAATTCGACCGAGTTTTTGTATCGGCGGTAATTAAGCCCTGCTCCCGCTCCTCGTGTACCTACGGCAAGAGGGCCAGGGTGAGGGGCTGTGCTGCAGAACGAGTCCATTCCGCTGCGGCCCCTCACCCTCTCCCCGGAGTACCGAGGAGAGGGGACCAAAACATGGGAAATCAAAATGACACTTCACCACCAAATGACCCTCGATTACCGCCAAGGCCAATTGCAACGGCGAGACTTTCTCAAAGCCATCGCCGGCACTGCTGCCGTCGCCGGCGGTTTGAGTTGGGCCGATCAATTGACGGCCAAGGCTCCCGAACTGCGGAAGCAAGGCAAGGCTTGCATCCTGCTTTGGATGCAAGGTGGGCCGAGTCAGTTCGAAACGTTCTCGCCCAAGCCGAATCACGCCAATGGCGGTGAGACGAAGGCGATTAGCACGGCTGTTCCCGGCATCGAGATCGCCGCCGCGCTACCCGAAACGGCGAAGGTGATGAATGATCTCTGCCTGATTCGTTCTATGAACAGCCGCGAGGGGGCGCATCCCCGCGCGACGTATTTGATGCACACCGGTTACTTGCCGACCGCGAGTGTGAAGTACCCCACGCTCGGTTCGATCGTGGCTCATGAGGTGAATCATCAGGCCGGCGAACTCCCCAGCTTCGTGCGCATCGGCGGTGGTCGCTTTGGCGATAGCGCGGGTTTGCTGGGCGTCGACTTCGATCCCTTCATGATGGCCTCGGCCAACCGCGCACCAGATAACACAGCACTGCCGACTAGCAGCAGTCGTTTTCAGCGCCGCCTGAATCTGCTCGGCAAGCTCGAAGCCGATTACGCCGCGAATGGTGGCGAACAGGAAGTGGCCGATCACAAGAAGGTGTATGAGCGGGCCAGCAAAATGATTCTCAGTCCGCAGATGAAGGCCTTCGACATCGACAAGGAGTCATCATCGGTCCGCAAGCTCTACGGCGATTCCGAATTCGGCAAGGGCTGCCTATTGGCTCGCCGGTTGGTGCAGGCCGGCGTGACGTTTATCGAGGTGAGCCTTGGCAACTGGGATACGCACTTCGATAATTTTGAGAAGACGACTTCACTCTGCGGCCAACTCGACAAGCCGTTTGCCGCTCTGATTCAAGACTTGAAGCAGCAAGGAATGCTCGACGATACGCTCGTACTTTGGATGGGCGAGTTCGGCCGCACGCCGCGGGTCAACCCGCGCACGGGCCGCGATCACTTTCCGCGAGCCTTCAACATGGCGCTCGCAGGCGGCGGCGTGAAGGGTGGCCAGGTAATCGGCAAGACCGACAAGGGTGGCGAATCGGTGACCGATCGCCCCGTGAACGTCAGCGACATGCTTCGTACGGTTTGTTACGGCTTGGGCATTGATGCGGACAAGGAAAACATGAGCATCATCGGCCGGCCGATCCGCATCGTCGATGGCGGCGCGCCGGTGAAGGAAGTTTTTGGGTAGTCAATCCAACAGTGCACTCGTTGTCACAAACCTGACCACCAGAAGTTTTGCGTGTACGCGCGTTGACCCATGCCCGGCGCCCAAATGAAATAAGCGCGATCGCCCCTGCCGTACCCATCGATTTCGCAGGCATAGTCGAGCGAGGTCACGAACGGACATGGGGCCGAAGCCCAGCCGATGTACACCCACGGTGGATCTGGAATGGTTCTCGCCGCTGCAGCGAAGTGGTCACCGCCGCGCGGGTCTGCGGCGAGATATGCGACTCCTGGTTTGTCGAGTCGGCCGCGCACAAAGTTCGTAGTTGCCCTGCCACCCCAGGTCGCTGTCAGCACCCACAACGTGAAATAGGCTGCGAACAACGCATAGGCCCACGGCCGCCGATTCCACCGCGAGAGCAACATGCAGCCGACCACCAGCAGCGCCAGCGGAACAAAGAAGACGAACCCGAGAACGCCGTATTGAGTCCAAAGCCAAAACAACACGGCGAAGAGAGTGATGACTGCGTTTAAGGCGACAAGACCGAACCGCATCACGTTAGCGCCGGTAAAGGTAGTGGTTATGCCATACTTGCTTATCGAGGCCGATTTACTCGCAGCAACTTGCCTGCGAGTTGTTCGTTCTGTTTGAGTTCGGCATCAATCCGCGCGGCCTGACCGCAAAAATCCGTGTCCAGCGTGCACACCACAATCCCTGCGTGATTGGGATGTTCTTTGTGCAATTGAATGAAGTGCTTTCGGTTGAGGGTCAGTACGGCTCGTCCCAAGCCAAGTGCAAAGGACAGAACTTCATCATCAGGAATTGCTTGCTCTGCCTTGCCGGCTTCCAAAACCGTCAGGACATCGTGCCCCAAACCGCGCAGTTCATCAACGACTGGCTTTGGGAAATTTTCGTTGGAATAGAGCATTGCCACGTATCAGGCATCCTCATTTTCACGGATTGCCTGCTCGATCTCATCACGGCGCGATCGTATATAGGTCCAAGCGTGAACAAGATCCTCAGCCCGCAGCGTGGGATACATTTGCAGAATCTGAGCTTCGCTTGCACCCAAGCGACGAGCCTGCTCCAGCACCCAGACAGGTATTCTGGTACGTACGATGCAGGCTTCTCCGCCGCAAACCCCCGTGCGACTTTCGATACCTGGCAAGACATCTCCTAAATCGCCGATGACGGATTGAACCAATTGCGCCTTTTCTGCGCGGGTCAATCCAGCGATTAGTAGTGCTGCTTGTTCTAGTGCGGGCGACATAAAAACTCCCGCATTTATTATGCATCACGCGGTGGCAGCATGTCCAAACGCTTTTGCACTGCCGCGGCGATGGCTTCCCAGGCTGCCATACGACCGGCCCCTTGTTGGCGGCAGCTGAGCCAGCCCGATTCGGGATCGATAAATTCCACGCTGTCGTCCCGCAGGCGCTGCACGTTGCGTTGCACGGCGACGTGGTTCCACATCGCCGTGTTCATCGCCGGGGCCATCAGCACGGGGCCGGTGAAGGCTAGATAGAGCGTCGAGAGCAAATCATCGGCAAGGCCGTGGGCTGCCTTGGCCATGAAGTCGGCAGAGGCGGGCACGATGACCAGGAGTTCGCCACGCTCGGCGAGCGTGATGTGCGCGCCGAGGGGAAAGGCCGGATCGAAGAGTTCGCGAGCAACGGGCCGGCCCGAGAGCGCGGCCAAGGCTGGTGGGCCGATGAATTGCTCGGCGGCGCGCGTGGTGACCGCCGTTACGCCGACGCCCGCTTGCACCAGGCGACTGACGAGCATGGCGGACTTATACGCCGCCACGCCACCGGTCACGCCGACGATAATCTCGCGCTGCTTCATTCGAGAACTACAAATCCCCGAGGTCGAGTTCCATCGTCTCGCCGGTTCCTTGGAACTCGGTGGTCTTCAGGTTGTTCGACGCATCCAGGAAGATCTTGTCCTGCAGGATCTCTTCCAGCACGACTTGCATCTTGTCTTGCGTGTTCATATCCACCAGGGCGTGCCCACCCTTGTTCAGCTGCACCATCCGCTTTTGGATGAGCGTGCTGAGCTTAAAGCGGCCGCCGACCTTGTTCACAATTCCTTCTTCGCGCAAGTCATCAAGCATTCGTACTAGCTCCCAACTGCAATTGCTGCAAAATATCACAAATGCGACGGACCGACTGGTCGACGTCGTCGTTCAGGATCTGATAGCGGTAACGGTTCTGATAAGCGAGTTCGTGGCGGGCCACTTCCAACCGACGGCGGATGGCATCTTCGCTGTCGGTGTTGCGGGTTCGCAGCCGGCGCTCGAGTTCATCGATGTCGCCGCAGTGAATGAAAAAGGTAATCGTCTCAGGATAACGCTCGACGACCGACTGCATGCCGTCGACGTCTATCTCCAAGATTACCCACTTCCCGTCCGCAAGGCCAGCGGCAACTTGACTTTGCAGCGTGCCGTACCAGTCGCCGCGGCCGTACACTTCCTTGCTTTCGAGAAACTCGCCGGCCCGGCGGCGGCGGTCGAACTCGTCGCGAGGAAGGAAAATGTAGTCCTGCTCGTGAACCTCGCCTGCCCGCGGAGCCCGCGTGGTCGCCGAAACACTGAGCGTCAGCGGCAAGCCGCAACCCTTCAGCAGTTCGCGCACCACCGTCGACTTCCCGGCCCCCGAAGGACCGGAAATTACGATCATCCGGCCGGTGCTGACGGCGGGAGAGGTCGCTGTTGGTGGTTTGAGGTTCATAACGACAGACACAATTACTCGATATTCTGGATCATCTCGCGCACCCGTTCGATGGCGGTTTTGATCTCGATGACGTGATGGGCAATCTCGGCGTCGTTGGCTTTGCTGCCGATAGTGTTGGCTTCGCGAAACATTTCCTGCGTCAGGAAGTCGAGCTTCCGGCCGCCGGCTTCTTCGACCTGCATCGCCGTTTCGAATTGTTCGAGATGGCTCTTGAGGCGGACGATCTCTTCGCTGATGTCGCTCCGCTCGGTGAACACGCCGATCTCGCGAACCACGTCGGAAGGTTCGATCCGCGTGCCGACCTCGGCGAGCAGCTTGTTGAGCTTGTCGGTGATTCGCGTGCGGAAGGCGTCGATCACCAGCGGTGCGCGAACTTCGATGGCTTGCAGCTCTTTGGCGATCAGCGCGCAGTTGGCTCGCATGTCGGCGGCCATCGTCTGGCCTTCTTCCAACCGCATCGCGGCAAACTGCTTGACGGCTTCGTTGACCGCAGCCGAAATAATCGGCCATTGCGCTTCGACGGCAGACCAATCGGCGACCGGTTCGCACACCACGCCCGGCAACTGCAGCAGCGAATCGGCCCGCACGCCGTCGACGGCAATGCCGAGGGCCGCGAGATTGGAAAGTTGCTTCAGATAACCAGCGA
Source organism: Anatilimnocola floriformis (assembly GCF_024256385.1). Taxonomy (NCBI): domain Bacteria; kingdom Pseudomonadati; phylum Planctomycetota; class Planctomycetia; order Pirellulales; family Pirellulaceae; genus Anatilimnocola; species Anatilimnocola floriformis. Next base: position 269,285 of record NZ_JAMLFW010000002.1, read on the forward strand.
TGACGGCTTGATTCAAGCGATAGTCGTCAGGAGAAGCCTGGCGATCGACCCGCAAGTTGACTTGCACGGTGCCGCGGCGAACGCTTTGACGAACGAGAGCTTCGACTTGCGATTCAAGCGCGCCGTAGCCTTCGCTGGCGCGAAAGCTGAGTTTGAAGAAGCGGTTGTTGACGCTGCGCACCTCGACCGCGACGGACAATCCGTCGACGTTTCGATGTGCTTCGCCATGCCCCGTCATGCTCGATAACAAGGCCGCTCTCCGCAGAAGATGGAATTGCCAGAAACAAATACTGCGTACTCGCAGCAAAAAATCAGGGCCCGGCAACTTCAAGCCGAGCCCGTAACGACCAACTGGCAATCCATCGCCCGTGTGGCTTACTTGTCGCTCTTCTCCGGCGTGGCCGGTGGAGCAGGGGGAGTTGCTGGTGCTGCGGGAGCATCCGGCGTCGCCGGAGCGGCCGGCGTTTCGGCAGCTGGCGGCGGAGTGCTCGGCGTGTCGCTCTTCGGGGTATCGCCCTTCGGGGTATCGCCCTTCGGGGTATCGCCCTTCGGCGCTTCACCCTTCGGCGGAGCCGTGTTTTCGGGAGTAATGCCGCCGGGAGCCGGGCCAGTTGGATCGGCAGGAACAGCACCGCCCTTAGCGGGAACCGTAGCTGGAACGGCAACACCGCCGCCACCCAAGCGCGACCGGTGCAATACCTTAAGCGCGCCCATGGCGAGCAGAATCCAGATCATCGCCGTGACGATGGTGATCTTGGTGAACATGTCGCCGGCCTTGGCGCCGAACGCGCTTTGACCACCCATACCACCCAACGCACCGGTCAAACCGCCACCGCGTCCGCGTTGCACGAGCACGAGCAGAATGAGGAAGACGCTCAGGAGGAAAATCGGAATCATGAACGCCCAGTGGAGTGCACCGAGCGCCAAGGGAGCGATTTGCAATAGTTGAAGCATGTTGATTCTCTCCGTAGCTCTGGCTACTTGGCCCCGTTTATGATCGCCAAAAAGCCGTCGGCTTTGAGCGATGCGCCACCGACGAGCGCTCCATCGATATTCGGCTGCGAGAGCAAAGTCTTGGCGTTTTCCGCGTTCACGCTGCCGCCGTATTGAATCCGCACCTTGTCGGCGACGGCTGCAGTATATCGCGACGTTAGCAGCGAGCGAAGGTCAGCATGCACCTCCTCAGCTTGCTCCGGCGTGGCGACCACACCCGTGCCAATGGCCCAAATCGGCTCGTAAGCGATAACGAGCTTCAGGATTTGCTCGCCAGCCAGGCCGGCCAAGGAACCTTGGACCTGTTCGCGAACGACATCGCTCGTCTTGTTGGCTTGGCGTTCGGCCAGCGATTCGCCCACGCACACGATGGGCGTGAGGCCGGCAGCGAGAGCAGCGATCGTCTTCTTGTTGACGTCGGCATTGGTTTCGTGAAACAACTGGCGGCGTTCACTGTGACCGAGAATCACGTACTTGCAGCCGACGTCGAGAAGCATGGCGGGGGCGATTTCGCCCGTGAACGCGCCCTTGGCTTCGTGGTGACAGTTCTGGGCACCCAGGCCGATGCTGGAACCCTTAATGGCAGCGCCGACGGCGCTCAGGTACAGGGCCGGCGGGCAAACAGCAACTTCCACATCGGTCGACGAACCGATCGCCTTCGCCAGCGCGGCGGCGAGTTCGACGCCTTGCGCTGCGTTGGTGTTCATCTTCCAGTTGCCAGCGATAAACTTCTTTCTCATGCGGCGGTCTCGTTAATTTTCTTGGGGCCGGGTCGAGATCGTTTTGCCAAACAACTCGGCCAATTTACGAATTTGAACAGCAAGCTCTGCATACTGCCGCGGGAGGAGAGCCTGCGGACCATCGGACTTGGCTTTTTCGGGGCAGTCGTGCACTTCGATATGCACGCCATCGGCGCCGACGGCGACACCCGCCAGAGCACACGGCGGAATCAGATCAGGCCGGCCGGTTGCATGACTCGGATCGACAATGATCGGCAAGTGCGACAAACCCTTGACGACGGCGACCGCGGCCACGTCGTATAGATTGCGGGTGACCTTATCAAAGCCCTTCACACCGCGCTCGCACAGCACAACCTGGTTGTTGCCTTGCGAGAGGATGTATTCGGCGCTCATCAGCAAGTCTTCGATCGTCGCGCTCATGCCGCGCTTCAGCAACACCGGCTTGCGGGTCTTGCCCACTTCGGTGAGGAGCACGAAGTTCTGCATGTTCCGCGCGCCGATCTGGATCATGTCGGCGTATTGATCGACGACCTCGACGCAGCGTGGATCCATCACTTCGGTGACCACGGGCATGCCGTGCGCGTCACCAGCCGCGCGGAGAATCTTCAAGCCTTCTTCGCCCGAGCCTTGGTAGGCGTAAGGGCTGGTGCGCGGCTTGTAAGCACCACCACGATAGATATTTGCGCCGGCCTTCTTCACCGCGGCGGCGATGTTCATCATCCGCTCGGGTTCTTCAACGGCGCAGGGCCCGGCGATCATGGCGAGATTACCGCCACCGATCTTCACGCCCGCGACATCGACGATGCTGGCCTGCGGATGAGCTTCGCGGCTGGCGAGCTTATACGGCGGCAGCACGGGCATGACGTCCATCACGCCTGGAATGGCGCGGAGCGGTTCCGAGCCGAGCTTTTGCTCGTCGCCGATCACGCCGATGATGGTGCGATACGTGCCGCGGCTGAGGTGGGCTCGCATGCCGAGGGCTTCGACCCGCTCGATCACATGCTGAATCTGATCTTCGGTGACGTCGGATTTGAGAATGATGATCACTGTATCACCTTGGGGAACCAGTCACCTTGAGAAACAACTCCACCTGATAACAGGTAGACAACCACGATATCTCGCCCAGGGACAATACTGGCGAGCAGCGTGAAAACAACGTTCCCCCGCCAGTTGAACGCGAGCGGGGGAATATCCTGAGAGACAGGCTAGGTGCCTGGCATGAGCTTGCTGCGGCGGGCGCGGCGTTCGGCGCGAAGACGCGACCGACGGCGGATTTCGCTCGGCTTTTCGTAATATTCGCGGCGGCGCATTTCCTTCTTAATGCCACTGCGTTCGACCAACTTACGGAAGCGGCGGACGGCTTCCTGAATGCTCTCACGGTCGCGAACAACAAGCTTAACCATCGTGCCTCCCAAACGAACTCATCATGGCCGATTTCTCCGTTGGACTTTGAATCAAGAAATGCGGGTAGGGAAAAAGTGAAGCCCGTAAGTCTACCGGATTATCGGCCTGAGTGTCCAGGCATGATCGCAGCTAGCTCGAGAAGATTTTCAGGCTGCAGCGACATTTATCGCAACTCATTCAGCCCAAACGGTTTAATCCTGCGAAAACGCCCGCTTAGACCGAGATAGCTTTGCCTTCGGCGGCGGTTTCATGGAGCCAACCTGCGCTCACGGCCAGGGCATAGCTGCCGAAGAGGCCGACCGCAAAGAAGAGATCGCCGCAGAGCGTATTGCGGAAGAACGGCAGCCCCCGCTGATACGACGTCACCAAGCCATCGACCGTATGAGGATACAAATCGCTCCACGGGAACCAGGCAAAGTTCGTCACCAGAAAGAACAGGACCGACGAAACCAGACTGCAGCCGATGAGGGCACCGACGCTCAGAGCCAAGCTGCCAGTCGACGAAGTCCGTTCGATCTTCAGCACTCGTCGCAGCACCAGGCTCCAGGCGATGGGCAGCGTGAGCATGAAATAAACGACCAGCATCATTTGCCATTCGTGACCGCCGAGCACGGCGTCGCTGGCCAGCATCGAAACCCACGGCGCGAGGAGTGCAAGAATTGTCCGCTGAAAGAAATAGCCAGCAAACAGCGAAATGGCCGCGATCGGCGCAAAGTTCGGCATCTCCGGCCCGAGAACGATCCGCACACCCGCGCCGAGCGTGATGAGGGCAGCCAGGACCAACAGTTCGACAGCGAGCGACCGCTTATTCATTTCAACTGACCTTTTAAATCTTCGAGCGATGCGAAGTGGCTGAATTCGCCAGAATTCAGCTACTTCCGGCAGGCGAGGTAATTTTAGCGATTTTTTCCAAACTTCCACAAGAGCTTATCACCAGCCTGCACGTCAAAGATCGCACAGCTCCGGTCGCCCAGCGTTCCATTTACTTGAAAGGTCCAGTTGCTGCCGACCCCTTCGTTGGCCTTGTCATCGATGGCCGATACAAACAACGCCGCGCCGCTGCCGCGATGCTTCAGCTTGATTCCCCGCGGATGCTTTTCGGCTGCCTGCAGCACATCGAACACCGTCTGCTTTTCTTTCCAATCAATCGCAGAAAACGTCTTCTGCACGCCATCGCCGTAATCAATGGTCAGCTGAACGGTTTTATCAGCCGGCTCTTGCGCAACTGCGAAACCGCAGCCTAGCGCCAACAACAGCGCCAGTAAAACTCGTCGTCCCATCGTCTGAACTCCCCATCTCCCCATCACTCGCACTCCCCAGTAGATTGCCAGCAGCACCCTAACCAAAGGCCCAACGTGTCCGCCGCTATCTCTCTGACCTTCCCCCAGCCGCAGGTCGCGCTGCTGAGCTTCGATCTGCCCGGCAAGAGCGCGAACGTGCTGTCGCACGCGGTGACCGACGAACTGGCCGCCCATCTGCAAACGCTCCGCGGCCGGGCCGATTTGCAAGGAGTCATTCTAACTTCGGCCAAGCCGGGAACGTTCATCGCCGGCGCGGATATTCGAGAATTTGTCGGCTTGATGGATTCGCCAGGCCAAATCGCCGAACTCTGTCGTCGTGGCCAAGGCATTCTCAGTCAATTGTCGGAGCTCCCCGCCGTCACGATCGCTGCCATCGATGGCGTGTGCCTCGGTGGTGGACTCGAGTTGGCCCTAGCCTGCGATCGGCGCATCGTGGCCGATCAGCCGAAGACCCAACTCGGCTTGCCCGAAGTGAAACTCGGTTTGATTCCCGGCTGGGGCGGTTGTGCGCGACTGCCGCGACTCGTGGGTTTGCCGACCGCGGTCGAAATGATCACGTCGGGCAATTCTCTGCCGGCTGCCACTGCCGTAACGGCTGGCCTTGCCGATGAGAGCGCAGCGAGCGATCAGTTGCTGCCTGCTGCACTGAAAATGGCCCAGCGCGAACAGGCTTCGAAAAGCTACTTGGCAGATCGCGTCCGCCGCAGCGGTGCTGCACTCTTCAGCGCGACCGAACTAGATTTCCTCCGCTTCACCACGGCGGCGAAGCTCGTGCCCGAAGCGAAACATCAACCGGCAGCGCTCACCGCGATTAACCTGCTAGTCGACACCGCGAGCACGGACCTGGCCGTCGCACTCGCGCGAGAGACCGTTGCCTTCGGCGAGCTTTTCGGCTCGCCCGCCAATCGCGCGCTCGTACACGTTTTCTTTCTGCAGGACTACAACAAGCACGACAAGCATGTCGCAGCGAAACCGCGCACGATCGAAAGCGTGAGCGTGCTTGGCGCGGGTATCATGGGCATCGGCATCGCGGCTTCGGCGCTGAAGGCCGGTCTGCAAGTTCGCCTCGGTGATGCGAACGCTGCCGTTCTCGCGAAGGCAGCAGAAGATGTCGTGCTCGAAGCAGCGTACAACCCCGCAATCAAGGCCGCCGATCCCGCGCGAGTGCCACAACTGGCCGCGCGATTGAGCGCAGTCACTACCGATGCGGAACTCGCGGCCAGCGATGCGGTCATCGAAGCCATCATCGAAAACCTCGACATCAAACTGACCGTGCTGCGACGCCTCAAAGCACTTCTCGGCCCCGATGCATTTCTCGCCTCGAATACTTCTTCGATTCCGATCACGAAGATTGCCGCTGGACTTGCGCAACCGGAGCGGATCTGCGGGATGCACTTCTTCAATCCCGTGAAGCGGATGAAGCTCGTCGAAGTCGTGCGCGGCGAACAGACGAGCGACGAAACAATCGCCACTGCCATCGCGCTCGGCCGCAAAATGGGGAAGATGCCGGTCGTCGTGAAAGATGGCCCGGGCTTCCTCGTGAATCGTTTACTCTCGCCTTATCTCAATGAAGCCATCGAACTGCTGCACGACGGCCACACGCCGCGCGAAGTCGATGACGCTGCGATCGAGTACGGCATGCCGCTTGGGCCGCTCGCGCTCTACGATCTCGTCGGCCTCGACACGGCGTTCTACGCCGGCCGCACCATGTTCGAAGCCTGGCCCGATCGCGTGCGGGCATCGCCGCTACTGCCGCAACTCATCAAGCGCGGCCGACTCGGGCGCAAAAACGGCATGGGCTTTTATGCCTACGCCCAGCCAACGAGCGAACCCGCCGATGATCCCGCCGCTGCCGAAATCCTGGCCAAATACGTCCGCACGGAAGAGCGACTCGATTCACAACAAATTCAGGATCGCCTGCTGCTGCCGATGCTCCTCGAAGCCTGTCGCGTGCTCGAAGAAGGCCGCGTGCACGATGCCCGCGACATCGACCTCGGCGTGATTTTCGGGCTCGGTTTTCCTGCCTTCCGCGGTGGCATCCTTCACTGGGCGCAGCAAGTGGGCGGCGGCGAAATTCTTCGCAAACTAGAACCCTGGCGCAAGCGTGGTGGCCGCTACGAACCGCCACAACTGCTGCTCGACTGGGCCGCCGGCAAACGAACGCTAACCGCGTAACTGTGTTCTTTCTCCCTCGCCTCGGTACTCCGGGGAGAGGGTTGGGGTGAGGGGCCGAAGCGCAATCAGACCTAGGTTTCACAACAATCATGTTGAACGGAACTCGAGCAGCCGTCATCGCCGCCGGAGCCCGCACTCCCTTTGCCCGCGCGCACGCTGAAAAAGGTTGGCTGCGCAACATCCGCGCCGATGAACTCGCAGCACATTGCATTCGCACGCTCCTCACGCAGCAAAACCTCGATCCAGAAATCATCGACGACGTGATCGTCGGCTGCGCATTGCAGACCGGTGAAATGTCCCTCAACGCCGCGCGACAGATCGCGCTGCTGGCCGGTTTGCCGGTCACGTGCCCCGCGGTCACGGTCAATCGACTTTGCGGCAGCAGCTTGCAGGCGCTTCATCAAGCCGTGCATGCCATCGAAGCCGGGCATGCCGATGTGCAACTCGTCGTCGGCGTCGAGAAGATGACTGGCCAAACGCCGCCGCCGAGCGATTTGCTGCATCCGCAACTTGCGCAAGTCACTTCTCCAGCCGCGATGTCGATGGGACTGACGGCGGAGTTTCTCGCGCAGCGGTACAACATCTCACGCGCCGATCAAGATGCTTTCGCGGCGCGCAGTCATCAACTGGCAGCAGCCACGAACGATCCTTTCGTGATCCCCATTTCAGGACACAACGAACACGGCGAGCGGATTCTCATCGATCGCGATCAAACCGTGCGCGCGGATACCAACATCGCGGCGCTGTCGCGACTCCCCGCTGCGTTCGTCAAAGGCGGTACGGTTACCGCAGGCAATAGCAGCCCTCGCAATGATGGGGCTGCTGCATTACTCGTGATGTCTCGTGAAACGGCAAGCGAGCTAGGATTGCCCGAGCTGGCGATCGTTCGCGGCACCGCGGTGGCGGGCATTACACCCAGTGAGATGGGCCTCGGTCCGGTTCCCGCGATCAAAAAATTGCTGCAGCGTGCCAAGCTCTCGCTCAGCAACATCGACGCGATCGAACTCAACGAAGCCTTCGCCGCCCAAGCGCTCGCTTGCATTCGCCAGGCGGAACTCGATCCCGAAAAAGTGAATCGCCGCGGCGGCGCGATTGCCATCGGCCATCCTCTCGGCGCCAGCGGCGTGCGACTTATCTTGTCGTTGCTTCAATCACTGCAAACAACCGACACTACTTTCGGTCTCGCCGCGATGTGCATTGGCATGGGGCAAGGGATCGCGACGCTGCTCGAGCGGACTGAATAGGAAGCAGACAGCGGAATTGCGTTACAATCGCGGGCAACCATCATCACTCAGCGACAAATCCTATGATTCTCGACCACCTCTCCCGCGCAGAACTTTACTTCGGCCTTGGTCCTCGTTTTCAAAAGGCGTTTGAGTTCTTGCGCTCGACCGATCTCTTGAAGCTCACGCTCGGCAAACACGAGATCGAGGGAGACAAGGTTTTTGCCCTGGTGCAGGACTATACGCCGAAGTCGCGGATGCTAGGAAAGTTCGAAGCCCATGAACGCTACTGGGATGTACAGTTCGTGGCCCGCGGTGCGGAGAGAATGGGCTGGGCAGCGCGGCCGAGGATGACCGTGAGCGAGGCTTATGATCCGGCGCGAGAAGTTATGTTCTTCGCGAGTTCGCCGTACAGCGGAATCGGCGATATGTTTTTGGTAGCCGAGGGTTTCTTTACTGTTTTCGGACCGCAAGACGCGCACATGCCGGGCGTATCGATTGCCGAGAACCCGGAATGCGATTCACCGTTCTCATCCTACCTTGGCGGACCTGCAAATCTCAGCGTCCGCAAGGTAGTGGTAAAAGTCGATCCCGCCTGAGCGGCGCACGATCAACTAGGGAGTGATGGCTCGCCAAGTATTCAGCACTGGCTGACCAGGGTAATAAACTTGGCGAGTGCCATAGATGCTACGGCCATTGCGGGCGACAACCACCGGAGCCGCATAGACTGGAGCGGCGACGACCGGCGCGGGAGCGTAGTAGCTCGAATAGGCCGGGCTGTAATAGCTGGCCTGAGCCACGGGAGCCGCGTAGACCGGGCCCGGAGCATAGTAGGCTGCTCGCCGCGGTGCTACGACAACCGGCGCTGCATAGTAAGCCGGGGCAACCACCGGAGCCGCTGGTGCGTAATAGCTGGAATAAGGTGCATAAACATATTGAGCGCTGGCGGTCGAGGCCAAGCCAGCGAGCAATACTACGGCTGACAAAACAAACGTCTTCATGAGCAGGACTCCTCTCAAGAACTGGGTTCCACGTACTCCCATTCTACGCACGCAACTCGTGCGCCGCGAGGGTCAGGCTTTTGCCCGAAATCGCCGCTGAAACCTCGGGCCTGTAGCCCACTTCAGCGATGCCAGCAGACCCCATTGTCGCTGGACAGTTGGTACTTCTTGGCGATTTGGCTTTTCGCCGATTCGGCTACTTTGTCAGCTCAATTTCGAGCGAGTTCTTGCCCGCAGTAATATCAACCGTTTCGTTCTTCGGACGAAGCCCCGCGAACGGCGAGAGAGGGGCGCCCTGACCAGGCTGCAACTCAACGCCGGCCGGTACTTCCAAAACCGGCGCTGAGTAGATCACTCGATTCTGACCTGCAGTAACGCCGCCGGCTGCGCTACCGGGGGTCATGCTGAACGAACCGTTGCTGTGCAGGTCGGCAGCAGCAGGCTTACCTTCACCGGCTTGCGGCAGGAGCGTGATCGATCCGCCGGTCACTGGCTGACCTTGGAACGTAACCTTACCGGAAACGGAATTGGACTTGGAACCGCAGCCGGTGAGGATCAACAGCGCGAGCAGCACGAATGATGAACGGAGCATGGTAAACCCGATAAGTTAAATGAAGTCAGCCGAATCAGCGTCAATTACGGCAGCAGATCCGATTCGCCGCCGTAGCGAGTGCCGGCCGCGCGCCACACCGTGGTGCTGACGCTTTCGTTGATGAACCGCACCGATGCATCGCCCAAGCTGAGCATGGCGCCGCCCGGATGCTTGCTGCCGAAGCACATGTTCGATTCGTTGCCGGTCTTGCGGTTGATAAAATACGCTGTGTCGATAAACCGCAGCATGCCTGCCGAGCCGGCTGAGCCGAGATTGCAGTCGCCATTGTTATTGCCGCCCGGCCAGATCGGAAAGCGTTTATCAGCTGGCGTGGTTTTATTGATGTTCAGCGACTCGCTAATTTCACCAGCCATGATCGTGTTGCTCGTGCCGTCAGTTATGTCGGCCAGGCGCACGACCCACGTATCGGTGTTCTGATTCGAAAGTAGAAACACGCCCTGCTGATACTCGCCCTTAGAATCAGCGGCGGCGCAAGTACTGATTGTGCCCACGGTCGGCCCCATGTTGCCGCAGTAGTTCGTCTTGAAGTAGCCATCGTTGTCTCTTTCCGGCAGCGTATCGGAAGGACAGGTGTAAAAGCCGAGCTTCACCTTCAGGAGGTCGCCGGTTGCGCCGGTGATTTCCGACTTCGGAACCGTATCGATGTTCAACGTCGGCACGCCGTTCGGGCCGCCGCCCATTCCCGGTGGCACCCACATGCCATCTGCGATCATTCGGTTGTACAGATTTCCTTGTTCGACGAACGGTAGGAGCCAAGTCCGCCAGCAGTAACTCTTGTGGTCGTCGTCATGGGTGCCAACTGGCAGTTTGTTGTAGGTGTCGTGAAAGTTGTGGGCGGCCAAGCCGATCTGCTTCATGTTGTTCGAGCATTGCGTGCGGCGAGCAGCTTCGCGCGCGGCCTGCACGGCGGGCAAAAGCAACGCCACCAACACACCGATGATCGCAATTACCACTAGCAATTCCACGAGGGTGAAGCCTTGCCGCAAGCTCTTCCGCACAGCGCATGAACGTTTCATCGCAATTCCTTGATGTTTCGCGATTTGCGCGCAACGGCATCCCAAACGCCGGGCGGCGATTTTTCGCGATAGCCGTCTGTTCCGCAGCGGCTGATGAGAAGTGGAGAGGTCCGAACCAGCAGAGCTATCGAAATGCTCTTAACTAGCTCTTCATTTCGATACTAAGAATGCGAACAAAAAAAATCCACTGGAGTGCGAGCGAATTGCACTTCGGCTTCCCGCAAAGCTACGCATGCGGACAAATTGTCCGATTACATTCGCGTAATCCGCAAAATTGGCACGCTATGGCCTGCGGCAAGAGCGCAGAGATCACAGCATCGAAACCCGGGGGTTTACTGCGCCGGTTTACGGCGCGGGCGAACTCACGCTGATCGAAGAAATTTGCCAATCGCTTCCCGGAGCATCGGGATGGCTGTCGCGCTTGGCCGTGATCCAAACCGAGCCGCTGGGGGTGGGAATCTGCCCAGAAGTCGCCTCGTAACGCAAAGTTACATAGTCCGAGGTGCCATCGATGGTGTGGTTCAGCACTTCGGCCATCTGCAGCTCGATCTTACCTTGCTGCCCAGCGAGGTATTTTACTGGCTCAAGGCTGCGAAAGGTCTGCAGGTCGCGGCCCGCTTCGGCTTGAGCTTCGTAGAACGCATCGAGATTGGCTTCGTCGGTCTGCCGCCGCGCGGCGGCCGTTTGAATCTGGTGAGCCGCGGGGATCTTCCCGGCCAGAATGAGCTTCAGATAATCGTCTGCCAGTTGTTTGGCTTCGGCCGTGATTTGAAGCTCGCGGCTCATGCGCTGCGAAACGGCCCAGGCAAAGAAGAGCGCGGCAGAGCACACGCCGATAACGGCAGCCGTCTGGCCCACGTACCGTGGGTCGAGTTGGCGCAGCTGCCGAAAGGCGACGATGCCCAGCGGGATGGTGGCGAGCGGCACCCACCACAGCAACGGGCCGACGAGCGCCAGGGGCGCTGCCAGACCAACAATGAGCGTGGCCACCGCCCAGAAGCTGATGGCGCGATACTGCGTCAGTTCGGGTTCGCTCTGCATGATCCGTGCTGTTGATGGAGGGCTGTTCACGAGACAAATGCTAGGGAGTCATGCCTTCGAGCTTGGCATACTCTTTTCGTCGCCAGGCATATTTGAGCAAAAATTCTCCCTGCGGATCAAATGTCTCGACGTTCAGCTGCGCATCGTTGGGATGCGTGGGCAACGACGAGAACTTGCCGCGGGACAAATAGCCGCGCGAGTTCTGCTGCATGAACCCGAGCCACATCCGGTCGGGAGCGAAACCGAGAAACGTGGGCTCCATCGGATTAGTCCAAGCACCCAGCGGCGTGGCACTATTGAGCGGCGCCATGTGGAGCGAGAACGCCACGAAGCAAACCATCAGCCAGCCGCACCACAGAGCGAGGATGGAACGTCCCGCCATTTCGACGGGCAGAATGAACTTCACATGCGTCTTCGACAGGGCATCGGTGATGCCTCGGAACGCGCCGAAGAAAGCCAGGAACAATACCCACAGCGAAACCGCATCCAGAAAATACGTTCCCGAGGGGAAGTACGAATCGGCCAGTGCGGCCACCGGCTCGAAAAAGTTGGTAGCCATCAGCATGGCCAGAATCAAGCTGATGAGCGTGAGGGCATTGCTCCACAAGCCGTGCATCCACAACACGCCGGCAGTCAGCGCGAAGACGGTGAATAGGACTAATAACATGTACATGATTGGTTCAGCTTTGTAGCCACGCTCGCCAGAGCGTGGGATGAATCGAGCGTACCTGACCCACGCTCTGGCGAGCGTGGCTACAAATTCACTATTTCAAAACGCGTTGCACTTCAGGAATCGATGTAATGCCCAGCGCCACCAGCAAGATGGCTTCTTCTTGCAGCGAACGATTGCCTGCCTGACGAGCGACTTGCTTGATGACTTCCAGCTTCGGTTGCTGAACGAGCGCTTGCTTGACGCGATCGTCGAGCACCAGCATTTCGAAAATCGCCGTCCGGCCGAAGTAGCCAATGCCGCGGCACTTGGGGCAGGTGGGCGGAATTTCGTGCTTCTTCATCGTCGCCAGTTGTTCCGGCGTCGGCGGCTGATATTCGCGGTAGATCTTCTCGACGCGGCCCGGCGGAATGCCCAACTTTTGCGCCATGGCGGGTTCCAGCGGAATGGCTTGCTTGCAGCTGTCGCACAACTTGCGAATCAACCGCGTGAACAGCACCGCCTTCATCTGCTTGGCAAAGCCTGGCATCTCGGGCTTGAGCGCGAGCAATCGCAGCAGGGCATCGGGCGCATCTTTGCCGCGCAGGCTGACAATTCCCAGCCGGTTTTGATCTTCGGCTTGGATCACCAGAATATCGAGCACCGTGCCGCTCTTCACGTGCGGCACGCAGATCACTTCGGGTTGCTTGAGGAGGATTTTGGGCATCACTCCTTCGACCGTCTCACCGGCGGCCAGCACCGTTGGATTGACATTTTCGATATCGGGCTCTTTAGTCGCCGGATCGTCAATCGAGACAAAGTCGCGCAACAGCCGGTCGGTGGCTTTCAATGCGGCGACCCAGTAATTGGTCAAACCATCGCCGGGCATCGACGCAAAGGCCACGATGCCCGTGTTCCCCATGCCCAAGATTTCCTTGAGCTGATCGCGCTGCTTGTCGCGCATGCCGAGGTCTTCGAGCGAGCGAACCACCTTGGTGATGAGCAGGAACGTGACGATCGCTCGTTCGCCGGTCGGCGTGCCTTGCGTCGTGAGTTGCGTGTCGTACTTGCTGCCGCCGTATTCGACCTTGAGTTTGCCGTCCTGCTTGTTGCGGCGATCGGCGGGGTTGAGTCCCGCGACCTTCTTCAGCACGAAGAGCATGAGATCGCCCCAGGCGCGATTCATCGGCTCCTTGTCGTGAATCTTCGGCGAACCGTTGTGCCATACGCCGTCGACGTAGTACTTCACCGCCACGGCTTCGGCGGTGAAATCGAGCATCAGCTTTTCAGCTCGATTTTCGAGCGCGTCGGCGATCAGCTTTTTCGTCGGCACGTAACCGGTCGTTTGCCGCGCTTCGATCATGTTGGCCTGGTTCGCATTGGCATCTTTGCCAACCGCTTGCAGGTCGACCGCAGGGCCGAGTTCCCAGGGCTGCTTTTCCTCGACCGGCCCTTTATTGCCACGGCCGATGTTCTGCAGCGTCCGCTTCAAGTGATCGGGCGTGAGCACCTTGCGCTCGTTGGTCACCTTCTGATTGCGCAGCACAATGTAAGTAATCAGCGGCGCGAGATAAGCCGTTAAAATCAGGAAATATCCGACCAGAAAGATCGGGATGAGCATCGAGACGATGAACACACCCAAAAATGTGAACACCGCGATCGGGTTCCAAACTTCGGCGGGCATGCCGATGCTCTTGCCGAGCTCGTGCGTATCGCGACCCATCCAGTCGGTCGTAAAGGCCCACATAAAAAACGTGATCAGCAGGAACACGACCTTCCAAATGGCCAGGTTGAAACCAGGACCACGGTTGAGTTCGTGCGGACCTGGCAGGCCGGTCACATATTCGGGCGGTTGCGCGTGCGCGAGGCCGACGCCAATCAACACGATCAGCGCAGCTCCGGCACAGGGCAGAGCGCGGGACATCAAGGTGCGAATCATTAAATAATCCCAGGCTGCGACACGTTAATGCCTTTGAGGGCCATCTTCAAAGCGTCCGGGTTGGGAGCCACTTCAAAGGCCGTCGGCCGGTCGATCAAGTTGTCGTCAATCAGTTGCTTCAAACTCATGGTGAAATCTTGCATGCCGTCGGCCGCACCAATGCGGATGGCATCGGCCAGCTTGTTGTCTTGCGACTCGAGCACGATCTTCTTGATGATCGCGTTGAAGAGCATGATCTCGCAGGTCGGCACGCGCGGCACGCCGGGCTTGATGCTTTTCAGCAACTTCTGCGCGACGATCCCCTTCATATTGAAGGCGATGGCCGAACGAATCGCTTTGTGCATCGCTTCGGGGAACAAGTCGAGAATACGACCGATGGTCGACGGAGCCGAGCTGGCGTGGATCGTTCCAAACACCAAGTGGCCCGTTTCGGCGGCGTGAATGGCCGTCATGAACGTTTCTTCATCACGCATTTCGCCCACGAGCATGATGTCGGGATCTTCGCGGACCGCGTGCTTCATGCCGATCTTGAAGTCCTTCACATCGAAGCCCACTTCGCGCTGATTGATCAGCGCCTTGTCTTCGGAAAAGATGAATTCGATCGGGTCCTCGAGCGTCAGAATGTGCACGCGCTCGCGGCGGTTGATGAAGTCCAACATCGATGCGATCGTCGTCGACTTACCAGAACCGGTCACGCCGGCGAGCAGCACCATCCCTTGATCGTAAAAGCACAATTGCTCGATCGACGGCGGCAGAAAGAGACCTTCGAAGTTCGGAATCTTGTTGCTAATACGACGCGCGACCATACCCATGCAGCCGTTCTGCTGCAGCAAGTTCACGCGGAACCGCCACCGCACGCCGTCGACATCGCAGCTGTGCGAAAAGTCGGCGCCGCCTTCATCGTCATAGATGCGACGATTGCGGTCGTTCATCATCGGCACGAGGAGCTTGGCCATTTCGATCCGCTCGATATTCGGATGATTCAGCGGCCGCAGTTCGTTGCGAACACGGATCATCGGCGGCCGACCGACCTTCATGTGCAAGTCGGAGCCCTCGAACTTGACCAGCGCGCGAAAGAACTTGTCGACTTCGAGATCATGCGTCTCGACCGACATTTTTTTGATCAGGTCATCGATCGACGGTGCGGCAGCCGGTGGACCGGAAGGTGCGGGCGTTGGTGAATGGCTCATTTCGAATATCCTCTCTGTTCTGTTCGTTCCGAAGCCTGGCGTTCGCCAAGTCCGTCGTAGCCTGCTACAACCTCACCGGCACTCCGCGCCCGGCCATGATTTCTTTTGTCTGACGAATCGTGTACTCACCGAAGTGGAAGATGCTCGCCGCGAGCGCCGCATCGGCCCGGCCGATGGTGATGGCATCGGCGAGGTGCTCGGGCTTACCCGCGCCGCCGCTGGCCACGACGGGAATCGACACCGCATCGCTCACGGCCCGCGTAATTTCCAAATCGTAGCCGTCCTTAGTGCCGTCGCAATCCATGCTGGTCAGAACGATCTCGCCGGCGCCAAGCGCTTCAACTTCTTTGGCCCACGCGACCGCTTCGAGCCCCGTGGGAGTGCGGCCGCCGTTGATGTGGACTTCCCAGATGCAATCGGAAGCAGGGAGGCGAGAGGCGGGAGACGCGAGGTGAGGGCCTGCATTTCCCCCGTCTCTCGACTCTCGTCTCTCGACTCCTGGCCGCGGCACGCGCTTCGGGTCGATGTTGACCACAATGCACTGATTGCCAAACCGCTTGGCCGCGGCCCGGACAAACTCCGGGTCCTTGCAAGCTGCCGAGTTGATCGAGACCTTATCACTGCCGGCGTTGAGCAGGGCGCGAATGTCTTCCAGCGTGCGAATGCCGCCGCCAACGGTTAGCGGCATGAAGACTTGTTCTGCCGTCCGGCGAACGACATCGAGCATGATGCCGCGCTCTTCATGGCTGGCCGTGATATCGAGGAAGACGAGCTCATCGGCGCCTTCTTGTTCGTAACGGCGGGCCACTTCGACGGGATCGCCGGCGTCGCGCAGCTGCAGGAAGTTCGTTCCCTTTACGACCCGGCCAAGCTTGACATCAAGACAGGGAATGACACGTTTAGCGAGCATGCACGATCGGCTGACTGTAGATTAGCTGGCGAAAAGTGAGCCGCGAGCACTGCCGACAAAGACCCAGGCAGAATCTGGCTCAAAAACCTACTCTAAACACTGACATGGCAAGGGTCAACGCAATGACTCGCGCTGGGCTCCGCGGGTTCGCCGTTTTCCTCGCTGCACACCGGCGGTCACACGCTAACGTAATCTTCAGCTTGGCTCCGCTCTGCCCGACGAACGCTGTGGAGTGCCTGGACAACGACAAGCACTTTTAGCCGCCCGCCGCCTGCTCCCATGGCCTGCGGTCGGCCGCTATCATGACTTCCAGCTTCGCGCTCGGGTTCTTTAACTCCAGGATCCTGGAAGGAAATAACAACATGTCGTTCGACCCCAACAGCCCCAATCCCTACGCTGCTTCGTCGACGCAGCCCACCACTCCGAAAAAATCGAACACGCTGCTGTATGTGCTCCTGGGCGTGGGCGGCGTTTTACTTCTGAGCTGTGCAGGCTGCATCGGACTCGGCGTGTATGGCTTTGGCCAGATCGGCAATGTTCTCACCCCAAAGATCCAGCCGCAATTGCAAGCCGACCCGGTCGTGCAAGAGCACATCGGGAACATGACCCAATGTGAGTGGACGATCACGGGCCTGGTTCAGGAAGTGGAAAAGAACAAGGCCCGCCACGCCGGTCGTGATTCGGCGTTCAAAGTGAAGGGGGACAAAGGCGAAGGCTTGGTCGTCGGCAAGTTGGAGCCAAACGGAGAAAATCCACGGCTCATAAATGCCGAGCTGGTTTTACCCAACGGCGAGTTCCACAAGCTATCTCAGTGAGTTTTTAGGGCCGACTTTTATCACGTTCTTTGCTAACCATCTTTGCTTAACCTCCCATGCTCGGCGCCACGCTCGACCTTCCCGCGTATCTCGAACGTCTCCAAACCGAAACCGCCCGCCTCGATCAGGCCGCTCTGCGCAAGATGAGCGACCTGATCTATCAGGCCTGGGAAAACGATCGCTTTGTCTACATCTTCGGCAACGGCGGCAGCGGCACCACCGCGTCGCACATGGCCGAGGATCTGGGCAAGAGCTCGCTCCGTTCGGAAGACCTCAAGGATGAATCAAAGAAGCGGCTGAAGGTCCTCAGCCTGACCGACAACCTCGGCTGGATCATGGCCGTTGGCAACGACGTTTCGTATGACCAGATCTTTGTGCAACAGCTGATGAACTACGGCCGCCCCGGCGACGTCGTGCTCGCCATCAGCGGCAGCGGCAACAGCCCGAACATCCTCACCGCCGTCGATTGGGCCAATCGCCACGGGCTCATCACGTACGGCCTCACCGGCTACGGCGGCGGCAAACTGAAAGCCATGCAACAGCACGGCATCCACGTCGACCTCAACGACATGGGCATGGTGGAAAGCCTGCACCTCTGCGTCTTCCACTGGGTGCTAAACGACGTCTTCGCCCGCATTAACAGCGAAGGCCGTTACGCCAAGAAGTCGTCAGGTGCGTAGCACGAACCCCTTGGTTCGTGCGAGCGGATGGATACCAGTTTTACAACACCTCTGCGCGCTTTCGAGATTCTCTCTAAGCCTAGACCGTGACAAGGCTTGCGCGGAATTTTTGCTCAAATCTGGCATTTTCTCACAACAGTCGGGTTCCGCTCGTTTTTAGAACTTGCGCGTTTATCTCTCTGCTGAAGATAATTCTAGGGAACGAGTTGCGGCCAGTCGCTCGTCCCTAAATCGACAATTGGCCTGCCGAGATCCCACAACAGTTTCGCGACGGTCTAACAACATACGGATAAAACAGCGCCAGCCCGCCCGCAAAGTACCGACTGAACTGCACCGGACCACTGCCAATGGGCTCGGCTTTTACTCTCACGAGGCAAGTTTTGCTGTAGCGATCGCGCAGCGACTGCCGGTCTTCATCGATACCGCTCCAGACCAGATCCCAGGAGATGTAAAACGGCATGATCGCGCGCATCGTGAGCAGAAACAAAGAAGGCCGTTCGCCTCGCAGGTTCACGATTTTGCAGCCCATCAACCAATAGCCCGGCGTGCGAAATCGCGACCGTTTTAGCGGCACTTCAAACACCCAAATAAAAACGATCGCCAGGAGCGAATACAGGGGTGGAAAGATCAGCTGCGACACCATCCCGACCATTATCAGGCCGATCGTCAACGCCAGGCCATCGACTAGCAAGATCACAATCCGCGGCCAAAAGCCGATGTAGTCGCCGGGCGCATAAAACACGCCGTCGCCAAGAGAACGATCGACATAGGCAGGCATGCTAGTCTCGTCGTTGAACTTACGAAGTTGACCTCGCGATTATACATACAATCTATTTGCTTAGCATTTCGTGATGATTGCAGGTAGATTGCACCTCAGGGCTATCGGCGAGAGCTATTCATGCGAACGATGCTAGTTGGGCAGTGCGGCCGCCTAGTGCTCGCCTTTCTGGGGATTCTCCCGGCGATTTGCGCCGCGCAGCAAACAGCTCCTACGATTGTTTGTCCAGCCTTGAGTGACGAGGACCGGACGAGTAGCCGGCCGGTGGCGCTGATGGTGCACGGCACGCTGCAGCCGGCCGCGGCGGGAACTGGCCTGGAATTGCGCGTCCACGAAGTGTTGTTCGGTAACGATCCGGGGCCGGTCATTCCTTTTCCCAAGTTGAGCGAGTTGCTCGAGCGCGGTGAGCCTGGTTTTTCGGAACGGGGATTCTCGAAGCAGCAGCCAAGTGGCGTGTTCAGTTTGCAGAGCACGCTCGACAGCAAGCAGTTGGGCTTTGGTTTTGATCGCTACGCGCACAGGCATCAGTTTCTGCCACCGGAAGAGCTGGCTACGGCGCGGGTGATTGCGACAGTTCGCCTGGACCGGCTGGTGCTGGGCTCGCGCGCGATCGTCGTCGCCAGGCCCCGCGATCCGCCGGACGGCAAAATCGCGAACGCGGGCCCGCTCAGCGTTATTCCGCAATGGACTCCGGTGAAGGAGACCGATGCTCCTCCCGAAATCGCTAGCCGAAAGCAAACGATCGTCGTCGAGCGCATCCTCTCGGGTGGCCTGGAACCCGGGCAAGAAATCAAGACGACCTTGGCCGCCAAAAGCTCCCCCGTACCGCTGAGTGGAGCGGGGCCGTTCATCTATTTCATCATGGACAACAAGCTGGGCGTGCATGACCTCGCCGCCGTCTGGGATCTTGCGCGCGAGCCGCAAGTTGTCGCGGCGCTCGCTCGGCGGGAACAATATCCGCGGTCGCGCGAAACTGTCGCGGGCCAAAAAATCGATTGCCGCGAAGTGCAATTTATGGGAACGCCGGCCGAGGCAATTGCCCTGCTCGGCTCGTCGTCTAACATCGCGCGCCGGTTAGCCAACGCCCGTTTGCTGAACGGACAAGCCGATATCAAAGCAGAGGTCATTCGCGCGATCGAATCGCATCTGCTGAGCGATGATTGGGATGTCGCCGATCCTTACTTTCAGCAATGGCGTTTGCTGCGGATTCTACAGTTGCTCGAAGGCGAAGAACCGCTCGAACATATTCGCCTCGCTGACTTGATGCTCGAGCGCGCCTTTGCGGGTGATTCGTTTCCGCAGCCCGTTTCCGCCAAGGTTGCGCGGGCTGTGGTACAGCCGCAACAGGAACCCAGCGACCCGTATGCAAAATTCGACGCAGGCCAAAATCACAGTCTGGCCTGGCTGCTCCTCGCGCTTCCTCCCGAGCAAGTTGCCTCGCGATATTTGGACCGCTTGAAGCGCTTGCGCGAGATGGCTTCATATGGCTGGGGGCAAGAGGCGCAAGGCATTATCGATCGACAACAGTTGAACGACTACGTCGCCTTGCCCGCTGCGCTCGCGCGGACCGAGCACTTGAAACCGCTGGCAACGTGGAAGTCCTCCGAAATAAAATTGACGCAACACGACCTGCGCGAGCTCCGCTTCGCGCCGAACAATCGCACGCTGGGCCTCCGCTCCGAGCGCGACGAACGGCTGATTTGGGATTCGACCACCGGTCAACTCGAGCAGCACACCAAGCCGGTGCGCGAGTACCAACAGCCGGTCCCTGCGAATGGAGCCGCTCGCAACACCACGTTCGCAACCGCGGAGAATGGCGAACGCTGGACGTTTAAGAAGATGGGCTTCGAACCAGCCCATGGCCGATACAAACAAGATTATGTCCCCAGGTCTGCCTGGATCGAGGTTCAGGCGAATGCCCCCACCGAGACAGGGGCGCGGATTCAAACCAAGGTGCCCATGCGGCCGTCCGAATCCAATCCCCTCTGCGGCTTGGTGCCGGGGGGCAAGTTCATTCACTTGCGAACCAACATCTACGACGGCCGCAATCTGCAGTTGATTTCGGCTGCCGACGTGCTGGGAGGCGTGACTTGCATTCAATTCAGCGCGACCGGCGACCGCTTCGCCATCTGCGCCCAGGGCGCGCCTGTGTCGCAAGTTTTTTTCCCACGCTCGATCGATCC
Organism: Anatilimnocola floriformis; assembly: GCF_024256385.1. Lineage (NCBI taxonomy): Bacteria > Pseudomonadati > Planctomycetota > Planctomycetia > Pirellulales > Pirellulaceae > Anatilimnocola > Anatilimnocola floriformis. The sequence continues at coordinate 289,936 of NZ_JAMLFW010000002.1, forward strand.
CGATGAAACGTTCTTTCGTTCCCAGCCTGATTGGCGCAGGCTATCACCCGCCAAGATCATCCGCGTACACGACACGCAAACCGGCGACACGCTATTCGCCGTGAAGTCGCCCTACGACGTCACGCACATCGCCCTCTCCCCCGACGGCAACCGCGTCGCGGCGATGAGCAAAGACCTGGAGCTTTCGGTTTGGCAGTTGGTGAAGTAGTGAGTCTGCCACTCACCACTGCAGTCCTGGATTCAACTGTCGATAGATCGTCCGATACTCATCAGCTGCTGAACCCAAATGTTCATCGATTGAACCAGGAACAATTGAGTACTCATCGCCGAACCGTTGCACGCGCGCGAGCCAAGCGTCGATGGATGGCCCCAAGTAGATAATGTTTTCGATCCAGGCTGGATTGGGATGAATCGGCCCCGCGACATCCGGGCCATGCATGTAGAGTGCAGTACCCACATGCAAAGGTGAGTTATCTGTAACGATGATTTGATCACCCCAGCGCGAACTGGCAATCCAGGTGTATCGCAACTCGCGCCATTCCGGGAGATTCTCGATGTAATCGTCCCAAAAGTAGGCACCGCTGGTGCGCCATTCATTCCGTGGGAAAAGCTCGAAAACGAGATCATCTTCACGGGACTTCATCAAATTGTCTCCATACGCAAAAAAGGCCCGCGAACTTCATTCGCGGGCCTTCGATTTTCTTCAACGGATACTAAGCAAATCGCTTAGTACATGTCGTGGTCGCCGCCGTGACCCTTCTTCTTGCCGTGGTCGTCTTTCGGCTTTTCGGCGATCAGGGCGTCGCTGGTGAGGAGCAGCGTGGCCACGCTCGCGGCGTTGGCCAGAGCGGTGCGGGTCACCTTCGTCGGGTCGATCACGCCGGCCTTGACCAGGTCTTCGTAGACGTTGGTCAGGGCGTTGTAGCCTTGGTTGCCCTTGCTTTCGACGACGCGTTCGCACACGATGCCGCCGTCTTGGCCGGCGTTGGTGGCGATCATCATCAGCGGAGCGCGGCAAGCACGCAGCACGATGTTGTAGCCGACGAGTTCATCGGTGGCCAAATCATCGCCGGCCTTCACTTGCGAAGCAGCGCGGAGCAGAGCCACACCACCGCCCGGCAGGATGCCTTCTTGAACTGCAGCGCGGGTGGCGTGCAGGGCGTCTTCGACGCGAGCCTTCTTTTCCTTGACTTCGCTTTCGGTCGCACCGCCAACGTTGACCTTGGCAACACCGCCCGAGAGCTTGGCCAGGCGTTCTTCCAGCTTTTCGCGATCGTAATCGCTGGTGCTGTTGCCGATTTCGCGGCGGATCTGATCGATGCGGGCCTTGATGTCGTCGCTCTTGCCGGCGCCTTCGATGATCGTCGTGTTGTCCTTGTCGATGATCACCTTCTTGGCACGGCCGAGGTCCGTGATCGGCAGGTTTTCGAGCTTCACGCCGAGGGCTTCGAAGATCGGCTGAGCACCGGTGAGGATGGCCACGTCTTCGAGCATCGCCTTACGACGATCGCCGTAACCGGGGGCCTTCACGGCGGCGATCTGGAACGTGCCACGGAGGCGATTGATGACGAGCGTCGCGAGGGCTTCGCCTTCGACGTCTTCAGCAATGATCAACAGCGGGCGGCCTTGCTGCACGACTTGTTCGAGAACCGGGATCAGTTCCTTGATGTTCGTGAGCTTCTTTTCGTACACGAGGATGTAGGGGTTCTCGAGAACCGCTTGCATCGTGTTCGGATCGGTCACGAAGTAAGGAGACAAGTAACCACGGTCGAACTGCATGCCCTCGACCCATTCGGTCTCGGTCTGCAGGCTCTTGCCTTCGTCGACGGTGATGACGCCGTCCTTGCCGACCTTTTCCATCGCATCGGCGAGGAGCTTGCCGATTTCGCGATCGTTGTTGGCGGCGATCGAGGCCACATTGGCCATCTCGCTCTTTTCCTTGATCTTGATCGAAGCCTTTTGCAGCTTCTCGGTGATGTCGGCCACGGCCTTTTCGATGCCGATCTTGAGCTGCACCGGATTTACACCAGCGACGACGGCCTTCAGGCCTTCGTTGAAGATGGCTTCGGCCAGCACGGTGGCGGTGGTGGTGCCGTCGCCGGCGACGTCGCTGGTCTTGCTCGCGACTTCGCGAACCATGCGAGCGCCCATGTTTTCATAGACGTCTTCCAGGTCGATTTCCTTGGCCACAGTCACGCCGTCCTTGGTGACGGTCGGGCTGCCAAAGCTCCGTTGGACGATGACGTTGCGGCCCTTGGGACCGAGGGTCGTCTTCACGGCCTTGGCCAGCTTGGCAACACCGCGGCGGATAGCTTCGCGGGCTTCCTGATCAAAAGCGATAATCTTGGGCATTGAGAAACTCCAGTAGGATAGGCTTCTAGCCTGTCCGGAAAATGTGCGGGTGTATTGGTAGAAATGAGGCAGGGCGGACAGGCTGGAAGCCTATCCTACGGAACTAGTCTTCCAGAACGGCCAGGATGTCTTCTTCGCGCATCAGCAACAATTCGTCGTCACCAACCTTGAAATTCTCACCGGCCCAAGCCGTGAAGATGACGCGATCGCCAACCTTGACTTGCAGCGCGCCACGCGAGCCGTTGTCGAGCAACTTGCCGTTGCCAACGCTTACGACCACGCCACGCTGGGGCTTTTCCTTGGCAGCGTCCGGCAGCAAGATGCCGCCCGCGGTCTTCGATTCGCCGGCGTCGCGCTCCACCACCACGCGGTCGCCCAGCGGTTGCAGCTTCAGTTGGGCGGGGGCCTTCTTCTTGTCTTTCGTCGCAGTGTCTTTGGTCGCGGCAGCCATTGCTCAAAATCTCCGAATCAATCGTAAGGGAAGACGTATCGGTGAGAATGACAGTCGCCGGCAAACCTTTGCAGCGAGGACGCTGGAAAGGTACAGGCAGACTGCCAGAATTTCGCGGAAAGCGGATAGACCGCGACAGTTAAGCAAAGTGCGCGCCAGATCGCACTTATTTCACGTAACATATTTCACTGCTGGCACTTACAGACTTCTGTCCGAAAAGCCTGGCGCTCCCCAGCAGCGAATTTGGCAGCGACGATCCGGAGGGGAAGATGCCGGCTGTCAGTTTGACAAAGGCAGGAGGGAGCCTCGTCCGTCCGCCTTTTCCCCAGCTTCCAGTCTCTAGCCCCTGCCATCTCACTTCGCCCGCACGTCATACACCCGCAGGCTTTCCTGGTCCCGGATATACATCCGGCCGCCAGTGACGATCGGGTGAGCCCAGGCGGGTTTGCCATGACCATCGAGCTTAAACTTGCCGTGCTCGACGTACTTTTCGGTGTTCACTTCGGCCAGGGCCAGTTCGTGTCCTTCGCCAAGGAGATAGAGCATGCCATCGGCGACGCAGAGCGAGCCCTTGCCACTGGCCCGGTTTTGCCAGGCGATGTCGCCGGTCGCGAAGTTCATGCAGATCAGCGCGCCACCGCCGTTGCTGTACATGAAGTCGCCGACCTTCACGATGCCGCCGTGATGGCAAGCCATTTTCTTCTCGAAGTACACCTCTTCGGCTTGCTGCGTGCTCCCCGCCGAAGTGACCTTGGTCAGGCCGCCACCCGTACCGTACGAACTCGAGGCAAACACCAGGTTGCCATCGATGATCGGCGAGCAGCAGTTGGCCGTGCCGTTGGCCGGCGCGGCGTAACTCCAGAGCGGCTTGCCTTCATTCAGCGTCACGCCGAAGACGCTCTTATTGGCGAACTGCACGATCTGCCGCACGCCGTCGATGGTCGCCACTTCCGGCGATGAATAGTGCGCGCCCTCGGTCACGCCACCACTCTGCCAGATGACTTTGCCGGTGAATTTGTTGAGCGTCAGCAGCGTGCCACCCTTGCCGCCGGGCGTGACGACGACCATGTCGTCGACAATCAGCGGCGATTCGGAATAGCCCCAGCCGGGCGTGCCGCCGCCGAAATCAGCTCGCAGATTGACGTGCCAGATCGTCTTGCCGGTCGCGGCTTCGAGGCAAGCGACGTCGCCATTGCCACCCTCGACATACACGCGATCGCCGTCGACCGTCGGCGTGCCGCGCGGGCCATCGCCCATGCCATTGCGATAACCACCGATCGCGCCGCGGAGCTCTTCTGCCGACAACTCGCCGTCGCCAGCGATCTTGTTTTTCACGTAATAAGCGGTCAATTCTGCAGCCGAAATCACGCCATCGCGGCCCGCTTCGAATTTGATGAACGCCGCCGTCAGTTCTTCGGCCGAGAGGAGATCGCCACCCTTTTGAGTGGCCGGATCCTTCACTTCGATTCGCCCAAAGTGCCGCTCCAGAGCGCTCCCTTTCACTTCATCCTTCGACAGCCGACCGTCGCCGTCCTTATCGAGCGCTTTCAAATGTTCCGCAGTTCGAGCTGTGGCGATGGCATTTTCATCGGCCCCTTTGACCTGAGAATCGATTCGTTCAAACGTATCGCGCAGGGCGTTGCCCGCTTCGGCGTATGTCAGCTGACCGTCGTTGTTCTTGTCGAGTTCCTTCAGCAGTGCCGCCGAGCGTTTGGCGGCAATGGCTTCGAGGTCGCCGCCGGTGGCCCGATCGTATTTGTTCCAATCCCAGCCGAACTTGGCGATGGCTTCGAGTTCGTCGATCTTGCCATCCTTGTTGCGATCGAGTTGCTTCACCTCATTGTCGAGCTTCGTCGTCAGCACGGCAGCGACGGGAGCGGGCTGCACCTGCCACAAGGTTTTGCCATCCTTCGCATCGAGACACATGATGTGCTCGACGCCATTGATATCCCCCTGCGTATAAATCCGGCCACCCTTGATGGCGATCGACGAATAACCGACGCCCACCGTATCGACCTGCCACAGCAGCGGCGGACCATCCTTGGGCCATTCTTTCAGCAGCCCTTTGTCGAGGCTAATGCCATCGCGATTCGGCCCGCGCCACTGCGGCCAATCGCCGGCGGCGTAGGGAACCTGCGCCATTGCGGGAGCAAACGACAAACCAAGAGCGAGCAGTGCCAACGAAGAGCGGAAGAGGCGTTTCATGCGAACAAATCTCCGGGCGGGGTAAGGCTGGCTGGGAGCTGAAGGGTAGGCAGTTGAATTGTGCGGATCAGGCAACGGCGATGCAAGCGAGAATCGTTGCAATCGGCAAAAAGAGAACCAGCCGAGAGTGGGGAAGAATTTGTAGTAGGTTTTCGATGTCCTATTCCATCCGCATTACTCTCTCTCCTCGGTACTCCGGGGAGAGGGAACCGGAATACCCTCATGTGGCTGAACTACTACGAATACTCTCACGAATACGCCAACCGTGATGCCGTGGGAACGATCGAGATCAACGACACCTACGTCACGCGACGGAAGCCGGCATGGCTGGTGCTGCTGAAACTCACCGGCCTGGCCGCGATGATTGCCATGGCCGTGGGCATTGCCTATCCATCGCTGCGACAAGCCTTGCCGGCGGTGCAATCGGCTGCCGTCATCGCGGGTGCGATTCTGATTTACTCCGGCTTGGCGTTTTTCTTTCGCCCCGAGCCGAACACCGACAACCTCGGTTACTGCGGCGGCATGCGCGATAATCCCTGGAAGCTCTCCGACGATTTCAACCGCGGCTTACTCGATCTGCACATGGTTCTCGGGCCAGGCCGTTATGCATCCGAAACGCTGCTCGACCTGTGTGTGCTCGTCGGCATCGCCGGCGGTGAGGAAGTGATCGACGAACAATCCTCGCCGCTCGAATCGAATGAAGCGCGCGAGCCCATGCAGTTGGAGATTGTCACGCTCAAAGCCAATCGCTTTGAGGAATGATCGACAGCGAGGTTACTTGCCTAGTGATTGCGCCACATCAGTGCGATAGGCACTCAGCGCCGGCCAAATGCCGACGATGATCGACAGCACCACCAGCGCCGGCACGATCAGCCATTCGACGGGAAAATAAACCTTCTCGCTCAGCGACGGTAGCACGCGTTCGAACGGATAGAAAAACGGCTCGCCAAAGCCGTGAAAGCCGATCGCAAAGCCGGTTTGGATTTCAATCCACGGGCTCGCAATCAAACACGCCAGGTGGCCAAACAGCCAGCCGATCGCACAGCCGCCGAGTGAGAGCAGCACCGCTTCGTACAAGATCACGCGGCTCACGGTGTAGCGATCGGCGCCGAGCGCCCGCATCACCGCGATCTCATGCCGGCGGTCGTTCATCGAATTGTAGATGCTCACCAGAATACTGATGCCCGAGACGACGCAAATGACCGATGTCAGCGCCAGTAGCGTGAACTGCACGGGCCGCACCAGAAATTCAAACATCCCGACAATCACTGCCACCGGGGCGACGGCTTGAGCGCCGTTCTTCTTGTCTTTGTTAATCGCGCCCTCCAGGTACAAGCCTTGCTTCATTTCGGTCTTGATGAGAAGGGCGGTTACTTCGCGCTGTTCCGTCGGCAGCGGATCTGGATCGGGCTCGCGTTCGAGCATGCCTTTTTTGCGCTGGTTATTGAAGAACTTCTGCCTCTCCTCTTCGTCCGACAGTTGCTCGCGCGGTTCGCCTGGATTCTTGCGAGCTTCACGCGGATCGACCACCGACTTGGCGTGATCCTCCATCAAGTAAAAGCCTTCCATGTTCACATACACGCCCTTGTCGATCGGCGTGCCGCTGCCTTTCAAGATGCCGACGATTGTGAACTTTCGTTCGTGCGAATGGCCATCGACCGCGCCGTGCGCGGGAGAGAACTGATCGCCCACTTTCAGGTCCATCTCGCGGGCTACGTGCGAGCCAACCACGGCTTCGAAGTAACCATGCTCGACACTGCGGTGCTGAAAGTTCCGCCCCTGCGCGAACTCGTATTTGCGGTTGTTTTCCAGGTCCCACACGAGATCGTTGAACATCGCGGGTGTCGTCCCCACCACGCGAAACCGGCCGTAGTAATCGCCGAGGCAAACAGGAATCACCAGATCGCACTGCGAACCATATTCGCCGTTCCGATTCAGGCTGTTCCAGGTCACGTCGATCTGCTTTTCACCGGTCAGCGCACTTTCAATCGCCAACTGCTCGACGCCCGCAGCGATGCCAAAGTTGGCGAGCTCTGCCGTTTGCCACAGCTGTTCGTGACCGCGCAGCTTCAACGAATCCTTGAGCAGCACCGCGCGATCGCCACGTTTGAGAAACTCCATGTAGTAGTCGTATGAAACGTTCTCGACAGGCGCGCTGAGATAAAAAACCGTATTAAGGACGAGTTGCTCTTTGCCACCCTTCGCACCAACGATCAGGTTGTAGCCGAGGCTGGCGTTGCTATAGAACGACTTCGACAGCACGCCGTGAATCGTCAGCACCGCGACCACTAGCATCACGCCCAGCGCCATCGACAGGCAGGTGAGCGCCGATGCCACGCCGCGCTGCAAAATGCTTCGCCAGGCAATGGTGAATAAGCTCATGAGTTTGTTCTCAATTTCGGAATGCAGAATGTAGAACGCAGAATGCAAAATAAAAGGCAAATACAGAGTGCGTTGTTTTTCATTCTGCCTTCTGCATTCTGCCTTCTGCATTCACCCGATTCACATCTTCTAGCTGCACCACGCGGTCAAACTGCTTCGCCACTTCCGGCGAGTGCGTCACCAGCAGCAGCGAAATGTTTTCCTCGCGACAAGTATCGCGAATCAAATCGACAATCATCTGCTGATTGCGCGGATCGATATTCGCCGTCGGCTCATCGGCTAGCAGCAGGCTCGGTTTGTTCGCGAGCGCCCGCGCCACGGCAACGCGTTGTTGCTCACCCACCGACATCGCCCGTGGCTTGTGATGACTCCGATGCTCAAGGCCGACGCGCTTCAGCAGTTGTTTCGCTCGCGCCGGATCCTTGCGGCCGCGGACAAACGTCATCCCCAGCAAAACATTTTCGTAAGCGGTAAAGCCGCCGAGCAGATTGAACGTTTGAAAGACATAGCCGATCTTGTCGGCTCGCACTTTGTCGACTCCCGCTTCTGACAGCGCGGCGAGGTTGATCTTATCGAGCCAAATTTCGCCACTATCGGCCCGGCTGATACCAGCGATGGTATGCAGCAGCGTCGTCTTGCCGCAGCCGCTCCGGCCGACGATGACAATTTGCTCCGCCGTCTCCACGCGAAAATGCGGGATCTCGAGAATCGGCAGCAGGCCGCCTCCCGGTTCAGAAAACGCTTTTTTGACGTTGCGAAGTTCAAGCATGATGCAGACAGCAAAAGAGACCGGCAGGCGGAAACCTAGTCAGTTATTGATATACGATAGCAAAAGCAATCCATTTTCGAAACACCGGCAACGACCTACGTGTTGACCGACGCCACCTTTTTTCCTCGCCGATTCCAGAACTCACTCAGGTGGAAAAAGAACATCTGCACGCCGAATAAGCAGTCATTTGCCAGCGGCAGGCGGTCAAAATCGCCGGCCTCCATCGCTGCCATCAGCGTGGTTCTGAAAAAGCGAAAAAACGGTTCGTCCATCGTTTTGCACATGGCCCGCGTGGTCTGATTCGCCGGCTTCTTGCCGCCGTAGCGAATCGTCACGCGATTGTTCACTGCATAGATTTTCTTCCACTGTGGATAGTCACGACGTGCCAAGCCAGCGAACGAAACATCGGCGCCACAGTCGGGTTTCTGAGGATCGAAGCTTCCCGTCTCGAAGCCGATTTCGACAAAGCCTTGGTAGCCCGAACCAAGCAGCGCCACGGCAGTGACTTGGCCTTCTATCTTACGCGCGAGCAACTCGCGAACTCCTTTTTTCATCAGCGAACGAATGGCTTTCTCTTCTTTGACAAGATCGATTTCAAAGGAGTCCTTTGGCCGCCGGTGATTATGAAAAGGGATTCGGTGTTTCGCAGGATGGCCGAGGAGCAACTCCACGCACTTGGCACGACCACGCTTTTGGGCGGCCTCCAGCGGGATCACCTTGCCGAAGCTTTCGATGCCGGTATCGGCGCCGGCGGCCAGCAGAATGCTGAGCAACTTGTCGTTCCCGGCATCTGCCACGACGTGGAGCGGAGTTTCGTAACGATCGACCTTCTTACCATTGGGATCGCAACCTGCATCGAGCAGCGCCCGCAACGTATCCTCTCTTCCCGCCCGACAAGCCGTCACCACAGGGTCAGCCTCCGCGGCAAATTCGTCCGTCACCAGCGATAGCAAAAACTGCAACAACTCGCCCGTCGGGTTGGCACACGTCGCGAAAAAATCGAGCGGTTGCCTGGCGTCGCCCCGTTCCCAGCGCAGCAGCTTGGGATTGGCTGCGACTAGTTTGCGAACGGTCTTGAGATCTCCTCGCTCGAGCGCTTTCCAGAACGCCTCCATCTCCGGCACGGTCGCCCACAGTGAATTCCAGTGCATCGGGCAACTCGTGAAGGAAGTGGGTGGAATTATCTCGACCTTATTTTACCTCAGTCGATGCTGCGAAGTTCTTCAGTCGCCCGGCAAACTCCTCGGGAATCGCCGCTGCGCGCATCGGCTGCCCCGGTGATGCCGCAATACAAGCCAACCGCAGCGCGCCTCGCGCCACGAGTTGCGATTGGTGAAAAACTTCAAACACGAGGCGCACACTGGTGTGCCTGATGCGTTCGACCTGGACTGCAATCTCGAGCTCTGCCGCCAGCGGAATCGGCGCGAGCAGATCGCACTCAGCCGACACGCGCGGCCAGCCATGCGACAAGCCATCGTCGCTCTGCCACAACATTGGAATCTGCAAGTGGCGAAACAGCGCTTGCTCGGCTTCTTCGAAATAGCGCAGCAGTTGAGCAAAGTGCAAACCGCCGCTCAGATCGGTTTCCGAAAAGGCGACGCGACGGCGGTGATGGAAAACAGAAGCCGATTCGGTATTCAACGTTATTCCATTTCGCTGTTGTCAAAGATGAGCTTGCGGCCGGCTTCGCGCAGTTCGTTGAACTGCGGGCGATCGTTCTCAAACATGTCGGCAATGTGCCCGAGTTCATAGCGACGCAAAATCGTCGTGAAGGCCGTCGCTTTCGCCTTGTCAAACAGTTCACTGTCCTCGCTGCTCGGCTCTCCACTGTGCGATTCCTCTTGTGCGAGCGCCGCCGCTTGTTCGGCGATGTGCTCGGTCGGCATCACCGCATACATGAGCCTGACCTCGACTGGAATTTCGTCACGCAACTGCAGCACCTTCGCCCGCACCATCTGCTTATGAAAACTTTCGGCAATCACCAGCGGATCAATGCTACCTCGCGCGGCCTGATGGGCGGCAAACGCCTCCTCCAACAGTCCCTCGAGATCGCGCTCGCCCGCCACAATCTCTTCGTGAATCCGCGCATGCGAGATCGCGAAGAAAATTCGGAGCATTTCGGAGGAGTCGAGAAACATTAGTGGCCTCGGCGAATTTCGGAGTTGAGCTACGACAAGTCTCGTGCAAACGCTACCAGATCAACGCGCTCTCGCCAGCCGTGGTTCAGCCAGAAGGTCTTCCCCATTTCGTTATCGGCAATGAGAAAGATCGTACAGCGCTGGATGCCTTCCGCCGTGAGCAACTGCAGGCAGTGATCGACGATCGCCCGGGCCAGGCCGCGGCGGCGAAACTGTTCGGCAACGGCCAGATGATAGAGATAGCCGCGCCGGCCGTCGTGGCAGCAGAGAACCGCCCCGGCCAGTTCACTGCCGATCCACGCTGCCGTGCCGAGGCCAGGGTTGCGGCGCAGAATGCGTTCGTACTCTTCTCGAGGTTCATTCGTCCGCACACCCGGCGCGCTGTTCCAAAGCTGCATCACGGCGTCGTAATCGCCCGCCGTAAGCTCGCGCAATTCAAACGGCAAAACATTTTCAGCGGCCTGTGGCATGCGTTTCGCTTTCAGCGGCGAAGTCCCGTAGGCGAGTTACTCCGTAACTCGCAACAGCCTCGGGGCGAGTAATGGCCATATCTCGTTTTCAGCCTGTTTTCAGGCCGAAAACCGATTCGAACGTCGCTCGTCCAACGCCTGTTGCAAGTCACGGAGTGACTCGCCTAAGGTTTCCAACCAAGTTGATCTTGTAACTTTTTCAATTCTGACACACATTGCTTTTATCGCAATTGGCTGAGGAACCTGCGGCCCCGCAAATCCGCTCGTTACTAGTCACTTGCTCAGCGAATCCACGGCAGCGACTGCAAAGGAATTGTGCTCGCCTGTCGAGAGTCGGTTGTACCCAGCAAGGAAGCTTACAGGACAAGCAGCATGCTGCTTGGTTCGCGCTGATTGTTTGTCAGTTGCGCGACCTTGGCTTCCGCTTTCAAGGAGGAAAGCCATGTCCGCGTTTCCCGCGCTCATTCTTCTGGCCCTGTGCTCTGCCGATGCTGACACCGTGCTGGTGCAGTTTCATTCGACCAAGTGCGGTCCCTGCCGCGCCATGCATCCCGTCGTCGAGCAACTCAACGCCGCCGGCTATCCGCTGCAAAAAGTCGACGTCGACGAGCAGCCGCAGTACGCCGAGCAATTCAAGATTCGCAGCCTGCCGACGTTCGCCCTCTTCAGCCGCGGCCGCGAAGTCAATCGCGTCGAAGGCTCGTCGAATTTCAACGAACTGAGCGGCCTGTTCCACTCAGTCGGCTATCGGCCCAGCGGCGCGACGCAACAAGTCGCAGCCCAACCACCAGCCGCGCAACAACCGCTCACTAATTCGGAAGTGCAATACACCAGCGCTCCTGCTGGACCGGTTCAACAGCAACCGTCGCAGATGGCGCAAATGCAACCGGCGCCTGCCAACTACAACGCTCCCGTCGCGCAACCGGCCGCTCGCGGAGCAGCCGGCATTTCGCCGCAACAACGGGCCGGCTGGGCCACGGTGCGATTGAAGGTCGAAGATAGCCGCTACAGCGATTTCGCCACCGGCACGATCATCGATTGCCACGAAGACGAAGCCCTCGTCCTCACCTGCGGCCACGTCTTTCGCGACTCGAAAGGCCAGGCCAAGATCACCGTCGACCTCTTCGCACCCGGCGCGACACGCCCCGTCGAAGGAACGCTGCTGACCTACGAAGCCGAAGACCGCGACATCGCCCTCGTGAGCATTCATCCGGGCGTCGCCATCGAGCCGGCGCCGATCGCCCCAGCCGGTTACGCGGTGCAACCGCGCGATCGGGTCTTCACCATCGGTTGCGATAAAGGCGCTGCCCCCAGCCTTCGCAACAGCTTCATCACGCCCAATCGTTACATGGGTGCACCGCGGTTCACTGCCGATGGTGCTCCCGTCGAAGGTCGCAGCGGCGGCGGGCTCTTCACCGAAAGTGGTCTCTTGATCGGCGTGTGCAACAGCGCCAATGCGAAAGAAAATCACGGCTTGTATGCCGCGCTCGCCACGGTTCACGGTCAGCTCGATCAAATGAATCTCTCGGCGATCTATCAAAAGGATGCCGGAAAAGTTGCTGCCGCGAGCTTCGAACAATCGATTGCTCCACCAGCACCCGCGCCGCTCCCGAACATGCCGGCCACGATGCCGAATAGCTTGTCAGCGACCATGCCGCGCAATAACGTCGCTACCATGCCGCGCAATAACGTCGCTACCATGCCGCGCAATAACGTCGCTACGATGCCGCCAGCCAACTACGCCGCACCGACCGCGCCGCCGTCGCTTGCGGGGCAGGATGACTCGGAAGTGATCGTCATCGTCCGCTCGAAATCGAACCCGGCGAAGCAGAGCGAGATCTTCATGCTCGATCGCCCGCCAGCCGAAGTGATCCGCATTCTGCAAACCGACGCCCGCCTCGCCCCGCGCGGTTCGTCGCAGGATCTGCTCCGCTCGGCTAGTCGCTTGGGTCAACCCGGCGGAATGGAGAACCAACCGGTTGTACGCGGCCAATCGCAGTAGTCGCCTGCGGGACTAATCTTCCAGATAAAATTCGACGCCGCGCTCTTTAAGCACGGCGCAGTCGGCGGCGGTGAAACCGATACCTTTGGCAACAAAGGTCTTCAGGTTTGGCATCTTCTCTGCAGTGGCAATACTTTGCCTAGTAATCTTGGTGTTGGATACTTCGATCCACTGCAGGCAAGGAATCTTGGCCAGCTTGTCGAAGCCGGCGTCATCCAAAGAAGAGTCGCTCGCCACAACAACCTTCAATCTCGGCCAATGGCGCGGTTCAACGAACGATGAACCAGTGACGAAGGTGCCCTTGAATGCGAGCGACTTTAGCCCAGTGCAATGCTGAATAGTTAGAGTCCGCAAATCCTCGTCTGAGATCAGGCACCCCGAGAAATCTATTCTTTCAAGATGCCGTAACGGCCGCATCTGCGCTAACAAGTCCTGCAGGCTGTCGTCCTTGGTAAAATGAGGGTGAACGCTCCTGCAGCCATGCAACATCGATTCCTGATGAGGATTGATTCCACCCTGCAGTCGCGCTAACCAAATAGGACCGATGTACTTAATCTCGACTTGATGACCTTGCTTCCGCAGTTTCGCCATGGCCGACCGCTCATTGCGCGATTGGGCCAAAGAGTAACCGATATTACCTAGCAGCAGGCAGCAAATCGTTACCGCTACAAACAGGCTAAAGAGTGAGAACACCGCGCCGCGATGCTGGGCGCGTGAGCGCCGCCGAAACCAGTACGGAACAATAATCAACACGCCAAGAATCGCCGCAAAGACTGAGGTGTCCAGCAACAGCGTCCACGGACGAAATTCATCAACATCCACCCAAAAGGAATAACGTGCAGACGTGCTGTAGCCGCCCCGAGTGAGAAACACGCCAGGCCAGCCATGCTCCCAAGTCTCGAACCAGCCGAAATAATTGCCGTCGTAGTACACCCGTGTGCCGCCGAAACAGATCACCACCAGCAGCGCGCCGATGCTGATCACGAACAGCGGCCAGGCGATCTTAGGGATGAGTGACGACATCGTGCGGAGTAGAAACATGCGAGGGAATGCCCTTTGCAATCAGTCCGCACTTAACCCGGGCGGCCGCCTATAATTTGAATAGGCCGTTTCATGTCGAGCAACGAGAGGGCGATCTGATGAAGGCGAAAAAAATCCTACTGCCGGTCGATTTTTCAACGGCAGGCGAAGCCGCGTTGCAGATGGCGACGATGTTGGCACGCGATAGCGGCGCGACGCTCATCGTGCTGCACGTCGAAGAGCCGCCGATGGCCTATGGCGGCGGCGAAATGTATTACGGCCTCGTCGAGCCCGATCAGAAAGAGCTGATGCGGATGCTGCACGAGGTGAAGCCCGCCGATCCGGCGATCCCGGTGATCTATCGTCTGGTGACCGGCGATCCGGCCACCTCGGTGGTGCAAGCCGCCGAAGAAGAAAACGCCGACTTCATCGTGGTCGGTTCGCACGGCCGTACGGGCCTCGGTCGCCTACTGATGGGAAGCGTGGCCGAATCGATTGTGCGAAAAGCTCAGTGTCCAGTCGTGACTGTGAAAGCGCCGCACAAAGCACCGGCGAAATAATTTCGCAGTGCAGTTGCCACACTCCGTGTGGCGATTCCCCGCGCGGAGCGTGAGGGCCACACTGATTTTCTGCACTGAGTTACGTTTGCCGCGCAATCAGCCAGCACGAATCATGCGGCTGCATACCGATGTGCGGATAGTAACTGCGAGCCTTCGGCGCTGAGAGCAGGATCAGCGTCGTGTTCAATCCAGCCGCTTCGTGAGTGCGGCGAATCAGCTCTTTGCCGATCCCTCGCTTTTGAAACCGCTCATCCACGGCAAGGTCGGAAAGGTAAGTGCAGTAAGCAAAGTCAGTAATCGCCCGCGAAACGCCGACGAGCAAACTGTTTTCATCACGGGCCGTGAGAATTACTTGCGCGTTCTTCAGCATCGCCTCCATGCACTCTGCGTCATCGACGGGCCGTCGCTCCGCGAGCGTGGAACGCCGGAGTACGTCGATAAACTCGGCGGGCGTGAGTTGGGGTTCGAGTTGGTAGACGATCACTAAGACTTCTCGCAGAATAGCTGGCCGGGCCAATTTGCATTGCGATTATGAACTAGAACAGCGAACTGCCAAAGCATCTGCCGGATATTTTGCGAATTCTGTTTGAGTTGTCTCGTTTAGTTCCAGGAGTAACGATGGACGCGGATGAATTTGTCACACGGCTCCGAGCCGCAATGCCCTCAGGCGAGGAGCTTGAGGAGTATGGGCTTGATGAAGAGGAAATCCGTGATATCCAAGCAACGTTCATCGTTAAGAAAAATGACACCGGCCAAGCCTGGAAAGGTGGTTGCGAAGTCGAGCGATTGATCCGCGAGTATGACTGTTCGCAACTAGAAATTGGCGGATTGCGATTCGCTGGTGTCGCATCTGAGTATCCGACAGGCGGCCAAATACTTGGCGATTTTGACAACAATCCGTTGGTTTTGAATGCAGCCGGAGAAGTCATCGTCTGCGAGCGTGTGGCACCCGCGTCGGTTTTCATGAAATGTGCGGTTGACTGCGATCGGTTTCTAGATGCGCTGGCGAACTTTGTCTGTATCCGGAAGGACAAGTCGAACTGGAAAGGCCGTGCCACGGAGGCCGCAACCCGATGTGCTCAATTGGCTGGTGGAAATGACTGTTTGAAGTTCTACCAAGTGCTATGCGGCTTTATTGACTAACTTGCGGTAATGCACTTGGCGTCGGCAACGGGCCGTCAGTCTGCAAGCGTGGAACGGTGGAGCGCGTCGATCAACTCGGCGGGCGTGAGTTGGGATTCGAGTTGGTAAGTAATCATTCGAGTCTCACGTTCCGGCTTCAGGGCGACCGTGTCCACATTCGAGTTCGACGCCATTCGCAATCACTCGCGGGTGGTCTGGATGGTGAAGCTCAAGTGTTGCGGACGGCGCAATCCGGTAGTCTTCACCCCAAGGCTCAAGCCAAAAGCAAAGCGGTCTATCCGTTAGGTTATCGAAGTTCGTCGATTTCACCAGAACATCAGAAAGCGAATCAAATGCCCTTACTCGGCGCCCACATGTCGATCGCCGGCGGTTACTACAAAGCCCTCGATGCCGCCGGCGCGCTCGGCATGGAGACTTGCCAGGTCTTCACCAAGAATAACAACCAATGGCGAGCCAAGGAAATCACGCCGGCAGAAGTGCAGCAGTTTGTTGCGTCGCGCGAGAAGCATCACATTCAGCACGTGCTCTCGCATGCGTCGTATCTGATCAACCTCGCCGCCGAAGCCGATGAGTTGTGGCAGAAGTCGATCGAGGGAATGGTGGCCGAACTGCAGCGGGCCGCGGCGCTCGGCATTCCGTATGTCGTGGTGCATCCGGGAGCGGGCGTGAATCAAACCGAAGAAGTCGCCGTCGCGCGAGTTTCTGTGGGAATCAACCGCGTGCATGAATTGGCCGGTGAAGTCGGCGCGCAGATCTTGCTTGAAAATACGGCTGGTCAAGGAACGACATTGGGTCGCCGCTTCGAGCAACTCGCGGCGATCATTGCCGGTGTGAAGCACGAGCAGCGGGTCGGCGTGTGCATCGATACGTGTCACGCGCTCGCGGCCGGCTATCCTTTCGGCACGCCCGCCGAGTATGAAGCCATGTGGTAGGAGTTCGACCAGCACCTCGGCTTTCGCCGGCTGCAAGGAATGCATCTGAACGACAGCAAAAAGCCGCTCGGCTCGCGCGTTGATCGCCACGAGCACATCGGCCAAGGCGCTCTCGGCCTGGAACCGTTCCGCATGCTACTGAACGATCCGCGTCTGGCCACGGTTCCCATGTATCTGGAAACCGAGAAAGGCGAAAACGAAGACGGCGAGCCGTACGATGCCGTGAATCTGCGCACGCTGCGGTCGCTGGTGGCGAAGAGCTGAGACGGTTCGCGGCTAAGAGCGAACTACTTCCGCTCGAAGATCTGCACGCGTTTGCCGTTCACTTCGCTGACGTAAAGACGGCCGCGACTATCTTGCGCCATGAGATGGGGCAGCAGCAGTTCCTTGGGATTGCCCCAAGTCGCGACTGTCTTGCCGGTCGTGTCGAGGTGGTAGATCTGATGCTGATCGCCTTCGCTGGCGAGCAACTCCTGGCCGATTACGATCAGGCCGAACGCGTTGCCGCCGAAGGTCCAGCTGTCGACGTACTTGCCCGCCGCATCGAAGATCTGCACCCGCTTGTTGCCGCGATCGGCGACATAGATGCGATCCTTGCTATCGATGGCCAGGCCGTGCGCGGTGGCAAATTCGCCTTCGCCTTTCCCCTTCTTGCCCCACGCCGAGAGGAACTTTCCTTCGGGCGAGAGCTTCACGATTCGCGAGTTGCCGGCATCGGCGACATAAAAGTTGCCAGCCGAATCGAACACGAGATCATCGGGGGCTTTGAAACCAGTTTCGCCACCGACTCCTTTTCCTTCCTGACCAAGTGTACCAACGAGTTTCCCCTCGCGAGTGAACTGCCGCAGCACGTGGTTAGCGTTGTCGGTCGTCCAGATGTTCCCCTCGCGATCGACTCGCAGGCCATGCGGCAACTTGAACAGTCCTTGACCCCAGCCGCGCAGAAATTTTCCCTCTTTGTCGAAAGCCAGCAGCGGCACTTCGCCGCGCTGCAGTACATAGATCTCATCATCCTTGCCGATGGCGACGGCAGAGACGGCGCCGATTTCAATGTCCTTTGGGAATTCAACAAAGCCAACGGATTGATAGGGTTTCGTATCACAGAGGGAGGGCGACGCTCCCGCGGAGCCGTGGTTGAAGGCAACTGCCGCCTGGGCTGGCGATTCCACCATTAGCGGCTCGGCGGGAGCCTCGCCCTCCCGTTGCAAACGTGCCATAGGCGGCGTGACAGGTTTGGCTTCCACGGTCGGAATCGCTTGCTTCAACAACCGCTGACTTTCGCCGAGCAGGAATTTCGCGTCCTTGAACGGTTCGTAGCTGATGTCTTGCCAGCGAACGAGGCCTTGGCCATCGATCAGGAACGCGCCGTGAAGCGGCAGGTTTTCGAAATCGTCGAAGCAACGATACGCATGAAACGCGTCGAACTTGGCATCGGTGAGGAGCTGAAACGGCAGCGGCTCATTGCCGTAGTTGTCGATCGAGGTCTTTAGCCCGGCTTCGTCGTCGCTGCTGATGCCGACAATATTAATGCCCGCCGCCGCGAACTGCGAATTCAGCTTGCCGAACTCCTTGATCTGCTCGGCGCAGTGCAGGCAGCCCGAGCCGAGAAAGAACAGTACGACCACCGGCTTGCCTCGATAATCGGCGAGCGCGTGCTCTTTGCCGTTTGCGTCTTTCAAGTGCCAGTCGAGCGCCGGCGAAGGAGACCAGCGAAATGGGCCGAGCGAATCGAGCGAAGGCCGATTGCCGGTGTCGGCCTTTGGCGCTTTCACGATTCGCCAATCCCCCTCCTGACCGAGGGCCTTAGCCGTCGCAGCAAAACGCTGAAAGACCGGCGCGCTGGCATCGATCTGACCTGAAATTCCGCGCAGCTCGGCGAACGTCTTCTTGGCGTCTTCGATCTTGTCAGCCGCTTGCTGAATTTCGCAAAGCTGCATCAGCGGCAACACTTCATTCTTGTGGCTACTGACGTTGGCCACAGCGGCCTTGATGGCTTCGTCGGCGTTGCCCGCCTTGAGTTGCAGCCAGGCGATGTAAGCAGCGTCTTGATTGCCGGCCTTCTTCAGCAGTTCGAGCCCCGCTTTGAAATCCCCCGCCGCAACCGCTTGATGCCCCTGAAACTCTTCGACCATCTTCTTCAGCGGATTGATCTTGTTGTCGAGGCCTTTCTTGGCACCTTCGACGACCTTCTTGATATCGGCCTCCGACTTCTTCTCGTCCTTCGCCTTCGTTTCGGCATCAGCGGCGGCCTTAGTTTGGTCTTCGAGCAAATCATCGAGCTGCTGCTGAATGGCGACATGCAACGCATCGGCGTGAGCGATCTGGCCGGTTCGATACAGCGCGGTGATGATCATCCGCTGCCGCTTTTGCTGTTCGGCTTCCTTATCGGTCGCGTCGAGGTATGGCGTTTCGGTGAGGGCGAGCAATTCGTCCCACAACTCAAACTTGGTCAGCGCGTCCCACAGTCGAGCGCGCCCGAGGGCCGAGCTTCCCTTGTCGACCGTGTTGTACTTGGGATGCCGCGGTAGCGAGACCATATTTTGCGCGAGGTCGACCGCGTCACGCATGCGGCCGGTGTGAATCAAGTTGCGGATCAGCCATTCGTTGTTATGGGCGAAATTGTGAATCTGATCGGGCAACACGCGGTCGCGCATCATGTGAGCGTGATCGACGCGGGCCGAGGCTTCTTGCTGATAACAAGCATCGTCGTAGCGACGAACCTTGCTGTAGATATGCCCCGGCATGTGCCACATGTGGGCGATGCCCGGCGACGATTGACCGCAGAGGGCCGCCGAGGCGAGAGCGTTTTCCGAGCGTTCGTTGTCCCACAGGTGAATGCGATAGTGGTGCGCGGGATGAAGTGGGTTCTTCAAAAAGACCTGATCGTTGAGCGCGTCGACCGCCAGGAAGCTGCTGATCGGCAGGCCGGAGTCGCGGTTCTTCCAGAGTTGTAGCGCGAGAAAACTGCGGGCCTCGAGATCGTCTGGATACTTGTAGAGGATCTTTTCGAGCGCGCGAGTATACGACTCGTTCCGTTCTTTCTTTTTGTTGTTGTCGGCTTTGAACCAGGCATCGAGAGCATCGATATACATCAGCTCGTGCTCGCTCACGCCCGCTTTGTGCTTGACGCACTCGGCCATGAACTTCTTGGCGCGGGTGGAGTTGTCGATGTTCGCCATGGCCAGGCCCCAGTAGGCGATGGCGCAGTCCTTATCGAGGAACGCCGCCTGGCGGAAAGAACGCTCGGCTTCGTAGTACCAAAAGCCGTGTACCTGTCCGATGCCCTGCAGCACGAAGGCCGCGGCTTCGGGATTTTTGGTCGTCACCGGAAAGACGATCTTCGGCATGCCCGGCATCAAATAGGCTTTTTGCCGCGGCCCTTCGTTGAAGACTTCGCCATGGTGTGATTGCCCCGGCAGCGGACCATTCGGCGCGGGCTTTTCCTCGGCCTTCTTTTCGTCCGACTTTTCTTCCGGTTTGGAATCGTCTTTTTTCTCTTCAGGTTTCTTTTCGTCCGACTTTTTCTCGTCGTCCTTCTTCTCCTCTGGCTTCTTTTCTTCGGCCTTGGCTTCTTCCGGTTTCTTTTCTTCCGCCTTCACTCCAGCGGGCTTGTCGGTTGGTTCTTGCGCGCGGAGCGAACCATCAAGGGCCAGCGCCAGGGAACAAGTCGTCAGCAGCGACCAACGCAGAAATAGAGCGCGGTTCATGCACGCATCCAGAAGCAAAAGTTTGAGGAGCGACCGATGCGCGAAAACGCCGCGCAGCCGCCAGCAGGAGGGAACTTCGATTTTAGGCTGAAAGAGCGATCCCTCGCAAATAGATAGCCCGCCGCCGTGGCGATTTTGCGGGCTGTGCGGAAGTTGCTGCCGTTATTTCGGCTACTTCTTTTCTGCGATCGCCTTTTGAGCTTCGTCGATCAGCTTTTCGAGCGCGTCTTTATCGAGCGGCTGCGACGGCACGCCGTCCTTGGGGATCTCGAGTTTCGTAACCCAAGCGCAGCCGTTGAGCAGCAACGTGCGGAAGTTGTTATCGCCGAGATTCGAGTGGTTGTGCATGCCGGTGAAGCCGAAGCCGCGGCCGCCGTCCTCGCGCTCATACGCCCAGGCCATAACCTGCGGTTTGCCGGCCGAAACTTCTTCGAACACGGCCGCGTTGCCGCCGCGATCGCTCGGTTCCTTGCGCACGGTGCTGAGCGGAGCCACGGCCGAGAGAATCGGCGTAACGCCGGCCATGCCGTCTTTGTAACGCATGTGGTAGTACCATTCGTCCTTCACGCTGAAGGGCTTCACGCCGCGCGTTAGTGCGTGCTCGGGGATCTCCTTGAACTCTGGCGTCCACCACGGATTCACCGACCAGAACGTTTCGAAGTAACCACCCATCCAGCGCGTGTAGTTATCGCCGGCGTCTCCCTTGTTCACCTCGACGCCGAAGTGAATCGCCATGAAGCCAGCGCCCTTGCGCACCGCCGCGGCAATGTTCGGATCGGTCGCGGCCTTTTGACCATGGTTGAGCGAAACCACAAATGCATCGGCATGCGCGACATCGGTCGGCCAGTTGCGCGTCGAATGCACAACCGCATGCACGTCGGGATAAACCTCGTTGAGCGTACGGGCAAACAAAATCGACGCGGCCATGAACTCATGATTGCCGCGCGGCCCATGCGTGCCGGCGTCGGCGATGAAGATGATTTTCTTCACCTTCTCGCCAGCGGCTTTTTGGCCTTCGTAATCGAAGATCCCTTTTTCGGCGGCGAACGCTGTTGTGGCGAAGAGGCAAAGAGCCAGGAAGGAAAGTAGCGATCTCATGGAGAGCCTTCGGGTAGAAGTGCAGCAGGGAAGGAGGCGAAATGCCGGCGCGACGTAACAGGAGGCACGACGGCAACAAGCAGTTTATAATTCAAGCCGACTCACTTCGCCAAAGTCTGGAACGATTTGTATGACGAATGTCACTTTGCAGCTCTCCGATGACTTGCAGCAGTTCGTAGCGAGCGAAACTCAAGCAGGACAGTTCGCTGGTCCGGCTGCTTACATTCAGGCGCTGATCGAGCGCGCTAAGCTCGGCAAGGCGAAGTTGGCAGACTTGCTGATCGAAGGCCTGGACAGCGGCGAGCCAATTCCCCTCAACACGGCTGAATGGCAACGGATCCGCGCTGAAGTCGAGCAGCGACGTGGCTAAATCTGTTTCGATTCGACCCGGTGCACGAATCGACATCGTGGACCAAGCCCTTTACCTTGACCAGCGAAGCGCAGCCGCAGCTCTGCGATTTTTGGACGAGTGCGACGCAACCATTCAAATGTTGCAAAATTCGCCCGGCATCGGTGGTCTATATCTCACGAGCGTACAGCGACTGGCTGGCATTCGCGTCTTTCCGATACGCGGGTTTCCCAATCATTTGATTTTCTATTTCGATCATTCCACCAACATCGAAATCGTGCGCGTGTTGCACGGCGCCCGAGACTTGGACGCAGCGCTAGTTGACTTTTAGGCCCAACCGGCAGTTCCGGGTAGTGACTACTTCGACTTCTCCAATTGCGCCAAAGTCTGCTTCAGCGCCTCAAGCTGTTCCTTCGCTGCGTTCAGCGCGTCGCGTTCGGTTTGCACGACGTTGGCTGGCGCTTTGTCGACGAAGGCGGCGTTGCTGAGCTTGCCTTCTTTGCCTTTGATCAAGGCTTCGAGCTTGGGAATCTGCTGCTTCGCTTTCGCGATTTCGGCGTCCTTGTCGATGAAGTCCTTGAGGTCGACGTAAATCTCCATGCCGCTCAGCGCGTTCTTGGCGTGCGTTGCCGGCGGAGTGGCCGAAGGGCCGAGCACGACCGATTGCGCATTGGCCATGGCTTGGAAGTAAGGCGTCATCGGCTTGAGCAGAGCCGCTGTTTCGTCGCTGCACTTCACGCTGAACTCGATCGGGCTCTTCATCGCGATGTTCTGCCGACTGCGGATTTCGCGAATGGCGCCGAGCGCCGCTTGGAACGTGGCGAAGCGAGCTTCGGTCGCGGCATCTTGATGTGCCTTCGTCGCCGTCGGCCAAGGCGCGGTAATGCACAGCGGCGCAGCTTGTTCCGGCTTGGCCAGGCCGCGCACGGGCGCGATCTTGCCGAGCAGCTGCCAGATCTCTTCGGTGACAAACGGCATGAGGGGATGCAGCAACCGCAGGAGCACGTCGAGCGTGTGCGCAAGGACTCGCTGCGCGACGGGCCGTTCGGCCGGATCGCTCATGCGGGCCTTCGTGATTTCGACGTAGAAGCTGCAGAAGTCATCCCAGGCAAAGTCGTACAGCGCCTTCGTCGCGTCGGCGTAGTGATACGTCTTGAACGCAGTTGTGACTTGCTCGGTGACCGTGGCGAGGCGCGAAATCAGCCAGCGATCTTCGGTGGCGAGTTTGCTCACGTCGACCGGGGCTGCAGAGTACTCGCTGAGATTGATCAGCGAGAAGCGGGCCGCGTTCCACAGCTTGTTCATGAAGTTGCGGGCCACTTCAAACCGCTCGCTCACGACCGGAGCGCGCGGCACGGCCTTGTCCTCATCCTTGTTCGCCCATTGCGTCGAGAATTCCTTCCCACACTTGGTGCAAGCCACGCGCGGCAGGATGCGGTTCTTCGTCGTTTGATCGACCAAGGCTTGGCAGTGCGGGCATTCGAACTGCACCGGCATGCGGACGTCTTGCGTTTCGGTCGTGAGCGCCGCGAGACCGAAGCGGAGCGAATCGGCGCCGAACTTTTCGATGACGTCGAGCGGGTCGACGCCGTTGCCTTTGCTCTTGCTCATCGTCTCGCCGTAGCCATCGAGAATCTTCGGATGGATGAAGACCTCATGGAACGGGATCTCGCCGAGATTCGACAAGCCAGTGAGCACCATCCGCGCGACCCACAGCGTGATGATGTCGCGACTGGTGATCAGCGTGCTGGTGGGATAGTAATACTCGAGCTCGCGCGTTTGCTGCGGCCAACCGAGCGTGCTGTGCGGCCAAAGGGCGGAGGAGAACCAAGTGTCGAGCACGTCGGGATCTTCGACGTAACCCATCTTCGTGATGGTCTCGCGAATCTTTTCGACGAGCGCGGCATCGGCCAGGCAGATGTGCAATTGCTCGCCAGAGTAGCTGCAGGCGAAACCTTGCATCGCGGCTTTGGTCTTTTCCGCATCGTCACCGCAGGCGGGGCCGATGACGAACTTCTGAAAGTAAGCCCGAACGGCAGCTTCCGAATAGTCTTCGCCGTCCCATTTCGCACGGCTCCAAATCGGAATGCGATGTCCCCACCACAATTGTCGGCTGACGGGCCAATCGCGCTTTTCGCCCAGCCAATCGAGATAGCTCTTGGCGTAACGCTCGGGATAGATCTTCACCTTGCTCGAGGTGACGGCATCCATGGCCATTTGCGCGAGACCGGCCTTGCCGCCGTCGTCGTCGCTCATTTTCACGAACCATTGATCGGCGAGATACGGCTCGATCGGCGTCTTGCTGCGGTCGCTATGCGGCAGTTCGATCTCGCGATCTTCCACATCACCGAGCAGGCCGAGCGTTTCCAGATCGGCAACAACCTTCGTGCGCGCCTTCTGGATCGTGAGGCCTTGATAAGGCCCGGCTTCGGCGTTCAGCGTGCCATCGGGATTAAGAATGTTGATCAGCGGCAGCTTTTGACGCTGACCGACCATATAGTCGTTCGGGTCATGCGCGGGCGTAATCTTCACGCAGCCGGTGCCGAGCTCGGGCTTGGCCCAGTCGTCGGCCACGAGTGGGATTTCGCGATTCAGCAGCGGCAACATCAACTTGCGACCGGCCTTGGCCATATCGCGCAAGATGATCAACTGCGGCAACAACTCCGTCCGTCGCGCGGCGATGTTATCGAGCTGCGCTTGAATCGGCTCTTGGTCTTTGCCGCTGGCTTTGGCCAGACGTTCGCGCAATTCGGCTTCTGCTTTGTCGAGCGCGCGGGCCGGGTTGGGATGAACGGCGACCGCGGTGTCGCCCAGCATAGTCTCGGGCCGCGTGGTCGCAATCGTGACGAACTCAGGCTCGCCTTTTTGCGGCGCGATGACGGCATAGCGGAAGTGCCAGAACTTGCCTTTGACGGTCACTTGTTCGACTTCGTCGTCGCTGACCGCCGTTTGCAGGAAGGTGTCCCAATTGACGAGCTTCTTGCCGCGATAGACTTTGCCCTGGCTGAAGAGATTGAAGAACGTCTGGCGAACTGCCGTGGCACACTGCTCGTCGAGCGTGAAACGCAGCCGCTCCCAATCGCAGCTGCAGCCCATCCCTTTTAATTGGCTGATGATTCGCTGCTCCGACTTGTCTTTCCATTCCCAAATGCGCCGCACCAGTTCTTCGCGGCCCAGATCGTGGCGGCTCTTTCCTTCCTCCTCGCGAATGCGGCGCTCGACCACGGCCTGCGTGGCGATGCCCGCGTGATCGGTGCCGGGCATCCAGAGGGTGTTGTAACCCTGCATCCGATGCATGCGGATCTGCGAATCTTGCAACGTGTTGTTCAGCGCATGCCCCAGGTGCAGCGCGCCGGTGACGTTCGGCGGCGGAATGACAATGCAAAACGGCCCTTTCGAAGGATCGGCCTCGCCCGACTTCGGCGGCTCGGCATGAAAGGCACCGCTGGCCTCCCACTGGGCAAAGAGACGGCTTTGCGTTTCGGCGAAATCAAAGCGGCTGGAGATCGATTCAGGGGAAAAAGTGGACATGCGAGCCAGCGGGCTGGGAGGAGCGTTAGGAACGAATTGACGCGACGTAAGCAGACTATCTTAGCGAATTTACGCCAGTCCGCGCGAGGGCAGTTAGCGTCGGGATTTACTCGCCGGGTGTGCCAATAAAGAGGCGGGTTGACGCGACAGGTTCGGGATCGCGGATCTGAGAGTTGGCTTAGGGTTCCCAATCTTCACAAGTGAGACCAGGAACGCGGCGAAATTCTTGACCATTGTGAGTGACAAGAATTAGTTGATGCTGCAAGGCAGTTGCGGCGATTTGCAGGTCATGTGGCCCAATTACTTGGCCAGACCTTTCGAGCTGACACCGAATCGTTGCGCAGTGCTGTCCCGTCAAATCATCAAAGGGAAGTGAGGCGTAGGGCGCAAGGAACTTGTCAAGTTTTGCATGTTCGCGCGCAGGATCAGCGCTTCGTTCCGCCCCATAGCGAAGCTCGTAGACGATCACAGAACTCAACACAATGTTCTGCGCGGGCGTGGCTTGCCAGCGACCGATGAGTTTCAGACTGCGTCGACGTAGAAAGGCAACGCAAACATTTGTATCTGGAAGGTAGATCATTCGAACGGCAACCGGCGTTCAAATTCGCCCTGCGGCGGTCGCTGCAAATCCGGCATCGACCCCGGAACTTGTTCAAAGTAGCCTCGCGGCCAGCCATTCTCATCGAGATCGGTTGATACCCGGAGAGCTTTCACTTGCAGCACTACGGCCACATCCACATCGGCGAGTCCCACAGGAACGCTGAGATTCAACACACCATCTGGCGTGGTATGGGCCTGTGCCTGAATGATCGTCGGGGGTGATCCCAGCGAATCGGTATTAGAGTCGTTTGCTGCCATGATTGTATGTTATCCCGGCGGAATGCTAATTCCAAGTTTAGCTTGCCAGCAAACGCATACTCTGATCAAGTTCAAAACCACAACCGCACGCCGGCGATCAGCGAGTTGCTTTGGAACTTGCCGACGTCGATCAGGTCGTAGCCGACGTAGGCTTCGAGCCCTTTCACTTGCACGCCGGTGGTGATTCGGGCGTGCAGCAGCGTTTCGTCGCCGAGCCGGCCCCAGTCGAACTCGCCGGAGATGACCCAGGGCTTGGTCGAATAGAAATCGGCAGCGTAGGTGAAGTTGAAACCGACGTCGGTATGCAGCCGATCGCTGAGCCAGTTCACGCCCAGGCCAGTGCGAAACTGCATGAATTCGTTCTGGGCAAAGCGATAAAAAACATTGGCGTCGCCCAGCCAAGCCGTGTCGTGCGCGGCATTTTGCGGCGGGTTGAAAAAATCCTGCTGATAAAAGCGGAAATCGCTCTCCAGACCAAACCGCGTCGAGAACTCGGCCAGCACCTGCCCGCCGACCCAGTTCAGGCCCGTGAAATTCGTGCCGTAATCGCTGCGGGCCCGCACGGCATAGGTGAATGGATCGCGCGTGCCAGTGTTTCCCTCGTACACATTCGGCGGAATCAGCATGTAGCCGACGTCGTACTGATACGGAAACGCTGGAAAGTATCCCGGCCGGCTCAGCTCATCGTCGGCAAATTTCATTGGCACCCAAACGGGCGCCGTGATGGCAACAGCGCTCAGCAGCCCAATGAACTTGATGGTGTCGGATTCATACGAATCACTGTCGTCGCAGTCATCATCATCGTCATGCTGATTATCTTGACTGCGATCGGGCTCGCGAGGCGGCGCAGGATCCTTCACGCGCACTTCGCTGCGCAGTTGCCCCAGCGACTGAGCCTGAGCTGTGGATGCCAGCATGGCAAACAGGCACAGGAAAACGCAGAGCCGCCAGCCAAAATTGCGAGCAGGCAGCATGAGAGGAGCTCCTGCCATGGCGGAAGACACGAAAGCGCTAGCGGGTTGCCAAAATACGGAAGTTTGGGGGTAATCGCAAAATGACTAACTGCCGTCAAGATCGATCACGGCGAGCCCGGCTCCTCGTCGCCAGCGTCGCTCAACACCGGCTCACCCATTCGCAGCGAACGCAAGAACGCCAACAATTGCTCGCGATTCTCGGCCGGCAGATCGACGGGAACGCGAAAGCCGACTGTCAGCCTTCGCGACCAGCCCGAAACTCGCCTGCCAGCCGCGAACAGGATCACAAAGCGATAAGTCGGGCCGTTGGTTTGGTAATTTCCCCACGACTGCCGAACCAACGATTCGCGTTGCTCGGTGGGCATCTCGGTTTGCGACCAGTGTTCAATTTCACGTAACAGCTGAACACGCTGATGGTCAGTGGAGTCGATCTCCGCATCCGTAAAAAACTGCTGCAGTAGACGAAGCACCTTCGACGGTTCAAACGCGCCGACGAAGTCATCCCAATAGTCGAACCGGATTTGCAGATACTCATCTTCCATCTGCGGTTGCTCCAGTATCGTCAGATCTTCAAATAAATCC
Source organism: Anatilimnocola floriformis (assembly GCF_024256385.1). Taxonomy (NCBI): domain Bacteria; kingdom Pseudomonadati; phylum Planctomycetota; class Planctomycetia; order Pirellulales; family Pirellulaceae; genus Anatilimnocola; species Anatilimnocola floriformis. Next base: position 317,459 of record NZ_JAMLFW010000002.1, read on the forward strand.
GCCGCCGATCCATCCACAGCAGAATCAGCCAGAGGATGAACAGCACCAGGCCGCCGCTGACGAGTGGTTCGTAAGCCGGGCCGAAGACTAGAAATACGTCTGGCCCGATATGGATTTGCAGCGACTTGCGAAAGAATTGGTCAGGGCCGTGCGCGAGAACGTACGCGGCGATGCTGTTCACGCCGATGACGCGTAGTGGATAGGACCACGATTTGAAATTTGCGACGTCGATGATCGTGTAGAAACCAGCGAGCAGAACGAAACACCAGCCGCCGCTGTAGAGAGTCCACGAGGGAGTCCAGATTCGTTTAACGGCCGGGCAAATGCCGGTTTCGTGAGCAATCAAACCGAGGGCGAGCAGCACGCCGCCGGCGATCAACATCGCGCCGATCTTGCGCGAGGTGGGCCAATCGCGTCGCAGCCAGTTGCCGGCGAGGAGCCCAAGAATCATCGTGCCGAGCGTCGGAATGAAGCTGAGCGTGGCATAACCGCCGGGATGAAACGCGAACGGCTTTTCGCGCGGGAACAAGTTCAGCCACCACCGCTCGAAACCCATCGCGAGGTTCGTGTTCTTATTCCAATGCGCCGCGAGTCCGTCGTAGTGAAAACGCCAATCCGGATTGACGCCGACCGTCGTGTAATCGAAATCCGCCGGCGGCAGCGGATACAAAACAAACGCCAGCCAATAGCCCACAACGATGACGACGAGTGCAACCCACTGCCAACGCTCGCGCGCAAAGGCCAGCAGGAACAGCGGCACGTAACCGAGCCCGATCTGCGAGAGCGTGTCCTCGAAGGTCCAGTAGGTCTGCGATTTGTTCATCGAGCGGAGAAACACGCCGAGCAAAATGAGCAGCAGCGCTCGCCACACGGCGTGGCCAAACATTCGACCGGTCGTATCGCCCTTCAGTTGTCGGGCTGCGATGGAAAAGGGCATCGCCACGCCGACGAGGAATGAGAATGACGGCTGAATCAAATCGTGCAGCGTGCAACCAGCCCACGGCACGTGCGTTTGATGCCAGGCGAGAAACTTCCAGAACTGGCTGTCCGGCAAAGCCGCGGCAATTTTGGAAAGGTGAAGAACCTCGGCCATCATTAGCAGCATGACGAAGCCGCGATACGCATCGATCGACGCCAGCCGCGGGCTTGTGGGTAGTGAGCTCGCCGGCAGTGGTTCAGCGATGGTCTTCATAGGGAATTTGCCACGCGGTGGTAACTCCACAGCATTACCTGCCAGGTGATCCAGAACAGCAAGGAAGTGTAAGCCAACACCACCACGGTCAGCAGCACTTTTGCCAGCGGCGAAAACGCTCGACTTCGCCACAGCAGCGGCAGGCCGAGCGCTGCCGTCACGAAGAACAGCGTGCTGAGGAGCAAGCCGCGATTCTCTTGGATCTCCTGCCACGATGCTCCGCGACGCTGATCGTCGAGGCGCGACTCGAGCGGCAGTGGATCAACGGCTGGCTCGGCGCCAGGTTCTTCCACGGCAGCGTCGAGCACTTTGTCGAGTTGGGCGGAGGCAGTCATGGTTGGCCGCGGAATGAAAGGCGACTTTACTTCACCACAAAATTCACCAGTTTGCCGGGGACCACGATCGACTTGACGATCGTTTTGCCCGTCAGCAATTCGGCGATGCGTGGATCGGCCTGCGCTGCGGCCAGGATCGTATCTTGATCGCTGCCGGCCGGAACGACCACTTTGCCGCGGAGCTTGCCCAGGATTTGCACTGGGATTTCGATCTCGGCGTCCTTGGTCAGGGCTTCGTCGAAAGTCGGCCAAGGTTCGTAGGCCAGCGTTGTTTTGCCGCCCAGCAGTTGCCACAGTTCTTCGGCGATGTGCGGCGCGAAAGGACTCAGGATCAGCACGAAGCTCTTCATCACCGAGCGCGGCCGAACCGTTTGCTTCGTAAAGAAGTTGGTGAACTCCATCATCCGCGCGATGGCGGTGTTGAAGTCCTTGTTGTCGATGTCGCGAGTCACTTGCTTGATCGTCTTGTGCAGTGTGCGGGCTTGCTCCTCGGTCGGCTCGACGTCTTGCAGCGTCGACGACAGCACCAGATCATCCGCGCGGTCTTCAACAATCAATCGCCAGGCGCGATCCAGGAAGCCGCGCACACCGCTCACGCCGGCCATGCTCCAGGGTTTGGTCGCCGGCAGCGGGCCCATGAACATTTCATAGAGGCGCAGCGAATCGGCGCCGTGGCCTTTGACCACATCGTCGGGATTGATCACGTTGCCGCGGCTCTTCGACATCTTGAAGGCCCGGCTTTCGATCCGAATGCTCGGATCAGCCTTCAGGACAAATGAATCGCCCTTCTTCTCGACGTCATCTGCATTGATTTTCTGCGGCGTGACTGCTTCGCCGCTCACTTTGACGATGGCGTTTCCTTCGTCGTCATCCGTCACCTCCGCAGCGCTCACAAACGCGCCGCCTGCCCGAACGTAGCCGGTGAACTCGACCTCGCCCAGGATCATCCCCTGGTTGATCAAGCTCTTGAACGGCTCGGCTGTGCTGACGTGTCCGCGGTCGAACAGCACCTTGTGCCAGAACCGCGAGTAGAGCAGGTGCAGCACCGCGTGCTCGGCGCCGCCGACGTACAGATCGACGGGCATCCAGGCCTTTTCTTTTTCGCGATCGATAAAGACCTGGCCGTTCCTCACGTCAATGAACCGCAGGTAATACCAACAGCTGCCGGCCCACTGCGGCATGGTGTTCGTCTCGCGCACGTAGCGCTGGCCGTTGATTTCGGGATACAGCCAGCTGATCGGCGCTTTGCTCAACGGCGGCTCGGGGGTGCCGGTGGGTTTGAATTCTTCGATGTGCGGCAGATCGACGGGCAGATCGACTTGCGAAACCGCGCGAATCACCCCGGTCGGTTTGTCGGCAGCGTCGACCTCATGCAGGATCGGAAACGGCTCGCCCCAAAAACGCTGCCGGCTGAACAGCCAATCGCGCAGCTTGTAGTTGACGGCTTCGCGCCCCAAACCTGCGCCGGACAGATCGGCAGTGATGCGGCGCTTGAATTCGCCGGTCATCAAGCCGTTGTACGGGCCACTATTGCACGACACGCCATCGATGGTGCTGCAAACCTTACCGGCCAGCACTTCGCGGCGATCCACTTCATCGTTGTCGCCTGGATCGACGACCGCGATCACCGGCAGATCGAACGTCTGTGCAAATTCAAAGTCCCGCTCATCATGCGCAGGAACGGCCATGATCGCGCCAGTGCCATAACCCCACAGCACGTAATCGGCGACCCAAATCGGCACGGGTTGGCCGTTCACGGGATTAATGGCGGTGGAACCGGTGAAGACGCCGGTCTTCTTTTTCGTGTCTTCCTGCCGCTCGCGATCGCTTTTGCTGGCGGCCTTTTCGCAGTAGGCAGTCACGGCAGCCTGTTGGGCTGGCGTGGTCAGATGAGCGACGAAGGGATGCTCCGGCGCGATGACCATGTAGGTCGCACCGAACAGCGTGTCGGGGCGAGTCGTGTAAATCCGCAGCACATTGTCGTCGGGCTTGCGCGGAAATTTGGTCTTCGAGCGCGAGCAGCCCCAATTACTAAATTCAGCAGCTGGCCCGATGTAGAAATCGACTTCCGCGCCGACGCTGCGGCCGATCCAATCGCGCTGCAGTTTCTTGATCCCTTCGGGCCAGTTGACCTGATCCAGATCCTTCTCCAGCCGATCGGCATAAGCGGTGATTCGCAGCATCCACTGTCGCAGCGGGAGACGGATGACCGGATGGCCGCCGACTTCGCTCTTGCCGTCGATCACTTCTTCGTTGGCCAGCACCGTGCCCAGCTTCGGGCACCAATTGACCGGCGCATAAGACTGATAGGCTAGGCGATGCTCGTCCTGATACTGCTGAACGGCCCGCTCGCCCTCGGCTTTCACTTCGACCGGGATCGGCAGCTCCGCAATCGGCCGGCCCTTGCCCGTTTCGTGATCGAACCACGTATCGAACAGTTCCAGAAAGATCCACTGCGTCCATTTGAAGTATTCGACGTCGGTCGTCGACAGCACGCGGCTCCAGTCGTAGCTGAAGCCCAGCATCTTCAACTGCTTCGTGAACGTGGCGACGTTTTCCTCGGTCGTCAGTCGCGGGTGCTTGTTCGTGCGAATCGCATGCTCTTCGGCGGGGAGACCGAACGCATCGAAGCCCATCGGATGGAGCACGCTCTTGCCGCGCATCCGCTCGAACCGGCACACGATATCGGTCGCCGTGTAACCCTCAGGATGGCCAACGTGCAGACCGCTGCCGCTCGGGTACGGGAACATGTCGAGCACATACAGCTTCTCCCCCACAGGCATGTCCGGGGTTTTGAAGGTCTGGTGCTGGTCCCAATATTGCTGCCACTTGGGTTCGATGGTGGCTGGGTTGTAACGAGGCATGGCTGTCTTCTTGCTGAGCGCACGCAGGGTGGTGCGCGTTGCGGGCGGAAAGGTGTCGTTCTGGCAAAGACAGGCATTTTAGCAACAAGTTCGCGCCGGTGTCCCCGGTGCGACAAGGCATAGCCGTTGCTGGCAGAAAGCCAACAAAGCATCCCAAGAACTCCCTCTCCTCGGTATTCCGGGGAGAGGGTTGGGGTGAGGGGCTGAAGCTCAGATTACTTCAGCCTTCAGAAGACGCACATTTTCGCTGGAGCGAAAGCGACTTGCTTACTCGGCCAATTGCATTTGATCGCCCGACACCAGCTTGTTCAGCCGAGTCTGGCCGTGTGGGCGAACGATGGCGAAGCCGGGCGTGCTTTGGATCACCACGAACTCACCCACCGGCTGACGGCCCGTGAACGCGTAGTTGTGATAAGCCCGCAGCACGGTACCGACGCGGATTTGTTCGCCTTGGGTGAAGTTAACCATGGCTTGGTTGTTCCGCACGTCGACGCTGGCCGTGACGGCAGCACCGAGTTGTTCCGCTGGGCGAGCAACTGGCTGTTGCTGCTGCGAGTGCGCCATTGGTTGCTTCGAATAGGTGGCGGGCTGCCGGGCGGGTTGAGCAATCACTTGGCGTGCTTGTTCCACCAGCGTGCTGCTCGGGGCGGGAGCTGGATCAGCATCGTAGCCGAGCTCCGGCGGTGCGACTTCCGCGGGGAAGGTAGCGCCCGTTTGCATGATCTTCGGCTGACCGTTATAGACGCCAGCCGTACGGCGGCTCGAGCGTTGGCCAGGGACCGGAGCAGCACCCGTTTCATCTTGAATGCGCGGGGCCGGATCCTGGCCGCGATTGCGGGCCGGGGTCGGAGCTGGCGGACCAGGCACCGGGCCGAGCTCAGGAGCGGGTGTCGGCTGCGGCGGCGGAATGCTAGGGCGTTCGCCGGTACCGGGATTCTGAATTTCGGGGCGTTCGCCTTGCGGAATCACTTCGCCGGTGCCCGTTCCAGGACCATCGGTTTCGTCGAGGATAAAGCCATCCTGCGGGCCACGGCCGGGGCAGCAAGCCCGCAGCGCTTCGGCGGCCGCATTGCGAACCCGTTCCGAAGGTTCGAGGAAGCAGCCGGCGTCATCGCGTTCGTAAGCCATTTCATACAGCTTGTTCGACAGCTCTTCGCTGCAGCAGCTTTTGTTTTTGCAGTTCGCACAGGCTTCGCCGTTGGCGGCTTCGGTGATCGCTTTCACCGTTTGATAGCGCACGTCTTCGGTGCAATCGTCGAGCGCCTTCAGCAGCGCGTCGGTGATGCTGCCGTCGCGGTTGTAGCAGCCGCAACCAATCTTGGTGAGATACTTCACCGCCTTAATCTTCTGCTTGGCGAGATCTTCTTCCTTCTTGATCTCGGCCGCCTTCTTGATGGCGGGATTGGGCGACTCCAAGTTCTTGGGGTCGGCCAGGCGAATGAGGTTAGGCTTACGTTCGGCCTGCGGGCGATTGCCCAGCCGGTTGTCCCAGTTGTCGCGGACCGAGGTGTAGGTCTGCGGAATGCCCAGGAAACTCCACAGCGTGGCTTGCTTCGGCGGAGCAACCGGGGCCTGTGCGGACACAGACATGGGCAAGCTCAGGCCGGTAGCGACAACAGCGATGAGGCAGCGAGTTCGCGGCGACATAGATTACGTCCCTGGCAAATCCGTTTGGGGCATTCAGGCCAATCCGTGACCTGACCGAGCCAGCAAGCTGGCAAGGAGGATGCCAGCTTCCGCGCACGGAAACATAGCTACCTAAGATGGGTCAATCGGCACCCCTGGCATCAGCCGCAAATCAATTTCTGGTCACCCATAAGCCTTACCACGTTTACCGCGGTTGACGATAGCACCGCTGGCACAAACACGCACAGGGCTTCGTTCAATCCTGCGAAGTCTTATTACTGTCGCGATCCGCAGCCATGAGTTCACAGCTCTCGGCAAACTGCAGTGACTTTGCCGGTTACTCCGTTTCTAGCGGACGATGCAAAAGTTCTCGCCGTGCCGGTTGTAACTGATCGATCTGTTGTAACAGTCGGATCAGATATGCCACCGGAGCAACGCTGCGCGCCAGGTCACAACCAGCCGCCAGCCACTCCGGCCATCGCACGGGGGATACTATGAAGTCACTTTGGATTGCACTCGGAATCGTGGGGACGATTCCGCTGCTGGCCACGGCTCAGCAGTCGGCTTACTTTCGGCAACAGCCGGGCTACTCGCAGCAACAAGCTGCTTACTCGGGGCCCGAAATCGCCACTCGTTCGATCATCAAGCCGGTCGGCTATTACCAAGGCGGTTGCGGTTGTCAGGAACCAGCGCCGACTTGTGCAGCGCCCGGCTGCTGCACTCCGGTGCCCGGTCCCTCGGTCGGCAATTGCTGCCCCAAACCGTGCCTGCTCGAACGGCTGCACCGCGGCTTGCGTTCGCTCGATTGCCTGCTGCCCTGCAGCCTCGGCTGCAACTCGATCAATTGCAATTCGAGCTGCTCAAGTTGCTCTAGCTGCTCGGCTGGCTGCGAAACGCGGTCGTCGTGCGGTTCGTGCTGCACCAAGAGCCGGGCTCACTTCTTCGCCTTCTGCAAACCCAAGTGTGGTTTCGGTTGCGGGTCGAGCTGCGGTTCGGCTAGCTGCGTCGGTCCGGTTAGCTGTTGCAGCCCGTGCAAAATGGGTTGCAGCACTCCTTGCCAGGTTGGCTGCAGCGACGGCGTTCCGATGATGCACCCGCCGGTGCCGATGATGGACGATAACCCGTTCAAAGACGACAACCGGCCGATGGACCCGAACTCGCCGGCCCCGGGCCAGAGCACTTACAAACAGTACTACAAGAAGAACAACACCGTCACCGCACGGAACACGATGCCCATGCCGACTCCGGCCAAGCTCGATCCTTATGCTGCGGCCCCGGTTCGCATCAAGGCTCAACCTGCCGCCGCCGCACCTGCGCCGCAACGGCCTGTTGCTCCTCCGGTGAAAATCGCCAGCCGCGAACCAGCGACCATGAAAGTGTCGATCGTGCCAGAGATCGAAACCGTCTCGTTGATGGTGGCCGATGACGTGCCGCCAGCTCCGCCGGCGACGCTCTCGACCGTCAGCACCTCATCGGCTACGCCGATCCGCATTCAACGGTACGATGCTTCGATTCCGGCCAATCCGCTGCGTTAAGAAACGCTGCTGATAAGCCAAGAAACATAGCGAGGGCGCGTCCTTAGGACGATCGCCCTCGCTGACGTTCTTGACTTGCGATTGCCGCGTGAAACGCTGCTCTTACAGCAATTCCTTGATCGTCGTCGAATCGCTGACGAGATGGGTCGGCCGGCCTTGCGGCGTGTAAACAATCTTGCCCGGATCGATGCCGAGCTTGGTGTAAATCGTCGACACGAAATTCTCAGGCGACAAAATCCGATCGTTGGCCGTGTAGCCTTTGCGATCGGTGCTGCCGACAACCACGCCGCCTGGTGTGCCACCGCCGGCGATGAGCACCGACATCGCATTGGCCCAGTGATCGCGGCCTGCCAGTTTTTGTCCGCTCAATGTGCTGATGGCCGGTGTGCGGCCGAATTCGCCGAGGGCCACGACCAGCGTCGATTCGAGCAGCCCCCGCTCGGCCAGATCGGCGATGAGCGTCGCCACCGTGTTGTCCCAATCGGGCAATCGCTTGCGCAGGGCTGGAAAAATATCGCTGTGATGATCCCAACCGCCGTCGTTGATCGTGATGAACGGCACACCCGCTTCGACGAGTCGTCGTGCGAGGAGTGCTCGCTGGCCAAAGCCATTCCGGCCGTAGCGCTCGCGAACGGACTCTTTCTCGCGATGAATGTCGAACGCCGCCTGGGCCGCGGTCGACGTGATCAGGTCATATCCCTGTCGATAATATTCATCGAGTCCACCAACCGGATCGCCAGCGGCTGGATCGTTGATACGCTCGATGCGGTCGACAAGCTTGCGCAGATCGGTGCGGCGATTGAAATGGTCTTCGGTTAGCCCTTGCGGCAGCGCGACATCGCGGACACGAAAATCGGCAGAGTTCGGATCGCCGCCGACGACGAACGGCGCGTATTTGGCGCCGAGAAAATTCGGACCGCCCGAACGGCTCATGCTGGGAATCGAAAAGTAATTCGGCAAGCCGTTGTCCTTGCCGAGCTCATACGCCGCGACCGAGCCCATGCTCGGATGAAAACTGACGAACGCACCGCAGCCGACGGGAATGCGCGGCGGCGCGCCGGTCATCATGTAATGATTCCCCGCGCCGTGGTTTCCTTGATCGTGACGGATCGAGCGAATGACGCTGATCTGATCGAGCATCCCGGCCAGCTTCGTCATGTGCTGCGAAAACTGCACGCCGGCAACCTTGGTGCTGATCGGCTCAAACTCGCCGCGGATTTCGGCGGGCGCATCGGGCTTGGGGTCGAACGTTTCGAAGTGCGTCGGCCCGCCGTCCATCCAAATCAAAATGCAGCTCTTGGCCTTGGCCTGCCGCACCGTCGGCGCCGCGGCTTGGGCTCGCAGTCCCAACATTTGACTCAGCCCCAGTCCGACGGCTGAAGTCAGGCCGAGCTGCAAGCAATCGCGGCGAGAGATGCCAGCGCAATTTCGATAATGGCTCATCAGGCGGGCTCGGCGGGAGGGACGGCGCGGGTAGGAATCAGCAACGATTTATCTTATCGGCAACGGCGGCCGCCGCCAACGATTTTCCAAGAGCGGCACGTCATACGTGGCTCGGCTTATTCAGTTGGCTGGCACAGACTTCGTTCCTGGCGGCGGCGCTGGTCGCTGCATTTCGCGGTTCGAATTCTGAATCGCTTCTTGCCGTCCCTTTTCGATCACGGCGGGGTCTTCGGTTTTCGGCTGCACGGTTTCACCGCAGCCAGCGAGAGACAACGAACACAAGAGCACGGCAGGAATGAGGAAGCGCATGGATGGGACTCAACGAGGGCGAGCGAATATGTAGGACGGACCATTGGTCCGTCCGAGAAGTGTAACTGAACTGGCGATGCTTGAGACGAACCAATGGTTCGTCCTACGGAAGTTACGGCAGTTGTGTCGCTTCGCCGCCGGCCCGCGAGCCAGCTGCTGCCCAGATATCGGCATCGACCGAATTTGTGACGAACCGCACGCTGCCATCGGTCATCGACACGTTCGTGCCATTGGGATGCATGCTCGCCGAAGGAGACACGATCCGCCAGAAGTCGCCACCCGGCACCCAACACGTCGCGTTCGGCGGCGCGATGTGGTTGTACCAATTCCGCCAGGCCGTTCCCTCGGTCCACGGATAACCTCGCCACCGCCAATCGCCGGTCCAGGGAATGCTCGATGTCTCCCAGTTCCCCGCCGCGAACGCCGTGCGGGCCGCGGCCAACGTGCCGGTTGTGGGATTGGTCGAAGTATCGAAGCAGTCGAACTTCGATTTTGGCGGCCGGCTGATATTACCCGAGCCATTCACCACTTCGGCAAAGGCCGCCGTGTTGCTCAGCCCGTCGGTGATGTCGCCCAGCTTCAGCGGGCCGATTGCTTTCGCGCCGCCTGCATCTTCGACCGGCCCGAACACGCCGTCCCAACCGTTGAGCGGCGCCCAAGTGCCGGCGTTCGAGTGGTAGTTGGTCCAGCCCATGTATTCCTTCTTGCCCGGGAAAGGATCGCTGGGGCAGATCAAAAACTTCGGCTGCGTCGCGGCGGCTGCATAATTCTGCGTCGAGAATGGCCCTTGGTTGAGATCGAGCCGGTTGTAGACGCCGCTCTGTTCAAACTGATTGGCAATGAGCGCCAGCGGCGACAGATAACCCGCGCTCGTGGGCTGATGTTCGCCGGCCGGCAGCCGACTGAACGAACTCTCGAAGTTATGCAGGGCCAGCGAGACCTGCTTGAGATGATTGACGCATTGCGTCCGCCGCGCAGCTTCACGAGCCGCTTGCACGGCCGGCAAGAGGAGCGCCACCAGCACGCCGATGATCGCGATCACGACCAGCAATTCCACCAGCGTAAAACCAAACCGAACGCCGCCCTGCCGCATTCCACGCGCGCGCATTGTCGTCTCCAAGGAGAGGACCATTGAATCAAGATGTTGCCCGGGCCGTCGCTCTGTTCAATTTCGAGTTCTAAGCAAACGGAGTGCGCGGATCAAGAATAAATGGAGAATTCGCTAAAAAAGGTAAGAGCTAGGGAGTGGTATCCCCAAAACTGGGAGAACCAGCCGGGCAATTCCGGCACAAATCGCAGTCCCAAGCCCGCTGGCCCGGTGTTATTACAGCAGCCTCTGCCAATGAATCGGGCAGGCTCGGCACGGTCGATTCATCTTGTTCCAATCTCGCCTTCCTTGAACAATACGAATTGCCCTACTACACACTGACGCCGGTTCTGGAGTCTTCCGGATGAATGCTGCCCTGCTGTTGCTCGCTCTCACCCTCGGCCAGGCCGATCCTCTCCGCCCCGCGCCTGCCACCACCAGTGCCGCGTCGAAAGCGGATGCCGAAAAATCGGAAGAGCCCGGTCCCTTCACCCTCAGCGACCTCGCCGCAGGGGCCAAGAACGACGCCTTTGTCGATGAATATCTGAAAGACAAAAAACTGACTCTCTTCGGCACCGTGCAAAGCATCGAACGCTTTGCCGGCGACGAAAGCGTCCCGCCGCGTTATCGCCTGGTGATGAACCGCCTCGGCCGCGATGAGCGGAATGTCGATGTCGAAGTCTACTGCTACTTCGCCGTTGGCAGCCGCAAGGATCTCTCGACGCTCGAGCCCGAAGTTTCGAAGGTCACCGTCGAAGGAAAATGCACGAAGGCCGCGCTGCAAGGTGCCGCCAAAGGCTTTAGCTTTTTGCTCGCCCTCGAAGACTGCAAAATCGTCCCCACCCCAGCCTTCCTGCAAGAACCCGTGCGCGGCCCAGCCCCAGCCATTATTCCCAACGTGGTTGATCCCGCCGCTGCCCCTCCACGTTTGCCAGCCCCGCCGCCACCACCGCTGCCGATGCAGCCCTAGCCCCAAGTCGTCGATCCGCTCCGCGGTCGATGAACCAACTCGGCCACTCAGGGCGAAGAGCAACCAGCCCCCCATTCTGAGCGGCCGCAATATAACAGGTGATGCGACTTCCAAAATTTGCTGCAAAATCAATCAGAAAAACAACTTACGCCGAAAATGCGCTGCAATATCGCAGTGGCGGTATTGCACGATATTGTAGCTAAATCGGGTGGTTGAAAATTCGGCTGAACAGCTCGCCTCACGTCGTCCCTCGACCCAATTTCCAGCATCCAAACGACACGCCCGAGTGGACAACTCGGGTCGGTCGCAATCGCGCCAAAGTAACCACTCAGGCCGGCGCTGATTTCTGGGAAGACCGCGACCACCGGCCTCGTGCCGGTGGGGCGCTCACTGGCCGCTACCGCAGAACCAATCGACACGGCGACCATCGGCCTTGTGCCGATGGGGCCCTCACTGACCAGCTAAGGAAGCGAACAGTGATCGCTCCACGGGGATGAACCCCGTGGTCGCGGAAGTGTTTTTCTAGCGTGACACCGTAGCTGGCTAGTGAGCGCTCCACCGGTACAGGGCCGGTGGTCGCGAGCGTGAATAGTTGCGCGCCAAGCGATCACTCTGGGCGAGCGTGGCTACGGCTCCACATCCACCTGCACTGCCTCACCCTCGACGCGAACGGCAAACGATGGATGCACCAGCGACTTGCTCGCCTGATGCTGCCCCGTTGTCACATCGAACTGAAAGCCATGCCAAGGGCAGGTGATGATGCAGCCCTGCAGCCGGCCTTTGCCGAGCGGGCCACCTTGATGCGGGCACATGCCGTCGAGGGCATAGAACTGCCCGTCGACATTGAAGAGTGCGATAATTCTGCCGCCAGCAATGCATTCGCGCGCAGACCCCGGTGGGCAGTCTTGAACGCTGGCAATTGTTTCCCAGGGCATGTTGGTTTTGTGCGTAAGTGCTAAGCCGCTTTGGCCGATGGCGCGCGATCAGCCGTTTTGGCTCGTCCTCGCTTTGGCGGTTCACGCCAGCGGCGGTGCAGCCACCAGTATTGATCGGGCGCTTTGCGGATCTCTTCCTCGAGCACCCGATTGTACCACTGCGTGAGGGTCTTCACGTCGGTGCAATCCTTGGGCAGCGCTTGCGGATCGGCAATGTCGGCCAGCCCCAGCTCAAAGTGCAGCGGCGCGTGCGACCGTTTGCAAGTCAGCAGAATCATCGGTGCATCGCTGAGCAGCGTGAACAGCGCCAACGCCTTGTGACACGACGCCGGTCGGCCGAAGAAATCGACCCAGCAACCTTTGTCGCCGGCGTGTTGATCGCCCAGCAGCGCCAGGGCGCCTTTGTTCTTCAGCACCGCATCGGCATCGTTGGCCGAGCCCATCTTCGGCAGAATGAACTGCCAATTCAATTCGCGAAAGCGAATGACATAGTCATCGAGGTATTTGTTATCGAGCGTCCGCGTGACGGTGAACGTGCTGATGCCCAGCAACCCGCTCATCAAACCGGCCACTTCAAAATTGCCGAAGTGGGCCGAGACCAGCACCCGCGGTCGATTGAGCAACATCGCCGTGACGAGCTCGCGCGTGCGACCGAGCTTCACATACTTCCGCCAGTTCGTGGCGTGAATCTTCCGCGGCGCGTGAGCGATCTCGCAGATCATCGTCAGCAAGTGCAACCACATGCCGCGACCGATTTTATTCCGCTCGTGCTGCGATAGCTCGGGAAACGCCTGCTGGATGTTATCGTCCACCAATTTCCGCCGCATCCGTACGACGTCGTACATCAGCCAAGCCGCCCCGTGCGCCCAACCGACGCAAGTCTCGATGCTAATCGCCTGCACGACGGCAATGATCACCCGCACGAGCAGATAAAGAGGCAAGTCGAAACAACGGCGGATGCTCACGCTGGCGGTCCTTCGCACACAAAACCCGAATCCCTTGGGGAAGCGATTCTGCCAACTTCCCGCCGTCCGGCAAATAGCAGCTTGTCTCCAGCCGGATGTTGCTAGCAGTGTCGATGCTAGGTCGTAGTTCGTGGTTCGTAGTTCTTAGTTAGAAACCTCAAACTACGAACTAAGAACTACGAACCACGAACTAAGAACTCTTCCCACCCGCTTACCGCAGGCGAATTCATCTGGCCCCGTCTTCGCCCGGCTCCTATACTCCGCCGCCCTTACCACAGGACCTTGCCTTATGACTTTGCTCACGACGAGGCCGCCGCCGCACAACAACAGCGCCCGCTGGTTGATCGCGGCCAGCGCGCTTGGCTTGCTTCTCTTTCCAGCGCTCGTCGCTGCGCAAGTGACGTCGCCCGCGCAGCCGCTCGATGCCATTCGCAATCTCCTGCCGGGCACTCCCGCCGCCGGCGATAGCAAGTTCGGCCTCAAGGTCACCAAGGGAAACGGCACCCTGCCGAATCAGCATGGCCAGGTGTGGCGCGAATACGATCTGACTCCTTACACCTCGCGCATCACCGGCGTCGCTCGCCCCGAGCAAGCCATCGTCGATTGGATCCTCCGCGAGACCGGCACCGAGACCTGGTTCGGCACGCCCCTGGGCATCCTCAGCGCCGATGCCAATACGCTGCGGGTCTATCACACGCCCGAAGTGCAAAACACCGTCCGCGATATCGTCGAGCGATTCGTCGCCTACGATCCCACGGCTCACACCCTCACGCTGCGCATCGTCACCGTCAGCAATCCGGCCTGGCGAACGCGGGCCACCGCGCTGCTCAAGCCCGTCGATGTGCAATCGTCGGGCGTCGATGCCTGGCTCGTCTCGCACGAAAATTCCGCGATGCTGCAGGACGAACTGAAGCGCCGCGCCGATTTCAAAGAACTCGCCGCCGTCTCGCAACCCGTGCTGCACGGCCAAACGCTGCCGCTGTCGCAAGTGCAGCCGAAGACCTACATCCGCTGGCTGAAGACGCGACCCGATGGCTGGTCGGGCACCGAACCGATCAGCGGCACGATCGAAGAAGGTTTCACGCTGAAGCTCAGCCCACTGATGTCAGCCGACAGTAAAACCGTCGAAGCGAATTTTCAATGCACGATCGACCAGATCGAAAAACTGGTCAACGTGCCGTTCGACACCACCGTCGGCGGTCAACCACAACGCGCGCAAATTCAAGTGCCGCAGGTCGTCAGTTGGCGTCTGACCGAACGCTTCCGCTGGCCCACCGATCAGGTGCTGCTCCTCTCCTGCGGCGTGATCGCCAGCCCCACCGGAGAAGCCGGCGGCGCGCTTTCGCTCCTCAAAAAGATCGACACTCGCGCCACCAACGGCAGCCGCAGCGACGCCCTGGTATTCGTCGAATTCAAACGCAACACGCCCGGCGCAGCCGAAGCCATCAAAAAAGCCGACGCCACGATCTCCACGAATCCAGTCTCGCGAGGAAGGTACTAGGACTTGCGACCACTGGGCCAGTGGAGCACTCACTGGACAGCTACACACAAACCGCACAATGACTTCCCAGCCCATCACCCGCCGATCATTCTTCGCCGCTGCTGCCGCAGCCGTGGCGACGGCCTGCGGTTTGACGGGTTGCCGGGGCATTTTGCGCGGTGTCGATGGCTCGGCCTTATATGGAGCAGCGCCGACGGGACCGGTCGACAATCCACTCTTTGTGCCGCCGCTCGATCCGGAGTTCGTTTGGAACAATCTGGTCGATGCAGTCGACGATCATTTTCTGATTGAGCGCGAAGAGCGCGTCCGGCTGATTGGCGGCATTCTCACCGAAGGTCGGATCGACACTTATCCGCGCATCGGTTCAACATTGCTCGAGCCGTGGCGCGGCGACAGCACGCCCGGTTATGAAAAATTGCACGCCACGCTCCAATCGATTCGCCGGAAGGCCACGGTGCGGCTCATTCCGACCGAAGGAGGCGCGCTGGTCGACGTCGTCGTGCAGAAGGAACTCGAGGATCTCGACAAACCCGAGAACGCCACGGCAGGCAACGCGACGCTCCGTCACGATGGCACGCTGGTCCGCAACGAAGGTCCACCGGGCCGTTTCAGTGTGACGCTTGGCTGGATTCCAATCGGCCGCGATTGCTCCCTCGAACAAAAAATCCTCCGCGACATTCAATGCCGCCTCAACGTTCCCGGCACCGGCGCATCGCCGACGAGCGTTCCACCAGAACAAATGGAAAGCTCCGCCGAAACGATCGCCCCTGGTGAAATGCGCCCAGGTGGTCCAAGCAATTCCGGCCCCTCCGGCTGGCAACCACGCCCCGGCTTAGAATCACTCCCCGCCCCGCGAGGGCCAGGCCAACCGCAGGGCAATATCCTGCTGCCCAGCCAGCTGCCCCCCTAACGTCGTCGAACCGCTCCGCGGTCGATGAATGGAAGTATACCAGCCGCGCACCGCCGAAAGAGCCCCGCGACTTTCGGCACTTCGGCGAGTGGAGCTGGCAGCGGAGAATCTTCGTTCGAGACGAGAGCGAACCTAACCTCGATCCGCCTAACCCGGAACTTCGCGGAGCTCGTTCCTTGGCGCACTTCAGTTCAACCTCAACCCATCGTTTTCGGAGAAAACGACGACATTGTCGTCGATCACTCCGTGCTCGGTGGGTTAAGGCAAACCAACCGCGCGCCGCCGAAAGAGCCCCGCGACTTTCGGCACTTCGGCGAGTGAAGCTGGCAGCGGAGAATCTTTCGTTTGAAGCGAGAGCGAACCTAACCTCAATGCGCCTAACCCGGAACTTCGCGGGGCTCGTTCCTTGGCGCACTTCAGCTCAACCTAAGCCCATCGTTTTCGGAGAAAACGACGACATTGGTTACTCTTTTCCTTTTCGTTCGTTCCACTCGCGTTCGAACTTGGCGTCGCATTCGGCGCAGTCTTCGCCGGTGTCGTAGTGGCGCGTATAGCCCGTTGGCCCGAGTCGCGGATGCACGCATTCTTCGGGGAGCAAATCATCGACCAGCCAGCGATAGGTCTCGCGCGCGGTAGAGTGCTCGCACATATGCACCGCCACGCAATGCCATGCCAGGCGAGCGAGCAGCTTGCGAAGTTCCTCCACAGCATCCTCTTCGCTGACGATGTCGACGGACTTTTTCAAGACGAGTGGCGGATCAAATAACTCCGTGAACGGCACATCCTTGGTGCCGTCGAGCACTTCATCCATTTGCTCGTATAACTGTTTCGTTTCCGGATCGATGCCGGGAATGACTTCATCCCAGGGAAGCTTCTGCCCTGATTCGGCCGCTGCATTTTCCACCTCGCTTTCCTCTATTTCGCCGTCGCCTTTCTCTTCGGCATTTGCCGCGTGCAACTGCTCGTCGAGGTTCTCCGGAAACAGCTGATAGGGATCGGCATCGTCTGCCGTCGGCTCGGACTCTCCCAACAAGTCGCCGCTCTGCAGTTCCTTCCACTCTTCTAGCGAAGGCGGGGGAAGATCGGGAGGATCGAACACAATCGTCGGCGAAAAAACCTCGGCTACGATGGGCCCATCCTGGCTGAACCATTCCAAGTAAATCGACGTGCGACCATCGGCGAGCGTGCGGAGTTCGATCTGCCCGGTCACGCCGTTCTGAAAATTGGCCAGATCATCGACCACCTTTCGCGGACAGTCAGCGTCGCTGCTCGGCGCGGGCGAAGCAAAACGCAAATGCTTGCCGGCCAGTTCGCCCGACAAGTTGCCGGTCAGTTCCAGCCGCACGCCATAGTCGACCGCAAAATCAATCCAGCCGCAGACGGAATTCCGTCGCTTGTTCGTCAGTTCGCCGGCCGTAATCTGGCTGCCAATGCGGGTCGTCATGTGGCTTGCTTGAGAAGGGCAATCGATTGCTAAAACCAATGCTTTTTGATGCCGAGTACAATACCAAGGATTGGCAGCAATGCAATATTCTGCAACTGTTGTTAGTTGTTGGATTGGCAGCTTCAAGCCATGATGATTTATGCTCCTTCTGGGCCTTTGGCGCGGCGAAGCTAAATCAAAACAGCTTCCGGCTGATAACGAGTGCCACTGCCAAAGTCAATAACGTGCCCAGCCAAGCTGCCCACGCGATGAGTAGAAACAGCGTGCCGCCAACAGGCTTGGGCCGCATCTTACGCCACGCGTGCAACCACGAAGCGAGAACGTAGCCAGGGCACAACACCCACAAAAATCCGCCATAAGCGAAAAAATAGTAGACCAGAATCCGATCGGCCACATGCGGCATTCCTGGGAATATTGCTTTGGGAATCGGCAACGCCATCGTTAGTTCGGCTATCGTCACCGCGACTGCAATAAAGGTGAGAAACAACCGGCAAGCGCTGCGCACGAACGGATCAACACGATTGTTGACCAGAATGAGGCAGGCGATTGCGGGCGGAACAAAGAACATCAAAACTGTCCGGTCGACATTCGGCAGCCAGGCAAGCTGGACGACGGCTGTAGTCAACGCACCGAACGCGAAGAGGTCGTGAAGCAGCAACAGCCAACGAATCAACCTGCGCTGTCCGCCCTGTTGATCACCGCGATGGATCGCTTCCGACGAATACTGATTGCCGAGGGGAGTCCACCTACTCATCACTTCACCGGCAATAACTTCACCTCGCGCACATCCATCACGGCCGGTCCTGGTTTCGTTTGCGGGCGGATTTCGACCGTGTAACGGCCCGGCTTGTCGAGTTTGATTTGGCCGATCTTGCGCGGCACGAAGTTTTGAAAGCCGCCGGTCTGCTCGACGGTGAAGTTCAGTTTTTGTTCGTCGACGACGACCTGCACTTCGCTGCCGCCGCTGCCATTGCCGCAGCCGACGAGGAGTTCCACTTCGTAAGTGCCGGGCGTTTCGAGGGTGAATTCGAAGCTGGCCCATTCTTTTGGGTTCGTCCAAAAGCCGAGGGTGTTTTTATGTGGCAGGGGTTCATAGCGCAGCGTTTCGCCGTACACCGTCGCCCACTTGGCCGGCATGGTCACGATACCGTCGGCGGCTTGCGGATTGGGTTTGTAGTCGGGATTGGGCTCCATCATTTTCGCGCCGACATTCTTCCGCCAGGCTTCCAGTTTCTCGGCGAGCTCGGCGACAACTTGCGGATGCTGCGTGACTAGATTGCGATTCTCGCGCATATCGCTAGTCAGATCGAAGAGCTCACGGTGGCCATCCTCGAAGAATTCGATGAGCTTCCAACGTCCCGACCGAATCGCGCTGCTTGGCTTGCCGCCCTGATTCGCATAGTGCGGATAATGCCAGAACAAATCACGAGTGACGGGCCGTTCTTCCTCCTGCATCGCCGCGCGAATGCTCACGCCATCGACTTCGGTCGTCGCGGATAGGCTGCAAACGTCGAGTAGCGTCGGCAACAAATCGACGCTACTCGTCAGCGTGCCGTTGATTCCGGTGCGGATATTTTTCGGCCAGTGCATAATCAGCGGCACGCGAATGCCCCCTTCATACAGATAACCTTTCCCCTCGCGCAGCGGCGCGTTGCTCGTCGCTGGTGTGTGCGGCCCTTCTGGTGTCGCCAGGCCGCCGTTGTCGCTGGTGAAAATGACGAGCGTGTTCTCGGTGAGCTTCAGTTCGTCGAGCTTGGCCATGATTCGCCCCACGCCATCGTCGACACTCTCGAGCATGGCTGCGTAGACGCTGCTGTTTTGCTTGCCGCTGAATTTGGGATCGGCGGGATATTTTTTGATAACCTCTTCCTTGGCTTGCAGCGGCGTGTGCACGGCGTAATGCGGCAGATAAAGAAAGAACGGCTCGGCGCGGTTCTTCTCGATGAAGTTCACGGCGGCATCGGTGAGCAGGTCGGTGAGATAGCCGCCGTCCGGAGCCGCTTCGAGTCCCTTCAAGTTGCGACCAGCCGCTTTCCCCTTGGCATTCTCACGCACGAATGGCGCGAAGTATCCCGGCGGACTGCCGCCTTGATCGCCGCCGATGTTCACCTCAAAGCCTTGCGTCTCTGGACCGAAGCCCGCGCCGCCGAGATGCCATTTGCCGATGCTCGCCGTGCGATAACCGGCTTCGCGTAGACGTTCGGCAATCGTCACTTCGGCGAGCGGCAGTTGCTGTTCGATCTTCGGCCGCAGCAACTTTTGCGAAGGCATGTCGCCGCGGCCCGGCAACCAATCGGTGATGTTCAATCGCGCCGGATATTTGCCGGTCATGATCGCAGCCCGCGTTGGCGTACAAACGGGGCACGCTGCATATGCATCGGTGAATCGCATCCCTTGCTTGGCCAACTTGTCGAGCTGCGGCGTTTTATGAAACGTACTCCCGTAGCAACCGAGATCGGCCCAGCCCAGGTCGTCGATCACGATCAGCACGACATTCGGTCGCGGTTTCTTCTCCGCTTCTTGCGAGTGGGCAATTGCAGAAATCCAAAGCACCGTCAGGAAACCCGCAGCATGAGCGAGGCGTGGGAAAAGGTTGCGATTCGTCATGATAGTTCGCGTGTTGATCTTGATTGATGTCGAGAATCGGCCCCACAGAGCTTGCTCGGTGGAGCCTTGATTTTGCACTAGACGCCGCAGCATTTGCCTTCGCCCCCGCCGACCTCGTGTCGGTGGAGCGAGTGATTGGAAACCGCGAAATCATTCGCTCCACTGAGGCGAACTCAGTGGGGGCGAGAAAACTGAGAAACGATTCTGGTGCAGAATCGTTTCACCACCGAGCAAGCTCGGTGGAGTCCAAGGCGTCCCTGTTGTATCACATGCTCGCGCACTCCGCGATTTTCTCCTCATCTCCCGCTCGCCCCATCTCCAGTTGAGCTGGTATTGTGAGCGCATGCCGCCTACTCGAACTTCGCCGGTCATTCCCTGGCGAGTACCGCTAACGTTCTTCATTATCCATCACGTGCTCGTGGTGATGTTTGCCTTGCAAAATCCTCCGATGGTAGGTCCTAGCGCACATGACGGTTCGATGGTATGGCTGACCTGGGTTTGGATTGATTTTCCTCTGGGAATTGCGGCCATGTATGCAAGTGAAATGACAGAATCTAATTCGGTTGCCGTGACCCTGGTCGCCGTGATCGGCGGCTTGCAGTGGGTGTTGTGGGGAATGTTAATCGAGGCCGCCGGCAGATTTCTCCGCTGGGTTTCAACGAAAAAATAGGCCGCGAAATAGTTATGACCGTTTTCGCCCCATCTCCTTCATTCAGCTCGGCGCTGGTATCGTGAACATTCCGTAATCGTCTCGCCATTCCTGCAGCATTCCGCCGTGCCAGAGCCCGCCACCGTGACCACCGAGCAGCCCTTCGACGTGCCCGCCGAGCGCCGGCCGCGTCATGTGGCCGTCATCATGGATGGCAACGGCCGGTGGGCGCAGCGGCGAAATTTGCCACGCATCGAAGGTCACCGCCGTGGCGTGAATAGCGTCCGCAACACGGTCGAAGAAGCCGCCCGACTCCACCTGGCTCAGCTCACGCTGTTTTGCTTGTCGAGCGAAAACTGGAAACGGCCGCAGCGGGAGCTCGATTTTTTGATGCACCTGCTCGAGCAGTACATGATCGAAGAGCGGTCGACGATTCTGAAACAGAATATCGTTGTCTCGATCATCGGCCGCCGCGACGGCATCCCGGCGGCGACGCTGCGCGAGATGGATGAAACAGTCCGCCTGAGTGCGGCGAACAACGGCACGCGGTTGTGCCTGGCGATCAACTATGGCAGTCGCGGCGAAATCGTCGATGCGACGCGAGCCATCGCGCAGCAAGTGAAGGACGGCTTGCTGTCGCCGGAACAGATCGATGAAAAAACGATCTCCGATAATCTGTATACCCAGAACATGCCCGACCCCGACCTGCTGATTCGCACCGCGGGCGAAATGCGGATCAGCAATTTTCTGCTCTGGCAAATCAGCTATGCGGAGCTGTGGGTCACCGAGCGCTGCTGGCCGGAGTTTGAAATCGCCGATCTGCATCAGGCCATTCGCGACTTCGCCGGCCGCGATCGCCGCTTCGGCGGTCTGTCTCAGATCTGAAAGGGCCGGTGCTCGTGCTTCGTTGGCGATTGGTTTCTTCGTTTGTGATCATCGCGTTGATGGTCGCGCTCGTCACGCTCGATCATCTGCGCCTGGGCGTGGGAATCGACGGCGTGTGGCTTGCGCCGGTGCTGATCGTGGTAACGATCCTCGCCGCCGAAGAAACGATCTCGCTGCTGCGAAATCAAAAGCATGATCCGCTGGCCTGGACCGTTTACGCTGGCAGTTTGCTGCTCGTCCTTTCCGGCTGCGATTTGCTCATCAAACAACTGCTCGTCCGGTTCGGCTATCCCAGCTATCCACCGTGGGAAGGTTGGCCGGCGCTGGCGCTGGCTGCCGGTGTGATCCTCGCCTTCGGCGGCGAAATGGCCCGCTTCAAAAAGGCGGGCGAGAGCTCGATCGTCAACGCCGCGCTCGCCATCTTTGCGATGGCTTACGTCGGCGGGCTGATGCTGTTTCTCGCCTGGCAACGGCTGCATCACGGGACGTTCGCGTTTCTCACGATTCCGATCATCGTGAAGTGCGGCGACACTGGCGCTTACTTCACCGGGCGCTTTACCGGTCGCCACAAGATGACGCCGCTCCTCAGCCCCGGCAAAACCTGGGAAGGCGCCGTTGGTGGCGTTGTCGCAGGTTGCCTGGCGAGTTGGTTTTGCTTCGCCGTTCTGCAACCGAAGTATTTCCCCGACGCCACGCCGACCGTGCATCCACCGCTGGTCGCGGTGTTGATCTACGGCCTCGCGATGACCCTCGCTGGCATGCACGGCGACCTTGCCGAGTCGCTGCTGAAGCGCGACATGCAACGTAAGGACAGCAGCACCTGGTTGCCGGGGCTCGGCGGGGTGCTCGATGTGGTCGATAGCATGCTGATGGCGGCGCCGGTGGCGTATCTGTTTTGGAACACCGGCTGGCTGGGGTAGGGATCATCTTGCTCGTCTCTTCGGAAGAGGCAACGAGGCAATTTCAGGTCAGTGCGTGAAATACCAGTGGAATGACGCCCTTGCCCCGCATGGTGGACATGCATGCAGTTCCAGCTGGCAACAACGTACGCCTCGCTCATTAGCAAACTGGTGAACCTGAAATGCGACCGAGGAGATGTACGTTTCGAGCTAACTGCGCACTATTTCGGCAGCGAGTTATCGGGATGTTATACTTGATTACAACGGAGGTTATGCGCTGTTATAATCGAAATCGCACCGAATAAGGGTTTGAGATTGCCTGCTGCGTCGCAAATGCTTGGCATGTCGCAGGTAGTGCGTTGGCCGGGTGACATAAGCTCCAAAAGGGGCGCTGTTATAAACTTGTTATAGGCTTTTGCCGCCCTTTTGCGCAACTACTGAACTGGCCAGTGCTTCGCTAGTTCGAAAAAAGCGTGCGAGGTGTTATAGGCTCGCCTGCGAAGCATCCTTAAGGGCGAGGGGGCTGGATTCTCAGCTTAGGAATCGACCGTCGGCCGAAAGAGCCAATCGCGGACACGATCGTAGAGCCAGTATTGCAAGAAGAGGAGCAGCAGCGGGCCGATGATGAGCACCGTCTGCGCGATGCGCGGATCGGGCCGGCTGTGGCCGTTGAATTCCAGCCACGAACGATAAGCGATCGTCACGGCAAACGTATCGGCGACAAGCAGTACGCTCGTCGCCGCGAGCAGCACGATGAGGTGTGCGCAGCCGAGTTGCAGTAGCGCCGGCACACGGCGTGTTCGCTGCTTCTCGGGGGTTGCCATTAACGATCGGCCCAATAGTCGAAGACGACAACTTTCTCGCGGCGGTCTTTCACGACCTTCACATAGTCATCGTGGGCCGGATGCTTGAGATAAGCATCGCGAGCGGCTTCGTCTTTGAACGACACCACGAAGCAATAAGTCAGCCCTTCCGATTTGCCTTCGGGGCTGACATTCGGACCGTGCTCGAACGCGACAATGCCGTCGATCTTCTTCGGCAGACCGGCAAAGGCGTCGATCACTTCCTGGATCTGCGGCTTGGCGATTTCGTCCTTGAACTTATACATCACGACGTGCCGCAGCACTTTGCTCTTGGCTTCCGGGCCCTTCGATTCTTGACTAGCGCCCATCTGCCACACCGCAAGTGAAAAGAGAACGGCCGCAAAAATCACGGCGGCGATCGATTTGGAATTCATGGATAGCTCCTGAGTAGGGACGGGAGGCGAGAGGCGGGAGTGGGAAGCGTGTCTTTCTGATTTTCCCCGCCTCCCGCCTCTCGCCCCTCGTCTCTTTCTAAAATTCAATCTGCTGCAGATCAAACCCAATCGAAACCGGCAAGCCCGGATCACTCACCAAGCCGAGGCCCATCGGATCGGCGTCGTCAGCAATCGGGTTCACATGCGTGAGGATCAGCCGTTTCACCTGCGCCGCGCGAGCAACTTCCAGCACCGGCGTGAGGCAGCTGTGCCCGGTCTTTTCGGCAAGCTCTTCCCAACCGTCGCCGAAGTTGCACTCATGCACGAGCAAATCGACGCCGCGAATACTTTCGATGTAGGGGGCATCGGGCCGGGCCGTGGTATCGGTGACGTAGGCGAAGGAGCGATCGGGCCAGTCGATGCGATAGCCGAGCGAACCGCCCGGATGAACCAGCGGAAAATAAGTCAGCAGGCCGTCGCCGCCAACCTCGGTCGGGCCATTCAGCGGCTGAAAGGTTAGCGGCGGCAAGACTGGGAAGAGCGCCGGCGCGAAGAGGTGATCCTGCACGCCGCGCAGATGGACTTCGTCGCCGTGCACGCGCGTGGTCTTCAAGCCGGTCTCGTACGCAACATCGAACAGGAACGTGAGCCCCGCAACGTGATCGAGATGAGCGTGCGTGAGAAACACGTCGAGCTCACTCGTTCGCAGCCAATCGCGAACACGGAAGAAGCCGGTGCCCGCATCAAGGGCTAGGCCGATCTCTGGAAACAGCAAACACGCGGTATGCCGCCGCGGGCTGGGGTGATAACCGGTAGTGCCAAGCAGGAGGAGTTGCATGGCGACTAGTATAGTCATCGCTCGCGGCGCATTCGACGACTACGACAAAATCCCGCGCACGATCTTGCCATGCACATCGGTCAGCCGGTAATCGCGCCCCGCATGGCGATAAGTCAGCCGTGTGTGATCGATCCCTAGCTGATGCAGAATCGTCGCGTGCAGATCATGCACGTCGACTTTGTCGCGCACGATGTGCTTGCCGATCTCGTCGGTCTCGCCGTAGATCATGCCCGGCCGAATGCCGCCGCCGGCCAGCCAGATCGAAAAGCATTCGCCGTGATGGCCGCGGCCGTGGCTACCTTCCTTCGCGGGCGTGCGTCCAAATTCCGTGGCCCAGACCACGAGCGTTTCATCGAGCAAGCCGCGCTGCTTCAAATCCTGAATCAAACCCGCCATCGGCTGATCGACCGCTTTGGCAAGCGGAGCATGCTCTTTCATCTCGCCGTGCGAATCCCAGTTCGGCCGCGAACCGGTATCGATCAATTCAATAAACCGCACGCCGCGCTCAGCAAGCCGTCGAGCGACGAGGCATTGCCAGCCGAAGCTCGCGGTGTCGCCGCGCTTCAAGCCATACATCTGATGCGTGGCATCGGTCTCTTGATTGACGTCAAAGGCTTCCGGCCCAGCCGTTTGCATTTGAAAGGCTGTTTCGAATGACTTGATTCGCGCCGCGAGCGCGCTGTCGTCTTGCCGGGGCTGCAAATGTGATTGATTGAGCTGCGAGAGAAGATTCAACTCGAGCTGTTGCACGCTTTGCTCGCGCGTGCGTGGCACCAGGTTTTCGATCGGCTGTTGGCCGGGGATGACGCGCGTCCCTTGATGATAGGCGGGCAAAAAATCGCTGGCATACACCTGCGTTCCGCCGTAGGGCAAGTGTGGCGCGATGACCATGAACGACGGCAAGTTTTGATTAAGTGTGCCGAGGCCATAGCTGATCCAAGAGCCCATGCTGGGCCGCGTGAAGGTCGCACTGCCGGTGTGCATGCCGACGGCGGCTTCGGTGTGATCGAAGTGGGCGCTCTTCATCGACCGGATCAGGCAGATGTCGTCCATCTGCTCGCGCAAATGCGGAAACAAATCGCTGACGACCGTGCCGCAGCGTTTGTTCGCGCTGTAGGGAAAGACGCTTCCCATCAGCTTGTCTTTGCCGCTGCCGTCGCGACCTTTTTCGGACGACTTGGGATCGAACGTATCGATGTGCGACACGCCGCCGGTGGCGAAGAGAAAAATTACCCGCTTCGCGCGCGGCGAATAGTGCGGTGGTTTTTCCAGCAGTGCACCATCGGCGCTCGGCGAAGATTTTAGCGGGGCCGTTTCGCTGGCGAGCAATTCGCTGAGAATGCCCGGCATCAGCAGCGAACCGCTGACGAGCGAGCGGATGACGTTACGGCGGGAAGTATTCAAGGCGTTCATCCAGTCCATCATAGCAACGAGCACTGGTCCGGTCGCAACTGCCGTTCGTCTCCGGCTTGCGTCCCAGGCTGGCCAGCCAGTAAGAATAATCGTAGTCCGTGATTGCCGGCAAACCGCGAGAAAGAAACACCATGTCCGATCTCTCCAAGCAGCAAATTCCGCCCGCCACGTTCACCACGCTGCTGCAAACGATTGCTGCCCAAGCCAGCGTCGCGCTCGGGCTGATTGCCGATCCGCGCACGGGCAAGCCCGAGGTCAACCTCGACCTGGCCAAGCACTTCATCGACACACTGGTGTTGCTCGATGGCAAAACCAAGGGAAACCTCACCAGCGACGAAGCGGCATTGCTCGCCGCGGCCACGGGCCAATTGCAGATGACGTTTGTAAATCTGAAGAACAAAAAGTAATTCGCTCGCAGTATTGCTGTGCTGCTATCGCGTCCCGGCAGAACAACCGGCATTTCTGCTCAATCCCTACAGCGAGCTGGTCGATAGGTAGGAACAGGGGGACGCTATGAACCGATTTCATCTTCAACTGCGCGCACTGCTGGCAAGCTGCTTTCTCTGCGGCTGCCTGCTGACCAGCAGCGCCAACGCAGGTCATCCCCAGTACTGGACGATCGGCCGGCATCAGCCTGGCGAAAACGTGCAGGCCTTGCATCCCCAAGGTTACGCTTACGGTTGGTTCGGCGCGAGTTCGCGACCTCAAGCCGCACGGCAATCGGGCTACTACGGTTTGTACCGCCAGTGGAACTTCGAATAGTCCCGCCAAGCCAAAAGCTAAGCGTTTCGCCGTTGCGTGGCAGCGCCACGACCTTGCCACACGCGGCCTGGTGAGCCGCTGCTGTCGGTGGCTTCGAAGTGAGCCTCGGGGTGCGACGGCCGCATGTACTCGATCATCGCAAAATTGGCGGCGTCGATCAGATACTCGGTGTTGCCCGTCTCGGCATACTTTTGCAGCCGCAACTCGAGCGACTTGATCGCATCGACCTTGTGCGGATAAGCGTCCGCCACCTTGCCGTACTTGTGAAACGACACGAGCATGCGGTTGCGCATGTACTGGACAAACTGCTCGTCAAATTCAGACTTCGGCAGCAACGGATCGGCGGCATTCTTCATCTTGGTTTCTCGCTGCGTCCCATTTTACGGGCGAGGTGCGAAGGCAGCAATGAGCGCGCTGCAGTGTTCGCCCACGCGTCAGTCCTTCTTGGCATGCGTCTGCTCGTACACCGCCAGTAGCACCGCTTCCACATCGGCGTATTTTTTCTTTGCTTTCAGCACTGCGTCGAGGCTCTTGCGGGCGTCGGCTTCATTGTGGCCGAGGGCGCGGAGGGCTTCGTAGGCTTCTTCGACCACGTCGCGCTTGATGTCGGCTTCGTAGGTCACATCCTTGGCGATGAGGAGTGCGAACTTCGACATTTTTCGCCGCAGCTTGGCAATGATCCGTTCGCCGAGCGCTACGCCAATGCCGGGAAGCGAAGCCAGCCCCTTGGCGTCTTGCTCTTCGATCATGCTGGCGATGTCTTGCACGGGCCGAACCATCGCGCGGAGAGCTTTTTTGCCGCCGACGCCGTCAACGGAGCAGAACATTTCGAAGAACTCGCGTTCCACGTCGGTTGCAAAGCCAGTCAGTCGCGGCGTGACCTTGCCGCGCGAGGGATCGCCGTCGATGGTGTAGATCGTTTGCAGCGAAACGCTCTGCCCCAGTTGCTGGCCGAGACTGCGGCGGGTCGATTCCGAAATGAAGACCTGATATTCGAACGGGGCGGCTTCGAGCAGAACGAAATCTTCCTGAACTTTCAGCAGCTTGCCGGTGATGCGCGTAATCAAAGTTGAGTCCACTCCGTTGCAGTTGAGAAATGCATCCAGAGCGGCATTGTAGCAACCGCCGCTTAGCGGCGGCGGAAGCGGCCGCGGGTGGAATTCATCGACGGAGTTTTGCCGTGCTCGCGCTCCCATTGCTGAGAACCGTAGTTGATACCGCTGATGTTGTAGCTCGAATAAGGATTCTTCGAGCTGCCGGCGACGACTTCGAGCGCATTAAAACTGGCCGTCGTAACCAAGACCGCCAGCAGCAAAATGATCAAACGCGTCATGGCCATGCTCCGCAACACTTTCGACTCGACTGTTTCTCAAAATCGGCTCCCCGTATCTTACGAGCGCAGCGAAAAGGCAAATGTTACATCTCTTTCACCAATTGCCGCCGGCCAACCGCGAATCTTACGTACGCTCGCGTTATGATGGTGCCGAACGGCTTGTTCCTCGCGGAAGATCGCAATGCCCATCGAATTCTTGTGCCCGACTTGCCAGCAGCAACTGCGCGTGCCGGACACCGCCGCCGGGAAAAATGCCAAATGTCCCAAGTGCGCGACCATTCTGACCGTGCCCGGCAGTTCTCCCAGCGATTCGCCGCTGTCGCCGCCACCGCAAGCCGGTTTTGATTTCTCGCCGCCGAAACCCGCCCCTCCAAGTCAACCGCCACTAGCTCCAGCGCCGGCGGCAAATTCTTTCGCGAGCACTGCTCCTAGCAACCCTTTTGCCGATCCACCGAAGGAAGCCAACGCGTTCGGATTCAACGACGCCCGTTATGCACCAGCGGGCCATTCGACAAACCAAGCAACCATTCCAGCCGTCGCACCGAATCCGTATGCTTCGCCGCAAGGTGGTTATCAGGTTCAGCGTTTAGCTACGCCGGGCCAACTCGGTTACCAGATTGTCGAGGTCACGCCGATCGTGAACCACGCCATTGAAATCTGGAAGAACCACCTGGTCATCGGCGTCGTTAAGTCGCTATTACCTGCTTTGATATTCATTCCCTTGGTGTTTCTACTGTTGCTGGCGATCGGCGTCGCGGCCAAAGCGAACGAAGCGCTCGCCTATGTCATCATGATTCCGGCCAGCTTGATCTTCGTCGTGGCCGAAGTCTGGCTGTCGATCGGTCAGGTACAGATGAGTCTCAAACTGGCCCGCGGTCAGGAGGCGCACCTCTCCGAGATCTTCGGCGGCGGCGAGCGGTTGCTGCCGATGCTCGCCTACACCCTGCTGCTCGCGCCAGTCATGATGGTCTCGGTCTTTATGGCCCATGTGCCGCTGATTTTATTTCTCCTCTTCTGCTGGCCCTCCTATTATCTGGTGATCGAAGGTAAATGCGGCGTGCTCGAATCATTCCGCCTCGCCAAGCAGATCACGGAGGGGAACAAGCTGACGTCGTTCGTCTTGGCGCTCGTCGTTTATGGCTTCAGCATGCTGGGGTACATGGCGTGCCTGGTGGGGATCATTTTCGTCATCCCGTTGATCTCGATCATGTTTGCGACGGCTTACCTGATGATGACGGGCCAACTGCCGATCCCTCCCAAACCGCAACCGCAGTACTACCCGCCGCAGCCAAATCCGCACCAGGGTTACGCCCAACCACCGCAATATCTACCGCCACCGCAGCGGTGATCTGACTCGGGAGGGCGAGGCTTCCGCCGAGCCGCGGCGGTCAAAAGCAGTCGCCAGCAGCCATTGCCGTTACCTCGGCGGCTCGGCAGGAGCCTCGCACTCCCGCTCTCCCCGGAGTGACGAGGCGAGCCAATCCGGCAAAAATTCTGGCAACCTTTCTTTGCCAGAAACTGCTACAGAGTCTTGATTTGCCGCAAACGAGAGTAAAATTAGAGCTGGCAGCTTTACTCGCCCCGCGCAGGGGTGTAACTTTTTTCCAGCGGAAAATGTTTCCCTTGTCTCAATCGCTGTCAAATCATTGCTGCGAGTGTGCGGCAGCTCGGCTGAGTCTGGGAGTGCGCGATGCCAGCTGGAATGTCGTAGACTGCATTGACCACTGACTGATTACCGAACTGTTGCCGCAATCGGAACAAGGCAATACGTTCAAATCAGTGCCACATTAACCAGGGGAGGTAAAGCGGAACCGAATTCTGGGGACATACGTCAGCTAGCGATATGCGCAGCACATCTCCCGCTGCGAGCCAGCCGATACTCATTACAGAGTGTGTGCTCCCTAAGGAATGAACCCGTCGAGCGATTCACGGTTCCGCCACGGTTATGGCAAAACTGAGCGTCGAGCAATTTTTAGAGTTCGTCGAGAAGAGCAAACTGGCCGAGCCAGAACTGTTGCGCAAAACTCTCGACAAGCTCCGCGCCGCCAATTCCGGTCAACTGCCGGACGACGCCGATCGTGTTGCCGAAGCTCTCATCGCTGCCAACCTGATCACCAAGTGGCACGTCGATAAGCTGATGGACAAGAAGTACAAAGGCTTCATCCTCGGCAAATACAAACTGCTGCGACTACTCGGCAGCGGCGGTATGAGCACCGTCTATCTGGGCGAACACATCCTGATGCATCGCCTCCGCGCGATCAAAGTGTTGCCCAAGGGCCGCGTCAACGATTCGTCGTACCTCGCCCGCTTTGTGCGCGAAGCCCAAGCCACGGCGTCGCTCGATCACAACAACGTGGTCAAAGCCTACGACATCGACAACGACGGCGACACGCACTACCTGGTGATGGAATACATCGAGGGGAAAGACCTGCAGAACATTGTGAAGCAGGAAGGCCCGCTGCCGCTCGAAGTCGCTTGCAATTACATCGCGCAGGCCGCCGACGGTTTTCAATATGCGCACGAGAACGGCTTGATCCATCGCGACGTGAAGCCGGCGAATCTGCTCGTCGATAACAAGGGCACGGTCAAGATTCTCGACCTCGGTCTCGCGCTCCTCGCCGATGAAGAGCGTTCGTCACTGACGGTCGCCCACAACGAAAATGTTCTCGGCACGGCAGACTATTTGTCGCCGGAACAAGCCGTCAACAGCCACAAGGTCGACTCGCGGGCAGATATCTACAGCCTCGGTTGCACGCTCTATTTCGCGCTGACCGGCCATGCGCCATTCACCGATGGTTCGCTGGCCCAGCGGATCGCCAAGCATCAGCGCGAGATGCCGGAAGACATTCGCAAGGAGCGGGCCGAAGTGCCGCGCGACCTCGCCGATATCTGCTGGAAGATGATTCAAAAGCGGCCCGAACGGCGCTTCGCACGGATGAAGGACGTCGCCGACGCGTTGAAGGGCTGGCTGAGCTCGCGCGGTTTCAAAGCCGATGCCACCGTCAGCGGCGCGGTAAAAATCAACGGCACACCGGGCGGAGCCACTGGTGGTGCGGGAAGCAAAGGGGGCTCGTCGAAGGCCCTCAAGCGACCAACGACCGGCAGTGGAGTGCGCAAGACTCCCGCCGTCGATGACGACACACTGGCCGACAAGCAGCGCCAAGAAACGATCAAGGGGATCGTCGCCGAATCGGACGCCGCCGCCAAACCAGGCAGCAGCAAGTCGAACGGCAAAGTCACAGGCGACAGCAGCAAGAACATCAAGGTCGGCCCACGCCTGCCGAAGGCCAAATCGCTCGATACACCCGCAGCCAAGCCCGGCAGCGATACGAAGATGCCCGCCGCAGCCACCGGCGCTGCTGCCGCCGCCAAACCGGCTCCCGCTGCCAAGAAGACCGAAACCGGCAGCTTCGACTTCCTGAACAACTTGCCCGCGCGGTCGGGTTCCAGCCCGTCCTTTCCGGCAGTTTCGTTGCCGAAGAACACCAGCGGCGCGATCCCCGCTGCCAAACCAGCGGCTGCCAAGCCCGCTGCCCCTTCGGGCCCTTATGTAAAAACGGCCCCTGCCGTCGGTGCTGCTCCTGGCGCAGCGGT
The DNA here is from genome assembly GCF_024256385.1 of Anatilimnocola floriformis. Classification (NCBI taxonomy): domain Bacteria; kingdom Pseudomonadati; phylum Planctomycetota; class Planctomycetia; order Pirellulales; family Pirellulaceae; genus Anatilimnocola; species Anatilimnocola floriformis. The sequence continues at coordinate 348,792 of NZ_JAMLFW010000002.1, forward strand.
CGCAACCAGTGCTGCTAAGAAAGCGGCCGCCTTGCCGATGTGGATGTTCCTCGCCGGTGGCGGAGCGGTTCTGCTACTCGTCATCGCCGTTGTCGTCGGCGTGGTGATTTCTAGCAGCGGCAAACCAACGCCCCCCAAGGGAAAACCCGCTCCGGCCAAGAACGTCGCCCCCAGCAACGAACCCGACACCAGCTGGAAAGCTCCCGAGCGCAAGCCAGGCGCCATCTTCGCGCCCGTGACCTAAGCGCTAATGCTCCTTGGCTGTTAATCCTCGTCGAGGATTTCGCTGTAGCCTGAAGTTTGAATCACCTCAGGCCGAGCGCGTTTCAAGCGGATGCGATCGGCGCGGGTGAGTTTGGCTCGTGGCATCTCGACTTTCCGCAGGTTTTTCATGGCAATAAGATGGTCGATCACGCGGCCATCAGTTTCATGTCCCGGATGCTAAGTTCGCGTACGTTCGAGTTGGCAAAAGACTGCAGGCAGTCGCCGGTGATCGGAGTGCTCTCGATTTCCAGCTTATTTAAGCTCTGCAATTCGGCGAGCTGCGCAACGCCGACGTCGGTGACTTGTGCTTCACGCAGGTAGAGCGATTCTAAGTTTGGCAGCCTGGCCATGCTATGCAGCAGTTCATCGTTGATTTCATTGCCCGTCAACATCAGCGTTTCAAGTTGTGGCAGGGCTCCTAAATCAATCGAGTCCAACTCGACATTTCGCAAGATTAGTATTCTCAACCCTGCGCAGGCCTGCAGTTCGCGAAAGTCCGCTGCGGCGAGTTGGGTGTCGGCTATCGACAGCATGTGTAAGCGGGGAAGTTTCGCCAGGGGTGCGAGCAGCCCGCGAGTGGGGGTTGCTGTAATGGTGACTACGTCCAGGTCAAATTGTCGCAACAGCTCTACGTCGCGCGGCGTGACCTTGGCTTCAAAGAAGTAAGCTGACGTGGTGTCGTAGCGATGATCGCCGTACAACAGGCGATTGAAATAGCTCTGCCGGTCGGAAGCTGATGCCGTTTCGAACTTCACTCCTTTTCGCTGATACTCCAGCATGGCCCAACGTTGCGATTCAGTTCGCTGGCGCGCGGCGAGTACGATCCCCACGAGTGCCGTAATGATGAGCAACAAGCGAATGGAAAACTGCGGCAGCCAACGGCGACGAATGGGCGGCGGTGACGGCTGGTGGTTGGTCATCGATGAACGGTGGCGAAGTTAATCGCCGGGTTGGCTCTCGTGTTCTAGAAGCGGGTCGAAAGTTTGCGTGATATCGGGCCGGGCTCGTTTTAGTTTAGCTCGATCCTCCTTCGCGAGCTTCGTCCCTTTCAATTCCAGCGACTTGAGCTTGCGCATGCCAATGAGATGGTCGACGGCGGATGAGTCGACGTTGGTGTCATTAAGTTGCAGATTCGTCACATCCGAATCGGCGAACTCCTGGAAGCAAGAACCGTTGATCGGCGTTTTTGACAGCCACAAATTGCACAGGGCAGGCAAGTGCGCCAGCTTGGCCAAGCCGGCGTCGGTAATTCGCGTGTCGTAAAGGTACAGCAGTTCGAGTTTCGATAGCTTGGCGACTCCCTTGAGCAATTCGTCATTTGCAAAGGGACCGACGAGTTCCAAATACTGGAGGTCAGGGAAGCTAGAGAGATCCACAGGTTCTAGTTCGACTCTCGTAAGCGCAAGCCAGAACAAGTGAGTCCCGCGGAGGTCGTCAAAATCACTGGCGGTAATGCGCGCGTCTTCGATGTGCAATATCCGCAACTCCGGTAGCTTCGCAATTGAAGGCAACAAGCCGCGGACGGGAGTTGATTTAAATCCCACGCTGTCGAGTTGCGGAAATGCGAGCAGCGACGAGGTGTCTGCCGGAGAGATTTTGCCATTTTTCGCAAAGGCAGAACTGATGGCGTCGTATCGCTTGTCGCCGTGGTACAGGCGATCGAGCCAAGGTTGCGAAGATGGACTGTTCGGGCCGTAGAATACAAATCCCTTCGCGGTGAGCTTTTGAAATGCGTGATGCTGAGATTCGGTCCGCTGACGCACGAAGACGAGCAGAACACCACAGAGCGCAGTCGCGATCAGAAGCAGACGCAGCGAAAATTGTGGGAACCAGCGGCGAACAGATGGTGTTGCGTTTGACATGTTCCACGGTTCCCGACGGACAGGGGAAGGCTAACGCTGCGCGATCACCGGCTTTTCAGCGGTTCGTTCATTGGCAACTTGATTCAGCAGCTTCACGAGTTGGTCGCGGATCTTTTCTTCGGCGTCGACTTGCAGACAACTCGTGCGGGCTCGCCAGGTGGTGTAGCCACCGAGTTTGTGGAGTTCTTCGGGCGGGATGTACCCCTCGCAGCCGTTGGCGAGTTCGATGTTCATGGTTGTTTTGAACGGGCTGTTCTTTTTGATGAAGAGGCCGGTGCTGGCGTAGGTTTCGTTGGGGATGGCTGCGATGCCGAGGTCGCCGAGGCGGATGGCTTGCAGTTTCAGCTCGCGCGTCGGCGGCATGGCATGCATCAGGAGCGTTTCGCGAGCGTAGACTTCGGGCACGGTTTTTGGTTTGCGGCCGTCAAACGTTTTGACGAACTCGGTGGCCTGCTCGACCTCTTCTGCCGTCGGCTTGCGGATCTTGAGCGTCAGTTTTTCTTCCTGCATGACGATCGGCAGCCAATCGAAGTATTCGATCTTTTGGAACGCTGCAAACGCCGCAGCGGCGACTTCTTTGGCGACGGTTTCGCGATCGAACATCCGCTTCGGCTTGGTGTAATCCATCAGCCACATGTCGCCGCTGGTCGCGTTGCTGTGAACGGCCATGAAGTCGGCAGACTGGTCGGCGCCGAGGAGCCGGCGCATTTCATCGCAGACATTGGCGTAGTAATCGGCCGACACGCCCTTGGGTCCGCCGACGTAGTGGAGCGAATAATTGGTGAGGACGGCGAGGGGTTTGCCGTCGGGCGTTTGCAGGCTGAGGACGGGGATTTCGGGATCGGTCGGGCCGGTGGCGCGGATCTTGTTTGGATTATCGAAGCCGGGATGCATCATCACGGTGTCGTCCTTCGTGCCGCCGAAGGGATTGGTCGGCGCGATGCCGGGCTTCATTTCCCAGTGACGGCAAGCGACGTTTGTTTCATCGCGGCCGACGGCCCAACCGATGCGGGCGGGTTTGAGTCGTTCCTTGGCTTGGGTAATTCCCTTGGCGATTTGGATGGGTAGAAACTTCGTGTATTTCTCGTCGGCATCGGAGCCGAGACAGCCATGTACGCTTGGCGCGCTGTGCGTGTGCGTGGCAGAGATCAGCATGCGGTGGGTGGGAATGCCCGTCGCTTTGGCGGCCATCTCCTTGGCTTCGTCGAGCAGCTCGCGCGGCATCATGCAGCTATCGACGACGACGATGGCGATCTGCACCGAACCGTCGTCGAGCACCAGGCAGCGGGCATGAATGCGGTCGTCGACCTTGTCGATCACTCGCTCGCTCATGCCGCCGTTCACGATCACCGGCAGCTCAAGCGGCGAAACATCGATGGCGAACGCCCCGGCGCGAAAGACTGGCCGATCGGCAGCAGAAATGATCGAGCAGTAGAACAAGCAAGCGACAGCGGCAAAAACTCGCAGCAACATCGGCGGGCTCCGTGCAGAAGCATCGTGAAGATGTCGCCAATGTAGCAAAGCGGCTTGCGAGTATCACGCCGCAGTGCGGATTCGCTGCTGCGGCTGGATTTGCTGAATGACCGCAGCCGGCGCGATCGCTGCGGCGATGGCCTGCTGCAGATCGGTGGCTCGGCAAGGCTGAGCGACGACCGCGCTGATTCCCGCAGCACGAGCGCGCTCGAAATCGTCAGGGCGCGGGAACGCTTGCAAGAGAATCGCCGGAGTGCTCGGCTGTTCGCCGGGCGTCTGTTCGCACCAAGATTGCCAGGCCGACCAATCGCAGAAGATCCGCAGGGCCGGTTCGCTGGAGATCGCGGGCTGGTACGTCGCTTGCCAGATCGTGCGCTGGCCGAGCGACTGACACAGACCGGCAATGCCCTGATAGTCGAGCTGTCGCGCGGCGTGGATGGCGAGCCAGTGTGGAGCGAGTGGCGCCGTTTCTTCAACTGCAATTTGCGAGAGAATCGCCGCGGCCCCTTGATGCCAGTAGCATCGAGTCGCATCGAGCAACGGCCTGCCGCTGCGCGGTTCGCCTTCCGACCAACTGCCGGCAACGACAACGCAGCGCGCTAGTGGATCGAGGATTTGCACCGCATCGACTTCGGCTTGGGCGAAGTCGCCACTGCGCGATTGCAGCCAGACGACGGCGGAAGCTTGCAGACATTCGGCGGCATCGTTGGCGCGGGCGAGTCGCCAGGCGCGCAACAAGTCAGCCGTCGTTTCAAACGAATAGACAATCGCGCGCGTGGCCAAGTCGCGAGCAACGGCGCCTAGTTCGGGCGAAAGGTTTCGTCCGACGAGATGAATGGTGGGAAAACGCATGGCATCCTTGCCTTCTGAAAAAGTTACTCCGGCAGGAGCAATTCCAAGCGGCTCATTTCGGCGAGCAGATCTTGGGGTGTTTCTGAGAATCGCAACGCTTCGATGAATCCCGCCGAACCGATCAAGCGGCTGAGGCGAGCCAACGTTCGCAGATGGCTGGCGTCGTCGACCGAGCAAATCAAAAAGAATAGGTCCGTCAGCTGGCCACCCTCGGCGCCAAAGGGCATGCCCGATCCGGTGCGGCCGAAGGCGATGAGGGGCTGGGCGAGTATCTGCGGCAACGGCCGGCGCGGGTGCAGCAGGGCGATGCCGTTTTCGAGGGCCGTGGGGTGGAGGTTTTCGCGAGCCCGTACGGCTTCGGCCATTTTCTCGGGATCCCACAAATAGCCCGAGTTGGCGGCCAGTTCGCACATGTCGTCGATCACCGAGCTGCGGGTCCGCGATTCCAGCGGCAGGGCGATGGCCGCGGCGGGCATCATTTCGACGATTCGCACCGGCGGCTGTAGATCACTGGCCGCTCGGTTGAGCACCCCTTCGACGTTTTGCAGGTCTTTCTCATCCGCAGCCCCGATCCGGTCCTCAAGCCAATGGTGGATTTCGGCCAGCGAGAACCGCCATTCACCGCCGTGGCGCCGGCCGGGCACGGTGCCGCGCTCGGCCATTCGCTGCACCTGTGAGGGAAGCAGGTGGAGATATTTGGCCAGGCTATCGAGATCGAAGTCGTCGCGGGTCATGAGAAGGGCTTGGTTGTTGGAGAGCGGGCAATCTGGGATGAATTTTCGCCCGTAATCGCTAGCGATGTCTAGTCCGAAAACCATCTGGCGGAGATAAGCCACCCGGTGGCGTGAAAATGCCAGATTGCGGCTCAGCCTACCCTCCAAAGCCTAGACAGTCCCTAGCCGTCAAATTAACCTAAAACCGTCCCAGATTGCCCTCCCCGCAAATTTTTCCTCCATTTCCCCTCGATAGCCTGCCCCGCCTCCATCGCGAAGAAGTCCCTCTCCCACTGGGATTTCGCGTCGGTTGTCAGCTTGGTTATCCACACGGAGTAGCGGCGACAACTTGTCACCACCCAGGCAATTGGCCTCTCCCTCGCCCGGTAATTCGGGTGGTTTGGCTGATGGTGATCGGCGATCGCGCGCAAAGATTATGACCCCAGAAGAACTCGGTGCTCTGTCAGAGCGAACGCCCCGTTTGCGCTCGCAACAACAAAAGTCGATTCGTCCCAAAGTGGACGAGTCACTGCCGGTCTCAACGCCGCTGCCCTCGCGCGGAACGCGTAATGGCTGGCCGACGACAGCCATCCTCGTGCTGGCCGATGTATGTGCCATTCTCACTGGTTTGACGATGGCTGCGATTGGTGTAGCTTGGTTCCGCGATGCGTGGGGCTGGCTGAACATGGATTCGGCGCGACTCGCCATTGGTTACACGGCTGCGATGTTCCTGGGCCTGCAAGCTCAAGGCTTGTATCGCAGCTTGCAGTTGCGACCCGCCGCGGAACTGCGCGTGATGGTCATCACCAGCCTGCTAACGATCTGCTTGCTTGGCACGATTCTGTTTGCCATGCCCGGCGTTTCGGAAGGGGCCTGTGCTTGCTTGATTTTCTCGAGCCTGGTGTTTGCCTTCGTCGCGCCGCTCTATCGCGCGGTTGTGCGCTTGACTGCTGGCCGCACCAACTGGTGGGGCAAGCGCGTGATCATCGTCGGCGGCAGCCGCCGCGGCTTGCTCACTTATCGTTGGTTGCAAAAACACTCGTCCATCGGTCTGCGACCGGTCGGCATTGTCGAAGATGTGCTGTCGCCGGCCAGCTGCCAGGAAATCGAAGGCTATCTCGGCCAATTCGATGATCTGACCGAGATCGCCGCCGAAAATCATGTCGATACCGCCGTGCTCGCGATGTCGCCGCACTTCGATGACGATACCCGCCGCATGATCTCGCGCGGTGGTTTCGGCATTCGCCACTGGATCGTCATTCCCGAATCGCAAGGCATGCCGCACCTATGGGCCACGGCTGGCGAAGTCGCCGCCCAGCCCGCGCTCGCCATGCACGTTGGTCTGTTGTCGCCGCTGGCGCTTGTCACCAAGCGCGCTTTCGATATGGCCATTGTGACGCTTGGTTCGCTCCTCGCTTCGCCGCTGCTCATCTTCATTGCAGTGGCCGTGCGGTTGAGTTCGCCGGGACCGATCTTCTATTCACAGGAACGGGTCGGCCGTCACGGTCGTCGTTTCCGCGCGTGGAAGTTCCGCAGCATGGTTCCCAATGCCGATCAGGTGCTGAAAGATTTACTCGCCAAAGACCCCGTGCTCCGCGCCGAATGGGAAGCCGATCACAAACTGAAGAACGATCCGCGCATCACCTGGATCGGTCGGATTATTCGCAAGACCAGCCTCGATGAACTGCCGCAACTTTGGAATATCTTCCGCGGTGAGATGAGCCTGGTCGGACCACGCCCGATCGTCCACGCCGAAGTCGAAAAGTACGGCGAGTACTACGAGCAGTACGCTGCCGTCACTCCCGGCTTGACCGGCCTATGGCAGATCAGCGGTCGCAACAAGACGACCTACGAACAGCGGATCGAGTTCGACGCTTACTACGTCCGCAATTGGTCTCTCTGGTTGGATCTGCACATCCTGGTCAGCACCGTCCGCGTGGTGTTGCTGCGAGAAGGTGCGTTCTAATCCTTTGTCGTCGTTTTCTCCGAAACGATCGGTTAAGGCGGATCTACAGCAGGCCAAAGGAACGAGCTCCGCGAAGTTCCGGTTTGGCGAGTAACCTCCACTCGCCAAACAGCCGAAAGTCGCGGAGCTCTTTCGGCGGCGCGGTAGGTTAACCTCCATTCATCGAGCACGGAGTGATCGACGACAATGGAGCGTGAGGGCTACACTGGGCTCATGCCCGAACCCAAACTCATTCAAATCGCCATTGCTGTTGTCGCCCGCGCAGGGAGTTTTCTTATCGGTCAACGACCTGAGGGCGTTGCGCTAGCTGGGTTGTGGGAATTTCCGGGCGGCAAGATGAACGCTGGGGAAACTCCCGAAGCGGCTACCATTCGGGAATGCCTGGAAGAAACCGGCCTGGCCGTGCGCGCCGTATCGCACTATCCAGAGTGCGTGCAGGAATATCCGCACGCGACCGTTCACTTGCACTTCATTGCCTGCGAGCCGATCGATCCAAGTGCGCCGCTGCTGCCGCCGTTTCGCTGGGTGCCGGCGGGTGAGCTCGCCCATTATGAGTTTCCCGAGGGGAACCGAACGCTGCTGAAATTGCTGACGGCAACTTAGTTACCGATTCTCTGGGACGCGGTGTCACAGGCGAGCAACTCGGCGGTATGGCCGATGTCTCACGTTGTTTCCCTCGCGATTCTTTCCTGGAGTTCAGCCATGCGTCCGCTACACAAAGTGTTGTATTTCATCCCGATGGTTTTCGGTTGGCTGGTGTCGTTCGCCGCGCTGACGTTTCTCGCCATCGTTTTTGCTGACGGTCGCGGACGCGATCGCGAGGTAATTCCCTTCCTGATCTTTCCCGCGATGCTGCCGGCGATGATCGGCGTCGGTTTGCCGATGATGATCTTGATGTACAAGGCCTGGAATTCCATTCAGGATGGCTCGCCGCGAACCACGCCCGGTGTAGCCGTGCTGCTGCTGTTCGTGCCGCTATTCAACCTCTACTGGATGTTTCAGGCCTGGTGGGGCTGGGCTCAAGATTTCAATCGCTATGCCCGGCAGCGCAACCTGACCGTGCACCGCGCGCCCGAAGGACTCGCGCTGACTTATTGCATCCTGCTGTTGCTCAGCTCGATTCCCGTCCTCGGCTTGCCCTTTGCGATGGTGAATCAGGTGGTGCTGCTGATTCTGGCTTACTGCTGCATCAACAGCATCAACAGCTTGATCGCGGCTCGCTCGACGACCGTCGAAGCTGAAGTGGTCTAATCATCGGCACCGATTCTCGCCGGCATGGGCTGCATGGCCGAAATCGGTGGGTTTAGTCGAAATTGCCACGAACAGAGGAATGAGCTCCAAGAAATTCCGGTGTTGGGCGCGTGGACGTCTGAAGCGTCACACAACCGCACGCTCATCTCGCCGAACTTGCTGGAATATCGCTAGCGCTTATTCCAGCGGTTCTCGGCTTGTGACCGCCACCACCGAACATGGAATATTCGGCGACAATATTAGCCTTGTTCGGCGCGTTGTAGTCGCAGTGCATGCTTGGCGGTGAAGGCCATCTTGTCGTGCTTTTTCAGAAACGCGCGCAGCTCGGCAACCTTGGCAGTGATGTGAATCGACTCGCGGCGTTTCACGGCGTTGGGGTCTTCGCTGGGCGCGACGGTCTTCACCGAGCCGTTGAGTTCGCCCTTCTGAATGGCAGCGATGATGAAATCGCGATCGAGCATGTAGACGAGCACACGATTCTCGTTGGCAAACTCATAACGCAGAATCGCGTACTCCGGCGCTGCCTCAGGAGCGGCCATGTTCATGCTCACGAACTGCCGCTCACCGATGCGAGTTACAAAGAACGGCTGACGCTTGGTTTCGATCACGCCAATGTCGCTTACTTGATAAGTCACGAGCTCGTGCGTCTTTTCTTGATCGGCGACTTTGCCCAAGATGAACCTCCCTGGTCCAAGTCGATCGGGCTCTGGCTCCTTCTTCTCGCCCTCTTCCTTCGCGGGCTCTTCGGCTGGCTTTTCATCGTTGTACACATCCCACTGGCCATACAGTCGCTCGTCGAGAACCGAATCGGTGGCATCCGACAGCGGATGCTTCGAAATCGGCACTGCATCGCAACCAGTGAGGGCGAAGATGCCGAAGAGAGCGAGAGCCAAAAGTAGACGGCTGAGCGCGAGTGACATGAGAAGCTCCTGAGCGTGAAGAGGTACGCTTGAGATGTTGCGAGCCGGCTATTTATTCCCTGCATTGTCCGTCGAATTCTTCGGCTGCACCAGCTTGTCGGCGAAATCGGCGACGAACGTTCGCTTCCCTTTGGTCACGATGGTGTGCCCTTCGGCTTCCAGCAGCTTTTGCTGAGCAGCGATGCCGCCCGGATATTTGGGATTGAGTTCGCCGCCGGCTTTGAGCGTTCGCCACCAGGGAGTGATTCTCTTTCTGCCGGCGACTCTTTGCTCCTCGGCTGCGTGCGCGGCGATCCAGGCAAAGATGCCGCAGGTAATCGAACAGCCGGTCTCCGTCGCGTGCTGGGCGGCGACGCCCCGCCGGAGTTCGGTAGTCGTGACGAGCTTTCCCTTCGTGACTTGTTTCATCAGGGCATCGATGTCGCGAGGCCGCGGCACGACCATCGTCGCGCCGCCCCAGCGCGCTCGTTCGCCCGGTTTCACATCGATCAACTTCGGCAGGCCTTTTTCGTGCGCGAGTTTCTCAGCCCAGGTTTTGCGTTGCGAGGTTTTTGAAGACGTGGGCATGATAGATTGAATTCCTAAGCAATGTTCGAAGTCACAATTCCTGGCTGACGCCGCGGGTTGTGACGGGCGATGCTGCGCAATATACCCACCACGTAATGCTGGTCGCTAACGAAAACAATGACTGAACCGGCCGCCGATACCGAAGACACTGCCGCCGATCTCGCCCGCTATGCGCGACAATGGCGGTTTGCGCCGCTGGGCAAAGAGGGACAGCGGAAGCTGCTCACATCGCGCGTGCTGATTGTTGGCTGCGGCGCGCTGGGCAGCGTGCAGGCGAATACACTCGCGCGCGCGGGAGTGGGACATTTACGGATTGTCGATCGGGATTTTCTTGAGCTGAACAATCTGCAGCGGCAGGTGCTGTACGACGAAGACGATGTGGCAGCCGGTTTGCCGAAGGCGATTGCGGCTCGCAATCGATTAGTGCGAATCAATTCGCAAATCGAAATCGAAGCCCATGTCGCTGATCTCGATCACACGAATATCGAACGGCTGCTTGACGGCGTCGATCTGTTGCTCGATGGCACCGACAATTTTGAAACGCGGTATCTGCTGAACGACGCCGCGGTGAAATTTAAGTTGCCGTGGATTTATGGCGGCTGTCTCGGTGCGGAAGGGCAAACGCTGACGATCATTCCGGGAACAACTCCATGCTTGCGTTGTCTCATGCCCGATACGCCGCCGCCGGGAAGTTCACCGACGTGCGATACGGCTGGCATTTTGTCGCCGATCATCAACATCATCGCCTCGTGGCAATGCTGCGAAGCCCTGAAAATTCTCAGCGGTCATCCGGAAGCGATCAGCCGAACTTGGACCATTTTTGACCTGTGGGATGCGACCATTCGGCAGATCAAAATGGGAAACGTCGCCAGCGACAAGTGCCCCACATGCAGCGGCCAAGAGTTTCCCTGGCTCAGCGGCGAGCGCGGCAGCCATACTGCGGTTCTCTGCGGTCGCAACTCGGTGCAGCTAAGCTTTGCCGATCGGCAGAGTATTTCGCTGGAGCAGATGGAAGAGAAGCTTCGGCCGCTGGGGAGCGTCACTCGCAATCGCTACTTGGTGCGAGTGACGATCGACAAATTTCAGATCACCATCTTTCCCGACGGCCGCGCTGTGATCAGCGGCACGGAAGATATCGCCGAAGCGAAGTCGCTGTATGCGAGGTACGTCGGAGCGTAAGTCCACCACCCTCCCCACTCGCGGCCGCTATCGGCCGCGAGCATGCACAATCATTCCCCTTACTTCACCGCTGGCGTTGGCATCGGTGTCGGTGCGGCAGCCGGAGCAGGTGCGTTAGCAGCCTGGCCAGGTGGCGGGAGAAGTTCCTTCTCGCCATCCGGATCGCTGGGGAACATCAGGTCTTGGGGCATGATCACCTCATACGATTCGACCTGCACCGGGCTGCAGAAGAGTTGCGGGAACTCTTCACCGTTGTTCGACAGCAGGAAGCCACCACCGAGTGCCTGATAGGCTCGGACGATGCCCGACAGCTGTTGCTGTTTGGTTTCGAGCATTTGCGTACGAGCTTCGAGCAAGTCACGGGTGGCGAGCAACACGTCGACGTATTCGACGCGAGCAAACGCTTCGGCCAGCGGAGCACGGAACAAGCTGCGGGCGACATCGACCGACTGTTCGAGGGCTACCACTTGCTGTTGTTGAACCGCAACGCTGCGGCGATAGTTTTCAACCTTCGCTACGTTGTTGGTAACTTCGGTGAACGCATTGAGCACGGTCTGCTGGTAAGCGTAGATCGCCTGCAACTGCTTGGCGTTCGCAGTCATGTATTGAGCGCGGACAGCTGACTTGTTGACCACAGGTGCCGACAAGTTGCCAATCGCCTGGCCAATCAACGCATCGGGCGTGAACAAGTAGCGCGGGTTGAACGACTCAAAGCCGACGTTGGCGGTGATATCGAGCTTCGGGAAGAAGTTGGCCCGAGCGACTCGAATATCAAGACCCGACGCGATCACCTCACGTTCGGCGGCTTGAATGTCTCGGCGATTCAGCAGCAGCTGAGCGGGGAAGCCGACCTGGATCTGACGCGAGTCGAGCTTGATGACATCCCAGTTGGCACGTTCGACAGGCTGCGGAAAGCGACCGACGCGGTAATTGATCTGATTCGAGATCTCGATGATTCGCTGCTGCACGATCAAGCGTTGGCTTTGGTTCTTGCGAACTTCGGCGAGGAACCGTTGAACACCCAGCTTCGTACCGCGGGCTGCCTTCAGCTGGGCATCGGCCACGTCCAAGCTTTGCTCTTGAATCTGGATCGTCTGATCCAAGTACAGCAAACGCTTATCGAGGGCGGCCAACTCGTAATAGTTCTCAGCCGTTTCGGCGACGAGTTGGGTGATCAAGTAGTTCCGGCGTTGGATCGCTTCATAGTACCGCTGCAGGGCAGCATTGCGCATGTTGCGATACTGACGCCAAATATCGACGTGCCAGAACAAGTCGGCCGAGAGGCGCGAATAGCCCAGCGGATCCGAAAAGTTGCCGCCGTTCGGCGTTAAGAGCTGACTTTCGGCTGCACCCAGTGGCATCCACTTGCTCGTTCGATCCATGCCGCCGTAGGCATTCAGATCGATGAACGGCAGGTAAGCCCAGCGAGCCTGATAGAGCTCGTTGCTGGCGATGAAGATTTCCTGATTCCGAATCTGCAGTTCTTGATTCGAGGCCAGGCCATTCGTCAGCAGCTGAGCCAGCACCGGGTCGTCAAAGAACTCATAGATGCCGATCTGGCCCGAGTTCTCTTCCGTCACCACTCCGTTGTACGTGTCCGGCAGCGGCGCCATTTCTTTGGCCCCGTACAGGCCAGGAATGCGGCAGCCAGGCAGCGTGAAGGCGAGGATACCAACGAGGATCGTGGCGAACGCAGGCCGTTTGAAATATGACAGCCAGAGTTGTATGGGCATACAGGTTTTGTGGAACATTGCGCGCCCCGGGGGTCAGCCGGCATCATTGCCGTGGTGGGAACAGGTGGGATTCGTCGCAGGCGGGAACCGGCTGTCCGACCCGGCGGGGAGCGCGGGCGGAAATTGTTTCGCAGCGTCACGAACGAGGTCGCGGCGCGGCCACAATTAACCGGCTTACTAAGTATCGGCAGAGAATTGGTCAAAGGACACAGAATCGCTAAGTTGGTAATCTTGGCGATTTCCGGCACTATGGGGAACTTCCTTACAACGCGGTAACCTTCGTTGCTAGGAATAACCGCTGTCATTGCAACAATGAGCTAGCGGTGAGTAGTGCTGAGTTTTGAGTTCTGAGGCAGGATGATGGTGGTTGACGAAAAAAGGCCGGCGTTCTTGCGAACGCCGGCCCTTTGTTTTTCAAGCAATTGATGCAGCAGCTGCGTAAGCGCAGTAACCGCTCTTACTTCTTGTTTTGAATACCGCAGCCGAAGGCCTTGGTAGTAGCAGTTTCGACGGTCTTGCCAGCGAGAACGGCGTCGACAGCGTCGGCGACGTAGTGCTTGGTGGCGTCCTTGGCGACTGGCTTGTCGTCGAACGCGCCGACGTATTGGATGGTCCGCGTGCCGTCGAGCACATAGATGTGCGGCGTGACCTTCGCGCCGTATTCGGTGGCGGTCTTGCCGCTTTCATCGAACACATAGGGGAAGTTGAAACCCTTGTCTTCGGCGCGGGTCTTCATCGCGGCCAGGTCTTCAGTCTTGGTGTTGCAGTTGATGGCAACAAAGGCGACGCCCTTTTCCTTGTACTTCTTGGTGAATTCGACGAAGCGATCTTCGTAGGCCACCGAGACCGGGCAGATGTTACAGGTGAAGCAAACGACAACGGCCTTGGCATCCTTCACGTCGGACAAGGACAGTTCCTTGCCATCGACGCCCTTCAGACCTTTGAACTCAGGGGCTTTTTCGCCGGGTTCGGCGGCGAACAGCGGAGCGGCGACAGCGAGCGCAACAACGGCGAGCAACGAGAACAAACGCTTCATGGACAGACTCCTGAACGAAAACAATCGGCAGCCGAGCACAATGCCCACCGCCGCAAGTAAGCAGAACGTCAGTAAGGTGAGGATGGCCGAAGCAGCGAGTTCATTCGCGTGCAACAGCAACAGTGGCTGGCGGGTCTGCGATCCTTCGACGGCCCGAGAAAGAAAGCCAATTGGCCGCATTGTAGGAGGCAAGAAGGCAAAGTCAATCAGCAAGCGTTGATGCGGGAAAACAATTCTGACAAGCGTCAGAATGATGCTAGCAACGCATCCGCCACGGAATCATCTGGTCGGCGGGGGCTCATCGCTTAATAATAGGGTGCGCAAGTGGAATACCTGCGATTGCGAGGATGGCAATGCGATTTTCTGATTCCGTGTTAATTCGACAGGTTCTATGGGGACTGCTGGTGATCAGTGGTTCGCTGACCTGTGGTTCGCCTGTGCAGGGTCAAGAGAAACCGCCGGCGCCGACGTTCACTATCCCTTCATTTACACCGCCGAATATTCCCTCGGTCACACTCGGGGGCGAACAGTTCTGGAGCGATGAACTGGTCCGCAATGGCTGGAGGTTGCAGCTGAACGTGATGAGCGGGCATCATCGGTTGCTCGACAACAAGGATGTTCGCCGCGCGTGGGGCACGCATGATCAGTGCCACGAAAAGTTCGCCGAGATCGCGCGGGCCGAGGCCTGGCCGCCGGTGAAGAAGAAAGTGGTGATCACACTGCACGGTTTGATCCGCAGTCGCGAAGCCATGGAAGGGATCGGCGCGTTCTTGCAGAAGGAAGGAGACTATGAGTGGGTCAACGTGGGCTATGCGAGCACGCGGCGAACCATCGATCAGCATGCGGAGTCGCTGGCCAAGATCATTGCGGGTTTGGAAGGGGCCGAAGAGATCAACTTCGTTTGTCATAGCTTGGGAAACATCATTGTTCGTCGCTATCTAGGTGAAGCCTCGGCCACGGAGCCGAAGTGGAAACCCGATGCGCGAATCAAGCGGTTTGTGATGCTCGGTCCGCCAAACAACGGCGCCGAGTTGGCGAAGCGATTCATCGGCAACAAAGTAGTCGCCATGGTGATCGGTCCCAGCGGCAAGCAACTCAGCAAAGATTGGGAAACTGTTTCGACCAAACTAGCCGTGCCGAAGTGCGACTTCGGCATTATCGCCGGCGGCAACGGGAGCGATGGCGGTTTGAATCCGCTGATCGCAGGCGATGACGACTGGGTGGTCTCGGTCGCCGAAACGCGTTTGCCGGGAGCTTGTGATTTTCGGTGCGTCAACTTGTTGCACGGACAGTTGATGAATGATCCACAAGTGCGGAGCTATGTGCTGGAGTTTCTGCGGACCGGTTGTTTTGAATCGGCTGACCGCCGACAGCCAATTACTGCCCCGGCCGTCCCCCGGTAGCTGCCAGACGCGACAAATTGTCGCAGCTGGCTTTTACTGCGCGTAAGAAGGGGTTCATACGGAAAGCCGCAGTGTTGGCATGGTTCACATATGCGGACATGCTCATGTTTTTGAGCCTTTTCTAGTTCTTTTGATCATCAAATCTTCAAATAAGTTCTAAGTAATGACGTCACATGACGTTTCGGCGGCGAATTACCGCCCATCTGTTAAGACAAGTAAACGGGGAAAAGCTTCGTTCATCTTGCATCTATTTCCTTGCATTTAGAATTCTTTACGCTCAGAATGCGACACTTGTAAGGGTTGTAGGGGGGTAGTTGTCCTATCTTTTGGGACCCGTCAGCGGTTCCAAAGACAACTCCGTCTCGACCCAGCCGCCAGTGTCACGTGAAGCATCTCTCCCACATTCCGCGGGTTGCTGCGCGCTCGTCCGTTTCCAGTCGTTCCGGCCTGGAAGCGTGGTGGATTCTCTTTTCCGTTGCCTCGATCGCCTGTCATTCATTGCCGAGCGGAGCATCCTCTCATGTCGCGTCTTTCCCTTCGTTCTGGTTCCAGGTCGAATTCTCAGCGCTGGCTCATGCAACGCGCCGCTGAACGCCGTCGCCAACGGCGGTTGTTTCTCGAACGTCTAGAAGAGCGCGCGGTGCTGGCCACCATGACCTGGGATGGATCGAGCAGCGCGCTGTGGTCGGATGCAGCCAACTGGGTTGGCGACATCGCCCCCGCTGCAGGCGACGAATTATTCTTTCCCGCCGGCGCGGCGAACCTGACAAACACCAACGACCTGGCGGCAGGGACCACGTTCAATACTGTGTTGTTCACCGGCAGCGGTTACAACATCAGTGGCAATGCGATCACGCTCACCGGTGGTCTGACTGCGAATAACGTGACGGGGAACAATACATTCACGCCCGCGATCACCATCCAGAATGGCTTGACGATTATGTCGGCCAATCCTGGTACCACGCTCACGATGGGCGCGATCGACACCGCTTATCTGGTTGGTGCTACGAGCCTGCTGGGCAGCAGCGCGCTGACCTTCGATGGCGCTGGCACGACGGCAGTGAATGGCGTGATCTCGGGTAATGGCAGCATCAACAAGCTGGGCGGCGGCCTGACGATCCTCAGCGGCAATAACACATACACCGGTCTCACGGATGTGCGGCAGGGATACTTGCGCGCAGCGAGTGCGACGGCGCTCGGTTCTGCAACCAGCGGCGATACGCAAATTCAAGCCGGCGCGCAACTGCAGGTGGCGGGCACTTTCACGATTGCCGAGCAAGTTGCCTTGCGCGAAGGTGGCGTTGGCTTTGGCAGCGGCACGAACGTGAGCGGTGTGGGTGCGTTAAACGCCATCAGCGGTACGGTTACTTGGACGGGCAACATGGATTTGTCCAACTCCAACGCCTCGATCGGTGTGGAGAGTGGCGCGACGTTGATCGTTAGCGGCGTGATCGCCAATCAGACGGGCAGCACCATGCGCCTACTCAAAGCAGGCGCCGGCACGCTGCGGCTGACAGGGACCCAAGCGAATGTGTACCGCGGCGATACCGTGGTTTTGCAGGGAACGCTGGAACTCGGCAAGACGGCCGGCGTGAACGCGATCGGCGGCAACCTGGTCATTGGCGACAACATCGGCGGCGACAATGCAGCCGCTGTGCGATTGCTCGCCAACAACCAAATTCCGCACATCGAATATTTCGGTGCGGCGCTGACGACGACCACCATGAACAGTTCGGGCTTGCTCGACTTCAATGGTTTCACCGACACGATCGGCAATCTGACGATGGTCGAAGGGTCGACCTATTCGGCCGACATCAACTTGAACGGCGGCACACTGGTTCTGGGTGGTGCAGCACTGACCTTGAATGGTTTCCAGGGAAGCAGCGGTGTCACGCCGGCTGCGACGATTAGCAACGGCACGTTCGATCTCGGCAGTTACTTCAGCGGCGCTGGCGGCGGCCTGGTGAAGACGTTTACAGTCAACGACACGCAACTGGGCAACGTCGCTGCAGACCTGGTGATTTCGGCCAACATCACCGGCGCTGCCGATATCGGCATCAATAAGGCCGGCGGCGGCACATTGGTGCTAAGTGGCAACAACACGCTTGCCGGGCCGGTGGCACTGACCGCGGGTATTGTCGGCATTGGCAGCAACAATGCGTTCGGCACCGGCATTGTGAGTTTGCAAGGTTCAACGCTGCGCGCCTTTGGCGCAGATCGAACGGTTCCCACACCGGTTTCTCTCGATGCCACCGTACCGGTGCTGGGTGATCTCGATATCACTTTCACCGCGCCGGCGACGTTGACGGCCGGACGCACCATTCAGGTGATGGATCCCAATGCGATCGTCACGTTTGCCGCCCCGGTGGGCGAAGGAATTTTTGGTTCGCAAGCCTTCGCCAAGAGTGGCCGCGGAACTTTGCAATTCACGGCAGCGAATACCTTCAGCGGTGCGTTCACAATCAACGACGACGGCGGCACCGTGTCGCTGGCGGGTAATGGCACGCTGCAAAATGTGACGAGCTTTACCATCGGCCAAAACGGCGTGCTGAAACTGGACAACAGCGGTACGAATCTGACCGACCGCCTCAACGATGTGTCGGTTATCAACAACAATGCGGGCGAAGTGTTGCTGGTGGGCAATCCCACAGCAGCGAGCACGGAAGTCACCGGCACGATCAATACTGGCGATCAACTAGCCACCACCATCAGCGTGCAAAATACGTCGGCTGGCGCGCAGAGTGTGGCTCTAGTCGCGAATGCGCTAGGGATGGGTGGCACGCGGAATATCAACTTCCAAGCCATTGGCGGCACGCTGTCGGCGACGGGTCCGAACCGCATCGTCTTTCAGAACAACCCGGGCAACCTGATTGGCGGCACGATTTTGACGGGAAGCCGAGTGACCAGCACCTCAGGCCTGGATGTGGCGACGTACGGCAACGCGCCCGAAGGGATCGCCGTCGTGCCGCTGCCGGCCGCGGGTTACACCAGCGACCTGACGAATGCGGGCTTGCTGAGCAATGTGAAGATCACGACGCCTGGCACTTACACGCTGACGAACTCAAAGCTGATCAATTCGCTCATCGTGGGACCGGGTGTAACAATCAACGGCGCCGACGTGCTGCTGAATACCACTTCGGGCATCATCCTATTCACAGGCAGTGGCACTAGCGCAATCAATGTCGAGTCGCTCAACGCCGGTAACGGTTCCATCTCGGCCGACGTAGGGATGAATGCGACGATCGGCAGCAACATCATCGCAGGATCGATCTTTAAAGCCGGCCCTGGTCGCGTGATTTTGACCGGCGACAACACTTTCAGCGGCAACTCGGTCGTGAATCAAGGTTTCCTAAACATCCAGCGGAGCAGTGCGCTCGGCTCGGTCGTGGGGACCACCACGGTTCGACAAGGTGCGACGCTCGAAGTCGAGCAAACTACGTTTGGCGCGGTGAACATCGGCTTGGAAACAATCGGTTTGAACGGCGTGGGTGTGAGCACTACGGGAGAATATGCGGATGCGGTCGGTGCGCTGCGCAACGTGGCGGGTAACAACTCGCTGGCGGGCCGGATCAACTTGGGTGGCAATGCGACCGATCTGACCGGCGCGACGTTGCTCAACGGTTTTCCGGTGATTACGAACGGCACGACCTTCTTCAACGTCGCCACCGGTTCGCGCTTCACGCACACTGAGAGCATCGTCAACGATGTGGAAGTGATCAAGCGCGGCGGCGGCACGCTGGAGTTTGCTGGCGCATTTCAAAACACCTACAACGCGTCGACTCGTGTTCTCGAAGGGACGCTCGATTTCAACAAAGAGCCGGGCATTCCTGCCGTCATCAATACCGTCTTCATCGGTTCGGATCGAACTGGTGCGCCGGCAGCTACGCTCAAGCTGAGCAAGAACGAACAGATTCGCGACAGCGGCACGGCGGGCACGTTTATCCACAGCTCGGGTTTGCTCGACATCGGCCAGACCGAAGGCTTTGGCGGCACGCTGACGATGGTGGTTGCCGCCAATGGCGGAGCCAAAATTGCGATCGGCAGCGGCGGTACGTTGACGACCAATGGCGACCTCACGGTGATGGCAGCCGGCACGGGCAACGCCACTGGCGCGTCGATCACCGGCGGGACTGTGGCGCTGCAATACCTGGGGATCATATCGGTGGCGAGCGTTCGCACTTGGCAAGTGAATGACGGTGCTATCGGCAGCGATCTGACCGTGAATGCGGCGATAGTCGATGGCACTGGATTGCAATCCATGGGCATTACGAAGAACGGCTTTGGTGCGCTCGAGATGGGGGGCACCACGGCAAATTCGATCACGGGCTTGACCACGGTCAACGAAGGTGCGCTGCTGCTCAACAAGGGGAACGGCACGGGCGGTGTTTCGGCATTGCAAGGGACGCTGCAGGTCGGCGACAACAACCCGCAGTCGGGCTTTGCGGGATCCGACATCGTGCGCTGGCTACAACCGAATCAATTGGCCGATTTTTCGGCACCGATCACGGTGACGGCTACGGGGCGGCTGGAACTCAATGGCAAGAACGAGGTGATTGGTAATGTCGATGCCCAAGCAGCGCTGACCCTGCAAGCCGCTTCGTCGGTCGATCTCGGTGGCGGCACGCTCGGGATCAATGGCAACATTGTTTCGACTACGAGCACCGTAGCCACGCTGTGGACGCCGAACGCAGCGCCGCGAATCACTAACGGCACGCTCGATTTCGGCGCGGTGCCGCGCACGATCGACACTGGCAATGATGTGAATCAATTGCCGTTTGAATTGGAGATTGGGGCCAACCTGACCGGGACGGCGGGTTTCATTCAAGCCACGACCACCGGCACGGTGCTGCTGAGTGGCAACAACAGCGGCTTGTCGGGCGAAATTTATCGCGGCGGTGGCAACCTCGCCGTTGGCAGCGACACGGCGTTTGGTGCTGCCAAGGTGTTTATCTCAGGCGGTCACCTGACTACTTACAATGGCCCGCGCAACCTGGCCAACGAATTCTTTATGTCGCCGACGACGATCGCATTCATCGGCGGCAACGGCTATGCAGGCTCGGGCGCCATTGGTGGTGGTGGTAACAATCTGACATTCAGCGGTCCCGTGCAAATCGTGAACATCACGGGCGCTCAATTCCTTCCTTCGCAAGCGGTCGCCGGCGTCCTGGAGTTTGCAGGTGGGCTCGGCGAATCGGGCAACACATTTAGTTTGCGCAAGCAAGGGCCGGGAACGATTGTGTTCTCGAGCCCGGTTACGCTTAGCGGCGGCATCGAGATCGGTCAGGACCCGGGCGGTTTTCGCTGGTACGGCGGCACGATGGTGGTCCGCGGCCAGGGCTCGATTCTCAACTCGGGTTTCTTAATTGGCACGGGGGGCGTGCTGCAGATCGACAACAGCCAGGGAAATCTCACCAACCGGATCGGCGACACTGCCGCGATCGACTTGTTTGGCGGCACGCTGGCGCTGGTCAGCGGTTCGGGCGTACAAGCCACGGAATCGGTCGGCTTGGTGCGCGGGCGCAATACGTTGCGCGGCGAAGTGCATGTGCTCACTAGCCCGGCGCCAGGGAGCAGCGCGAACTGGCGGTTTACTTCGGTGGGGCTCGAAGGAACCAGCAACGGCACGACACTGAAGTTCGTGGGCCGTGGCCAGGCGATCACTGATACTGGTTTGAGCCGCGTCGCTGTGAATGCGCTTCCCACCGGCGGTTCCGCAATGGTCGACGGCATCTTGCCGTATGGTGTGATGCAGGGGCCGAGCGGTTTCGACTTCTTGACGATTACGACTGCTCCAGCCACAGCGCCGTTCGACAACTTCATAACGTCGCTGACCAGTGGGGCCAATTTCGGCACGTCGCTGGCCACGGCAACGGCGACGGTGAATGTGAAGTTGACCGCGAGCGAAACGCTGGCTGCTCCCGCAACCGCAAACGCGGTGCTGCTGGCCAATGGCGGCATTATCGTTGGTGGCAACGACTTGACGGTGGATACGGGGCTGGTGATCTCGGCGGGCGTGGGAAATCAAATCACAGCACCCAACTTGAATGTGGGTGTCAACGACGGCCTGTTCTATGTGAACGACAAAACCGACTTGACGGTTTCCAGTGCAATTCCGCTCGGCCGGGCAACACTGATTTTGGCCAAGGGTGGCTTGGGCTTGCTGACGCTGTCGGGGACGAACACGTTCAACGGATTGGTGCGACCCACGGAAGGGACGATCCGCGCTGCGAGCAACAACGCGTTTGGTTCGACGGTGAACGGAGCGACCGTGACGTTTGGCGCGACCATCGAACTCGCCGGGAATATCTCTATCCCTGCAGAAACCTTGACGCTCAATGGCAACGGCGAAGCCAACCTGGGTGCAGTTCCGCTCCGCAATTTCAGCGGCACGAATACATGGGAAGGAAATGTGGCGCTGCAAAACAACCGCACGGCCATTGATGTGCCGGCCGGACAATTGAATATCGGCACGGCTTCGTCGACAGGCATCGTGAGCAACCAGGGCTTCAACAAATTTGGCTCCGGTACGTTGCGATTCGCGGGGAATGCCAGCAACACGTTCGCATTTACCAGCCTGGTCTGGCAAGGCACGGTGGAGTTGGGCAAGACAGGCGCAGGAATCGCCGCGATTCCGATCATGAGCGACAACAACGAGTTTTTCGTGGGCAGCTACTGGGGTGCGAACGATTCGGCCAACCTCAGTTTCCTGGCGAGCGATCAGATTGGTGATGGCTTCCGCAGCCGTTTGCGGATCATGGCGTCGGGCATTTTGAATTTGAATGGTTTCTCGGAAACGATCGAGGGTCGACTCAACACCGGTGTTAACCACGATGTGCTTGGTTTGGAAATTGGCCCGATCAGCAGCTCGGACGTGAATCTGGGTGGCGGCACGCTGCGGATCGGCAACAACGTGTCGGAGAACGGCCGCATTCAAACGCGAGTTCTGGCTGGCGGTTATCCAGTGCCGGCAGTGATCAGCAATGGCACGCTCGAATTGACGGGGCCGTTGGGATCGGCCGGCGGTCCGCGGCGGATCTTGGTAGATGACAGCGCCGGCATTGAAGACTTGTTAATCTCGGCGACCATCGCCGATGGCGCGGGTGGCAGCACGCAGCTCAGCAAGAGCAATCCGGGTCGGTTGGTGCTCGCCCCATCGGCTGCGGGTGGAAATACTTACACCGGCGTGACCTCGATCGAAGGTGGTGAAGTTGTCGTGCGCAACGCCAACTCCCTGGGTACGAATGCCGCGCAAACGACCGTGCTGGCCGGTTTCAGCCTGCTGGTGGATGGTGTGTCGCTGTCGGAACCATTGGTGCTGAACGGCGTGGGTTATGGCGGCCAAGGCGTGATTCGCAATATCGCCGGCAACAACACGCTGACGGGTGGCGTGACGCTGGCCGGCACCAGCACGCTGAGCGTCAACGCCGGCACGAGCCTCGATATCAATGCCGCGATCAGCGAGTCGGCGGCGTCGGGCGTGACGAAGTTGATGGGTGGTACGCTGACCTACTCGGGCAGCGCTGCCAACACCTACACCGGAACCACGACGGTTGCCGAAGGTACTCTCGTCTTCAACAAGACTGCGGGCACGAACGCCATCAATGGTCCGCTCACGATTGGCAACGACGCTGGCTCGACGGGTAATCTGGATGTGGTGCAGCTCAACGCCAGCAATCAAATTCCCGACAATACGGTTCTCATCGTCAATTCGACGGGCGTGCTGAACATCGGGACGAATTCGGAAACGCTGGGTGGTGGCGCGATCACAATGACGTCGGCGGGCACTCAGGCGTCGTTGATTACGACGAGCGGGGCGGGCGTCTTCAACTTGACCGGCAATCTTACAGCCAGTGGCGCAGGTGGCACGTTCACCACCAAGGCTCCCGGGGCGACGATTGCCGGCACGCTGAACCTGCAGGATGGCGCCCGCACCTTCACGGCCAACGACGCGAACTTACTTGCGATCAGGGAACTCGTGATCGATGCCTTCATCGTCAGCGGCACGACGCCGGGGGCCGGCGCAATCACTACGACGGGCGCTGGACTGGTGGTGCTGAGCAATAACAACACGTCTTATACGGGCTCGACCTTCATCAACGGTGGTGGCGGTCTGGTGCTGCGGAACAGCGGCGCGCTGGGGCCGATCACTAACACTCTGAATATTTCGGTTGCTGCGAGCTTGTTCTTTACCAACTACGGCGCTGCGGCGACGACGGTGACGATCAGCAATCCGATCACGCTCAATGCCGATCTGACGATTCGGGGCGACAACAACGTGGTACTGGCCGGGCCAATCAGCGGACAGGGGGCTGCCAATCGCACGTTGAATCTAACTGTCAACGCCGCGTCGAATTTGACGGTGAGTGGTCCGATCAATTTGTCGAATGATGGGACCCAGCGAACCTTCATCGTCAATACGAATACGTTCAATCACGCGACGAACCTCAGCGGCGTGTTGCGCAACGGCTCGGGGGCAGTCAACCATGCCTTCCAAAAGGGTGGCACGGGCACCTTGATCATGTCGGGCGACAGCAACAGCGGCGCCAATACCGACTTCATCGGCACGACGACAATCAGCACTGGCATCGTGCGGATGGCACACAACAACGCCTTCGGCAACATCGTCGCCGAAACGCAGCAGTTCTCCGTAGGAGGTGGTATCGGCAGTTCGTTCACGCTGACGTACTTAGGCGCAACGACCGCGCCCATCCCCTTCGACGGCGCGGGAAATCCGCCGACTACGGCGCAGGTCGCCGCGGCGTTCAACTTGCTAAGCCCGGTCGTGCGATCTGCGCCGGTGACTGTAACCGGCACACCTGGTAACTACACCATTGTGTTCTCAGGGCTCGCCGGCGTCGACGTCAATGCGGTGACCGTGACGAACCTGGTTAGCGCGTCAGCTTCGGGAGTGGCGACGACCGTCTCTGGCGGCGGCACGTCGGTCTCAGCCGGAGCCACGTTGCAATTGATTCCTGGCTTGAGTGTGCCCGAGTTTATTTCGCTCAACGGTGCGGGCCTCGGCAACTTGGGCGCGCTGCGGTTCATCGATGTTACGCCTGGAACTTCAGAAACGACAACGCTGACCAACGCCAGTCAGACGCTAACGGCGGCCTTCATTGGTGTGGATGGCGGCGGCGCCAATCCCGACCGCCTGATCATCAATGGCTACTACATGAGCGCTGCAGGCGTCACCACGAAGGTGGGCGCGGGTGACCTGGAATTCGGCGGGACTTCCGACAATGGCTTGTCGCTGATCATGAACGGCGCCACGCTGCAGGCCGGCTTCGACGACGGCTTCGACATCCGCAGCGGCACGGTGATCTTCAACAAGGTGACGGGGAGCATGGCCTATGCAGGCGGGACAACAACGGCGCTCAACGTGGGTGACGGTGGCGGACCCGATCGGTTGATTCTGACGGGCGCAAGTCTCGATCACATCGGCGGCACACAAACCCCGGTGAATGTGAATCCTGGCGCTTTCCTGACGATGTCGGGATCTGCCACGACCGAAGTATTGCCGGCTGCGGTGACAATTAACCGGTGGTTGAATGCCACCGGCACAATCGATTCGACGGCAACTCGCACGTTCATTCTCAACAACAACGTGACGGTCGCCAACTTCGGTTACACCGATGGCGCAACGCCAGCTGGCACGATTGCGGGGCAGCTTGATCTGGCAGCGGCGACTCGCACCTTTACGGTCAACGATTCTATCATCTTGAATTCTGCTGAAGATCTCGTGGTTTCGGCCGTCATGTCGTCAGCGACGGCAGGAACGGGCATTACTCGCAATGGTTTCGGCACGATGGCCGTGACTGGGGTGAACACCTATCAGGGAACCACGTCGGTCAATGCCGCCGAACAGCTGGATGGCATCTTTGGTCGAGTGGGCGGCACGCTGGTTGCGCGGGGAGCGGGCACGCTCGGTACCGGGGCGTTGACGATCAACGAAGGCTCGACGGTGACGCTCGACAACAGTGCGACGAATGTCGTGAGCCGGGTTGGCGATGCCGTTGCGGTGACGATGAATGGCTCGTTGAACTTGATCGGCAACGCCGCGGGCTCGACGGAAATCGTTGGCAACGTGACCGTCAATGTCCGCAACAACGGCGGTGCGCCGGCGCGGATCACCATTGATTCGTCGGCTGGCGGTCTGACGATGTTGCAAACGCCAGCCCTCGGCCGTGGCGGCGGCGCGACGGTGGAATTGGTCGGCGTGGGAGCGGCTCTGGGCGCTACGACGAATAGTCGGATTCAAGTCACAACCACCAATCCGCTGGTCAACAATGTGTTGACGTGGGGCACGGTCCGCAGCCCTGGCAGCTTGCTCGATTTGATTACTGATACGGATGGTACGGCGGGTTCGGCGCCGTATTTCCTCGGACCGGTGACGACCTACAGCAACGATATCAATGCTGGCGGCATCGTGCGGTTAACTGGCGGCACGCATACGATCACCGCGAACACGCCGGCCATCGCCGCGCTGCTCATCGAAGGTGGTGCGACGGTCAATAGCAACAACTTCGATATGCTGATGGGCACCGCGACGGCGGGCTTGATTTATAGCGCCGGCGGCAACAACGCGATCAACTTGGGAGCGACCGGCGAGTTCACCTATGGCGCTCGCGAACCACTGTTCCTGGTTGAGTCGGGTAGCCAGCTTACTGCGAATGGTTTGATCAATTCGACGGCAGGCTTGCGGTTGGAACGAGGCGGCACGCTGGTGCTGGCCGGTGATAACGAGCAAGGGGCCAACGGCACTTTCACGGGCGCGATCGACATCGGCTCGGGTACGCTGCGGGCGAGCAATGCCGATGCGCTCAATCAAGCGTCCGCGGCAACGGTCACGGTTCGCAACCTGGCGAGCCTGATTCTCGATGCCGATATGTCCACACTCACTGCACGCACGCTCAACTTGTCGGGCCCAGGTGTGAATAACGCCGGGGCGCTGCAGGTCACTGCAGGCAGCGACATCGTGTGGGGCAACGGAACGTCGAACTTTGCCTGGAACCAAACCCCCGGTAATCTCACTCCGCTACTTGTGAATGTAGCCGCCACCGGCACCTTTAACGCGTCGGGAACCACCACCAACGCGAATGCGCCGCTGATCAAGATCGGCGGCGGATCAATGGAGTTCAGCGGAACGACGGCCAATGCCAATGCATCGGCCATCAGCGTGAACGAGGGAACGTTGATCCTCAACAAGACGGCCGCGGTGTCTGCCGTAGTGAGTGCGCTCACCATCGAGGATCTGGGCAACTTCGATCCGGCCGGCGTGGGCACCGTAACCTACGGTGCTGCAGGCGGCACGAATAATATTGCTGACACGATCAGCGTGGTTGTGAATGATCAGGGTGTGCTGAATCTCGCGGGGGCGAGCGACATCATCAACGCGTTGACGGTAAACGGATCGCGCGTGGGAAGCGACAACCTGGCGACGGGCGCCGGCACGTTGCAGATCAATGGCGGCCTGAATCTGACGGGCGGCACGCTAAGTGGCAATATCCTGCTCAACAGCAACCTGGCCTACAACTCAAACTCGTTTGGACCGAACGGACAGGCGATCATCAATGCTCAGCTGGATCTGAACACGCCCACCGGCAATGCGGCGCGCACGTTTACTATCGCCGATAATTACGCGGTGAATGATCTGGTGATCAATGGCCGGATTTTCAACGGGCGAATTCTGAAGCAGGGGGCCGGGGCGCTAGCCCTGACGAACGCTACGAATGTGCTGACCGACTTCAGCGAAGTTCAGGTGTTGACCATTCCCGAAACGGTGTCGTCCTTTACGCTCAACTTCAATGGCGTGGTGACGTCGGTCATTAACAGCACATTTACGGCCGCGGCGATTCAGACCGCACTCAATACCGTGCTCGGCACGGGCACGACCAACGTAACTCTGACCGGCGGCGGGGGCACTCCTTACACTCTCACGGTCACATTCACAGGCATTCTGGCGGGGGCGAACGTTGCCAACTTTGCGGCCGTGGTCACGAGTGGTTCGGGCACGATTACCGCTGCCGTCACCGACGGCGCTTCGGGCTTTAATTTGAACGCTGGTTCGCTGGCGCTGAATGCGACGGCAGCGCTCGGCGGCGGCACGTTGAATGTGTCCGCAACGACCACCGTGCGTCCGATTGCCGGCGCGGCACTCAACCTGTCGAGCCGGATTTTGATGAATCCGAACCTAACGACAATCTTTGGCGGCCGGCGCGACTTTGGTGGGACCGATGCATTGACGCTTTCTGGCACTGAAATCGTCGTCGTACCCGGTCTCAATCTGAATAACAACTGGCAGATCGACGATCCGTTGTTGAACATGCAAGTCACGGGCGTGATTGCCGGCGGCGCGCGCAACGTCGCGAGCACAAGCAATCCGCTGGTGAAGACTGGTTTCGGCAAGCTCGTCTTGTCGGGCACGAGCACATTCGTGGGCAATGTGACCGTTTCGGCAGGCATTTTAAATCTGCAGAGCAACGGCGCCTTGGGCGCCGCGACTCCGGCACTGGGCAACCTGGCCGGCCAAGTGGTGAGCGTGGCTGGCATGGCTGCGATCGAGCTCGAAGGTGGCGTGACGATCAGCGATCGCACGCTGATTCTGAATGTCGCGAATCCCCCAGCATTTGCGACGGGTTACTTAAATGACTTTAACGGTGCACTGCGCAGCCGCAGCGGTTCGAACATCTGGCGCGGCACGGTCGACATGCGCAGCTTCGATGCCGGGGCTCGCAGCATTTACATCGGCGTCGATGCCGGACAGCTAACGATCGATGGCTCGATTATCGGCACGACGAGCGCCAGCGCGGTATTAGGCAATAGCTTGATCAAGGTCGGCAACGGCACGCTGGTGTTCGATGGCGCCGCCCCGAATCAATACACCGGAACGACGGCGGTCATCAGCGGCACACTGGTGCTGAACAAGCCGGCTGGCGTGAACGCGATCGCTGGTACCTTGGTGGTCGGCGACAACTTTGGCACAGACATCGTTGAAAGCCGTAACGCAGAACAGATTGTCAACACCGCGCTGCTACAGGTGCAAAGCAGCGGTCAGTTGATCTTGAATGGTGTGGCCGCGGCCGTTGCCAACGAAGTTCAAACATTGACGTTCCCAGCCCTGGCGACAACCGGAACTTGGAATTTGTCGGTTCTCGGCACCAATCTTGTGAATCTGCCTTTCAACATCACTCCCTCGGCACTCGAAAGCATGATCAGTGCCGCGATTCCGGGTAGTGTGGTACGGGTGGGTGGCGTGTCAGCGCTGCAATACACCTTCACCTTCCTGGGACCCAATGCCGGCCAGGATGTGGTCGATACCGTGGCCATCGCCCCGCAGGGTAGTTTTGCTAATACGACGACCACGCAGCAAGGTGGTATGGCGATCACGGGGGGTGAGACCGTGAATACGCCGCAGCTGTTTGTGGGCGCCACGAGCAGCGCGAGCATCGACCTCGGCGGTGCAATGCTGCTGCTCAATGGCGATGTAACGGTCACGGCTCGGCCGGGCATCACCACGAGCGTCGCGGCACAAATCACCGGCACCGCGGCCTCTCGCGTGTCGCTGCTGCCGGAAAATGCCACGGTTGCGGCCACGCGGACCTTCACCGTCAACGATGGCTCGGGCCTTGTGGAATTGAATGTCATTCCGGTCATCATCGACAAGCCCGGGACCATCTTCACGGCCAGTTTGACCAAGACCGGCGCCGGGCGATTGTCACTGGCGGGGGACAATACTTACACCGGCACGGTCACGATCTCGCAAGGTGCGCTCCGCATTCAACATCCAAACGCGCTGGGCGATACGGGCTTCGTGCCTGGCGGGCCTACCGTGACGGTGGCTGCGGGCACTGCGCTCGAATTCGATATCGCGGGAACGAACACCATCGACAACGAACTCTTCTCAGTGGCTGGGGCCGGCATTGTCAACGGCAGCGTCACTGCTCTGATGGCGGCGCCCAACTTGGGAACTGGCGCCATTCGCAATATCTCGGGCAACAACCGAGTTACTGTTTCGACGATCGACAGCGTGTTCACCATGACGGCGAACACGTTGTTCGCTGTCAACGGCGGCAAGCTGACCATCGACGGCGTGATCACGGGGGCCTTTGCAGTGATCAAGGCCGGCAGTGGCGACCTGGAAATGGCTGGCAATGTCGACAATGCCTACTCGGGGAATACTTTTGTCAGCGAAGGAAAGCTGGTACTGAATAAGTCGGGCATTGCCCGCGCTATCGGTGGAAACACGATCGCAGGTTCTGGAGAGCTCTTCATCGGCGACAACCTTGGACCCGACAACAGCGACTCCGTGGAATACGCAGCCACGGCTGGTACCGATCAGATCAACGACTTCCGGCCGATACACATTACTCGCAACGGTCGGCTGAACCTGAACAATATTTCGGACTTCCTCACGGGCACGTTCTTTCTCGACGTCGGCTCGACCATGAGCGGCGATGTTGTCACGGGCACCGGCGTGTTGACGATGAATACGAACACGTTCTATGCCATGAGCCAAGCCGGCCAAACGGCCACGAGCCCGGCAGTTACGCTGCAAGGGTTCTACGATGGGAGCGTTACTGGCAATCGCATCTTCACGCCCTACGAAGGGCCCGCCAATGTGGAAATGGATATCCAAGCCGTGCTTAGCGGTGCGGCGGCGGTGACTTGGACCAAGCAAGGCCGTGGCACGACGATCTTCAGCGGCAACAACACCTACACCGGCACCACGCTGGTGAACACCGATGGCGGCACGCTGGTGATCAACTCTCCCGCGACGGTGGCGGCGAGCAACTTCACGGTCAATCCGGGCGCTACGCTCGGCGGCAACGGCACGATCAACGGCACGGTGACGGTGGCCGCGAACGGCAGCAACCTGACGATCGGTGGCACGATCAATCCGGGAACGCCAGGCGCGGCTCCCAATAACACCGGCATTCTGACCGTCGCCAACAACGTCAGTTTCGGCAACCGCTCCGAGTTGTTCGTCGATCTCAATGGCAACGTTCCTGGCACGAGTCACGATCAGTTGCGGATTACTGGCACGGGCACGCTCACCATCAGCAATGCGGTGAACAACGGCGCGAACTTGAACGGCCGCACCGGGGCCGCGGTGATTGCCGGTACGGGCATCAAGGTGATCGACAAGGTTTCGGCGGGTGGCTTTACGGGCACTCCGACGGCGGCCACGCCGTTCTTTGCCAATGCCTTTAGTCTGACGGGCAATATCACGCTCGGCACGCGGAGCTATGCCTATGTCTACAACGACAACAGTGGCCTGCCACTGGGCGATGGCAACGATTTTGTGCTGACGGCGATTCCTTCGACGGTGGTTTGGGACGGCCGTGTCGATGGCGGGGCGATCACGGCTTCGAACAACTGGACGCTGGCCGCCAACTGGGTCGGCGATGCGGTGCCTTCGCCCGGCGATGCGATCCTGTTCAACGACATCGGCATCGGCAACGGCAAAAACTTGCCGTTCAACGACTTCCCCGCACTTTCGCAATTCGGCGTGATCACGTTCGCGAATAGCTCGGGTTCGTACACGATTACGGGCAACTCGATCACGCTGGCCCATCCTACGCTGGCTGCGGTGATCAGCGACAACACCCTGAATTTGCCGGTCAGCAACTCGCTGAATGTGGCGCTCGTCACGGCTACTTTGGCGCAGACCATCACGGTCAAGGATGGAAGCACGCTCACGCTGGGACCAGTCACGATGGTCGCCGCGGCCCCGCTGACCATCAACAACGGCGTTGCCGGGCCGGATGCTACGGGCAACATTGTCTTCGGCGGCACCGTCAACGGAGCGGCGGCGCTCACGATCAATCTGGCCGGCACTGCGACCTTCACTGGCGCGGTCGGTGGCACCACGCCGTTGACGTCGGTCACCATCACGACGGCTGACGATGTGACGTTCAACAGCACCGTGGCCACGACCGGCAACTTGTTGCAATCGGCAGGAACCGGCACGACGACGCTCTCGGGAGGCACGATCGGCGGCACGCTGTCGATCAGCAACGAAGCCGTCGCACTAGCGGGCGTAACGACGACTGTCACCGGCAATACTACGCTCAACGCCACGATCGGCGGTGTAACGCAAACGGCGGGCGCGCTGATCACACCGTCGCTCACTCTGACCGGTGTGGGTGTCTTCTCGCTTCCGCAAGCGGCGAATGATTTCAACACGCTGGCCGCGAATGTCGATGGCGCGACGACAATTCGCGATGTTGACGATCTCCTCATCAGCGGCACGGGCATCATCACTTCGAATGACGACGTCGCCATTCAAACGGGCACCACGCTGGGTGTGAATGCGCCGGTGAATCTGGGTACGGGCGATTTGACGCTTACGACTGGCGCTGCCACCACGCAAACCGCGGCGATCATCGGCGGTGGTTTGGAGTTGCTCGGCGTGGGGCCGTTTACGCTGCTCAACGCAGCCAACGATATCGCCACATTGGCCGCCAACACGACCGAAGCCATCAGCTACAACGATGCCACGGGCTTTGTGGTGGGCACCGTCACAGGCAGTGGCACGACGGGCATTACCACGACGAACGACAATGTCACGCTGGGCGCTGGCGGCGCCGTGACGCAGTTGGCAACGGCTTCGATTCTGTCAGCAACTCTCACGCTGCAAGGCGCGGGCTCGTTCAACTTGAACAGCGCGACGAACGACGCAACCTCGCTCGCTGGCAACACGACCGGCGCAATCACTTACACCGATGCCAACAACCTGGCTCTCGGGGTAATCACGGCAGGCGTCTCGACGGTCACCGTCAACTCGGTGGCCGGTGCTTTGACCGACGGCAATGCTGCGGCGAATAACATCACAGCGGGGGCATTTGTCGCGACCTCGGCAACGGGGGTTGGTACGGTGGCTGATCCGCTGGAAACGACGCTCGGCGGCCTCGAAGCAGCCGGCGGCAGCGGCGGCGTGTTTATCGCGAACACTGGCTCGCTCACCATCGGCGGCGTGAGCGCGGTCGTGGGTGTGAGCGCGGCAGGAAGCATCAGCATCACCAGTACGGCGGGCATCGCCGTTGGCGAGTTGATCACCACGCCTGGCAACGTCACGTTGGCTGCTGGCACGGGCGGCATTAGCACGCCCACCGCGGGCGTGGACGTGACTGCGGCCGATTTGAATGCTACAGCGACGACGGGCATCGATCTCGATACCGATGTGGCGACTGTGACGCTGACGAACACCGGCGCGGGCAACGTCATCATCGACGAAGTGAGCGCCCTGGTGATCACCAACCTGACCGTGGCGAACGGCAACGCAGCGATCAACGCCGGCGGCGCCCTGACGAACGGCGCTGGTTCGATTTTGTCGGTGAGTGGTAACGGCAGCTTTGGCGGTTCGACCGTCAACCTCGGCACGCAGGCAGGAGACAGCCTCGCGTTGGGTTCGCTCGCCTTCAACAGCCCGGGCGCGGTGACGATCGACCTGAACAGCGCTACGGCTCTTGGCGGCACGAGCACGGCGAACTCGCTGCTGCTGACATCGACTGGCGCGCTCACCAACCTGGCCGGTGCGAGCGTCACCGTGACGGGCGCGGCCACCCTGTCGGCGCCGAGCATTTCGCTCGGCAGCCAAGCCGGCGATTCGATTAACTTCGGTTCGCTCAATTTCAACACGCCCGGCGCTGCAAACATCGCCGTCGATAGCAACATGCAACTGTTCGGCGTGAATACGGCTGCCAGCGCCAACCTCTCGTCGACGGCAGCGCTCACCAACGCCGCCGCAGCGAGCATCACGATCTCTGGATTGGGCACGTTTGGCGGGGCGACGGTCAACCTCGGCAATCAGGCCGGCGATACCTTCAACACCGGCAACCTCGGCTTCTCCGGCACGGGTGCGATCAACATCAGCGAAGACAGCAGCATCACCCTGGGCGGTACGAGCAATGCCGGCAGCGTGCAGCTGACTTCGCCAAGCACGATCGATAACGCCCCAGGGGCCAATGTGAACATCACCGGCGCGACGGTGCTCAGCGCCACGTCGATCGCGCTAGGCAACCAGGCCGGCGACGTGTTGAGCTTCGGCCCGATCACGTTTACCGCGACAGGCGGCGGTGTGTTGATCGAAGAAAACGGCAGCCTGCAATTGGCCGGCGCGAACACCGCTCCGGGCGCGATCCTGCTAACCGCCATCGATGCGGCTAGCGCCGGTCAAGACTTGACCTTGGCGGCGGGTGGTTCGGTGACTTCCGGTACGAGCAGCATCACGCTGAATGCAGGCGACAATGCAACGATTGCCGGTAACCTGACCAGCGCGCTGGCGACGACGATTAACGTCGACTTCGGTGATGCGGAGTCGCCTGGCGTGATCGAAGCCACATCGATCAGCGGCGGTGTGTTGACGATTACACCGGTCGGCGTCATCACGACACCGGCTGTCGGCAGCGGCGGCGGCTTGTTCCTCAACGGCAACGATGATTACGACACGTTCTCGCTGCAGCCGCAGGTGACGACCGAGATTCGCATCAACGGCAACGATCCAACCGGCACCGATACGGGCGACAACCTCGCGCTCGATACGAGCGTCGCGACCGGCGCTCTGCTGAATGTGCCGGGAACGATCGCGCCCTACATTGGCGCGGGTTCTGGCAGTTGGACGTTCACCAGCGCGCACCAACAGGTCCTCTTCACCAATATCGAAGAGCAATCGCCGCCGACGCCGTTCCATCTGACCATCGACAACAGCGTTAGCATGATCGGCAATATCGTGATCATGCGCGATGCATCGCAGACCCGCGTGCAGATTCGCAACGGCAGCAACGCTGGGCCGATTGTGTTCCAAGGTTTGCTCACCACGATCTTGTCGGTGCGGGTGCTCGGCAGTGCCGCCAACGACATGGTGACGATCGACGATATCAACACCTTGCCCGATTTCATCGCTTCGGTGCCGGGCGTCGGCGATAACCCAAATCTGGCAGGGACGGGCGAGATCTTCTTCGACGGCATGGGTGGCAACGACACGCTGGTCTACAACCTCAACGGTCCGTCGGTCGCACAGACTTATGCGATTGGTACGGGTTCGTCGCCGGGGAGCCAGGCCGGTGAAATTCTCAGCGTGGGCTCGGGCATCTCGCTGCCGAGCTACTTCCAAAATGTCGAATTGGTGCAGCGGATCGGCACGAATGCTACGCCGGGCTCTTCGACCATCGAAGGGGATACGACGAATAACAGCATCGCGATTACGGCCAGCGGCGCGCTGAACCGAGTCACCGCGACAGGCTACGTGCCGTACGAAGTGAGCAACAGCAGCATCGGTCAACTAACGGTCAACGGCGGTGCGGGAACCGATACGCTCGAACTCATCAGCCTGGGAAGTGGCGCGGGGAACCCGGCCATCAATCTCAACGGTGGCGCCGATGCCGATACGATTCGCGTACACAGCACGAGCACGCACACCGGTCCGGTGACGCTGGTCGGTGGCACGGGGAGCGACATCTTCCAGTTGTTCAACGCACTCAACCAGGTCGACGGCATCGTGGCCCCGATAGTGGTCGACGGCACCGATGGTTCGCTGGCTGCTAACAACGATCAGCTGATCATCGACGACTCGGGCGATTTGACGGCGGACACGGTGAGCATTGGCGCGGTCAATCCGGCCATGTCGGCTGACTATCGCGTGGAAGGGATCACCAGCACCCCCGGCGACGACGTGGTCTTCCGCAACATCGATACGTTGAGTTACACCGGCACGCAGGGGAATGACCTGCTCGATACGCGGCTCGTGAACACCCTGCCCGCGCACGATCTGTCGTTTGTCACGGTCAACGGCTGGTTGGGCGCCGATCAGTTCCTGCTCTACACGTCGGATCAGTTAGGCGGCACGAGCCCAGCGCCGACTGCCACCGCGAGCGGTGTGAACTCGATCAATCTCAACGGCGATGCTCCGGGCAATCCCAACCCGACCGATGGCAACGATATCTTCGGCGAGACAGCGCCGGGCCTCGTTGGCACGGGCAGTGGCAACGCCGGGCTGGCGATTCCGAGCACGCTCCGCTGGATTCGGCCGAGCGTTTCAACGGCCATCACCATCAACGGCGGCCGGCCGACGGGACCCGTCGCGCCGACTGGCGATACGATCGGCGATGTGCTGAACCTCGATCTTTCGTTCCTGCCTGCCAATGCTCCGCTGATTCTGGGTACGGTGTCGGGCATTGTGGCAACGACCGGCGCGCAGCTGCTGTCGTACTCCGAGATCGAAGACTTCAACTTGGCTCTCAACAATAAGTTGATCAACGTGCAGATGGGCGACTTGCTCGTCCTCGGCACGACGGGCGCCGACTTGATTCAGTTCAGCAAGAACCCGGTGCCAGGCGCGCTCGATCAATCACGCATTCGGTTGAACACGCTGGTGCAGGACATTACCACGACCGGCAAGACGCTCGTCTATGCGGGCGCGTCGAACGATTACGTGACGATGTCGAACGTCGAGTATCCCGGCGAAATCTACGGCGAAGACGGCGACGATTACATCGCCGGCGGTGTGGCCAATGACTTCCTGGTGGGCGGCTTGGGCAACGATCAGATCAATGCCAGCCGTGGCGACAACATAGTCTGGGGCGACGATGCGACCGGTTTGATCGCCGGCGTGCTGCCGCAGGATTCTGTCGTCGGTGGCAATGACATTCTCAGCTCTCTTGAAGGCAACGACGTCTTTTACGGTGGTGGTGGCAACGATCAGGTGAGCCCCGGAGCCGGCGATGATTACATCTACGGCGGCGCGGGCAATGATCTGCTCGATGGCGCTCAGGGCGATGACCGCATCTACGGCGGCGATGGCGACGACGTCATCAGCGGATCCGGCGGCAACGACCTGCTCGTCGGCGGCGCTGGCAGCGATCAGCTGATGGGCCGCGACGGCAACGACGTGCTGATTGGCGGCGACGGCAGCGACAGTCTGGTCGGCGACGGCGGCGACGACTTGATCATCAGCGGCCTGTTGTTCAACGAAGCCAGTTCGTGGGTTGGCGTGGCAACCACTAGCACGTTCGACCCGAGCAGCTACTCCCGACTGACCGACAACGACGCCGCCCTCATGCTGCTCCTGTCGCAGTGGGGCAGCCTGCACGACAAGAGCTCGCTCGGCTCGGTGACCAGCGACGGCGATCCCGATATCGTCGTCAACGGCACCGGGAACGACGATCTGACGTTTGCCACCACCTAATTGCGAGGGTGGCCGGTGCGAGCGCCAGCGGATTTACGCTGGCGTTGGTTCCTGCAAAGCTCGCTCGGTCGGTTGCCCATCCCGGGGTCCGATGTTAAACTTTCGTTTTCGTCGCTTGGCCCTAAACAGGCCGAGGCGGTGGGCGGGCGCTGCAACCATCGCCGCCAAACAACACCCGGCGGGGTAGCTCAGTTGGTTAGAGCAACGGCTTCATAAAGCAAACGAAGCCTTCTTTTTCTTCCCGCGAAAACCACCGAAAAAGCCTTATTTTCCAGGCTTTTCTTGCTGTTTCGGACCGCCTGCGAAATGCCGTACAAATTGGCGTTTTCCGGGCCTTGCGGTTGTAATTACAACCGGCCGCTGCCGAAAATTCTTAGAACTTTAGTGGTAGTTATTGTGAAAACAGGCGATAATAAAAGTAGAGGCATAGAAAGTAGCAAAATGACGGCTAAAGAGATTGTTTCGGCAGTGAGAAAAGCCCAGGCGAATGGCGAAGATGTGACTGCCCTATTTCCCGTCCTTATTGAATTAGTGCTGAAACTCGTCAGCGAGCGCGAGCGGTTACTTGCAATGATCGAATCGCTGAAGCGGCGGCCGACAGGATTTGCCTAGGCACGCAGATTCTTCAGGTGGCGATCGGCGAAATGCTTAGCTAGAATCCGCTCATGCCAAGAGCGGTTAATTGGAGAAATTACGATGGGTGGTGATTGGGATCCAGATGGACCAGTGGGGCCTGCTTCCTCCGGACCTGGGTATCAGGGCTGCTGCTGTTCCGGAACGGCAGCATTAATCTTGATTTCGTTCTTACTGCTCGGCGCGATCGGCTCGACAGGAATAGCGTTACTGTTTCGGTATCAGATCGCCAGTAATTCAACGCCCCCAGTTCCAGCTGTGCTGCAGGCGAAATAAAACGCCCGGTGAGTTACTTCACCGGGCCCGGTTTCCCTTGGGCCTTCGCCTTTCGTTTTGCTCGATTCACCGCGTCGATCACCTGCCACGCGACTTAGCGACCCTTCTACTTTCCAAGTGCCTAGCCGCGACGGTATCCGGAGTAATCGCCATGGCATAGGTATCTCCGGATCAATGTCGGATCACATTCAAAGTGAATGATGACGGCACGATCCTCAGCGAGGTTCATGGCGAATTACTGGTTGACTTGATCGTCTCGGCGTTCGCGAGATCTTGGTCGCCATCGGAACATTTTCAGGCCAACCAGTTGCGGTCACTCCCGTTACACCCAAGTCATCCAATAAGCCTGTTGGGCTGCTCACCGCCAAAGAAGTGGCCAGCGATTGAAAGTGTCAACCGCCACTGAGAGCTATGCCCTTTGCGCTGAGGGCAGACTGCAACACCACCGCGTTGGCACCGGCCAGAAGAAGCGATTCCGCTTCACCGAACAACAACTCGCCGACTACCTCGCGGCGACCGAAGTGATTCGACCGCTGGCGAAGATAATCGCGGACATGGAGAAAACCGAAAAGGAAGAGAAGCGGCAGAAGCGGGCTCGCAGATCGTCCCAGGTTGCGAACGAGGGTTATTCTCGCTTGCGCGAATTTGGATACGGCGACGGATCCCCGAAGAAGAAAAAGAAGAAATAATATCCATCCAGACGCGCTACTCAGGATCGTTGATAACTTGCAAAAGTTTCGAGATACATAGTTGATTCATGCTGGTCTTGCGATCGTGCGCCTCAGCCCGCAGCGATTCGTGCAAACTCTTCGGCAAGCGAACTACAATAACGCACGTTGGCTCCTTGACTTCCACAGCCGTAACGGACTTTTCACGAAGCCGGGCAACCATGGCCTGTATCTCTGCGTACTGAGCGGTCTTCTCGAACGCGGCCAGTTCCTCCGGCGAAGTAAAGAGCTTACGGACAAGTCCGTCGACGCCTAGGACTTCGCGGAAGAATTGAATCCAGTCTGGCTGCTTCTGAAACAGCATGCTCGCTATGCGTGTAGCAGTTTGGGAACGCTCTTCAGAGGGTTCGGCAACCAACTCGATCGAATCGTTCATGTAAGCCACTGTTTGACGCGACGATATCCCCTCGGTGTTTCTCAATCGCCCCGAACCTTCAACCATCCGAGCACTGGTTACATCCAATTCCGCCAATGCGCCTTGCTCAACCAACCAGTAAAGTCGCTCTGCTTGTTCTGGTGTCAAGTCGACCGTTAGCAGCACACTGCCTCTCGCCTTGGAAACAACCCGTACTGTGCCATCCAGCTTGAGTAGCTTTCCAATCGCTTCCAGAACTGCAATTTGGTCGGTCGCCGAAAAATCGTCGAAATTCTTATTGATCTTTAACTCAACAAGCTGCGAACCCGTTTCAATGGCAACGCCCCCGGAACCGTAATCACCACTTCCGCTGAAATCGTTCTGGTCGACAAAAACATGCTCGTCGAGTTGATTCTGCGTCAGAATACGCCGTTCGCCGAGTGGAGGCATAGGAGTGATTTGCTGAGTCAAAAGCGAATACATGCGGTCGTACTCAGCCTTTCTCGTGACGTTGTAGCAAGTGACAGCACGAAGAACGTCAGGAGCAAATTTGCGGTCTTCATTGTGAAAGTAGATAGGGATGTATTTTGCGTTCTTTGACTGGTTTTCGTAGATTTCTTGAGTAATCAGAAAACCTTCATGGCTCGCTCCATTGCCCTTGCCGGGCTCTTCATGGCCTTCGAATCTCGCTTTGTAAGTTTTCGAAAGTACAACCAGCACATAATCAACAGACTGAAGTTTTGTAAGCATCCACCGAGGCCAGCCTTCTGGCGGAAATTCAACAAACTGATCAATCTCCGCATGAATTCCATCCGCTCGCAACATTGCGCAAAAAGAAGCAACTCGTTTTTTGTGTTGCTCCGAATCGTGGCTGTAGCTGATGAGAACGCGACAAGGAGGTGGATTAAGTTCTGGCATAGCAGGAACGAAATGTGGGATTACAAAACTAAAGGATTGATTCTATCAGATACTTAACCGGGGCAAGATCAATTCGCCCCAACCTATGTCGGTCGATTGCGATTTCTCCTCGATCACGCTTCTTCAATCCGCTCCGCGACATCGAGAAAACGTTTCGCGTGTCGCTGCAGGGCACGGATCAATTGCCCCGCCAGATCCAGTTCCTTGGCACTCAGCACCGCCTCGAAGGGCGGGTCACTGCAAACGTTCAAGTAGAACTCACAAATGCTTCTCAAGATGGTGCGTGCGCACGATGCCGAGCACCGCTAACCTCGCCTCGTCTTCGGTGGGCAGCGGCGCCGCATTCCATGTCTGGTCGCACAGCGGGCAATACCACTCGCCGTAATAGCCTGGCCTGCCGATCATCAGTCGCACCGAGTACGAAATGCCTCCAACTCGTAGCTGGTAGTGCTCGCGCTGGAATTTCTTTGTCATCGTGCGGGCGATTGTAGGCCTGCAGCGACGCGTCCGAAATTACGACAGGTGCTGTCACAACTTTCCGGCTTCTTACCTGATCCTGCTAGAACTGCTGCTCCTGCCGGTCTTGGGTTACCGCGAAACAGAAAAACCCCTGACGAACGGGGCAACATCCGCCAGGGGCCGTGCATGGAGTCCGCCGACTCTTCCGCAGGCGGGATTCTAGCTGAAGACGGCAAGCTGCTTTGTCATGGAATTCACGACAAGAACCCCGGCACATGCTTCGACACGTGCCGGGGCTGTCCGTGTGAGCAAACCCTGCTGGAATGCCCACGGCGGCGATTCACAAAACCCGCCGCAATGCTGACAGCAAGAGGCTCCGTCCAAAGTCGCCGGAGCGCTTGTGGCGGGTTTAATCCAACAGTCCCTTCAGAACGGCAATCTGCGCTCGAAGCAGCGTCGGCTCTTCCCCGGATGCTGGTGGCGCGCCGTAAAACAGCTGGCTTGTTTTACGGGTCCACTGGTAATGATGTCCTTCGCCAGTAATGACGGCGATTCGGCGGCCCACGGTGGTGTCGAACAGCTCCACGCCAGATTCACCTGCTGCGCGCCATACGAATCGCTTGGCAGTGATTGCTTCACTCATTTCTCAACTCCCGTAAAAGAATTCGGGGCGAGGGGCCAATGGCGGTTAGCGGCCCGCAGCGAATAAGTGTGCCTACAACATGACGCAAGCGGCACGGACTGTCTGTGGTTTAGAACACCACGCGGGTAGAATTCTCTGGTGCAAGTTCATTCCGCCTTCTCATGGTGTTCTGCGAACCTAGCCCCGGCGTGGGCCGGAGATTCTTTGTCGCGTTCAACGTACCAGGAGATTTTCAAGCTACCGTCGTTGGCTCTGGTTACGTCGGCGATACGCCAACCCTTTTTAATTCCCGCGTGTAGGGCTCCATCCAACTGGGCACGAGCAACGACCTGAAATTCGCATCGTTCAAACACGGCTGAGCGTCTCCTGGCTCGATTATCACACCAAAAGCAGGAGACATCTGTCGTGAAATACGCCACAGGAGCCTTGGCAGTGTGCGACACGCCGCCAATTCGCTGCCAGAGCAGCTCAAAAGCCGCTCTGGAATGAAGGTTATAAGATAGTTGTGATCGGTCACTTTGGGCTGCTGTTTGGCAACTCGCTCTGCAGCCGGTGCGCAACTTGGCCGCCGTCTTGCTCGTTTACCAGCCGACAGAACTCCTCACGGGGATCTGCGAAGAGGACGGTTCGCTCGAGCTTACCTTCCTTGAAGATGCCAGCACGCAGCATCGGCCAGCCGCGTTCGCCGATGAGCGGCAGTTGCGAGACCATCGTTTCACGGTGCCGCGCGGCCACTTCATGCACGATCCGAGTGAGCGCGTCGCGGACCTTCGTCAGCGCGTCGAAGAGCTGCATCTCGATCGTCTCGCTGCCGTCGTTCACGATCTTGTGCAGCGGCGAACTCTCGATCGAGCATTCACCGTCTTCTGGATCGTCGAACCTCGTGTAGCAGTAGCAGCAGTCAATCGGCTCGCGCTTACCGCCGGGCCTGATACGCAGCGCTCCGCGCGAGAGCCGCGTCAGGTAGCTCGCCATGGCCTCGGGAGGCAAGTTGCTTCGTCGGTCGTACGCGAACAATCCGACCGGCGGCGGGACGTCGATTACAACATCCGTGGTCTCGACCGGCTTGTTCGATTCGGTCTCTTCGTTTCGTTTGCGCCTCAAGAAGCACCTACTGTTTCTCGGTTGAAGTATTGGGATGAAGTGATGTTGCGCGAGTGCCAGTCGGCGGCACGACCAACGGCCTCGGCGGAATGATCGAAGAACGTGCCGGCGAAACACCAGCGCCATCGGTCGCGGACGAACTCGACGGCGCCGAGCTTCTCAAGCATCTGCAAATCGCGGTGCGTGGTCCTAACGTGAAACGGGCGACACGCACGCTCGTTCACTTCGTTGTTGATTTCTTCGAGCGTGAGACCGAAGCGCAGCCCACGAAGGACCTCGGAAGTAAGAACAACACGCTCGAAGGCGATACCGCGTTGCGTTTCGGCCTTCACGCAGCACCGCCTTTCGTGAATTGCGCAATCTCGGCGGCAGTGGGCTCGATGATGCGGAGAGCTACCTCGAATAGCGTGACCTTCCGGTCTTTCATCGGCGTATTGAGAAACCACGCGCCGGGCGGCACGCCGAACTCGACGCCGACGAACCAATCGAAGTCGCCCGATAGCGCGTCCTTCCCCGGGAGTTTGCCCTGATTGCTCTGCCAGCATTCAGCTAGGCAGGACTCACGCGATAGAAATGCCCAACTGCCGCCGTTGTAATGCTGCTCCGGATTACGCGTGACTTCGACGGAATCCGCGCACAGCGACAACGAAGGCATGCTGAGCGCGTGATGCGGCCGAAAGGTTGGCAACTTCGCGTCATTCTGCCGGCTGAACTCAAGCGTAAATACGAAGAATTGGCCTGCGATGGGGGTGAACTTCATGAGCGCACCGTCTTTCGCCGCTTGGGGCGAGATGGTTTCAGCGGATCCACGCGGGCCCATCGCTCTTCTATGAAGTAGCCGCCTGCCGGATCACTGGCAAGCCAGATAGAAAACAGATGGCTGATTACTTCGTGCAATTCAACCTGGCGGTCGACCAGATCGTGATCGGAACCTCGCAAGTCGTACACCACGAACTCGTCGCGTTGCATGAGCTTCCAAGAAGCAATTGCTTCCTCGTGTGTCTCGAGTCGCTCTTGAATGTCGCGAAGATCAGGCGGGACGCTGACGAGTTTGCCCGCGATCATCACGATGATGTTAAGGTCGTCTGCGTTCCTGTCCCCCGCAGCACAGCGCAGCCAAAGGCGAACTTCGTCGATCGATGCGGTTGTGTATACGCGCTCGGGCTGAAGATCGTACTCGTGTGAACCAATCCAGATTTCGTACGGCGGTCCGGCTTTAGCCGCCGGTTTGTCTCTCTCTGCGGCGGCAAGCCAGTATTTCGCGATCGCTTTGGGCTCGGTTTCATTCGATGCCCGCCGCAGTTTTCGGGCTGCCGCTCGCTGTTGTTTTTTGGTGGTTCGCTTCATGCGGCACCTTCTTCCAACCGCAGAGGTTGCAGTGAGCCCATACGAACGCGAACCGTGCTGCGTTGCTCGGGTTCGTCGTGGAAATCGAGCGAGTTGTGAGCTTTCGAATAGGCCAAGGCCACGTGCTGTATCAGAAACCGGTCGAGGATTCGGCCAGTTTCAGTAACGACCTCGTACACCGCGATCGCGTCGGTGAACTTGCCGGGATGTGGAACTTCGGCATTGCCAAGCGCGAACAACGCGGCGACACGGGCCTTGCTTACCTTTCGCTTCGCGGCCGACTGCTTGCCCTTCGTCTGTCGATCTTTCTTTCGTCTTTTCACTTATCACCGTGTATAGAGATGGAGAGAGAACGCACCGTAGGCCAGCACCTGCAACAGCTGCAGGTGAGCTACGGGTGAAAATGGTGCCGACGCGCGCAGCGGCTCGCCGGCTGGTTAATCAGATGGAACTCGCGACTATCGATGTTTCCGTTCGATGACT
The DNA here is from genome assembly GCF_024256385.1 of Anatilimnocola floriformis. Taxonomy (NCBI): domain Bacteria; kingdom Pseudomonadati; phylum Planctomycetota; class Planctomycetia; order Pirellulales; family Pirellulaceae; genus Anatilimnocola; species Anatilimnocola floriformis. Next base: position 392,141 of record NZ_JAMLFW010000002.1, read on the forward strand.
GCCGAACTGCTGACTACGGCAACAGCCTGCGACCACGCGTTCAGTGCAGCGCTCGCAGCCGGCAACTGGTCGAACTTTCCAAGCGTCAGGCCGCGGGCGCTGAGGACGCGATAGGTTTCGTTCGACGGGCGGCGGTCATCAGCAGGAAGCCCAACGGGCTTTGCGGGAGTAACTTCGATCGGCCGTAGTGGCAGTGGCGGAGTCGAGTCGAGAGGTTGATCGGGCAGATCTGCCCTGAGATAGACGCGCGCAGCGCCTGCAATTACACTCATCCGTGCATCCTTCGTGTAAGCGTTGGGTGTCAGGTCGCGGGATGGTGCAAACATCGCCGCGGCCATTTTTTGCGCTGACCAGTTTGGTCTGCGAATGGGGTATTATGCACTTGCGGGTAATTTCGTCAACCCATTTTTGCATAAATCAATGACCATTGAAGAACAGCTCCGAACAGCAATCAACTCTTGCGGCATCTCGGGAAATGCTCTCGCTAAGGTGTCCGGAGTTTCTCAGTCCGCAATTTCTCGGTTCATGACGGGCGAGGATATTCGATTGAGCGCTGCTTCAAAGTTGACCGAGTATTTTGGCCTCGAGCTCACAAAGAAGGATGGCCCATCGCCGGCAAGTGTACCACCGCGGTCAACCACGGGTGAAAAGGGCAGCACAAAGCCCAAGGCCAGGTCTGCAAAGAAAGCCATCAAGTGAGCCGTGCGATCGCACGCTGAATTGTGGACTTTCGATAAGCTAAATGTTTCACGATTGCCGGTGTTCTGACAAGCATTTCGGCATGATGTTTCGAACAGGCGTTGAAGTCCGCCATCATGGCTATAAATTGGCAAAGGTAGTCCTTCTTGAGTCCTAGGAAGCAGGTACGGATTCTTGCTACCTCAAACTTGTCTTCTGGAATCCACTTCGCGCCATGTTCGAGAAGTATCTTGATTCCTGCGAAAATTTGCGTCGCCCCTTCGCTCTCCCTGGGCTCCCGTTGCCTCGACCGTGGACCGATCCAAACTGTTGCGGAGCATTCTGCATCGTTGATTGCTTTGCAAATTGCCGTGCATCCTCCCTTTGACGAATCGTTGGGGCTCACGCCTTTTGAAAGCAGGCGTCGCAATGCGGTATGGCCTTCGTAGCGGACCAGCAGCGGTAGCAATTCTCTCGCCTGCGGTGTGAGGTCAAGATTGCGAAATGCCAGTAGGTCAAACACCTTGAAGTTCCGGTAGAAAGCCGCCCACTCACACGCAGACATTTCATGATCGGCAAGTCGATCATCATCCGCGAGAAGTGCGGTTCCGACTTGAAATGGATCAGCTCCAAGCCACATCATCAATGAAACCCATTTCAAATCGCCCGCGACGCAGTGATGTCGAAGCGCAGCGCTTGCTTGGTCCATGATGTCGGGTGATTGCGTGAGGCAATTCCTGAATACACCCAAGGCCGATCGAACTCGCTTCACAAATGCGAAGGCGAAGGGAGTTCCAGTTCGAATGTCCGCCCCGCCGGCGATATGCAACTCCATGATCTTTGGGTGCCATGATGCGAACATCTCGGCCATGTCGACTTTCGTCGAGTCGAATCCGTGCTCGACCAGCAGTCGCACAATGTCGACTCGCCTCATCTTCATCGCTCGGTTCATTGGACATTCGTAATCCGTCGGCTCTTGCAATGCTCCGCCTTCTAGCAAGATTTGAACCAGGCTGTGAAATCCTCGGTCGATTGCAAACTCAAGCGCTGACATTGGTCGATTGCGCCCATGACGCGAAGTCGGTGGGTTGTTGAGCGGCTTGCCCTCTGCAATCCATTGCTGTACCTCAAAGAGATGGCCGTTTTTGCAGAAATCGATTAACGGAGCGACCTGGTCGTATCGTTCTGCACGAAGATTTTCGATTGTATGCATGCATGTGACTCGGCGCGAATCATCCCCTTTTTGATCCCGATTCGCAACATTTCTTGCGAGCTTTTGTAACTTGCCGAGTGCTCCTGCATGTGATTGATACGGCAAATCAGACGAAGAAGCCCATACGCACGGTGATGCACTGCTAGTTGGCTGCGTAAGGCTCCTCGCCCAGCGATTAGGAAAACCAACTCGAGTTCGCTTCGTCCGCTAGTGTGGCGTTATCTCAGAACAGCCTGATCTCCACCCGACGCTGCCGCGCTCCCGCGCACGAGAATGGCCAGCGGACACGTGATGACCCCGTGCCACCCAAGAATCAGGAGCAAATCCGGGAATACCTTTTTATTCTCGTTCACGCCGTAACAAATCGCGGCGAACTTCGCTCAACGTAGCATCGCTCCTTTCAACAACCTTCTACTTAGGAAAATAGTCATGACCGCGTTTCCAAAATACCAGCTGAATATCGCCGCTAGCCAATCGGATTCCGCCCCAGCCAGCGAGGGCTCAACCCTGCCTTTCGCTCGTCGGTGCCTGATCAACTTCGCCCTCCTGGCCGCTGTGGGGCTGGGTCTGTCACTGACACCGCGGGCCAGCCAGGCCGGTGATATCGACCTGCGGAACGGCACCTTCCGCAGCAATTGGTGCGGCTTTGACGCTCGGATCCAGCTCACCCGGCGGCCTGGGCCCGATTTCATCTTCGATGGCACCGTTACGATCGAATCGACAGGACAAGTTGACAAAGTGTTTGTTCGACAGCTCGACGACGATTCCCTGCACATGGTGCGGTACCTGTCCGGTTCCCACTCGGGACAAACCCAGGTCATGGTCACCCATCCTCCGGAATTGCTGAAACGGGAGGACGGCAAAACCGTCGCGAACTTCGCAACCAAGAAAACCTACGGCTACGGAGCCAAGCTGGCCGGCTTCCTCCGCATGACCATGCGGTAGTAGGTGGAGTCGCGCTCGCCAACCTTTAACTCGCAAATGATCGCGAAGGGGGATGCAGGCAACTGCGTCCCCTATTCGCGTTTCGTTCCATTCCCTCGAAGATTCGCGGCGGCCATGGATACGAAGTTTTCTGTTGTGCCACTGGGCTTTGAGAAGAAGGTCAAGGCGCCGTATAGCCCGGCGGCGGGGTCACGACTTCGAAGTCCGAGCCCTTGACCCGCCGCAGTTCATCGTGGAAGACGGGGAGACGTTCGTCTCCAGAGACAGACAAGCCCCAGTCCATTCCGTTGTCTGCCATGAACATGCCGTACCGTTTGAGAGCTTCGAGGATCACGCGCGCTTCGGGCGAGAACTTTGAGGTGTCGAAGTCCTTCCGCAGACGAAACCGTTCGCCCATACGCGGTAAGTTCTCGTCGGTCAGCTTGCTGGCAAAGTGCGTCGCAGGGTAAACGTAGGCTCGGCGCGAACGCGTGACGGTGAAACGGAGCGCGTGATCGATCACGCCGCGCTGAATCTCGTCGTAGCGCACGATGGCGGGCAGGATTGGCAGACCTGCGGCGTCCGATGAAGTCCAACCGTCGGGTCTGAGCTTGTTCGAAGCGAGATCGAAAATGGCTGCTCCATCCGCGTGCCAACCGGCGTCCGACTTGGTCAGCCGATAGAACTCGTAGACCTTGCGGCCTACTGGATCGAAAACGATGCCGTGGCGATCTTGCTCCAGGTCGGGCTTGCCGCGCTGCACATCATTCAGGGATAACTGCTTCAGCATCGGATCTTGCTGGAAGGAAGCGGGCCAACCTTCGATCGGCGTATTGTCGGCGACGGGATACGGGCCTGGGTCCGATTCGTCGGGCCCCAAGATGAGTTTCACATCTACCTTCTTCTGGGCCGGCGGCACGATGACGAACGCCATGTCCTGGTTATAGCGCAGGGGCTTTGCGGCACCGACCGAAGCGATCATCGCCGTGGAGTTAGGGTGCACTGGCCAATCTTCAACGAGCGTATTCCAAGGATTGTTGGCAGGAAATATTTCCGCTGCCGACATGATGGCGTCCGCGTCCGGGGTGTTGTAAGGAATAGGCTTGGCAATCGCTGGCATCTCGGTCGACTTGATCCGCTCCAGGCGAGCGGGGTCGGTCTTGATGGCGTAAGCCACTGCGCTGCCGACTCCGCTTTCGAGGTAGATATCGCCGACAAGCAGCCTGACCGGACTTTCGCTCGCAACATACCAACGTCGCACTTCGGACAGCTTTGCGGGCGAGCCGTTGGTGTTCTTGAGCCCTGGGATTGAGATGCGGACTTCGTTCATACCCGGCTTCAAGACGAACGGAGCGACGACGCGAGTTGCGAAGGCCTTTGTCTCGGAATGGAAAAGGTTGAACTCGATCGAAAATTCCTTCTCGCTCTTGTTGATGATGTCCAAACGGAGCGTCTCGAAGGGGGTCCAATCCGCAACCCGCGAGACCTTTTGGCCGAAGGTATCGATCACGTCGATCTGCACCGCCGCGCCGCCGAGCTCTGGCGATTCCACCTTGGTTAACTTAGTGTTGTCGTCTCCTACTTCGGATGGCAGCTCGCCCGCAGTTCCGCGCATCACGTAGACCCGCGTCGTTTTATTCGTCGGTTCGGTCGGTGGTTTTTTGGCTGGCATGGGTTGCACAGCCGGATTCTGCGGTTTGACCTCGCTCTCCTGATGGGTAGCTAACAGTAAACCATCCGCGCCCAGATTTGCCCGCGCACCATTGGCAGGTTCAGCGGCGCCGATGGCAGGGCTTCCTGTGCGCAAGCGGTAATCGTGTCCGGCGGCGTTCACAAACAGCGGATCTCTCGACAGATTGCCCGTCCCCTTGATCGTTTCTTGAGACAACGTGTAGGTAACGGTCGCTTTACTCTTCTCATCCGCTTCGACGTCATCGCCGCCGTTATTCCACAGGATGCAGTTCTTGACGGTGACCTTAGAGTTCCAGGTCGCCTTCACGGCGCTCCCTGCAACCATCGGCGTGGAAGTGTGATCGGCGATCGTCACGTGGTTCAGCACGAGAGTCGATCCCACGCCGTCCTCGTTACCGTCGACATAGACTGCGCCTCCCTCGCCATCTGGCTTGGTTTTGTTGGCGTAGACAAGATCGTGAGTCAGCGAGGCCTCGGCTCCTTCATCCGCAAAGAACGCTGCGCCCAGCGAAGGGGCAAAGTTGCCGGCGAAGATGTTGTGAGACAGTTTGTAGTGCCCGCCCTTGTTAACGACGATCATTCCGCCCCCCCAGCCGTAGCCTAACTCCCGCCCGATCTCGTTTCCCTCGAGGCGATTGTGCGAGACTTCAGCGCTCGGAGAGAAAATGAAAACGCCGCCTCCGTGATCGCTGACGCCGATGTTCTTCTGAATGGTGTTGCCGCGAATGACCATTTTGGGCCCGTCAGCAAAGATTCCAGCCCCTCGTCCCGAGACATTCCCGCGGATGACGTTATTTAAGATCGAAATGCTGGCGGCAGTTGAATAGATGCCCCCTCCTAGCGCTTCTCGGTCTTGCTTGCGCGGCGGGCAAGTCTGGTTTTTCTCGATCACGTTGTGCGCGATCGTCGGCGAGCCTTGGTAAATATAGAACCCGCCACCGCTCAACGAAGGCGCCGCCACCGAACTGGGCCCGCCGCCCGTAATCAGGAAACCGTCGATGACGCTGGCGCCGGCTTCGTACAGCGTCACCACCGAGTCCTTGCCGTTTCCTTTCAGTTGCGCGGGATGGGCAGCAGGGTCGCGCACTTTGAAGTTGCCCGCGGTCCCAGCAACATAGTCGGCCTTGGTTCCGCCCGCATAACCTCCGTAGATGCGCACCGCTCTTTCCTGCACGCGAATGTTCTCCGGATAGGCACCACCGGCCACCGCAATGACGGCGTTATCCCTCGCAAGGTTGATGGCCTGTTGCACAGTCCGAAACGGGCGAAGAGCGCTGCCATCCTGAGCGCCGGCGTTGTCGTCGTCCACGTAGAGGTTAGCTGGGACGACGATCCGAGCACCATCCCTTGCCGCGTCTGCAGCTGATTGCTGGGTGGCCGCTGGCTGAGCCATCAGCAACCGGGGCGCAGGGATCAGCAGGATTGCGGCTAACACCAACAAATTCCAGAAGCGTCGACGCGGCATTTGATTGGGTGCTTTTGTGGGAGGCAAACGCGCTTAATCGTGCGATTGCGCATAGGTTCAGCGGGTGAATTGCTCTGTGACCGGTCATCCTAAACAAACGGTCGATCATACGCGATGTGAAGATGCAGGTGAGCTGATCGCTAAACCAAACCGAGTTCGTCTGCCTCACGATCCGCTTCGGCAATCTGGCGCCGACGTTCGGCGAACGAAGCACTTACGGGAGGCGAATCGACGGAGCCATTGTCTCGCGCGAACATTCGCTTGATCGCCTCGAGCGACCTGTATCGTCGACCGCCAATCCAAACCCACTCGAGCTTGCCGCTCATCGCCCAGCGGTGAACGGTCGCCGGGTGCGGATGAGTCGGGATCCGCCGAGCGGCCTGCGGCAAAGTTATCAGTGTTTCTGTTTCGATGCTGATCATCGTGATGCCCGTAAAAAGGCAGTTAAAATCGGCCTCGTTTGTGGGCCGGCGCGAACAACTCGAAGAACAAATACAGTCGCCGATTAGTTGCAGTTTCTGCGACTTGATCCACTAATTGGCATCTACGATATAGACGACGAGGTATCAAGACATGGAAAAAAGTGGCCCGGTTTTTGACGCGATTTGCGACTGATTAACATGGCGAGCCCTCAATCCGACCCCAAATCATATCGAGCTATGACCCAAGACCCAACCGTTAAAAACAAACCGCTTGCAGTCGTGGTGCACGGCGTCGGTGAGCAACTTCGTTTTGAGACTCTTAAGGTATTCATCGAAGGCTGGACCAAGGACTTAGAGTTACCTGTAACAAGAACTCGAGCTCAGATCGCGGCAGAACTGCGGCAACGCCAAGTCGTAGATGAGCCAGAAATGCCGTTCAAATTGGTCGAGATCAACTACTCCCTGGACTTAGATGAATTTGCTCACTTCGGAGAGCGTGACTCTCGAAATTGGATCCGCTCATTTCGCAATCGACTTCGTGAAATTAACAAGCAGCGCTGCACAGCAAATACCCCGAATGATTTTGCAGTAATCGATCACGTCACGGATGATGTGCTCTTTGCTACCGCGCTCACACAATTTATCGCCAGCAGGTTCAATATCCAGGCATCCGGAATCGAACATGCCGCGTTGCACTTCATGAAGCAGGTTCAATTGTACTTAGATCATGAGCCATATCGCGAGAAGGTTAGCGAGACATTTCAATCGTCCATGGAACGTTATGCCGCCAATAGCAGTTCGGAAGATAGGGGCATCACATTGGTTTGCCATAGTTTGGGAACCGTCGTAGCGCTTCGTGGCATCGTGGATGCTGCTAATACTGGGAAGCAATGGTTTACACGAATCGACCGTCTTATCACTTTTGGCAGTCCGATCGATACCGTGCTGCTCCTCTTCCCAGAACTATTCCCTAAATTTGCAAGCCCACAAAAGAAGAAGATCGAATGGCTCAACTATTCGTTTGGGAATGATCCAATTGCGACAGACCTTGCCCTTGCCAGACACTGGGCGAGCAATGACTCCTCCCCTTTTTGCAAGGATGCTCCTGAGGAAATTGACTTGGGCCCCGGAGCGTTAACCACGGCGCACACCGACTATTGGCGTGAGTCAGCAATGTATATGGACATCATTACATATTCAAAATTCACAGACGAAGAAAAGAGGAATCGGCGATTGCATTTACGCAAACAATCTATTTCAACAATTTTTCATGTCGTTGGCTTGGTGTTGGCTGCAGCCGTCGGATGGTTGTTGGTCGTATGGTGGGAAGAAAATCTGAAATTCACGGATTCGGAAAGAGCTACGGAGTTGGCCGGTCCTACCGCCCAATTGGTTTGCTGGGTCGCCATGACTTTCATGGTCGTGTGTCACGTAAAATGCTGGAGCGCGAAAAGCAAGTATCGCCCCGTCTGGTTGCTCTCTTGCGGCGCAATCTCGTTTTTGTTGGCTACATTTTTGCCGGGCCTACCGCTTTTGGGAGAAGAACTCAATTACTGCTTCCCGTCTGTGCCTTATCCACTCATCGAATGGTGGAAACCGGGAAATCTGGTTCTCATTATCGTACCGCTATCCGCAACGCTAGGAGTCTTTCGCAGTGGGAAATTGGATGTGTCTACCCGAGCCAAAGCAATCGTGGGTGGGCTCCTCGCTGTTTCAACGGTCGTGCTTTCGCTCGCAGTCGGATATCGGGACAACCCATCAAATGCGTCGTCTGAGTTTGGTCTTCTAACACTCACGTTTTTATTATGGTGGTTGAGCGTTCTGATATGCCGCATACATGAAGTGTACGCGTCGTTTATCGGCGGACGCGCACATCTAGACTACTTATCCTCGGCATGGGGTGAGGAGAGCACCAAGCGGCATTTTCGTTGCCCCTTCTTGAGCAAAGAAACTGTGAGCGCCCTGGATCCAAATCTTCACTAACCGTCGACCAGCTGAAGACGATCATCACTAGACGGTCAGGCGCCGTTCGATGCCGCACAAGCTGACCTCGTGATTCGCGACTGAGGAAACGCGTTGCGAGTGGTAATAATCGGCTAAGCATGGGGGCGACTAGTGCGCAGGTCTGCGAGGTTCAACTAGGTTGTGCCGTACCCCTCACCGTGAAATTCGCTGGATTTCAACGCAGGTTTGTTCAAGCCATTTCCTGCTCGAAACTGTTCTAACTCGGCTTGACGTTGTAGATTCTCGGCTTCATCTCGAAAATCGTAAATCGGCTGCCTGGAATCGATGTCTTCCACCCACGAAGAACGCCGCAGTTGTTGAACAACATCGCTGAGCCGCATTTGCTTTCGATTCAGCTGCGCGTGACAGTAAAACGCTTTGGCGAGTGAATCCCAGCAAACCTTCATAAGTGTGAACTCACCGACCGCATCGTCAAGCAACGTGAGACCGACGAAGGGAGCGAATTCCACCGACTCCTGCCGATCGAATGAAGCGTTTCCTTCTTTGTGCTCGATGTGGAGACTGAAGATGACACGCCAGCGATTCGTCGACTGCTCGCTCTGTGAACTACGCCTATCGTCAGACGCGAATTCGCGGCCATCTGCTTTTGCTAAGAATTCTTTCACAGCCTTCATAGTTGAACGACGAACACCACCGGTCTTCACAGAATCGAGCTTCACGCCACCAATGCCCTTCCTCCATCATCGCCAGACCGTTGTTGGGCTCGGTTTCGTGGGCAGCCTTCGGGCGATTTGAGAAAACGTTAGCAGCTCATCGCAATTTATGTCGATCGACACTTGGCACCTGAGTTCAACTGCGGGATTAGCACTCGGCATTTTCGCGACTATTGGCCCGTCTGGTGTGAAGATGTTGCCGCCCGCGAATCATCGCCTTTTCGCACCCGATCTGCAACTTCTCGATTTTCTTGTAACCGTTCACGCCACTGCAGCTATCGCTGCGTTTGCGGTTGTTCATTGCGGGTGCGCGTCGCCTGCTGCACCCTGTCGTTGCCACGCTAGCGGAAATTTTGATCTGTTGGGCGGATTCGCTAGAAGAGAGGTATGGCAATCAGGAAGCTTGGCGAGTGTCCGAAATGCGCGGAGTGGCGGGAGCGCTTTGAGGCGATGGAAAAGCGCTTCGACGAGTTGATGAAGCATTGCGAGAAGTTGGAAGCGAAAGTCGGGTGTCTGTACGAGGAACTGGGGAAGTCGAATGCTCGCGTGAAACAGTTGCAGGAGGTGGTGGCGGGGCGCTCGAAGGATTCGACCAACAGTTCGAAGCCGCCGTCGTCTGACATCGTTAAACCGTCCAAGCCGGAGCCAGAGGACGGTGCCGCGAAACGTCAGCGCGGCGGGCAAGTGGGACTCAAGCCGCAGCAGCGGAAGGCGTTCGCCGGCACGCTCCTCGCGGATTATTACAGCGCGTATCACCATTATCTCAAGACACATCCACTGGCCGACGCGCAGTTCTGCCTCGCGCATCTGATTCGCGACGTGAAGTTCTTAGAAAAACTGCCCGATCCAGCCGACCGTCAATTCGGCACCGAGTTGCTCGCGGAATTGAAGGCCCTGTTTCGCCTCTGGCACACCCGCGGCGAACCGCGAGACGATGCGGCGCAGAAATCGTTTCGTGCCGCGCTGCTTGCGCAAGGGAAGCGACTGCAAAGCGTCGCCCTCGAACAAGCGCCTGATCTCGAGCCAACCAACAACGCCGAACAAGCCATTCGGCGCCTTTGGCGGGCAGCATTCTGATTGGCACACCGTCGAGTTGCAACTCCGCCGCACACAGCCGAAGCAGTCGGTAACCATTATCAGCAATGAGTTCGCGCGACGACAGTTCGCCAGGCAGCATCACCTCGACCTTCGCAGTGCCAGCGTTGGCGAAGAGGATTTCGCGGTCAGCGTCGGAGAGACGAACAGCGCAGAGAAAGCATGGTCAAGTTCGTGGCCCGGCGCCCCCAACACTTGTTGTCGTCGTCGCTGCTGCTGCTGTTTTTGCATCAGCAATTTTCTTGTCAGCCTCTTTCTCTAGATACGTGAACCACGTATTCAGATTGTTAAACATCTGCACAAGACAAAAGAAAATGGCCACGAAGGCAATCGCAGCGAGGACGCATCCCACAATTGCTCCACCGCCGTAGTGGCGCCACAGAACGCCGAAGGTAAATTGCCACGCTGACGTAATGAGGGAAATTACGAGAGTTCCAATTAGCAGCCAACTGAGCCGTTGAAGCGGAGCATAGGTCTTCAGGCTGGGTGAAGCAGCGCGAAGTCTCTCGACTTCGTCGAGGTAAAGCTGTCGCTCGTACAGTTCTTTCTTCATTTGCATCACGATGAAGGTCGTGGCACTCAGAAGAAAGCCACTGAGCGTAAGAAAGCCCGTGAAGAGTGGCTGGCGCAGGGTCGCCTCGTAGAACTTGACGAATTCGTCCATAACCGACCTCCGTCCTACTTTGCCACCATGCTCAGCAGTGTAGCATGACCGCGCGCTTCCGCGATTACTCGCTGCACCAAGCTGGATTCTTTGATGTCACTCAGATTGAAAGCCTGATCGTCGGTGATCGTGTCGAAATCGAACGTCGCGAATACGTCGGGGTTTTGGGCCAAGTGGATTGCCTCGCGAGATCCACAAGAGTTCGGTCCGCGTATTGTGCCGGAATTGATTCCAAGTGCTGGGATAAGGTTCTTCAGCGCATTGCGAATGCTGTTTGCAGTGACTTTCGGCAGAAATTGAATTTTGTGCACCTCACGTTTCACAGCTCCAGTAAGCGGCGAGAACAAGTTGGTGTGAGGAACCAGTGCTGAAAACTCGAACTCAAACTCATCAATCCGACTCAACCTTGCGAGCAAATCTGCAAGTTCTGATGAGCGAATCCATTGAGTGAGCTGAAGCCCAGCAGTTTTGTAAAGCTTTCGCACTTCGTTAGCTCTCTTGCTCGTTGGCCCCTCTTCTACTGCTTCCACGGCAGCGGCGCGTTTTTTCTGAATCGTTGAGTGGAATAGTCGCTGAAGAAGATCGCCAAACTGCTTCACTGCGCACGAACCACGATACTGGAGATAGAAACCTCGTTGCGTCGTGGGGTGCAGAACGAAAACGTTGTAGTCGGCTAGTGTCTCACCAGGGGCTGGCTTGCTGACTGTTACTCGAATCGCTCCTTCTGTTTTCGACAATCGGCAAGAAGACTTGTGGTCCTTTGCCGAAATCATCAAACCAACGTGCAGTCCGTCAGCTTCAGCAAAATAAAGAAAACGGTCTTGTTTGCGAAATTCCCGCTCAAGATTCCAAGGAAGATCGTCCCAAAAATCCGCATAACTGACTGGCCCTAAAATCGTCAAATCAAACCCAACTATCCTTGCTTGCATTGCTTGTAGCCACCCGACTAAAGGAATTGTTTCTGCCCCACAAAAGAATGGCGATGGTGCGGCTGAAAAGCAAGTGCCGTGACATTTCCCGGATAATTTGAGGCGAAACTTAATCCAGTTTTCTGGCCAGGGCTGAGCGAAACATTCTCGTGCGTGATGCTGCCACTTGAAACGGCCCTTATTTTCACCGCGAGCGTGACAACTTAGGCCTGTCGCTTTTGCGCCATTTCGAGTTCACACCTACCGCGTCGTTACCCGACTGCTTTTGTCCGACTCGGTACAATGCTCGTCGACCTGGGAGCAATGCAAGTCAATCGCGTTTCATCTGCTTACGCCATGGCCGCCATCGAAGCGGGAAGCCACGACGAAGCGAAAGCGATCCCGCGGCAAGCCATCGTGCTAAAGCTTTGTTTTCGACCAATCCCGAGCAACGAGTGCGGTGGATTCGTTATTAACGAATCTGTGGTGTCGGCGCCGACGAGCTCGTTCATAGTCCGTCATGCCGGGTAGCGACTCGTCGAACTGCTTCTGCCAAGCGATCATTTCATCATCGATGAATTCGATCGGTTCCAGCGTTCGGTTGGGAATTTTGTTGATTGCCGACGTCGGCCGGGTCTTTTTTGATGTCGATGGCTGACAAGAATTAAATCGGTAGAATTAATGCAAAGGAGACGCCCATGCACATAATTACTCGCGATGAGTGGATCGTCACCAACAGCCAACCATGGTGGGCAAAATTGTTTCGCCTTGCGTTGCGCGAGGCGCTGCATTCAGTTTCTGGTCGAGAGCCACAGGAGACCGGAGTCGTAGTTTATGACCGTTTGACCCATGGGCAACAGCTCGGACAACTGATGACTGCGGGCCGTGTTCTACTGGAGGGCGGTAAGATGCCGCAGGTAATCCAATCTGAGGGAACTCTCGCTGCGCTGTTTGGCTATTTGCGTCGAGCTGTACGCGCTGAGCTTCAGTCTGCAAAGCCAGACTTCGCTGTTCGCGACGCAGTGCTCGAGGCAGCCCGGACTACAGTCACCGCCGATGGTATCGAACATGTGGGGACCGCGTTGATGCCAGCATCGAGCACCGACGAGGAGCAATGGCTTGGACTAGTCGCCGAGCTCGAAGCGAGAATCGTTCGGCATCGCTACTTCGAAGAATTCGAAGAACTCGAAAGCGCGTCATTCGTCGAGCGAGACGATTTTCTAAGCGAACGCGGTCTACCTTGGGATTACTGCAGCTGGCGTCCCGTCGACTTGGAGGACCAAGACTTCGACGATGTCACCGACGAAATTGCGCGACTGATCGAAGGTGACTCGGAAGACGAGCTGGTTCCCGAGTTCAGCGCACCGGACAATCTCAGCTAAGCAGCAAGTTGCTTCAGAGCTTCAAGGGTTGGTGGTGTTCTCCCGTCGAGAAACGGGAAGGGATTGGGCGTGTCCGGCTCATTCCGGCCGATGTCGCGAAACCGCGCCGATTCGGGCGGATCGAATGCGCTGAAGCGAATCGTATTCGGATTGAAATGCGGCAGGGCCTGATACTGCTTCTCGCGCCAGTAGTGTCGAACGATCGCGTGCGCATCCCATGTTTTTCCGCGCTCACCGACAATGGCCTTACGGTAGAAGGTTTCGCCCATGAACTCGCGGAAGTGCTGCGGGATCATCTTGGCCACTTCCCGCGCGGAATTGCCCAACTCGTCTGCGATGCGAACAATCTCGCCCATGAATCGGCGGTAGTCAGCGTCCCAAACGAGCTGCAGCGTGTTCTTTACCGTTCGGCCTTCAGTGCGCTCGAGTTGGCCGATCACCCGGCAACCGAGTGGCACATGTCGGCGATTGCCGTGATAGCGGCCCTGCTCCCGCATGGCTTTCTTCCGGCGTTTCGTGCGGTGTGAGCACTGATCGCTTTCGAGCTGTGCCGCGGCGACCATGAGGTTGAGGCTGAACTCTCCCGCCGGTGTTCCGTCTTGGAGGCTGGCGCCGAGGGCGTCAACGATATGCAGAGTGACGCCGCGCGACTTGAACGACCTTCGCACATCGATGAAGTCCGCGACACTGCGCCAGAGCCGATCAACACGGTCAACGATGAAGTGATCGCCAGGTCGCATCAGGTCGAATAGCATCTTCCCTGCGACGCGAAGCATGAACGGATTGGTGCGCGCGCTGACCGCGTAATCGTCCGGCACGAATGTGAAGTGTGCGACTCCCTTCGCGCGGAGCTCTCTCTCCCAGTAGGCCCGAGTTCGAATGCCCTGATTTGCGATTGCTTCGCCAAGGTCGATTGCATCTTGGTGGCTCTGTCGTCCATAGCCCCAAGCCCAGGGCCCAAGGCGTTCCGGCAACTTCATTTGAAAATTCGGCAATCTGAGCATTTTGATCCTCGCTAGTGGATTGATCTCGCGATTATCTTCTGACTTCGGACAACAGTGGTCACGCAACTGCGGTGAGCGCGATTTCGATCAGGCAAAACGGTAGTGCTGGATTAAGTGGACCTGCTTTTTAGTGCAGTAATCGGCACCATAAACCGTTCGAATCGCTTGTCGTTAAATCCATAGGTCCAAGTACCAGAGGATGATTGCCTCAAAAGCAATATGTTGCCTAGAGAGCCAGGTAAGAGGATAGAAAAACGCGGATGCGATCTGAGGACTCGGAAGCCAGCCGTGCTTGTCCATCCACACCACGGGCCCCGATGACAAAAAATACAAAATGGGAATGAGGATCCCAATGACCGTGGAGACTGCACAGCCAGGCGTATTGCGTCGCTCTAGGTTGTCGTCGGTCATGCGCACCATTCTAACCGCGCAAAAAAAAGCCCCGCTAGGTTTCGCGGGGCCGGGTAGTGGGTCAGTTTGCAATTCAGCTGTACTTGGAACACACGAAAACTATCTCGGCGGCAAGTGCGATTACGTGAGCCGAGAAACGGAAGATTGACGGCAATCCTGATGAGAACTTCGTTTCGACAAGCTACGCCGAACGGCAAAACCAGAACTTCCGCATCCACAACTGGCGGTTCACGCGGCTAACTAATGCGTTTCATCATCGAGTTGCTGCTGGTCGAGCAGCCGAAGAAACGCGGCCCGCACAAGATGCGAGATTCGGCGTAGTGCAATTAGGACTGCAAACCTGGGAACAAGGAGCCGTCCGTTGGCAAATAATTGGGCTTAGCTGCCTTTGGCTGTTTCCGGGTATCTAATTTCAGTGGCGGATCGTTCGGCATCGGTATACCGCGGTCCCTGCGATATTGATCGTACCACCAACGCTGTTCGTGGATGATGATGGGCCTGTCCCGCCCATGATCCATCGGCACTTGATTAGATTCATTGCAGTGCCCAACGACAGCAACGGCGCAAAGGGCCGCGAAGACAAAGGCGATTTTCATAGTACACCTCGCGCACATTATCGTCATGACGGTCAGTCAAACTCTGTCGTTTTTAGCGATTGCACAAGCGAATTTCAAACTGCCCCACCACCCAGGGCCGAACTGCCAACCGAGCAATTTGCGGATACACTGGAACCCATGACCCGCGAATCCCGCGCACCCCTGATCGTCGCCATCGTGCTGCTGCTCCTACCGGTACTGTACGTGGGGAGTTACCTGGCGCTGGTGGTGCCAGGTCCTCCGATTCCAGGTGCGTTCTCCGGCATCAGGCCAGGGACGATCTACCGCGGTCCCTACCGATACGGCAAGGAATGGGCCGATCGGCTCTTCTGGCCCCTGGAGCAGATCGACCGGAAGTTACGGCCGGAAACTTGGCGACAAATGGACAATCTTCGACGGCTCGGTTCTCGCTAGGTACAGTTACCCCTTGGCGGTACCCTTCGGCCAGGGCTTCGAGTCAGTCGCGATGGCATTGCGACTTCTCGATCAGGACTTTGAAGCCACAGAGTTCGGCGCCGTCATTCTGACACTGACTCGAGTGATTCGATTTGACGACATGAAAAAAGCCCCAACCTCGCGGCCAGGGCTCTATATGCCGTCGCACCTGCCATGCAACGGCATTCATCTCCAGGACCAATCATACCCGCCGATGCCGCATGTGGATTCATTGCTTGAGGAGCTTTACAGAAAAGCGTCATCAGCTATGAAGCCGCACAGACGCCCGGGCTTTCTCCAACGCGCGAAAGCACCGCCAACCGCTTCCTAAGAGTTCGGCACCGCTCGAGATGCGATTTTTCGCCCGCTTGTCGTTCCCTGCGGCTGATTGAACAGACTAAGGCATTTGACTCGCTAGCCCAGGAAAAGTATTCTGGATGAACACCCCGCGGCTACTCTCGGAGCCGACACGCCAAACTGCGATCAACCGAGAGCTATCAAGTGTTCGATGCCGTCGAAAGGCGGCCAAAGATCCAGGACGGATCGGGAAGGCGAAAGCCGTCGAGTCCCAGAAGGCGACCACCAGCCGCGGGATCCGTGGGGCAGAATAACTAGCCGGTAAGCACCCCTCACATGGCACTTGATAGGCCACTTCTTAAAAACGGGTGCAACACCTTGTTTAACCGGCATTTCGACGAAGCGTAGCGAGGAGTCATGCTGCGCAGAACAGTCGATTCCAGTGGGCGCAACTCCTTTCGGAACGGCGAGTTAACTACCTATCTTAACAGCCGATTCGTTCATAAATTCGCGAGAGTGCATGTGATACTCAGCGATCCTCGTAAAGGGGACCCACCCCCGGGTACCCCCACCCCGCACCCAGCTTGACGCAAAGCCTTGCTGTCTGGTGACTTGCAGCTCTGCATTCGCACGTCGCTACCTCTGCAGTGGATGGAGCTGTCCGAGGGAAAGCATTTCCGCTCTGCCCCTCACGCACCTGCCTACGAAGTTCAGCCTCATCTGACGCGTGTGACGGTGTTCGATGGCAAGCGCTTGACTGCAAACGCAGGTCTATAGCTGGCGGACTCCGGTTGGCTTTGGGAGTCGCCGGGGGCGCGGCAGCTGAGGCGACGTCGATGGCGGCGACAGGAGCTCGCCTGCGGCTCGCGGGATTTTGGCCGGCGCTGACCGGTGGCGAGTTCGGCGTCGGCGGCTTGCGAAGTTCGCGGCGACCGCGGCCAGGCTTTGCCCGGTCCGATCAGCCGCGCATCTCACGCGTGCTCCTTCCCCGCGGTCGGCCGCGTGCGATCGGCGGCCGCTGCGTCAGGATAGGTTCGCTACCTCTACCCCAGCCATGGCCAACGCTGCGCGCACGCTGTGGTGCGTTACGTGCGACGCCTTCGCTGGTTCTGCGGTGGTATCCCCGTGAGCTGCTTCTAGCTGCCGCGTGCACGCAACCGATGTTTGCGTCTCATTTCGAAAATCGGCCTGACTCTCCCGATGTCTTCGCTCTAACGGGAAACCCCAAGCCCGCGAATTCTCGATTTGAAAACGATTTCTCGATTCGAGATTTTGCCCTCCATGTCCTCCCGAAGTTCTCGCGAGTTCGTTGACAAACTCCGGAAAATCTTTTTTCGACTGGCACGCCGGTCGCTTTAGGTTTTTTTCGCCGTCGCTGGCCGAGTTCGCCGCGACGATGCCGGCGGGATTTCTTCCCGTTGCGGAACCCCGATCGAAGTCACCGGCGACTGGCCGGCCAGGCTCGGGGTGCGCTCTTTGACAATCTGGTGAGCCCATGCAGCAGCGTCTGCCGTTTTCTCGGCCTGTAGACGCATGGGCGATGCACAAGAGCTTTCAATCAACCCGCTGACGGTTCACCAAAGAGTGTCTCTCACCAAAGAGTTACATGCCGCCAGCGGGCTATTGAGTGCCCTTCCCCTTCAACACGGAGATACCCCATGACCGTTGCCCAAACCATGACCCGCCTTGAGAAGACGCTGCAGAGCGGCCGCTGCCCTGTGGTCGAGCAGCTGAACGGCTATCGCTACGAGATCCACAACGTTGGCCCTGAGTCGCTCGGCGTGACGCTACTCGGTCCTGAGCCGTTCGATACCCGTGTGAGCCGCCAGCACTTCGAGAAGCTGGTTGCGGCTGATGTGGTGATGATCGAGTGGAACTAGGACGGTGAGCCCTCAATGAACGTCCTGCTGGTAGCTGCCGCCAGGACGCTATTGAGTGCTCATGTCGAGCTCTCGCTTCACCGCCTCAAGGATCATCCCCATGACCGCTGTTATCACCGCTCCCGCAATCACCGACATCGTCACCGCTGCCGCCGCTCTGACCGCGGGCACGATCGACAAGGCCGCCCTGATCGCATTCGCCAAAGCAAACCCTGTCGAGACCGAGCCGTTGCTCCGCCTCATGACCGGGGGCCAACTCACGATGCATGACGTCAGCGAAGTGCTCGTCGCTCAACGTGCCTTTGCCTCGCCAGGCCGCCAGCCTGGTGCGCTCTCCTTCAAGGTCAGCGAGAAGGGCGCCATCAGCATCTACGGGCTGCAGAGTCGCTTTCCTGTCACGCTGTACCGCTCGCAGCTTGAACGGCTGCTGAAGCATGCTCCCGAACTAAACGAGTTCATGAAGGTGAATGCGAGCAAGCTGAGCGAGAAGGCCGCGAAGTAGAGCGCACCGTCAACCGGCCGCGGGACGATCACACGTTCCGCGGTCGGCTACGGTCTGCTCTGCCGCCAGTGCTGACTTTCTTCGCCCCGCTCGCGACGCGGGGCTTCCCTGTTCCAGTTCTGAGGATCACTACCTATGTCCGAGTCCACACGCCGCCTGATCGATGCCTTTGAGTTCCTCGAGATGTTCTTCGGGATTCTCTCCCGCCGCCAGATCGCCATCGTGCTCAGCCGTCTGCGCCACAAGCTGCAGGTTCGCCGCCGCAAGGGCGAGCTCTTCACGTATGTCAGCCAGCCCCAGCTCATCCCCACCTGGTAGGAGCATTCACCATGCATGTCATCGCTGAATCGTTCGATGGCCAGTTCATCCTCGAAGGCGACGTCGCCGACGCCGCCGACTTGGCCGACGTGTTCATCCTGCAGGAGACCCAATCCCCATTCGAGAAGCTCACCGTGAACGGTTGGCTGTTCGATGTGGAGATCGTGAAGGGCTGATCAGCCAGACCGCCAGCGCCGCGTAAGCCGACTTCGCAATCGGCCGCTGGAATTTTTCCCTGCCTCATCCTCTAGGAGATTCGCCATGTCCCTTCGCAATGAACGCCTGCAAGACCTCGCCAATGCTGTTTACGGCCACGTGCGGGCCATGCTCGACGCTGAGATCGACTTCACTGGTGACGATGCCGCCAGAGTCGCCACGGCCTGCCAAGCAGCGTTTGAGGCTGCCACGGCGGAATGGCTTCACCCACTAATCGCTGCCCCTCTCGGCTGGGGCAGCGTCGAGACCAGCGTTGATTGACCCGCCAGATCGCCGGCGAAAGCGCTTGCAGGGTGTCGCGTCCCTGCCGCTGGCCTATCCGTTTCCTATCCCGCAAGGAGTCACTCGCATGTCCCATCTCGCCGAGAAGTACCGCCCCCAGACCTTCGACGACCTCGTCGGTCAATCGAAGATCGTGAACCGGATCAAGTTCATGCGTGACCGCGGCGGACTGCGTGGCCGCGTGTTCTGGCTCGTAGGCAACAGCGGCAGCGGCAAGACTTCTGCCGCCAGAATCATCGCCAACGACATTGCGGACAGTTGGGCCATCCAGGAGCTCGACGCGCAAGAGTTCACCCTCGACGCGGTCCGCCAGTTCGAACGGATGTGCAGCTCGAAGCCGATCGGCGAGAAGGGATGCCATGTGTTCATCTGCAACGAATCGCACCGCCTGAGTGATCGCGTCGTCAGCCGCTTGCAGACGGTTCTCGAAGAACCATGTGTCCAGCGCAACAGCACGTGGATCTTCACCACCACAATTGCCGGCCAGACTTCGCTCTTCGCCGACAAGTTCGATGCCTGTCCATTCCTGAGCCGCGCTACGGTGCTCGAGTTCGAAAGCCGCGGCGAGCAACTCGTGCTCGACTATGCCTGTCACGTCCGCAAGATCGCTCAAGCCGAGGGCTGCGATGGTCAGCCGATTGATCGGTACATCGACCTGATCAAGACCTGCAAGCTGAACCTCCGCCAAGCCCTGATGGCTGTCGAGAGCGGCTGCATGCTGAGCTGATCCGCTTCGGGGCATCGCTGGCCGGGCCAATCGCTCGGCCGCCAGATGCCCGCCGCGGCCCTGGTTTGCGTGACTCGCAAGTCGGCGCCCTGGCGGGACTCACTGCCGGAATCCTTCTCTGCTCGACGCTGAGCAATCGCTGCGCGGACCTTGCCGCCAGCTCAACTTCACCACATGGAGATAACCATGCGAGCGACCTATTCCCCGGAGGACAACAAACTCCGCATCTACCCCGAAGGAACGCGGGTGGACAGCATCCTGACCGAGGCCGAGTACGCCGAATTCAAACGCGACGGCTACAAGTGGGCGGGCAAGCAAGAGTGCTTCGTTGCCGCCAGATGGACACCAAGCGCCGAGGACTGGGCCTTGGAGTTGGCCGAGACGATCGAGGACGAGGACTATTCGGCCGAGGAGCGCAGCGCCGATCGGGCCGAGCGGTTCAACGGCTACCTGGGCAAGCGGCGCGACGAGGCGCACGGCCACGCTGACACCTTCGAGGCTGGCCCGTCGGCCTTTGGTCACCAGATCCGCCAGCGCGCCGAACGCCAGGCCGCGCGGCATGACCGGCATCGTGGGCGGGCGCTCAACCAATGGAGCAAGGCCGAGTATTGGCAGCAGCGCACGGCGGGCGTGATTGCTCACGCGCTCTATCGTTCGTCGCCGGAGGTTCGTCGCGGTCGGTTGATCCGCCTGGAGACCGAGCAACGACGTTACGGCAACATGAGCGACCGCTGGAAGGCCCACTATGAACTGCGCATTGCGTACGAACGGGCGATGCTCGAGAACGAGGGCGGGATGGCTGCCGAAGTCGAGATGATCGCCGGCGGATTCATTGGTCGTGCTCAAATCGACCGCGTGAACAAGTCCAACGTGACGGGGCGCGTGGTCAGCGTGCAGATCGGCCGCAAGGTATTCAACATCGAACGGCTTGGTGCCGATGTCTATCGTGCACCGACCGAGGAGGAGCTCGCCGCGTTTCATGCCGCCACGAAGGAGCGCAAGGCCAAGGAGAAAGCTGCTAGGCCAACCGCGCCACCGCTGATCAATCCGACCGAAGAGGACGCCGAGCGCCTGCAAGCGATCTGGAACGCTAACGAGAAGGCCCGATTTGATGCGAGGCCGCGCGGTGAAGAGTTCAAGCCATCGGCTGTGCGCCGCATGACGCAGGCTGAGTACTCTGAGCGATCGAAAGGCACCTACGCACGTTGCCGAACGATTGACGTGTCGGAGCAGCTGAAAGAGCGCCGCCGCAACGCCATGGGCTACGAAGTGGCTGGGCGCGTGACAGTGTTCAAGGTTCGCAGGTCCGACGCCATGCACAACCAACTCTATCGCGCCGATTGCGTGCTGGTCATCACCGACAAGCCGCAAAAGCCCTTGCCGTGGGACTTGGTCGACGAGATCCGCGAGGAGCAGCCGACGTTCAATAAGCTGCTGCCGCAGATCGAGGAGATCGACCGCATTTGTCGCCTCGGCTGGTTGCCCAAAGAAGGGACGCCAGAGATCGCGCTGTTCAATGACGCTCGATACCTCGGCTGGGTCTATTTCGACTCAATGACCCAATTCGGCATGACGGACGCTGGCCGCGCGGCGCTGGCCAAGTTCAACGAGATCAAGGCCGATGGTGGAACACCAACGGCAACCGGCATACTTACGACGGCGCTGCGGTCGCTGCCGCCAGATAGCCAAGGCCAACTGACGAGCCGTTAATCGGCGAAAGCCCTTCGGGGCTATTGGTCACCTTCACAACCGACCGGAGTTTAGATCATGTCCCAAACTTTCTACGCGAAGTGCCTGCACGAGAAAGACGTGCCGCACTTCCACCTGTTCGAATGGCACCCGTGGATTAACGTGCAGCCGCAAGATCGCGAACAGATGATCCTGCGCAAGTGGATCCGTGAGCGTGGCGGTGTGGCCGAGGGCGAATCGTTCGACGTGACGGTGTATCTCTATGACGAGGACACACCGCGCTACAAGAGCGGCAAACCTCGCCAGAGCCAAGCCATCACATTCGCCATCAATTACCAAGAGCCAGCACGAGCAGGAGCCTAGATCATGTACGCAGGCAGAGATTCCCAACTGCGGGGCCGCGATCGACTGCGCGGCTTGCGCGAGGACAACAGGCAGACGGGCGAGGAGATGGGCGCCGAGCGCCAGCGATTCGACCGACTCAAAGGTGATGCCGCCAGACCGCAGGTGTTTAGCTCGTTCAACTTGTTCCCCACGCCGCCGATGCTGGCCGAGCAGGTGATTGAGATTGCGAACATCCACAGCGGGCTGTCTGTCCTCGAACCATCGGCCGGGATGGGCGCGCTGGCAATAGCCGCCAGAGAGGCCGGTGGGGCTGTTGAGTGCGTCGAGATTGATTTGCCGATGGCAAATTACCTGATTGACCAGGGCTTTGCGGTCGAGTGTTGCGACTTCCTGGCGCTGCCCGTCGGCCAGGTCGATCGCGTGGTGATGAACCCGCCGTTCAAGATGGGAACAGACATCAAACACATTCGGCACGCACTCGAATGGCTCAAGCCCGGTGGCCGCCTAGTCTCAATCTGCGCCAACGGACCCAAGCAGCGAGAACAGTTGCAGCCGATCGCCACGCGCTGGATCGAACTGCCGCCAGGATCTTTCAAGTCCGAAGGGACGAACGTCGCCACGGCGATTGTGATCTTCGACCGATAGCTTTTCCTGCACGCTCCGCTTACCTTCAATTCACGAGGAAATCCATGAACGCCAAAGTAACCATTACGTTTGAGATTGAGTCACGCGACGAAGATTCTGCGCAACGAGATGCAGCTGATTTCGCCCTTCAGAGCAGAGCGTGTCATATCGCTGTAAACACCTCAACTCTTACCAACTTTGAGGTCGTGTCGGTCGAGCCATTGTTGTCCACAGATGTTCAGCCCCAAGTCAAAGAAACTCAGGTCAGACAAGCTCCGCTTCAGCCATCAGTATTGCTCCAGAAGCAGGATGAACTCAGGAATAGAATGGCCCACGCTAGACTCCCCGGCGGCTAGGCTGTGTTTCCTGGAAACCGGCTGGTTTGAATTTAGGGACTGAGTCGGTCGCTGATGGAACGTCTGGAAGCTGCTCAAACGCTCGCCAGCATTTCTGGGAGGTTGCTGCGCCAAGTATCGATGCGCCAGACGACTCCCTGCCACGTGATATGCCAAAGCACGAACTATAGCAAGTGCTGCGCGACGTCGCCAAGCAGGCTGGCAGTTGGTCGACCTGGGCGAAGGAGATTATCTCTCCGCGTATCGACCCCAAACCCCAACTAGTCGCCGCCGTTCGTCAGGCTATCGAACAGACTAGCGGTGGTCACGATGACACCAGCTACCGCCGCCCGTCGCGCCGGCCAGCCATGGGTGGTGTAGTTCGACCGAGCCGGGTGGCGCTCGTGCCGCGGATCTGTGGCCGCGCGAGCAGGTGGAAATACCCGTCGCGGGCTGTTTGACGCGAGACGGCAGCTGCCACGGTGTTCCTGGTTGGGTCAGAAGCGTTATTTTGGCGTGAGACCCCAAATGCTCGCGCAGCGGATGAAACCGCATGTCTACGAAGCAGGCACGGGATCATCGATTTCTATGAAGTATGCGTGCTTCTCTTTCCAATTGATACAAAGCCCGCCTTTGTCGAGCGCGCCGCCACCAACGCCGAAAAACGCCTGCGTCATTCGATGATCGGTCTTCGTCGAACTCTGCCAGGTCGCCCCACTCTAAAGAATCGAGGCGGAGCGATTCATCGCCTAATTTCGCATACAAACGCAAATGAAAAAGTAAAACCCAACTGCTGCCATAAAGGACCAGCTTACCACACATGCTAATCCTATTGCAAAGTTCCGGGCAGAAATCGATTTATGGCATATCACCCCAATCGCCGCACCCGGAACACCACACAGCAAACCGCTTATCAAGCTGAAGATCAGGTTGTGTAGCGACAATTCCCAGGGAAAGTCATTCAATGTAGACGCAAAACTAAATACAAACATTATTGCGGTCAGAACGATTCCGCTCGCTGCAAGCACGCAGTCTTGAGCCAGCCTGCGATACTTTGTGCGATCATTCGATTTAATATCTTCGAACTGCGGCGATTCGTATGGGTTGTATTTCATTTGAAAGGCTAATCGAGGTAATTCGGAGGCGCGTCTCCAGTATTCGGTGGTCGCACCTCATAGTATAAATCCCGATATTCTTTGCCACCAAAATGACTATCCAGCTCGGCTGCATTGCTGAATGTAATCACGTCGGAAATAAGGTGACCAAAAGAGCTCACGGTTGGGCTCACTTTGTCTGACGTTCCAGCGCTTAAGCCGCCTGTAATAAGGTCGCCATTCTCATCGTATGTAGCCTGTGCGCCCGACCCGCCGCTCCCCGCCTTTCGAATTCCCCAACGGGCGTGAGGATGATAAACGCTCATCGTGGCGGCATTGTCCCATTCCCAACCTACAGGCAGAACTGGTTCGAACACTTTTCGAAACCCTGCCACAGGGAACCCTGCACAGGGTCCGGCGGTGAGGAGCGGGTAATATCGAGCTACAAAATTGAGCTTTGAAGGAGGGATGGGTACACTTGCCAGCCATGTCATTCTCGCTTTTTCGGCAGTATGCCACGCCATAAATGCGGCGACCTTTGAATTCCAGATTTGAGATGGCGAGGCGGGCGGAGGTGTCCATGGTGATCCAGGCATCCCAGGAAAAAAGGGGCCGCCTACTCCGCCGCTCATCGGAGCAAGTCCATTTGGGTCAGCGAATGATGTTGGGGAATTAGCTACATAACGAACGATATTTGTACTATCTCCACTGAAACCAATTGGATCCTCACTCACCCACTGCCCCGCCGTCGGATCATACCACCGGTTGAGATTGTTCTGCAAACTAGTCGTCTCATCAAACGGCCTACTCGTAAAGCCGAAGAGCAGGTCGACTCCAGGGTCGGTCTCGTCAGTCAGGTTTCCGAAGGAATCAATTTCGCGGTGGTTGCTAACAGTCGCGTCGTCAGTTCCGCTATCGTAGCTGACGAGATCGCGCAATGTACCTACTTGATCGCCAAGCGGCCAAATCACCGTTCCTGCGCTGCCAAGAGTCGTAACCTTTTCATCTGCGAAGAGCTGGTCGACTTGGTCGCCCCAGAGATAACGGTGCGACAGATCGGATGCTGAGTCGCCATCGAACTGCAGGACGATCTGGCCGTTTTCATAAACGAAAAAATTCTCGACCGCGGCCGCGCCCCCCGCTCCATCTGCATCGAAGCTGCGGCGGATCCATTGGTTGAAGGCGTCGTAGCCATTGGTAGTGACCTGCAGAATGTTATTCGAGTTGTCCTTCTCAGTCACCTTTGTCAGCCGATTGCGGAAGTCCCATTCGTACTCGGTGACATGGCCGCTGCTGACTTTCGTCCGTGTCAGTCGATTCCCTTCGTCGTCGTACGTGTAGTTGTAGATTCCGTCGGACGCGAGCTGATTATTCGGATCGACGTCATACCCTGACATGATCCGGTTGCCGTTTTCGTCGTATTCATACGATTCGTCTGTCGCCGTATTGTGATCGGCGCCGACGAGTTGATTCGTATCATCGTGGGTGTAGTCTGTTACGCCATCGACGTACGAATTGATCGAAGTGAATCGACTGCTGGGGTCGTAGGAGAATTGATAACCGGCCAGCGGATCGGTTCCCCAGCCTGAAGGTGTAACCGAAGTTTCTGAATGCACCAACTTCAGCAGCCGATTCAGGTTGTCGTAACTGTAATGCGAGCTGGCGACGAACTCCGACTGATCGGTCGAAGCGTAGCGGTCGAGACGCGTGTACTGCCCCAGCCCGTTGTAGTTGAACTCGATCCGCTTGGCGGCAACCACGTTGTCGGCGCCGCTTTGCTGGATCAGTGTCGAGAGCCGTTGCAGGCCGTCGTAAGCATACGTGTTCTGGAAGTCCTCATTGCCATCGAGAATCGCCTGCAATACTTCGCGCCGACTGGCCGCGTTGTACTGGCTGACGAACTCGATCTCCGGCGTCAGCCCGGTGATGTTTTGCACGTAGTTCGCCACGCGGCCCAGGCTGTCGTACGTATATTCGTACGTGGCATCAGGATCATTTACGGACTCCAGGTCACCATCGTCGTTGAACGAGTACTCAATCGTCCGTACTAAATCCGCGTTCGTCAGATCATTCGAGCGCGAGAAGAGCGTCGCGATATCTTGACCGAGATAAGCACCGGTGAACTCGATCGTCCACGGCCCGCCGGCCGAGCCCGTGACCGATACAGTACCGACTCCCGAGAGCGCTTCGAGCGCCGAATCAATGTCGCCCGTCGTGGCATCCCAATCGATGGGAGCCGTCCACGCTCCGCCGAAGCTCAATTGGAAGGTGCCACCAGTGGTGTCGGCCAGACTGACCACTTGTTCCTCGTTGACATGATAGCCGTCGTAGTCCGTGTATTCCTGCTCGTATGTCGGCGGCCCGCTGCCATTATCTACCAGCGAGGGGTCGACTGTCACCTGCGGCAGGTCGAGGCCGGCCAAGCTACCCCGAAAGTCCAGCTGCCACCATTGCATGTTCCCGGAATTGTAAATCTTCGTGACCACGACATCACCCACGCCGACGTTGCTCAGGGCCTCCAGTGCCGCCATCACTGTCGTAGGGGCTGCATCCCAGGCAATCGGCGCCGTCGTCTGCCCATCGAACGTCAGCGCGAACGTCCCCGACGTCATCGGCGCACTCCATTCTGAAAACCCAACCGTCTGCCGCTCGTTACCGTGATACCCATTCACATACGGGCTCACCGAAACGCTGGGACGTGTGCCGGTCCACCACTCCTCGGCGGTCTGACGGTTCAGTTCATCGTATTCGTAAATCGTCACCCGTTCATTCCGGTCAGTCTTCTGCCGCAAGTTCCCCGCTGCGTCATAAACAAAATACCGGCTGTTGCCGAGTTCGTTCTTCTCCTGGATCACGCGATTGAGTCTGTCGTAGGTCCATTCCGTCTCATTATCAACCGGATCAGTGAGCGATTTTAAATTACCTGCTGCGTCGTATTTGAATGCGGTCTCACCACCTAGTGCATCGATGCTCTTCGTTCGACGGTTGAGATAGTCGTATTCGTAGTTCGTTTCGTGCTTGAGCGGGTCGAGAACCTGTAGCAGGTTACCAGTGAGCGAGTATTGATACTTCGTCACGGGAGCAGCCTGACCACCAACTCCGTCCGGATCGGGCGCGGTAACTTGGATCGTGCGACCCAGATTGTCGTACTCGTAAGTCGTGACGTTCCCCATGGCATCGGTGGAGCTCAGCAGCTGGCCAGCGGCATCATATTCCCACTGGCTGACCGAAGCGGCGGCACCACCCACACCATCCGGGTCAGGGAGTTTGGTCTCGATCAAGTTATCAAGGTCGTCGTAAGTGTAGGTCGTGACGTTGTCGAGTGCGTCGGTGTCGGTCACCTTTCGCCCGGCTGCATCGTAGCTCGATTCCAACTCCGGCCGGGGCGAACCGCCCGCACCGTCGGGATCAGGCAATTTTGTCAGCGTCAGCCGTCCCAAGCCGTCGTAGTAATAATCGGTCACACGATTGCCCGGCTCTGTCGTCTGACTGAGCTGCCCAGCGTCGTCGTAGACCGATTCGCTCACGAGCGCTGGGAGCGGGCCAGCGCCATCGGGGTCAGCAGTGATCACCTTCACCTGCCGATTGCGGTTGTCGTATTGATACTCAGTGACACGGCCAAGAGGATCGGTGACAAACCGCAGGTTTCCGGCCAAGTCGTACTGATATTCGGTTACGGGCGAAGTCAGCGAGTTCCAATCATCCGGATCGGGCTGCGTCACTTTGACGAGCCGGCCGAGGATGTCGTACTCGCGCGTCGTCACGCCGCCGTTCGCATCGGTCTCGCTGACGAGATTGCCCGCCACATCGAACACCTGATACAGGATCGGCGAAGAGAGGGGACCGGCACCGTCCGGATCAGGAAGCGTGATCTGCAGACGCGTGCCGGAGTATGTGTATTCGTACTTCGTCTCCTGGCCGAGCGCATCCCGCGTCAAACTCACCCGCCCCAGCGGATCATATTCGGTCTCGGTCGTCGGATTGACCACGTCGGCAGCTTCGCCACCCGTATCGGTTGAAACCGACGGAGTCGATCCCTTCGTGCCGGTGATGTTCGAAACGGTCATCTGCGCGACGTTGGTGCCGGCTAGATCGCCGCGGAAGGTGATCGTCGCCTCGGTCGAAGTCGCTTCGACGCGCGTATTCCCCGCCCCCCAAATGCCATCGAGCAAACTCTGCAAGTTGCTCAGATCGGCAAGGTCAACGACCGCGTACGTGCTGTTGCCGTTGAGTTTAAATGTCCCCTCGGTGCCGCTATCGAAATCGACGACCTGCACTTCATTAACAGCCGATGTCGGATCGGCGACTTCGGGCAAAGTCACCTTGGTCTGCCGCCCCAGCTTGTCGTATTCATAGCTGGTCTCGCGGCCAAGCGGATCCTTCGTCGCTACCACCTGACCTGCGTCGTTGTAGGTGGTGGTCGTAGTCGTCAGGCTTTTATCGCCATCGTGGTCGGGAAGTTCGACCTTCGTCTGCCGACCGCGCTTGTCGTAGGTGTAGATCGTTTCCCGCTCGAGCGGATCGGTCTCTTTGACCAGACGGTTCCAGGAGTCGTATTCGTACTCAAATTCTGGCCGGGCGAGCGGACCGCCGCCGTCAGGATCGGGCAGGGTCTTGAGAACCAGATGGCCAAGCACATCGTAGTCGTAGTCAGTTCGCCGCGAGAGTTCGTCAAGCTCATAATCGATCGTGCCATCGGCGTTGTAGTAGGTATAGGTCGTGGCCTCGTCGGGAGTGCCATCCGCGTAAGTCACGGAAGTCACAACGCCCCGGGCGTTGTAAGTGTAGACCTTGACGCGACCAAGCGGATCGGTGATTGTCTCAACCAGGCCGGCAGGCGGATCGGTTGGCCCGCTGGGCGCAGCGGTGTAGGTGTACTCGGTGACGACGTCGTCGTTCTCGAGATTGATGAGGTCATCGATGTCGCCGACAACTTGGCGTTCCGACTCAACCCAGCCCGTCAGCGGGTCGATATCGTAAATCGTGACCAGCCCCAGCTCGTTGGTGTACTGCGTCGGAACATTCCACGTTGAATCGTACACCCAACTTTGCACGCCGTAATTTGGCAGTGTCATTTCAATGAGATTGCCGGCTTCATCGTATTCGTACAGTGTCTGCGGGGCTGACTCGCCACCGGCGCCATCGGGGTCGGGATCAATCTGCTTCGTAATCCTGCCATCGGAATCGCGTTCATACGTTGTCACATTGCCCAAAGCATCGATCTTCTTGATCGGCAGCCCAAGCGGACCGAGGACGTAGATCGTGTCTTCGCCGTTTTCATCTTGGTGAGTGGCAACGATATCTTCGAGCAAGGTGATTGGCGCAGGATTCATGCTAGTGCCGAGCCCAGAGCCCGGATCAACCAAAGCCATCGTCAGAACCGGTTGAAAGTTTTCGGTCGTGCCATCCGCATTTTCGCGGCCAATTAGTGCCCCAGCGAAATCGTAGGTATAGGTCGACTCATTGCCATTGTCGTCTGCGGTTTCTAGGTAGCTGCTGCCACTGGCGTAGGTGTAAGTCGAAACCAGTGCGTCGAGCGGTCCGGCGTCATCGGGGTCAGGATAGGAGATTGTTTTCAGTTGATCGTTCGTGTCGTAATCGATCAGAACCTCGCGCCCATCAAAGTCCGTGATGCCACTGATTCGCCCTGCGTTGTAGTCGTAGGTCAGCGTGCGTCCATCGAAGAGTTCGATTTCGCTGATGTCATCATCATCGGAATCGCTATCGGCGTCGGTATAGGTGAAAGTCGTTGTGCGGCCGTTCCGGTCCGTCTTCTGTGTAACGAAACCGAGTGAATTGAAAACAGCCGTGTCGCCCCAGCGATTGGTCAGCGTGTACGTCCCATTCAGATTGTCGACCAGCGTTGAGTAATCTTGATCGCCGTCAGGCCGCTGGTAACCGCTGTCTACATTATTGAACCATAGCAGCTTATCGCCATTGGATTGCCACAGCGCGCCATCCTCGGTAACGCTGAGCCGGTCGATGCCGGGAATGGACCAACCTGGACTCATCAACGCATTCGACGGCCCGCTCACGAGTACATGGCCATCGATCGGGTAGACCAAGTCGGGATCGCTGGCATAATGCTCGGTGACTTCAAGCGTGTACGGATAGCGACCTGCAGCAAGCCCTGTGGTATTGAGCATTTCCGAGATGCGGAAGGTCTGCTCGGTATCGATGCCAGCCGTATCGTAAAAGATGCCATTCACTTCGAGCGAATCAGGCACAGTGCTGCGCGTGGCGAATTGTGTGTTGGCTGCTGCCACCGCTGGGCGAAACTCGCCAGTCGAATAACGTGGGAAGTAGATCTGATCACCACTCCCCAGTGCCGGTGGCATGACAATGTGGTTGCCGTTCTGAGGGTTGTATTCATCGTCGGTTCGGTTTTCCGACTGACCGCAATTGCAAGGTGGATCGGCGATGGAAGAATCTGGCAATGCCGCAGCTACGTTGTCGTCTCGGACGATGTAGACCGTAACTTCGTTCGAAGTGAGATGGGCGGAGCTCCCGCCCATTTGGTAGACTTCCGCGTAAAATGTAAAAGTCTCAATTGGGTCATTAGGCTCGTACAATTCTCCGCCTGCGGCAAAGATCAGCATAACGACGCTTGTTTGGCTGTATGGGTACGGGTACAACCAGGGCGCATATTCGACTTGCAAGTCAGTATTATACGCCCATTCAATTGCCGTCCCTCCCGTTTTGACGTATCCAAGGCTATAACCATCCCAAGGCATCGGCGGATCATTTTCCGGAAACGGTTCATCGATGGTTATCGTGACCCTAGCGGGTTCCCTATGGTAGAGCGCGTTTCGGTTCTCGATTGTTGCCGTCAATCCCGAGAGTAAATCCCGTCGCTCCAATTGCTCAAACCCACCAAACAGCCGATTTCGAGCGGCTTGATTGCGGCCAAACTTCCTACGACGCTGAGTGGCAGACGACATCAGCAGATTCCTTGCTAACAAGCTCGTTGGAGAACACAGTATTTGGACACGAAGGTGCTGTTCCGAAGAGATGTCGCTAACTAGCGACATTTACAGGCGAAAGCACTCGCATAAACCGTCATAGGGGAGGGACTAAGAGGTGAATGGACGAGCGAATTTCAGTTCACCTACCGAGGCAAAGTTATGCTCGCGGCAGTTCACAAAATCGAAGAGAGAAGCCCCTCCGCGGCCTTGCGGAACTACGCGAGGATTAACCGGTAGCGCATCTAATGACAGTCAATGCAAAACGGTGGTGAGTCTACCGTTGAAGAATGGCATTGCAATTAATTTCTGGCGGTAACCCGCCAGAATTTGCGAGATTGATTTGCAATGGCGGTTGAAAGTACCTTGCAGTGACAGTCCTTGTCACAAATGAAGTTGATTACTGTTGTGGCTTTTCACATTCGCTTACTTTGGCTGGGCTAATAGAGACTCCATTTGATCAATAGAGCTTCATAATCTCTCCGTCCGCACGATTTCCAAGTTGGCGTAACGTTTGCGGGTCGATTTGCAGCGACAGAAATCGCGTGCAGCCATCGGCCAGTCCGATGTTCACGCCGCCAGGGTGATAGCTCCCAAAGCCGCCCACATAGAGTGGCCCGAGTTTTTGCTTGTCGCCGCCAAGTGAGTTTCCCGCGGCCAAGTATGCCTCTCCGGTTTCCAGTGTGCCCGTGTTCCGCAGCGTGGCGCGAGTTCCCGAGACCCATCCCAAGCCGTCCGGCGAATCGAGCATCTCACCAATCAACAAGGTCGACGAGCTGCCGTCGAAAATCTGCGAGTGCCGTACCTGGCTGTTGAGAAAGAGCAAGCCGCGATTGTCTTTGTCGATCGGAGCTTCGGCATCGTGATGACAGCCGGCATAGTTGCTGCGGGCAATCGTTCCGGCCTGGTTCGTCATCGGCACGCCGTCCGAGGCGCATTGCAAGACGCGGATCTGTGCTCCTCGTACGGGTGCGTTCACATCGGCATAAGCGCCGTCGGCTTCATGGAAGCGTTTGGCCAGCGCTCTTTGTTCCAGGTAAGGGAGGATCTTCACAATCCAGCTCACATGAGTTCCCTTGGCTTCATTCCGCACCGGCCCCTCGTCGTTGACAGTGCCCGGCGGAAGCTTTTCAAAATGGAATTCGAAGTTGTGCACGGCGAGTCCCAGTTGCGTGACGTTATTGAGGCACGAAGTGCGCCTCGCCGCTTCTCTCGCAGCCTGCACTGCGGGCAGCAGCAGAGCGATCAGCACACCAATGATGGCGATTACCACGAGTAGCTCGATCAGCGTGAATGCTCGGCGGTTGGAACGGGTGACCATGGTCTTCTCCTCGGCGATCGAATGAATTAATTGGTATTAGTTGGGATGGAAAGAGTGCGCGAACGGCGGACAGAAAATTCGCTGTCAGCCGGATACTCAGCGTCGATGTGGATTTGCACGCGCGAATCGGCGGTGGCCGGCGTGACTTCGATGACGAGGCGTCCTGGCCCCTGATCGATAATGTCGGCTGCAGAAAACTCGTGCGTTTCGCCGCGGTAATCGGGCTGTTTGGCAATCTGAGTCAAGGCTCGATCGATCCCGGCTTGGAGCAGCAATTCACACTGCCGCAAGTCACGTTCGGCATGCAGTTGCCGAGTGCTCTGCAGCGCTGCCAACAGCATCGTGCCCAGCAGCGACATGATCACCAGCAGGCACAGCAGAGCCACGATGAGAATTGCTCCGCGACGATTGTGGTGCGACGTTTTACTCATCATTCGTCTCCGCATGCTGGGCTGCACGCAGCCGATTGCCTGGCAGAGCGGCTTCGATATGTGCGTAGACCGGCGGCACGTCGAGGAGGGGCTCATCATCGGTTCGGATCGAAAGGACAATCAGTCGTGGACGAGGACGCTTGATTTCCAGAGCAATTTCGCGTGGTAATGAAAATGTCTCGCGCGACTTGATGTCGTTGCCGCTGAGTTGCACTCGCTGCAATTCGGTTTTCTGCTGGCGATACTCGATTACTGAATCTGGCAACGCGAGCCGCAGCACGACGCCGGTCGGGAGTTTCGCGGGATCGACTTCGGCATCTGCAGCAGCATGCACATCGCTGCGAACCATTTGATCGAGACGGAGCAGCGTACGCTGCAAATCAGCATCGGATCGTGAGCGAATTTGTGCCTGCATCACGCGCTGCAACAAGGCAGCGCTCAAGCTGAGCAGCACAGCGCATCCCGACATAACCACGATTAGTTCCACCAAACTAATACCGCGTCGATGTTTCATGGCGATGACTCCTCAGGGAAGAGCCAAGTCGTCAAACGCACTGGCGCTGCTTGCCGGTTAACTTCGTCCCACGACAGTTCGAGCGCGACATGCTGACCGAACGACGACGTGCTCAGTTCGCCGCGGATAACAACCCCCGGCAATCGCTGCACGGCAAATTCCGACGGCGTTAATCGTTCGACGGCCGTGGGCAATTCCCCCGTTGCCAACAGACTCAAGCTTTCCATCTGGTTGGAAATTTCCGCCATTGCTATCCGGTGGTGCCGCTGAGCAACCATCAGCCGGTTGTGCGCGACAATCAAAGGAGCGGCCGCGACCAGCGCTGCACTGAGCAGCGTGAAGGCCACCACTACTTCCAGCGAACTGGTTCCCTGGCGTCGATTTTTGAATCGGAACAAACGACTCACAGCAACCCTTCCAGAAGAGTGACCAGGGGCACGAATAGCAGGCTGGCTTGAAAGATGACCAGGCCAGCCATCAGCAGCACGAATGCGGGCAGTAAGAACTCCCCTACCTTTTCCAGGCGCGCGGCGACGCGGCGCTGTTTGACTTCGACGAGTTGTTCGAGCGCCCAAGTCGGCGATCCTTGTTGCTCGGCCACAACGATCAAGTTTGCCTCGGCGGGCGAAAGCAAGCCAACCTGCGACATGCTTTGCCAAACCGGCAATCCCTGCTCGACGTCGTTGCGGACCACGAGCAACTCATGGCGCAACTTTGGATCTGGGTGAAACTGGGCGAGTGTCGATAGTGCCCCTGGGATTGGCCGACCGGCTGAGGCGGCAACTTGCAATTTCTGCAGCACATCGGCAGCACGCCATTCGCGCAAGAAGCGAAAGAGGCTGCCGGCGAGCGACCAGCGGAGCAGACGTCCCATGCGAGTCGAAAACAGCCAAATGATCACAATCAACAAGAGTAGCGCCGAAATCAGCAGCAGGTTCGAGTACGGCTCGAGCGAATTCACAGACCAGGCAAATATGGCTGGCCTGCGTCTGCCAAAATCGCTGAAAATGCGATCCAGGCGCGGCAGGATCCGTAACTGGCCAAACAGAATCAACGCCAGGCTAATGGGCAGCACAGTGCCGAAATAAATGAACATGCTGCGGAAATATTGCCAAGCCTGGAACCCGACGGCAGCGGGATGAACGAGGCTGGCGCGAACGGCTGCCGTGCGCGTGCCTGATTGAGCGTCGAATCGGAGCGTCAGAATGTCTTCATCTCGGAGCACACCCGGCACAGCTTCGGCCGCATCCGCCACAGAACGCCCACCAGCGATTAGCCTGGCCAAACGCCGCACGCGAAATTGTTGCAGCCCTGATTCGTCATCGGCCCACTGCTCGAGCAACGGCGCGAGCGGCAAGTTCTCCTCTTGAGCAACCGCAATGAGCCGCAGTAATGCTCGCTGCTGCGCGAACGTAGTCGTCCACGGCCAGAAGAGCGTGAACGACGACGCACTCGTCGCCAGTCGAAAAAAAGTGGGGAACCAGGTATCCATGATCAAGCAAGTGCGTGTAACAGACTGAATAGCGGGAGAAACAAAGCGAACGCGACGCCGCCAACAATCAAGCCGACGAGGCAGATCGCTAGCGGCTCGACAAAACCTCGAGCCCATGACAATCGCCAACTCATTCGCTCGGCATAGCTCGCGCCAATTTCACGCAGCAATCGCATGCGGCCGGCGTTCGAGGTGGGAGTGACCAGGGCGTAATGCACGGTGCGCGTCAGCACACGTCGATTCTTTTCACAGGCTTCTTCTGTTGAGCTGGTCAATCCCGCGGCAACTCGTACGGCCGCGCGCTGAATCGGGCCGCTGCCGGTTGCCAGGCCTGCAAGACGCAACGCATGTTCAGGGCTGACCTCTGCTTCGAGCAAGTCGGCAGTGAATTGCGCGAAGCGAGCTATCGCCGTCGAGTGACCGATCCACAGCGCGAAGCGATCGGCCCACGATTCGCGCAACGTCGGCGACAGCCAACGGCAGCCGCGATAAAAACCGAAACCGAACACTGCGCCAACGACGAGCACCACCAAAACCCGGCCGCTGGTGATCCACTCCGAGATCACCAGTACCAAACGCGTGGGTAGCGGAACGCGAATGCCGAACCCATCGAAGATATTGCGAAAAATGGGGATGACGATGATGCTAAGTCCGATCAGCACCGCTACTGCCAAGCCTAGCAGCAGCAATGGATACGCCAGAGTTTGCCGCCATTGCCTGCGCAGTTGCTCGGCTTGTTCGGTCTCGCGGAGAAACTCTCGCAGGATCCGACCAGGATCGCGCGAGGCAGTTGCGGCGCTCAGCAGCGGGATCCAATAGCCAGGAAGCGCTTGCAAGGTGGCCATTGCATCGGCCGGAATGCTGCCGCGCTCGAGCGTATTGGTAAGCAATTCCAATTGCCGGCGACGCTGTCCAACTGGCAACTCTTCCACAAAAGCTTTGAGTGGCGGCAGAAGTTCGCGGCCGCGCTCGAGTAACTTTAAGAGTTGCTGTTGCCAGGCGACTTGGTCCTCGACATTGGATCCTGCCAATCCAACTTGCTCCGAGACCGCCACATCGACCAGCGCTTGAACAGCCAGGCCCTGCGCTGCCAGCTGGCTCAGTGCGTCCGCAAAGCCGTCCGCGGTAATCTCACCGCTCACTGGCTGTTGGTTGGCGTTCAGGGCCTGATATCGATATTGAGGCATTGGTCTTTCGTGCCGAGGAGCCTTTAGCTCGCTGCGATTGAGCGCAGCAAATGCGCCAGGGGTACAAATAAAGCCAGGGCATAGAGGAGTGTCACACCACCGCCGAGCAACGCGCTGAACACGATCGGAACAGTGATTCGCATTCGCGAGATTCGCCTTTGCGCCGCTTCGTAATACAGATCGGCTGCCAAACGCAACGCACTTACGCGATCCAGCAGGGGCTCACTCCGAAAGAGGGCCCAGCGCAGGAATGGAGGCAAGTGCACGAACGCGTCTTCGACGGCAGTGTGTGCGTTGCGCGTCATCGAGGCCGCACTCGCGCCGAGGCTGCGAGAAAAAATCGGATCGTTGCTGGTCTCGATGTTGAGCCGCAGCGCACTCTCAAACGGCATTCCTGCTGCCAGCAAATTAGCGATCGAGTCGGCGAAGGCGCTGCATTGTTGTTCGCGAATGACGCGTCGCATTCCCGGCAACCATGCGCCTGCTTGCTGCCAGCCGCCTGAGTTCGATTGGCGCCGGAGCAACCAGACGATCAAACTCAGCAGCACAGGCGGCAATGCGATCCAATATGGCAGCGTTATTCGCAGGCCAGTCAGCAGGCGCAGGGCCCAACCCGTGGGGATGCGTAGATTCCCGTACAGTTGCTCGAGCGTAGGCACAAGATACAAGCAGAAGAGCGCCAATCCGCAATAAGCCAGGCTGCAAACAATCAGAGGATAGGTCAGCGCTCGCGACAGTATTTGTGCAGAGTTCTCACTGGAGTTGGCTAGTCGCTGCGGCCTGCTGAGGGCGCCGCCACGATCGTTGCTGTTCGCGCTGATCTGCAACAACAAATGGTAGGCAGGCGTGAGGCGTTCTTCGGCAGCCAGCGATTGCTCTAGCGTTTGCCCAGCTTCGACGCGGCGCGAAACGGCAGCGCTCACCTCGTGCAGCGTTGTCGGCAGTTCCGCATTGGAACGAACTAAATCGCGACTTAGCGGAACCTCTGCAGCCGCCATCGCTGCGAGGCGATCGTTCAACGCAATGATGTCTGGAAGTGTTGCCGTCTTCATCGGACGCCGCGTCTCGCTGGTACTCAACCGCCATGGACTGATTAGCGGATGCGCGACGGGCGCCAATTTGTCTAAGAATTTTGCTGATTACTTCGGCGACGGCAGCACAGCTGCCTGGCGACGGCGAAGTGCAGTGAAGCGGTCAACCGCGTGCCAGCCAGGATTCTCCTGCTGAGCGATCGACGAGGGAGCGCCCATGATTTCAAAATCACGCGAGGGCTCCAGACGCAGGTGACCAACAAGCAAGATGCAAAGCGCGATGTTGAACATCACAAACCAGACCCAGTTTTGCACACGCCATTCAGCGCGCGCCAAGCGGGCCTGCTCGAGTACCGCAGGCAGCAGATCGTCAGACGGCTGGACATATTCGCCGGCGGAGCGCAGCAGTTCCTCAATTTCGTTCGCTTCGAATTCAAAGTTATCCATGCCGCACCCTCGTGGGTTGCTTGGTCAGTCGGCTGGTCAACTTGGCGATGCCATACTGATACCGGCTGGCAACCGTATTCAGCGAGAGTTCGAGAATCTCGCCGATTTGGGCGAATGTCATCTCCTCCCAGATTTTGAGAACCACCACTTCGGCCTGATCAACCGGCAGCGATCGAAGAGCAGCCCAGACTGCGCGATGGGATTCTTCGCGTTCAGCCTCATCAATGGGACAGCGCGTGATCAAATCCGACAAATCGCCGGCTGCGGTGCAGCGCTTTTGCCGTCGGTGGATGGCGATGACTTCGTTGCGAACCATTCGCAGCAGATAAGCCCAGGGACAGCCGACGTCCTTCAATTGCTGCGGGCTCGTAGCCAGCCGGGCCAGAACTGCTTGCACCGCGTCTTCGGCGTCGTGCTGGTGATAGGATACAGTTACCGCGAACCGCACAAGTCTTTGCGCAGTCAAGTCATACAGCATTCCCAGCGCAGCAACGCCCGTCACCGCCAACTGGTCGGTGCACTCACGAACTCGCGCGGAAAAAGCTTGGGTCGCACTCATGCGCCCTACATGATGCGCGACCACAGCAGATTTGTCTAAAAATCTTCTGCGAACTGCTTACCCGAGGATCTGGGCAAGTGCATCGACCGCGGCCTTGGCCTTCTCCAACCCGCCGATCTGATCCACAAGCTTTTTCACCTGGATCAATTGCTGCAGGCCATCCACAGGAACCGCCATCGGTTTCCGGCCTCGCTTGCCAACCTTGCCGCCCTTCTTCTTCGCATTAGATAGGACCGTGCTGACAAACTGAGCGAAGATGTCGAATCCGGATTTGCTCAACGCCTCAGACACCTCTTTCGGATTGGCGGCTTTGTAATCGCGGATAGCGGCGGACTTGTTAGGGCCTGACTTTACCTCGCGGCCCCTGATCGATACTCCAAAGTTTAGGCATGTAACTAAACCAACCTTACTTTGGCAATTTGATTGCAAGCTATTCGTCGACCGGGCGGGATATTTGTTTGCAGTTCAAAAAGACTCATCGCCTGCGTGACAGTCCAGTACGCGAGGAATGTCCGTTTGGATTAATGTCACTGAACTCATTGCTCCAGTTTGAAATGAGTTGCAAAAGTGCCGAATCATTTAGCGTGCCGCTGCTCGCTCCTTGTTGACTCACTTCAGGGGTTTGTGAGTTCACAATTTGTGTGTTCTCTCCACCGAAGACGTGGTCACTCTCCGTCAATTCTCCTGTTACAACGACGGCCGATGCAAATGGAGAGGCGTAGACAAAGTCCTCTCCTCTCAAGGAATCAATTGCGACTCCAGCTGCTACGAAGTCCCCGAGGTGTTGGCGTCCGAGACGCACTCGAAAGCGGCCATCGCGTAGCTGTCCAACGATAATACGATCGTCTCCGTCTGTTCCAGTGATGAGGCTGAACGTATACGGCGAGCCCACGAACACCGGCGGGTTGTTGACCGGAGCCGCAAACACCACCGCACCATCGACGGAGTCGGTATCCGCATTCGTCGGCGCCGGAATCAACGTCAGATCGATGAAGTCGGTATCAACGACCGACGCCCCACTCCGCAGATTCAGCTTCGTCGTTCCCGTCGCTCCCGCCACCACCGTGGCTCGAATCGTGAACAGCGCGCCCACCGTGCCGAACGCGTACTGCGGCGAGGCGCCTCCCGACGACGCCGTTACCTGAACCAGGCCCGGCGAAGGAATCGTGTACGCCCCGCTGAAGCCTGCACCGGCCAGAAAGCTGCCGAAGCTCAAGCTCGTCGGCGCTCCCGCCGAACCGGGAATCGTCAGCTTCGTGGGGTCGTAGCTGAATGTCAGATCAAAACCATTCATCGTGATGCCCGACGGTTCCGTCACTTCCAGCATCACCGGAATATCAACCTGAATTCCATTCGCGGAATTTCCATCCGCATCGACCGACCCCGACAAGTTATTCGGGATGAACAACTTCGGATCCGGACCAGGAGTTCCCACCGGCGGCGTCACGCCCACCGGCAGCGCCGGAATGTTCGGCACCACAATGTTCAAAATCTGCCGCTGCACGAAGCCGGTATCTGCAGCTGCGAACGACAAGCTGTGGTTGATGTCGCCGACGATATACGGATCGGCCAATTGGTAGGCCGCGAAGCCCGAATTGATTCCCAAGATCGCCCGCTGGATCAGGCCTGTATCGGCTGCGTTGTACGACTGCGAGCCATTGACGTCGCCGAGGAACGATGAAATGTGCAAACCGTTGTCGATCAATGTCGGCAACGGGCCAGAGCTCACGCTGCCGATTTGCACGTTGGTGAATGTCAACAAATCTTTCGCGGCGTAAGTTGCCGTGTCGGGTACGGCCGATACAAACTCACCCAGCGAAAGCGCGTCGGCAGTGGCCGCGAAGGCCGAGGCACTGCTCATCGTAACTTGCACCACGCCTGGGCTGACCGCCGTAAAGGTCGCCGAAGCGCCCACGATTGCCGGATTGACCACGAAGCTGGTGACCGACAGCAACGTCGGATCGAAGTTCAAACGGAAGCTGACGCTGGCCACATTCGTGCCGTCGCTGATCACCACTGGCAGCCCAGTGGCCGCCGTGTTCGGCACTCGCACTGCCTGGCCATAACCGCGGGCGAAGTCGGGAACGCTAATCGTGACCGTTCCCGTCGCTGGCGTCGCCACGTTGAACGTCGTCGTGTAGTCTCCCGCCGTCGCGCCAGCGAAATCTCGCAGGGCATTTCCGGCCAGGTCGACAAAGCCGTCGGCGGCGTTGCTCCGCAGCGTCACCGTGTAAGTATCTGGCGCCAGAATTCCCGGCACACGACCGGCCGCTTGGGCAACGCCCGTTTCGGTCGTCAGCATGCCGGTCTTGATGAACGTGAATGCCGTGTTGGTGCTATTGAATACCACCGAGCCGCGAACCGCGCCGGTAGTCGTACCCACCAAGGTCACGTCCGCCGCGCCCAAGATGCCGCCAGCACCCGTTTGCTGGTAGAGATTCAGATTCGCGGGATTGACCGGCCGATTGAAGGTCACCACAAAACCAGTCGCCGTCGGCACGATGCTGGCGATCGCGAGCGGACCGGCGCTAATCGCCACACTGCCATCGACATTCGCATCGGTACTGCCATCGGTGATTGCAGGACCGAGCAAGAACAAGTTCGGCGTGGCATCGCTGATGTTGGTCGCGGCTCGCAGATTGAGCTCGCTCGCTCCAGCGGCTGCCCCGGCAGCAACGTTGAAGGTGACGTTCGCCAGCGTCACGGTCGTGCCACTGGTGATCAACGCGCCCGCAGTTCCGGTCGCAGTGAAGACCAAGTTGCCGGGAGTGCTGCTGCTGGTATCGAGGCTGAAGCCAGCGAGCGGTCCACCGGCCAGATTGATCGAGTTGAAGGTGAACTTCGAGGAATCGTAAGCGAGCGAAATGACCGCGCTGCTCACGGCAGCGCCATCGACTTCGGTGACGTTGAGATTCACGGGCACAACAAGCGTGCCACCGGCGTTCGCCGTGAGTGTGGTCGGAATGAAGACTCGGCCTTCGCTCCGATCGGTCACGTTGATCGTCACGGTCGCCGTGCTGCTGAGCGCCGGCGAGCCGTTGTCGGTGACTTGCACCGTGAGCGCAAAGCTGGAAACAGACTCGTAGTCCAGAAGCACGCTATCGGCCACTCTGATTGCGCCAGTGTTCGCGTTAATCGCGAAAGCACCCGTCAGATTTCCTGCCGTAATCGTAAACGTCTTCGAATCTGCCTGGTCCATGTCGAATGCGAGGACAGTGCCGGCCAATGTGCCATTGGGCGAGTTTTCGGCGATTGAAAATGATTGCGAGGCAACGATAGGAGCCTCATTGAGGTTCGTAACGTTGATCGTCATATTATTTATCGCTGTCAACCCACCGGCGTCAGTCACGGAAACCATCAAGACATACGTCGGCCTCTCCTCAAAGTTCAGCAGTGAGCCATTTGTGACCGTGAGCAATCCCGTGGTGGGGTGAATCGCGAAAGCGTTAGATGAATTTCCGCCAGTGATTGCGAAAGTCTTGGTATCGCTGATGTCGACGTCGCTGCTGCTGACGGTGCCGACAACACTGCCGTTCACAGTGCCCATTGTCTGGTCGACAACAGAGACCCCATCGATGTAAATGCCGCCGTCACCGAACGGAATCGTCGATAGGAATTGCAAAGTGGTGCTTGAGCTAGTAGCGGTAAAGTTGACCGCATGAAGCGTCCAATTCAGGCCCAAGCTGTTAGATGAGCCATGAGAAATAGAGAACGCCGGAACTAAGTCGGTCGAATTGCTACGAATGCTAACGAGTGCAGTCGCAGGATTGGACGGACTTGTCCACGCGTAATTGTTGGCATAGCTAAACGTCAAGGAGTACGAGTGGCCGGGAACAGTTGCTAGCACTTGAGAAACGCCGCCGGTTCCTTCGCCGTTCAGATCCACGAATTGTTCACCATCGAATGCCGGACCGGCGCCCGAAGTAGAGTCCTCCCCGATTACTTCGACGCTGCCTGT
This sequence comes from Anatilimnocola floriformis, assembly GCF_024256385.1. Taxonomy (NCBI): domain Bacteria; kingdom Pseudomonadati; phylum Planctomycetota; class Planctomycetia; order Pirellulales; family Pirellulaceae; genus Anatilimnocola; species Anatilimnocola floriformis. The sequence goes on from NZ_JAMLFW010000002.1 coordinate 433,919, forward strand.
TCTTTGCCAGCCGAAAGGAAGGCCATTTGCCGGATTCGTATGGGGATATTCGAAGGTCCCGTTAACTACGATCGAAACACTCTCTGGAATCGAGAAAGTTTGTGCGGCGATCATCGGAGACTCATTGACATCGGTAACGGTGATGACCACTGGCTTAGTGGCGGTCAATTGTCCTGCTGATGCAACCACAACGATGTCGTAGGTATTGTTGAATCCAGAGTCGACGGGATTCTCAAAGTTGGGAGGTGCTACGAATGTGATTGCTCCCGAACTGCCATTCACCTGGAATCGCGCCGCATCGACTCCAGAAATGCCGTAGGCAATCGTACCTCCCGGGCCGAGGAACTCGGCATGAATCGTGTAAGCGGCCGCCACGCTGTTTTCTGGAATACTCGCCGTTGCACCGCTCGTGATTTCGATTTGTCCGCCAGCGAGAGTGATCGCAGCGTCATTGCCATCGCCTCCTAGATAAGTGATATAGGCAGGCAAGCCGCTTCCCAGGAAGTTCGAACTGACAAGCGTGCCCTCGGTTAGCACGGTGCCCGGAACAAGACTACTCCCAGCTCCTGCCACAAAAGTCCCGACAATCGGGTCGCTAGAGTCGTTAACGACGAACACGAATGTAGAGTTTGGCGCGGGTGCATAGCCATTGAATGAAGACAGGTTGAGTGTAGCGCCAGCAGAAAGAGAAATGGTGCCGTTCACGATCAATTTGTCGTAAGACGCGATTCCGCCGAGCTCAATGTTTAGTTGACTCGGGCTGCCCATTTGCAACCCTGAGAGTGCAGAATGGTTTACCGTCAACGTACCGATCATGCCGTTGCCCGGTGAAATAGTACTCAGGGAACTTGCATTGAGTAAATTGTTGAGCACCCCCGTTCCGCCCACAGTTCCGCCGGTCTGCGCTAGAGTTTCGCTTGTGTCCGCGAGCGAACCGTTGATTCGCAATTCGCCTGCGTTCACCAACGTGTTACCCGCATACGTGTGAGCGGCTGTCAAAATTAAGCTGCCAGCACCTTCCTTTATCAGGCGGAAGTTGTTTGCATTCGTAGTGTTGCCACCGAGGACACCGGTGTAAGTCGAATTGCCGGTTTGTTGAACTCGAAGCGTTGTGGCGGTCGCAGATCCGGTCGTTAGGCCGGCGCTTCCAGACAATCCGCCACCCGTCACCAACGTGAGGTTGCCCTCATAGCTGATTGCGGAAGTGACGTTGATCGTGCCACTACTCGGAACCCCAATCTGGAGTGTTCCCGCAGTAACGCGATCAATCGCAGCATCAGTTAGCCCAAGAACTAAGGGGCTTCCAATCAAACCGTCGTCGCCTCCTAAATTGATCAGAGTGCCTGCAGTCCGCGGCTTGAGAGTGACGAAATTGGATCCCGCATTGATGGATGTGCTGGGCAGAAAATCCATCGAATCCCCGACTAGGGTCACCATCGCGTTAGCTGACGTCCCCAATATTCTGCCAGTGTTTTGCAGTGAAATTGCGGGACTAGTAGCGCCGCTCCCGCTGATCCCAGTGATTTCGATTGCCCCACCGCTAGAACTGACCGTCGCGGCAGAGTTTTCGATGAAGACTCCAAAATTGGTATTTCCAGCCCCCGTACTGTTCCCGCCATTTCCCGAGACAGCAACAGTTGAACTGGCCACAGTGCCAGTGCTCGTGATTGTCCCGCCCGACAACAAGTAGACGCCGAAATTGTTGAAGCTGTTGCCGGTCCCTCCCCCGGTGCCTTGTACGACTACAGAACTGAACGCCGAGATTAGTCCCGAGGAACCGCGGACAAGCACACCGTAGTTGTCCGAACCGACCGCTCCACTCAGATTTCCTCCGTATCCCTTGACGGTGACGGCCGCCGCCGTACTTTCGATCACTCCGCCCATTGCGTGGACGCCGTAGTTGTTCCCGCTACCACCGCCACCCCCTCCCGTTCCCTCAACGAGCAACGCGCCACCATTTGATCTGATGAACGCGTCAGACTGTTCAACTACCACTCCGTTGTTACTGCCACCATTGCCATTGAAATTGCCGCCGTAGCCCTTCACAGTGACCGTCGCTGTCGACATGCTCCCCGCGCTAGAGATTCCTGCGCCGGAGAGGAGGTACACGCCAAAATTCGAGTTGCCGCCGCCACTTCCCCCAGCCCTCCCCTCCACGAGGATTGCGCCGCCAGTCGACATCACTTGCCCTTGGGATCCTCTCACGAAGACGCCGTAGTTGTTCGACGAGTTGTCCCCGCCACGACCTTTGATGGATAAGTTACCGTTACCGACGTTGATCGTTCCACCGATGATCTCGATACCAACAAAGGATCCGGTCGACGGAGCAACTTGCTGATTGGCACTCAACGACAGGTCACCACTTGCTGTAGTGATACTCGCAAATAGGCCCAGCGAAATGTTTCTCGTCGTGGTCAATGAGATCGATCCGGTCCCACTAGCTATGAGATCGCTCGTACTACTCGGCAAACTGATCGTTCCGCCGGCATTGACGACAAGACTCTTGTTGAGTGCCATCAGGATGCCTTGACTCGAGGTTAGCTGTGCGCTTGTGACCAGCGTCAGGTCATTCACCGATGTGAGTTGCGCGCTCACGACAATCGCTCCAGTGCCTGAGTCACCAATTTGGACTGTTCCCGCCACCACGGAACCGAGCTCGCCATCGGTCAATCCCAACGCACCAGATCCACTCCCAGCAAGAACATCAGCTCCTCCTAAATCGATCGCGAATGCGGCAGTCTTGGGCCTGAGAACGACTGGACTGTTGCCAGCGTCGATCGAGGTTGAAGAAAGGAATTCGATCGAATCAGCAGTCACGGTGATCACTGCAGACGCTACACCGATGAACTTTCCGCCAAGCTCTGTGCGAACTGCGGAACTGGTTGCCCCACTTCCGCTCGTCCCGGTAACTGCAATTGCACCTCCTGCGGAAGAAATCTGCGCAGCTGCAGCAATCAGCGAAACACCAAAATTGCGCCCGCCGCTCCCGGAAATATTGCCGCCGCCGCCCATAACATTCACAGGTGCCGCGGTGCCCTCGCTAGTAATCGCTGCACCGTTGACGACCAACACTCCGATGTTGTCGGTGCTCGCTCCAGCTCCGCCACCGTACCCTTCAACGGAGACAGAGCCGCCACTCGAGCTTATGTGGGATGCCGGCCCGACAACTACCACTCCATCGTTGAATCCGCCCGTGCCCGTGGTATTGCCGCCAAATCCCCGAACAGTGACAGTGGCCAACGGCCCGGAGCTGTCAATCACGCCCACTGCGTCGAAATACACACCGTGATTGCTAGTGCTCGCCCCCACCCCGCCTCCTGTTCCTACAACAAGCACAGCTCCCGCACTGGAGGTAATGTGTGCGGCAGGCGCCGATAGCACGACACCATGGTTCGTATACCCACTTGTGCGCCCACCAGTGCCCGTCACGGTCACGGTAGACGAGGTGCTGGTACCGCTGCTGCTGATCGTGCCGCCGAGTTGGACACCGAAATTGCCGATCCCGCTTCCTGCTCCACCGGCAGTTCCTTCGATGGCGACGGCTCCGCCATTCGACGAAATGCGAGCGTCGGCGCGCGGAACAAAAACTCCAATGTTGCTATCGCTGTCGGATCCAGTTGTGTTCCCACCGATACCTCGGACAGTCACCGTCCCGCTAGCGCTCGCATTGAAAATCGTTCCTTCGACAAAAACTCCATGGTTTGAAACGCTGGTCCCGTTTCCTCCCCCGGCCCCATCCACTGCGATCGCACCGCCTTGCGATGTGATCAGAGATCCGCTCGATTCTAGAAACACGCCATGATTGAGATTCGCACTGCTTGTGCCACCTCGCCCCTTAACGGTTACGCTTCCGACACCCGTGCTTTTGACTTGAGAATTTGAGATTTGGACGCCGACGAACGAACCAGCAGTCGGGGTAAGTTGCTGATTTGCGAGAAGTGATAAGCTTCCGTCGAATGTGCTTACGCTAGCGCCGCTATGAACTTCGATATTCCTGCTCGTAGAAACACTCAGATAGTTCGATCCTGAAAGAGCGGTCGTGCCCTCGAATACAATCGAGCCGGCTGCAGGATGATCGAGAACGACCGCGATGCCACTTGCAAAGCTGTTCGATCCGCTATTAGCGAATGTCACTGAGGCGTTAGCAGCGGCGTCGAAAATATTGATCGCTGAATACTGGGCTAGATCGTTCAGACTCAGGATCGAACTCGAGAACGCCGAAAAGTCAGCGACTTGACTGACTCCGCCATTCACAAAAGTCTGATTGCTGATAAATGAATAGTGGCCCCCTGCGGAGGATAGGGTCAGCCCTTCGTTTGCACTCAGCGTCATCAATAGTGTCGGTCCACCTGAGTCGCTTAATGTTGCCAAAGGAAGTCGAGTCTCCAGAGACTCAAGGAGCAGGCGACGTGTGCGCGCAATGCAACTTCGGCGATTTAACATGGTTCAACACCCATCTGCGATTTAGAGATAATGAGGCGGGATTTATTCGCAGTGGGCTTCAAGTGAGACCACTGAGTGAAGGCAACTCGTTCCTAAGTTGCCTTCTGTGGTAGGAGCACCGGCGTCCAAGCCGGTTGGGAGTCTCGATAATCCTCCGGTTGAGTTTCTTATATGACGCCATACCTTGTCAAATAATTGAATTGCGGAATCGAAATATTTCGCCTAGATCGTTCGCCATTATTCAAGAGATAGATGTATTAAGACCGCATGAACTTATTACTGCTAGCATGTGCCTGCTCTCATCACCTTTCGGGACGCGTCATGCCGCTCGTCGATTAATCGTTTCTAAAGATTTTACTTTCGCAGCAATGGAGGCTCGTGATGTTGCCTAACCTTCCCAACGGACATCTCTACCAGTGGATTACCACATGCGGCACATTGCTGGCCGTGGCCAGCGCGATAGGCATCTGGAGCAATTCCGCCTATTTCAATCGATCGCTTCGTGAGAATGTTGGGAATCTACTGCGTGCGCAGCAGCAGGAAGGATTGGAGAAAGAGTTCTGGGAAAAACATCTCGCGGCGGAGTCGAGGAATGCTTACTTCGCTATGTTTTCGTGTGCAGTATTCACGTTCGCAGGGCTGTTAATCGCAGCCATCGGCGGGTACTTCTGGTACACGAAGGTGCAAAAATTCGAGGATGAGCAGCGAGCACGTGAGGCGATCCGTCTGACGCATGAAGTTGACCAGATTACCGGCAAGAAAGAGTTGCACTTGCCGTAAGTCAACAGCGACTGCTGCTAACCTGCGCGAATGTTCGCGAAGTGGGTGATGCCGCGTCGTAGCCGGCGCGAGCCTACAAAAGAATTGCGCTTCCTATCTCCAACCGCGTGTGGTAATCCACTCACACAGAGGGCAGGGCTATGAGCGACGGGCAGTTTTGCGACGGATGCGATGAGTGGGTAATCTTTCGGCGGCTCGATGGGAGAAATCGTTGCCTCAACCCTGATGGCTCCAGGCACAAATGCAGGCGAACGCGATCAGTCGCGACCGCAGCGCCGAGCAAGTCAATCTTCAATTCCAATCCGTGGCCACCGCCGGCGCCTCGGTCGAACCACAGTTTATCTGGACCACGCGGCATCGATTGGTTTAGCGGAACACCAGCTCGCGCGCTGGCGGCTCTCTCTGTGCTGATCGGCGTGGCGATCTTGTGGTTATTCATTTGGATTTGCACCGGCATATTTGAGTTGGTGCGCAGTTGGTTTATTGGCTGAGTCAATTTTACTCATTGCGTGCGATAATGGAGGGTCTGATGTCTCTATGGTCCAAGCCGATCGACGAAATAGCTTTCGCGGACGTTGATGCTTTCTGTCGCACGATGCAGCCAGAAGGCGCGCGACTGGATTACAAGGGCTTCACGATACCGAAGGACCTGCCGAAAACGATCGCTGCCTTTGCGAACACCTTAGGTGGACTGATTCTTCTGGGAGTCGATGCCGACAAGACAACGAACAAGCCGATCTGGCCGCCTCAATCGGGAATGCCGACAGAGGTCGGATTGCAGGAACGCGTTTTCCAACTTGCACATGACGCTATCAGCCCGCCAGTACGCGTTAGCGTAAGCAATGTCATCGAGATCCCAGAACTGTCTGGCAAGGCAATTCTCGTGATTCGAGTGCACGAGAGTAGCGAGGCACCGCATGCGACGGAGAAGAATCGCAAGGTCTACGTCTACGAACGGACCGACAACAAGAACGAGCCGTACGAACTTGCAGATGTGAACAGAATCGAATACCTGCTGAAGCGCCGGAATCGATTGCAGGATGCTCGCGAGGCGAAACTGCATGAAAACCTGACTCGCGCGAATAGCCAAATGCATCCGAGCAAATGCCCAATCCGCTGGGTGTCGATCGCACCGGTTTATCCGTGGCAAGAAGTCTGCGATCCGCAGAGTTGCGTTACTTTTCACAAGCAACACTTCTTTCCAGGGCGGATGACGACAGGAGCTCATTGGGGATACCAGAATTGCGTCGGCGGTTCATTCGCTACCGCACGAGAAGTGCGTGTTGATTCCGTCCGAATTTGCATTGCCGTCTCCTCTGTTTCTTCATCCGGAACAGTCTTCGGCGCGACGTACATTCGAGAGTGCAGAAATGACAATGAGACCCTGCTAATGCCCAACGAGGATTTGAAAAAAGGGTGGCTTGGCGTAAGCCATCAAGCCAATCGCGATGCGATCTCGGCAGTTGTCGCGGCGGCTTGCCACCTGTACAGAGAGTCAAAGAATCCACCTGGCGACGTAATGATTTCGTTTGGAATCAAGAACGCGAAAAATGTGCACTTGTTTGACTACGATACTAGGCGACGGTCTCAAACTCCCTATATGGATGAAGAGTACCGCGTTGATGAAGTGTTAAACAGTCAAGAAGTCGCCCCGACGAAGATTGAGAAATTGGCTGGGTTGTTCGACGCAGTAACATTCGCTTTCAACGGCAATCAGGATCAGATGTAGGCGATCCGCCTGAAACTGATTTCTCTGCCCTTCGCTTTGCACTCCGCGATGTATGGATCGATCGCTTCTTTTGCAGAGGCGAGTTTTTGAGAACGGGAAGTTGGCGTGAATGCCAAGTTCCTGAAGTGGACTACCATTGTGGGAGTCCACTTTTTTGCCGACACCACGTGATCCATTTTGCTTCGGCATCGCCTTCAAAAGCTCTCCAAGCCGAACAGTGGCCCAGTCAACGATTGCTTTTCGCGCCGCGCTAACAAATGATGGTGCGCAACAAAAAGGCCGCGTCGGAGCTGGGGAGCTGATCGACGCGGCCCAAACGGAGAATCGTGATGTCATATTACGTGTTAGCCGAATCACAGCGAAAAGCGGATGTGTTCTTTTCTGGACCGCAAGGAATGACCGCTCTAGTGTTTTCCAGCGATCAACTCGCCCAAGATTTCATCGGCAACAAGCAAAAAACTTCCGACTGGAAAATTCTGGAGCTAGACGAAGTAACTTTCGTTGAATGGCTCACTTCTCGGCAGAAGCACAAAGAACTTGATTGCCTTGTGAAAGACCCACCTGCGGAAAGCGACCTTTCTGGGCTGCAATATATTCCGCTGTCCTCGTTTCTTCTTGCGTACGATTTGCATCGTAGCTGACTTCCGAGAGGCTTGTCATTTGGCCAGGGTGTTCGGCCTCAACTTGTTCGATGATTTCCCAGATAGTCTTCATAGATTTCCCTTGAGATGATGGCATGAACCAGTTTAGCGATAACCCATATGAGAGCCCTGCCGATGTTCCGGTCAGGGCTGAGTTGAGTGAAGGGCCGGCGCCGAAGGTCGTCGTTCGAGCTCGTGACCTATTCGCAGGCACTTTTCTCTGTGCCGGAATATTCACCGGCGGAGCAGCATGGTTTTCTAGTCCTGACGCAGCATACTTCGGAGGTCTCTTCGTCATGCTAGTGTCTGGAATCATCGGGATTGCGACGTTTGCGCTCGCAATTAAAAAACTACTTGACGCCAAGTAGCCTTCCAAGCAGACCGATCTGAGTTTTCCCGGTTTTAGGATTGATCGAACGATCTGTGAAGAGATTGCTAGTGCCAGCAGGATCATCGACTGTACGCGTGTGGGTTGCATCGGGATCGCCAATCAACCACGGAGCAAATCTAGTACTGCGCAACAACCAACTTGGCGGCACCACGCGGTTGATCGCAATATTCACTTGCTCATCGTTCAAGCCGTAGCTACGCAGTTTGGATACAACTTGCTCGGGATCTTTCGTCTCGCTCCACAGTTTTTGCGAATCCTGGAACTGCTTCTGCGTCAAAGTCCCGCCACCGTATGCCTTCAGCCTTTGCGCGAATCCAACCGTAGGAGTACCGCTGCCCGCAATCGGCGTAACAGGCGCGGTTCCGAGCCCAGCAACGGGAGTAACAGTGGTCGTCGCTGGCTGCGCACCCGCAACAGGTTGCGCAGGTTGCTGCGAAGCTTTGTAAGCGTTCGAAAACAGATTCTCGATCTCCTGCTTTTGTTCCTCGTACGATAAGTCTGGATTGTTTAGCGTTGCCGCCGCCTGGGCCTCAACCAACTTCGCGCGAGCAGCGTTCGCGGCCAGATTTTCATTACTCTCGATCTGTCGTCGCTTCGTCGCATCACCCATGTCGGCTAGCTCGCGCTGTTGTTTCAGATTGGCCTCGCTTTGCTGCTTTGCGGCGCCAATCTTCTCTTTCTCAAGCCCAATCAACGGGTTGTTCTTTTGCATCTCGATCGCATGCGCGCGACTCGCTACCGCGAGTTTCTCTTCCTGAGAAAGTTTGCGGCCGAGTTCACGCTCATGGGCATCGATCTGAGTGCGGGCCATTTCCAAAGCGTGTGCACGCTGATCAGCGGCATTCTTTCCTTGAGCTGCAAGGCCAGCGTTAAACTGCTGGCCCTGTTGGGCAACTCGCTGTTGCTCCAACTGGTTGCGATTCTGAGCCTCCATGAACTGCAAGGCAAGTTCGGGACGATCTCCCATCAAACGTTGCATGAACAGCGATGGTCGGTTCGCTGCAGCGACGGCTGCTTGCCGCCGCTGATCGGCGCGCACACTGTCTGCAGCATCTTTACGGAGGCCAAGCCGCGCCATCATGTTGGCTGCCTTGTTCGCAAGTTCTTCTGCCGACAGCTTAGTCGGCGTGTTTCCACCGGCTACCAAGCGTCCGGGGATCTCTTCCGGTGTAGCTGTGCTGTTGCGGCCAATGAATGCTCCACTCACCGGGTCGATCGAGCCGGCGCCACGTTTTGCCAATGCGAGCAGACCGCGAAGCCGCTTGCCAGCAGCCTCGTCCGCAGTGGCAGCACCACCGGCGAATTGTGTCGGCGTCTTGTCGACGAACTGCGCTTTCCCGTCTGACGTCATTGCCAGGCCGGCGCCACCAAATTGGTTGCCTGCAGCATTGAAGCCCGCGTTGCTCGCAGCCTGCGCGAGTGTGGCGGTGCTGCCGACCCCACCATTAAGGCGAGAAAGCAGCATCGAGCGTGAGTTCGCAGGAGCGAGGCGATTGTCAGCCAACGTCGCGCCAGCTGGCCGGTTCGTGCTGCTGAGTTCCACCCCACCAACAAGCCGCGTACCCACCGGACCGACCTGAGATGAAGCCGACGGCGTGGGCTGGTAGGTTGATCCATCCGGCGCAACGTACTGCGAAGCATCGTAATTCTTCGAGTCGTTCATTCGACCGCCAGCGGTGGCGATCGCCTGCTGTGCTTGTTCGGGCGTTTTGTTCCACAGCGGGTGACCAGGCTTGAACGAGCCGGGCGGCATGCGAAGCTTCGAAATCAGGCGATCCACGATGTTCACATCACCCTGCGGCGCGCCACTGTTTGTCAATTCGACCTTTGGCCCTTGGTACGGCGAATCGACTCGCTCGACCATCGTTTGAGCAAGTTGCGGAGCCGCGGCCGTTTGACGCGCCAGCCCAGGCAGCAGCTGGCGTAGTGAGGGTTTGGGAATCGATGCAGCTGCGCGGTTGTACGGGCCGGCGCCGATAGAGGGGGCGGATACTGCTGGGCTACCGACCGTTGGCGCAACCGAGCCAGCGCCGACCGTAGTACGCTGACCCGTCGCGGCGGGCTGCAGCGGTTGTTCAACATGCGGCTGAGTCATGCTAGGTGCGTTGCGCATTTTGAGAAGACTTCGAATGCTGCGCGCCGGCGGCGGCGCTGAGAGTGGATCGCCGGCGCCATGGATCTGGAAGGGTGTCGGTGCCAGTCGTGGTGCCGTCGCTTGCAGTCCATCATTTACAGGCGACAACTTGGCAACACCTGCCGATTCCAATCTCTGCCGAAACAGACTCGGCTTGGGCGTCACCGCCGCGGAAGCGTTTGAATTGATTGGCGGCGCGATGCCAGGCCCAACTGAGTTCGGCGTAAGTGCCTGTCTGAGAATGGAAGGTTTGGGCGGGGCGAGCATAGTCCCTCCTGATTGGTTGCTAGTTGCTTGCGCGGGCGCAGGTACTCCGATGTACTCACGCCGATAAGCGCCTGTTCCGGTTAGGCGAGCGAGGAAGCTGCGGTTATCGGGATCTCGCGAATTAAAGGTCATGTTTGGTCCGGGCATTGGACGCTCCTATACGTGAAAGTCTGCTTTTTCGAGCAGCGCATCTCAGGAACTTGATCCGCGTTCGGCAGAAGGCCGGGCAAGAAGTTACCCCTGTCGCGCGCGGATAGAGCTCGCTTGATTGCGCTGTCGGGGTAACAGCAGCGGTTGATTGTATCAGGTCATCGGGCAAAAGTGGTGCTTTTCTTTGAGTGATCAAGTGCGCCGCAATTAGGTCTTCGAAAATGTGATTTACCACGCTCAGCTTTTATCTTCCTCTGGGTCACTAAAGTCGAAACGCTTACCGTCCCACTTCAAACGAATGTCGCCTGTTGCTCCCGCCCGAAACTTCGCAACGATCAGGTCTCGGTAGCTGTCATCGTCTTCATCGCGGTGGATCAACAGAACGCTGTCGGCGTCTTCTTCAATCGCTCCGCATTCTCGAAGCATTGTCAGATTCGGCCGTTCCTTTTCGCGGTTCAATTGGCACAGTAAGAACACCGGAATGTCAAGTTCCTTTGCTAAACGCTTCATGCCGCGTGAGCATTCGGCAAGATGCTCGCGCCGGCTACCGCGAAACTTCGGTGGCTCGGAAATCAAGCCGATGTAGTCGATGGCTACTACGCCGATGCCGAGCTTGCTTTGCGCATGAATTATAAAGCTTCGGATTTCGGCAAATGTCGTGGCGCGAGTTGGCGACCAAGTGAACATGGGCAAGCCATCTGTGTCACGACTGAAGTTATCAAGCTTCTTGTAATCCTCCTCTTGAAGCTGCCCGCCACGAATGTCTCGATAGTCGATACCCGTGCTGCGAGTTGCTTCGCGGCTCGTCACTTCCAAATCTGTCATTTCCAAGGAAACCAGTAGTGAGGGACGGTTCATCATCGCGGAATGGCGAAGAATTCCTGTGGCGAATGCCGTCTTTCCTGAACTTGCGCGGGCTCCAATCACGCACACTTCGCCGGCAACAATTGGCCCCACTCTCTCATCGAGCACCAGGATTCCGAAGTGCGCGCGACTTCGTCCGCCCACAGAATCCTTTGACTTTCGCAAAGAAGCAATTAGGTTTCGCGCCGACTGGCTGATTGAAATCGGCAACTCCATTCCCGCGCGGTTCGATGTGATTCGATTGGTGGCCGACTCCATAAGTGCGACCAGTTCACTCGGCTCCAGTGCGTCTTCGTACGCGGCTCGCAACAGTTGCGTTGTTTCGACGATCACGCGGCGCGACAGCGACTTGGCCGCTACGATCTCCGCGTAGTACTCCATGTGAGCAGCGTTAGGAACAGCGGTCAGAACTTTCGCCAGGTGAAATTCACCTCCGACGGCATCGTAGGTCCCGGACGCTTTAAGTTGATCGGTGATCAGCGTCGGGTCGAGCGGGCGGCCACGAGCAACAATGCTCTTCATCGCAGTAAAAATCGCTCCGTGCCCCTCATCAAAAAAGTCGTCGGGTGCAATCATCACCTCGATCTCGCGAAACTTTTCGGGCATCAGCATCAATGAACCGAGGACTCCCATTTCGGCCTGGAGGTCAGATGGCGGCTGCCGGCGAATATCGTTCTGTCGTGTCGGTTTGTTCATGCAATATCTCCTTGGCGTTTCGTGCGTGGTGGAATTTCTCGCCGCGCAAGTTCACGGCGAGGAACTGATGCAAAGTTGCCTGTCTCGTTCCAGACAGCGGGGTCGTCGTTGTAATTCCCAGCGTTCAGCCAGCTGGCGGGATAGCCTGCGAACTTGCCACTGCAGCCCTTTGGTGATTTCGCGAACCGCACGGTGACCTCGCACAACCATTCAAGTGCGGCGAGAGCGTTTAAGCTTCGCTCGGTCATGATTCGAGCAAGCGCGGCCGTGAATGCTTTGGCAGCCTTGTCTTTTCCTGACTTCACTGGGTACAGAGGCCACCAGCGTAGGAATTCGGCCAGATACGCGTGATGTCTTTTCATCGTTCGCTTGGCTGAAATCACGTCCTCGCCTTCCACGGAAGGCAAGAAAGAAAGAGCGGGTGCGGGTGCGGGTGCGGGTGCGGGAGGTGCGTCACGCTCCGTAACACCTGCGTCACGTGCGTCACAAAAATTCCGTAAGTGATTACCGCGATTCAGTTTGGGAGATTCTTCGAAAGTCGTTTCGTGCGTCACAAACGGGAGCGCAGTTTGGGTGTGATGTGACGCAGCAGTGAGGGGTGGTGTTACGCACGTAACCTCTGTGACGCAGTCCTGCGTCACACTCCGTAACGGTTCGTCACGCTCGCGATAATTGGCCTGCCTGCACGCCTGAGAGCAAAATTTGGCGTGCGCCTCGGAAGATTGAAATAACGATCCGCAGTGACCGCAAACCTTCTTTTTTTTCCGCTCGTCCTCCTTCACCTTGCGTCGCGACACGTACTCCGGCGCGTGATGATGAAGGTCGTGAATTTGGTAGGCACCGTTGGATGTTGGTTCGATGAAGCCAACTCGTGATTTGCCGCCGCATGCCAGCAAAGCATCAACAAGAACTCCAGGGGTGCCTGGCCAACCAGCGGCCAGTTCTACATCGGTAGCGTCGCCGATGAATGGATCACCGTTCTCATAGCCAACCAGCCAGATGCATTCCAGGTATCCGTGAACGTGCGGAATGGGTTCCTTCAGCAACTGAACCAATCGCTTAAATTTCGGGTGATTGTGTAAACCTGGCCTTGCCACAAATTGTCCTCTGAATATCGCGAACTGCATCGGTGATGAGTTCGCGAGACTTGGCGTCGCTCGCCATATACCCGACTGTTCCTACGCTTGATTTGGTCGATTTAAGGGGCCGCCGCATCTCAGGCATTCAACTCTGCAGGTAGGCCGCTCCTGCGGCTTCGGAAGTTGAAATGGCTGACTGCCACGGTGCCGGTTTTTTCTAGCCATTGGCGGTGGTCTTTTTGCGAATGGATTTCTTGGACTTGGAGACTTGATTTGCAACCTCATCAATCCGCTCCAACACGTGAGACATCGCATCGGTCACTTGGTGCATCGCGTTTCGGTGATCGGGCCAGAGAACTGCTCGGCCGCCGGCCTCGGCAAACACTTTGCAGGCGTAGTCGCTCAAGTCGATCAGCAGCACATCTGGCGCGGCGAACTCTTCCTTGACATAGATCGGCTTGTACCTGATGGCGTCGTCGCAGTGACGAGCAACCCAAGCTGCGCGCCCATTGCGCATCGGGAGGAAGTACGGCGGTCCGCTCGTGACTGTGATGATCACGGCGACCTTCTGGCAAGCAGCAAGTAGTTCGGAGGCCCATGGATTTACCGGCATATCTGCAAAGAAGTTGGGCCCGGCCTTCTTCATCATGTTCCAAATTTTGCCCTTCGAGATTTCGGCCACCCGGTTGATATTTGGCTCGCCAGCAGGCCAGCGAGCGAGCAGCGTCTGAGGGTTATCGGTGATCAATCGCGCAGTCGGAATGACTTCGTGCGCGAGGATCCCGAAGTCGACAAACGCCTGTCGAAACGGTTTAGATGCTGCCTTCTTCATTCGTGAAACTCCAGGAGTGGGCTAGTTCAGGTCGTGAGGTCGCGTGCCCGGTTGGGGCGGCTCGGTTGGTTCGGGTGACTGTTCTAGGCCAAGCTGTGCGGACTCATACGAATGCCCTGGCCAAATTACGATCTGTACCGTCAGCTCGTCGCGCGCGCCGCTGAGAATGGCTGCCGTGTGTTCCTTCTTGTGGCCGAACATCATGTAGGCGCCACGATAGAATCGCGCAGCTTTTTCGATCGCATCAGATGGAAAGTGCTCACCCTTACCCAATGGATTTGCCGCAATCGTATCGTTGAAATCAATGCAATCGCGGGCCGGTTCAAACGGGAATGGGAGTTCTCCAACAGTGATCTTGTTAGGCGAAAGTTTGCAGGTTCTCGCACCGGCTTTGATTGCGGCGGAGTACGCTTCGTGTGCAACGAGAAGCGGGATTCGTAAACGCTGCCGTGATTCGTGCACACTCGGGACCTTGATCACGAAGAGGCAAATCCCGTCAGCGGCAAGCGACTGGATGAAATCAGGCTCAATGTCGAATTGTATGTACTGGAGGATCGGGCTCTCGACCCTCGGCACCGCAATGACCGGCTCCGCGATCGACAGCATTCCGACGGGGATGACGATGGGCGTGAATTCCAGATCGGTCGGATGTGCGATCACTCGTTTGCCTCTTGAACTTCGAAATTGGGATGAAACATTTGCAGAGCGAGTTCACGCGCGAAGTACTCGCTTCGAGCGCGTAAGGCTCCAGCCCCGTGGAGTGCTGAGATGTGCAGCTCGTCATTGCAGGGATGTGCGGCCCTCGCATCGAACGTGGTGGCAAGGTCCGCGGCACGATCGATTACCAAGCGGGCTTCGCATGACGGTTCGAAGGTGGTCATTGCGCACCATCTCGTCGGTCAATTGCTTTTTGAATTGCTGGATCTGGTTCGAAGCAACGGCTGCAAAACGTGCCGTCGTCATCCTCGGTCCATGTGTGCGGACCGCCGTGCGGGCATGAGCCAGTGACCTGAGGCAGCGAGAAAGACTTTTGCTTGCTTGCCTGATTGTGCTTCCGCACGGGCGGCGGATCACAGGAATCTTGCGTGCCTGGAGTTGAAGTTGAGAGCTGCCAGTTTTTTCGGCGCGACGCAGCCGCTATCATGGGTGTGTTCCTTCTCAAGCGATCGCCCCAATCTTGGTCGTGCGGGGTCGATCGCTTTTTCATTTCTTAAGCGTTGAAACTCTGGATCGAATCCATTGGCTCCGCTGGAGCCATTTGAAGTTGGGTGCTGTTTGCTTCTTCAACGGCCATGCAATAGGCCAGCAAGTCACCTGTGATCGGTCGTTCGATTTCCTTGACCGCGGCCGATGGTTCCGACGGTCGAAGATTCAGCAGCGCGAGATTGCGACTTATTAGTTCGCAGCGTGCGGACAGTGCATGAAGCGTGTTGACCGCCGTAGAGATGCTGCCGCGGCCGGCGGCGAGTTCTTCAAGCTGTCCGGCGGCAAGTGTGCATCGACTACGAAGCACGGAGGCCGCAGCGAAGTAATCGAGCGGGGCTGGAACGTAGGAACCATCGCCAACTTCCATGAGCTATTTCCTTAGTAGTATCGGCGTTCAACGCGGGGGGGACGACGCCGCCCTGGCTTGAATGGCGTAATGTTGGTGCGGGCTTGCTCGAACGCAACAAGCGACTCTTCAGTGATACGCCACCGCGGCCTTCCACCTAAGCGTGTGGCAACGTTAATAGCCTTCAATTCTCCAGCTTCGATCCAACGCAAGACCTTGCTGACATCTACACCGAACCGCTCAGCAATTCGGCTTGGCGCGAAAGTATTAGGCATTGGCTCCCTCAACCGCGCGCGGGACCTCTCCGACGGGATTTCGAGTGAGAAAGCGTTCAAGATCCTCGAGCTTAAGGATCAACTTGCGAGGAGTAGGGCGATATGCCGTAAGAGTTTTTGAGGCGATTAGCTGGCGAATTGTTGATTTGCTCAAGCAGAGAAAATCAGCAGCCTCTGTGAGGGTGAAGTTTGCTTTTCTTGCAGTGGTGCTCATGTGCCGCTCCTGCTGAGGCGCGCGCGTACACTGCCAGAGATCACGGCGAATGTTCTGCACGAACCAGTCAAATGAATGGGTAAGAAGTCTGCGTCTGCAGATGGTTGTTCGATTACCGTTGCCGGTAGTCAATCGAAAACTTGTTCCCTCAGAAAACTTCTCGCAACCCCGCGAGAAGCATGAATTAGATAGGCGATTTCTCCTCAGATTTTCTAGGTGGCTGCCTTTTGCCTTTGATTCACTTTGACACCGAATAAGCTTTGTAGATTGCCTTAAGATGATAGTGACGACATTCTGAAAGGCAAGGGCGCGCGGTTAATTCACCTGCATTTTGAAGCCTTCTTGACGCTCTACTTCGCCGACGTAAACAACCAGGAATGAACGTGATCGACGACTTTCTGCAACCGTACCTCAGCGATGTGCTCGCGGTACGTGTCATCAATCGACGCGTCAACGTGGCCCATGATCATGCGAACCGCCGGCGGATCGAGTACCTCGTCGGCAACCGTGCGGAAAACGTGACGCAGCGAATAGAAACTCACGCCGCGGCGGTAGAGCTCGAGTTCATTGACCAGCTTGCGGAACTCGGCGCTGATCGGACTGCCCGATGTCTTCGTTTCCCAAGTTTTGCCGTACTTCGTGATGAACAGTAATGCGGCAACGGCTGGATCCTTCGGCTTCCGCTTGGCGATCAACTCGCGCAGCGCGGCCACGGTCTCGGGCCACAGCGGGCATTTGCGAGTCATCCCAGTCTTCGGCCTCGGGTATTCGATCCAGCTGCGCGACAGGTCAACCACGGCCAGCGGGAGCGTTGCGCAGTCGTCGTTGCCGAAGCCGCAATTCACTCCCAGCAGAATCATTGCCTTCAGTTGCATGTTGGCGCCGTCGATCAACTTGCGAATGCTCGCCGCGTCGATCATGCGCGTGCCTTGCTTCGCGCGATGAACCCGCATCGTCTTTTTCGTCGGCTTGCGAAACTGCGGACCGAACCGAACCGGCCGATCGAGCAACCGCGTATCGAAAGCAAACTTAAAGACGGTGCGGACGCGCTGAATCTCACCGCTCAGTCGCCACGGGCCCCACGTCTTTGCGATCTGCGCACGAAGCTCGTCGAAGTCGTCGGCGGCCAGGTCATCGACTCGCCGGGTCGCTCCGAAGACTTCGACCAGGCGGTCGGTGGTGTCGTTGTAGTCTTTGAACGTGGTCGCCTTGAGTTCGCCGGCGTCGCGCTGCCGTTCCTTGGCGATCAGGAACGCGTTGCAGACGTCGCGCACAAGAACCGCGGCGTCATCCTTCGCGCGTGGCTTGCGGCCGGCCTGCAGATCGTCGACCTGCTGCTTGAACGTCTCCAGCGCATCCTTCCAGCCGTCATCTTCCAACCGGACCAGCTTGCCGTCGACTTTCCGCCCCCATTTGCCGAAGTAGTGAATCTTGCCGCGGATCTTCTTGCACCACTCTCCAACCGGGTGGGCTGTGAGGGGGAACTCGGGATAGGGTTTCGGCGGCTTGGCGGTTGTAGAGATCCGCTTTTTTACAGCCGCTCGGGACGCGGCGGTCGGTTGCCCAGCTGTGGGCGGATTGCTAGACTTAGTCATTCGTCACCTTGCTTTTGCGGTCAGGTGGCATGGTGCTCGCCGATTTGCAGTCGGCGGACACCGCTTTCAACTGGGAAGCAGCCTAATGGTTGTAGAAACGGTTGTAAAGCATCCCCGGTTGTAGAGCCAACGGTCGCCAAAAGAGGCGAAAACAAGCTCAAAACCGGATTTGGCGGGGTAGCTCAGTTGGTTAGAGCAACGGCTTCATAAGCCGTGTGTCGGCGGTTCAAGTCCGCTCCCCGCTACTCTAAAATCTGCGTATTCGCAGCGATAAATCGCCGTGTTTTGCACGGCGTTTTTCGTTTCTTGACTTTGCCCCGGCCGTGCCGGATGCTGGAGTTGTCCCGCTGCTGGCCTTCCACTTTCTTATCTCACCGCCGAGCCGATTCATGTTGTATCGATTGCCCGTTTTATGCTGCGGCTTGCTGGCCGTGGCGGCGATGTTGCGCTGCAGCTCGGCCGAAAATTGGCCGCAGTGGCGGGGACCGGCGGGAACCGGCCAATCGCCCGAACGGCAGATCGCTATCGTCTGGCATGAAGACCGCGGCCTGTTTTGGAAGACGCCGTTGCCCGAATGGGGCACTAGCACGCCGGCCATTTGGGGCGAGGCGATTTTTCTGACCAGCCACACGTCGGAGGGCAAGCTTCTGCTGCTGCGACTCGACAAAGAGACCGGCAAGATTCTCTGGCAGCAAGAAGTGGGAACCGGCGATGCCGTGCGCGAGGCGCCGAAACGCTCGACGCAGAAGTTTCATCAGCTGCACAACCTAGCCAGTCCGTCGCCGGTGACCGATGGCAAGACCGTGGTCGCGCACTTCGGCAACGGCGATCTCGCGGCCTACGATTTCGACGGCAAGCAACTCTGGAAACGAAACCTGCAGGAAGAGCACGGCAACTATTCGATCTGGTGGGGACACTCCAACAGCCCGGTCATTTTCAAAGACACCGTCATCAGCGTCTGCATGCAGGACTCGCTCGCCGATCTGCAAGACGAGCCGGTGAAGAGCTACATCGTCGCGCACGACCTGCTCACCGGTCGGCAGAAATGGCTCACCCCGCGCATGACCAAAGCCGCCGCCGAGCAGTGCGATGCCTACACTACGCCCATCCTCTGCGATTATCGCGGCCATCTGCAATTGATCGTGATGGGTGGCAATCAACTCGATGCCTACAACCCCGCCGACGGCAAGCAACTTTGGTTCCTGCCGAATCTGATCGGAGGCCGCACCGTAACTGGGCCCACCGTGCAAGGCGACTTCATCTATGTCACGCGCGGCATGCGCGGGCCGATGCTCGCGGTGCAGCCGCGCAACACGGGCGAGAACGATTTCAAAAGCATCGCCTGGGATTACAAAGAAGGAACGCCCGACACCTGCTCGCCGGTCGTCTGGAACGAACTCCTCTTCGCCGTTGCCGACGACGGCATCGCCCGTTGCATCCACGCGCCGTCGGGCAATCTCCGCTGGAAGGAACGCCTCAAAGGAAAATACAAAGCCTCGCCGATCGCGGTCGACGGTCGCATTTTCTTTTTGAATACCGAAGGTCTTTGCACCGTCGTCTCGGCTCAAGCTCGCTTCGATAAACTCGTCGAGAACAAGCTCGATGATGAAACGCTCGCCTCGCCCGCTGTGAGCGACGGCCGAGTTTATATCCGCGGGAAACAGTTTTTGTATTGCATTGGGAAGAAGTGAGCTGCGGTTGGGAGAGAGGGAGAGGGGGCGATTGGGTGATGGGGAAGGTTGTTTGTTTTCTAACGGCGCTGCTTGTCGGTAGTGCGAATTTACTGGCAGCTGACGGCCACTCTTGGTACGTCGCTCCGGCGGGTGACGACACGGCTGCTGGTGATCTCGAGCATCCATTCGCTTCGATCACTCGCGCGCAGAAGTCTGCAGCCGCAGGCGATACCGTTTATCTCCGCGGTGGCACTTACAAACCAACCGATGCCGACGTTGTGCAGACTCGCGGCATTTTTGCCCACCTTTTCGTGCTCGATAAGAGCGGCGAGCGCGACAAGCCGATTACTTATTCCGCCTATCGCGAAGAACGGCCGGTGTTCGATTGCTCTTCGGTGAAGCCGGAGGGGAAACGCGTTTCGATCTTTTATGTCAGCGGCAATTGGCTACGGCTGATTGGCATCGAAATCACCGGCGCGCAGGTCACGATCAAAACGCATACGCAGTCGATCTGCATCGAGAGCCAGGGGAATCACAACATCTTCGAGCGGCTCGCGCTGCACGACGGCCAGGCCATTGGCGTTTATCACGTGCGTGGTTCGGACAATCTGTTCCTCAATTGCGACGCCTGGAATAACCGGGACTACACTTCCGAGGATGGCAAAGGCGGCAACGTCGACGGCTTTGGTGGACATCCGAGCAAGGGGAGCACCGGCAATGTCTTTCGCGGCTGTCGCGCTTGGTACAACAGCGACGACGGCTACGACTGCATCAATGCTCACGAGAGTGTGACGTTCGAGAATTGCTGGGCGATGGGGAACGGCTTGTCGCCGATGAAGGAATCGCTCGCCGATGGCAACGGTTTTAAGGCGGGCGGCTATGGTTCGACGCCAGCCGAGCGAGTGCCCAATCCGCTTCCGCGGCATGTGGTGCGGTTCTGCATCGCAGTTGGAAACAAGAACAGCGGCTTCTATGCCAATCATCATCTGGGCGGCTGCGATTGGTTGAACAACAGCGCCTTTCGCAACGGCGCGAACTTCAACATGCTCGGTCGCCTTGCCGACAATCGCACCGATATCGACGGCGTGGGTCACGTGCTGCGCAACAACCTCAGCTACGGCGGCCGCCGCGATCTCGCGCGCATGAACGCCGAGAAGTGTACGGCGGAGAACAACTCCTTTACGCTCGAGACCAAGCTGACCGACAAAAACTTCCTCTCGCTCGATACGACAGAACTCTTCCAACCTCGCGGCAAAGACGGTTCGCTGCCGGACATCAATTGCCTGCGCCCCGCCGCGAAGATTTCCTTCGGCGCACTCCCAGCCCGCGAAAAGTAGCTGAATTCGTCAGAATTCAGATGATGGCCTCCAGCAAGAGCCTCTGAATCCCAGCGAGTTCAGCTACTTTGCAACCATCATCTATGGCAGTAACCTGATAACTCCTCTTCTCTCTTGCAGGAGTCAGCAGCATGTCGGAATTTCTTTCTCGTCGTCAATGGTTGAGTTCTGCCGCGGTTGTTAGCGCTGCCGCGGGCCTTACTTCGCAAGTGGGCAACGTCGCCGCGCAAGATCCCAATCGCGCGCCAGCCAAAGCCGTCACCAAGGGGAACATCAAGCAGTCGGTTGTCTTTTGGTGCTTCAACGCCATGGGCGATAAGTGGGACATCGACACGACCTGCAAACACGCCAAGGCGCTCGGTTGCGTCTCGGTCGAACTCGGCTCGACCGACAATTGGCCGACGATCAAGAAGAACGGCCTCGTCTGCGCGATCGCTTCGAACAACATGCCCGGCGCGCCCTTCATGCGAGGCTTCAACAATCCGGCCTATCACGACGAAGTAATCGCCCGCACCACCGAAGTCATCGACAAGTGCGCCGAGTTCGGCTTTCCCTCGGTCATCGCCTTTACTGGCTTCAAATACCGCAAAGCCGAAGATCCGCAGAGCGGCGAGATCAGCCTCGACGAAGGCTTCGACAACTGCGTGAAGGGTTTCAAGAAGATCATCGGCCATGCGGAAAAGAAGAAGGTCAACATTTGCCTCGAGCATCTCAACAGCCGCGACGGCTCGCACCCGATGAAGGGTCACCCGGGCTATCAGGGTGACGACGTCGACTACTGCGCAAAGATCATCCGTGCGGTCGGCAGCGAACGAATGAAGCTGCTGTTCGACATCTATCACGTGCAGATCATGAACGGCGATGTCATCCGCCGCATCGACGAACTGAAAGACGTCATCGGCCACGTCCACACGGCCGGCAACCCAGGCCGCGGCGAGCTCGACGACAATCAAGAAATCAACTACCCGCCGATCATGCGCAAGCTGATCGAGGTCGGTTATCAAGGCTACGTCGGCCAGGAGTTCATCCCCACCCGCGATCCCCTCACCAGCCTGACTCAGGCGGTAAAACTCTGCGACGTTTGATGTGTAGTCCTCACGCTCCGCGTGGGGTCGCTGCAACGAAAATTTTTTGTAACCCGCGGCGTCAGCCAGGGATTGTGTGAACGAACGCATTCCAGCCAAAGTGGTGCTGCGACAAATGCAAAGCGAATAGTCTGCAGAAGTACTTCACAACCCGCGGCGTAACTCGGCTTACGCCATGGGTTGATAAGCAGGGCTACTTCGAGGTCGGCTTCGCGTCGAGCAACTTCTTCAGCGCGGCTTCGATAGCGTGGGCGTTCTTCGGGCCGCTGCCGACGCGGGCCAGTTGAATCTTCCCTTGCTGGTCGATGAGCACGACGTGCGGGATGCCATTCACCCCGTAGTATTCGGCCATGCTCTTGCCATCCTGAATCGCAAAGCGGTGCTTCAGGTTGTGGGACTCGGCAAACTTCACGAGCATGGCTTGCTCGTCTTCGTGCGAGACTTCTTCCTTCGAGCCCTGGGCCTTCTTAGCTTCTTCGTTCCACTTGAACTTGTAGTAATTCGTCAAGCCGACGATCACCAGGCCCTTGTCGCCATATTCGGCTTGCCATTCGCGCAGGTGCGGGAAGGTGGCGATGCAAGGACCGCACCAGACGGCCCAGAAGTCGAGCAGCACGACTTTGCCCTTGAGGTCGCCGTCGGTCAGCGGCGCGCCGTTGACCCAGGCTTCGACCGCGAGCGGGGCCGCGTCTTTGCCAACCATCGCGTCGAGCTTTTTGGTGGTGGCGATCATTCGTTCCAAGGAAGTGAAGACGCGAGCGCTGCCGTCGATCTCTTTCATGACGGCTTCGTCCGTGGCGATTTCGCGGGCCTTGGCCAGGCGATCCTTGGCGTCGGCGAGCTTGGCTTCAGCTTTGGCGACGTCATCCGAAAGTTCGGCGATCGCGCCCTGCACCTTGCTGAGGTACTTGCTTACGACACTTTCGCCGTCGGGCTTGGTGGCCAGGTCTTTTTCCAAGTCGGCGAGCGACAGCTTGGCGATCTCGATTCGCTTCTTGAAAAACGGCACCGAGTTCTTGATGCGCGTAACAATTTCCTTGGCGTCGTCGCTCGTGGGTTCGATGCTCAACACGACTTTTTCGAATTCGGCGAGCGCACTTTCAGCGGCCGGAATATTGTCGTCGAGCAGCTCGTTGATGCGACTGAACTCGGCGCTCGCGTACTTGTTCCAGGTCTCGGCATTGCCGGCATCGGCTTTCACCGCGGCGGCATCGATTTTTTCTTCCGCCGACCAGGCGGGACTGGCGAGCGCGACGAGCAATGCAAACAGCATCCATGAACGGAACATTTGAGAGTCTCCAGGCAAACGGAACTTGAGGCGAGTTGAAACATGCACTTCACCGAGGCGAGGTCGGTGGGGGCAGGTTTATTTGATGGCGTTGTTGCTGGTGCAGAATCATTTCACCACCGGGTAAACTCGATGGGTTCTGTTTCGCGCCGCAACTTATTTCTCGGCAGGCTTGTCTTCGGCCGATTTTTCCGCAAACAGTTTCTTCAGCACTTCATCGACGGCTTTGGCGTTGGGTTCGCCGCTGCCGACCTTGATGAGTTGGACTTTGTTTTGCTGATCGATGACGACAATCTGGGGAATGCCGCGCACGCGGTAGAACTCGTTGAGTTCGTTGTTCTCTTGCACGGCAAAACGGTGCTTGAGTTGATGCGACTCGGCGAACTTGACGAGCATCTCGGCTTCGGCTTCGGGCGAGACATCTTCGTCGGACTTCATCGGTTTTTTACTGGCTTCGTCCCAGGCAAAGTTATAGTTCTTCGTCACGCCGATGATCACGAGGCCTTTGTCGCTGTACTTTTCGTGCCATTCGCGGAGGTGCGGAAAGGTGGCGATGCAGGGACCGCACCAGACAGCCCAAAAGTCGAGGATGATGACTTTGCCTTTGAGCTCCTCTTCGCTCAGCGGCTTGCCGTTGACCCAAGCGTCGATGTGCAGCGGCGCAGCCGGCTGACCGACGAGATCCGATTGCTCACGGCCGGCGATGATGGCTTGATCGATGGCCGCCAGACTCTTCACGACGTTATCGATGGCGGCCTTCGAGGCTTCTTGCTTGGCCGATTCCTTCACTTTTTCTAGTGTGGCTTTCACAGCCTTCAGTTGTTCGGCAGCTTTTTTCACGTCCGACATCGCCAGAGGAAACAGCTCGGTGCTGAGCTTCCGCTGATAGTTGATGACAGCTTTTGGATCGTCCGGGTTGGCAATCAACTGCTGTTCGATATCGGCGAAGGGAATCTGATTGAAGGCGAGCGCCTTGTGGAGCGAGGCAAACGTTCCTTTCATGCGGTCGACATGTTTGATCGCGACGTCATTCGTCGGCGGATGAGCGGCGACGAGAGCTTCGACATCGGCGAGTGTTTTCTCGGCCGACTTAGGATCGGCGTCGATCAGGAACTGAATGATCTGATACTGCTCGCTCCAATAATTGTCCCAAGCCTTGGTGTTGTTGGGATCGGCGGCCACGACTTCGCGGGGCGTCTTCCCCAGTGGGGCGTCACCTTCCTCTTGGGCGAACGCAAAGGCAGGAATCAACAGGACCGCAGCCAGCGACAGTGCGCGAAACATGAAATAAACTCCGCCGGGACGAGCAAACCACGAACAAGCCGAACCGTTGGCTGTCATTAGAGACCGCACGGGACAAAATCACAATCGTTAGTGATTCGAGGCGGCGGAAAGTTCAACGGCGGGATGGAGGCGGGAGACGAGGGGGCGAGAGGCGGGAGGAAAGCAGGCACGTTTTAGTTAGAAGTCGGATGAACCGGCGGGATTTGGGTGGCGCACGGAATTTGGTATCCTCGCTGCATGAGCACTGAATCTGAAAATTTGCCGCTAACGCGAAGTCTGGAACTGATGTCGGTCGGCGATACCGGGCTGCTGGTCGTCGATATGCAGGGAAAGCTGCTGACGATGATTGCCGGGCATGAGCGGGTGACTTGGAACTGCCGGCGGCTGGTCGACGGGGCGAAGCTGCTCGGCATTCCGGTGGCCGGGACGGAGCAGTATCCGCAAGGGTTGGGGCCGACGACGCCGGTGCTCGCCGAACGCATTGGGCCGATGCCGGCGAAGAAGCTATTTAGCTCGCGCGAGTGCGCCGAGATTTTTTACGGCTGGCGCGATGCGGGCATTTATAAGGTGCTGGTCTGCGGCATCGAAGCCCATGTGTGTGTGCAGCAGACGGTGCTCGATTTACTCAGCGAGGGCTTTCGCGTCTATCTCGCCGTCGATGCGATCGGCTCCCGCGGCGTGCTCGATGCCGAGGTTGCCGTGCGGCGGATGGATGCCAGCGGCGCGACCATCACCACCACCGAAGCGGCTCTCTTCGAGTGGTGTGAAACGGCGGCCAATCCGCAGTTCAAGGCGATCAGCGGATTGGTGAAAGAATCGGCGCCTGCTTGAGAGAGGACGCCTACCTAAGTAGGACGGACCATTGGTCCGTCCGGGTGCGGGTACACACGCCAAATTTCATCAGTTCGCTGCCCTTAGACGGACCAATGGTCCGTCCTACGGCGACAACGAGTAATTACTTGACGTGAACAGGCGCTGCCAGGTCCGAGATCGAAAAGCTGGTCTGATCAACGGGCGGCGTGGGAACCTGAATCGGCGTGGTCGTGGCAGGTGCGGCAGGAACCGGAGCAGGCGCACACTGCGTGCAAGGAGCACCAGCGGCAGCGCACTTTGCACAAGGAATGACGCGGCAGACCTTCACCGGCACCCGTTGGACCACCGGCTCCGGCACGCACTTCGTCGTGCATTCTTCGCTGACGACGATTTCCTTTTTGATCAGCACCTTCTTGTAGCGGGCACAGCATTCACATTCCTTGCATTGCTCGCAGCAGGTGTCGTGCTTCAGCGGGCAAGAGAGCTTGTGTACGCAATAGGGAACTTCCTTGCATTCGTAGACGGTCTTCTTCTTTTGCTTTTTGTCAGGATGCAACTTGCAGACGTGTGTGACGACGTCTTGGTAGACGATTTCCTCGACCACCTGGCAATGAGGGCAGCCGCAGTGATGGCCTGGGAACATTTCAGCCGCCGAGACGTAGACTGCTGCGATTGAGGCGAGCAGGCAGACGGCGGTGATGAGGCGATGGGAAGTAGACATGGACATAAGATGATCCTTGCGGATTTGATTTTGGTTCTTGTGTGGTTGGGTCCTGTTGCAGGTTGGCCCCTCACCCCGGCCCTCTCTCCTGAGTACAGGAGAGAGGGAGTAAGGAAAGAAGAGGAGCCTGCGGCGATTAAAAGTCGTGCGCGAGACGCATGCCGAAGCCTTGGATCAAGCCATCGCCGGTGTTGCCCGGCAGCGGAGCGTCGCGGTGCGTGGCCATGTAGTTCCACTGCACCTTCATGTTTGGATTCAGGAACCAGTTGAGACCGACCGTGACGTTGTGCAGCACGCCACCGTTGAGGCCGGCGTCGTTCAGGTCAAGGTAGTTGTAACGAGCACCGATCTGCCAGGCACCGCGGCCGAAGCAGTTGCAGCCCGAGCTATCCTTCACGAGGAAGAAGTTTTCGGCCGGTTTGACGCGTTCGAAGAAGCCGGTCTTCTTGCTGTAACTGTCGCTTTCGCCGGTGAGGAAGTAGAGGCACTGCACATAACCACCGTGATAGACGGCAGTGTTACCAAGCGGATCGAGCGGGTTGAGGCGAGCGTCTTGCAAAGCGTTGACCAGGTATTCGGCTTGCATGGTGAACGAGCCGTTGACCATCACGAGTTCGGCGTTGGCCGTTTGTTCGTCATCGCCGAAGAGAGTGATGTTCGCGGGGGTCGGCCAGTTGGCCGAGAGACCGGTGCGGATCGCATCACGAGTACGGAATTGATGCGAGCGGAGATCGGTCGTCGAACCAGCGCCAACGTTGGTGCTGGTCGCTGTCGCCTGACGGAGCGAGCCACCAATGTGCAGCAGCTGGCGGCCATCGTCTTCGTACCACATCAAATAGGTCATGCGTCCGGTGAGCGAATAATCGCCGTCGCCGGTGTTGAATGCAAAAACATTGTTCGTCGGCTTAAAGACACCGATGTTATAGGTGCCGATTTCGTCTTCGCCATAAGTTCCGAGGCAGGTAATGCCCGGTTGAAAGCCGTTGAACAGACCACCGTAGAACGTGTCTTGGTTGTACGAACGTTCCATGAAGGGTTGAAATCGGCTGCTCACCATGTGCTCGAAGCCGATCGCCTCTTTTTGATTGCCGATCTTGATGTTCTGGACGAACGGCAGTTCTTTGATCTGCCACCACAGGTCGGTGGGAGCAGTCACCGTGCGGGCCGTGCCGGCGAAGGCAGCGGAGTTGACGAAGTCATACTCGGCGGCCCAATCGATCACTTCATACATCGTGCCGTCGATGCGGAGACGAGCACGGCGCACATCCACGCCATCGCCATACACGTTGCCGAGGCCTGGAGTCGGGGTGTTGATGCCGCCCACCTGGTTATAGACGTTTGGGTCGACATTAAACCAACCGGCGTCGAACTGTGTTCGGCCACCGATGTGAACGCGGAAGTCTTTGTTCTTGGTCGCGAATTCGAGACCGTTATTCCAGCTTCCCGTCATCTTCAGATCGGAGCCGACTTCGTGCCCCTTATCGGCAGCGGCGGCTGCTTCGGCGGCCATCGCCTCGAGGTTGGCCGAGTGGACCGACATGTACTCTTCGACGATCGAGCGCAACTGTTCGTTGTTCACTGGCGGCGCACCGATCTCGGGCGCGAAGTTATACGGCGCAGGCGTTGCTACCGGATACTGTGGCCGTTGTTGTTGCTGTTGTTGAACAGCCGATCGCAACTCAGCGTTTTGCGCTTCGAGCGCGTCGAGCCGCGCCTTGAGCGCAGAGAGTTCCGATTCTGGAACTTGTCCCCAGGCAGGGGCTGCCATGGCGATCCCCGCGCACATGGCTAAGAACAAGACAATCCGTTTCATTTGTCACCCGCCAAAAATTCAGTTTGTACCGGTCCTACCGCACATGAGGGCGGTAGCGGTGCTAACGAATCTTTCGGAGGTATTGGTTTTCCTACCTAATTGTTAAGATTGTGAGGAAAACAAATTGTGCAGCTTGCCTGGCTTCAACAAGAAACGCCGTCAGCCAACCTCGCCGAAACAGCGCTAGTTGGTGACGATGCTGGCAACCGATGGTATTCGCTGCAATGACAGCGGCGAGCCGGCGAGCGAATCGTTGCGAAGTGTCGGGGCCTGCTTCTTAGTAATTGAATTGAAACTGGCAGCGAAGGATCTCGCCTTCGAATTGTTGATACGAGCGGACATTCGCCTGGCTGAAGGCCGTCGTGTTGGTGCGGTCGGTGATGGTGTAGCCGACGGTCAGTTCCATGTGCTTGTCGATCTGCCATTCGAGGCCGAGTTCGACTTCATCGACAAAGCTGTAAGGCGCGTTGCGCTCTGGCTTGTAGCCACCCTTGAAGTAGTTGTAGCGAGCGAACGGAATGAACGTGCCGTGGCAGTAGCTGTCGTACTTGTAGAAGAGCTGGGCATAGCCGCCCTGCAACGGCCGCACGATGACTTGCGTTTGGGCATCATTGAGCGCGGGACCTTCGCCCCAGTTCCATTCGGTTTGAAAACCAATCGGCTGCGGATACCAAATGAACGAGGTTGCCATCCGCTTGTCGAGCAGACCGTCGCGATTGTCATTGAGCGTGCCGGTTGGAGTAACGGCTGGGCCGACACCGAGCGGGCTGATGGCGGAGCCCAGCACGGTATACATGCCGGTGTAGCCCTGAATGCCGACTTCCATTCGCTGACCGTTGTCGAAGACATGCGGCAGCGTGAGCCGCGCGACGAAGTGCAGGTTGTCGTTCTGCTCTAAGAACGACCCACCTTGGCCGTTATAAAAACCGCAGCCAAAGACACCGTAGTTGCCCGAGCCCTTCAGTCCCTGGTCGATCACTTCTTTGAAAAACTGCTGAGCCGGTTCTGGCGTCCAGTAATAAAACACGCCGAGATCCCGTTCGTTTCGAACGGCGCTGTTGAGCGCGTCGTTACGATCGAGCGCCACGCGGTTCATACTCGATTGCATGTTCTCCCAGCCATACGGCACCTTCGATTGGCCGACGCGAAAGCGATGGACCTTCGTCGTGTCGACGTAACAATCGGCGTACCAGTCGCGGATCTGCACGAACTGATTGGCGTCGGTGCTGCCTGGCGGATTTGAAGCAAAATCGGGCTGCAGATAAACGTAGGTGTGCTCCCCGACATCGCCCGAGAGAATGACGCGGGCTCGGCGAATGAGAAAACTCTGGTTTTCGCCGATCGAGCGATCGCCCACGTACTGCGCCGGCGCGCTGCCGGGATCTTCGTGCGTCACTTCATTGATGCGGATCTGAGCGTAGCCGCGAATGCTGAGCTTGTCGTACCACTTCTTTTCCTTGGGCTTGTCGTCCTTCTTTTTCTCCTCCGGCTTGAGCGCGTCATTGAGCATCGTTTCGGCGGAGTAGAACGAAGCGTCGTAGTTGTTCGGCGCTGGACTCGTTCCTTCGGGAGTAAACTGCTGCGTTTGCATGTGTTGCAGCGCGGCTTCGGCACGTTCCAGGCGTGCCAGGATTTGCTCCATCGATGGCCCGGGTGCCGCCGTTTGATAAGGGTCGTACGGCTGCTGAGCTTGGGCAACGGTGCTGACCAACAACGACAACGCCACGCTCGTGAGAGCT
The DNA here is from genome assembly GCF_024256385.1 of Anatilimnocola floriformis. Lineage (NCBI taxonomy): Bacteria > Pseudomonadati > Planctomycetota > Planctomycetia > Pirellulales > Pirellulaceae > Anatilimnocola > Anatilimnocola floriformis. The sequence goes on from NZ_JAMLFW010000002.1 coordinate 463,314, forward strand.
AGCAGGATAGCGCGCATGAATACCACGATTACAAGACTGTAAGGTTGCTTGTTTGAATGGACGGTTTAATCGTCACGGTCGATTTAACGACTACAACCCCAAGGGCCTCTTCATCCACTATTAACAATCCGCCGCTGCGCGCTCATTCGGCGGGTGGAAGTCGCGGCGTGCTAGCGAAAATTGCTCACGCCTGGCCAGCAGATCAAGCAGCCAGCTTGGCTGAAGTGTTCAACGCTTAGTAGTTGAACTGAAACTGAAACCGCGCGATCTGACCTTGGAACTGACCGTAAGAGAGGTCGTTCGCCGCGCTCATAGCTACGGTGTTGGTGCGGTCGGTGAAGACATACATGCCGACCAATTCCATCTGCTTGTTGATCTGCCACTCGACGCCGAAGTCGTATTCATCGATCGACGCATACGGCGCATTGCGCTCTTCTTTGTAGCCACCGCGATACGTCGCGTAGCGCGCGAATGGAAAGAACGTGCCATGGCAAGGGCTGTCGTACTTATACATGCACATCACGTAACCGCCGTGCAGCGAACGGACGACAACTTGTGTTTGCGTGTCGTTCAGCGCCGGACCTTCGCCGACATTCCATTCGGCTTGAATGCCGAAAGGCTGTGGATACCAGACGAACGTGCCACAGACTCGCTTGTCGAGCAAGCCGGCCTGGTTGCCGGTCTCGAGCGTGCCGAGCGGTCGCACTGCCGGACCGATGCCCAGCGGACTGATCGGTGATGACAGGACCGTGAACATACCGGTGTAGCCCTGCACGCTGAGTTCCATTAGCTGGTTGTTCTCGAACGTGAAGGGAAGCGTCAGCCGAGCGCCAAAATGGAGATTGTCGTTTTGCTCCAGCAGCGAGCCACCTTGGCCGTTGTAAAAGCCGCAACCGAAGACGCCGTAATTTCCCGAACCCTTCAGGCCCCAGTCGAGCGCGTTCTGAAAAAACTCCTGCGCGTATTCCGGCGTCCAGTAATAAAACACGCCGAGGTCCCGTTCGTTGCGCACCGAGCTATTGATCGCATCCGAGCGATCGAGCGGAATGCGATTGCTGCTCGATTGCATGTTCTCCCAACCGTAGGGCAACTTCTGCTGACCGACGCGAATGCGATGGACCTTCGTGGTATCGATGTAGCAATCGGCCCACCAATCGCGAATCACGGCGAAGTAAGTCGCGTCGGTGCTCCCTGGCGGCGTGTTCGCAAAATCGGCTTGCACCAGCACGGCCATGTGATCCGACACATCGCCCGAAATCGCGAGCCGAGCACGGCGAATCAAAAAGCCTTGGTTGTCGCCCACCGAGCGATCGCCCACGTGTTGCGGCGGCGCCGAGCCCGGTTCGAGATGCGTGACATCGTTGTAGCGAACCTGCGCGTAACCACGCAGGCTCAGCTTTTCGTACCACTTCTTTTCATGCTCCGTCTCCGGTTCGTCATCTGGTTCGGACGTCGGCGACAGCTGTTGCTTTTGAATAACTAAGAGGGCGTTTTCGGCTCGTTCTAACCGGGCCAACACTTGTTCCAGCGACTGGTCCGCTGCGGGCGGAACTGGTTCGTCTTGGGCAGGCAAGTTGCTAGCAAAACAGATTGTCGCTAGCAGCAACCAAGCTGAGAAAGAGAAACGCCTCATCAAAAGTAGAATGCATGCGAGATAACAAGCCGGCCCGTGGCCGCGATCTTCATCGTCAAAGTTTGCGCTATCGCTACATATACATTGTTAAGATCTTCACAATTCTCCAGCTTCCCAATTTCGGCGACAGTCTGTCGCTAGCAAAATTCCTCTTCGCGCTTCTGGGCCAATTCGGTAAATACACGCACCCGCATTTCTTTCCGCATCTGTTTTTCGCGCGTGAATGGCTGCACCCATGGACCTGTCCGTCATTGTTCCGATTCACAATGAGCTTGAGAACATTCCCGTCCTGCACGAGCGCGTCACCACGGCGCTCGCGCCGCTGGGGCTCGATTTCGAACTGGTGCTCGTCGACGACGGCTCGAAAGACGGCAGCACGCAGCTGCTGCGCGAGTTATCGGAACAAGATAAACGCGTCCGCGTGATTGAGCTGCGCCGCAACTTCGGCCAGAGCGCTGCCATGCTCGCCGGCATTCGCGAGAGCAGCGGCAATTATGTGGTGACGATGGACGGCGACCTGCAGAACGACCCGACCGATATTCCGCGAATGATTGCCAAGCTGGGCGAAGGTTATGACTTGGTGCACGGCTGGCGACGAGATCGGAAAGATCGTTGGCTCGATCGCAAATTGCCGTCGCTGCTGGCGAACAAACTGATCTCGAACGTGACGAAGTTCACCGTGCATGATCTCGGTTGCACGCTGAAAGCGTTTCGCCGCGAAGTGGCCGTGGAACTCGAACTTTACGGCGAAATGCATCGCTTCATTCCGATTCTCGCCGACATGCGCGGCGCGAAGTGCTTTGAAATGGAAGTGCAACATCATCCGCGGATCTTCGGCAAAACCAAATACGGCATCGATCGGACGCTCCGCGTGCTGCTCGATCTGATCACGGTTGCCTATCTGAAGCGGTATGCGGCGAGCCCGATGAAATTGTTTGGTCGCTGGGCGCTCCTTTGCTGCGTGATTTCGATCGCGATGATCACCACCACGGCTCTGCATGCCGTGTTGACGCAAACGATGAGTGCGCCGCTGCTGGTCGGCAGCATTTTGGTCACTGGCCTGGCAGCCCAGTTCTTTGCCTTTGGGTGGGTGGCCGAAGTGGCATCGCGGATTTACTTCGCGGGGCGTGAAGAATCGGTCTACGCCGTCCGGCATCGCTGGGATCAGCGGGCTACTGCAGCACAGCAAACAGCAGCCAAGTCGGGCATTTGGCGGAAGGCGGGCTAAGCATGAGCATTTTGATCACCGGCGCCGCGGGTTTCTTCGGCAGTCATTTGATTCCGCTGCTACTTGAAACGAGCGATGATCGCCTCATCTGCCTCGATAACTTCAACGACAGCTATTCGCCCGAGCGTAAGTGGGCCAACCTTGCGCCGTTCAGCGATCAGCCGCGCGTGAAGATCGTGGCCGGCGACATTCGCGATGTGCAATTGCTGCGCAATACGTTCGAGCGCAACCAGGTCACGCAAGTCATTCATCTCGCCGCGCACGCCGGTGTTCGCCGCAGCGTCGACGAGCCGATGGAATACACCGACAACAATGTGAACGGCACCACGGCAGTGCTGGAGCAATGCCGCAAACAGCCGCTCGAGCGCGTGGTAATCGCTTCGTCGTCGACCGTGTATGGCAAGCAAGCCACCGTGCCGTTTGTCGAAGACGCGCCGCTCGGCACGCCGGCGAGTCCCTATGGCGCCACGAAGCGGGCCACCGAGTTGCTTGCGCAGACTTATCACGAGTTGCATGGCGTACCTGCCGTTTGCATTCGGCCGTTCAGCGCCATCGGTCCGCGCTTGCGTCCCGATCTGGGCATGAGCATCTTCGCTCGCACCATGCTCGCCGGTGAACCGCTGCCGCTTCTCGGCGATGGCTCGGTTCGTCGCGACTTCACGCATGTGCATGACATTTGCGTCGGCATTGCCTCGGCCCTCACGGCAGATAATGTGGTCGGCGAGTGCATCAACCTCGGCCACGATCAGCCCTGGACGATTCGCGAGTTGATCAACCTGCTCGAGCGCGAGCTCGGGTGTCAGGCGAAGATCAAACACCTGCCGCCGAATGCTGCCGATCTGCCGGCCACCTGCGCCGACCTGACGAAGGCCCGCCGGCTCCTTAATTACGAACCGCGGATCGATCTGGCCCAAGCCGTGCGCGAGTTCGCCGTGTGGTTCCGGCAAGAAGGAGTGTTTGCCCAGCGGTCGTCCAGTTCTTCCGCGCCAGCCGACATTCTTCCCTTTCGCGCTCCGCGTACCGATAAAACGCCTCGCCGCCGAGCTGCGTAACCCACTGCATAGGATCAGCATTGGTTGATCACATGCCTCGTTAGATCATCTTTTCCGCGACATTCTGTCGCGATGCCGCCAATTGGTCGCGTGATCGCTACAAAAGCCCCGTTTCGCGGCCAAATCGCTGTGAATTCGCGGTGAATTCCAGCGAATTCGTGGACATTTTCCCCCTCCGTATTCATAGTGAATCCGGCATTCGCGCAATCCCACAAACCAGCCGCGAAAACAGTCTTACGCACACGAACAGAACACAGAAGGAAGCCTCTCCATGTCATCCACCAAACGTCGCGCTGCCACGGCGCGCCGCCAGACGACCCGCCGTCAATTTTTGCAACTCGAACAGCTCGAAGAACGGTCGGTTCTCGCGGGGAACGTCACCATCATGGAGGCTGGCGGCATTGTGACGATGTTGGGTGACAATGCAGACAACCAAGTCACCGTCACGCTGAGCGGCACGAATGGCGCGGTGATCACGGGCCAAAATGGAACGACCATCACCAACGGCCTGACCGGCGCGAAGGGGAGCACCCAGAATGTCGCCAACTTCGCGACCTTCTTGAACGTGAATATGCTGGGCGGCAACGACTCGCTGACGTTCAACGGTTCGACCACGCAGCAGCTGCGAGTATCGAGCGCCAGCCTGATCAACTTGGGCGAAGGGAACGATACCCTGCGCTTCAACAACTTCTCGGCCGCGGGCGGCTTGATTGTGTACGGCGGCGGCGGCGACGACACCGTGGAAGGTTTGAAGAGCACCGACTCGACCGTCAACGGTGGTCTACGGGTGAACGGCGTCACGGTGCTGAACCTGGGCAACGGCAACGACAACCTCACGCTTCGCAACTCGGCGTTCAACAAGTCGTTCGTGGCCGATGGCGGCCTGGGGAACGACAAGTTCGATTTCACGAACAACGAGTTCCGCAATTTCACCAGCATCTCGGGTAGCCTCGGGAACGACTCGTTCAACAACTCCGGCAACACCTACACCCTGCCGCCGTTCGTCACCGGCATGGAAACCACCACGACGGCTCAGCCGCCAGTCGCAGTGGCCGACAGCGCGACGGTCGCCGAAGGCGGCAGCACTGTTATCAATGTGCTCACTAACGACACCGCTCCGGTCGGCAGCACGATTGTGCCGGGTAGCGTCGCCATCGTCACTCAACCGACTCGCGGCACGGTCAGCGTGAATACCACGACCGGCGCCATCACCTACACTCACAACGGCAGCGAGACCACCAGCGACTCGTTCACCTACCGCGTGACGGCTGCCAATGGCGCTGTGTCGGCTCCGGCTACGGTCAGTCTCACGGTGACTCCGGTCAACGATGCTCCGGTTGCTGTCGCCGATGCCTACACGGTCAACGAAGGTTCGACCACCACGTTGAACCTGGCTCAGAACGACACCGACGTCGACAGCCAACTGAACCTCGCCTCGATCGTCATCACGCAACAGCCGACCAACGGCACCGTGACCGTGAACAACGATGGCACGGTAACGTATGTCGCCAATGTCGGCACCGCGACCAGCGATTCGTTCCAATACACCATCGCCGATCAAGGCGTGGCTCCCAACGGCGGCGCTGTTTCGCAGCCAGCCACGGTCACGATCACGCTGACCCAGGTCGCCAACGCTCCGACGATCAGCGCGATCGACGACCTCACCACCAACGAAGATACCGCCACTGCCGCGATTCCCTTCACGGTGGGTGATGCCGAAACGCCGGTTGCCAATCTGACGGTCACCGCTGTCTCGGACAACGCCACCCTCGTGCCGAACAACGCCGCTAACATCACGCTCGGCGGTAGCGGCAGCGCTCGGACGATTGTGATCACTCCCGCCGCCAATCAATCCGGCACGGCCACCATCACCGTGACGGTAACCGATGGCGACAATCAAACGGCCACGGAAACCTTCGTCGTGACGGTCGCGCCGATCAACGATGCTCCGACCATCACCGGTGCTGCCGACATCACCACGCTGGAAGACACTGCCACGGCTGCCCAGACGATCACGGTTGGCGACATCGAAACCGCTGCTGCTGATCTGACGGTGTCGGCTACCTCAAGCGATGTCAACGTCGTCGCCAACAACGGTATCGCGATCACCGGCAGTGGCGCAACTCGTCAAGTCGTGGTCACTCCCGTCGCCAACGCCTTCGGCACGTCGACCATCACGCTGACTGTTTCCGACGGCACCACAACCTCGCAACAGACGTTTGTCGTGACGGTGACTTCGGTCAACGATGCGCCGACGCTCGCCGCGATCGATCCAGTGACCGTTGCAGTTGGCACGCCGATCGATCCGGTTAACTTGAGCTACAGCGATGTCGAAACGCTGGCCAGCGACCTGGTCTTTTCGGCCACTTCAGACAACACCGATCTGATCACCAATGCTGGCTTGCAATTTGTTGGCAGTGGCGCGACTCGCTCCCTGCAGATCACCCCTGAAGCAGGCGTGACTGGCTCGGCCAATATCACGGTTCGCGTTACGGACGCTGCCGGTGACTTCACCGAGCAGATCTTCACCGTCGTGATCGACTCACCGCCGACGATTAGCGCGATTGCCGATCAAACGGTGACCGGCACTTCCGTGGGCCCGCTCCCCTTCACCATCGGTGACACGCAAACCGCTACCGCCGATCTGACGGTGTCGGCCACCTCGTCGAACACCGATCTCGTCCCTGTCGCGAACATTGTCTTCGGCGGTTCGGAAGCGAATCGCGCAGTGACGGTGACCCCCGTGTCGGGCGTCACTGGCACTTCGACGATCACTGTCACGGTCACCGACGCGAGCGGTTTGACGGCCTCGGAAACGTTCCTGGTCACCGTCCAAGCGGCCAACACGCTGCCGACAATCACTCCCGATCCGATCGCTGACATCAACGTCGACGAAGATGCCCCGATTGCTTCGTTCGTGATCACGGTGAATGACGCGGAGACGGCGGGGAGTGCTTTGGATGTGAGTGCCACGAGCAGCAACACCGCGCTGATTCCGAATAGTGGGATCTCGATCAGCACCACCGGCAACGATCGTACGGTATCGATCACTCCTACTCCCGATGCTTTCGGCACTGCGATCATCACCATCGAAGTGGATGACGGTAACGGCGGCATCACGTCGCGTTCGTTCACCGTGAACATCGCGTCGGTCAACGATGCCCCGGTTGCCGGTTCCACGACCGTCACAGTTTTGGAAGGAAGCACGACGGTGATCGATCTGGGTGCGCTCTCCAGCGACGTCGACAGCGCGCTGAATACTGCCAGTGGCATCGTCGTCACGCCTTCGGCGACTTCGCACGGCACGTTGAACCTCAACGGTGACGGCACGGTGACCTACGTTCACGACGGTAGCGAAACGACCAGCGATTCGTTCACCTACACGATCGCCGACATTCAAGGAAACGTGTCAGCTCCCGCGACGGTGAACATCACCATCACCCCCGTCAACGATGCCCCCGTCGCCGGTGATGACGAGAATGTCGTTTCGTTCGTCGTTGGTTCGTCGATCCCGGTCGCCGTCAGCGGCAATGTGCTGACGAATGACACTGATGTCGACACCGCTCACGCGTTGCTCGCAGTGTCTGCTCAGCAGTCGGGTACGGTCGGCCAAGAGGTCCAGCTGACCTACGGCGACTTGACCATCAACAGCGACGGCTCGTACACCTACACCGTCGATCCAGCCTTGGTGGACCAGATCGTGACCGACGTCGATGAAGTGTTCAGCTACACGGTTTCGGATGGCGATCTGACCGATATCGCCACCCTCACGATTCACCTGCAATTCGTCACGGCCTAGTAAAGACTGCTGGCAGACCGAATAATCGCTACGATTCGCAAACTTGCGTACTCGCAGCAACCATTCGCGGGCCGGAGTTTCTTAAGTGGAACTCCGGCCTTTTTTATGCGCGCATTGCAACTTGCTGTCAGCGCACTCGCGAGTTAGAAGTGAGTCATGCCAACTCATCACTTCACGCAGCCGCTGCGCGGCATTGTTCCTCCGGTCGTCACTCCACTCACCGGGCGCGACCGGCTTGATCGGGACGCGCTCGCGCACTTAGTTGAAAGGATGATCGACGGCGGCGTGGCCGGGCTATTTGTACTCGGCACGACCGGTGAAGCGCCGGCGCTCGATTATCGCTTGCGCTACGAACTAGTCGAAGCAGCTGCAGAACTAATCGCGGGCCGCGTGCCGCTGTTGGTCGGCGTGACCGATCCATCGCTGACGGAATCGCTCGATCTGGCCCGTCACTCTTCCGAATGCGGCGCTGCTGCCATCGTCGCCGCGCCGCCGTATTACTTTCCGCTGCAGCAGCGCGACCTGGTTCGTTACTTCACACTGCTCGCCGATGAATCGCCGCTGCCGGTGTTTCTCTACAACATGCCGGCCTGCGTAAAGATCGACATCAGCCTGGAAACGATCGCCACGTGTACTCGCCACGCCAACATCTGCGGCGTGAAAGACAGCGGCGGCAACCTCGATTATTTCAAACAGCTGCTGACGCTCCGCGAGCAACGTCGCGACTGGACCTTTCTCATCGGCCCCGAACACCTGCTCGCCGAAAGCGTGCTCCTCGGCGGCGACGGCGGCGTGAACGGCGGCGCCAATCTGCATCCCTGCCTCTTCGTCGATTGGTTCGCCGCAGCCGTCGCCCGCGACCTGCCTCGCATCGCCGCCCTCCGCGAGCAAGTTCAACTCCTCGGCCAGATCTACCGCCAGGCGGATGAGTTCATGGCCGTCGTCCGTGGACTGAAGTGCGCGCTATCGATTGCCGGCCTCTGTTCCGATCAACTGTGCGAACCAGTCACCGCCTGCGATGCGACAACTCGCTCGCGGATTGCTGCGATCGTCGAGCAGTTGGGGCTGCTACCCGCAGAAAGTCCTCTCGCCTTAATGCACCGCGGCGAAGCCTGACGCAGTCCACACTCTTCGCCACCGTAGCAGTCTTGAGCCCGCGCGGTGGAATATATAACAGGTTTTTGAATTTCGCGCGATTCCGACAAGCTATTGGCAGGCAACGCCTTACGGCAAAACAAGGCCGTTATATCGCCCCCAGCCTATAACCTTTTTATAACCAGCGACGATCTTTCGCACGCGATTCAATCGATCGCGCCGCAGTGCTCCCTTCAACACCGATCGGCTCCTCTCAGCGCGCACCGGTAGCGCCGCGACAACTGTCGCTTTCAAAAAACATCAACCAAAGTGACAAAGATCACGCGTCAATTAAATACGCATGTAGTGACAACTTAGGTCAGAGATACGCACTGAATGTGACCCTTCACGCTGTCGCTGATTTTGGGAGGGCGAGGCTCCCGCCGAGCCGCGCCGGTCGAAAGCAGTCGCTAGCGGCCTTCGCAATTCCACCTCGGCGGCTCGGCAGGAGCCTCGCCCTCCCGTCGCTCACTCACGCGTCGGGCTTCCTGTTCGTTGCTGCGCAACGAAATCAAAATGCCGGGCGCAGCGAGGTAGAGGTAGCCCGACGCGTAAGCGAGGAAGAAGCGGGTACAACCGTGCCAGTGTGAATGGACCAAAAAATCTCAGCGGGCCAGCGGGTCGTCGTTAATCCAGGCTCAACGAATGCTTCGCCTCAACATTAATCATCCGCCGCATCCCCGTCCTTGATCACAAACCGCGCCTTCAGCCGTGCAACTTCCGTTGCCAGGCCAGCGAGCGCAACGCTGCGAAGAACTTCTTCGAAATCCTTGTAAGCAGCCGGCGCTTCGTCCTTCGGATAGGAGCGGCAGTTAGTCAGGATGTCAGCGGCGTCGAACGATTGGTCGACGCTGGCCTGGTCGAGTTCGCGGATCGCGCGTTTGCGGCCGAGCATGCGCCCCGCGCCGTGGTTCACGCTATAGCAGCTCACGCTCGCGCCCGGATCGGCGACCATCACGCTGGATCCTGCCTGTGGGTTGCCCGGCAGCAGGATCGGGTGGCCGGTGTTTTCGTAGATCGAACCCTTGAGCGCGTGGTGGCCCGCTGGGAACGCACGGGTCGCTCCCTTGCGATGCACCCACGCTGGTTGGTTGTCGACGATCTCCCGCCGCGCGATGTTGTGGCTGATGAAGTAGACGAGTTCCCCCTTCACGCCCGGAAACACTTGCTGAAACGCCTCGAGCACGAGGACGTTGATCAGCAGGTGATTGAGCGTGGCGAAGTTGGCGCCGAGGGCCATGTCGTCGAGATACGCGTCGGCTTCGGGCGTGCCGAGCGGCGCGTAGACGAGTTCGCGGTCCTCGCCTGGCAGCGGAATATCCCACTGCGCAAACTTGTGCTGCAGCGCGCGAAACTGTCCCATGGCCAGGTTATGGCCGATGCCGCGCGAACCGCAGTGCGACAAAAACGCGACCTTACCATTCTGCAGACCGAACACATCGGCGGCAGCGCGAGCGCGGTCGTTGTCTTCAACGTGCACGACTTCGCACTCGCCGAAATGATTACCGCCGCCGTACGAGCCGAGCTGCTGCACCTTTTCGGTGAACTTGTTAAACGTGCTCACGCGCAGATGCTTTTCCAGGCGATCGCCGAGGGCATCGTGCGTTTCATCATGACCAACGTGTGCATGGTCTTCGCACCGCTGGGCCCAATGCGTAGGAATGCCGAGCTGCGTGCAAACCGCTGCCGAAGCACCTTCGCGCAGCAACTGCTTACCCGTTTCCACCTCGATCTTACGGCCGTTCTTCGCATGCCGCTGACCACGACCCGCACCCGTGGGAATGCGTTCGCAAACCGCATTGATCAGCGCACGCCGGACCGGCCGATCGACGATCGCTTCCGCGTCGAGATCGAGCTGCAGCAAGCTCATCGAGCACTTGATGTCGACGCCCACCGGCCCTGGATAAACGTGCGTCGGCGACACGAGCACGCAACCGACCGGTGCACCGTAGCCGCAATGGCCATCAGGATTGAGCACGAGCTCGCTCACCCCCGGCGCGAGCCGAGAGTTCACTGCCTGGCGGAGGCAGCCTTCATCGAAGGTGCCGCGAATGGCTTCGGTGCCGATGACCGTAATCGGCTTGGTCTTTCCGCCGGTGGGGAGAATGGCGGTGGCTTCGCCGGTGGGGATGATTTCGTGCATGGGTTGGTTCTTTGTTCTTTGTTCTTTGTTCGTAGTTCTTTGTATTTGCTCCCTCGCCCCGCTTCGGGGAGAGGGTTGGGGTGAGGGGTTGAAGCGGAATCAAATCTCGGCATGCAGTAAGGATTTCCAGCGTTTCAAGATCACCGCTGCATTTATCACCTAATGAAATCTAGTCGTCGCACAGTTCTGCCCCTCCCCCGGCCCTCTCCCCGAAGCGGGGAGAGGGAGTAGGCACAAGGGATCACGCGGAGACATCTGCCGGCACGACGAAAGGGATGAAACATTTCCGCGCTCTGCCGTTGAGCTACAGCCCCTGTTGTTGCTGCGAGCACGCAGGTTGATGCTGCATGCTTCGCAAGTGGAGCTGGCGGGAGTCGAACCCGCTGCCTCGTCTTCCTAAAAGATGTAGTTCCATCGGCATTCGTGCCGGCAGGTGTCTCCGAGTGTAGTGATTTAAAAAGCCGACGACAAAAATTGCCGAGAGTTCTCTGCAACGCGATTCATTGCTGAACCGCGCGGCAGGGCGGGATTCGAACCCGCTGAGGCACCATGTACTCCCAGGCGGCATTCGTCGGTGTTTCGAGTTGGTTCGTTGATTTTTGAAAAACAGCCAGGCCGACAAAGGTTTGTTGAGATCCATTTGGAAGATGTAGTCCCAACGGCATTCGGCCTGATTGTTTCTCTACTTGCCTGATTCTTGTTTGATCCAAGTCTTCTCACGGACCGGCCCCTCACCCTAACCCTCTCCCCGGAGTACCGAGGAGAGGGAACAGGATTTAGGAGGTCTCTCACTAGTGAGGGACTTTACAACTTCATCTTCTGGATCTCGCGCACCCAGTGGTCTTTGTTGCTACTGCCGTTGGCGACGTCGGCGAGCATTGTGAAGACCTGATCGCTAAAGCCGCCGACGTTGATGATGTCTGCTCGCTCCGGAGCCTGCGTCGTCGACGTCGGCTGCAGATCGATGCACACCATCTTCGCGTGCGGGTTCCGCTGCTTGAACTTCGCCCATTCTTGCAGCGTCGCGGTCGCGCTGCCGCCGAAGCGGCCGTGCGTACCCGAGTCGATCCACGATTCGTTGTCCGAAACATAGACGATCAGGTCGGCGCTGGCCTTGCGCTCGTTCAAGTGCTTCAGCGGAGCGCTGCAGTTCGTACCGCCGGCTGGCAACGACGTGAGCGCCTTGGCACTCGTCATTACCGAATCGCGCGGGTTGAGCCGCAGACGCACCACATCCGACTCGAACGGGATCACTTCCGCCCGCGGGTTTCGCCGCAGGATGGCCGCCGCCACGAGGGCAGCGACATCGATGCAGCGAACCTTGGACGTCGCACCTACACGCACGCCCGTTACCGGCGAGTGCATGCTACCGGAGACGTCCGGGCAAACCACGACGCGGCCCGGCACGTGCGGCACGTTGCTGATGGCGAGCTCCATCGCGTCTTGCAGCGCCTCACGGATTTCGTGCGGCACTGTTTCCGACGCATTCAGGAACGCGGCCAGCAACTGGTACGGAAACACGCGAGCCTCTTCGATCAGCCGCGGGTTGCGCAGCCGGTTCGCAATCAGCTCGACGAGCTTCTCGCACTTGAAGACCTCGTGCCGTTCGAACGTGTTGAGGTTCATCCGCGTCATTTGCCAGGGCGCATTGCGAGCGATCTGCTTCCAGTCGCCCGCGGCCAGCGGCAAGGACGTCAACATTTGGAAAGGAACGTTCGGCACGTTGCCCTTCCGCTGCTTCGGATGAGTCTTGAACACTTCGTACTCCTGTACGACCTCCGGCAATTCCGCATGGATGTATTTCCGGCCGAGCAGGTACGCAAACAGCGCGGCCCGCGACGTGGTCGCCGGCTTCGGGTGAACGAGCTTGATCACGTCGGCCAGCGACGGATCGTTGCCGACCGAACCCGCGAACAACTGCACGTCGCTGCGCGACTCGATCCATTGCTGGATCAGCCGCTTCGGCAACGTACCGAGGCTCTTGCGGCCCACGACACCCGACCGCATGATCTGCACGAAGTTGCGGAGCATCTTCGGCGAGTCGATCACGCGATCGAAAATCTCAGCCATCAAGCCTGGCCCCTTCACCGACAACACGGCCAGCAGCAGCGCCGGCATGTCCTTCATGAACCCCTTTTGCCGCGAGTAGAGCGCCACGCGAGCGATGAACTCCGGCGCCACTTTTTGGCAGAGCTTCAGAACGGCAGCGAGTTGCTCATCGCCCGTCGCATAGAACGTGCTGTTGAGGCAGCCCGTCACGGCGTACTGAGCGAGTGCTTGTTCAGCCGAGCGCGAATAGGCCAGGCCGCCGGCTTCATTGCGAGCATTTGCCGGCGGCAGCAAAGCACCCTTGATCGATTGAAACAGCGACTTGTTGGCCACGATTGATTCTCCCTATTCAGCGACTTGATTCGTTGATGCGGGGAGGTAAAGCACGGCCAGTGCCAGAGCGAACAAAGATTTCGAATAATCGCGCAAGATGCTCCTGACAATGCACTTATGCCAATCTGCAGTTTGCCATCTGCGATCTGCAATCAGCCATTCGCGATAACTTGCTATCGTCGTTTATAATTAATTCTATGAACCAACCCCGCCATCACGTCGTCATCGGTATCGTCGGCAGCAAGCTCGATGCGGGCTTGGGGGAGAAACGTTGGAACCACTGGCGGCCCAGCGTGGCGCTTTGCCAGTACGACGACCTGCTCGTTGAGCGCTTCGAGTTGCTGCATCACGCTCACGATCGCAAGTTGGCCGAGGTGCTGAAGGCCGATATCGAATCGGTCTCGCCAGAGACGACCGTGCGATTGCACGAACTACCGATTCGCGACCCGTGGGATTTCGAAGAGGTCTTCGGCGTGCTGTACCAGTTCGCTCGCAACACAAAGTTCAAGACCGACGACGAAGACTATTTGATCCACATCACCACTGGTTCGCATGTGCAGCAGATCTGTTTGTTCCTGCTCGCCGAGTCGCGGCACTTGCCGGGGAAGCTGCTGCAGACTTCGCCGCCGAATCCGCATCGCAAGGACGACGAGCCGTATTCGATCATCGATCTTGATCTGTCGCGCTACGATGCGCTCGCCACGCGTTTCGCGCAAGAGCATCAAGCTGGGCTGACGTTCTTGAAATCGGGTATCGAAACGCGCAATAAGGAATTCAATCAGCTCATCGAACGAATCGAACGCGTGGCCATCGCCACTACCGCGCCGCTGTTACTCACTGGCCCGACTGGCGCAGGCAAATCGCATCTCGCGCGGAAGATCTACGAACTCAAGCGCCAGCGCGAGCAAGTTCGCGGCGAATTTGTCGAGTGCAACTGCGCCACGCTCCGCGGCGATCAAGCCATGTCGGCCCTCTTCGGTCATGTGAAGGGCGCGTTCACCGGCGCGACAAATGCCCGCGGCGGTTTGCTGAAAGGAGCCGACGGCGGTGTGCTATTCTTGGATGAAATTGGCGAACTCGGTAGCGACGAGCAAGCGATGCTGCTGCGCGCCATTGAAGAAAAACGCTTCCTGCCGGTCGGCGCAGATAAAGAAACGTCGAGCGATTTTCAACTGCTCGCCGGCACCAACCGCGATCTGGCCGCTGCCGTCGCTGCGGGGCACTTTCGCGACGATTTGCTCGCGCGGATCAACCTCTGGACGTTTCGTCTCCCCGGCCTCGCGCAGCGCCGCGAAGACATCGAGCCGAATCTCGATTATGAACTGGAACGTTATGCTACTCGCACCGGCCAGAAGGTGACCATCAACAAAGAAGCCCGTCAACAATTTGTACGCTTCGCCGAATCCCCCGAGGCCATTTGGTCGGCTAACTTTCGCGACCTGAACGCTGCCGTCACGCGCATGGCAACGCTCGCCGCCAGCGGTCGCATCACCGTCGATGATGTCGCCGAAGAAACGACGCGGCTAAGATCCTCCTGGACTCAAAGCGCACCAACCGACGGCAGCGAAATCCTGTCGGCCATTCTCAGCGACGAACAGCTAGCGAACATCGATCTCTTCGACCGTGCGCAGCTAGCCACTGTCATCCGTATCTGCCGCGCGAGTGAGTCGCTATCGATCGCTGGCCGGCAGCTGTTTGCTGTCAGTCGTCTGGCGAAAGCACAGCCGAACGACGCCGATCGGCTGCGCAAATATCTCGCGCGGTTTGGGCTGACTTTCGAACAAATTCGCGAGTAACGAAAACTATTCCACAGCGATTTTTACATCGCAATTTGTCTTCAGCCAATCTTTCCACTTCACGACAAACTCGAGTTGCTTGTCAGGTTCGATCTTGCCGCCGATCATGGTGCCGGTCGAAGACACACCGAGCCCAAAAGAAGAAAAACCTCCGTCGCTTCCAGATGCCGTCATCCAAGGACCCTCGGAATACGAGTACGAGGCGACAATTCCGTTTTCCTTTCTTGGATCGTTCTCGCCGGTCAGCGAAAAAAGCAGCGAGAGCAGCCAAGCACGCTTTCCCGGTGACAGATCTTTCTTTTGCACCTCATCGATGAGCAGCGGCACTGCCGGCCTGCCAAAGCCGAGCAGCTTGCCAGCCGCTGAATTCGGTGAAATCAAGTCATGGGCCCAACGGCCATACTTTCCGGCAGCAATCTTGAGCGGAGCATCGCCATCGAGTTCGCCAACAAACTTACGCACCACAGCGGCATCGGCGGCTGAAACATTGATCTTGAACTTTTCGATGTTCAGTTCGATCGGCTTGGATTTGCACACGATCAAGCTGCCGATGTCTTCCATTCGCGCGAGGTCGCACTCGTTGTGAAACAAGATTTGCAACGTGTATTTGCCCGGCTTGGGCGTTTCGATAAAGTTGCGCACGACAATTTGCACGCCCCAAGTCTCCCCATACTCCAGCGGACCGGAAGTGGACAAGCCGCCGCCCGTAAAGCCGAATGACAGGATCGGTTTGACTTCGTTTCCTTTCTCATCTTTGACGATGACGCGCCAGCGCTCTGGCCGGCCCGTGCGATAGTCCCCGCCTCGTTGCAGAAAAGCGGGTTCTTTCTTCGCGTCCACGTTCTTCACGGCCACTTTGAACTCTGGGAGCCGATCGGCCGAAGTGGTGATGGCTGGCTTGTCGATATCGATGACGACTTCGAGCGGATCGGGCAAGCCTTCCGCGCGTCGCAATGCCGTCAACACTTCGATGTTCCGCCCAGCGTCGTCGCCAGCCTTCAAGCGTTCTCGCAATTCAGGCGTCGCCCACGGATATTGCAACGGCGCAACCTTGGCCAGCAATGGAATTGCCCACTTTTTGTCGCGCTTCAGCATCTCCGACAACACAAAATCGCCGGCTCCTTCGACGGGATAAACAGGCGGTTGCTTAACTGGATTCATGAGCCGGTTCTCGAGTTCCACGTCCGACATCTTCTGCAATTCGGCGCGCAACGCACTACGGCGCTTCAGCACTTCTTCATCCGCGCGACTCGCGGTTGCGAGCACCAGGCCGGCTAGAAAAGCAAGAAATGCCAAGCCAAGACGAAAATCAGACACAAACATCGCACGCTCCCTTTCCCGACAGGAATGAAAAGATCGTGAACCAACGTTTTCAAGCAGAGAAGTGCTGTGCATTCTAAAAAACAGTGATTGGCGGCGACATCTTTTTCTAATTCGCAGAATGTGATTCAAGTTATTCACCGCTAGCAGCCGGAGCGCGAGATCATCGCGGCAACCTACACCGGCAGGGAGCATCGGTAATAGAGAATTTGACGGCGTTTGCCGAAAGCATTCTGGTACGGAATGCGGCAGAGGGGCGGGAACTCTCCAGCGGCAAGACGCCGCGAATGCATTCCTACGTAGCAATCTACGCGGAAGCGCGACGAAGATGGATTTTCGACGCAGCGGACAGCTCGACGAGCGCCGCCGGCGCGTTCTCATGGATGAGAGTGCAGCGCCAGGCAGCGACAGCGAGAAAGCTCAGCCGACATCGGCCAAGGGCCCCGTTCGCGCCTACAACGAAAACGTCCTCAGCGATCGCCAGCGGCGGGTGAGCGAGCTCATTCCGATCCGCCCGTTCAAGGTCATCGCGACCATTCTGCTGCTGATCACCGCCGTCGCCGCCATCGAAGCCCTTTATATTTTCACGGCGCCCCTTGCCGGGCACACGAAGGGTGAGCATCCCTTTGCCGCGCTCGATCTGGCCGCCCGCGGCAACATCGGCGATTGGTTTTCGTCGTTGCTGTTTGCATCGGGCGCGATGGCCGTGATGGGGCTGCTGTCGATTCGTTCGCATCGCGTCGACGACTACAAAGGCCGCTATCGCGTGTGGTGGTGGATCGCCGCCGCCCTGCTGTGGGCCAGCGTCGATACGGCGACCGGCTTGCACGATGCACTTGGCCACGGCATTCAAATGCTGGCCGGCGACAAGATGCCCGGCGGCGCACGACTGATGTGGGTCGGCATGTATGGTCTGATTTTTGGCACGCTGGCCACGCGGGCCGCGTTTGAAATCTGGTCGTCGTCGCTGTCGATCGTCGGCTCTTCACTGGCCGCGTTGCTGTACTTTGCCTGCATCGCCTTTCAACTCGAAATGACACCGCCGCTCGGCGATGCCGTGCTGACCACCGTCGTGCGAAACAGCGTCGAGCTCCTCGCGCATGTGTCGCTCGTCAGCAGCGTGCTCCTGTACGCTCGCCACGTTCATCTCGATGCCCAAGGCCGGCTGATGATTTCGGCCGATGGCGCCGCCAATCCCAAGAAGAAGCCGAAGAGCAAGGCCAAGCTCGCCGTGGTTGCCGACGACGAAGAGAAGGTCGAAAAGAAAACGACCGCCAAGGATACGGCGAAGGACAAGGACAAGAAAGAGCCCGAAAAGAAAGAAGCGGCTGCCCCTGCTGCCCCCGCCAAGCCTGCTGCTGCTTCGGCTGCGGCGGGACTCAAGTTCGGTTCGTCGACTGCTCCTGCCGCCTCGGCCAGCATCGGCAAAGTAACGCCCGCTACGACGAACAAGCAAGCCGATGATGACGATGAAGACGAGGATGAGGACGAAGACGACAGCGTCTCGAAGTCCGATCGCAAGCGCCTGAAGAAAATGGCCCGCCGCGAAGCGCAGCAAGGACGACGGGCAGCGTAGTCGGCACTCTTTGATGCGACGGATCATTGGTCCGTTGCGCGCGTTACCTCTGTAACGATCGCAACGATTCCCCGTGTGAAACGGCAACAAATATCGCGTGCGAACCGAACGCGCAAGTTTTGTATGCCAGATTACAGGTGAGTCATTTTCATGAGCGATCGGAAGGGCTGCGCTTGCGCACCTCCCGGAAAGGAAGTCTCCACCCGTGCCCGCTGTGCTGAAGAAATCGAACGAACCGATTCCAGGCTACAAGCTGATGCAACGCATTGGCGCCGGCGGTTATGGCGAAGTTTGGACAGCCGAAGCTCCGGGCGGCTTGATCAAAGCGCTCAAGTTCGTCTACGGTCTGCTCGATGAAGATCGCGCCACGCGCGAAATGAAAGCCATCCAGCGCATCAAGGGTGTGCGACATCCGTTTCTTCTGTCGATCGAACGCATCGAAGTCGTCGACGGCCAACTGATCTTCGTCACCGAACTCGCCGACAACAGCCTCAAAGACCGCTTCGATCAATGCCGCAAGGAAGGCCGACCCGGCATTCCCCGCGACGAACTGTTGCAGCACTTGCGCGACACAGCCGACGCGCTCGACTACATGAGCGAGCACCACTCGCTGCAACACCTCGATGTGAAGCCCGAAAACCTGCTCCTCGTTGGTGGGCGCATCAAGGTGGCCGACTTCGGCCTCGTGAAAGATCTGCACGAGGGGAGCGCGTCGATGATGGGCGGCCTCACGCCGATCTACGCGCCGCCGGAAGTTTTTGAAGGACGGCCGACAAAGCACAGCGATCAATACAGCCTGGCCATCGTTTATCAAGAAATGCTCAGCGGCGTGTTGCCGTTCCCGGGCAAGACGGCTGCGCAACTTGCGGCGCAGCACTTAAACGCTCGCCCGCGGATGGCTGCTCTGCCCGAAGCCGATCAGCAAGTCATCGGTAAAAGCCTTTCGAAAAATCCGAGCGAGCGATATCCCAATTGCCGCGAGATGGTTGCCGCGCTGAACAAAGCCACGCAAGCCATCGTCGCCGCGCGCATGACGCAGAGTCGCAGCGACATCACCCACGAACTGGGTCGGCACATCACCCAAGGCGCGACGCAGGCCAACACTTCGCCACCAGCGCCAGTGCAACCCGCGCAGCCAGTGACCGAACAGCCGCTGCCGCCGATGTCGTATGCGACCGAAGCGGTGCGCACGCCCGATCAGATGCTGGCCAATCTCGACGAAGCGTCGCAAGCAGCCGATTCTCTGCAAGCCAGCCCGGCGCTTGCCTCGTCGACCGATAATCTGACCGTCAATCTGCAACAGATTCTGTGTGCCGCCGACACCGCGCCGCCGGAGTTCGACGTTCTCAATTGGTCGCCACAGCCCACGCTGATTGTCGGGCTCGGCGGACTCGGCGGCAAAGTCATCGGCCGACTGAAGCGAACCTTCGCCGAACAACCACTCGGCGCCGCGCTGCAATTGCTGGTGATCGATACCGATCGCCGCGAAGCCTCCGAAGCAAACATGGTCTCGTCCGGCACCAGCACTTGCCGCAACGGCGAATTCGTTCACGTGCCGCTCCGCAAGAGCTGCGACTATCGCGAAGACTCGCGTAAAATGCTTGAGTGGCTCGGCCGCCGCTGGCTCTATAACATTCCGCGCTCGCAACAAACCGAAGGGCTCCGACCCCTCGGCCGCTTGGCGCTCGTCGATCACAACGAAGTCATCTGGAACAGCTGCCGTAGCGCTCTGAAGAAGCTCGCTCAGCCGTTGCCGGGTAGCGATCAACCACAACAGCCACGGATCGTCGTGCTCAGCGCCTCGGGAGGCGGCACCGGCGGCGGCATGGTGCTCGACCTGGTCGTCGGTCTGCGTCAGTTGCTCGACGAGCTGAAACTGAAAGACACCAAAGCCAGCGACATCAGCGTGATCCTCGCCCACACGACGCCGCGCAACGCCGCCGGCTCGCAACTGGCGATGGCCAACACCTGTGCGCTCCTCGCCGAATGGCAACACCTGCTGCATCCCGGCGCGCAGTTTCCTGGCGATCCGGCCTGTGCTCTCAAGTCGCGCACGATCGATCAGCCGCCGCGGACCCGACTCATCGACATGGGTGAAGAGCTGTCGAACGAAGCCTTTGAACTGGCCTGCAGCCGCCTGGCCGATTTGATTGCGCTCGACGTTTCCACACCGGCCGATAGTTTCTTCCGCGCCAGCGAACAAGCATCGGCAGGCCGAATCACCGATCAAGAAGCGGTCGTGCTCCGCACGGCTGGCCTCGTTCGCGTCGGCTTTACGCAGGATGAATTGGCCACTCGCGCTGCTCGCCGGTTGTCGCATGAGTTGCTGGTGCGCTGGGTCGGTAAGCCAAAACCGCCCGAATCGCCGAAGACCTCCACGACGAATCGCGCGACGAGCATCCTGCCGGTTCGTCAGACGCAAGACAACACCGAATGCAAGATGAAAGATGCATTCCTCGAGCTGCAAGCGCAGAACCAGTTGCGCAGTTGGGGGCTCGACGCCGAAACGCTCATCAATCATTGGATCGAAGTCGCCGGCGCTCAGCTCGGTGCGAACACCGATCGCTTTTTCCTCGACCTCACGCAAGCAATTGCCAAGGAATCGGCCACCCTCTCGCCAGTGCCGCGCTGGTTGGCTGCGACGACCGAGATCTTCGGCGCACGAACCTCCGAAGCCACGGCGCCCGGTCAGGCCGCCACCGTGCCCGCCCTCGTGCAAGCCACCGAAGGCGCGCTCAAGGAACGCATCACCGCAACCGGCAAGGCTGTCCGCGAATGGCTGCTGCAATGGCTCGATGATCCGCAGCAACGACTATATGCTTCGCAGAAAGCGCTGTCGTGCTTGCAGGGGCAGTTCCGGGCCATGCTCGATCAGTTCCGCGAACTCCGTCGCCGTTTCGCGCAAGAAACCGGCTCGCTCGAGCAATACCTGGTTTCTTTGCCCAGCGATTGGAAGAAAGCCCGCGCGAACGTCAAGAAGTCGCAAGGCCCCGATCCAGACGTCGCCATTCAACAGTTCTGCCGGCTTCGGCTGCAAGATTTTGCCGTGATTCTCGCGGGCAAGTTCATCCAATCGTTGCAAAGCGTGCTCAGCGGCACGGGCGATCTGCTCGTCGATTTGAATCGCGAGTTGCAAGTCCTCGTCGGTCAGTACGACGACGGCGGCGAAGAGGATGCGGGCGCTGCTCCGGTGCTCTTCGGTCAGCTACGTAAACTCGTCAGCGAACAAGTCGAAGCCGGCACGGCAGCTCAAGCCGCGGTGCTCGATGAAGTTCTTACCAAACAGGTTCTGACTCCGTTTGGCGGTTTGCTCAGCGCGCTGACCGGCGGCGGCGACTATCGTCACAAGTTGCTCGAAACGCTCGAAGCCGAAAGCCGAAAAGTTATTTTGCGGCTCCTCGAAACGCTCGATATCGCCGCTGTGCTCGCCGAAGGCGCTGCGATCGATCCCCAACTGGCAGCCGACTGGAGAACACTCGTCGATCAGGCTCGCCCGCGCTGGCAAGGCGTGACGGCCGATCGCCGGCTGCTGTGCGTATTGCCCGAACGCTCGCAAGCGACTCGCGAGCCGCAACTGTGGAAGCAATGTCTGCAGGCGACTTCGTTCCAGCAAACTCCCGCGCTCATTGATGCGCCGGGAGCGGACTTGCTCCTCTGCTTCGACGTCGGCCCGCTCAGCGTGACCGACTTGCTTTCGCAACTGCTCAACGAATGCCCCGACCTGGGCGAAGCCGCCGGCCGATTGCACACCCGGGCCGACGTCTCGTGGCCCGAAATCGTGGCGAGCTAAGCAGACCAGTTCAACTACTCGGCCTGGCCCCACACGCGTGGCGCCTTGAAATTCTCTTCGGCTGGCGACGACTTCGGCGTCACGGCCTGAGCAGCGTGGGCGGCCAATTTGCTCTGCAGCTCTTTGACTTTCTCCGGCTGCGCGTCAGCGAGGTTCTTTGCCTCGCTCACATCGTGCGCCAGGTCAAACAGTTCGATCTTCTCTTCCTTCTTGGCACGGTGCACGACCAGTTTCCAATCGCCCACGCGAATGGCACCGGAATCGGGCGCGGTGTTGAGTACGAATTCTTTCCGCGTCGATTCGGCTTTTTCCGTTAGCACCGGCCAGATGTTGTGACCGTCAATCGGCAGCTTCTGTTCTGCTTTAGCGCCGGCCAGTTGCAGCAACGTGGGATACCAATCGGTCACGTGCAGCGGCGTTTCGACATCGCCGGCGGGAATGCGACCTTCCCAATGGGCAAACGCACACACGCGCACGCCACCTTCATAGACGGTCGCTTTGCCGGCTCGGAGTTTGCCATTGTCGGTCAATTTTTCAGGATTCGGCCCGCCGTTGTCGCTGCTGAAAATGATCAGCGTGTTCGAGAGTAGCTTCTCGTCGCGCAGCGCAGCCACCACGCGGCCCACGGCTTCGTCGACTGCCGTCACCATGCCGGCGTAGATCTTCCGCTCTCCCTTGTACTGGGTGTAAGGGGCCGAGTACTTTTCCGGCACCTGATGCGGCGCATGCACACCGTTGAACGGCACGTAGAGGAACAACGGCTTGTCCTTGTTCCGCTCTTTGATCAGACGCTCGGCTTCTTTGGCGAGCAGTTCGGTCGAATAACCTTCGTCCCGATTTTCTTTGTCATCGCGATGCCAATCGAAGCCGCCGTCGCGAACATGCGTGAAGTAATCGAGTGCGCCGTTGTAATGGCCATACTGATGATCAAACCCGCGGCGCGTCGGCAGATAATCCGGCTGAAAGTGCCCCAAGTGCCATTTGCCGACGATCGCCGTTTCATAACCTGCATCATGCAAGGCCGCGGGCAACACACGCTCTTCCAACGGCAAACCATATTGCGCCCATGGCCTCACAACGCCCGTTTGAAAACCATAGCGAAACGGATAACGCCCCGTGAGCAGCGCGGCCCGCGTCGGCGAACAAACCGGTTGCACATAAAACTGGTTGAGTCGCGCACCTTTCGCGGCCAAGCCGTCCAGGTTCGGCGTCTTGATATCGCTGCCGCGCCAACCGACATCGTGCGATCCCAGATCGTCGGCAAGCAGAATCACAATGTTCGGCCGCGCGTCGGCAGCCTCGACCGTAGGGCCGGCGGCGAACAGACAGATCACCAAACACAGCCCAGAGATGTAGGTTCGCAATGAATATCCTTTCAAATGAGTTGCTGAGTACAAATTTTTAGTACCGCCGGTCGTTGCCATAGAACGGCGCACTAAAGTCGCTGGTGAAGTCATTCGCTTCCGCATAGAAGTCGTCATCACCAGTGCCGCCGGAGAGTTGGTCTGGGGCATTGTCGCTGCCCGCGAGGAGCGCGCCGAGCAGGTTGGGCGTGTGGAAGCTCGACCAGTTGTTCAGCAGCGAAAGCAACGCGTTGTCGGCTGCGTCGCTGATCGAGGTGCTGCTGCCGATGGTGAGCTCGCGATCCACGAGTACATCGCTGCCGTCTTGGCCGTTCAGCGAATCGGCGCCAGCGCCGCCGATCAGCAGGTCGTTGCCGGTGCCGCCGTTGAGTGTGTCGCTCCCCGCGCCACCGGAGATCACATCGTCGCCGTCGCTGCCGTAAAGTTGATCGAGTCCTTCGCCGCCATAGATGCGATCGTTGCCGCTGCCGGCGTCGATCACATCGTCTCCCGCGCCGCCATAGACATAGTCGTCGCCGTCGCCGGGAAAGAGTTGGTCGTTACCGCCGCCGCCAAACAGCAGGTCAAGACCGCCGAGCGAGCTCAGGACGTCGTCGCCGCCGATCGGCGAATCCTGTTCGTTGAGATTGTCGCCCCACACCACGTTGTTGCCGCCGCTGGCATTGACCCGGTCATTGCCGAGGCCGCCGATGATCGTGTCGTTCTGCACGCCGCTCGAGATGTAATCATCTCCCGCGCCGCCATCGATCGTCGTTGGCGTCAGCACGCCGGCGACCACGATGTAATCGTTCGAATCGGCGCCGTTGATAACAAGCTGATTCGTCACCGCGAAATCACCAAAACCGAATTGCGTGCGTACGCGCACCGTCGTCGCCGTCAGGTTCGACACGATGAGCTGATCGGGACTCGGCGTGCCGACAACGATCAAATCGCCGCCGCTCTGCGTGATCGTTGGTGCTGCTCCTTGCACCACGATCCGCACTGTCGCCGTATCGCTGCTGATTCCATCGGTCACGCGGAACTGAAACAGGTCGAGGCCCGATGCGCCGGGAGTCGGCGTGTAAGTGAACGCGCCGGTTGTTGCGTTAAATGCCGTCAGCGTGCCAAGCACCGGCGGCGTGATGATCGAATAAGTCAGCGTCGGGCTGTCAACATCGGTCGCCGACAACACACCACTGATCGGCGTGCCGGCGACAGTCGAGCGGGTCGCATCGTTGGCATCCGGCGGTGCGTTGTAAGGAACAACAATCACGCTGAACTGCGTCGTTACCACACCATCGTCACTCGTGAGGAACGAACCATCAGGCCCGGCGTCACGCACCGTCACCGTGATCGTCGCCGCGCTGGTCTGAGTCGCCGATGCGAGCGTCAGCGTGCCGGTGGCATTCGGCGAGGTGTAACCGATCGTCGGATTGGCCACGATCGACGGATTGTTGCTCGTCGCCGTCACTTGCAAGGCTTGCGTTTCGCCAAGACCTGCCGTGATGCCGCTGAGCTGCACGATCGGCCCGGCGACGCCGACCATTTGTGTGACATTGGCGATTGAGTTGATCGTCGGCAGCGCGTTCAGCGGAGTCGGCAGAATCGTGATTGTGAACGTCTGCGATGCGCTGGCATCAACGCCGCCGTTCGCCACACCGCCGTTATCTTGCGCGAAAACTGTGACCGTCGTAGTGCCACTCGCGCCGGTTTGCGGCGTGAACGTCAACGTGCCATTCGCAGTAATCGCCGGTTGCACGGCGAAGAGCGACGTGTTGTTGTTGGAAACGTTGAACGTCACCGTTTGGCCGTTTTCATTGGCAGGACCGGCCAAAATCGCCGTAGCCCAAGCAGCAAACGTTTGCGCCGGTTCGCTGAGATGCACGCTGATGTCGGCCCCCTTGGTGAATGACGGCGCGTCGTTGACGGCCACGATGTTGAAGCCAACGGTCGCGCTGCCGGTCGAAAGCGGCGCGGCAGCGCCGTTCGTCGTGCCGTTGTCCTGCGCGATGTAGCTGAAGGAAGCAGCGCCGTTGAAGTTTGCCGTTGGCGTAAAGATCACATTCGTGCCGCTGATCGTTACTGTGCCGCCCGCGATCGCAGTCACACTGGTGACCGTCAGCGTCTGTGCGCTTTCGTTCGTTGGGCCGGTTGAGTCGTTGGCGAGAAGCGCGCTGAACGGAATCGTCCGCACGCCGCTGTCTTCGTTCACGCTTGTAAGCGAATCGTTGTTCGCCGTCGGCGCATCGTTCACTTCGGTGATATTCAGCGTGAAGGTATCAACCGAGTTCAAGCCAGCGCCGTCGGTCACGGTGAGCGTGATCGTCACACTGCCGTTGATGTTCGCAGCCGGCGTGATCGAAACGGTTCGACCACCACCGCCGGTGTTCGCGACAATGATCGCGGCATCGGGAATGATGGCTTGATTCGAAGAACTGCCGACAACCGAGAGCGAAGCCGCAGCCGTTTCGAGATCACCCACCGTGAACGCCACCGGCACGAGGTTGCCGTCTTCGGCAATCGTTTGGTTCGGCACATCGCTGATCGTCGGCGCTGTGTTGGCTGCGACGTTGACGGTAAACGTATCGCTAGTCGTCGTCGTGCCATCGCTTACCGTCACTGTGATGATGGCCGAACCGGTCTGGCCAGCGGCAGGAATGACGTTGATCGTCCGGCTCGCGCCGCTGCCGCCGAGCACCAGATTCGCCGCATTATTCGGCACAAGTGTCGCGTTGTTGCTCGTGGCAGTGACGATCAAGCTCGCCGCCGCCGTTTCGACATCGCCGATCGTAAAGCTCAGCGCGCCGGTGCTGCTGTTCACGCCGATGTTCTGATTCACGATGTCGCTGATCGTCGGATCGTCATTCACGGGCGTGATGGTGAACGATACATTCCCCGTCGCCGTCAGCGGCGGCAAACCGCTGTCTTGCACGACATAGGTGAACGACGCCGGACCGTTGTAGTTGAGCGTTGGCGTGAAAAGAACATTCGTGCCGCTGATCGCCACCGTGCCGCCCAACGGCGAACTCACGCTGATGATCGTCAACGTCTGCGTGCTTTCGCCAGGCCCAGCCGAATCGTTGCCCGTCAGCGCACTGAACGCGATCGTCCGCACGCCGCTGTCTTCGGCAATGTTCGACAGCACGTCCGCCGTCGCCGTTGGTGGATCGTTGATATCGGCAATCGTGAACGTAACGGTTCCCGTGCCGGACTGTGGCGATGAAATCCCACCGCTCAAACCATTGTCGGTGATCGTGTATTGAAACGACGCCGTGCCACTAAAGCCCGCAGCTGGCGTGAACGTGATCGTCGTTCCCGCGAGCGAAACGGTGCCGCCCACCGGCGAACCAACCGACGTGATCGCAAACGTCTGCCCGCTCTCGTTCGGCGCACCAGCGTTGTCATTCGCGAGCAACGTGGCGGCTGCAATCGTAAAGGCCGGGCCGTTTTCGGTGGCTAATACACCGAGCGAATCCGCCGTAGCGACCGGCGCATCATTCACATCGACAAGGGTGATGTTGAATGAATCGGTGTCCGTCAGCGTGCCATCGCTGGTGACGATCGTCACCGTCGTCGCGCCATCGCTTGGAGTATTCCGATTCAGCGCCGGTGTGAACTGCAACGTGGCCAGCGCGAGATTGATCTGTACCTGCGGCCCAGCGATCGTGATCGAATTGCTGCCCCCACCGCTGATCGTCGCCGTGCCGCCACCGTTCGTCGCCGCAAACGTACCAACGCCAACCGGCACCGAAATAATCGTCGAAATCGGCGAAGCCCCGGCATCGCCATCGCTCACACTAATCGCATTCCCGCCGACAAAACTCACGACCACATCCTCGGTCGAAAGAATCGGCCCCACCGGCGCACTATTCACCGGCGCCTGCGGCCCACCGGCAGTCACCGCCACGGTCTGCGTCGTCGTCGCGGTCAATCCACCATTCTGCGCGATGGCCACATTGAGCACGCGATTCCCCGCCGCCGCACTGGTCGCAAACGTCACCTGCCGCAGCAACGCCTGCACCCCCGCACTCAGCACTGGATTCGCCGAGCCATTGGCATTAAACGTGACCACCAGGCTTGTGTTATTCAAACCACTCCCTGCGCCACTCGTCGGATAGGTGCCAATCTGCGTTCCATTGAAAGTCACAACCCCCGCGCCAGCGACGATGCCATTCCCATCGATCAGCCCCAGGTTGTCTCCAGCCAATCCGCCGGACGCGTAGGTGATCCTCAAGGATCCACCAGCCAGATTCGAAGCGTCGTTAAACGTTGCAGCGTTAGCAAAGCTCGTCGCCGCAGCCCCCGAAGAATAATTCGTCGTTCCACCTAAACCACCGATGGCGGTGATCCCTTCATCGGGCGTGGCGACGATGCCGCGATAGGCTTGCCGCGATGGCGCGGTGGCGAGCGCGCTCGAGATAGTCGCCGCCGGTGCGGCGTTGTAGCCCGACGTGTCGACGATCGATACAAAGTTGGCTCCGCCGCGCGTCGAATATAGCGTGACAGTGTTGCCGCTGACCAAACCGGTGAGGCCGCGATAGTTGTTCGAGCCCACGCCGATCGAGCCGTTCAGCACCCAGGTCGTGCCATCGAACGAATACTTGAAGACGCCCCCCGTCGTATCGGAATCATCGGCGAGGTAGAGCGTGTCGAGGCCCGCGACGCTCGCGTTCAAATCGGCAAAGAAATATCCGCTGGGAGCAAACACGGCAGTGCCGTCGCCCACCGCCACACCGGGCAATGCCACTGGCGCCGAAACCGTAGTGGTTGGCAAGTTCGCTCCGACCGTTGCCAGGCGGCTGTTGTTGGTGGACGTATTGTTCGACGTCGACGCATACAGCTGACCGTTGAAAATATTCAGCTGACGAATCTGCACGCCGGCGACAAGCGAGATCGGCGTGGCTGCGAGCGACGACAGATACCGCACGCCCCCTTCACCGCCGTACCAGATCTGATTGCCGTCGGTCGAAACCACGGTGCGAATCGCCGCTCCCGACATATTGCTGACCGAAACCGTGCTGTTGACCGCGCAAGCTTGATCGACGCGAGCGATGCCACGATTCACGCCAGTGCTCGCGGCCAGTCCTGTCGAACCGCCGAGCGTCGTGTTGTAACCCGTCAACAGCAGGTAGCGGCCATCGACGGAACGCGTCAGATATCCTTCCGCCGCTTGCGAGCCGGCGGCGATGATCGGTTGATTCGCGCCATCCACGACCGTTGGCATGGCGATCGATTGCACCAGCACACCCGCCGTCGTGTATTCGTCGATGATGATCGAACTGCCGTTGTTGGTCAGCGCAGCCGTGCCATCGCCGACGCGATAGATGGCGAGATTGCCTGGCGTAAACGGCATCGGCGTGGCGAGCGTGATCGAGAAGGTATCGGTGTCGGCCAGTGGCGTGCCTGTGATCGGCGCGCCAGTCGCATCGGTCGCCGAGCCGCCGCTGTCGTTCGTGACGACGGTCACTGTGGTCACGCCGTTCGCGGCAGTGTTGCGGTGCAGCGTGGGAGAATAGTAGAGCGACGTCAGGGCAACATTGACCTTGGCCCGCATGCCAGTAAAGGTGATCGATGTGGTGCCGCTGCCAGTCACCGTGACTGTCGATTCGCCGCCGTTGGTCGCACCGAGTGTGCCCACGCCCGCAGGAATCGACACCGTAACGCTGATCGAGGCTGCGCCAGAATCATCGGCGATGCGAATCGCATTGCTGCCGTTCAGCAGCACCGGCACATCCTGAAAACCAGCAACCGTTGTCGGCACGGTGTTGACCGGGGCTGCATTCGCGCGATTGGCGGGGGCTGCGGTGGGAACAAACGAGACGCCGCGAAAACCAACGTTCGTTGCCGCCGTCATCAGCACCGTGATTGGTGAAGCCGACGGATTGCCAGTGAAACCGCTGGTGTCGACGATCGATACAAGTTCGCCGCCGCCGGCAGCGCCATTGATCACCTTCCGCGTCGCATACAGCGTGACGGCGGTTCCCACGACTTGGGCTGTGAGACCGCTGTACGAGTTCGCACCGGCGTCGATCTTGCCGGCCAGTGTCCAGTTGGCGCCTTGATTGGCCGACGAGTATTTCAAAATCGATCCGCCTGCTGCCGTGGTATCGACGAGATAGAGCAAGTCGGGGCCGGGCAACGCATCGGTGCTCGCGAAGAAAAAGCCGCTCGTAGCGGCGCCGGTGTTGATCGTTCCCGGCAAGTTGGTGAGACTCGCGGTTCCTTCGATCGGCACGCCGGTTCCCACCGTGGCAAAGCGACTGCCGGCGGCGACATACAGTTGGCCGTTGAAAATCCGCAGTTCCTTGCCGTCGACCGTATTCGCCGTGACCAGCGTCGATGTGGTGTTGCCGATTGTCGCGTAACGAATACCGCCAGTCCCCGCCGAATCGGCGCTCACCCAGAAATCGGTGCCATCGGTCGAGTAAACCGATTTCGGACTCGAACCGCTGCCGTAATCGGTGAGCGCGGTCGAGGTATCGATCGAGCCGTCGAAGCCCACGCGGCCAACGACGCGCGGCACGGTCGCCGAAGTGGTGCTTTGCAGCGCACCCGAAGCCGGCAGTGTCGTGGCATAACCGGTCAGCATCAGATAGCGGCCGTCCTGGCTCAGCGTGAGATGTCCTTCTTCCGACTGCCGCCCTTGCGCGACGAGCGGTTTGTTCGAACCGCTCGCGGTCGTCGGCATGGCGATGGTTTGCACCACGGTGCCGGTCGGCGTCACCTCATCGAGAAACACCGCATTGCCGGTATTCGGCATTGCCGGGCCACCCGCCGTACCCACGCGATAGATCACCAGGTTCCCCGGTGTGAACGCCGCCATCAGCGAACGATCTTCCAGCGATTCCAAAAACAAGCGGCGGCTGCGGCGAAGCCGATTTGAGACCAGACGGACCGTGGGCGATGTGGGTTTCATGTGTGTGGTGGGCAGCGCATCCTTGCGTGCGGTCGGCAGGGGCGTCTGCCTCCGGGAGAGCGGTGGGCAGTTGCAGGGCGGAAAACTTCGTCCGGTCTTCGGATCGAGTCGGGTGGTGATCCCGTGGCCGCTGCGAATTGCGATTGCTATGCCAAGAGTAGGGAATATGCCGCCAAACGGGGATTTCCCGAAAAAGGCCCTGAAAACGGGCCTTTGAGCCAGAGCACCGTCGCTGTGACTCAAGCTGTCAGCAGGTCGGCGAATTGAGCCCAGCAAAAATCATGGAATTGCCCGTGAGCCGTCACGGCTGTCGCCCAGCAAAACCATCAAGCAATGATTCGACCGCCGAGGCTAGCATCCTCGCTACCTTCGACAGACATTTGATCGACGACCTTGATCACGCCGGCTACGTGCTTCGTGGCGGAGTAAATCATTTGTCGCTGGTAGTACGTTGGCACGTTGCCGGAAAGGGTGACCGCGCCTTGCTTCACTTCGATCTTCACGCGCCCGCCAAACGTCAGTTGGCGGTTTTGCAAGTGCAGCGCGACGCGCTCTTGCAGGAGTCGTGAGGCGCTATCGATGGAATAAATCGGCAGAGTGATCATGGTTGCCCATCACGGCTTGAGGTTGACAGATGCGACCCAAGCCGTAATTGCAAAGCCTATGCCGCGTTTAGATGCCGCCGCCACCATCGAACACATCGCTACGCACCTTCGCCTGAGTAATGTTGCTTCCCGGCGGCACGCTTTGCGTCAGCCAGACATTGCCGCCGATGCTCGAGCCGCGGCCGATGGTGATCCGGCCCAGAATCGTCGCACCCGCATACACCACCACATCGTCTTCCACGATCGGATGCCGCGGCGCGCCCTTGATGAGAATGCCCTGTTCATCTTTCGGAAAGCGTTTGGCGCCGAGCGTCACGGCTTGATACAGCCGAACTCGCTGGCCGATGATCGCCGTCTCGCCGATCACCACGCCCGTGCCGTGATCGATGAAAAAGCTCCCTTGAATCTGCGCGCCGGGATGAATATCGATGCCGGTCACCGAATGAGAAATCTCGGCGATCATCCGCGCAACGAGTGGTGCACCGAGCACAAATAAATTGTGGGCCAGGCGATGATTGCAAATCGCCGTGATGCCTGGATAGCAAACGAGGACTTCATCTTCGCTGCGAGCCGCGGGATCTCCTTCGTAGGCCGCCCGCAGATCGCTTTCGAGCAACTTGCGCACGGCAGGCAGCCGCGCGGCAAATTCGCGAGTGATCTGACTCGCCCGGCTCCGCTGATCGGCGTGTAAACCCTCGAGGGCAGCCGCATATTGCAGCTCGAGCAGCACCTGATCGAACAAATCACGCAGCGTCAGATCGAGCGTATGCGCGACAAAATAATCGACCCCTTCGCCGGTCAGATCGGAACGGCCCAAACGATTGGGAAACAGCGTGATGCTTAGGCCGTCGATGATTTCGATGAGTGCTTTGCGCGACGGCATCTTGGTTTGTTCTTCGGTCCGCTGCCGCGAAGCCAGCGAGTCGTTGCGCAGCTTGCCGAGCTCGGCGACCACGCCGCTGATGTTCCAATTAGCCTCGCGGGGCCGTCGTTGAATTTCTTCCGTCGCGCTCGTCATGGGCATCGCACTTTGCAAACAAGAGAAGGAACGAATGCTGCCAGAACACAAAAAAAGCCAGCAGGCCGCGAGCGCGACGTGCTGGCTTCCGGTCTTCCGGTCAGCGATTGAATTACTGGCAAACTAGCCGCGAATTTCCTTCTCTGTCAAGCCGTCGTCGTTCGCCCCGCTCGCTCTCGGCGCGCGAGCGCGGCATATTGTTGGCCGCGGCAGCCTGTTGTTGTCATCTCCATTCCGGATTCAACCATGCCCGGCTCCAGTGATCTCGCCCGGCCTTTTTCGCGTCGTCACGTGCTCGCCGCGCTCGCCACCCTCGGTGTGGGAACGGCTGCCTTTCAGCGCGCTCTCGCTGCCCAGGCCGAGCAAGCGGGCCGCGTCACGCCAGAGCTGATCGATCAAGCCGCCTGGATTGCGGGAATTCAAATCAGCGAAGACGACCGCCAGGCCGTGGCCGACGCAGTGCAACGCGATCAACGCAAATTCGCCGCGATCCGCAAAGTCGAACTAAAGAACAGCGTGCCGCCAGCTCTCTCGTTTTTTGCCGCGCCGCCCCCAGCAACCACGACGACCATCGATCGCCAGGCAATCCAACCGCTGCCGAGCAAAGCTGCCATCGAACGTCCCGATAACGACGATGACCTTGCCTTCCTGCCGGTCACAAAACTGGCCGCGCTGCTCAAGGCGAAGAAGATCACTTCCACCGAACTGACGAAACTCTATCTCGCGCGGTTGAAGAAATACGACGCACAGCTGAAATGCGTGGTCACGCTCACCGAAGAGCTCGCGCTAAAGCAAGCCGCCCAAGCCGATGAAGAAATTGCGGCTGGCAAGTATCGCGGACCGTTGCACGGCATGCCGTGGGGTGCGAAGGACATCATCGCTGTGCCTGGTTACAAAACGACCTGGGGAGCGGGGCACTATCAAGAGCAAGCGTTCGACGCGCCGGCCACCGTCGTTCGTCGTTTGGACGAAGCCGGCGCAGTACTCGTCGCCAAGTTGACCGTCGGCTCGCTCGCGCTCGGCGATGAGTGGTTCGGCGGCATGACGCGCAATCCGTGGAACACCGACGAGGGCTCCAGCGGTTCTTCGGCGGGTTCCACTGCTGCCGTCGTCGCCGGCCTCGTCGGCTTCGCCCTCGGCAGCGAAACGCTGGGTAGCATCATCTCTCCTTGTCGTCGCTGCAGCGCTTCCGGATTGCGGCCGACGTTCGGCCGCGTCAGTCGCGCGGGCTGCATGACGCTGTCATGGAGCATGGACAAGATCGGCCCGATCGCGCGCTCGATCGAAGATTGCGCGCTCATCTTCGGCGCCATTCACGGCAGCGATCCGCAAGACATCACCGCCGTCGATCGCCCGTTCGCCTGGCCTGCCGCGACCGACATCAAGTCGCTCAAGGTCGGTTACTTCGCAGCCGACGATCGACCGGCCGGTGAGAAGCGAGCGGTTGATCCGCTGAAGGAGCTCGGCGTGACGCTAGTGCCGATGCAGTTGCCGAGAAAATATCCGGTCGGGCCGCTCACGTTGATTCTCAACACCGAAGCAGCAGCCGCCTTTGACGATCTGACGCGCGATGGCGTGCGCGAGGGTATCGGCCATTGGGGCACAACCTTTCGTCAGGGACAATTTGTTCCTGCGGTCGAATACCTGCGGGCCTGCCGAGTACGGACGCTCGTGATGCAAGAGATGGCCCAAGCGATGGAAGGTGTTGACGCTTACGTCGGCGGCGATGATCTCACGCTGACGAATTTCACCGGCCATCCAACCGTGATCATTCCCGACGGCGAGCGTGAGGATAGCAAAAGTGGTCAGCCAGACACGATCACGTTCACTGGCACACTCTTTGGCGAATCAAAATTGCTCGCTCTCGCGCACGCGTATCAGCAAACTACAGCCGCTCATTGGAAGCGACCGAAACTGTAGGCGAGTCACTCCGTGACTCGCAACACTTGTTTGGCTCGAAAAAGTCACGAGCTTCACTCGCTGCTGTAACTCGCTGTTGCAACCAGAGGAGCGGACAGCGGCACTGCTCTACATCGCTTGCCAAATGGCTGTTGCGAGTCACGGAGTGACTCGCCTACGGTCAGCGCTTCTTCGGCTCGGCTTCTTCTTTCTTTTCCACCGTACCGCCCGTTAGTTCGGCCGGCGCGAACTTCCCCCATTCCGATTTCAGCAGATCGCTGAGCGAGAAGTTCAGCTTGTCCTGCTTCTTGGCAATTTGTTTGTTCAATGCGCTGACGAGCTTCGGCCGCCGATCGGCAATTTCTTTTTCTAAGACACCGCGAGTTTCATCGCTCAGCGATTTCACCAGCGGGCCATCGAACTTCCCGACGCGGTGAAGTTCGAATTCGGCGATTCTGGCATCAGCCGTCGTCACGACGGGAACGAGTGCGACATCGGGCGGGAACTTGGTCGGATTGAGTTTCAGGGTAATCTCGACGGTTCCCGTCAGCTTCACTTTGGCATCGGCTTCGGCGCTGAGGCTGACGAGCTGCACGCCATGTTCCCACTGCGACATACGACCGAAGAGCTTCACTTTCGAAACCGCGGCCAGCTGCACGCGCACTTTGTTGCCGGCGAGTTGCTCGATCCGCTCGACGCGAACGGCGAAGTGCTTCTCCGGTTTGATCGGCGTCACGCGATAGCTGGTCCAAGTGCCGTCGTTCACATCTTTCCAACGGCGTCGCGTTTCCAGCTTCAAGCCGTCGGCTTCGAGGTCCCAACCGGCGAAGACCTTTTTTGTGTGTCCCCAGTTACTTTTCTTTTCGTAGTCCTCGGGGAGTTGGTCGCGCACGAGATCGGTGACCCAGGCCTGAAAACTCTCGGACGGCGTGAAGCCGAGCTCGGTATCTTCCGCGGAGACGTTTGCCGCAAGCGAAAGCAGAACCAACGAGGCGCAGCAGGCCCAACTGGCGGTCAGGGGAAATCTCATGTTAGGCTGGCCCTGCTAGCGGCGAGGTCTTCGTCCGTGAATCGCGGTTCAGCATGCAGTAAATGAGGCGGAGATGTCAACGTCGTTTGGAGTTGCCCTGATTGGCACTGGTTTTATCGGGCCGATTCACATCGAAGCCGTGCGCCGAGCCGGCCAGCAGGTGGTGGGCATTTTGGGCTCTTCGCCGGCGCGCTCGCAGGCCGCCGCAGAGAAGTACGGCATTCCCCGGGCTTATGGTTCGCTCGAAGAATTGCTCGCCGATCGAGCGGTGCAAGCAGTGCACATCACCTCGCCCAACCGCCATCACGCCGAGCAAACGGCGGCGGCCATGCGGGCCGGCAAACATGTGCTCTGCGAAAAGCCTCTAGCGATGACATCGGCTGAGTCGGCAGCGCTCGTTGAACTGGCGAAAGAGACTGGCGTGCATGCGGGTGTTTGCTACAACGTTCGCTTCTATCCACTTTGCCACGAAGCTCGCGCACGAATCGCCACCGGCGAAGTCGGGCCGCTGCTGCATGTGACCGGCTCCTATGTGCAAGATTGGCTGCTGAAGGAGACCGATTTCAATTGGCGAGTCCTCGCGAGTGAAGGTGGCGAACTCCGCGCCATCGCCGACATCGGCACGCATTGGCTCGATCTGGTGCAGTTCATCGTCGGCGACGAAGTGACGGCAGTCTGCGCCGATCTGCAGACGGTGCATCCGGTCCGGAAACGGCCGAGCGGCATGACCAGCGTCGAAACCTTTCAAGCCGATCGCGCCACGCCGGTGCACGACGAGGAAGTGCCGATCGATACCGAGGACGCCGGCAATATCTTGCTGCAGTTCGCCAGCGGCGCGAAAGGGAATTTGCACGTTTCGCAAACCACCGCCGGCCGAAAAAACTGTATCCGCTACGAAATCGCCGGCCGCAGCGAAGCCCTCGGCTGGAACAGCGAATGCCCCAACGAACTTTGGATCGGCCAGCGCGATCGCGCCAGCGAACTCCTGGTTCGCGACCCGGCTCTCCTCTCGCCACTCGCCCGCGGCATCGCCACTTATCCCGGCGGCCACAACGAAGGCTTTTCGGATTCCTTTAAGCAGCTCTTTCGCATGTTCTACGGCAGCTTGTCAAAATCGCCGACCGGCCCGCAGCCTTATCCGACACTCGCCGAAGGGCACCGAGAGATTGTGCTGTGCGAAGCGATTTTGAAGAGTCATCGAGAGCGGCGGTGGGTGGAGGTTCCTGGTTCTTAGTCCTTTGTTCTTCGTTGAATGCGAATGCAATAAACCAGGCCGAACTTCTCTAAACTAAGAACAAAGAACCACGAACTAACAACAGGAAATCCCCATGAAACTTGGCTTCGTCAGCGCTATCTTGGCCGACTTGAGTTTCGAAGAAGTGCTGCAATTCGCCGCGCTGCACGATTACGACTGCGTCGAAGTGATGTGCTGGCCGGTCAGCAAAGCCGAGCGACGGTACGCTGGCGTGACGCACATCGACGTGACCAACTTCGATGAGCAGCAAGCCGCGGAAGTGAAGAAGGTCATCTCCGCATCGCGCGTCGAGGTGAGTGCGCTCGGCTATTATCCGAATGCCCTCTCGCCGAATGCCGACGAAGCGGCAAAGAGCGTTGAGCATCTAAAAAAGCTAATCGCCGCTGCGCCGCTGCTCGGCTTGAACACGGTGAACACCTTCATCGGCCGCGACTGGACAAAATCGGTCGACGACAATTGGCCGCGACTGCTCGAAACGTGGCGGCCGCTCGTCAAACTGGCCGAACAGCACCACGTGCGGATCGGCATCGAGAACTGCCCGATGTCCTTTACCAAGGATGAATGGCCCGGCGGCAAGAACATCGCCACCAGCCCGAAGATTTGGCGTCGACTGTTCGCCGATCTCGCCAGCCCAAACATCGGCCTCAATTATGATCCGTCGCATATGATCTGGCAGCAGATGGATTACACACGGCCGATGCGCGACTTCAAGGATCGCCTCTTCCACATCCACGCCAAGGACGTCCGCGTCGACACCGACAAGCTTAACGACGTCGGCATCCTCGCGCACCCCAACGAATACCACATTCCCAAGCTCCCCGGCCTGGGCGACGTCGACTGGGGCCGTTTCTTCGCCGCCCTCTCCGAAACCGGCTACCGCGGCCCGGTCTGCGTGGAAGTCGAAGACCGAGCCTACGAAGATTCCCTCGCCAGCCGCCAGCGCGCGTTGAAACAAAGCGCCATTTACTTACGGCAGTTCATCGGGCGGTGAAAAACTATTACTCCACCGTAAGCGGTGGTTCGCGCCGCAGCTCGTACGAGAACGCGCCGAGCATGGTTCCTTCGCGCACTTCGTGACATTGCAGGCAGTTCTGCCCCGCGCGGATCGCGCCGACGAACTCGATTCGGTTTGTCGTGCTCGACGTTGGCAGTTCGCCGCCTTCTTGTAGCTTGGCCAGGCTCGCGCTTTCGAACTTCGTTAGCGGTCGAGTCGGCGCATCGCGCAACTCATCCATCCGCGGCAGGTGCTTTGATTCATAGACGCGCGGCTCGGCTTGCTTCAACAGGCTGACGAGTTCGAGGCGGGCGATCTTCCAGCGGTTGGGATCTTGCGGCGGATCGCTACCCGGCGGGGCAAACTGCGGCAGCCGGTACGAATCGACCGACATTTTCGGCCCTTCGGTGAACGCGTGAGGCAGAAAGCCCGCGACCTCGTCGCGACTCTTCACGTGACCGAAGCCCCACACCGGCAGAAACCAGTACTGCGCGCCGCGATGAAAGTTAGCCACCTCGCTCCGCGTCGGCATGAGCTTCAGCATGGCAGGATCGGCTGCATCGGCGGGAGCTTTTTCTCCCAAGAGAAACGACGTGGGTTTGAGGGCCGCTTCTTCAGCCGAGAGGGGCGGCAGTTTGTCGAACGGAATCGACTGCACGGGCGGCCCGCTCTGCAGATATTCGGGCGCCGGAGCCATCATCCGCCGAAAACCCAAACCCTGATTGGCGATGAACCGTTCGACTTGATTGGAATGGAGCATTTCGAGCGACTGCGCTCGCAAGCTGAGCTCCGACTTTTTTTTCTGGGCCTGCTTGTCGCTGGACTCGTCCGGCTTGGCTGGCGGTTCCAGCTTTTTGGCGGCGTCTTCGCGGTGCGCGTCCTCATACTTCAAACGTTCGGCCAGCGAGACGTAGGGAAACTGTTTGCGCCAGACTTCGATCTGATCCTTCTGCGCCGCGGTCAACGGCTTCGGCTCGGGAGGCGGCCCGAACCGATTTCCCTGAGCCTGCACGCCAACGACTCCGGTGCCGGCCAGCACCAACGTCATTCCCAAAAACGCCGTTCGCCCGAGTTGCAACCGCATAAATCGTCTCCTGGCACCGCTGCGCCCCAGCAGCTGGCTGTGGAGATAGACGCTCGACCGGCGGAAAAAGATTTATCTATTTCGGGAAAAATAGATCTGCGGCAGCGGCCAAAAAGACAGTACCCCCAGCGGGATTCGAACCCACGACCTTCTGTTTAGGAATTGGATGGTCGTTTCCCTAAATCGCGACAGTGACTAGCCTTGCGCCGCCACTTTAGAGGCTGTGCGCGTTTCTGGCTCTTTTTGTACCATCGCAAGCACGTGTTCCGGGGCCTTCGCGGCAGCGAATGGAATCGCGGAAATTGCGTCGCGTTTCGCCTTCTCCGTCGCCCGGGCGTATACCTTCATCGTCAGCGCGAGCGTGGAATGTCCCAAAATCGACTGTACAGCCTTCGGGCTTGCGCCGTGCTCCATGGCCAGCGTGGTGAAGGTGACCCGGAGCGAGTGAATGTCGACGCTGCCGCCTGGCTCCGCTCCGTCGATGCCGGCCCGTTTGCAAACCGCGTAGAACGCACGCAGCAGGTTGTTCTTGCGTGGAGTGTTGTAAGCCGTCACGAAGACGTGATTCGCCGAGAATCGGCCCGGTGGCGTTTTGCCGGCGATTGATCGTCGGTCGCGCGCAGCCTCCCGCAGCTCCAGCAGCAACGCGTACGTTTGCTCATCAAGCGGGATGTCGCGCGCCTTCCCGTTTTTCGCGACGTTGGCCCGTACGGTGAGAGCGCGCGACTCAAAGTCGATATCGGAAAACAGCAACTGCACCGCCTCATCGTGCCGCATTCCGGTGGTGGCGAAAAGTCGCAGGATCGGCACGAACCACGCTGGAGCATGCGAGAAGAGTTTGCCGGCTTCCTCGACGGTCAGCGCGCGGCGTTGCTTTCGCGGTTCATCGATAGCCAGGGGCGCTATTTTGGCGATCGGATTGTGGCCGATGCGTTTCCATTCAACGCCGCGGTTCAGCATCGCTCGCAGTGTGGCAACTTCAAGGTTGACAGTCTGCGGCGAAGGAAGCTTCGGCTTGTAGTTCTCTCTTTTTTCAACCTTCAGGCCGGCGGGATAGATCGGTTGCACCAGCCGCCATTCGCGGAAGCCAACAACGTACTCGTGATCGATCTGACGAATGCTGTTGACCTTCAAGTACTTCTCGAATTGCTCGAGGTGCCGCTGAAGTTCCCCTGGCCGCTCGATCGACTGTTGAGCCCACCGCATGAATTCTTTCTTCAGCGTGTCCCACTTGTAATCGTTGTCGACGATGCCGAAGTCCGCCCGATCGGCCCGGGCCCGCAACGCGTTGAGCGCTTCCTTGGCGACATCGAACGAACGGGAGAGACGCTCCCGCACGTATCGGCCGTTCTTGCGGAATCGGGCATAGTAGACGCCGCCGCGCTTCCACATGCCGGCGGGTAGTTTTTGTTTTCGGGGCATGATTCGTCTCCGGATCTTGGGGATAAAAATAAAGGCCCGCGGCGTTTGCCACGGGCCATCCTTGCCACTTTGGTAATTGAACCGGCGGACAACTTAGGTCCGCCCGCTCGCACTTTTCATGATTGCTCAGCGGCGGCCACATTGGAGGCTGCCGTTCTTCTCCATTCGTGAATTGCCGCAGCTGCTTTGAGCATCGCGTCGACGGCCGCGGCTTCGCCCGTCGAAAGCTCATCATCAAACGAGCTCACGAGTAGATCGCTGAGGTTGCGAACGCAGCGCGTGATGTGGCGCCGCATCCGCTCCTTGCGCTCGATCGCCTCTTGCACAGCAACGGTCGCTCGATCGATCGCCTCGTCGGCGGCCGTCAACGCATCGTCGCGTAAACTCACTCAACACCTCCCGGACCGCTCCTCTGACGAATCACATCGGCGATGCCTGGCAACACAACAGCGTCAACCATCCTGCCGATTTGCGATGCAGCCGCGGCTGCAAACAATGCAGGCTGAACCGCCGCCGGCGTGTCCATCAAATCGCAGCCGTGCCAATTGCAGTGATCTTCGTCGACGTCGACCACGCCAAGAAACTCGAGCAGATGCAGGTCTCGGCGAATCGTTCTCGGATTCCAGTCGCGCCCAGTTACTTCGCTGATCTCATACGCCAGATCGGCGATGCTCATGCCAAGCCGCCGCGACCGTAGTTGCTCAGCAATGCGAAATAACCGTTCGAACTGAATACCGCGCCGAGTCTCCGTCCGGTGTTGAAAGTTTGGTGCAATCAACGGACACCGCCGATCGCCGCGAGCTCGGCTGCCGTGGGGCGGACGAGGCGAACCGGCATATGGCCGCAGGAGTTCAACTGACCCATGTCACCAGTCATTTCGATGCTGATGAGGTACTCAAGTGAGCAGCTGCCAACTTCGATTGCCAGCCACCATTCGTCACTCTCCTCGCTCCAGTCATTCAGCAACGGCCGATTCTGCTTTACGACAGTTCGCAGTACTTCGGATCGCGTTTGATACCCTGAAAACAGTTGATCGCCGATCGGATTGAAGGAAGTCGTTAGCTCTGGAATGTCCAACAGACTTGCAGGCGTAAACTTGAAATCGCGATCCCACAACTCGCACTGCACTGCGACGAAGCGCGAATCGAATGTCACCGGGATTTTTTGCGTGCGGTATCCCTCCTCATAAAACCATCGCCTGTTCCGGCTCACGTGCCGCTTAACATCGCGTTGGTTCGCAGCGAAACTTATCGCCGAGCCCGCCAATACTTTGTTTTTGGTGAAGACCGCCAACGCTTCGATCGTTTCTGTTTTTGGTGTTCTCTTCATGCTGCACCGCCTTCGCGTCGACGCGTGACGATGTAACTACCGATCGAGACGGCCGCGGCGTTGTCATTGCTGTTGAATGCCGCGAGGGCATCGGCCAGCAGATCGAACTGACCGAGCTCGCAGCCGTCGACGTCGACGACGCGAAAGGGCCATTTGACGGGAACGAATCTATCTTCAGGCCGCACGGATTTTTCCGCCGGCTGATTGCTGATGTACATGAGAATCCTTCCGAGGACTGGGAGTGAAATTGAAAGCCGGTCTCGCGGATCCGATGGCGTCATGCCGACGGTCGGCGCGCGGAAAGGTCCGCGACGCCGCGCCATTGCCAAACGACAGTCGATCCGCGTTTACCCCCGCCCGATGGTTCGACGTAGCCTCGACGGTGCAACAGCCGCAGATCCCTCAGCACGGTTCGCTTGCTCCAAGGTTTGCTTGTCCGCTCAGCGAGGCGATCGGCAAGAGTGCCGGCGCTCAATGGGCAGGACGCGTGGCGGAGCAATTCCGTGATGTACAGAACGCGATCGATTGCAGTCTCAGCGTCGAAATTGGCGGGAGCGATCATCGGTTACCCTCGGGGATGACGGGGGAAACAGCCTGGCGATAGCACAGGCGGATGAAGCGGACCGGGCAAAATAGTGCGACAGCCGGTGTCGCACTTCCCAATCTCAGAATTGCCGCTCCGAATTGCGGCTTGTAGAATCAACATCGCAACGTTCCTTATCCGGGACCATTTGCACCGGCTCGCTGATGGGTTCCAGCCTTCAGCGGGCTTTTTTCGTATCCACACGGCTCCCTGCCGCGGTAACGGGTGAGCGGGCAATATGACACCCGCAACACACCACTGTCAACTATCTCGCAATGTGGGATATGTAGCACTGCGGCAAAAGTCGCACTGCCGGTGACCTGCGCAGCTGTTTAGACTCCGGCCTTATGGCAAAAGTCACCGAACAACTTCGCGCCCACTTGATCGCTCGTGGCGATTCGCAAAACCGAATCCATAAGCAAACTGGGCTCAGTCGAAAAACGGTGGCCGATTTTCTCAGCGGCGAGAACATCCGCGGCGAGACACTCGACACGCTTTGTGAATATGTCGGAGCTGTGCTGACTCTCCCGCCGCTTCCTAAAGAGCCAGGCAAGAAGGCAAAACCTGCTAAAGGTTCGGGGTAGCAAGGGGTAGCAGCATGTTCAATCGAATAGCCGCCGTCATCCTTCTCTGTTGTATCGCCGGCTGCAGCGGTCAACCGCGACTGAAGATCGCAAAGGTCGACGACGTTCACGCCGAGGTGACACGCGTCGCGGCGACTCTCGAGCCGGCAGCCGCGGCCGAGTTCACCACGGCCGCTGAGGTGCTCGCGATGCATGCGGCACTGAGCGCCACGACGGACAACGCAAAGTTGCTCGCACCGGTCTCCGCTCTGAATGGGAAGACGCCGGCCGCGATCGTCGCCGAGTACAAAAAGCTGCCGGCCGATTTGCAACTGAGGTACGGCCGTGAGATCAGCGCGGCACGATCTGAATCCGACTGGCAGCGTGCAAGCCGTCTTCTGGCTGAAATCATGCGGAGCCCGGGCTACGCGGATAATCTGCCGCTGTTGACTGCAGTTGCCAACGTGAATCGGATTTCGGTAGACGAAAAAAGGCCGGACAAATGGACCGCAGATCAGTTCGCCAAAGGCATCGATTACCTGATCACCGAGTACGGACCAG
Organism: Anatilimnocola floriformis; assembly: GCF_024256385.1. Taxonomy (NCBI): domain Bacteria; kingdom Pseudomonadati; phylum Planctomycetota; class Planctomycetia; order Pirellulales; family Pirellulaceae; genus Anatilimnocola; species Anatilimnocola floriformis. Next base: position 505,769 of record NZ_JAMLFW010000002.1, read on the forward strand.
ATAGCAAATATGGTCCGTAAGCTCATTGCTTCCACCAGTCGGCTTCGTCGCGGCCTTGATCGTGAGGACCGTCGATCACATGATCGCGGACATGCTTGGTCAGATCCCGCAGATGCTCGGTGAGCGTGCCAACTTGCTGAGCAACAACCAGCAGTTGTTCGGATAGTGCCACCACTGTGGCTTCCAGACGAGCGATTCTTTCAGATTCGGCCATTGTTACGGTCCTGCCTTTGCGACCATTTTTCGCGTGTTGCGCTCGACGTCGGCCAGTGTCTCTCTGGCTTTCTGCAGAGTCTTGTTGCTTTCGGTCATGAACTTCAGATGCTCGCGCGAAACTTTGTTGCTGTCGGCTGCGAAGTCGAGCGATTCTTTCATCAACTCCGCGTTCTTCTCTGCTGCCTTGGCCGCCCGCTCTTGTGGATTGCCACCAGATGTACCGCGGCCCATGGCAATCGCCGCTGCTGCCGAGAACGTCGCCGTCATCGACTTTGCATTGAGCATCCCTTGCACTGCCGCGCCGGCTTCGCCGCCACCGGCAACGCCGAGATCCGGACCAAGCAATTTGTCGACTTCATCCCACGCGTCGCGACGATCCTTCTCTCCTCGCTTTTTGCGCGCTTCGGCGTTCAGCACGTCGAGTTCCTTCTGTGCATCTGCGATCGCGGCATTTGCGTTGTCCGGTCGACCTTGCAACAAGTCATCCAACGCCGCGTTGGATGCCTCATTGTTGATTTCTGCCGTGCGGTTCATCTCCGCGATGACCTTGTCGAGCCCAGTCGCAGTCGCACCTGTGAATTCTTTGGCGAACTGCTTCGTTTGGTCGAGAACATTTGGGGCTATTACTGTGCCGCGCCCCTTGGCCAATTCGGCCTTTGTGTTTTCAAGTCCACGTCGCTGATTTTCTGCAGTCGCTGTGTCGCCGCGGGCCTCTGCCTCTGCGATCGCTTTTTCGTGCTGTTGCAATTTGAGTTCGAGAGTCCGCTTTTGTCGCTCCCAAGTAACGCCCTTTCGCTGATCTTCCTTGGACATGTCGACACCGAGGATGCCGCTGGCAATCAAACCAAGCGCGCCGCCGGCAAGGGATGCTTCGAGAAGAAAATCGCTTATCGCATTCACACCGCTTTTCCAAGCGGCCACGACTTGCGTGATGGCGCCGGTGAACGTCTTCACCACACCCTCAGACCACGAATCCCAAACGGCTGCCATCGTCTTGACGGTCGTTTCCCAGGCTCCTTTGAAGTCGCCGCCGGCGAGCTTGCCACCGATGTCCTTCACCGCTTTGCCCCACGTGCCACCGATCAGGTTGCCGAGGTTCTCCATACCGGTGACGATGGCGAGCTTCAGCCCAGCGATCGCGATTTTGCCGGCAAGCGCCAAGTCGCCTGCTTTGATCGCGTCGTAAATTCCGCCGAACGTCTTTTGAGCGATCTGCAGGAACGGCTCCAGTGCGGCCGTCACTTGATTCAACGCGGCCTTTCCCTCGGCGCTGTACTGCGTCCAGAGATACACGCCGCCAGCCACCGCGGCGATGAGCAGCGTGGCTGGATTGAGCATGGCCACCAGACTGCTACCGATCATCATCAGCTGCGGAGCGATCATTGCGACCTGGCCGAGAGCACCGCCAGCCCCTCCGCCAAGCATGCTGATCAAACCAGCAACGCCGGACAACGCACCGCCGATGCCGCGAGCACCAGCGCCCACCCCGCGGGCCATCATCCCGGCCGTTGAGGCTCCCATGGATCGAATGCGATTGAATGCCCCCATCGCCGCGGTCGTCAACCCGCGAGCGATCGCTGGTCCCGCCGATGCAAACGCAGAAATAACTCCTCGGGCGGCCCATGCTGCATAACCAGCAAGCTTGCGGAGATCCTGGCCGATCAACGGAGCCGTGGCACCAAACTGCTGCTTGAGGCGATTGAGAAGGGAGTTTGCCGAGCCGGCCACCGCGTTCCACGCAGCCGCCGCGCGAGTCGAGATCGCAGCCGTTGCCGCTCCCCAGGCTTGGCCGATCTTGCCAGCAAGCGGACTGGCCACTGCGCCGAGTCGGGAAGTAATCGACGTCACCGCGGCGGAGAGAGCACTGCCGACTCTGGCTGACACACTTGACCACGCCGCGCGAACGCCGTCGGCGGCCGTAGCGGCGATTCCCCGGATCCTGCCCATCGCGTTGGCCATGCCGGTGGCGAGATCCATCGCGAGGATCGGAAACGCTGCTTTGAAGTACGTCAGCGGTCGACCGAGCCAATACTGCAACTCGGTGCTGAACTTGCTCGCAACGGAGGTTGCGCTTGCGAATGCCGAGCGAGCACTGGCAACGATCGCGTTGAACGCAGCGGGGACCTTGCTGGCTGCATTACTCAAACTTGCCCACAGTGCATTTCCCGCCGAGACCGCAGCCGCTCCAACCACGTCGGCCATTGTGCGAGCGGCGACCGCAACTGTGCCAAGTGCGGATCGGCCAAGGTTTAGTGCTGTCACAAATCCGCTGCCGATCGACATGCCGACGCGCTGCACGCTGCCGATGGCACTGATCGCAAATCGCTGAATGCCGGCGAGTGACGAGTTGAAAAGGTTCGTCGCGTAGATAGCCGGCGAAAGCATTGTGCTGAACACGCCGAGCGCGGTACCTGCACCGCTAATCGCCAAGCCGAACCCAATGAGGCCAGCGCCGCCGGCAGCAATTACACCACCGATCGCGATGCCAGCAACGGCAACTTGTGCGATCGACACAGCCAGGCCGCTGTTCGCCTTGATCCACTTGCCCACGACTTCGACGATTTCACGGCCGCGCGTGATCAGCGGCGTGACAACCGGGAGCAGGTCGTTGCCGAATGCCTCTGCAGTATTCTTGATCGCACCCTGCAAGGCCTTCAGTTGGTTCGAGAATGACCCGGCGGTTTTGATGGCATCGCCGATGGCACCCTGGCGGCCCATCGATTCTCTGATGATCGATATGCGAGCCAGCACCTTTTGCGTTTCCGTCGCGCCCTTCTGAATCGACGGAAAGCCCATCGCCAGCATCTTCTGATTGAGTGCTGCCTCTTTAATATTTACGCCGAACATGTCCAACACTTCGCCCGAACCGCTGAGGGCAGAAATGAACCGCTGCAGTGCTTCAGGATCCGAAATGTTGTGGAATGACGCGAAGTCGACGCTGAGTGCGGTCAGCTCTTTGGATAAGTCTGCAGCCTTCCCCGAACCCATCCCCAGGCCCCGAAAGAATGCCTGCAACGCTGAGAGTGACGTCAACGTTTCGGACTTCGACCGGCCAACTGCTGCCGCAAACTCTTCAGACCACTTGCGAGTCGCGCCTGCCTGATCGGCAAAGACTGCTTCGAACTTGCTGACGGTTTCCATCAGATCGCCGGCGGCCTTGATGGGCATCGCGAGCGCAGAGGCAACTAGGCCAAACGTTGCAGCGATGCTGAACCCAATTCGTGCCACGCTGGAACCGAGTACCTGCATGCCCGCGCCAAACGCCTGCAACTGCTGCTTGGCGCCATTGAGAGCTCGCGCCATGCCGGCGGGGAGATTGTTCTTCACGCTGAGTTCGACGAATGCCCGGCCCGCGCGAATATCACTTGCAGCCACAACTAGCCTCCTGAGCCAATGCCCGAATAACTGCTCCCCATCCCGCCGTCGCCGATGCGGCCGCTGAACGATGAGCCCAGCAGACTCTCTTTTCGATCAAGCGCCGGACCAATAAACGGCCGAGGGGCGAGGTGCTCCAAAGAAGAGGTCGACGGCCGATCTTCGCCGTGCTCCAGTGAGCCACCGACGTCACCGATGATCGAATAACCCGTGCCGATCACCGCGGTATCGCTTGCCTTGTCGACGTCGTACCGAATTGCGGCACGGATGTTCTTCCGGGGCATACCGCGAGTGAGCGGCGCTTCACCCGGCCGTGAGTTTTGCCTTCGAGCCCGCCGCCCCCGTCGACGGCCACCGCCACTTGCTGGCGGGGCTCTTTTGATCGTGCTCTTAGCATCTTGGCTGATTGCGTACGACGTCCGCTGTAGCGCGCGGTCGATTTCCTTTTCAGCCGCCGACAGAATCGGCTTCGAGGTATCTTCGAACTGCGTTTTGACGTCGAACATCGCTATTCACTTGCTTGGTGGTAATTTTTCCACCAACCAACTTTCGAAGGTTAGGAGTCGCCGTTCGCGATCTTCGCGAGCAGCTTCTCGAAGTCGCTTTGAAAACGCTGCTCAAGCGCGCCATCGATCTGCGTTTGAATGCTCTCGTCATTCAACTTTTCGAGAGCATTGGTCATGCCGCGTTCATTGGCGTCGGTGATCTTCTTAACCACCGAAAGCACAACCTCGCGCTTTCGTTTCGGGAAGATATCCGCAATCGCGGCGAGAAGTGCCACCGTTGCCGGCTCGATGACATCGCCGACAAGAGCGCGGCCGAATTGCTCCGCGGTTATCTTCTGTTCGTCGGCCTGAGGACGGCAAGCGACATACAACACATCCACCAACAAGCACATGTCGTCGCTCAGGCGCTGAAAACCGGCCGCATCCATGGCGATCGGATCGAAGTTACACTCGCGACGGATCACGCTGACTTTGTTGGTGTCGAGGTTTACCAGCCATTCGCGGCCGGCATTGTCTTTAAAACTTGGCACTGACAATCTCCATGAGCATGAAGTGAAAAATTATTCGGTGATCTCGAGCTCGGATGGTGAGCAATTGGCTGTCATGCCGAGCATCGGGTAAGGAAATGGGAACGTAAAATTGGCGATTGCGAGGCAACTTCCCAGCCTTCGTAATGCAATCCAACGCTAAGCGGGTCCTGATCTGAGCCGTAAACTGTCGCTCCGATTTTGCCACCTGGTTGCGTCAGACCGCTGAGAAATTCGCGGGGATTGGGAGTGATCGCGCCCAGATCAGGATCAACGCACGGGTCGACATTCTGGTTGATCGTGTAATAAAGGCGATACAGGTCACCCCAGGTCTCTGCTGCCCCTTCGACGTAGTTGCCACCGTTGCGCGAACCAAGAATATCGGGATTGATGTCGGTGTAGTCGCAAAGCTTCCAAGCCGGCGGGCCGCTGCCTTTGCAGCAGCAACACTTGCCATCCGGTCCGGCACGCAGAAGCTTCCCGTTGCGCCTGAGGAGTTTTCCGTTTTTTGAGCAGAGCTTCGCCATAGGTGACCGGCAAATACGAGAGGCTTCGCGGCGCTATTCCAGCTGACCCGCGAAGCCGCCCGACGATCGTATTAAAAAGGCCGCGCGGCCAAAGCAGAGAACGGTCCGCGCGGCCCCCAAGCTAAACGAATAAAAGTGGATTCTTGCGACGCAGTTCAGCCAGCTTGCCTGGCGCCGAATTGGCGTCCGCATTCGCACGCCAAGCGAGGATCCTGCGCTCGCTGGCCGCTTTGATCTCAGCCTTGTAACGACTCTCGAGCTCAGCGTGATCTGCTACCGCCGCTTTCACCTCAGCAATCGCCGCATCTGTATTTTTCGCCAACTCCGTAAGCTCGTCCGCTTCACGAAGCAAGGCGACGTCGCGCACCGCACGCTCACGGTCGAACGCCTCATGCGTGCAGCTTGATTCCTTGCACGCCTTTTGAATTTCTGGCCCATCATTCGCAAATCGGCAATGAAGAGACGCGCAGACTTCGGCCAGCAATTTCACATCGCCGTCGACGGTCTCATTGTTTTTCATCCGCGTGATCACCTCGCGGTAGATCGCCAAGGTTTTCTGCCGTGCCTCAATTGCGGCTTTGTCTTCTGCAGAGTTCCACTCGCCGACAATGTCGAAGGCCTGATGAACCGGGTCGGCATCACGTTTCGCCGTGGCGTTGGCGTTGGCGGCAGTCTCGACAGCTGTTGCCGCGACTTCGTTGTCGGCATTTTTCCGCTGGCGAAGAATTCGCACGGCAAGCGAGGGAGACCAGGTGGGGACGATGTTGTATTTCTCGACCCAAGTTCGAAGCGCGTCGAATGTCAGGTAGCCGCCATGCTCCGAGTGTCCTTCAGCATTTCGTATCTCGCCAGCTTGCAATGCCGCGGTGAGCCTGTCACCAGGAAATCCAAGCAGCTGTACGGCCGTTTGGAAGTTCGTAATGTCGTTTCGGCCGAAACCCACCTTGGGGTTCGAGAGCGGCAGCGCTTCGCTAAGCGTGAGTGACTGCAGTACTTCAATCACCTTTGTGACTTTGATCGAAACCTTCGTCTTGCGCAGAAACTCTACTGCGGTAGAAACTCCAATTCCGTCATGAGTAAATGTGTGATGGTGGCCGCTGGCCGTATAAGTCACACGCTGAAACGTGCTTCGGATTTCCTTTTCCGCTTCGGCAGTTCGCAACGCCGATGAGGCTTCGTCATTCAACATCAGCAACCAATCGCTGCGCTCGATGGTTCGATCACCGAAGTGTTTCACGAGCCAATCGAGAACGCCATGTGGATCTGGATTCACTTCGTCGACATCAACGGCAATATCGTCGTCGTCTCCGATTCCCTTCAGAGATTCGAGTTCAGCGGCGGTCACTGCGGCACGTGCGGACATGGTTTGATTTCCTGGAGCTTGGTGATTGGAGCTTGAGCGGTGTTCAAAAGGCGGGTGATCCGCCTTTTTAGGCTCCTCGTTCGGTTTGATCTTTGGCCCGCTCAAGGACATCAATCAGGTGTCGCCGAGCGAGCGACGGGGAAGCTGTAATCGTGAGCGGATTCCATCGTTTTGTGGCATCGAACGATGTGTAGTTGACGACGGCTCCCAAGAATTCCGCTCGCGTGGCTAAACCCGTGATCATCAGAGGAGCAATCGCGCCGTTGCGGCTGACGAGTTCGTTGATCAACTCAGCTGGTGTGGCGACTGAAATATCCATAACGGACCCTTCTTTGCGGCCGATCAGCGCAGGCTGACAGTCGCGATGAATGTGCTTGGAAAGGCGAACTTCACGAACCGACAATTGAAAATGGCGTCCGGCAGAATGAAGTCTTTGCCTGGGGTGACGGTGAATGTGACAGCGTTTCCCGCGCTGATGAGCGGTGCATACTCGCCTTTGGCCGAATCGCAACTATGAACAGTCACCACGCCGGCAATTGCCGCTGGAGTGCGAAACACGCCGCGAGACGCCCCAAAAACGCAAAGTGGGGTGGTTTCATCAGCGGCGACGTCGCCGGCGGTGATTTGTTCAATCGGGAAGCGAGACATTGCGTTTTGTCCTAGTCAAATGCGGCTGAATTGGGATTCGTTGCGCGGAGAAATTGCGCGTGCAGAGTCGGGTTTTCACGCGCAGCAATCGCGCTCGCCTTGTGACGGTCGACCTTGCGACTTTCGGCGATCGCTGCGACTTGCCGGACCCAAGCAGACTTGACCTCGGCGCGGTTCGCCGCGCTCATCGATGCCGCCGGCTTGTGGTTCGTGTGATCGACGTACGCCTGATGGAGATCAGGCCGTGACTTGGCAACCTGCATGACTGCTTGAGGGCGAGCCACGCCCCGCGCGACGAGATCTGCTACGTGATCGCTGAACGACTCCGCTCGTTCTGCGGTAGTCAGCTTGCGAGTTTGTGCGACGTCTGGCATTGTTTCGCTCCGGATGTTCGCCGGCGGCGACGTCGGCAATGAGGCTGAAGGCTTTGCCGCGGGCGAAGTACCCGGGCGTGATTTGGTTGCTGAGAGAAGTTCGGCGTACGCTTGATCGAACGTTCGCACGCCGTCAATGAGTCCCTTCGCCGCGGCGTCGGTCGCGAACAACACGCGGCCGTCGGCGAGTGCGCGAATCGATGCGGGCGACTTCCGCAGGCCTTTCGCGATCATGTCGATGTAAGAATCATTCATGCCATCGATCAAACGCTGCATCTCGGCGAGGTGAGCGTCAGTCACCGCGGAGCCTTGCTCGCCCATTCCCTTGAAGTCACCAGCCCGAACGACGTGAACCTTGATGCCGGCTTTTTCAGCCGCTTGGCTGTAGTCGACCAGCACACCGTAGGTGCCCATCGAGCCGTAGACGGCCTTCTCGGTGTTGGCATATCGTTTGGTTGCCTGGCTCGCGACCGAGACGCCGGCAGACGCGCACATGTCTTCGATGAAAGAGAAGATCGGTTTCTCGGCAGCGAACGCGGCGACGTCGGCACAGAGATCGGCATTGCCTTTCACCGTGCCGCCAGGCGTATCCATTCGCAAAATGGCGCCAACGACTGAAGAATCTCGTTTCGCAGCGCGAAGTCGCTGCCGTGCGAGTACGGTGCTGCAACCGCCAGCGAGCGAGCTTGGCGATTTCATCATCGCACCGACGATCTCGATGATTGCTATGCCATCGGCGGTGGTTTGATACTCGGCCGACATTGGCGATCGTGGTTGCGACATCGATTGCCGCACATGCTCGCCCACGTTCAGGCCGCTGTGGCGCTCCGCAAATGCTCGGAACACGGGTTCGTAAATCGACCAGATGCCGAAATAGTCATCAACTCGCGGATAAGAGTTAACCGCAAGCTCCAGATTATCGAGTCGAATTTGTTGGTTCGTATCCATGGCCGTGATTGAAGCAGATCGAAAAAGGCGATTTCCAGATTCTGGAAGAAAAACTGCAAATCTGGAAAAAAACGGGAAATCATTTAGCGTAGGTGATGAACTTTGCTTGGCACTTTTCGTCGCTGCAGGTGACACGCTGATATACGCTGCCGTCGTTTTCTTGGACTTTGCCGCGATCGGCGGTGAAGGCGGTTCCATCGCAAAGCGGACAGCGCGGTCGCACCCACTCTGCGTACCGATTCGGTTCGCCCTCTCGCGGCAGCCGTCGCTTGTTCTTCGTCGAAGGTTTTGCCGCGGACTTCACGACTTCGCACCCCGCACATAATCGGCGACTTCGCAGCAGAGACGCAGAAACTGCTCATCGGTCATTCCGCCTTTCGCGAGCCGCACCTCGTGCGCGACGATGCGGATGTTGCCAACCTCGGGCCGGCCGCCGACTGTCAGCGGCGTGATGTAATCCGCGCTTGCGGTACCGGGCGTCAGTTGCCGACCGGTCAACGGGCAGCGATGACGTTGCGAATCAAGAATCGCGAGCAGTTCTGCGGCGGTGACGTTCAGCGGCTTTCGTGACAGCTCTGGAGGCACGCTCCGACCAGACGCCCCAGGTTTCGGCGAATCGGAGTTCGACTTTTCTGACGGCTTGGCTGAGTCGACGCGCGGCTTGCGGCCAGGTGCTCGGCGGGTTGTTTCGGGCGTGGAAGTTTGGCGATCGCCGACGGCATGCGAGGTTTTGTCGCTCACGGCGGCCCCAGCCCTTCCACGTTTCGGCTTTGGCACGGAGCCGACCGCCAAGTCGGTGGATTTCGGCGGGAGCCCAGCGGAGCCAGGAACGTCTGCATTGCATAAATCGCTCGCGGGACTGGGTTTATCGCTAGTTGTGGCACCCTGGCGGCTAGCCGGACGGACTATCTCTATGGGGTGGGTGATGGCGGTTGGCAACGTTCCAGCAGCATCTGCCAGGAAAGGACCCAAAGCCCCCGGGGGCGTAGCGCCCTCCCCCGCGCCCCCATCGTCTCGACTTGAGACAGGCTCACTTTGAGACGGCTTCGGGGGCGGCGGCACGGGCGGCGTGGCGTAGCTGCGTGCGAGCTCCGTGCGTTCATCCCAGCCCAGTCGAATGCGTTTGCAACCCGCAGCGATCTCCTCGGGCGTTGGATCGGGAGACTTCAGCAATTGGCGAATGCGCAGCGCTCCGTTCGGATCCCGCGCATCGGCGAGCGGCCGTAACGTTAGTCGCCATGTAGGTTGCTGTTTCATTTGGACTCAGTGGGAAACTTTCCCGATGACCTACTGCCACGGGAACGAGCACGACCGGGAACGGGAAAGGAGGGGTCTTATAGACCCCCTTTCCCTTTCCCGGTGCTCCCGGTCAGTGGGAACGTGTTTTCCTGATGGTTGTTTTCCCGGTTTTCCCGGTGGGTATCTTGTGTGTTCAATCTGAAGCCTTCGCGCGGCGTCCTCTGGCCACTCTTTCGGACTTCGCAGGGGACGATTTGCCGTTCGTCGATGCCTTCGCGGATGGCGGCGGCTACCTGGCTGCTGTTGAGCGCGGTGTTATTTCGAATTGCGGTTTGGGTCTCGCCCTCAGGGAACTTCAAGAGAACGGTCAGGATCGTTTGCAAGTTCTCGCGAATCTTGGCTTGCTTTGCTGTCTCGCGAGCAGATGTCTTTTGATCCTGATCTGATCGCCTCGCCTCATCGCCTTGCTGCAGAGTTACGTTCCAAAGCCGCGGCCTACCTTCCTCGAATTCCCCCTGATCAATATCGAGTGCCCACAACCCAGCGTGCCCAGCAGATCCACCCGCAGAGAACCAGAGTTTGTGCACAGGGTTTGGCGGCAAGTACTCCTCTCGTCGACTCATCAGAAGCCACCAGCGAACATGCTCAGCAATGCCGGCATATGTGAGATCGCCAAGTTTTGCTGGATCGTATAGACGAGAGGCAGGCTTACTGACGTGATGAACAACAATCAACGTAACCGTGCGTTCCTCGCACCACTTCTGCAGGTGCATGAGCTTGGCGCCTTGAATCATTAGATTTTCGGCACCGTCGCCGCTGATCGCTTTGAACAGTGGATCGATTACCAAAACTTCGAATGGAAACTCAAGGTAGGCGTGGTCCAGTCGCCGCAGATCGTCGTCTATGCCAATCTTCGGAAGTGTCGTGCACCATCGGAGGTTCGCCCGCAAGAGTTCATCTCCTACGATTTCTCCATTTACGCGTTGTGGCCAATCGAGACCAGCAGAATGGCAAACAGATGCTGCAGTCTTCTTCAGCGTTGATAGCCCACTCTCCGCGCTCATGAACAGCGTTTTCACCGGCCGGCGAACGCGGAAGAATCCAAGGCACATGCCGCCAGTCGGTAGCGATATGCAGATGTCAGTACAAACCGACGTCTTCATGCCTTTGTAAGGTGCACCGATCACTCCAGGCTGCCCCTTCACGATGAGACCGTCGGCCAGATACTCCTCGTCAGGCCACTCTGCGACTTGATCACATGTGAGCAACTGAAATGCATCGGACGTGTCGCGCAATTGCCGATTTGCGAGATACTGCTCAAGCAATCCATCAATGTCGCGCGGCGGCAAATTGGCGAGCACTTGCCGTTGAATCTCTTCGGCCAATTGCGACTGTCGACGGCGAGCCGCTGCATCGAGCACCATCTCTGCGTAGGTTCGGACGTCCGCCGTCGTGCCGATACTACTGCTGATTTCGAAAAACAATCGCCGATGATCAGTTACACAGTTCGCTCTAAAGATTTCAACCACACGAGTATCAACGACCGGCCTTCCTTCATCACGCAACCGATCGATCGCGTAAGCGACCTGCTGTAGGTCCGGGTCGAGGTAGTGGGTATGCCGCACACGTGCGACGTCCGAAAGCAACAGCACCGCTGGATCAACAAGAATGCAGGCAAGCAATTGCCGCTCGGCGTTTTGACTGAGGAACGTCTCAACGCTGAAAACATTCGCGTGGCCGTTCACCTTCACTGTCTTGCCGTCGCTTCGTGTTTTGCTCGAGCGAGTCACGAAACCTCCACGGCTGGTGCGATGCTCTTCTTAATCAACTCCATGCCGATCCAGTCGACGGCCGCTCGCAAAGCGGTTGCAGCGCGGATAGCGGCATCGACATCGTCGCAGCGAAGTTGCTCAGCGAGATCTGCGGCACGCTGCTCGATGTGATCGGCCAGCTTGTACCGCGCGGAATCGCGAGCGATTGCTCCGATGCTCTCGTTTGGCAAAGTAATCACGTGCCCTCCTTCGCAAGCTCGGGGGGAGATTACCGATCAGCCGAAGAACGCATGTAGCTGTCGAGTTCCGCGCGGGACACCACGACGCGCCGACCTACCCGATAGCGCGTGAGTTTTTTCGCGTCCAGAAGGTTGCGGATCGTTTTTCCTGCAACGCCGATGTACTGGCCGGCGGCGTTAATTCCGAGATATGCCGCCTCCAGTTCTGACGGCTTCTTTTCTACCTTGGCAACCATCGTTAAGTCTCTCTTCAACAAATGTGGGACAAAAACGAAAAAGCCCGCGACCCTGCGACTGGCGCAGAATGCGGGCCTGAGCGTGAAACCGAACTACGTCGGTAGCGCGAAATAGAATGACGGCACGAAGGCACGGCAAACCATTGGGGTCGGAACCACTCGCACGGCAATCCGATGCCGTCGCTGAGCGCAGATCAATTTGTTTCAAACACGCCGCATGAAGAAAGCGCGTTTAAACCGTCCCCTGCCAGTCCGGAGCTATAGCCGCAAGAGTAGGACGATTTTGTGTTTCCGACAGTGGAATATGCAGGTCGTGCCTTTCTGCCGTAACACGTCCCCAAATTTAGCGAGGGTCACAAAGCTGTCAAGCGACCGCAAGTGGAATGACGCTACCTCATTTGACTTCGTGCGTCCGAGAGGCTGGCCAAGTGACTGTGCGCTGTTCTGCGCCCAAACGTACGCCACGTGAGGGCATTCCAGGCCACATCAGCGAGCAGCGGCGGCCAGAAACACAAGCCAAGAAATGCGAAAACACGCGGTAAAACGCGTGTTTTCTTGGATACCCCCAGCGGGATTCGAACCCACGACCTTCTGTTTAGGAAACAGATGCTCTATCCAGCTGAGCTATGAGGGCGGACTAACAAAGCCATTGTAGCAGACGGCGTTGAACGCATGAAACACGCTGCAAAACAGGGTGTTTTGCCGGATTCGGCTTTTCGTGCTCACTGAAGATTACCTGCCGGCCGTCTACTTTGGTTGATCGTTCAAGTGCTTCGCCAGCGCTCCGCCCAGCGTGAGGAGTACCGTGCGGTCGGCAGGGTTCTTGGCGTCTTGCGCGAGTTCAGCCAGTTCCTGCAGTCGCTCTGGCGTTTGCTCATTCATAAAGGTCTCGGCGAAAGTTTCCCAGCGCTCGAACGAACCGCCGATCTTGCTGTACGACGCGATCGCCGCGGCTCCCAGTTTGCGGGCTTGCTTTCCATCTCCTGCCTTACGATATAACCGCGATGCCTGCACGAAGAATTGAAATCGAATCACTGCATCGTCGTGTGCGTTGAGGGCGAGTTGCTCTGGCGCGACGGGGGCAGCAGGGGCCGGCCTCGCAGGAGTCCATGGCGCGAACCCAGGGGGCGCCGGCGGGCCGCCGAAGCCTTCCCGCAACTGCGGATGCCGCGGCCGGGGACGTTGCCAGTGTTCAGGGGAGAATTCTTCATTCGCCGTGTTTTCACCAAACGAAAGCAGGGTCTCAGCTTCCAAGATCAACAAGGCCTGCGCCATTTCGCGCTCGAATCCGGCTTGATCCTTGGCCTGCAACCGCTGATCCGCAGCCGTCAGCCGCAATTGGAGAGAATGGAACGAGGTGCCAAATTTTTTCAGCAGCGCATCCCCTTCCCGCTCGGCGCCAACCAGAATGTAGGCCTGACCGACGGCCAAGCCGGCAGAACGCTGTTGCACTGGGTCTTTGATTTGTGGCAGCAACTTCTCAGCGCGGGCCACCAGCGCGCGAGCTCGTTCGGGCTCTCGTTGGTCCGACACCTTGACTCCCCAGGCCGCGAGCGCGTGGGCGCGGACATCGTCGTAAACCAAATCGTTTAACGCTTGCTCTGCCGTGTCGCGATCATCGGCTGGCAGGAGCGCTAATGCGGCGACTACGTGAGGATAGGCGATGCGAATATCGTCGATCCGCCGTGCTGCGGCCAAAGCTTCGCGGGGCTTCTTCGCGCGCAGATACTCGATCGCGAGTTCCCGCCCCGTTTCATCGGAAACACTTTCCGCATCTGCCAGGCGACCGGCGCTAATCAGGGCCAGCGAGATTGTTCTGCGCCGAATTTTCTGACGAAAGGCATCACCATTGCTATCAGCCAGTTTCAACGCGTCGTCGATGCGCCCTTGAGCGACTCGTAAATCGATCAGGCAGTTGATCGCATGGAAGTGTCGATGTGACTCGCGCGGTGTCTGCTCGAGCAGCTCTGTCAGCAGCGTTACTTGCTGGGCATCGCAGGTAGCGACAATTTCCTTCACAACACTCTGGACACGACCAAAGCAGCGGGCCAAGTCGGCATCGGACATCGTGAACACATTTCGCAACAGCAGCTCGATGCCGCGCTTCACGTGCGGAGCCTTCTGGGTTTTTGACGAGCGGCAGAGCAAGATGTCTATCAGTGCTAGGTTGCCCCGTTCGCCCCCCACCTTCGCCAGAACTCTTTCCGCGTCCTTGATGTCTGACTCTGCCAGACGATAGGCCAGCGAGCTGAGGGCTCCCGAGCGCAGGGTCGGATCCTTGATCTTGTCGGCCAGTTCCTCCACAAATTTTGCATCTTGTTCCGCGGCTCGCGAAATGTTTGACGAGCGGCAGAGCAAGATGTCTATCAGTGCTAGGTTGCCCCGTTCGCCCCCCACCTTCGCCAGAACTCTTTCCGCGTCCTTGATGTCTGACTCTGCCAGACGATAGGCCAGCGAGCTGAGGGCTCCCGAGCGCAGGGTCGGATCCTTGATCTTGTCGGCCAGTTCCTCCACAAATTTTGCATCTTGTTCCGCGGCTCGCGAAATGAGTGAGCGCCGATCAGAATCGATTTGGCTCATCGACTCGTCCTTTATCATTTCCAGGTTGCTGGCCTCGCGCTCCGCCTGATCCAGCGCCTCGGCTGCTCGCCGATAGTAGCCCAGCGTGTCGTATTGCCGGGCTGCCTCGCGCGAGAGCTGCCAGTCTTGCACGCCAGGGCGGCCTCGGTATTTCGCACGCAGCGCATCGACCTGTTTTACGGCTTCGTCTTCGGTGACTTCTTGCGAAGCGGCAGCCAGTTGCCCGAGCAGATTTCGCTGCTCTGGATCGGGAATACGCGCGGCCTCAGCCCGGGCGGCCTGGTACCAGGCTGCTGCATCGCGCAAATCGGCAGGCGGTTCCGCAGCAATCGCGGGCAAATATGCAAGTGCCAGAACAATGGCGAGCATGCGCAGCAGCATAAGAATCCTTTCAGGTGTTAGCCAATTGTCACCTTTCGGGGCACTGCGGGCTATACCGATGGAGGGGTTCGGCAGGGTGCCAATATCGGTCAGGCTCAACTCGCCGAACTTGCTGGAATATCGCTTGCGCTCATTCCAGCGTTTATCTGCCTGCCACCGCCACCACCGAATATGGAATATTCGGCGACGATCTGCGGCGATGAGTCGCCAAGAAATAAAATGAGGGGACGACAAACCATCCAGGCTTGTCGTCCCCTCCCAGCGGGTATCCACCCTTATGTTGAAGGCGGCGAGGCTGCGGATCCGTGGAATGAAAGGCGGATCCGCGGTAACAACTCGCCGCCGGTTAAAGCAGCGTTCCTTGTGGCAGCCGCAAGTTAGTTGGCGGCCAGGCCGTCCAGATCGGGGGCCAGGCGGGCTTCTTGCAGCATGCCGTTGAGGAACTTTTGAGCGTGCGTGTATTCCTGCGAGCTGAACCAGCGGTCTTCACTCTTCAGGTAATTCTTCAGTCGGTCTCGCATCTGCGACGTGCTTTGATTTACCTGTTGATAGAACGGGCTGTTCACCCCGAAGTCGCCGGCCGCGCGGCGAGCATACAAGTCGTCCAGGACCAGCCGATGGCCATCGAAGACCTGGGCTTGGAGCACAGCGGGCCATTGCAGGGCGCCGGTGTCGGTGTTGTACTCTTGGCGAGACAACCGATTGGGCTGATCCTGGCGGTTCCACTGATCCAGTTTTTCCTTGGACAACGGACGCGGCATATTTTGAGCGCGGAAATCCGCGTTGATTTGCTTCACCTTAAAGTGAGTGATCACTTCCTGCTGGCGATTCTCCAGCTGCTTCTTGTAACCATCCTGAGCACGCACATAAGCGTCAGCCGTCAGCTGGTTGTACAAACCCTGAGCGTGCAGCAAACGAGCCTGGCCGGTCAGCACACCTTCTTCGTAAGTCGAAGCGTGCCGATAGGCGAACCAGGGAAACGCCGAAGCTTGTGGAGCTTCGTTGCCGCCACTGCTGTAGGTCTGAGCTTGAACGGCCGAAACCCCCGCCAGACCAATGATCGCGGCAACTGCAAATTGAAAGAACCGTTTCATCTCATCTCTCCCCGTGTCTCGTGTCTGGCTGACTGTTCTGGCTTTGTGTTGAGTTCGTTTTGTCATCCGTGTTGATGTGCTCCCTTAAAGCAAGCGTGATGCCAATTCGCAACGCGATCGCAAGATTGCCCTGCAAGACGTTCAAAAATAAGGGTTTGCGGCAAATTGAGATTTTTACTGCAGGTGGATTGGGCTCGAATCTCGTCTCAATTTTGAGGGCGCATCTCAGAATGAGAATTCCAGAAATGAGACTCAAGGAATTGCGATCCTGTATGATGAATCGCAGGGGTCACTTCTTCAGACGAGGCGGAATCGTCTTATGTATCTGCGTGATTCTGGACGGTGCGCGGTCGCGTTCATTCTTCTCTACTTGTCTGCAGCTTCTTCCGCAGCCGAGCTATCGCAGGAAGATGCGGTTGCCCTGTCGCGCGATTATCTGGCTGCCAGCCGAAGCTCCGAGCGCGAAGGGATCGCCGCGCAGCTGCAAAGCTATCGCGGGCTGATCGAGCCCGTGCTGCAGCAGTTGCAGCGGCGGACTTACAACCGAGTGAAGTCTGGCTATCTGCCGGATGAGAGCTTTTCGATTCCGGAGCTCGACGAAAAACATCCGAACGATTTGCTCTTCTTCAATGTGCCGCCGAACTACACGCCCAAGGAACCGCATGGGTTGATTGTGTTTTTGCACGGTGGCGGAGCAACGACGGGCCGTCGCGCGCCACGGGTCACCATGAACTATCCCGAAGCCGGCGTGAGCGAGCGCGACAGCGGCCAGATGGGAACGGTCTTCAATGCCGCCGGCCTGGTCGCGGTGGGGCCGTCGGCGCCGTGGAACGAGAACTCGTATTACCGTTGGTGCCTGCGCGAGAGTGACGAATACATCGCCGATGTCATTCGCGAATGCCAGAGCCGCTTTAACATCGATCCCGATCGCGTGATCCTGCTGGGCCATTCGATGGGAGGTTTTGGCGCTTATCACCATGCGTTGCGACAGCCCGATCGTTTTTCAACGGTCATCGCGCACGCGGGTTCCTGGTCACGCGGCTTTTTGCCTGCCATGCGCGGCACGCCGCTGTGCATCGTGCAGGGGATCAACGACGCGCGCGATGGAGCGCGCTGGCATTACACCGATATCGAGTACGCGCGCGAAACGGTGAAGCTCCTCACGGCTTACAAGCTGGAGCATCGCTACTATGAGCACGACGGCATGCATGCACTAAGCGAGGGCAAGGAGTACGTTGCCGATTATTTAAAAGCCGCCAAGAATCTGCGGCGGGATGCCTATACTCCGCGTGTGACACTCGCCACACCGGCCGGTTATAGCGCGTACCAATCATCGCGACTTCGTCACAACCGCTGGCTGACGATCAACGCAGTCACGCCCGGCACGATTCCGTTCGATCAACTCGTCTCCAACGGCGAGGAAGACTTTCATCGCTGGAAGCTCTCGCACGAACGAGTCGAGCGCGAAGGCTCGCTCGTCGACGCGATGAACTACGGCGGCAATCTGATCGCGGTAAACACGCAGCACGTTTCGCGGTTCACCGTCTGGCTCCATCCCCGGATGATCGACATCAGCAAACCCGTGCAGATTCACGTCAATCAAAAGCCGGTCTTCAAAGAACGCGTCACTCCCACGCTGGTGACCGCGCTCGACTCGTATCGCCGGCGTGGCGATTGGGGGCTGATTTATCCGATCAAAGTCGAAATCGACGTACCGTAAAGGATCAGGCGACTGCTTTCGACCGCCGCGGCTCGGCGGGAGCCTCGCCCTCCCTGGCTTAATCTTCCCAGTGCCGCACGACGTCGTAGAGAATGTCCGCCGCTGTTTGCAGCTGTCCGAGGTCGAGCCATTCGTCCTTGGTATGCGCCTGGGCGATGCTGCCGGGACCGAAGACCACGGTTGGGCAACCGGTGGCTGCATAGTGCGGTGCGTCGGTGCCGAAGGGGACGCCGATGCGCTGGCCTGCTGTCGGCGCGTGGAGATGAATCGATTGGGCCAGGCGTTCGGCCAGGGCTGAGTTGTGGTCGTCGTTCAAACCCTTGGTCAGCATGAACGGCCGATCGTGAATCACCGGCGTGCCGGCGACGACGTACGAATTGAGATGCGTCACCGCGTGCGTGAACGCCGCGTCGGGATCTTCGCCCGGCAGCACGCGGCGATCGATCTCGATCGTGCAGCGATCGGGAACAGTGTTCACACTAATGCCGCCATTGATCAAGCCGACGCTCAAGGTCGGATGTCCGACGAGCGGATGAGTGGTCAGGTGCGGTACGACATCGCGCGCATATTGCTCGAGCACGAGCAGCACGCGGGCCATGTGATAGAACGCATTATCGCCGCGCTCGGGCTGCGAACTGTGCGAAGCCAGGCCCGTCGTGTGACAGCGCCACCGGCAAGCACCCTTGTGGGCGACCACGACATTCAACTCGGTTGGTTCGGCGACGACACACGCATCGGGCGCGCGGTGTAGGAGTTTTGATTTCCCTTTTTTGCCGGTGTACGTTTCGGCCCAGTGCGTCGCGCCCGTAAAGCCGTGCTCTTCGTTCACGGTGCAGGCGAGAATGACGGTCGGCCGATTGGCGGGGCGTTCGTCAGCGAGGCGCGCGATCACACTGAGCATCGCACTCATGCCACCCTTGATGTCGCAAGCGCCACGACCATACAGCCGGCCGTCTTCGATATCGGCGGCAAAGGGATCGATCTCCATGCCGTCGATCGGCACGGTGTCTTGATGGGCTTCGAACATCAGCACCGGGCCGCCATCCTCGGGCGGGGTGCTTCCTTCGACGCGAACGACGATGTTCTCGCGGAGCGGCGCGACTTCAAACCGCTCGAAAGGGAGCGACAAGCGGCGGAACAGCGATTCGAGATACGCAGTGACCCGATGTTCGTAATAAATGTCGCCCGAAACGTTCCGCCCCATGGGGTTCACGCTCGGAATCTTCACCAGGTCGGCCAATGTCTCAACGACATCCAGCGGCATATCGCACAGTCCCTTCGCACGCACGTCAGTTCAACAAGGAACCGCATTGTACGGGGACCGCCGGCGATGTGGGAGTTGGGTGCGTCTTCAAGACTGCGACGAATTCGGGAGCAGTCTCGAAAAAATCAGCCGCCGGGCGCTAGCCCCGGCTTGGTCGGTGACGACCGCCTAGAGCCGGAGGCTAGCGCCTGGCGGCTGATGAGACGAACGGAATTAACCATGTTCTGCGGCGCTAACGGCAGCGAGTTCGGTTTCCATCGAGATCGGCCGAGCCGAGGTTACGGGCTGACGGAGTCGGCCCGCAATCCAAATGCTGAAGAGCGTGATCGCACAGGCAAACAGACCGACTGTGCCGAAGTGTTGCAAATGGCCGTCGGCTGCTTCGGTGACCACGTAACTGGCGAGCAGCGTCCCGAGACCACTCGCGATGTGTTGCATCGAAGCATTGGCACTCAGGAACGCACCGCGCTGTTGCGGCGGCACGGTGCCGGTGATCATCGCCATGGCGGCGATCATGCGGCCCGAATTCGTCACGATCAAACCCGATACCACCAACACCGCGAGGAGCGGTGGCAACGGCGGCAGGAAAGTAACCGCAATCAACATCAACGCCGACAGCGGCGCCGTGATGCGGAACATCAGCAACTTGCCAAAGCGATCGGCCAGACGGCCCACGATCGGCGAGATGATGAGCGTCAGCAAACCGCCAGTGAAATAAACCAGCGGCAGATAAGCCTTCGGCACACCGACGTTGGCGACGAGGTACGGATTGATATACGGAATGACCGCGAACGAGCCAATCATCAGCGCACCCATAAGGGCGAACGCATTCAGGTTGCTGCTGCTTTGAAAAGTCTGTAGCAGAGCCTGCAGCGGCGGCGTGTGGGATTTGGCCAAGTGATCGCGCAGCGGCGGCAATGTGACCGCGGCCAAGGCGAACACTGGAATGCCGAGAATCACCAGCGCGACAAACGGCACGTGCCAGCCGAAGTTTTGACCGAGCATCAAACCAAACGGCACACCCATGATCGAGGCAATCGCAAAGGCCGACATCAGCGCGCCAGTCGCGCGACCACGGCGTTCTTCGGGAAAAACATCGCCGACGATGGCCATCGCCATGCCGCCGAGAATGCCGCCGAAAAATCCGGTAACCGCGCGAGCGGCGATCAACAATTGATAATTGGGAGCGAGGGCACAACAGAGCGTGCCGATCAAAAAACCAGCAAAGAGAGTCAGGAACGCACTGCGCCGCGAGAAGCGATCGACCAGCGCAGCCGCCACGAGTCCGGCGATGCCCGCCGCGAACGTGTACGACTCCACGATCAACCCATATTCAAACGGCCCGATCTTGAGGGCCTTCATCAGCTCAGGGCCGAGGGGCATGACCACCACGAAGTCGACGATGGCAGTGAATTGAATCGCTGCCAGCACCAGCAAGATCAGCATTTCCTGGCGGCGAACCGCCGCGGCGGCGATCGCGGCCGGATCTGGCACGATGGGCGCGCTGGCTTCGGCGGGCGAGGCGTAAGGGTTGAGTTGCTCGCGCGAGCCACCTTTTTCGGGCGGTTCAGCGGATAGCAACGGGCGCGACATCACAACTCCAGACATCCTGTGCACTTCTCTCTGCGATTGTACGCAATCAAACCAACAAGAACGGGGCATCCTGCCCTGGATCAACGATATACCGGCGAAGCCGACATTTCTTACGACAAAAATCTCCCCAACTGGTTCACGCGGCCAAAATCACGCCGCGATCTTTCAATTGCCACCCTTGCGAGCGAGGGAAATATAACAAGCAATACGATTCGCGAAACGAGTTCAGTTCCTTTCCCCGCAAGGGCTTAGAGCAAATCGACCAGCAATTCATATTGCAATAATCCACCTGATTAAGCGTCGAATATTGCAGACATTGCAATACCAATGCAATTCATCACGTTCGGCGTGCGGACCAGCCCAGAGCAACCCAGCAGAACCGACCTGCACTCGCAAAAAATGACAGATCACATCGACTAGAACTCCAGTCGATGTGTTGCAAAGGAAGCGGCCAACTTTTCAGATTTCGCTGACAAGCAGCGGAGCTAATAATATACAAAAGATCACTATTTGTCAAGAAGGGCCTCACCTCACTGGGGCAGCCGCCTAGCCGCGGTAGCGGCGACCAGATGCCCAGCCCGCAGCGAAAGCTGTGGGAAAGGAACGTTTCGCAATCAACAAAGGTGCGGCAGCAGCGACAGATCGCTGGCTGAAAATGATGCGGTAGTAGAGCAACGTGTGGGTATGGGCCATGGCAGAAACCCTCTGG
The DNA here is from genome assembly GCF_024256385.1 of Anatilimnocola floriformis. Taxonomy (NCBI): domain Bacteria; kingdom Pseudomonadati; phylum Planctomycetota; class Planctomycetia; order Pirellulales; family Pirellulaceae; genus Anatilimnocola; species Anatilimnocola floriformis. Next base: position 527,080 of record NZ_JAMLFW010000002.1, read on the forward strand.
GGTTTGCAATTGCTTGTCAGGCATACGAAAAGGCGCTGTAGCGGAAAAGTCCATCCTTTTCGAAGCCGGTCCGAATCTGTCGCTGCTACCGCAGCTTAAATGAGGACCGAATACTCTCCCTTTCCCACAGCTTACGCTGTGGGCTGGGCATCTTGCCGCCGCTACTGCGGCTAAGGCATTCGACTCCTCTCTGTCTCCCGTCTCCCGTCTCCCGCCTCTCGCCTCCCGCATCCCGCCGCCTCCCCACCACCTCGGCTATAATCCCTCGCATGGCCGATCTCATTGCTCAAGGTTCGCAACCGCAGTTTCGTTGGCGGCGTCGTTTGCCGCTCGACGCACCGCAGGTGCTCGGCCGAGCAAGTCATCCTTGGTCGATCCCGTGGGATGAGCGCATCAGCCGCAAGCATGCCGAGCTCACGCTCACCGAAGGGCGGCTGAAAATACGCCTCTTGCCGGAAGCTCGCAACCCGATTTTCTATCGCGGTCGGCGAAGTGACAATTTTGAAATCCAACCAGGTGACCATTTCGTAATCGGCGAGACGACATTCACTCTTGCCAACGAAAAAGTGCTCCTCGGCGCGCTCGAGCCGAACCCGATCACCGAGCGGACATTTAGTATCGAAGAGCTGCACAGCTGTCCGTATCGCCGACCCGACCAGCGGATGGAAGTGCTCGGCCGCTTGCCCGACGTCATCACCAGTTCGGCGAACGACAGCGAGCTCTATACGCGGTTAGTGAATCTCTTGCTCGGCGGCATCGGCCGGGCTGCGGCAGCCGCGATTGTCGAGATTGCTGGCGACGACCAAAAGTCACAGCTCAAAGTGCTTCACTGGGATCGGCGAATTCTGAGCGGCGCCGATTTCAATCCGAGCGAACGACTCATCCGCCAGGCCGTGACCACCAAGCAGAGCGTCGCCTATGTTTGGAGCGGTGCCGAGCGCGGGCCAGGCGACTTCACGCTGAGCGAAGGACTCGACTGGGCGTTCTGCACGCCGATCACCGGTCAGGCTTGCAAGGGACTCGCGCTGTATGTGACGGGAAGTTTCGCCGGCGATGCAGCGCTCGATCTCGGGTCCGATGTCGAATCGCTGGGCGAAGAAATCAAATTCACCGAGCTCACGGCGGCGACCTTCAGCGCGCTGCGCGAAGCTCGCTTCCTCGCCCGCAAACAGGCCGGGCTGAGTCAGTTCTTTTCGCCGGTCGTGCTCGAAGCACTCGCCGATCAAGATGCCGATGTAGTGCTGCAGCCGCGCGAAGCCGATGTGACCGTTCTCTTCTGCGACCTGCGCGGCTTCTCGCGCACGAGCGAAAAGCTCAGCGCGCAGTTGCATGAGTTGCTGCAGCGGGTGAGTCAGGCCCTCGGTGTGACGACGCATCACATTTTGCAAACCGGCGGCGTGGTCGGCGATTTTCATGGCGATGCGGTGATGGGCTTTTGGGGTTGGCCGTTGCCGCAGGCCGATGCGGTTCGTCGCGCTTGTCAGGCCGCGCTCGGCATTCGCGCCGAGTTTGCCGCTGCCACGAACTTTCGCGTCGGCATTGGCATCGCCACCGGTCGCGCCGTCGCGGGCAAGATCGGCACCGTCGATCAAGTGAAAGTCACCGTCTTCGGCCCGGTTGTGAATCTAGCTTCGCGACTTGAAGGCCTGACCAAGGATCTGCGCGTGCCGATTCTGCTCGATGAAGTCACGGCAGCGGCTGCCCGGCAGCAGTTGCCCGCCGATGTCGCTCGTCTGCGACAACTGGCCAAAGTTCGCCCGCATGGGATCGAAACGCCGGTGAGTGTCAGCGAGCTTTTGCCGCCGCTGGCCGAATATCCACAGCTGACCGACGAACACCTGGCAGCCTTTGAATCTGCCGTGCGCGCCTTGAACACCCGCGATTGGCCGCGGGCGCTTCAGCTGTTGCATCAGGTGCCGCCCGATGACCTGGCCAAAGATTTTCTCACGGTCTTCATCGCTCAGCACAATCGCACTCCGCCCGAAAACTGGGACGGCGTGGTGCCAGTGGGAAGAAACTGAGACTTGAAAACAAAACCATGTCCTGTTTTTGACCCCACCGAGCTTGCTCGGTGGGGACGGGGTGTTTTGATCGCACGGTGGCTGGTGCAAAATCATGGCTCCACCGAGCAAGCTCGGTAGTGGCCGAATGCGGAAGTTATGAAGTCACGCATTTAAGACTGGCAACGAGGAAGAAATAGGAACGCAATGAAGCGACCCGAAAAGAAGAACTCGAAATCGGCCGAACCGCAGACTCCCTCGAATCCCTTCGGCTTGCTGCTGCGAAAATCATTCGAAGCCTGGCATTCCTATCCGCTGTATCTGCGGATTGTCGCCGGCGTGATCTTGGGGCTGATCGTCGGCCTGCTTCTCGGCGCGATTGCCGACGACGGCAAGCCAGCGGCCGAACCGCCAGTCGCTGCGCAGGCTGAAGAGAACGGATCGCCAAAGCCAGAAGAAAAAAAGCCAGAGGAGAAAAAAGACGAGCGACAAACGGTTCACACGCATGCCCGCGACATTCTGCACGCGATGGAGATTCCGGCGAATCTCGTGCTGCGAGTTCTCGGCGCGCTTGCGCCGCCGTTGATTTTGCTCGCGGTCATTCAAGCGCTGATGAATGCGCAATTCCCGCCAGGCACCTTGCCGCGGCTCGGCTTTTTGCTGGTGCTCAATACGATTGCCGCGATTCTGATTGGTTTGTTTGTCGCCAACGCACTACAGCCTGGCAAATGGCAGTTCGGCGAAAAGCCGAAAGAAGTGGTCCTCACCAAAGAAGAGCACAAGCAATCGTCGATGGAGCAATTCCTCGACAACATTCCCAAGAGTCTGCTCGGCCCGCTCACCGACAACGGCAAAGCCATTTCGGTCATCATTCTCGCCATCGCGGTCGGCCTCGCTATTCGACCGCTGCGCGATCAACCGATCGTGAAGGTCGCCGATCTGGTCGATGTCTTTTTCAACGTGCTGCTGCAGATGCTGCATTGGGTAATCGAAGTCATCCCGCTAGCCGTGTTTTGCAAAGTGGCGAACCTGGTCGGCATCAAGGGCTTCGCGCCGTTCATGTCGCTCGGTGGTTTCATTGTCGCGGTGCTGATCGGCTTGGCACTGCAGATGGTTTATTACCTGGTGCGAATCAAGTTCGCCTCGTGGTGTTCGCCGCTGGCGGTGCTCTACGGCATGCGCGATGCGCTGGTGATGGCTTTTTCGACCGGCAGCTCGACGGCGACGATGCCGGTGACCTACGCCTGTCTGCGCGAAAAGGTTGGCCTGCGCGAACAATCGGCGAGCCTTGGTTCGCTGGTCGGCGCCAACTTCAACAACGACGGCACGGCGCTGTACGAAGCCATGTCGGCCCTCTTCATCGCCCAACTAATCGGCCAACACTTATCTCTGTGGCATCAGTTCTTAGTCGTCATTACCAGCGTCATCGCTTCCGTCGGTGCGGCCGGCATTCCCGAAGCGGGGCTGGTGACCATGACCCTCGTCTTTACCGCCGTCGGCCTCGATCCCAAGCACATTCCCATGCTCTTGGCCGTCGATTGGTTCCTCGATCGCTGCCGAACGGCCCTGAATGTGATGGGCGATGTGAATGTGAGCTGTATTTTGGACGGATATGAGCCGGAAAAAGCCGGCGGCAAGTAGAATAGATTGGCTCGCGGGGCCTACGCAGTTTTGCCTGTGCGAGTTAACTTTACGTCTCGCGACCGCTGGGCTCGTCCCGGCGGGGCGATCACTGGCGAGCTACCTGGGACAGTACCCACTGTCAGGCGACCACTGGCCTCGTGCCAGTGGGGCCTTCACTGAATCGCTACGAAGCTGTGCAGTGAGCGTTCCACGGGGACAAGCCCCGTGGTCACGAAGGCGGTGGTCGATCGGTAGCTGACCAATGAGCGCCCCACCGGCACATGGCCGGTGGTCGCGAGAGAGCACCCTGACAGATAGTTGCTGGCGAATCAGCAGTGCAGTATGCGGTGGCGATGTGGCTTCGAAGCGTTTGACGAGTTCTATCCTCGCGGGAATCGGTCGGGTTCTCAGCGGGGCGACCGTGCGCTGGCATGAATCGCAGCCGGACCCTTGTCAGCGGATTTACTTTGCCAATCACACCAGCCACCTCGATGCGCTCGTCCTCTGGTCGTCGCTGCCGCGCTTGGTGCGCGAAGTAACGCGGCCGGTCGCGGCCAAGGACTATTGGAACAAAGGGCCGATCCGGCGGTACATTGCCGATTGCTTCAACGCCATGCTGATCGACCGCGAAGAGATCAAGGTGCATCAGAGCCCAGTCGATGTGATGATTCGCGAGATCGGCCTCAAGTATTCGTTGATTGTGTTTCCCGAAGGGACGCGCAATCACGAAGAAGAGATGCAAGACTTCAAAAGCGGGTTGTATTATTTGAGTAAGAAGCGGCCCGATCTGGAGTTGGTGCCGGTGTATATGGATAACCTTAACCGCGTTCTGCCGCGCGGTGAGTTTTTGCCCGTGCCGCTGCTGAGTTGCATCACGTTTGGCCCGCCGATGTGGTTGGAAGCCAAGGAATCGAAAGTTGATTTTCTGAAACGGGCCCGCGAGGCAGTCCGCCGGTTGAAAGATCTATGACGCCGAACCTGCTCGCCCATTTCGAATTCGCCTGGCTGGCCAGCACCGCTGACGCCACGGCGCTGCTCGCCGACTGGTGGGAGATCGTCAATCCGCAGATGCTGCGCGATCAGCGAACCAACATTCTGCTGGGCACCGTTCTCGGTCTGCTCATCCTCGCGTTCTTTATCGGCCGCGTGCTGAAGCGTCAACCCGAGAGCACGGCCAACCCCGCCGTGGTCCGTACGTTCAACCTTCGCGTCCGCGCTTGGCTGTTGATGTGCGCGATGCTGATCTTCGGCTTTGTGCTGGGTTACTCGGTTACGCTCGTGATGTTCGGCCTGATTTCTTTCTGGGCCCTGCGCGAGTTCATCACTATGACGCCGACGCGGCGCGGGGATCACCGCGCGCTGTTTTGGACGTTCATGCTCTTCACGCCGCTGCAGTACGTGCTCGTCGCGCAGGGTGGCAACTTCTATGCGATCTACACCGTGATGATTCCCGTGTACGCGTCGCTGTTCATTCCCGCGCGCATCGCGTTTGCCGGCGATCCCAAGCGGTTTCTCGAACGGACCGCCAAGATTCAAGCCGGCCTGCTAATTTGCGTCTATTCGCTGAGTCACGCGCCGGCGATCTTGACGCTGAGGCTCACCGATTCGGCTGGCAAACCCTGGCCGCAAGCCGCCCAGACCGCGTCGCCCATGGGTGAAACCGAACCGATGCCGACGACGCCAGCGGCTACCACTCCGAAAGCCGCCGCCGATGAACGAACACCGCAGCAACTCGGCAGCAACGCCGGCGTGCTGTTCTTCTTCATTCTGCTGGTGCAGCTCAACGACGTGTTTCAATACGGCTGGGGTATCTTGCTCGGCAAGCATGTGATCGCGCCCGAGATCAATGCGAGTCGCACCTGGGAAGGGCTGATCGGCGGCTGCCTCTGCACGGTGCTGGTCGGCGTCATTTTGTGCTGGGTCACGCCGTTTCGCTGGGACCAGGCCGCGGTGATCTCGCTGATCGTCGCCCTAATGGGCTATGCCGGCGGCATGACCATGTCGGCCATCAAGCGCGACCGCGGCGTGAAGGACTTCGGCTCACTGGTGCAAGGTCACGCCGGCGTGCTCGACCGCATCGACAGCCTGTGCTTTGCCGCGCCGGTCTTCTTTCACATCACGCGGTTTTTCTTCACGGCCTAGAGTCGTCGAACGCTCCGCGGTCGATGAATGGAAGCCAACCAATCGCACGCTGCCGAAAGAGCTCTGCGACTTTCGGCGCTTTGGCGAGTGAACTTAGCGGTGTGATTGTAGAGAGGTTAGGGATTAGCGGTCACTTGCCGAAGCCGGAATATCGCGGCGCTCATTCCTTGGCACGCGGTTGGTCAGCCTCTAATCATCGACCGCGGAGCGTTCGACGACTGTTACTGCCGCAGCATTGTTTGCCACGAACGAATCACGCCTTCGGGATCTTGATACAGCCAGTAAGTCGCCCAGCCGGCCAGCGTCAAACCGCAGAGCATCAAGCTAGCGCCATACGGATTCGGGGCCCCTTCGAGCTTCCGAAAAGCTCGGTCGAGTTCGAGCTCCAATCGCCGCCAACCGGCCAGGTTCTGCTGCGGACCTGCCGAGATCAGCTGCACGTTTTTGAACATCGCGTTGGCTTCGACGTGCAACTGCACGCCGAGCTCTGGCAAGCTCAGGGCATCGCCGGCCCAGCGGGCCTCAGGGTCAAGCTTCGGCACGAATTCGCTTAGCACCGGTCGCAGCTGTTCGCTGGTGATGTTGTAAATGACGAGTCGCGGTCGTAGCAGGAGCACGATCAGTACGAGCGACAGCAGGTACAGCGTGACGAGCATCGCCCATGCCCAAATGTGCAAATGGGCGGCAGCTGCTTCGGGCAAGAACAATTCCATCGGGCCGACGATGATAAAGCCGACGATGCCGATGCCCAGCGACATGGCGTCGCGCCCGCCGGTGGTGATGAACGGCCTACGGCGGAGATTGATGAGCCCCAGCAGCAAAAAATAGACGCACAGGGGCCCTACGGCGATGCAAAAATGTAGGGGGTCCAAAGGAGCGGCATCCGGTGCGAGAAATGTGGGGCAGCAGGAGCCTACAAACTAGCCCGCACAAGGAGAGTGGTCAATGTAGTCAGCTCGCTCAACCCAAAGCTGCCAGCTGTGCGGGGTGACGCTTATCGCATTTTTGACAGCCGACTTTGGGTTGTAGATAATGCGGCGGTTATAAGTGCTTGTATTGCAGGCCTCACCGCATGAATCAAACTCCCGCCTTTGATCCCTACCACGAGTTGCTCGGCATCGGCCCTTCGGAGCAGCCGGCTTCGCTCTATCGCTTGCTGGGCGTTACGAATTATGAGAGCAATCCGACGGTCATCGAGCGGGCCGCCGATCGGCAGATGGCTCATCTCCGCACGTTTCAAGCCGGCAAACATCAGGCCGACAGCCAGCGGTTGCTGAACGAACTCACCCGCGCTCGGCAGACCTTGTTGAACGACAAAGAACGGGCCGCCTACGACGTAAAACTCAAGCAGCAGATAGCTGAAAAAGAAAAGCCCGCCACGCCGCTGAAAATCGCCAAGGCGATTCCGCTTTCGGCGACGCCGGCGCCTGTCGTCGCTCAACCGCTCGCGCCGGCTCCGATCGCGCCGGCTCCGATCACCCCTGCGCCGCTAGTTGCGCAGCCCCTTTATGCGCTGCCGGTTCAACCGGTGGCAGCACAACCCACAGGCGAGCTGAACCTCGCTCTCAACACTTCTCACACGCGGAAGAAGCCTGCGAAACGCAGCAGCTCGCCGATGCTGGGCTTGTTGATTGTCGGTGTGCTGGTGGCGGGCATCGGCGTGGCGTTTTTCGTGTTCAATCGTCCGTCGCCCGTGGTAGTGAAGAATGAGCCGCGGCCCAAAACACCAACTCCGAAAGCCGATCCCGCGGCGACTCCCAAACCTGCGGTAACGAAGGCTCCCGAACCCACTCCGCCGAGCGAGCCCAAGCCAGCAACGGTGGATCAAACTCCCGCCACGCCGGTAGCGCCCACTATCCCGCAACCGCCGGAGCCGATTCCCGTCACGCCGATTCCTGAGCCGGTTCCCGCGACGCCCGATATACCGCCGGAAACGATGCCGCCCGAAACTTCGCCCCCTGTCGAAGCCTTTGTGAAGGAGCGGGCCGAAGTGGCCGCGGCGCGCGAAGCGCTGCAATCGTTGCCGAAATTTAAAAAGTACTACGACCATCTCGCCGCGAATCCCGATTCGCTGGCGGTGAACGGTCCCAAGCTCGCCGCCATCGTGCAGACCGAGGTGGCTAGCAACGCTACGATTCGCGAGCACGCGCCATCGCATCTCGCGGCTTTGCAGGAAGTCGAACGCCTCGCCACGGCGGGCGGCGATTACAAACTGGCGTTGCCGGCGATCGATGCCCAGCTGGCTCACTCCCTGCCGCTCCTCACACCCGAGGCAGCTCGTACCGCTAAGGGCAAACTCTTCGAAGCGGCTGCCGATACCGCCAATCGACAGAAAGCCAAACAGTCTGACCGCGAAGCGCTCCTCACGGTCGTGCGCGGTCTGCTGCGCGAGGTCCTATCGGCCGTCGATGTCGAAACACTCGCAGCCATCATCGCTGCCGACGCCAAGCTCGGTTGGACAGCGAATGAAAAATTCGAATCGGTGCAATTCTTTTTGCCTTTCGCCGAGCAAGAGGTTGGCCAGGAACAGGCAGCCACCAGCACGCTGCTGCTCGAACATCTGGATGCTCAACTCACCAAGAGCCCCGTCGGCAAGCCGCGCAAAGAAGCCCTCGACGCGGTCATCGCGTTGCGTGAGCAGCTGAAACTGGTCAGCGATGTGCAGCAAGCCAAGAAGGTGCTGGCTGCCACGCCGCAAGATCCCGCCGCTAATCAGACACTGGCCGTTTATCTGCTCATGCAGCGCGGCGAATGGCGTGAAAGCCTCGATCACTTCGCGCAAGGTTCGCAGCCCGAGTGGAAGACGCTCGCCGCCGAAACGCTGCAAGCCAAAACCACTGCCGAGAAAATCGGCCTGGCCGATCGTTGGGCTGGCAGCGAAGGCAACTCATCTGGCAACTCTTCCGGCAAAGAGATCGCGCGGCACCTCTATCAAGAGGCCCTGGCCGACACCGCGCTGGTCGGCATTCCGCGAGCTGCCGCCGAAGAGAAAGCCAAGACCCTCGGCCCTTCGCCCGTCAAAGTAGCTGCCTTGCCAATTTCTCCAGCCGTCGCCTTCGGTCGTCCCGCGACCCGTGACCGCGGGAATCATCAAAATATTCTCCGGGCAAACCATCGGCGCCTTTTCGAACGACGGCCGTTGGTTGGCAACCGCCGATACCGAGGGGACGCTGCATTTGTGGGAAATGGCCGAGCTGCGCGAGGTGAAGGAATTCAAGGGACACCAGGGACGCGTCCTTGCCATCGCGTTTTCGCCTGACGGATCGCGCTTGTATTCGGTAGGAAACGATCAAACGGCCCGAATCTGGAACGTGGCGAAAGGGTCGGAGACGCGTTCGTTCACGATCACGCAAAAACCTGTGCGGGCATTCCTGACGGCCGATTGCAAGAAGTGGACGATGATCGTCGGCACGACCGCGTTTACCTACGACGCCGACAGCGGCAAGCCTTTGAAAGAAACGCAACTCGGCGGCGGCAACGAAGTCTCGATCACCTCCGTCTCTGCCGACGGCCGTTACGCTTCGGTCGGCGGGCAGCACAACACCGTGCGGGTTTGCAATCTGGCCTCGGGGCAACAAGTTTCGCTGGAGAACGGCAAGCACACTTATGCTTCTACCCTCTCTCCCGACGGCGCCTTGGCCGTGACTGGCGGTGGTGAGTCACTCGTGCGGCTGTGGAATGTTGCCAATCAAAAAGTCTTATTCGAGTGCAAACTCGACGGCCACATCTACAACGTCGCCGTGAGTCGCGACGGCAAGCGATTCCTGGGCTTCAATTCCAACAAGCGGCTTCATGTTTGGAATGCCACCGCCAACGACCCCGGTCAATTTTTCGACTGCCCGTTCGGCATCGGTCCGGTGGCCTTCAGCGCCGACGGTCGCTACGTGCAAGCCGCAGGCGACGGGGGCGTGATGCTGATCGCCGTTCCGACTGCTCCGCCGGCGAGCACGCCTACCAGTGCGCCAGCCGCGACTTCTGCGGCCGAAAAGGGCAAAGACTTGCCGCTGAATAAGTGGGTCGAAATCAATTCCCACGTCGATATCGATCAGGATTTGGTGCGCGGTCATTGGCACAAGACGAACGGCAGCCTGAGCGTGGAAGATATCGGGGTGCACTCGCGGCTGCGACTGCCAGTTCTGCTGAAGAACTGCAGCTACGATTGGCGGGTCGATTTTCGCGTGGGCGACAAACATGACGAAATCCACTTCTTGTTGCCAATCGGCGAGCGCATCGTGATTCTGTCGCTCGATGGCTATGGTGGTGAAACGACCGGTTTGACGCTCGTTAAAAAAAGAGCCGCATCCGAGGTCAGCACCTCCGTTCGTCGCGCACTCTTGGCGCCCAACAGCAACAACCGCATGGAAATCTCGGTGCGGCTGGACAAAGGGCAGGTTAAGGTGACGATGGCGCTCAACGGAGTTGCCGTCTTCGAGCATGTAGGGGCCAGCGCCGATTTATCGGTCGAACGTGAACAGTCGCTCGGCACGAATGCGCAACCAGGTTTGATGGTGCACGAGCGGGCCATCACCTACGTCAGCAATCAAGTGCGGATCGTCGAGGGAAACGGCGCGATCGGGCGCGACGTGCCGCTGCGCGAACCGCTCCCGGCCCGAATTCTCAACCTAAAGCCGACTTCACTGACAAGCTTGAAGCCCAAGATCCTTCGCAACCACGAAGACTTGTTTGCCGTGAACCAAGGGACCAGAAGTCCGCTGTTGAACAACAAAGAATGCAACGAGTTCCTCTTCACGCACGCGCCGACGACCTTGCAGTACGAGATTCCCGCCAAGGCCAGATACTTCACCGCCGTCGCTTACGCGGCCCGCCACCCGGCCATCAAATTCATCGTTCGCGTCGATGGCAAGGAAATGTATTCCAGCAAGAACGAGGCGATTGCGAACGTGCTGGTGGAAATTCCTCCCGGCAGCACAACCCTTGAGCTCGAATGCGATCCACTGGGCGATGTCGCGCGGAAGCACAGCTGTTGGTGCTATCCAGCGTTCCGGTAGTGAGAGGTTGCCGCGTCTGCGACAGCTCGCCGCGATCGGGCGAAACTTGGATCAGTGGATACCGCTGCTTATAATGCAGTGGAAGTAAGAAGGAATAGCGGCGGCGTTCTAACCAGCCCTATTCAAGAATCTAGATCTCCACCTACTTGGAACCAGTTGAATGGATCGGGGAGAACTCAACGACTTGATTCGACAAGGCCCGATTCGCATCACCATGAATAGTGGCGATACGGTCGATATTCTGCACCGCGAAATGGTGACCGTCAGTTCGATGGCAGCGGCAATTCTCGTGAAAGGTGCGGACGGAAAATATCGGCACCATCTTTATCCGCTGGTCACGATGAGCAAGGTCGAGCAGCTAGAGCCTGCTTCGTAGCAACACCGCAGGATAAACGAGCGTCAGGCCGCCGAGCGTTTTTGTTCCACTTGCGGACCACGCCAGGCGTGCAACACGAGCAAGCACGCGCCGCACACCAGCATGCAATCGGCGATGTTGAAATTCGGCCAAGTGTATTGCTGGTAACGAAAGAGAATCCAGTCGCGCACACCGTGCTCGAATTCCGGCGGCAAGCCACTCGCATCCCACAGGCCGAGGCGGTCGTAGAGGTTGCCGAAGATGCCCGACATCACCGAGCCGAGGGCCACTGTCAGCAGCCAATCGTGGGCCGCGCGATAGTAGAACAGCCAGATGATGATGCCGACAGCGGCGACGACCGAAAGCAGCGAGAACACCCACCAGTAGCCTTCGCCCATGCCGAAGAGGGCGCCGCGATTGACCGCGGTTTGAAAGCCGACGTAGCCTTCGACGATCCAGAAATATTTATCCTGCTGCGGCAAGCCGAGCCAGGAAAACATGATTTGCTTGGTGATCCAATCGACGGCAAAGCCGACGATGGCCAGGCTCAAGAAGGCGACGTACCGATTGGTCGGCACGGCCGCTAGCGGCAGTTCAAGATCTGCCGCTGAGTCCGTAGTTTCTTCCCGCACTCGCTGAGCACTCGGATTGCTCGTGGCGGATTTAGTGGGTCGTCGGCTGCTTTTCGGCGCACTTGACACAGTAAGGCGTATGCGGAAGGACCTGGAGACGAGTCTTGGGAATCTTGGCCTGACATTCGATGCAGACACCATAGAGACCAGCTTCGACTCGCTCAAGAGCAGCTTCGATCTGATCCAGGGTCGTGCCGTCGTGTTCCATCAAGCTGAGGGTAAATTCCTGCTCGAAGGCGTCGGTCCCCATGTCGGCCATGTGGATCGGCATGCGGGAGAGATCGCCGCTCGATTCGCTGCGGGTCATGCCGAGAGCGGCGTCGGCGAGGGCCGACACATCGCCACGCAACCGGGCCCTGAGGGTGAGGAGCAATGTCTTGAACTCTTTGGCCTCGATCTTTTTCACGCGCGAGCTCCCTCAACTCAAAAAGGGGCGCTGGAGTCATCTCGTCAGCAGCCCAAAAATCGCTGCAAGCCGTTTGAAACAAATAAACGGCCCCTAGCCCCATTATTGTACTTGTGCAATAAGCCTCCGTCAAAGGTGTGGTAAAAATCTAGTTAATTACTGGCAAAAGGCGACAGGTGGGCGCTCAGGGCTCCGTCACATTCTGTTGCCTTTTCGCTAGCAAGCAGGCACAATCCGCCTCAGCTTTCTTTGCGGGCACAGGAGGCGGCCATGGCCATTTCGAATCGGCAAAAAAATCTGCTCACCATCGCGGGCCTGGCCATCGTCGTGGCTGCGATGATCTCGGCGACGTTCATGCTGGCGGACCACAGCGAGCAACACAAAGTCCACCACGTTCACAACGAAACTCGGCTATCCAACGGCAGACCGCAGCACGAATGGGAGGCTTCTGCCGCCATGTGGCAGAAACTATTAGAGGACGCAAAAGCCGCTAATAATGCGCAACTGATCGAGGAGTGCAGCCAAAAAATTGCCGAAGCAGAGCGAAACATCGCCCGGCTTAAGAACTAACTCGAGCGCTCACGATTTCCAAGGCCGGTCACGATCAACCACGCCGAGCGCCCCGCGCAGCGAGCGAATCAGTAATCCCGCATCGCTGCCGAGGCCGATTAGCCGAAAACCCTGTTCACGGCGCTTTAACAAATCATCGTTGCTGGTCGCCAGCAAGCCGCAGTACTTGCCGGCCTTCGTCAACGTTTCTTGCATTTGTAGGATCTGCTCGGCGCATCCCGGCCCTTCCCACTGACCGCGATAGCCAGCCGTCGACGAGTAATCGGCGGGGCCGAACCAAAAGAGTTCGCTGCCGTCGACCTCGGCGAGCTGCTGAATCTGCTGCTGCGTCCGAACCGTTTCGATGATCGGCACGACCAGCACGTGGTCGTTGGCATCGCGCGTATGTTCGACCAGCGTCTGTCCCCAGTGAGTCGCCCGCTCCGCGCCGATCCCCCGCAGTCCCTCGGGCGGATAGCGCGACCAACTGATCGCTTGTTGCAACTGCTCCGCCGTTTCGACCCACGGAATCACCACGCCATCGGCGCCAATGTCGAGCGCTCGCTTGATCAGCCCACCGTTCAATTCCGTGACGCGCACGAGCGCGACGCAGTTGCTCCGCACCATCGCCCGCAAGTGCTGCACGATGTCTTGCCAATCAAGATGACCATGCTCGGCATCGATCACCACAAAGTCGAGCCCCGCCGCCACGGCCATCTCGGTGATGCTCGCCGATTCGAGCGTGACCCACAGGCCATAAGTGGTCGCGCCTGCTTTGAGTTTTTGTCGCAAGGCACGGATTGCTTCGATTTTCATGGGAGGTCATTCTTGAATTGCAGCGAGGAAAATTCGTTCGCCGCGGTCGAATGGGGTCTGCTCAAACGATAGCCGCAATGGCGAATGATCGCGGTGAAGATCAGCACCCAGACGACACTCGCGACATTGTTCCACAGAAACACGTGACCGAGGTATTCGGATGGTCCCAGGCCGCCGATGCAGCGGTCGGCATACCAGAAGTCCAGGATCGTAACGCCACCAACACCAAGCAGCACGGCAGCCAACAAGAGTCGTCGATTTCGCGGCAACACTGCCGCGCCGATCAAGGGGAAATTGATTACGACTTGATGTAACGTCAAAGTGCACCACAAGCAAAACTCGCTGCTTTTGATTGGGCCGACCGCAGAACACTGAATGAATAGCCTCAACCACGCAAACAGCACGGCGATGAGCGCTGTGAATACCAAGACGTGTTTGATTTTGAATTGTCGAGGCGTCTGCGAGGTCAAGTCGCGATCGTCTGCTTGATAACGCAATTGCAAGTCGAGGAAGATTGCAGTTGCGCTGAACGGAACCATCGCCATTAGCCAAAGCGTTATGGTGAGAAGCGGAAAGATGGCTACGTCCACTTCGTTCGGCATGAATAGCTCGCCGATTGCCAGCGAGACACCCACGACCACCGCCCACATCAACGATTGAGGAATGCGTACACTCACCTTCCCAGGTCCCCAGGCGGCCCACGCGGCTGCCAATATCGGCTGTGTAAAGACGGTTCCTAAAATGAGTCCCGCAATCCAGAAGGCTGGAGTGTTTTTCATCACTGGCAGCAACACGTTGGGCGCAATACACCCAATGGCAACCAGCCACCACGTTCGCCGATAAATTGCATTGCTATCAGGCATGGTACTTTGCTTTGAAAAGTTCAGATTCAACCTGATAGCCGCCACTCCTCAAGGCCCAGGCAAACAAGCACGCCCACAACGCCGCGAAACCGTACATCCAATAAAAGAGCAGGTTGCCTTCTCGAGGCGCGGCGCGATCTAAGCTTTCAACTTCAATGAATGTCCCTGCCGCAATCAGCAATGCACCCACCAACAAGCTGATCATCACGTGGCGACGCCGCAAGAGACAGAATCCAAGCGAGAATTGGATGATCACGTGCGACGCAGATAGGATGCCCAGCACGCGTAGATTGGCGCCAGCGAGAAGTCGCCAACCTAGGGCCTCGCGTGACAGTGCGGTGATCACGCACACCACGACCATCAGCAGCATTAGATGACGCAAGTGAAACTGCGTTTTGTTCCGGCTGGCTCCAGGTATTTCGATTCGCACTCGCAGCGACCAGGCCAGCAACCAGCCAGGAATTTGTCCCACCAGCCACAGGGCAAGCGCGAGGGCGCACAGGGCTTCCGGCCCTCTCTCTTCTGGATCGTGGAGCAGGGGAACGGCTGCAGCACCGATCAGCAGCACCAACCAACCGAATGACAAACCGAGTCGTGAGGAAAACGTCCCCGGCCCCAAGCTGACCCAACTGGCGGCCAGCATCGCATGCTGAAAGAGAGTGGCGTACAGCAAACCCGAACCCACCGCACCGATCGGTGAATTTCCGGCGAGACAGCCAACGCAAATCAGGCCGCTGGCGATCAAGCCGGTTACTCGCCAGTGAAGCGGCACCTCGGGTAATTTCACAAATCGGCTCGCAGGTAACGAATGCAATTCATCTCGTCGCCACACTACTTCGTCGCGCCAAAGTGATAATAGCTGCTACGAATCATGGCAGCGAAGATCAGCACCCAGATCGCGCCGAACAGGTTCGTCCAGATCGCAATCCAACAATCTTCGCCTATGAAGACACTCAGAATCCTAGCCTCAATGACGGTAGCAATGCCCACAATCGCCACGCCGATCACGCTTGAGCGCCACGACCACTTCGGCAGCAGGGCGGTAAATAGCAGCGACAAGGTGATCAGCATTTGAGTGGCAAACATCAATGCCATCATCTGTAACTCGATGATGTCGGGCATTTTGACTGCGCCGCCGAGGACAATCAGTCTGCCGATTGCCAGCAGCACCGCGATGAAGGCCATAAAAGCCATCAACTGGCTAGTGCTGAATTGACCCTGCTTCGGTGGATCGGTTTCCGGCGGATAGCCATGATGTTGCAACCGCAGGCCGAAGCTCAGCGACGTTAGCCAAAGTGGAATCTGACCGACTAGCCACAGACTTGAGGTTGCGATGATGAATACCAGTCTGGGCGCATGTGGCCCCATCATCAGCGGCACCTCCAGCGCGGCCCCCATCAGGCCCGCCCAAACCAACGACAATGGCATCCGCCACATCAACTTGCACGGTCCAATCGCTGACCAGGCCGCGGCGAGCACTGTCTGCTGCAGCATCGTTCCCATGACTAGGCCGACAATCCAGGGGTGGGCGCTAGGCGAGGAAAAAACAGCGCCCCCGCTGATCAACAGCATCCCCACGACGATTAGTGCCCCGCCGTTAAAGTAAATGGCATCGGGTGGCATAACGACTGATGGAAAGGGGTGCGGCTGAGGAACATTTGCATGATAACCGTCTCTCGAGCAGCACGACCATCTTGGTTACAGGCGAATGGCAGCGTTCTAAGATACTCTCGGTTATCCGGACTTGATTGAAACCGGTCGAAACAACCCAACAAACTCAATTGGTTCTCCCATGAATCTGCGCATGGACAAGCATGGCAATCCAATTCTGGATCAATACAGCGAAGAAGGCTTTGTCGATTTGACATTTCGCATCAGCGACTTGAGTGGTGATCGTAAGTACTTTCGCTTTCACCTGGCCGCTGCACACCAGCAACAGGTTGTGGGAATGGACGTGCAAGTGGTTAAAGGAATTCAAGGTGGCTTTGATGCGCAGATGGACCTTGTCAAGAATCACGTCTACAGGTTGGGTGTTCGGTTTTTCCGCTCGGGACCCGAGAGCGATCGACTAATCTCCGCTATCGCCGAACTGTATGGACAGGGAGATCTGCCCAGGAAGATGGTTAACGAAGAAACCTTCACCGCAATTGCGTTGCATCAAGGACGCCTCGATTTGAAAAACGAGGCCGTGAAGCTAAAGATTTTTGGGCAGGATGGAGAACCCTTCAACGAAGATGAGTATTACGAGTCGTTTTTCAACATCGATTTGCCGAACGGATTTGTCTTTTGGAACGAGAAGGATTCTGACTATCGGCTTCCGCTGCTGCGCGGCCTGACCGCGCAATCTTCGGCCAATTGCTAGCTGCATTGCGATCGCCGTTTGTTTCATCTCGTCGCCCCTGGTGGATTTGCGTAAGATGCACGTAGCCTGAATCAACCCAATCAATCCTGTTCTTCTCTTCCTCGCTCCTCACACCCGCATGGACTTCCGCGTCGACCTCACCACCTTCCGCGGCCCACTCGATCTGCTCCTGTACCTGGTGCGGAAGCAGGAGGTCGATTTGCAGAATATCTCGATCGCCACGGTGACCGAGCAGTACCTGCAATACCTGGAAGTGCTCGAGCAGCTCGATGTAAACAGCGTGGCCGATTTTCTCGATCTGGCCAGCACGCTGATCGAGATCAAGTCGCGGGCGGTGCTGCCGCACGGCGGTGAAGAGGTCGAAACATTCGACGACCCGCGCGAGAACCTCGTGCAAAAGTTGCTCGAGTACAAGCAGTTCAAAGACGCGGCCAGCATGCTCGAAGAGCGCGGCCGAGACTGGCAACGCCACGTGCCGCGGCTCGCCAGCGACCTGCCGCCGCGCGAAATCGCGCCAGCCGATCAGCCGATCCACGAAGTGGAGCTATGGGATCTCGTCAGTGCGATGGGACGCATTCTGCGCGAGAAGAACAAGGTGGCGAAGCAATCGACCATCGTCTACGACGAAACGCCGATCCAGGTTTACATGCAGCGGATCCACTCCAAACTTACCGAGCAACAGCGAGCTTCGTTCAGCGAGATGTTTCAGCCGGGCATGCACAAATCAGCGATGATCGGCGTCTTCCTTGCGGTGCTCGAACTCGTCCGCCATCACAGCGTGCGGGCCGAGCAGAACGACATGCACGGCGAAATCTGGATCGTCCCCGACGCCGAGTTCGATCCCACCAAGGAAATCGTCGCGGCCGACGATTATGCCAACAAACCGGTCAGCGACGACATGCACGTCGGCGGCCGGTAAATCAGACAAACCACCGAAACACCACCAGTAGCAGCCCCGACATCAGCATGGTTGCCGGCAGCGTGAGTAGCCAGGCGAGCGCGATCTTGTAGACAGTTCGCTGCTCAACTCCCGAACGGTTGGCAGCCATCGTGCCAGCGACAGCCGATGACAGAACGTGCGTAGTGCTTACTGGCAGGCCGCCGAACACGGCCATGCCGATGGTGCTCATCGCCACGATTTCAGCGATGCCGCCCTGAGCGTAAGTCAGATGGCTCTTGCCGATCCGCTCGCCGACGGTCACCACGATTCGCTTCCAACCAATTGTCGTACCCAGGCCCAGTGAAACCGCCACTGCCATCAACACCCAAGACGGGGCGTACTCAGTCGCTGCGGCCAGTTCCTTGCGCAGCTTCGACAGTTGTTTTCGCTTGGCTTCGGGCAATTCCTTCCCATGGGCTTTCACGTACTCCTGGGCATGGTAATCCAGGTGCAAAAGCGCCGAACGGACTTGCCAGCGTTGCTCGGGCGCGACTTCTTGGAACGATTTCTTTCCCTCTAAAACTTCGCGAACACAGCCCGAGTGAAGTCGCGGAGCATCAACAGCACGGCCAGGCTCGGCGACCAAATCGTCAACCTCTGTCGCGGCCTTGATGACTCGGGCGATCTGGGTTGGGTCGTGATGCAAATTCAGCGCGTACTGCGCCGGGAGCAGGCCGATGAGAATCAGCATCACCATGCCGACCCCTTTTTGGCCATCGTTCGAGCCGTGTACAACGCTCACGCCCGTGCAGGTCAGAAAGAGAATCGCGCGCAGCCAAAAGGGCGGCGGCTTGCCGTTCTCGGGCGCAGTGTAGAGCTGGGGATTGGGAATCAGTTGGCGCGAAATCAGCAGCAGAATTCCAGCCAGGCAGAATCCCAACAACGGCGATAGCAGCAGTGCGAGTCCCACCTCAAATACTTTGTGCCAATTCAATCCCACACCGAAGTAATGGCCAGCGAGCAAGCCATTGGTCAGCCCTACTCCGAGAATCGCGCCGATGAGCGCGTGCGAACTACTGGCGGGCAGGCTCAAGTACCAGGTGCCGAAGTTCCAAGTAATCGCCGAGATCAGCAGGGCCAGCACCATCGCAAAGCCGGCGTTGGTGTTGATATTTACCAGCATGTCGACCGGCAGCAGATGCACAATGCTGAAGGCGACGGCGATGCCTCCCAGATACACACCGCAAAAATTGCACAGACCCGACCAGATCACCGCTGGAATGGGGCGCATGCTGTTGGTGTAGATCACCGTAGCCACGGCGTTGGCCGTGTCGTGAAACCCGTTCACGAATTCGAACATGAAGACAATGGCCAGCGCGAGCACAAGAAAAGACAAGTGCCCGACGGTTAGGCCATCAAGCATTGCCAGGGGCATTCGACACCGGTCAGGGAGAGGATTTCGGAGAGGACTAGCCTATCCTCGCCGCTAGCATCGAGCAAGTCGCTCGGATGTCGCTTCGTCGATTGGGGGGCATTGCGCCCTCCTCCCAAGTTTCACGGTCGATCGGCAGCGACCACTTCTTCAGGAAGCAGCAATTCTTCCGTGCTGCGGGCCAGGTACGGAGGCACCGTCATCAGCAGGCGCTGACCCTGACTGTTTTCAAACTTCCACAGTTTGCCCGCTTGCTCCGCAGCGACCGTCGCGGCAAACCACCCCTCTTCTACCTTGCCGAAGTCGATGACGGGTTTGCCGTCGGGATCGATGAGCGATCCGGAAATGCGCGGCGCCCAGTTAGCAATCCGCGAAGCCCAGCCGCCGACCACTTTGGTTCCCTTGGGCACATAAAAATACATCGTCCACGCGCCACGAAAGTGGCTCGTTACATCCGGCGAATCGATGCCCGATTCAATCGTCACCGGCATGGCCGCCGGCCATTTGATGTGCGTGTAGTCGCCGCCATCCCAAGTCTCGACGCGATGCAGGCCGGCGTAAGGAGTTTTGAGTTTGATAACGCGCTCTACTCCGTCGGGCTGATAGCTGTCATCGGTGGCCACCGCATTCAGCGTTACTTCCAGCGGCGAAAAGAGACTGACCTTCGGCAATCGATTGACCCAGCGCTTTTGCACCGCGATCGAGAGATCCACACTACCAGCCTTCTCGGGCACCCAAATGAAATATTGCTGATGATCTTGCGCTGCCGTGGGAAAACGTCCCTGCGGCACGTTGGCTAGCTTGAGTGCCGCCGCGGCTGGAACGAGTTGGCGACTGTATTCTTTTCCTTCAAAGCCAGGATCGACGGGCTGCTGCTTCTTGATCCCTTCGGCCAGGATGTGGACGAGTTCTTCTCGACTGAAAGGTTCTTCGTTCTTCAGCGGATGATTGGGGGTGAGCGCCGCTTGCTGACTGATGAGCCGAGCCCACAAACCATAGCTGTGCACCATCATTGTTTTGCGCATGCGATAGGCATGCCTGGCCACATCGTCCTTCGACCCGCCGCCGTTTGCAAAGGCGTGATACAACTCGGCGTGACGCGTGTAGAGCGTCAGGTGGTCGATGCGCTCCAGCACTTTGGGATTGGTCGTGGCTGCGCGAGCGGCGGCGAGTTGGCGATACATCCGGCCGAGCAAATCGGCAGGTGGCCGGCGCTGCGTGTCGAGGTTGATCAGTCGATAAAACTCCTTCATCGGCACTTTGGCATCGGCAAATGCCTTGTCGAGGAAGTCTTCGAGAATCGCGTCGAGACGCTCCGCCTCGGCCACGTCCCACAACACGCGGCTCGCGAAATAATAGCCTAGGCCACACGGCCCCCAGCAATCGCCCGACTCGGCGTCGTAAAACCGAACTCCCTTAGCATGGATATCGGGCAGAAACTTGGCCAGCTGCGCCGGGCGCGAGCCACTTCCGCCGCGCGGCAGGTTCCAATCCCAATCGACCACACTCAGATAATCGTAAACTCCCATCCGCGCGCCTTGCGCCTGCCAACCGCGGACAACTTGGTCGAAAGAAAAGCCACCGCCGATGAAGGCGGTCGTGGCGCTCGGAATAACATTCGGATGCACCTTGATCGTCGGTGGCGCCGAGTGCTGGTTGTAGGCATACATGCCGACGTACTTCGGGCCGAGCTTCAGATCGTTGATGCCGACGGCAACGTCGTTTGCCAACGTGACCACGCGATTGCTGACGCTGCCGACCTTGCGACACTCCTCGCATTCGCACCAATTGCCGCCATCGCTCGGATCCATCGAAATGCTGTCGAGCTGCGGATTGGCTTGGAACGTCCGCTGCGCGTGCGCGACGACCAGTTTGCGCAGCTCGGCATTTGATATGCAGAATTTGACATCGGGGCGCAACTTGCGTTCGCCCTGCACGAGCGCAAAGTATTCCGGATGCTTGTCGAACTCGGCGCGGTTTGCCGCGATGATCCCTTCGTAGGCATGGCCGCTGTTGAGATCGAAGCCTTTGATGGCTCGGTTGCGCTGGCACCACTGGCGATAGGGTTCGTCGTTGTAACCCCAGAGGCCCCAGTTGTACCAAATGCGACGAGCTTGGAACGACGGACTTTCCCGCTTGTCGATCGCGATCTGAACATCGTCAAGCTTCGGCACGACTTCCCAAGTTTCACCCGGAAAGAACTGCCGGTAACCAAGACGATGGAGCAAGTCCCACGTCGCATGCGTAACGGCCTGATCGGTTGCGCCAAGTAAGTAAAGCGCGCCACCCATGCGAACGAAGGAGATAATCCTCACGCTCAAATGGTCCGCTCCCAAACTCAATCGCAAACGGCAGCTTCTCAAAATCCTTCGGCAGACCAAGGACGATTCCGCCGCTGCCGTCTCCTTCGGCAACTTTGAACTCACCGCCACTCATGCGGCTCAGGTATGTGGCCAAATCCTGCGCTGAGGCTTTGACCGCAGCACTCGCCTTCGAGCTCGTAGTCACGATCAGCAAGGCTTTGCCGTTGCCCGCGAGGCGAACCGCGGGCGCTTCAGCGCAGGCAACGTGCGCGCTGCAGAGGAGCAGCGCGACGAGCAACAAATTGCGGATCATGGCAATCCTACTTGGCATAGAGGAAGGGTCGGCGGAACATGCCGCCCATGTGATGAGGATTGTTGATGCGGAGCGCGATCGTATTTTTCCCCTCCTTCAGCTTGCCGGCCACGGGCACGTCCCATTCGAACTCGTAGGCGTTGTACCACCACACGGGATTGTAGTTCTCGCGGTGGGCCACTTGCTCGCCGTTGATGTAGAGCCAACCTTCGTTGAACAAACCGGGAAACATCAGCTGCAGCTTGGCGCCGGCTTTGTCGGCGGGCAGATCGATCTCGGTGCGATACCAGGCCTGCCCCGTATAGCTCTGATGGTCGGCCGTGACGACGCCTTGGGCTTGCGCATAGACATCCGTTCGCAGCCATTGCCATTTGTCTTGTGACTTTTGCACATCATGCCAATCGACCGTGCCGGTCGGTTGCGCCGGCAAGTCGATTGCTGCTGTCGCCCAATTTTGATCGACACCGACTTTTTGCGAGTCGGTGCGAAAAAGCCACTGCAGCGGCAGCTTCTGCACCAGCGTTCCTCCATCGCCGCCAGTCAATTTCGCGAGCTTGCGATATTGCTCCACTTCGCCCGGAAACCAGGCGGCTCCGTGTTCGCCGATTACCTTGTATGTCGTCAGCGTGCCGCTAAGTGCCGTCAATCGTTCGCGCGCGGCGAGAGCATTTTCGCCATGACGCGCAGCCGCTGGATAGTCGACTTCGGTATTCGCGGCGCGAATCATCGCAGTGTATTCGGCGGTGACCTGATAACTGTCGCGCATGAAGGCGAGACGTTGTAGGTATACCTTGTCCCACGGCTTCTTTTCTGCCTCCGCAGCGGCCGCCTGCTTGCTGGCCTCGTCGATCCACTTGCCGAGTTGCTGCACGAGCTCCGGCGTGTAGATCGCCGGTATTACGTGATACTCATGTTCGGTGACGATCGATTCGGCCCAAGCCTTGTTGATTGCGGTCCAATAGGCCTGCATCGGTTCTGCAGCCGGTCCGAAGAAGTCGGCATAAAACTGTTTCTCTAACGCATCGACGTTCGCCTCGGGATTCCACAGCAGCTGGCCGCGATAGAACAAGTTGGTGAAGATCGTCGCAAACGCGCCTCGACTCTCCGTATCGACGCCAAGAATCCCGGCCTGTTGGTATTCCTTCACATCGTGACGAAACATCTGCACGCTCGGCGCCGGAATATCGCGCCACACCATCATCCCTTGGTCGTAGTCATAAATGACGACGCGGCCGTCCATCACCTCGGACCATTTCTTCAAGATCTCTTTGTACTCACGGCGCGGCGCCGACAGCGGAGAGTTCATGGCGTGAATCGGGTCGATGTCGATCGGAGCCAGGTACGCAACCAGCGGCCGGGCTGCCTTCTGCACTCGCACGGGCGGCAGCGTGATGTTGGCATAGGCCAGAAATCCGATTCGCGAAGCGCTATTCGGACTCTCCTTCAGCAGCCGTTCGGCCACCTTGTTGTAGAAGGTGAGAAATGCATCGGTGGCCGAGGGCATCAGAAAATGCTTGTCGTACTGCAGCGCCATCAGCTCTTTGTCGAGTGGCGAATCGCTCGAGTACAAGCCATCCTCCATGCCGAGCTGCACGTCCTTCCCCTGCGCAAACATGGGAGCGACTTGCTTCGCCACATGGTCCGCCGTTTTATCTTCAGCGATCGGCACGTTAAACATCGTCTTGCCTGGCGGAATCAGATCCTTGGTGTATTGCGCCAGGTTGTGTCCATTCGGCACGAGCAACTCATTGAAGAAGTTGCGGTGCGAAAACTCAGCCTGGCCGTCGTTACTCCCATTCCACGACAGCCAGTAACGACGCACTTCGAACGGCGAACCGTAGGCTTCATCGAGATCGCCGACGAGCAGCTCGCTGTGCCGCGGAATGCACTCGCCAAGCTCCGTCGGCAGGTACCAGCGGCAGCCCCATTCATTCAGCAGCATCACCACCGCGTAGTAATGAGCGTCGTCGTTGTTGCCAGCCAAATACACGCGATTCCCGTCACGCTGACGAACCACCGCATCGGCCCGCAGCAACGGCTTCTTCTTGGCCGATGCCACCAGCCGATCTCGCAAGGCAGCTTTCTGTTCGAGTGCCAACCGACCGACCAATAGTTGCGGCCCGGTGTGCTTCAGAGCGGAATCGATCGCTTCCTTGGTATTGGCCAGCGCCGGTTTGCCGCCACTCAGCCGCTCGATGTACGTGACCAAGTCTTCCGCGGCCCGCTTCTCCCAAGCCCCCGCGTCGGGAGCAACCAGCACGATTGCTGCCGATTTGCCACCAGTCGCGATGACCAGATCGGCTTTGCCAGCCTTCCCCGCCGTCGCAGCAAACGAAGAAAGAGGGAAGAGCAACAGCAGCAACATGAACGAGCGCATGCGGACCTCCTAGCTGATAGATGAGCCGCCATGCTAAGCGAATGAATTGGTTGCTTCCATCTACCTACGGGTCTTTGCCCGCTTCAAGCAACTTGCTCACGTTCCAGATTCTCACCATGCAATCGTGTGCGCCAGAGGCGAGAATGTCTTCGGTCGGCGAAAAAGCGACGCACTGCACACGGCTGAAATGCCCTGGCAGCGTACGCACAAGCTTCAGCTCGGGGAGTGAGTAAATTTCAATCTCACCCGACTGACGACCAATCGCCCCCAACTTGCCGTCGCGAGAAATGGCGACTGCAATGGCCGGATTTTCCCGACGTTCTGGCGTACGTTCCCCCTTCTTCTCCTCCAGGTTGTAAAACTGCACAGAACCATCGAGCGCGGCGCACAGAATATGTTTGCTGTCTGGATGAGGCGCCAACTTTTGCAGCCACGGCCCCTTATGAACCTCGCGCAGCGTCTCTTGCTGCGGTGAACCATCGTCTCCGAAGGTCCACGCAAACAATCCTCCCTCACGTGTCGAGACAATCAACCTGCCATCTGCCAGGAACGTGGCGCCGAATAGTTTTTCGGGATGCTCTAGCTTGGCGGGGTTTTTGAGGTCGTCAAACTGCCAGACAAAGGCCTGCTTGGCGCCACCCACTGCCGCAAACCTCTTGCCGTCGGGACTGATGGTGAACTGCTCTGCAGTTCCCGGCTCGAATTTGAAAATCTGTGGCAACCGCGGCGCAGCGTCAGTGGGGAGGATTTGACCTTCGAAATGGTTCGACTGCACATGCCCACTGTAGACCAGTAACAACTTTTCACGCGGATGAACTGCCAAGGCATGTTCGTATGGTGCAGGTGTGCGAAATGAACATGCGCGCTGCCCCGAAGGGAGCGATAGCGAGTAGACACGATCGTTGTCGCCACCGACGAACAATTGCTTGCCATCGGGCTGAAAGGCGATCGCGACAATTCCGCCGGGCCAGGCATACGTCGATTGAAGTTCAGCGGGAGGAGCGCCAGACGCGGCCCACTCGCGCCAGCTGTCGACGTACGGCTGTTGGTACCAAAGTTTGGTACGGACCGAGTTGTCGCCGAACCGCGAGAACAGTTCACTGGCCAACTCTTTATCCTGTTGCAAGCAGGCGAGCTGGCAAAACGTCTGCGTCAGCCGATCGGCGTCGGGATTCTGGCGCAGCCAGGCGATGGCGCCGCGTCTGACCTTGGCATAGTCGAGCTGAAACTCGGTGAACGTCCGCACGCCCTCAGTAAACGCGACATCCGTCGCGATCAACGCATATAGAATCTCGCCATTGCCATTTGGATTGCGAGTGAGCAACTCGTCGGCCAGTTCCACCGCCGACGACTGCGTGCCGCCCCACTGCGGCAAAAGTTGTTGAACGTACCCAGAGACCAGGTCGGTCAGCAGTGGCTGTTGATTAATACCGGCGTTGAACTCGCGCTTCATGGCTTCCGGCGTCATCGGGAGCGCAACCGCGGTCGAGATTTTCAGCGCGTGGTATTGCGCGTTCGTATCGCCGCGGGCCTTCACGCGGTCCAGGCACTCGTCAGCCTTTTGCGCACGTTCTCGAAAGGCCTCGAAATTGGACTTCGCGATGTTGATCGCAATATCTTCGCCGCGTGCTCGCCACGCATAACGCATCCAGGACTTGGCTTGCGTGAGGTCACACGGTGTGGAGTTGGGAAAGGCCTTCTTCCAGCCCGCGAGCTTCTCGAAATGGGCCTGCCAGGTGGCCTCGGATTGAGTCGTTGGATTGCCAAGGTAATCGAGCACATGTGTACCGAGCGGAGTTCCGGCGAGGGAATCTTTCGATTTGAAAGCGTCCTGGCAGACCTTTTCTAGCTCGGCAAATTTCTCCGCTTTCAGTAGCGCGATCAACAATTGGCCGTTCTCAAACATGCGAGTCCGTCGTGCGAGTTGCTCGGGAGTTGGCCGCGGCAACAGCCCATCTGGCGGCGGCTGTTTCTCGACACTCGGATCGAGCCAAACGGCATGAGCCGCGCCGCCACGACCTTCCGTGTTTGGGAGAAAGAAGGTTCGCAGGCAAAGTCGCGAAACACCTTTGATATTGACGACGACGTCGGCCTTCGAGGCTTTTGCTTTTAGACCGCGCGATTCCCAGAGCTTCGTCCCATCCCCTTCCACAACGAAGATGACTGGCCGGAGCGCTTTTCCCGAATCGTTGATGGCGACCGTGGCGCGGAACGTCTCGAATTTCTTGTCGAGGCGATAGTCCACACTAGCGTTGTCCGGGTGCATCCCAAGCCCGTGCTCGTAAGGCTTGCCATCGACGGTGATCTTCGTTCCCTTTTCGTTGAACTGGCCGTTCTTGCCGAACTTACCAAAGCCGACTTCTGCTGCTTCCTCCTGCAAATCGGACAGAAACACCTTTTCCCCGTCGGGGATTTTTGCAGCAGGCTTTGCTTCGACTCTTGGGGCGTCGGCAGCCTGCGCGTTTACAGCCACGGCCTGATCGGCGATGGCTGGGATCATAGGAGTGGGTTGTGAGCCACATCCCATGAAAAGCAAAGCGAAGATCGTCAGCAGGAATCGCTCGTTGAACATTTCGTTCTCCCTCGTTGAGGAATATCCTAGCTGGCCGAAAATGTGGGCGGCAACGGACGAATGATGAATTCTTCGCGCCATGAAATTGGTTGTCGCCGTCGACAATTCGCACGCTATGGCGGTTAAAGACGATGTGCATGTCGAAGGGAGTTGCCTTACACTGCTGGCAACTCCCGCCTCATAAAAACTGCTGCGAAACCTGCCATGCGAAACCTCTGCCTGATCGGCCTGCTGTTGCTCGCGACTTCGGCTAGCGCTCAACCCAACACCTGGCAACAACTCGAAGCCGCAAAGATCGAAGGCCGCCGCAGCGAAACGCCGCTCGGCTATTCGCCGGAGCTGAAAAAGTTC
This sequence comes from Anatilimnocola floriformis, assembly GCF_024256385.1. Taxonomy (NCBI): domain Bacteria; kingdom Pseudomonadati; phylum Planctomycetota; class Planctomycetia; order Pirellulales; family Pirellulaceae; genus Anatilimnocola; species Anatilimnocola floriformis. The sequence continues at coordinate 554,065 of NZ_JAMLFW010000002.1, forward strand.
CTCGTGCTCGGCGGGCGAACGAACAGCGGCGAATACAAAAAGCCGCGCTCGTTCGATCAGCTCGCTCTCGATCCGAATGCCGATGCCAAGACAGCACAGTGGGAAAATTGGTTCCCTGCCAACACCGATTGGGGACCGAAGTTCGGCGCGTGCACCGCGCCGCCATGGAAAGGCGAGAAATGGGAGTTCACCGACTCGGCTGGCAACACGCGGCCGAACTGGATGGTCTACGGCACGTTCTCGCTGGGCCACGCCTACGACTACGATCCCGATACGAAGACGTTTCTCTTCTTTGCGAAGGGAAAGACATTTCGCTACGACCCCGCCGCGCGGAGCTGGACCGATCTCAAACCGGATTCCAATCCCGAAAGCGAACTCGGCGGCACGCTACTGTGGTCGAGTCTTTGTTACGACCGGAAGCACCAGCAGTTCGTGCTCTTTGGCGGCGGCAACCTGCAAACCGACCGCGGCGATCCCGGCACCTGGATCTATTCGCCAGAGAAGAACACATGGTCCCAACTCGAGCTGAAAAAACAGCCGCCCCAGCGAGCCAATTCTCAACTCGTTTATGATCCGATCGCGCAAAAAGTCATCCTCTTCGGCGGCGATCAACTCCATCAGCTGATTGCCGACACTTGGGCCTTCGATCTCGCGACGCGCGAATGGCAGGAAGTGAAAACCGCCCGCGCGCCTTCGCCGCGCGCCGGTCATGCGCTCCTCTGGCTGCCGAAAGCGCAGAAGGTTCTGCTGCTCGGCGGTTACACCTACACGTCCGACACCGGTTATGTCGCCAACATGTTCAAGCCGTTGCCGTTTGAGGCTTGGACTTTTGACACGACGACGGGAACATGGGAACTGCTGCAGCGGTTTGCAGCGAAGGAAGCGCCGCAACCGCCGAACGTCGGCTTTCTGCATGCTGCCGCCGATGAGAACGACGTCGTTGTCGCGACTGGCAACGGCACGTGGCGAATCGAAATCGAGGCAACGAAAACCGATGCAGCCGGCACGGAAAAATTCGCCGGCAAATCGACCGATGTGGTGCGGCGCACCGGTCCGCACGATCCGGCCTGGTTCACGCAAGATGTTCCCGCCGCCGATCCGGACGTGGTGAAAAAAGATCTCGCCGCGCTCCCTGCCAACGAATGGGTGCTGCGGCCGACGCCGAAATTGCCGCGGCCGAACATGGATTGGGGCTCAGCCGTTTTTCTGCCCGAGCAGGATTTGATCGTTCGTTTTTCGGGCGGCCATTCGGCTTACAGCGGCACGGCGCCGATTGTGTACGACATCAAAACCGATCGCTACTCCCTGCCGTTCGCGCCCGAGTTGCCACTGGAATTTGTCTACAGCAATGATCAGGTCGACGGCGAATGGTCGTTTCAGCAGAATCCGTGGATGAGCGGACATACTTACAAAACGACGGGTTACGATCCACTCTCGCAGTCGCTGATCTACGCGGCGCATGACTACACCTATTTCTATTCGCCGACGACTCGCCGCTGGACGCGAGACGCGGAGAAGTGCCCCTTCAATCCCAACATGTATGTCGTCACGTTGGCGACGACGAAGGACAGCGTTGTGGCGTGGGCCGATAAGCGCGGCGGAAGCGGCGCAGGGCTGTGGCGTCTCGAAGGCAAAACCCAAACGTGGCAACCGCTGCCGCTCCAAGGCACGCTGCCCGACAAAAGCCCCGACCGCCACGGCATGGCCTATGACTCGCAGCGCGATCGCCTCCTTTTCTTCAGCGCAGTCGGTAAGCAAAAAGGAGATGTCGCCTCGTATGATCTCAAAACCGGCGCAGCAACTTGGCTCGATCCTGCCGGCAAATCACAAGCCGCTGTTTCCTCGCGCGAAACGATCTATCTGCCCGAGCAAGATGCCGTGCTGATCGGCGCCCGCGTAAAGGATGACGATGGCAAGTTTCTATGGACGATCTACGACTGTGCGAAGAATGCCTGGTTCGGCGTGGAACTCACCGGAGCTGATCCAATTAGCAAAGGGGAGTTCAACAACTCGATGGGGCTGATGGTCGATCCGGCGCGGAAACTCATCTGGGCTGTCGGCCAGAACAGCCATGTGCATGTGCTGCGGTTGGATTTGAAGTCGGCTAGGATTGTGCCGCTGAAGTGATTTGTATTCGCATTTGCTTTGTTCCCTCGCCCCGGTACTCCGGGGAGAGGGTTAGGGTGAGGGGCTGGAAGCGGATTCGAGTCTATTCAGCCACACCCCCTCACCCCGGCCCTCTCCCCGGAGTACCGAGGAGAGGGAGTAATTCTTTTTAGCCTTTGCCTTCATCTTCAAACAAACCCCATGACCCGTTTCGTCTCGCATCTCGAAGGTGGCATCGACGGCGCGCATTTGCCGGTCGACGAACTCCAATCGCTCCACAAAGACCGCCCGATTCTCGTGCGCTACGATCTGGCCGCGGTTGGCAAGTCGCTGACGAAAGAGAAGCTGAAATCGCGGCCCGAAACGATGTGGCGTTATCGCGAGTTGCTTCCCTACGCCGATGAAAAACAAATCGTTTCACTCGGCGAACGGATGTCGCCGTTACTCGCTTGCCCGCGGCTCGGTGCTCAACTCGGCCTCGAGAATCTCTTCATCAAAGACGAATCGCAACTCCCCACTGGCAGCTTCAAAAGTCGCGGCCTCGCCATGGCGATCACGCTCGCGAAGCAGTTCGGCGTGAAGAGAGTCGCGTTGCCGACGGCGGGGAATGCTGGCGGCGCGGCAGCCGCGTATGCGGCTCGCGCGGGGATGGAGTGTTATGTCTTCATGCCCGAAGACACTCCCGCGATCAATCAATATGAATGTGCCCTCGCCGGCGCGAAGACGTTTCTCGTCAACGGACTCATTAACGACTGTGGCCGCCTTGTGCGCGAGGGCAAAGCCGCGATGAACTGGTTCGATCTGTCGACGCTCAAAGAGCCGTATCGCATCGAAGGCAAAAAGACGATGGGCCTCGAGCTCGCCGAGCAGTTCGACTGGCAGCTGCCCGACGTCATTCTCTACCCCACCGGCGGCGGCACCGGCCTCATCGGCATGTGGAAAGCGTTTCAAGAACTGCGTGAGCTCGGTTGGCTCACGACCGCGAACATGCCGCGGATGGTCAGCGTGCAATCGACGGGCTGCGCGCCGATCGTCCGCGCATACGAAAAAGGCGAACGCTTCGCCGATGCATTTCCGAATGCAGCCACCCAAGCCAGCGGCATTCGCGTCCCCGTTGCTGTAGGAGATTTTCTGATCCTCGACGCCGTCCGTCAAAGCAACGGCTGTGCGATCGCTGTCGACGAAACGCAAATTCAGCGCGCGCTGCGCCAGTCGGTCGCCGCCGAAGGGATTCCCATCTGTCCCGAAGCCGCCGCGTGTGTCCTCGCCGCAGAACAACTCCTGGCGAGTGGCTGGTTGAAGCGAGATGAAAAAGTCGTCCTCTTCAACACCGGTGCAGTGCAGAAGTACATTGAAGCCATGAAGACCGATTTGCCGCGGCTGGATAAGAATCAACCGATTGATTGGAGTTCGCTGTAACTCGCGGAAGTCGCATGGCCGAAGCAGAGATCGTCGGATACTCACTCCGCTGGATTCGGCTGGAACGCCGCTCGATTCCATTCATCCGAACATGGCAGTTGTCTCGCACCGACGAACAAGGCCGGCGCTATTTGTCGCGGGTGCGAAAGACTGCGGAGAGAGAGTTTCCCGATGAGAGCATTTTTCGCGTCGTTCGCGAAAGCAGGCTTCGCGGCGGACTGTTGACGCTGGAGCAATTGGCGGCGGCAGTGCGTGTGGGACTCTCTCGAGCGCGGGGATGCCGGCACGTTGCGTATCACGTGTCTGGTGGTCCCACGGATTCGGGTACGCCGCGCCTGTTGATCATCACTCAGATCATTCGCAAGCACGCTTGCGGCAATTGCTGCACGCCCGATTGTGTGGCCAAGGCAGAGCTTTATCTGCGCGGCGGCCGGCTCGTGGCGCGGCGAAATCCGGTCCATTCGCGGGGTGAATATGCCAATTCCAAGTCTTGCAGTTTCGATCGACTTGATTTGTCGATCGAAGCCGTCATCGAACTACAACGAAGAATCTCAGCAGGTGCAATGCCGCCACTGCCGCCACGTGGGCACACCATTGGGATCGGCGATGGCACGCCGGCGGATCTAGAAGGTTTGGCCGACTGCGAAGTCATCACGGTCAGCGATCACAAAGCGCCGGACCTCAGTTGTCTGGCAGCGGCAGTTCGCGCCACCAAAGTCTGCTTCTTGCGCGGCGAACTCAAGGGGAGCCAGATCGATGCACTCCGTTCGATGCCGCAGCTCGAAGAGTTGATCATGTACGAGCCCAGCTTGAATGAAGCGGCCCTGCAGCGAATGCAGTGGCTATCGCCACGGACGGCAATAACTCTTTCGCTCTGGTCAGCCAGCGACGATCAAGTCCAACTTTTGGCGCGCATTCCTGGGCTCACCAACATTAGCTTCCGCGCGCCGCATGTGAGTAGTTTGAGTTTGCGAAAATTAACTCGCCGCGTTTCCTTACGCTCGCTCGATTTCAAGTATGGCCGAGTCACAAGTTTTGGCGCGGCGTTGCTGCCGCGGTTGCCCAAGCTACAGCGGTTGAGCCTGGCAGGCTGCCGTGTCTCGCGCGGCGCCATGTTGCTCGTCGGTCAGTGTTCCGAACTGGAGTCGCTCGACTTGAGTTGCCCGCGCATGAGCGACCGCTATTGCCAAATGCTGGCGGAATTGACGCGGCTAAAAAAGTTGCTGATCGACGGAACGGCTGTTTCCGATCGCGGCTTATCGCTGCTCGCCGGTTGCTCGACGCTGACAGAGATTTCGATCCGGCGCACGGTGCGAATTTCGCGGGCTGCTATCGAGCGTTTTCAAAAGAGACGGCCTGACGTTCAACTGAAGACAGGAACGTCGTTGCCGTTGCTTCCCGACTATTTTAATGAGCTGTTTGGTGGATGAGGCGACTCACAGGTTCCCCGCATCCTGCAAGTCCATAATGAACTTCACCAGAAATGGTTCCACCTGTGTCGCATCGGCCTGAATTTGCGCCTGTTTCATGTTGAAGTGAAACTTCCGCCACGACATTCCTTCCTCATACGTGCACCCCGACAGGTGCCCGAAATGCGGGCGGTCGGGGCAGCAGCGAATGCCGAAGCCGTATTTCCGCATCGGAAACTTATTACCTTTCCCCGCGGCTTCCTTCATTCGATTGTTGTAGATCTCAATCAGCGGCGACACATTCTGCGTCCAGTTGCGCGGCACGCCGCCGCCGAAGGTCCAGATGCCCGCGGCATCGGCGTTGGTCATCAGCTCGAGCAGCTTCGCCGTGTCCTTCTCCATATCCATCACGATCCGCTTCTTACCGGTTAGCTCCCGCAGCTTGTTGGTGCAATAGACATCATTCCCCAGCTCGGAATCGGTAAACGCCGGCACAAAGACCGGCACCTTTTTGCGATAAGCCGACAGCAGAATCGCCGGATGATCGGGGTAGTGATCTTCCAGATATTTTCCGAGCGCGCCGTGCAGCACACTGGGGCTGATCGTCTCCTCGCCGGAGAACGTCGCCAGCGCAGCGCTCATGATCTCGTCGATGTGATCGAAATTCGTCTCCGGCTCGAGCACGTCGGTAACGCGGTTCAACCCGAGCTTCGCCAGCTTTTCGTCGTCATCCTGAGGGTTGTACTTGTAATGCTTCAGCCCCAGCCCCGGCACCAACCCGTGCGCCATCAGCGCCCCTGTGCTCGTCACGCTGTGGATCATGCCGCGATCGATCATTTCGCAGATTACCAGCGACATCTGCGCAATGGTCATCGCCCCCGAGAGGGTCAGAAACCGGATGATCCCCTTCTTCTTCATCATCTGCTGCAGCACTTCCGCCGCCTGCCGCACCTGCATGCCGATACCCGGCATCGTCCCCAGCGACTCCACCAGTTCTCCTACCGTGTGCTTCGTCTCGTTCAGGCGCTCATCCAGCACCAGCGTCAGGATGGGCATGATGAAATTCGGATCCGCGAACACAGCATCCGGGAAAAAACCATCCTTCACCTGCCCCGGCGCGCACAGGTCATACGGGTTGATATAAATCGTCGTCCCCGGCTCGCGAGCAAAGAGCGTTGCTGCGTGACGTTCCGAAAAACTCCCCACCACCACCGCCCGCGTCATCCGCCCCCGGGCCTTCGCTGGCGTCTTTTCATACTCCTCGGGCGTCAGCACCGCGGAAAAGAATTCCGCTTCTTTGACCAGTTGGTGGTTCAACAGCTTCCCCAGCGGCGTGGAAGCGAGCCCGTCGTAAATAATCACCGGCTTTACGCGTTCACCGCACCACGCGGTCAGCGTTGCCGCCACCTCTCCCAGCATCCGTGCACCGAACGCGCAGCGGCTCATCCCATCCACGATGTCGCTTACCGTCTGACACTTCCCCAGATTCAACAATTCCAGCGGCTGCAATTTCAATTTCGTGGCCATCGTTTTCCTGCTACCTCAACTGATAGAACTTCTACCAGCAGAGTGTAACGCCTGCCCGCACTTTCGTGCTCGCCGCTGTGCAAATACGCGCTGCTCACACGCCGATGTCTTCATTCCACAACTGCGGCTTCTCGGCGATGAAATCGCGCAGCAGTTGGATGCATTCGGCGTTGTTGACCACTTCCACCTGCACGCCTTGGCTGCGGAGATAATCGACGCAGCCGGGATAGTTCACGTTTTCGCCGACGATGACTTTCGGAATTTTGTAGAGCAGCGTGGTGCCGGTGCACATCTCGCAGGGGGCGAGGGTGGTGTAGAGCGTAGCCCTCGCATAATCCTTGGCGGGGAGCCGCCCGGCGTTTTCAAAAGCGTCCATTTCGCCGTGCAGAATGGCGCTTCCTTTTTGCACGCGGCGGTTGTGCCCGCGGCCTACGATCTGGCCGTCGATCACGATGACCGAGCCGATCGGAATGCCACCCTCGCGGCGGCCGATGCGGGCTTCTTCGATGGCGGCTTCCAGAAATTCGTCCATGCGGTGTTTCCTCCCTTTCTCGGAGCTTACCAACAGCGGTTCGGCGCGGCGAGGCGGGCGCGAAAGGCGACTTTAGCCGCTGACGTTCGCGGGCAATTTTTGTTACCTTCTGGGTAACTACTTTTTTCGTTGAGATTTCGCGTGACCAAGCCGCAGGTCAAATACCTGGTGTTCGATATCGAGTCTGCCGCCGACGGCGCGCTCGTATCGCGAATTCGTTATCCGGGCGAGGATCTCTCGCCGCAGGAAGCCGTTCAAAAGTACCGCGCCCACCTGATGGCAAAGTACGAGAGCGACTTCATTCCGTACACGTTTCAAATTCCCGTGTCGGTCGTCGTCGCCAAGGTTGCCGCCGATTATCGGCTGCTCGATCTCGTCGCGATCGACGAACCGCACTATCGGCCGCACGTGCTCACCGCCCATTTTTGGAAAGGGTGGGAAGCCTACCGCCGGCCGACGCTGGTTAGTTTCAACGGCCGCACGTTTGATGTGCCGCTGCTCGAACTCGCCTCGTTTCGCTACGGAGTGAACTTGGCCGGCTGGTTCAATATGAACGGTAAGACGTTCGAGCAGCCCCGCAATCGCTACAACACCGAAGCCCATCTCGATCTGCATGATGTGCTGACGAACTTCGGCGCCGCCCGCTTCCAAGGCGGCTTGAATCTCGCCGCGTCGATCCTCGGCAAGCCGGGAAAAATGGACGTCCAAGGGCACATGGTGCAGGACCTGTACGACGCCGGCAAGCTCAACGAGATCACCGATTATTGCCGTTGCGACGTGCTCGATACCTACTTCATTTTTCTCCGCACAGCCGTGATGCTCGGACAGCTGACGCTCGAAGATGAGCAGCAGCGAGTGCACGAAGCCCAGGAATGGCTCGAAGGGCACGCGGTGACGATTCCGATTTTCCGCCGCTATCTCGACTCCTGGGGTCAGTGGCACAACCCGTGGGCGGAACCAGCCGCTGCGACGCCAATTCCAACACCAGCCGAGGTCGCGCAGTGACAAAGGGTCCCGACAAAACGCCCGCCAAGAAGCGTGGTCATCAAAAGCCCGGCGCGGCGCGTCCCGCCGCTGAAGGGGCCGACGACGAACTGCCGATCGCCGGCGTGCGAATCATCGGCGGCAAGTTTCGCGGCCGGCAGTTGCAATACAGCGGCGATCTCCGCACGCGGCCGATGAAGGACCGCACTCGCGAAGCCATTTTCAATCTCATCGGCGTCGATGTCGAAGGGCGACATGCGTTCGACCTCTTTGCCGGCACCGGCGCGCTCGGTTTGGAAGCGCTCAGTCGCGGTGCAGCCCGCGCGACGTTCGTCGAACGCCACCTGCCGACGCGCAACTTGATCGAAGACAACATTCGCTCGCTCGATTTGAGCGATCGCGCGACGGCGGTCTTCAGCGACAGCTTTATGTTCGTCCGCAAACTGCAGCCCGATGAACAAGGGACGCCCTGGGTTGCGTTCTGCTCGCCACCGTACGATTTTTTCGTCGATCGCCAAGCCGACATGCTGGCCATGATCGAGGGGATCCTCACCAAGATGCCCGTGCGCAGCACGCTCATCATCGAAGCCGATGAACGCTTCGATACGCAACTGCTGCCGCAAAACTTTGAATGGCGACAACGGACTTACTTCCCCGCCGTCGTCTGCATCGCCGAAAAAACTTAACCGCCTTCACGCAATCAGCCGCCAGGCGCTAGCCTCCGGCTTCCGCGGGGCTGCGAGCGACCGAGCCGTGGCTAGCGCCCGGCGGCTGATTTTGCGAACCGAGTGTTAACCAGGAATAGAAATGAACTTTGCCGATCGCCTCATCGCCGCCATTCGTCAGAAGCAAAACCCCGTGCTCGTCGGTCTCGATCCGCGGGCCGAAAGCCTGCCGCCGGGAATGCTCACGGCGAAAGATGTTGAGTCCACGGCCCGCGCTTACGTTACGTTTTGCCGTGGCGTGATCGATGTCGTCGCGCCGCTCGTCCCTGCGGTCAAACCGCAAGCTGCGTTCTTCGAGCAACTCGGCCCCGCCGGTTGCGTCGCGCTCGGTGAAGTTGTCCGTTACGCCGCGAGCAAGGGCTTGCTGGTAATCATGGACGGCAAACGCAATGACATCGGCACCACCGCGCAGGCTTATGCCGAAGCGTATCTCGGGCCCGGCGATCAAAGTCCGTGGGGCGCCGATGCTTTGACGGTCAGTCCTTATCTGGGCGACGACAGCCTCACGCCCTTCTTGCAATCGTCGAAGGATCACGGCGCGGGAATCTTCGTGCTGGTGAAGACTTCGAATCCCGGCGGTGGCCGCTTTCAAGATCTCGTCGCCAACGGCCTGCCGCTGTATCGCCACGTTGCCGCGTATGTCGAACAGCTTTCGGCCGCGACCGTCGGGGACAACGGCTTTGGCATTGTCGGCGCGGTGGCGGGCGCGACCTATCCGCAGCAGCTCGCCGAGCTCCGCACCGCCATGCCGCACACGTTCCTGCTCATTCCTGGCTTTGGCGCTCAGGGTGGCACGGCTGCCGATTGTGCAGCCGCCTTCGACGAGCGCGGTCTCGGCGGCATTGTGAACAACAGCCGCGGCATCATCTTCGCGTACCAGCGCGACGGCTATCGCGAAAAGTTCGGCGCTGCCCGCTGGCAAGATGCGGTCGCTGCCGCCACGCAGGAAATGATCGAACAACTGGCCGCTGCGACCACGGCGGGCAAGTTGCGTTCGTAAGTGCGCGCTACTTTCCCTTCGCGTCGTTCTCGTTGAACTTCTTGATCACCGCGGACGTAATGTCGACCCGCTCGCGGTAATAGTTGATCTCGGTCCGCCCTGCGCCGTCGGTGCGAAAGATCACATCAATCCCATGCTCTTCGGCGACGGCCATCACCGCGCTGCGAATCGCTTCGTAAGAGTCCCGCTCGAGCACGCGTTCCTTATCCATCAGCGGCTTGATGACGTCGGTCAGTTTCGTCCGGGCCGCACTCACCTCGGCCAATTCGCGCGTGAGCTGCGCAAACTCGTCGCTGTTTCGCGCCGCCTTCTCTAGCCGAGCACTCAGCGTGCGGCGATCGGCTTCGCGCTTGCTCAATTCCGTGCGCGAGGTTTGCAACTCTTGAAAAATCGGCTGGTACTTTTCGACTCCCTTCAGCACCCTGCCGTAATCCACCACCGCCACCGGCCCAAACTTCTGCGTCTCAGAATCCGCAGCAAAAGCTGAACAAGGCCAGGCCGACACAAGCAGCAACACCAACCAGCAACGGAGGGCAGGCATGATTCTCACTCCACAGATAAAGACGGGAGATCGGATTGCACTCCTTCAATTTTACCTGCGAGGTCAACTCACTGCCGCAGAATTTTCGGCTTACGCAAAGTAGCTGAATTCGCCAGAATTCAGAAAAACGGGCAACGAAAGGTCACCATCTGAATTCTGGCGAATTCAGCTACTCAGGAATCAGCCGCCCCACAGTTGCACCCACCATACGTAAATTGCCCGGCACACGCTGTTGTGATTCGACAGCCAATGGATGGGAAAATAAACAACTCGAATCCAGCCCGACTTCGCAGGAATCCAGTCGTGATAAATCAGCCAGATCACAGGCCCGTACGAAAAGAAATAAGCAAACGGCAACAGCACGATTCCCACTGTCATGCCGAGCGCACAGCCTGGACTTTTCGACTGCTTGCGCTCTTCGTCGGTCATGATCGCCTTCCGCTAGTTACTTCGCCTCAGTCGGTTTCTCTTCGGCCTTCACTTCCGGCTTTTCCTCTTTCTTCTCTTCCTTCTTCTCAGGCGGCGTGCCGACGAGAGGCGAGATGTTCTCGCGGATCCAGATGTTGCGATAGCGAACCGGGTTGCCGTGGAATTGCAGGTTGAGGTGATCCTTCTCGGGGTGCTTCGAATACTTCGGCGCTTCGACGTACGACGTGCCGCCCATCAGCTCGAAATGGTTGTGCATCAGCACGCCGTTGTGCAGCACCGTAACGTATGCCTTCTCGGTCACGCTGCCGTCCTTATCGAACTTCGGCGCGGTGAAGATGATGTCGAGCGTCTGCCATTCGCCCGGCTTGCGCGAGGCGTTGACCATCGGCGGTTGTTGCTTGTAGACCGACGCACATTGGCCGTCGAAATAGGTGTCGTTGTCGTACGAGTCGAGCACCTGCACTTCGTAGCGACCCATGATGTAAACGCCGCTGTTGCCGCGACCTTGCCCCTTCCCCTTCACCTCGCTGGGCGTGGCAAACTCGACGTGAATCTGGCAGCTGCCGAACTTCTGCTTGGTGTAGATGCTGGTGTTCTTCGCCGTGGCCACACCATCGGCGATTTCCCACTTGTCGCCATTCTGAAAAGCGTCGAGGTTCGTGCCATCGAACAGCACCACCGCATCGCTGGGCGCCTTGTCCGGCTCGGCAGTCACAATCGCCGGCTTCGGCCACACGATGCCGCTCTTGTACTCTTCAATCCACATGGCGCCGGCCGCAATCGTGCTGGTAACAACAAGCAGGCCGAAGATCAGAAGTGTTCGTTTCATAAGATTCTCGTGGGAAAGGATGGATTCTGATTTGATTTACTCCCTCTCTTCGGTATTCCGGGGAGAGGGTTGGGGTGAGTGGCCAGCGGCGGTATCGACCTCAGCGACAGCCATTCTATTCCGAGCCCATCGCGAAAACAGTCCATGACGAAATGGCTGAAGCTGTCGTAACTTTGGAGTACGATAATCCCATGCTCGATCCATCCCGCCAGCCGCGCATCATCGACCGCCGTCGCTTTCTCCAGCAAGGTTCGCTGGGCTCACTCGCGCTGTCGTTGCTCCTCGCCGGTCAACAGCCAGGCCGAGCTGCCGATCCGATCAAGCCGCAATACTCGCCCGAAAAACCCCACGCGCCGCGCAAGCCGCATTTCAAACCCGCAGCAGAACAAGTGCTGGTGATCTTCTGCTCGGGCGCGCTGAGTCACATCGATTCGTGGGACTACAAGCCGGAACTCATCAAGCGTCACGATCAGCCGCTGCCGGGCGGCGATGGCCTGGTGACGTTTCAGGGCGCGCAGGGAAACCTGGTGCAACCGCTCTGGCCGTTCAAGCCGCGCGGCGACAGTGGCAAAATGATTTCCGACCTGCTGCCGAATCTCGCCGAGCTCGCCGATGACCTCAGCTTCATTCACTCGATGACGGCCAAGTCGAACACGCACGGTCCTGCCGAAAATCAGCTCAGCACTGGTTTTGTGCTTGATGGTTTTCCCAGCATGGGCGCCTGGGTCAGCTACGCTCTCGGCAGCGAAGCCGAAGACCTGCCGTCGTTCGTCGCCATTCCCGATCCGCGCGGCGTGCCGCAAGTCGGACCGAATCATTGGAACAGCGCGTTCCTGCCGGCCATGTTTCAAGGCACGCCCTTCAACGCCGACAAGCCGATACCGAATCTCGCTACGCCGTCGCAGATCACGCCCAGCATGGAACGCGCCACGCGCGACCTGCTGAAAACGCTCAACGAAAAGCATCTCGAAAAACATCCGCGCGATGTAGAACTCAGTAGCCGCATTGCCAGCTACGAACTCGCCGCGCGCATGCAGCTCGGCGCTGCCGAAGCGGGCGATCTGTCGAAAGAAACAGCCGCAACCCATCGCGACTACGGCTTGGAAGATTCGAACCAACTCAAGGCCCGCTTCGGCAAGAACTGTTTGCTCGCGCGGCGACTCATCGAGCGCGGCGTGCGTTTCGTGCAGCTCTTCAACGGCAGCTACGCGATGGGCGAGGGCGTGGGCAACTGGGATGGCCACAAGACGCTGAAGACGCAGTACGACATCCATCGGCAGATTCTCGATCAACCCGCCGCGGCCCTCATCAAAGATCTGCGGCAGCGTGGTCTGCTCGAAAAAACCGTCGTCGCCTTCGTCACCGAGTTCGGCCGCATGCCCACGTTTCAAAAAGGCGCTAGCGGCCGCGATCACAACCCGCAGGGCTTCACCGTGTGGCTGACCGGCGCCGGCGTGAAACGTGGCACGACTTACGGCAGCACCGACGAATTCGGCTACAAAGCCGTGGAAAACGTCGCAACCATCTACGACCTGCATGCCACCCTCTTGCACTTGCTTGGCATCGACCACGAACGCCTGAGCTTCTATCACAACGGCATCGATCGGAGGCTAACCGACGTGCATGGTCATGTGATCAAAGGAATCCTGGCGTAGACCTTTGTCGCCGTTTTCTCCGAAAACGGTGGGTTGAGGCTGACCTGACGCGTGCCAAGGAACGAGCTCCGCGAAGTTCCGGCTTTGGCGGGTGGAGATGGAAGCTGAGTCGTCCGAAGCGTGACTCAACCGCTGCAAGCTCCACTCGCCGAACTTGCTGAAATATCGCTAACGCTTATTCCAGCGGTTCTTGACCTGTCACCGCCACCACCGAATATGGAATATTCGGCGACAATGGCTCGGCGACTCTCTATGAATGGCGCTCGCCTTTGAAGAATTTGCGGGCCAGTGGGGCGTTGTAGCTGGTCCAGTGGCTGTCGCTGCCGGTGTCTTCTTGCAGCAACAGTTTTACGTTGTGCATCTTGGCGTCGAGATTGTCGAGATAGTGCAGCGCCATGGCTTCCATGGTCATCGGCAGCTTGGGACTGCCGAAGGCGTATTCGCCGTGATGGCTGACGATCATGTGCTGGATGCGGAGGAGCAGCTCACGCGGGAAGGCGTCGCCGGAGAGCTTTTCGGCGTCGCGAGCTTTGTGCTCGACCATGCTGACGGCCATCACCACGTGGCCGATGAGTTGGCCTTCGTCGCTGTAGCCGAGTTCCTTTTCGTACGTTAGTTCATCGATTTTGCCGGCGTCGTGCAGGAACGCGCCGATGCGGAGAAGTTCGGGATCAATATCGGGATAATGCGGCGCGACCGACGAGCAGAGCTCCATCAGGCTGACGACGTGCTCGAGCAAACCGCCGCGGAAGGCATGATGATTTTTCACGCCAGCCGGAGCCGCGGTGAACTTCGCCATGAAGGCTTCGTCGACGAGAAAGGCCTCGGCCAGGCTGCGAAGGTGAACGTTACGAATCTCACGCAGCAACTCAGCCAGGCGGCGGGCGAGGCGATCGACATCGGCGGACTGCAGCGTTTGAAAATCGGTTTCATCGACCTGCGACGGATCGACGCGTTCGACCTTCGTCACAATCATCTGCAGCTGCTGATTGTGCATGTGCATCGTGCCAGTCACGCGGGCGTACTGACCACTCTCGATCTGCTTCGAGATGTTCTCGGTCGCGTTCCAGAGCATGCCCGTCAGCTGGCCGCTCTTATCACCAAGCCGCAACTGCAAATACAAATTCCCCTGCCGATTGGCCCGCAACTGTTTGTCGGCGATCAAATAGACTTCGCTGACTTGTTCGCGTTCGGCCAGCTGATTGATGTAACGTCGGGGCATTGGTGGGGGCAGGGTTGAAGGGTGGAAGAGACGAAGAGATGAAGAGGAATAGGAAAGGAAAGAAATGAGTACTCCCTCTCCTCGGTACTCCGGGGAGAGGGTTGGGGTGAGGGGGCGAAGCTGTGTGGACGCAGCGTCGAGAGTTACTTCACCGAAACCGCAGCCGGTGTCACAAACGCCTCATCCAATCGCGTTACTTGTTCGCCGGTCATTTCGCCGGCTTGCACCCAGACGCGATAGTTCAGCTCGAGCGGCTTGTTGGCGTCGACTTCGAATTCAAAGTACGAACCGAACCGGCCGTAGTCGCGCTCGCTGAAGCGGGCTTCCTTGGGATTCTCCGGGCGATCGAGCATGGCAACCGTGTAGCGCTGATCGTCGAGGACGATGCTGAGGGCATTCCACGGCAAGTTGATGTGCTGCTTGTCGTTCGGCCAGTTGCGAAACTTGCCCGGCTCGGCTTTGCCGTCGGGCCGCAGATAATAGGTCTGCTTCGCGGTCTTGTCGGGCACATCTTGCGTCGCGCGAAACTGAAAACCGGCGTGCTGCGGATCGCCATCGAGCTTGATCGGCCCGGCCAGCGAATCGAGGCGCGAGGCAAACTCGATGAGCGTGCCGCCGGGAGTGTTGTAAGCCGTCATCTCGCGAGTTTCTTGAGCAAAGGCTTTGCCATCCTGGCCGTGCCAGTCGATCTGCAACGTGTGTCGACCGAGGACCGGACCGGTCTCGCTGGCCAGAACCTTTTCGTGTGATTGATATTCACCCTTGTTGCAGTGCCAGGTGTCGGCCTTCTGCTTGAACCCTTCGCCGTAGCTGATCCGGTTGAAGCCGAAGTACAAACCGCGATGATGCGGAAAGAGGCCGCCGGGGCCCTTCGTCATCAACCGCTTGCCGGCAGGGTCGAACACGTGATGGTATGGCTTGAACGTCGCCGATCGCTTGTCGCCGCTGCTCTCATCGAGCTTGGCATACATGTAGCGCAGCACCGGCCGGCCATCGAACACCAGATCCATGTGCTCGCCGGGAGTGTCTTTCCATTCGGTCGTCGGCTTTTCGCCGCTGGCTTTTTCTTTGATCGTGGCTTTGCCGCGGAGAGTCGCCCCCGCTTTGAAGGCTGGCGCGAGGAACACCAACTCTGCATTCTGACCACCGGCGGCGGGCTGCTCGGGCTTGGCGAGCAGCGAAGGCTTCGTAACTTGAGCCGGGAGCGATTGACCATCGATCGTCACGGTTGATTCGGCTGCTTTAAATTCGGCAGGCAACACAACCGGCACGCGAATCGGCTGACCGGTGCGATCGACTTTGCCCGCGACAACTTCAAACTCTGGGCTGAAATCGGCAGCGGCCACCACCGCGGAAAATAATGCCGTCAGAAGTATCGCCAAGGTACGCATCGCTGTCTCGCTTATGTCTGCTGAGGTCGATTTTGGAAAATGCACGCCCCAACGGTCAGCATATAGTTGTCGCCATTTGGGCGAAAGGCGACGGCAGCTGTAGGACGGACCATTGGTCCGTCCAAGAAGCTCGCTGCGACAAATTTGGCTTGGTACCCGCTGCAGGAGCGGACCAATGGTCCGTCCTACTTACAGAGGTTCAGCCAGTTCGGTAGATTCGTACCAAAACCTCCCTCCGCGAAATCAGGACACTCTTGTGACCACATCCTCTCCTAAATTTTCTCTGGCGGGGCGCGTCGCGCTCGTCACGGGCAACAGCACCGGCCTCGGCAAATCGATGGGCCTTGCGCTCGGCTTGGCCGGGGCCAAAGTGCCGGTGAATTATGCCAACAATGAAAAGCGGGCCCAGCAAGCGCTCGCCGAATACAAAGCCGCCGGCATCGAGACCGTGCTCGTGCAAGCCGATGTGACGACCGAAGAAGGGGTCGACAAGCTGTTCAACGAAATCGAAGCTAAGCTCGGCAAGGTCGACATCGTGGTGCCGAATGCGACCTGCGAGCAGCCGCTCAAGCCGATCGAAGAATACGACTGGGCTTTCTATCAGCGGATGATCGACTTCTTCATCAAGAGCCCCGTGCTTCTCACCAAGCGGGCTCTGCCGCACTTGAAGCAGCAGAAGTGGGGCCGCATCATCAACATCACCAGCGAAGTGTTTCAGCGCTCGGTCGCACCGTTCACCGCCTATGTCGCAGCCAAGGGCGGCCAAATTGGTTTCTCGCGGAGCTTGAGTCGCGAGCTCGCGCCTTTCGGCATCACGGTCAACATGGTCGCGCCGGGTTGGATTCCCGTCGAACGCCACGAGAACGATCCGCAAGCCGACAAAGATGCTTACGTCGCGCTCGTGCCGGCTGGGCGCTGGGGCGTGCCGCAAGATGTCGCCGATGCGGTGATCTATCTGGCCAGCAACGAGGCTTCGTTCATCACCGGTCAAACGCTGTGTGTGAACGGCGGCATGACTCCCTGGTAAGTCGCGCCGCAGCAGCGGTTAAAACCGCCGATTGATCTGCACCTGCACTTCGCTATCGAAGAAGCGGTCGTCATCGGCGGCGCCCATCGGCACGACGCAGGCCACGCGGATCGACGTGAGAATGTTGTACTGGGCCTGCAGGCCTACGGTCATGTTGAGCACGTCGAAGCGATTGAACCCGTTGCGATAAGTGAAGGCCCGGCCCGCGGCATCGCCGGCCACTTCGTCGGTATCTTGCAGCGACGTGGTGTAGTGCAACTCGAGAATGGCGGCCAGGCTCGTAAAGCCGTCGTTCATTTCGTCGCGATACAGCCAGTAGCCGGTTCCCAAGTCGACGAACAGCAGGTTCTGTTCGTTGTAGAGCCCCAGCGTATCGACGGGGCCGCCAGCCGCAGGGCCCGACTGAATGCGATTGCCAGCCGTGGCTAGATCGCACTGCACAAAAGCATTGATGAAGTACGGCCCATCGTTGCTAAGCAGAACTCCCAAGAAGGGAAGCAGATGCAGCGCATCGTTCTGGAAGGTGATCTGGTTCGTCGGAAACGAAACGTTGTCGGTCAACACAAAATTGCTGCCGGTCGGTGTATCGATGCCCATGCCCGCGACGATGGCCATTTCGTCATCCATGTAAAGCAAGTGCTTCAGGATGAGAGCCAGGTTGCCGATCTGTCCGCCGTCACCGGCGACGGTCGCTCCTTGAAAGTTGAAGTCACCCTGAAAGGGCATGCGCACTTCGACCGACCACATGCCGTTTCCAAACGTTTTCTCGACGCCGAATGTATAGCGATCGATGGGGAACTGCTGCGTGACCGGAGTTCCGCCGCCGCCGAAAAAGTCGGTCTCGGTGTATTGCAGCGCGTTGTGAAAATGACTGTAGGAGAAGATGAACCGATCGGCAGGCAAGGCTTTGTTGTTTTCGCCGACCTTCACATGCCGGCTGCCGCCCGCCGAAGGGATGCTGAACGAACCGAACGCGCCATCTGCGGAGCCTGCTAGTTCATTGGGGCTGTACGTGACGTTGCCCCCCGACTGAAAGTAATCGCCAAACATTTCGGGCGCACTCGCCAGTCGGTTGTACGCCGGCGCAGGCGCCGCACGACTCGTCGCTGCGGGCGTGCGCGGAGTGGAGAGAGATGGCATTCGCGCAGCGGGTGGCTGCGCTGCGATCGAAGCCGAAACCAATTGGGCTTCGATCTTCTCTTCCTCTGTCAGTTCACGAGCGGGAACTTGTGCCGACGTCGGCGCAATCGTTACGACCGCGCAGGTCAACGCGTAGAGGGCTGCAATGAGCTTGTTGTGTCTTCCTGACATGCCTTGACTCGATCACTCCGTTCGTGGTCAACGCATCGTTCATCGTCATCGCGCCAGCTGAAAATTGCCTTGAGACGTTGATTCTCAAAGATGGTAGGAAATGACGCTGCTATCACGACCTGCGGCAGTACAAGCCGACGTTCAAACGCTCAGCGGCGGGCTCGTCTGCAGAATCGCGTTCACTTTTTCTATGGCCTGCTGCCGATCGTGAATGCCCTGCCAATGTGTCGCGCGCGGGATTCTCTCAAGCACCCGCCCGCCGAATAAATTGTCGTGCTGAAGACGCGGCAGATTTACGTAACCGATGTAGCAATCGCAGCTGAGATTGGGACAAGCTCGCCGGCTGAGCGCGGCTTGCCAGTCGCTGCCGTAGATATTTCCGAGCACTCCACTCACAAAATGGCAACGGCGGAGATTGCCATCGCCATCGATCGACACCGATGATTCGCCGGCGACACACTCTGCTCCGAGCGAGGGGTGGTTGGTCAGATTCAGGCGAAATAGGGGATCGACCTGCTCCAGCCGCGCCACCTGCTCGTCGGTGTAGTAGTCGGGCAGATCTTTAAAAGCGTTGACCCACAAATAAGCGTGTGATGGTAACTCGGCACGCAGGGCTTCGATCTCTTCAAAATTCTCCTGCAATCCGACCACACCCGCGCTGAACGACACGCCGCGATCGGCAACCATCTGGCATTGCTGCAAAAACTCGCGCCGTGAGATCTGCGTCGGATGAAAGGTGCACCACAGCGCAAGCCGCTGAGCGTTGGCCTCGCCAAGCCAATCGAGCGAACACGACAGATTTGTCTGAATCGCGACCCGGCGCACGTGAGCGAACTGACTGATACGCACCAGCGCCTGCTGATACCAGCGACGCGTCAGTCCTTCGCCCCAGGGCGTGAATAGGATCGAGAGCTCGCAATCCGTTTGCGCCGCAACCCAATCGACGAAACGTTCGAGGCATTGCCGATCGTGTTTGAGTTCAGCTGCCGATTCGTGCCGCTTAGCGAAGGGGCAATAGTTGCATTCGTAATTGCAACTCGAGAGAGGGCCGCGATAGAGGATCTGCAGCTTTAGCGCCATGCATACTCCTCCATCTGCTGCGCGATGGTTGCCGAGTACAGCCAGGGGCCGATGGCATCGGAGCGTTCCAAACCGGCCGGCGTGAGTCGCAGGCAATCGCCGTCCACCTCGGCCAGTTTGTGACTTAGCAGTTCGTAAAGTTCTGGAAAATCAGCCAGCGCCTCACTGCCAAAGCGTTTCGCATAATCCGCGCAGCGCAAACCTTCGGCTTGCAGGAGCGACAGAATCAGCACGCGACGGCGCTGCTCGTGCTCATCGAGCGTTGCGCCGAACTCGACTGCGCCGAAATCGCCCATCGATTTGCCGATGTAATCGGCGAGGATGCCCGCCACGTTGGCCGATTTCACAGCGTACTCGCGCGAGTAATGGAGCGAGTGTGTATACGAGCGCGCGCCACAACCGAGACCGACCATGCCATCGCTCTGGCAACAGTACGTCGGTCCTGCTGTTTCATCAGCGGCCCGCGTGAACATCCGCATCGAAGTCTGCTGGTAACCGGCTTCCAGCAACTTGTCGCGCCCGGCGCGATAGAGAAGCAAACGCCAGTCGTCCCACTCCTCCAGTCGCGCGAGGCCAGTCAACGGCCGCACGTAGAGCGGATAGAGATAGATTTCTTCAGGCGCGAATGCAACGGCGCGTTCGATTGTCGCCAGCCAGCTGGCCAGCGTCTGCGAACTCGAGCCATAAATCAAATCGAGGTTGGTCACTGGAAAGCGATGCGCCGCGAGGAGCGCTAGGGCTTGTTCCACTTCGGCCCGTTTCTGCGGACGGCCAAGTGTTTGCAAGTCGCGCTCTTCGAAACTTTGAATCCCCAAACTGAAACGCGTGGTGCCGCGTTCGCGCAGCAGCGCGAGTTTTTCCGCCGTGAGGGTGGCGGGCGAACCTTCGCAGCTCAGCGGAACTGCGATCCGCCGCTCGGGCGTGAAGCGCTCGATGATCTGGAACAACCGATCGAGTTCTGCGATCGTCAAAAACGTCGGCGTGCCGCCGCCGATGGCCAGGCGCGAGAACTGCGGCTCGGCGAGCGTTTCTTGATAAGCATCGGCTTCGCGCTCGAGTGCAGCTAGATAACGCGTGGTCAGCGAATCCGCAGGTTGCGACAGCGTGAAGAGATTGCAAAAGCCGCAGCGATATTCGCAAAACGGAATATGCACATACAGGAACAGCGAATCGCTCGGCTCGGCTTGCCACACGCGCTGCAGCGGCAGTGGCTCCGCCAACCGACGATAGGCCGTCTTGTGCGGATAGGCGTACGAGTATCCCACGTACGGTGAGCCCGTCAGCACGTCGGCCAGCTTCGTCGCTCCTGCCATGCTCATCGCTGTTGATCTCACAGGTCGCGGGCCGAGTGGACAAACTCGGCGTACGGAACATTCCACACGCACTCATGGGCCAGGCGATGTCCCCAATAACCAGCCTCGCCATAAGCCGTGCCGTGGTCGCTCGTCAGGATACACAACGACGGTCCGCGCTGCGCGAGTAAATCAAACAGCGGCGGCAGCTGTCTGTCGACATAGGCGAGCGCTGCCGCTTGCGTCGCCGGCGAATCTTCCTGCGCCGGCGGCGCGAAGATGCAGTTCGGCTGATGCAGCGCCGAGATATTAATAAACAAAAAAGCTCGCTGCGAGTTATCGAGCGCTCGCAAACGTTCGCAAGCGAGCGCTACTTGGCGCTCGGTCGAGTGCCGGCTGGTTACTCCTAGTTCTTCGCTCCAATGACTCTCCTGAAATAAATCGGGCAGCACACAACCGAGCGGACTAAGTCGATTAAAGAAACCAACGCCGCCGATGCAAATGGTGTGATAGCCCCGCGCGGCCAAGCCATGCACCAGATTCGCCTCTTCAAAAACAAACGTTTGCTCGCTCGTTGTTTCGCTTCCCGGAAACCGCGCGGCAAAGAGTCGTGCATGCTTGCCAGGTGTTGCTGGCGTCGGCAAAAAACCAGCAAAAAATCCTTGGTGCGCAGCGAAGGTAAAGTTCCCTGGCGAATGCCGTTGTTCCCAATGGCCGCCAGGAAGCAAGCTGGTCAAAAATGGCGTTTTTCCCGCGTTATTTGCCTGTTCGGCAACATCGTAGCGCAGCGTATCGAGCGTGATCAGCACGACATCGTGCGAGGGAATTAATTGACGGACATTGATCATGAAATTTCTCGGCAGCGACATTCTGCCAGCGCGCGATGTACCGAAGCAAGTTCGCCAAAAGTTTTCGCGAAGGAAGTTGAAATGCTAAAAATAGAAGCGATATAATCTCGAACTCTTATCCCTCCTCGCAGGAGTCGTCGCGATGCTTTTTCGGCACGGTGATGTACTGATTCAAAAGGTCAAGGACCTTCCCGAAGAGAAGGAGCGGCTGAAACATCGCACGCTCGCCCACGGCGAACTCACGGGGCACAGCCATCAGATTCGCGAGAAGCACGCGACGATGTGGCAATCAGGCGAGCTCCTCTTTCTGGAGGTCGAAGGACAGCCGGCGACCGTCGTGCATCAGGAACACGGCCCAATCGAACTTCCTCCGGGCTATTACCGAGTCTGGCGGCAGCGCGAATACACGCCCGAACGCATCGTGGTCGTCCGCGATTAAAGAGGAGCAACCTGCGTGGCGACGATGATCGATATCTCACCGGCCGAGGCGGCCAAGTTGATTTTGGCGGGCGAGTCAAAATCGGGGTGGACGCTCGACGGAAAATTGTCGCTGGCTGGCAGCGGCAAAAAACTGAAAAAATTGCCGGCCAAGCTCACTTGCTATGAGCTTGACGCCTCGAACTCCGACCTGGAAACCGTTCCCGCCGATCTGGCCGTCGATTGCGCACTCAATCTGCAAGGCTGTCGCAAACTGAAATCGCTCCCCGCTGACTTGCGCGTCGGCACGTTGAATGTCGCGGAGTGCACCGCGCTCGAGGAATTGCCCGAGGGACTCGACGTTTGGTTTTTGAATATCTCTGGCTGTCCCCAGCTCACTAGCTTTCCGCGCCGCGCGACGATCGCGCGCGGCAACTTGAATATGAACGGCTGCACGGGAATTGCTGAGATTCCGAACTACGTGCAGGATCTGGGCACGCTCGATATCGGTAATTGTCCGCAGATCACCGAGGTGCCTGCCGGGCTGAGCGTTTCGTCGTGGATCGAACTCGCCGGTAGCGGCGTGACGAGTTTGCCAGAGAGACTAAACGGCATCGGTCTTCGTTGGCGCGGCGTGCTCATTGACGAAGTAATTGCCTTTCATCCCGAAAAGCTCACTTCGAAGATCGTTCTCAAAGAACGAAACGCCGAACGACGCCGCGTGATGATCGAGCGGATGGGCTTTGATCGTTTCATTCGCGATGCCGGCGCCGAAAAACTTGATGCCGATCGAGATCCCGGTGGTCCGCGCGAGTTGCTCCGCGTGCCGATGGAGCGCGACGAAGCCATTGTCTGCTTGTCGTGCAATTGTCCTTCCACGGCTCGTCATTATTTGTTGCGAGTTCCGCCAACGATGACGACCTGTCATCAAGCCGCGGCTTGGATGGCCGGTTTTGATGACCCGAAGTTGTATAACCCGCTCCAAGAAACGTAACCAAGACGAAGAGTCAGACTTGAACACTGGGGAGTCCCTGCATGAGCTTTCGTGAGTTTGAGTACGCCGACGGCAAGTCGTTCAAATTTTGGAAGATCGAGCAGCAAGGGAGCGACGTCGTCACTCGCTACGGCCGCATCGGCTCCGACGGCCAGGAAACGAAAAAAGACTTCGGCACGCCTGAGGCCGCCAAGAAGGCGTACGACAAACTCGTCGCCGAAAAGACCGGCAAGGGATATGTCGAGAAGACCGGCGGTGGCGTGGCCAGCAGCGAAGCCGCGCCGGCGGCCAAACCTGCGAAAGGTGCAAAGGGAGCAGCTGCTGCGACCGCTCCAGCAGCCAGCACGCCGATTTCGTCCATGCTGTTTGCGACGACGCGCGATGGCAACTTCGGACATCTGAACAACTTCATCGGCCAGCGTGTAACCGATTACAAGGAAGGAACGCCGCCGAAGGGAAAGACGGTGTTTCGCATCCGTTGCCATTGCGAAGAGGATGAAGAAACCGCCGCGCAATTCAAGGAACGCTTTCACAATTTTTTGAAGAGCGATGCCGCGCTGGAAACGATCGGCTTGGTGACGGGGCTCGAAGAGATGTACCCCGATGAGGACAAGAACATTTCTGTCGCTCTGCTGGCGGAGCACGCTGACCGCTTGCCGAAATTGCAGGCCTTGTTTTTGGGCGACATTTTGCAAGAGGAACAGGAAGTCTCCTGGATCAAACAGACCGATATCTCGCCGGTGCTGGCCGCTTTTCCCCATCTCGAAATGCTGCGCGTGCGCGGCGCCGACGGCCTCGCGATCAGCAAGCCTCAGCATGCGAAACTGCGAGCCCTCGCCATCGAATCGGGCGGCTTGTCGCCCGAGGTGGTCGCGTCGATCTGCCGGGGCAAGTTTCCCGAGCTTGAATACTTGGAACTCTGGTTGGGCACACCCAACTACGGCGGCGAATGCCGGGTCAACGATCTGCAGCCGATTCTCAAAGGCAAGCTCTTTCCGAAATTGAAGTACCTGGGCTTTCGCAATGCCGAAATCGCCGACGACATTGCAGCCGTGATCGTTAAGTCGCCGGTTATCGAGCAGCTGGAGACGCTCGATCTGTCGCTCGGCAATCTCAGCGACGAAGGGGCCAATGCGTTGCTGCAGTTGAAGGATAATACGAGTCTCAAGCGGCTCGACCTGCATCACCACTACATCGGCAAGCCGGTGCAAAAGTCGCTCAAGCAATTGCCTTTCCCGGTGGACCTGGCCGATGCCAAAACGGTTGACGAAAACGACGAATGGGCCGGCCGTTTCATCTCGGTCAGTGAGTAAGCCGGCACGTCGCTGGCTCGTCATCGGCAATCCAGAAAATCGTCGCGTGGGGCTCTTTCAACAAGCGCTCCTCGAACTCGGGCAAAGGCCCGCGGACGTTCTTTCTTATATCGATTTGCTGCAAGATCCCGCGCTGCTGCCGGCAGCGCTCGAGCGTAACGAGTCGAACTTACTGCGCATCGAGTCGCCGGGCGAAAATCCGCTCGTCGAAAAGCTGATAATTGCTCGAGGAGCACGAGCAACCGAGGCCACCGAACTTGTCTCCAAAATCGCTCGGCTGCGCGCGGATCCGGGACGCATTCGCTGGCCGCAACTTTGGTTTGCGGGCTTTTCGGACTTGCTGCAAGATCTCGCTACTGAGCTCGATCGTCATGCTGAATTGCGAGTACAGAATCACCCAACTGCCATTCGCACGCTGTTCGACAAACCGGCCTGCCATCGACTGTTGCAGTCGTGTGGTGTTGCCGTGCCCCGCGTGCTTCCTGCCGTGAAGAACTACGACGAACTGCGCACGGCCATGCAGGATGCAGGGATGACGCGAGTCTTCGTCAAGCTCGCCTGCGGTTCGTCGTCTTCGGGCGTAGTCGCTCTGTCGACCGCGAATACTCGGCCACTGGCGATCACTTCACTCGAACTCGTGCGTCATCGTGGTGAAGCTCGCTTTTACAATAACTTGCAACTGTCGCGCTACAACCGCGAGCAGGACATTCGCACCATCTGCGATTTTCTCTGCGGCGAGGGAGCGCACGTAGAAGAGTGGTTGCCCAAGGCTAGGCAAGATGAACGCGAACTCGACCTGCGCGTTGTCACCATCGGCGGGCGAGCTCGTCACGCGGTTGTGCGGACCAGTCGGTCGCCGATTACGAATCTGCATTTGGGAAACCGCCGCGGCGATTTGTCGAGTTTGAAAACGGCGATGGGTGCACGCTGGAAAATTGTTACCGAGATTTGCGAGCAAGCGGCGGCTGCATTTCCACAAGCCCTCAGCATCGGCTGGGATCTGCTCGTCACTCCCGGATTTCGCCGAGCGTACATTCTCGAAGGGAATGCCTTCGGCGATCTGCTGCCGAACGTGCTGTTTCGTGGCGACTCGACCTACGCCGCCACCATCCGCGTTGCGGCAAGTCAAGGTCAGGCGCGAACTCGCTCTAACGAGACTGGGTGAGGCGAGGGTGCGCGGTGACAAACGTCAATCCGGGCAGTTACACTGGGTGGCGATTCAGGTTCGTTCACCCTTCCGACAGCGAGTTGTCCATGCCTCTCTCTCGACGCGCATTGCTAATCGGCGGCACGGCGGCTGCTGCCGCTCATTTCTTAAATCGCAATGCCTCCGCCAGCGCGGCCAAAATTGAGGACAAAAAGATGCTTCCGCTGATCGACACGCACCAGCACCTGTGGGACGTCACCAAGTTCAAGCTCCCCTGGCTGCCGAAAGAGGGCGTGCTGTCGCGGAGCTACGTGATGGACGACTACCGCGCTGCCATTGCTGGCACCGGCATCGAACGCTCGGTGTACATGGAGGTCGACGTCGCGCCGGAGCAGCAAGTGGCCGAAGCGGAACACCTGATTGCCATTTGCAAGTCAGGCACGGCGCCGACGATTGGCGCGGTCATCAGCGGCCGGCCTGCCGAAGAGGCGGCGTTCAAGGAATACATCAGCAAGTGGAAAGACTCGCCGCAGATCAAAGGTGTGCGCCAGGTGCTGCATGCCGATATGACGCCAGCGGGAACTTGCCTGGGCGAAGCTTATGTTCGCAGTGTGCAGTTGCTTGGAGAAAAGGGGCTCAGCTTTGATCTGTGCCTCCGTCCCACCGATCTGGCCGATGCTTCGAAGCTCGCCGACAAATGCCCGGGGACTCGGTTGATCGTCGATCACTGCGGCAATGCTGATCCCAAGGCTTGGCTGACGGCGTCCCGCCGTGGCGATCAAAAGCCCGATCACGAAGTGGCCGCCTGGAAAAAAGAGATGGAGGAAATCGGCAAGCGGAAGAACACGCTGTGCAAAATCAGCGGCATCATCGCTCGCGTGACGAAAGAATGGGGCGTCGACGACCTGGCCCCGATCGTTAACCACTGCCTCGATAGCTTCGGCCCGGACCGCGTCATCTTTGGCAGCGACTGGCCTGTCTGCCTCCTCGGTGCCCCGCTCAAGGCCTGGACCGACGCCCTCCGCCAAATTGTGGCTAGCCGCCCGGCAGCGGAGCAGGAAAAGCTCTTCAGCGGCAACGCGACGCGGTATTATCGCCTGTAGTCGCGCCGCGGATAGCGCCGCTCGTTGACGTAAGTCCCCAAAACCTTAGCCCTGCCGGAAGTGAAGAAGCGGGTACAACCGTGCCAGCGTGAATGGTTACCTTGGCGCGATTGCGACTGACCGGAGTTGTCCACGCGGGCGTGTCTAGCGGATTCTGGAGGTTGGGTGACGACGTGACGCGCGAGGAGGGGAGTGCCATGGGCCAGAGTAAATTGGAGCGACCTGCTCAAGCGAATTTCGAACCACCCGTTTTAGCTAGAATAAATCGCGATATTGGACCCTCGATATTGCCCTGTATTTTCGGCGTAAGTCGTTTTGATGTAATTCTTTACAAGGAATACAAAAAGTTGCATCACCTGTTATATTCTGGGAGTATGAAAGGGGGGTGTTCAAGTCGCTCCAGAATGGCTGGCCATTCCACCGCACGGCTTGGCGGGAGCCTCGCCCTCCCGTCGCTCGCTGCGACAGCGTCGCTGGCGTGAATGGCTACGAGGTTTGGATATGGCGAAAAACTTCTCGGCCAACCGCAATTTGAGGCCCGCTGCGACGTTAGTGAATGCAGCGATGGACACCCCCAGCCCAAACCTCTCCCCGGACGAACTCCTGGCGAGCTGGGTGCGCGAGCACTCTGCAGCCATCCGTGGTTACGCGCTGGCCCTGGTACGGCGGCCCGACGTCGCCGACGACGTGCTGCAGGAAGTCTTTCGCCGGGCCTGGCAGGTGCGCGATAGTTTTCGTCAGCAAGGTCAGGACCGGGCTTTTTTGATCCGCATTGCCGATCACCTGGTTTGCGACCGGGCTCGGCGATTGGGTCGCGAGTTGAACCTGGACGATGCCGGCTGGCAGGCTCGTGAGCCGGCCGCGGGCTCAGCGGCTGGTTTGCCGGGAATCGCCGGCGAAGAGACAGATCCCGCCGCCCTCGCCCAATGGCGCGAAGCCGAGCAGGATCTGGCCGTCGCGCTCGATCAGCTTAGTCCCGGACAGCGCCGGGTGTTGCTGATGCGATATTTCGGCAACCTGGAATTTGCCGAAATTGCCGAACAGCTCGGATGCCCTTTGAATACTGCCCTCAGTCATTGCCGCCGCGGTTTGCAAACGCTCCGCCGCTTGATGGTGAGTCACCAACCATGAACGAACATTTGCCCGATCAACGAGAACTCGAAGGCGCCACTTCGAAGAAGCCCCGCTCCAGCACCGGCAGCAGCATGCACGACGTTGCCACGCGGCAGGCCTGGCTGAAGCTCGGCGCCGCCGTCGAAGCGAACGGCCGCGATGGTCTCGATCAAGACGCGCTGCTCGCGTCGCTGCAAGCCGAACTGATCACGCAGCCGGCCACGCCCGTCGAAGAAAAGCCGCAAGTCGATTGGTCGTGGGCCGCGGTGGTGATTGCAGCGACGGTGCTGATTGTCGCCACGGCAATCGGCGTCATCAGTCAGCAGGCGGAAAAAATTCCGAACGTCGCGCCCGCGCCGCAAATCGCGCAGCCGAGTCCGCAGCCTGCTCGGATCGAACAACCAGCCGCTCCCGCGGTTGTTGTGTCTCCACCAGAAACGTCTTCGCCAGATATTAATCCGTGGACCGATTTGGATGAGGCGATCAACACCACTTACACTGCGATTCAACAGATGAGCTCGCAGCCGAGTAGCTTCGATCGCTCGCTGACCGACTTCGATTCGCAACTCAAACAACTGTCGGCTGACATCGCTGGCGAATCACTTTAAGAAACTGAGCTAAAAACCTGGCCTGCCACCACGGGAGATTTCATCATGCCCAATACACTTCGTTACTTGCTCGCCGCTGCCGTTGTTTGTGGTGGCCTGTCCTGGGTCACGGCTCAAGAGAAAGGCGACAATCCGCCTCCACCGCCGCGCGGCGAACCTCGCAGTGGCGATGCCCCGCCACCGCGCCGGCCAAACGACAATCCGCCGCCGCGCCGTGATGACGATCGTGGTCCTGGTGGCCCGAATGCAAATGGTCCGGGTCCAGGTGGGCCCGGTGGACCTGGTCCTGGTGGTCCGCGATTCAATCCGCCGCCGCGTGGTGATGGTCCTGGTGATCGTGGTCCTGGCCCAGGTGGCCCAGGTGATCGTCCGCCGCCGCCTCCTGGTGGACCGGGCGGTCCTGGAGGCCCAGGTGGTTATGGCGAGCGACCGGGCATGGGGCCGCATCGTGGTCCCGGTGGACCTGGTGGTCCAGGCATGATGGGTCCTCCGCTCGATTGGCAACGTCTGGAGCAAGACGATCCCGAGATGTATGCGCTGCTGAAGTCGGATCACGAGCTCGAGCGAAAATCTCTGGAAATCTCGAATCAGCTACGACAACTTCCGCGCGATCAGCGGGTTAAATTGAAAGATGAGTTGACGACAACTCTCAATGAACACTTCGATGTTCGTCAGAAACGTCGTGAGCTACAAATCAAACGGATGGAAGAAGATCTAAAGAAACTTCGCGAAGGTATTACCAAACGCAACGAGTCCCGCAAGGAAATCGTGGGCAAGCGTTTGAATGAATTGACTGGCGACGAGAACGACAAGGACTTTTAGGCGAACGGAATCGACTGCTGACGCGGCGCTGCCTGTTTGCAGCGCTGCCACATCACGAACAATCCGGCGGCGATTGATTTTTGCAATCGCTATGTCGGCTGGGATCGAGCTGCGCCCACACATAACGCAGCAGTAGACAAGCAACGGGCACCTTTTATTGTCGGACTGGTAAGGAGTGAGAACATGCAACGTTTTTGGCGGACTGCAGCGCTGCTGGCGTGCTTCGGCGGGGCGATGATCGTCTCAGCAAGCCTGCGGGCGGAAGATGAAGTTACTGTGGAATCAACGGCCACGGAACAAACCGTTTCGGAAGAATCCGCTACGGACGATGTTGCCGAAGTGGAAGCCTTTACCAATTTCCAAGGCCCCGGCCGTGGCCCTGGTCCAGGACGCCCCGGCCCCGGTCGGCCTGCTGATCGCGGCCCAGAGCACCGCGGCCCAGAACACCGCGGCCCAGAGCATCGCGCTCCAGAACATCGTGGCCCGGGTGGATTTGATCATCGCGGTCCAGAACACCGCGCTCCCGAACATCACAGTGCTGATCGTCGTGGCCCCGGCGGCTTCGATCATCGTGGTCCTGAGCATCGTGGCCCAGAGCACCGCGCTCCAGAACATCACAGCGCCGATCGTCGTGGTCCTGCTGGTCCGCCGTCGCGTGGTGGTGAAGATCGGCGGATTGCCGAGCTCGAACGGAAAGTTGCCGAACTCACTCGTGAGTTGCACGCGTTGAAGTCGCACGGTTCGCATGGCGACGCTCATCGTGGCCCAGCCCCGCGTGATGATCACCGCAGCCAAGCCAACCGTGGACCCGATCGTCGCGGCCCGAGTGGTCCTTCGTTCCGCGGCCCACCGTCGCGTGGTCCGGCACCGCAGTTCGGTCGTGGTCCTTCCACCAATCGTGGCCCGCAATTTGGCCGTGGCCCCGCGCCGCAATTCGGTCGGCCGGGCGGCTTTGGTGGATTCGCTCGCCGCGCCCCCGAAGGCAATCGCCCTGGCTCGGAAGGTTTCCGTCCCCCGGCCCGCCGTGAAGACGATCGTCGTCCCGAAGGTGACCGCCGCCCCGAAGGCCGCGGTGACGATCGCCGACCCGAAGCTCGTGGCCCTGGTGGTCCGCCGCCGCGCCGCGAAGATGACCGTCGCCCTGAAGGTCGCGCTCCAGAAGCTCGTCGTCCGGAAGGACGTCCCGCAGCTGGCCCGCCGCCGCGTGGCCCCGAAGGCCGCGGTGAAGATCGTCGGCCTGAAGGTCGTGGTCCGGAAGCCCGTCGCCCTGAAGGACGCCCTGAAGCTGGTCCGCCGCGTGGACCGGAAGGTCGTGGCCCAGAAGCACGTGGACCTGAAGGCCGCGGTGGTGATCGCCGACCAGAAGGTCGGCCCGAGGGTCGCGGTCCAGAAGCAGGCCGAGGCCCCGAAGGTCGTGGCCCTGGCGCCGGTGGCCCGCCGCCGCGTGGTGAAGGTTCCGGCCGCGAAGGTGGCCGTCGTCCTCCGCCACCCCGCGATGAAGACGTGACGTTCTAAGGTTCAGCCTCGCGTACCCACTTCGTGATGGACCAATGGTCCGTCGTACGAATCTCTCTAAGGCTTCGCTGATTTGATGATCAACGAAGCCTCATTTATTTCGTAGGCGAGCCCGAGCGGCGTGAGAACTTTATTGAGAAGCTCCTCGAGCTTCGCATCCTTCACTTGAAAGCTGACGTTGGTCTTCAGTTTGTCGACGAGCGACGGATCGTAGACCATCTCTTTGCCGAGTTCTTTGGCAACCGTTTTCACCACCGCGCCAGCCGACTGATTGTCGACGCGCAGCGTGTAGACCTTCTCACCCGGAACGACCTTCGTCGTGCGCACCGTCTCGCCATTTAGGATTCGTTCGATCAACTCGTGCGATTCATACTTGCCGACGGCGACGACCTTGTCGTCGGCGACGCTGATCTTGAGTTCGGGAAATTTCTTCTGCAACTGACTGGCCAGCGTCTGCGCTTTGCCTTTTCCCCACGAATACGTCTGTTCGTATTCGACGCTGTCCGGAATCTTGACGATGGTGAGCGTCGAACCATCGGCGCTCAAATCAAAGGTGAGATCGAAACCGGCGAGCACCAGCGTCAAGCGATCGGCGAGCGTGAGTTGCGGCATCGAGAGCGCGGGCCAGAGATCGTGCGGCACGGCATCGGGATTTTGTAGCGTCGCGCCGGATTCGCGCGCTAGTTCGCGCACGAGTTCTCGCGGCTCGGTGAGTTGCGGCACATTCAAGACGGCTGGTCGCAACCAGCGAGCGCGCTGTTCCGGTGAATGCGAGCCCGCTTGTTGTCGCTTCACGGCAGCGAGTGTCGCCAGCTTTTCTGTCATGGCTGGAGGGCCGATGTAGACAACCGGCCCAACGACGGCACGACCTAATTTGCTCTTTGCGCACAATTGATCGAGCATCAGCCCGAGCGGAACATCGTCAAGTTCGAACTGCAACTTGGTGCTCGGATCGACGCGTCGATCGAGCCAGATGGCGACCTGTTGATTGTTCGAAAGATTACGGAGTGCGTCGCGAATCGGATTCTCGGCCCACTTCAAGCCCAAGGGCTGATCGAGCGCTTTGCGAAACTCAGCGCCGGTCTTCCAAGCCGTTTCGGCGGCGCCGGCGTGATGCGCGCGACCGTCAAAATCGTTGCCAAACCAACTGACGATCACGAGCGTAGGGAAAGCGACCCACACCGATTTGCGGGCGAACCACGCCGCCCGTCGCACTGATGGCGCTGGCAATGCTGGCAAAAAACGTTGCGGTGTTGGCGACAAAGCTTGTCTCCTCTTCCTATCTCAACACATCCAGACAGAAATCGCTGCAGAAAACGGACGCCCGCACAGGCATTCGGTTGTTGATTGCGGAAGCTCTAATTAGACTCAAAGCTCAGCTTGATCGCGACACCTTTCCGCAGTGGTCGCGGTTGAGCTCCATGCACGGCACCACGATGAAGAAACCCGTATCCACTCCCCGGCTCGATCAGCTGTACCATCGGTATCTCGATACCGAAGAGTCGGCTGCGTATATCCGCGGCGTGTCTGAACATTATCTGCTCACCACGCTCGAACGGCTCGCTGGTGCGGGACAACACGTTTCGCGGCGGGCAGCCGTACTGGCCATTGGTTTTCTCGGCGATTACTCGCACACGCCGATTCTCGGCCGAGCGCTGCACGATCGCGATCGCGCGGTCCGCTTGATCGCCGACAACGGCATTCGCAATTTGTGGCGGCGCGATGGCAATCAGCGGCAGCAAGAAAAGCTGAACGTCATCGTGCGACTCAACGATTCGCAGCATCACAACGAAGCCATTGCGGCTGCGAACGAACTGCTGGAAGAAGCGGCCTGGTTTGCCGAAGTGTGGAATCAACGGGCCATCGGCCACTTCGCCACGAATCGCTGGGAAGATGCGGCCAACGATTGCCATCAAACGCTCGAGCTCAATGCCTATCACTTCGGCGCTGCCGTCGGCATGGGGCACTGCTATCTCGAAATGGATGATCCTTTTGCCGCGCTCGAATGTTTTCGCCGCGCGGTGAAGCTCAATCCGGATCTGGAAGATGTGCGGGCGCAGATCGACTATCTGCAGCGCACACTCGAAGGTAAGTAATCGCCGCCGCAAGAGCAGTGGCGTTTGACTCTTACTTTACCTGTTGCAGCCAGGTGTACATCACGTAGCCCACCTTGGCCATGGAATCGCCGGAGCAGTTGGCGGGAATGTCTTGCGTGGTGTGCCAGTAGTTCGGGCCGTGCGAGGTGGGATACTCAAAGTCGATGAGGTCGCACGTCGGGATCTTGCCGATGTTGCGCAGGGCCAGATGGTCGTCGCGGATCTCGTGCCGCGTGACGTTGACAAACTCTTTCACGCCGAGCGAGCCGGCCGTCTTCCAGATATCGAGCACGAGCGGCCGCGTATCGGGCCATTCCATGCTGTTGACCTCGCGATACATGTTCAGCTGTTTGTCGCCGATCATATCGAACAGCACGCCCCATTTGTATTTGTGGCCCGGCGGTTGCGAAACATACGTGCGCGCAAAGTACTCGCTGCCGAGGAAGTACGGATCGGATCGCGCGTCGTCGTAGACGAGCTCTTCGCCATCGAAGAAGACAAAATCCACGCCGTATTTGCAGCGCAAACCGGCCATGTGATTGCCCAGTTCCATCAGCATGGCCACGCCGCTGCCACCGTCGTTGGCGCCGATGAAGGGATCTTTCCGCTTGTTGGGATTGGGCTCGCGATCAGGAAAGGGTCGCGTGTCGTGGTGGCAACAGAGCAGGATTCGCTCTTTCTTTTCCGGATGCCACTCGACGATTTGATTGGCCATCTTCACCATCATGCCGGTCTGCGGGTGACGGCCTGTGAACTCCTGCAACGAAACTTTGGCGCCGAGTTTTTCGAAGTGCTTGGTAATCAGCTCTTGCTGTTTCGCCATGCCGGGCGTGCCGGCGACGCGCGGGCCGATGTCGCAGATCGCCTGTAAATATTCAAAGGTCCGTTTGGCATCGAGCGGATTGCCGGCGGCTTTGAAGGGTCCCACTTGACGTTGCGACCAGGCCAGTTGGATGGCGTCACCCTTGAAGAGAGCGACGATCGCGATAACGAGCAACAGGCCGCCAGCGATCCGCATCCACGGAATAGACAACGGCGGCGAATGATCGGCGAGACGAGTGGTAGTAGTAGTTTTGCTCATCCCGGCATTGTATCCGCGCCGCCCCGAACGCTGCCAGCGACGTTTCCGTGGCCAGCGACGAGCCGTGGACCCGCTAGCTACTTCGCCTTCAGCAGTTCCGATGCTTGTTCGCGCATTTCCTTCACCACTCCGTTGCGGTAACCGATCCACAAGCTGCGGATCACACCATCGCGATCGAGCAGCACTGTCGTGGGAAAGCCGAAGTTCGGGTCGCTATTTAATTCGCCTAACGCCTGCGCACTGACGAATTGCGGATCGCGATAAATGGGCAAATCGTAGCCGCGCATTTTCAGAAAGGCTGCGGTGCGCGTATCGTGCTGTGGGTCGTTCGGCGCCTGCGGGCAGGAGACCGAAACAAAACGAAAGTCTGCGTTGGTTTTAAGGCTCTTCTGCAATTCGACCAACTCCGGAAACTCTTGGACACATGGTCCACACCAGGGCCCCCAGAAGTTGATCAGCACGACCTGGCCCTGCAGATCGGCAAGTTGCAACGACGTGGCATCGTCAGTCAGCGGTTCGAAGTGGAGCTTTTCAAAACGCTTTCCTACTGCGACCGCAACGGTCGGATTGGGCGGCACCGAGACTGCTTTGAGGACGTAGGCGACTCCCACGATGGCTGCCAGAATCACGAACAGCCCGATCAATCTTCCCCGTCGGCGCGGCGGCCCAATCGCTTGCTGTTCGGCGTCATCACTCCAGTTCGATTCCACGATTTACTTCTTCTCTTTCGCGGCGGCTGGCTTGTCTTTGGGAAACTTCATGTGGGCGGCCAGCGAATAGGCAATGTCGCGGTGCGCGAGCAGCTCTTTTTCATAGTTGATCGGCTTTTGGGCGTCGCCCGGATTGTCTTGCGCGGGTACCGAAAGCTCGATCGAAATGATTCGGCCACCTTTGATGGTCTGCAAGGACTGCACCGCCGTGGGACCGTCGAGCAGACCGACCTTCCGCACGTGGCGGATCCAGACGTTCTCGCCAAGGATGATCGGCTTGCAACTTTCAATCGGCTTTTTGTTGGCGTTGATCAACGAAGTTTGCAGCTTGCCGGCCAACGTTTGGGCGTACTTGGCCGTGGTGCTCGCCTTGGAATCGGCGGGGGTGTCGCTAGCCGAGATGGTGATCCGCGGCAGGTTCGTCATGTTGTCTTTGGGGCCGCAGGCAAACAGATATTTCTGGCTCGGTCGCAGCGGCTCCCAACCAGTGGGCATGGCGAACTGAATCCGTCCCTCGTCGAGCGCCGGATAGGGCCGATCGTCGACGGCGGGCAAGTCTTCGATTGCATAGGTCTTGATTTCGGCCGGCGGAGGTGGCGCCGTGGCCCCTTCACCCGAACTGGCAGCCGGCGATGCCCCGCCGCAACCCAAGCCGCCGCTCAGCACGAGCAGTGCTCCGAACATCATCCAGCGCATGAAAAGCCACTCCGCGAGAAAATCATGGCCGGTGAACGAGATCGGCCTGTGTCTATCTTACTAGCAAGCCGCGCGGTGGAAGCAAGCGAATCCCGCACCTTGCCCAATTTCTCTACCGCCCGCAGCCCGGTTCGTCGTAGAATCCTCGGCCCGTCGTTCATCACAGGAGGGACCCAAACGATGAAAACTGCGTTGAAATTTGCCAGCTGGTTGCTGATGGTCGGCATGCTGGTGATTACTAGCCAAGCCGAAGAAAAGGGATTGGAAGAAAAGATTCAGGAAGAAGAACGGGTTGAGATCGTTACCGATTCTCGCCTGCCGCTGCCATTGCCGCTCGATGGCTCGCGCTGGCTGCGCTATGCGCGCTTGACGCCGGCGATCAAACAATTCTTTGCTCCGGCAGCGCAGCCCCAGCAGCCTGAAGAATCTGTGGAAGTGCGCGAGTTGACCGAAGCTCAGCGCCGCATTGGCAGTGTAGTGAAAGGAACGATCTTCGACGGCATAGGTGGCAGCACCGACGCCGAACGACGGCAAATTTGGCAGCGAATGGCTCAGGATGCGAAAGCCGCCGATGCAGCGTTGGAGAAGCAAATTGTCAGCCAAATCCAGCAGCAACCTGTGCAGCGCGTCGCCAGCGAATCGGGCCCGTTCAATTTGCTGCAAAGCTACAGCCAGCCAGTGAATCCCACGCATGTAGCCATCGCTCAACTCCGCTTGAGCGCTCGCAACCTCGATCAGGCCGCTGCCGATCTCGAGGATGCCGGCAAGTATGACGAAGCCGATCGCATTCGCGCCTCGGCCAATCGTTTGCGGCGTGAAGCCCGTGATTTTGCTAGCGAACCAGAGTAGCTAGCACCAGCATTTCGCTGTAGTTGGTTTCGGGCCTGCTGGCCTATACTGGCGACTTGTGCGCACGGAAGCGCGCAAACAGAATCTCAATTTTTCAGGAGACATTCCGCCGCGCGATCCTTCGCGCGCGGAAGCGAACGATGTTCGGACAAGGAAGTCCGCATTTCGAATCGTCTCAACTGCTGCGCAGCGCGCAGCGGTGGTTCTGGCCCTGCGCCCTTTTGTTCGCCCTCATTATCGGCAACGCTTCGCAGATTCTTGCGAATGAATTGGACCTGCGACTCAGAATTGCTTGGGGCGGCGGCGAAGCCTGCTCCTGGCAAGGCTCGATCGAGTTGAGCGAAGGAACGCTCAGCGATGTTCAGCCGCTGGGGCTCGAAGCCGATTCGCCT
Source organism: Anatilimnocola floriformis (assembly GCF_024256385.1). Lineage (NCBI taxonomy): Bacteria > Pseudomonadati > Planctomycetota > Planctomycetia > Pirellulales > Pirellulaceae > Anatilimnocola > Anatilimnocola floriformis. Next base: position 590,248 of record NZ_JAMLFW010000002.1, read on the forward strand.
GGTGCGCTGCAAATGGTCAGTGCGCAGTCGCTGCGAGTTTTTCCGCGCATGCCGCGGACTTACGACGGTTGCGATCTGCACGTCGTCGCGCCGGGTACGGCGGTTCTGCGCGTGAACCTGTTTCCCGCCGGCGGCGCTGCTGGCGAAGTGATCGAGCTGCCGCTGGATAAACTGAAGCAAGGTTTTCACAGTTTGAATCTCGATGAGCATCGCAATCGCCTGCTCGTGCAACGCTCGCCGGGCGATACCTTGCGGGTAAACATCGAGCGCGAGCATTTGATCTATTCGCCCGGCGAAAAGTTCAGCTGCGAAGTGCTGCCGAATGCTTTTCCGCTGACACCGAACACGGCTTACATCCTGAGTGCCGCACTGGTTGAAGCTCGCGGTGGTCGCGAACGCAATCGCCTCGATCTCGAAATCAAGTCCGACGATCAAGGCGCGGCCTCGGCTGTCGCCGCCACGGAGTTTGCATTGCCGCTCGACGAAGGCGTGTACGACGTGGTCTTCTCGCTCTACGTCAAGCGTCTCACGACGCCACTCCTGCGTGGCAAGCCCGTACTCGAACGCCGCGTGCAACTCGTCGTTGTCGATCCTGTTCTCCGTCCACCGCTGGGAACCAGCGAATGGAAGACGACCTGGGAAATCGATCCCGCCAATCCGAAGTGGTGGGAGCGCATGACGCGCATTCCCACGCTGCCGAAGTTGCCGGGCCTGACCACGCAAGCGCTGACCAACGGCGAATCGCAAACGCACTCGCACCTCGGCCGCACGTGGGTGCAACTGCCGGCGAATGTGTGGCAAGCGTATCCGCTGAGCGTCGAAGAGATCGGTCGGCCGCACGTGCTGCAGGTGGAATATCCCAGCGATCTGCCGCAAAGCCTGGGCATCAGCATTGTTGAACCAAACGCCGCCGGCCAGGTCGTGCCGATCGGTCTCGATACCGGCGTCGATGTTTCGCCCCCAGCGGCCGGCGTCGAAGCCAAGGTCACGCGGCATCGCGTCATCTTCTGGCCGCAAACGAAGGCGCCAGTCGTGCTCCTCACCAATCGTCGCCCAGGACAGGCGGCGTGGTTTGGCAAGATTAGTCTGCAAGCCGGGCCGATTACCTTGCCGCCGATTCGCTTGCCGGCGACGAAAGTCGCGCAGCGGATGCTGGCCACTTGCCTCGAACGGCCACTCATTGCCGAAAACTTTTCCGCCGGCGAAGCGCTCGATCCTACGACGGGCCGCACGCTCGACGATTGGGTGACGTTCTATCTCGCGACCACGCGGCTCGTCGAATATCTACAGCACACCGGCAGCGGCGTGATCATGCTGCCCGTCGTCTGTGAAGGAAGCTCGCTCTATCCGAGTCAATTGCTTGAACCTACGCCGCGGTATGACACCGGCTTGTTCTTCGAGAGTGGTCAGGATCCGCTTCGCAAGGATGTGCTCGAACTGCTGCTGCGACTCTGCGATCGCTCGGGCGTGCAATGCGTGCCGACGTTGCAATTCAACACGCCGATCCCGGAACTCGAACGTCAACGCTTGCTCGATCCCGCCAACGCAACCGGCATCGAACCCCTCGGTATCGACGGCAGGCCGATCCTCGCGCGACGGCCACCGCGCCGCGGCTTGGCTCCGTATTACAATCCGCTCGATGCCCGCGTGCAGCAAGCGATGCAGCGCGTCGTGCATGAGCTCACCGCTCGCTACGCCGAGCACCCGTCCCTCACCGGCATTGGTTTGCAACTCGGTCCCGAGTCGTTCGCGCTGCTGCCCGATGATCAAAGCGGCTGCGATATGCGGACGCTCCTTGCTTTCCAAAAACAAACGGGCGTCTCTCTGAGCGACCTGCAACCGCAGCAACCCAACTGGCGCATCGAAGCCCTGCAGTCGATCCGCACCAACGCGCGCACGGCCTGGCTCAACTGGCGGTCGCAACAGATTGCCGGTTTCTATCGCAACTTGCAACGAACCGTCGAACAAAATCATCCCGGCGGTAAGCTATTCGTTCTCCCCGGCGAACTCCTCGCCGCGCGGCCGATTCAGTTCGCGCTACGACCAACACTTCCCGCCCAAGATCAGGCCGCCGCTGCATTCGCCGCGTTCGGCTTTGACCCGCGGCAGTTCGCTGCCGATCAGTCAATCATCCTGCCGTTTCCGCAGCGGATCGCGCCGGAGTTTATCGGTCTGTCGACGGCCTATCATGCTTGGGGAAATGGAACCGATCTGCCGGCGCTCTTCACCGGCGCGGCCTACTCGACGCAAGTCTCCTTCGAGCCAGCGCCGCTCGCGCTGCCGTCGTTCGATCAAGTCAGCCCTTTCGGCGCCGAGCAGACTCGCCTCTGGCTAGTGCCGCAGTTCGCTCGTTCCGAAGCTCTGCATCGCGAACGCTTCGTCCATTCGATTTCGACGAGCGACACGCGGCTGCTGATCGAAGGTGGTTGGATGACGCCGCTCGGCCAGGAAGATGCGCTCACCTCGCTCTTGAAGGTCTACCGCCGTTTGCCCGATGAACCATTCCAAACGGCCCAGCCGAAGAACGGCATTGGCTCGCAGCAGCCTGTGGTCCTGCGGACGCTCGTTCGCCGCGGCAAAACGTACTTCTACTGCACGAACGATTCGCCGTGGCCCGTGACCGTCGAAATCGATTGGCAAGCCGCTGGCAAAGTCACCATCGAGCCCTATAGCTCGCTCCGCGATGCGAGCTCGACGACCAACGGCACGCGCACGACTTGGACCGTCAAACTTGAACCATACGACCTGATGGGTGGTGAGATCGCCAACGCCAACACGACGGTCGAAACCTGGCGCACCACGCTGCCGACCGCAGCCGCCGATGATTTGCGCGAGCAAGTTCGCCAGCTCCGCTTCCGCGCCAATGCGCTTCGCTCGCCACGGGCCAAGGAAGTCCTCAGCAATCCTTCGTTCGAAAAAATGACCGACGCCGGCGCGCCGACCGGTTGGGTGCATGCTCAAGGTCCGCATGTGAACGCCGAGATCGACATTGATCAACCGCATGACGGCAAGCAATCGCTCCATTTAGAAAGCACGCGCGATCCGCTCGGTCGGCCGGCGCCGGCCTGGGTTCGCAGCGATCCCATTCCCGTGCCGACCACGGGCCGCTTGTCGGTGGTCGCTCATTTGCGCATCGCCGATCCCGCGCGACAGCCACGGCTGCGACTGGCGATCGAAGGCAAGCTCGACGGCCAACCGTACTACCGCTGGTCCAATGTCGGCATCGGCGAAGACGGCAAGCCGCTGAAAGTGCAGCTGCAAAACCAGTGGAACTCCTACCGCTTTCCCCTCACTGATTTGCCTCTCAGCGGACTCACCGATCTCCGCATCGGCTTCGATTTGATGGATGAAGGAGAAGTCTGGATCGACGACATTCAGGTCTACGATCTCTGGTTCGACGATCACGAACGCGACGAACTCCTCAAGGGCATTGCCTCGGCTGACTTTGAATTGACGTCGGGTCAACTCGTCCCCTGTCAGCGGTTCCTCGAGAGCTACTGGCCCTTGTACCTGCGCAACCATGTTGCCGGGCAGGCGACCACGGTCAGCGCGGCAGCGCCGCCGAAGGTGATCGCTGCCAATCCCGTCATGAAGCCCGCGAGCGTAGCCGCCGAAGCAATCAATCACGCCGTGAAACAAGTCACGCCGCCCGCCGTTGGACCTGCTGCCAAAGTCGACCGCAGCAAGCGAGCCGAACGGGTCGAACGCGATCCCGAAGAAGAACCAAAGCCCGGCATGTTCGAACGAATGCGCAACAACTGGTGGCCGAGCCGAGCAGAAAAAGAAAAGACGACGCGTTGATCGCTCAGGTTTCTGCGTAGGACGGATTTGCGCTCACGCTTCCTCGCCAGCTTCGCTGCCATCCGCTTTCGTGCCTACGATCTTGCCGAGGTCGCCCATCGTTTCCGAAAAGACAATCGGTGGGACATCGCCGAAGGCGATTAGTCGTTCGTCCTGTTCGTTGTGCGGCTCGTCGTAGGTGTAGCTGCCGACTTCTACGCTGCCGCTTCTTACGAAGTAGAACTTGCCGAGCTTGATCGAGTCTTCCAGGCCCATGCTGATGCCCATGCCGTCGAGTTCGAGAATGGCATCGGCCCGCGCGCCGGGAAAGCTTTTGCGATAGGACGAAATGCAACCGCCATCGATCACGCTGCCGCGCTGCCAGCCGAGTCGTTCGGCGCGGCTGCGGAAGGTCATGGCGCTCAGCGGAGTGTTTTCGTACTTGCGCGAAATCTTCGTCGCGTGATCCTCTTCGGCGGGAGAAATCACGGGGCGCGCGATCTGCAAGATCGGCGTAGCGATGTTGTAATCGGCCAAGTGCGTCGCCCACGCTTGTCGTGCCGCGGGCGTTAGTTCCAGCGGATGGACGAGTCCGATTTGTCCTTGCTGCGGCAGCGCGACGGCGGTATCGGTCTCATCCGTCAGCGTCCGATCTTCGAGAGCGCGAAAAGGTTTGACGAGCTTATTGCCCTCATCGTAGATCGCCCAAATCATCTGCGTGGCAAACGGGAAGAGGAGCGGATGCTGCAGATAAAGTTCCTGCCAGCGCGCGATGGGCCAGCGGAACTGGCGAACCATCAAGTTCTCGATGCGCGCGAGTTGGCCTTTGATCACTTCGCGAATCGTGGCGTTGAGGTCCTTGAACTCGGCTTTGGTTTCGGCGGGGACGCCGGATGGCAACGAGGCAACCTTTTTGCCTTTGACCAAATCGCGGAACTCAAGCTTGTGATCGAGGCCGACGCGAACTTCGATTTTCTTATCGCCGGCTTCGATCAGCCGCGGCTGACCAGGTTCGAAACCAAGCCAGGGCACAACGCGATCGCCTAGTTCATCGGGCGTCATGCCGAGGCGCTCGGCGGTATCGGCAAAGGCTTCGCTGGCAGCCTTGCCGATGTTTTTCTGTTTGCTGCGATAACGAATCGAGAGGGCATCGACCGCGCACAGCGCTACATCGCCTGCCTGCAGGGCGAGAGCCTGCGCGGCGTATTCGGCGAGCTTGCCCCGATTAGCATCGACCCATTTGCGAATCTGCTGCATCAACGGCGCGACGATTCGATCGTCGCCAAGCAAAGCGGCAGCCGCGAGCAGCCAACGATCTTCGGCGTCCATCTTCGAGCCGAAAAAATGCGCCAGCAGCGACACCGCAAAATCGCCGCTGCTGCTGCGGTCGATCAAAGCATATAGTGGCTTGGCTTCGACATCGGGCCGCATTTCTTTCGCCCGCGATTGGCGATAGAGCAGATAGCGAACCTGCTGCGCGGTCAGCTGCTGTTGATCCTGAGCGAACCGCAGTGGAGGCAGCTTCGTGTCATCAAGCCATTCCAATACCTGCTCCGTCAGCTTGCTCTCGGCGCGCTCGATGCGTTCATTCACATCATCGCGAGTCAGCTTTTTGCCTTGCTTCTCCCACACCGTATCGAGCGCGAGCAGGATTTGATCGCGTACTTCTTCGTCCGTCTCGACATCGACGCGGGCCTCGAGCGCGGCGATGGCGGCTGGCGATTCGATGGTTTGCAACAGCGTGACGGCAGCAGAGCGTACGGCAGACTTTTTCGCCGCCGCGAGCGGAATCGCTCGTTCCACCGCTGGTTCGCCGAGTCGCGCCAGGGCGCGAGCCGCAGCCGAGCGAACTGGCTTCGACTTATGCGCGAGCGTTTCCCAAACGAATTCTTGCATTCCGCTGAAATCGTAGTCAGAAACAACCTTCAAAATCTTTAGTACGTCGGTGCCTTCTTTCTCCGAGAGTCCTTTGTTCACCGCCAGCGCAATGGCTTCACGATCCTCGGGCTGATTCCAGACAACGAGCAGCTTGAGCGCAGCCAGGCGAGTTTCGAAACCTTTGCCTTCCAGTGCCGCGAGCGCAGCGGGCCGCGCCTGTTCTTGCAAAGCGTCGACGGTCAGTTGAAGGATGGGTGCCGTGAAGTGGATGGTGATGCAGTCGCGCAAGTAAGCGCAAATCTCCGGCAAGCCATCGACACCATACTGGGCGAGCAACCAACGGGCGGCTTTGTCGGCATGCTCGATGCGATTTTGGTAGGCGAGGATATGGCCGGCCTCTTGACGAGTGCGCGGCAGGTATTGCGGAAATGTTTCGGCCAGAATCGTGAGCGTTTCGAACACATCGCCACGGTTACCTGATGTCTCGGCGATGGCATCGAGAATGATTGGCTTGTACTTCTCAGCATCCACCTCGAGCAGAATGCGGACCGCGGCAGGATCGAGAATCGGACTGTTGGTCCATTTTCGCATCAAGAAATGCGGCGCGAGCTCGACGCCTCGCGCGGGATCGGAGCGAATGATAAAGGCCAGCGCGTCGGCAACTCGACTGCGCGGTGGGATGTTCGCCACGACTTCGCCCAGATTCGGCGCTGCGAGCACAAACCGTCCCGCCGAGTTCGTCGAGCCACCGTCGCGCGCCAGAGAATCACCGCTGCCAGCGATGAGTGCCGAAACCAACTGCTGCCGCTCGGCTTGATCATCGCCGATGATCGTCAGCAGCGGCGCGAGAAAATCCTGCTCCGGGGCTTCGCCTTCGCGATAAGGCTGCCGTAGCCAACTAAGAACGATCTCGGACCAGGCCTGCATCTTGGCAGCCGCCTGTACCAATCGCAGCACGTCGGCGTCGGCCTCACGTGGCGACGGCGAGAGTCGCAATACATGCCCGATCCAATTGACGAGCCACGGATTGGGTGGCGGCTTGAGCAGCTGCAACGTTTTGAGGTCAGCTTGCTCGACGTACTTCAATGTCTCGGCCGCGCCGTAACTCTGTTGGTTCGTCGCTTGATCCTTCAATCTAGCCAACCAATCCGCCATGAGTTTGCCTTCCGACGAGAGATCAAAGAACAGACCGTCGCCACATTCTCACCGCTGCTGCTGGCGAATTCCACACGCCCGCGCAACTTGCTAAATTCGTGACACTCCTCCGTAGTTTTCTCGCGGCGAATACGCACACTCCTCAGCATGTGAGAACAGATGGCCAGCACCGAAAAGGTCTTAAGACCGCCCGCCGAAATCTTATATGCGGACGAGCTGGCGGCACTCGCCAAAGCAGATAAATCGCCCAAGCCACCGGGTTGGAAGCTCTCGCCGAAGGCGGTGCGCTCGTTCATCTGCGGCAGCAAGACGCCCGCGGTCACTCGTAAATTTTTTGGCGACGACATTCTCGTTGAGCGTGCGATCATTGGCCTCGCCGGCAATCGCGGGCTCCTGATGGTCGGCGAACCAGGCACCGCCAAGTCGATGCTGTCGGAGTTGCTTTCCGCGGCGATCAGTGGCTGTTCGACGAACACCATTCAAGGCAGCTCCGGCACGACTGAAGATCAGATCAAGTATTCGTGGAACTACGCGCTGCTCCTCGCCGAAGGGCCTTCGCCGCGGGCGCTGGTCGCGGGGCCTTTGCATCAAGGAATGTCGACGGGTCAGATCGTGCGGTTCGAAGAAGTCACTCGTTGCCCGCCCGAAATTCAGGACGTGCTGATCAGCATCCTTTCCGAAAAACTGATGATGGTGCCGGAACTGAGCGGTGACGGTCGCGTGCTGCTCGGCAAACCGGGCTTCAACATCATTGCCACGGCGAATATTCGCGATCGCGGCGTGCATGAAATGTCGAGCGCGCTCAAACGGCGATTCAATTTCGAAACGGTCCATCCGATCGGCGAGCTCGCGCAGGAAGTCACGCTCGTTACCGATCAGTGCGAACACCTGCTGAAAGATGCTGCCGCCAAAGTGACCGTCAACCGCGATGTAATCGAAGTGCTTGTCACGACGTTTCATGATCTGCGCGAAGGCGTCACTGCCGATGGCGTGCAGGTCGAAAAACCGGCAACGGTCATGTCGACGGCCGAAGCCGTTTCGGTCGCGTTGCAAGCCTCGCTTGATGCTTATTACTACGGCGATGCGGTGCTCACCTCCGAGCACATCGGCCGGCACTTGGTCGGCGCGGTGATTAAGGACAATCCCGATGATCTGAAAAAACTGAAGCATTATTTCGACGTGGTGGTGCGCGAGCGGAGCAAAAACCAAGGTGGACCATGGGCCGATCTCGGCAAAGCTCGCAAGTGGCTGCGGTAAGCGAACCGGCAGAGGAACGGGCCGAGCTAACCGCGCTGGCGAAACAAGCGGCCCATTTCACGCCGCCGGAAATCGACCTCGCCGCTCGCGTGGTTTATTTCCCCGTGCGCCACCACAGCCCGGCCTGCGCCTGGCACGTCGACCGTCTGATTCGCGAGCTCAAACCAGCCGCAGTGCTGATCGAAGCCCCGCGCGATGCCACGCCGTTGATCCCGTTGCTCGTGAGCGAGCAAACGCAAATGCCGGTCGCGGTCTACGCGACGTATGTGAAACGCGAAAAAGATCTGCCGCCTGAACGGCACGCGGCGTACTATCCACTGTGTGATTTTTCGCCCGAACTCGCGGCGATCAAAGCGGGGCTCGCGGTCGCAGCCACCGTTTCATTCGTTGATCTGACCTTCCCGGAAAAAATCGCTGCCCGCGCGCTCGGCGGTGATGATCTAGAGCCCGACGATGAGCCAAAAAAATCAGGCCCCACCAGTTTGCAGGACGAAGGCTGGCTCAGTCACAGTCGATTGCTCAAAGCTGCCTGCATTCGCACCGGCGCGCGAGATCCCGATGATCTGTGGGATCATCTCTACGAAGTCGATTACCACACGCTCGATACTGCGACGTTCATGCGAAATGTGCTCACGTATTGTGCTCTGGCTCGCCACGATCATTCTCAGCAAGCGCTGATCGCTGACGGAACCATCGCCCGCGAACAAGCCATGGCGGCCGGTGTCGCGGCTCATCCGCAAGGGCGAGTTGTTGTCGTCACCGGCGGCTTTCACACCGTCGCGCTCGCGAAGACAACAGCGGCTCTTCCCAAGCCGATGAAAATCGCGCCCGATGATCACCAAGTCGTGCTGATGCGCTACACCTTCGAGCAACTCGATCGACTCAACGGTTACGCCAGCGGCATGCCGAGCCCGGAGTTCTATCAACGTTCGTGGGCCGATCAAGGGAACAACGCGGCAGAGCGATCCGCGTCGCAGTTGCTGGTCGAAATCGCCCGGCAATGCCGCAAAAAGAACCTGGGAACCTCGACGGCCGATGCCATCGCCGCCGTTGCCCATGCTCATCGATTAGCTGATCTCCGAGGTCATGTGATTCCCTCACGCGAAGATGTGCTCGATGGCGTGCGGAGCCTGTTCATCAAAGGAACCGATGATGCCGAAGGAGTTGCCGTGCTCGCCATCGCGCGAAAGTTGCTCGCCGGCGATCGCATCGGCAATGTGCCGCCGGATGCGGGTCAGCCGCCGATCGTGCATGACTTTCGCAATCAGGCCGCGGCGCTGAAACTGAAAATCGACAAGCTCGAAGAAACCACGGCGACACTCGACATCTACCGTAAGGTTGCCCATCGCGAAACGAGTCGCTTGTTTTATCGCCTGGCCTTTCTCGAAGTGCCGTTCGCGACGTTTGTTCGTGGACCCGATTTCGTCGCTGGCGCCAATCTCGAACGGATTCAGGAAGTCTGGAAATATCACTGGGCGCCGCAGACGGAGTCGACGCTCATCGAGCGTTCGCTCTACGGATCGACCGTCGAAGAAGCGGCTTCGAGCGTGCTCCTCGAACGATTTTCGGCTGCCACTGCAACGGGGCAGGCGAGTCCTGCCGCTGTCGCCACGAGTTTGATTCTGCACGCCTGCCGGATGGGCTTGCACGAGCACACACAAGATCTACTTGGCAAAGTAAATGAATTACTGGCGCACGACAGCTCGTTTCCCTCGCTCGCGCAGGCTCTCGAAAATCTTCTCGTGTTACAAGTTTCGCGCGAGCCACTCGAAGCCCATCATTTGCACGGCCTGACGGAACTCGCAACGGCTGCCTATCGCCGCGGCTGTTTTTTGCTTCCTTCACTCGTCAGCACGGCGAGCGAAGAAGAAGCGACGATGCTTGACGCGCTCAATTCGTTCCTGCAAGGCGTACGCACGCTCGGCGACAATCCTGATCCGCTGCAACTACGCTGCGAGGGCCTACGCGGGCTGCTCAACTCCACTGGCGGCAGTTCGGCGTTGCGCGGCGGTGCAGCTGGCTTGCTCTATGCCGACGGGCAACTTCCTGCAGAGGATTTGGTTCAACACTTGCGCGGTCATTTGCTCAGCTCGCGCGACGAAGGTGTTGATGGCCCAAACTTTTTACGCGGGCTGCTAAAAACGGCGCGGAATGTGATCTGGCAAACGCCCGAGTGCCTCGCTTGTTTGCAAACGGTAGTACACGACTGGGACGAATCGCGGTTCGTGAAAATGTTGCCGCTCTTGCGGCTCGCTCTCGCCGATCTCACGCCGCGTGAAACCGATCAGGTCGGCAAACAAGTTGCGGTGATGCCCGGCGCCGATAATCTGCAAGCCGCGTATCTCCCCGACGTCGACGCCGGCGAAATGCTCCGCGCCGTGGAAGTAAATCGGCTGATCAAAGAATCGCTCGCCCGCGATGGATTGGAGGCTTGGCTTGAGTAACACGCCCAACAGCGATAACGAAAATGATCTGCTCCGCTGGCGACTCATCCTCGGCCGCTTCGCCGAAAACACGCTCGGTGGTTGTGGTGGCGGCGGACAGCAGAATAAACAGGGTGGCGGCGGGAGTCGTTCGCGCTACGGCAAGATGGACCGTGTGCTCGACTACCTTTATGGCCGCGAGTACAGCGGCCGCGGCGTGCGCGGCCAAGGCAACGGCAAAGACGGCCAGGGAAATCGCGGCGATGGCCGCGGTGGCGGTCAGGAAGAAAGCGTGCTGACGGTTCCCGAGTGGCTACAGGAAGTACGCGAGCTATTTCCGAACGACACCGTCGACATCATTCAGCGTCACGCGCTCGATCGCTACGGCATGACCGAGCTCGTGACCGATCCCGAGGTCCTCGGCAAAATGGAGCCGAGCTATGAGCTGCTCAAAGCAATCCTCACGTTCAAAGGGATGATGAAAGGGGAAGTGCTCGAGATCGCTCGCAAAATCGTACGCCAAGTTGTCGAAGATCTCCGCCGCAAACTGGCCAAGGAAGTAAGGCAAGCGTTGTGGGGCCGTTTGAATAAGCAGCGCCGCAGCCGCTTGAAAGTGCTGCGCAATCTCGATTGGCAGCGAACGATCAAATCGAACCTGAAGAATTACAGTCCCGAGCGAAAACAGCTCGTCCTCGGCGCGCTCCACTTTTTTTCGCGAGTCGATCACCACATGCCCTGGCACATCATCATGGCCGTTGATTGCAGCGGCTCGATGATGGATAGCGTCATCTATAGCGCGGTGATGGCAGGTATCTTCAAAGGCTTGCCGACCGTGCGCGTCAGCCTGACGGCGTTCGACACCGCCATCGTCGACCTTTCGGATCAGATCGACGATCCCACGGAACTGCTGATGTCGGTGCAACTCGGCGGCGGCACGAACATCGGCGGCGCGCTCGAATATTGCGAAACGCTGGTTCGCACACCGACAAGGACGATCGTCGTCCTCGTGACCGATTTTTTTGAAGGCTACGATCCGCGCAACATGCTCGCATCGATCAAACGCTTGTGCGAAGCAGGCGTACGCGTGATCGGTCTGGCCGCCCTCGATGCAGTGGCACAACCTAGTTACGATCGCGGCATGGCCGAGCAGTGCGTCGCGGCGGGCGCACACGTGGCAGCACTCACTCCTCAACGATTGGCACAATGGCTGGGCACCATCCTTTCCTGACTCGCGTGCGCGCGATCGTTCGCACGCTCGATGACGACGCGCTAGCCGCGCTCGCCAACAAGGGGCTGCTGCGCCGCGCTCAAAAGGATTTGGAGACGAGCAAGCCGGAGATCAGCGGCTGCGATGATACGTGCGTGCGATTGAAATTCGCCGATGCTGCGGTCGAAGTGCCGGAGTTGCCGAGCAAAAGCAGATGCAATTGCCCGGCGACAGGCGTTTGCCGGCATATTCTCTCTGCGCTCCTCTATTTGCGCGATGATCCGCAGTTGGCGGCGCTCGATGCTCCCGTGCAAGGAGAGTTGTTTGCCGATGACGTGGCGGCAACCGCAACTGCCGCAACCCTTCTTTCCCCTGCCGAAGTGATCGGCGTCGCCACGGACGAAGAGATCCAGAAATGGGCAGGCAAGCCGACACTGAAGAAGGCTCAGAAGTTTCTTGCCGGGAGTCCGCCCTTCGAAATTGAAACCGAAGCCGCGCTCGTCATCCGCTTTCCCACACGCAATCTCACCTGCCGTTGGCTGGCGAGCGGCGGATTGCTCGGCATGGTCTGTTCCTGCCAGGCCGAGACGGTTTGCGAGCACGTCGTCGCGGCGGTCCTGGTGTATCAGGCGTCGCTCGGCAAACGAACGATTGTGGTTGAGCAGACTTTGCTTGAAGAATCTTCCGGCGCGCCGCGCACGCGGGCCGAAGTGCTCGCCAGCGTCGGCGCGGTGCTGCACGAGACGGTGGCGAATGGCATCGCGCGATTATCGGCGGCGACAGCGCAACGACTGGTGACTCTCGCCGTTTCTGCACATGGTGTCGATTTGCCGAGGCTCGAACGAATGCTGGCTGGACTTGCGCAAGAGATGCAACTGGTCGTGCGTCGCGATGCGCAGGCCAGCACCGCGCAGGTGTTGCTCGGGCTGTGCCGGCTAGAAGCGCTGCGAGCGGGACTCGAGAAGAATCCACTCCCCGTGCTCGTGGGCCAACATCGCTCGACATATTACGAAGTGGGCCAGCTCAACTTGACCGGCGTCGGTGCGCAGTGGTGGCGATCAAAGGGTGGCTATCACGGCGTGACGGTTTATTTTTGGGACGAGTCGGCCAAGGATTGGGCAAGTTGGAGTGAATCGCGCCCGATCGGCCAGACCGGCTTCGATCCCATCGGTCGTTTTCGCGCCGATGGCCCCTGGGCGGGTTGCGGCGCGCCGAGCGAAGCAGCGCGGAGCACAGTGAGATTGACGAACGCTTACCGAAATCTGACTGGCCGACTATCCGGCCGATCGGCGACTCAGGCCATTGTGACCGGACCGACACCGCTCAAAACACTCGCCGAAAAACTGCCGGTGATGAAGAATTGGAATGAGCTGTCGCCGCGCGTACACAAGATTTATGGCGGCGGCCTGACTGGCGCCACTGCCAATCAGGAACTCGTGCTGATTCAACCGACGAACTGGGGGCCGGCGAATTTCGATTCGCTGCGGCAGGAACTTTATCGACCGTTACTCGATGAACGAGGCCATCCGCTTTCGCTTTGGTTGCCGTTCACGCCAGAGTTGCGGGGCGCTGTCGAACTGCTGGAGAAGTTCACCGAGACTGACGGCTGCAGTATCTTCGGCGCGATTCGAATGGTCGCCGGAACGATCGTCGTGCAGCCGATTTCGCTGCTCACGCCCGACAAAATCATTCATTTAAATCTGGCACAGGCAAATGCAGTTCCCGCCGCAAAAACCAAGGCGGATCCAGCCGCGGCGGAAGAAGGTGTGCTGGATGTCGAAGAAGACGAATCGCCTGGGCTTGAACGGCAAGGAGTTGGCTCGGCCCTTTCGCGGCTGATCGTCACCGCTCAGGCGGAGCTCGAAGGACTTGTCGAGAACGGCCTCGTCGCGCGGCGAGGTCATGAAACGCTAGAGCGAATAGCGCAACGGTTCACGGCCCTCGGTTTGGGATCTTGCGCCGGCACATTGAAACTCCTGCATGGGCAACTAACTTCGACTTCGCGATTGGCCGAGCCGGAGTTTCAACATGCGGCCGCGGCGACGCTGTTGCGGGCGTACTTTATTTTGCAACTCGCGGCCGAGCAGGAATCGGTGGCGCTGGCAGCGGGGCAAGTAGCGTGACCGCCTACAAGCTAGCAGCACCTTCCGTCCCGAAATTGTGAAGAACCCGACAAGTTGTCGCCGATACATGAGCTAGGTGTCCCCGAGGGCGCACGGATTGCGCAAGATGGGCTCGCATGCCAGCATGACATGACGTCATGACCGTAGTGTCAACTACGAGCAAGCACAGCCGTCGCGGTGGCCACCAACTCCCCCTGAACGGATTCACGACAAGGAAGGACTTTCGCATGGCACGGAACCGCCTGCGCATCTATTACGGGCCCGAAGAAGCGGAAACGATCTCGATCGCGACCGAAACACTTCCCGCCGCCCGGCATTCCGTCACGGTCCCCCTCGAGGAAGTGCTGCCACTCCTCGTCGACGCCGTCCGGACCAATCGCACGTGGCTGAATGATTTCTCCGACGAAGAAATCACGCTCAGCAGCGATCTGTATGAAGTGCTGATGGCTTATCAACATTTCCGCCGCCCCTCGGCATAACTGGTGCTCGATCGCCGGCTGTTCTCACGCAGCTGAGCGTCAGCGACGTTCACTCCTTCGCCCCGAACCTTCGGGGAGAGGGCCGGGGTGATGGCCCGATGGGGCACCCGTATCACCACCGTTCTGGAAGCTTCTCTTCCAACCTCGAGCGATCATTTTCTCTGATCGGAATCTTAGGATCATCTCCTCCTCACGCCGATAAAGGGCGTGTAACGCGCCACGCTGTAGCGTGCTGACGAAACTCATCGGGAGGCTCACATGATCGACACGGATGTAAATGAATCGTTGACCCTCGCCGATGTGGTCGATGCCTGGCGGTATGAGTCGCGTGTCTCCGCGCTCGTCACTTGGCCCGAAGTGCGCGAAGCTGTTGCGCTGGCCGAGCGACAAGCTACGAAGCCGGTGAGCGCCGAAAAGATTCTCTCCATCGCCGATAAGTTGCTGCCGCAAGTCGTCTCGATGGAAGGTGTCGCCCAACTCGCGCAGCTGATTTGGACGCGGGCCGGTGTGAAAACCGATCGCCGCCGCGAAGGCTTTGTCGCCGCGCCGATTGGCGAAACCATCTTGCGAACGATTTGTTCGCTGGCCCGCCGCAGCCAGGTCGTTCAAGGTGTATCGCAAGCGAGCGACGGCTGTGTGCTCGAAGCGACTCAGCCTTCCGACATGTGGTCGCTCGCCGGCACGCTGGTCATCACCATTCGCCAGCACACGGCAAACATCTCCGAAGTGACCGCTGTCGCCACCGTCACTGGCCAGATGTTCGACTGGGGGAAAAACGGCCGCTGCCTGCAAGCGCTCTTCGACGATCTGACCGCCGTGAGTCCGCAATCGCGCGCGGCGTAGTCCGCTGCCGAGGGCCCTGTGTTAAAATCGCGGAGAGCCGATTCGCGAGGGATCGGCACATCTCTAAGTTTAGCGCAGAATCGCCCATGCCCACCCGCCGCGAACGCATCGAATCGATGCTGGCCAACGAACCCGAAGATCAGTTCCTGCGCTACGGCCTGGCGATTGAGTTTGAAAACGAAGGGCTGTTCGAAGAATCGGCCAAGGTCTTCAAATCGCTGATGAACGACCCCCGCCCGCACGTGCCATCGTTCCTCCGCGGCGCGCAGCTCTTTGTGCGGATGGATGAAATCGAAGAAGCCCGCACCGCCCTCCGCACCGGCATCGAAATCGCTCGCTCCCGCGGCGAAATGCACCCCGCCGGAGAAATGGCCGAGCTGCTGATGACGTTGGGCTCGATGGGGGAGTGAATTCCTAAGCAAGATCTTTAGCTTGCGGCTGGCGTCTTGTGCAGGGCGGGACAGCGCGGGGTACCGTTTGTTCCAGCCTACATGCTACATGCACTAAGATGAGGCTTCATCAAAAGCCGCGTACCTCGCGAGGTCTCTCTATGTATCTGCGCATCCTCTTGGTCGTCCTTTGCCTCGGCTGCTATTCGCCGGCCTTCGCGGGCCGCTCCACCGTACTGCTCGAAGACGTGCGAACCGCCAACGCGACCGTCGTTGCCGCCACGCTGCACGCGCCGCAAGAAGTCGAGTTGCCGAACGAACAAGATCCAAAGCAACCGGAGCGGGGCTTCAAGTTCAAGCTGAAGATCACCGACGTCGTGCGCCGCGGCAAACTAGCCGATGACGTACGCGAAATCGACGTCCCTTTTTCCTCGCGCAGCTACGGTGGCAACTGGGAGTTTGAAGCTTCACCGAAGGACGGCATGGAGGTACTGGCCTACTTCGCGCCCGACAAGGAGGGCAAGCTGTAGCTGTTTCAAAATGCGGGAGGGATCACGCGTTTGCCTTCGCGCGCATCCGTCGAAGCGATCCAGCTGGTCGACAAGATCTGGGAGATCAAAGACCCCAAGGCTCGCCTGCAAGCCACGCTCCTCGGCACGGAAAGTGAGAACGCAGTCTTCCGCAGCATTTGCCTGTCAGCCATCGCCTGGCCAGACTGGAATCCGGTCGGCATCGATTTGAAGGGAGTCCTCACCCCTGCCGAAGCGCGGCTGCGGATGTGGGAATATTACCTGCATCCAACAGCCAACTGGCAAGCCGTTAGCGAGGCAAACAATCTTTTTTGGAATTCCTATCGAGGCATCGGCTGGGATACTCACGAGCCGCGCTACGCGGTGTTGGTACGACTCACGCGACAAGCCGCCCGCGATCAAGAGCCGATTCAATACAACGCCTTCGATGCGATGGCGATCGCCTTCTGCAAATATCCCAACCACGCCCGAGAATCGCACGACCATCTGCTTGAGATCTTGGCCGGACCACCCGCGCTCTATAAAGCCGGAATCGCCTCCCGCTTTTCTCTCCTCTATCAACCCTTTGCCACGAGCGCCGAAACGCAAGAGACCAATCGCCTGATCGTGGGAAGCCTGACCAAACTTCTCACCGACAAAGACGAAAGCACTGCACAGGGAGCCGCCTGGGCCCTCGGCAACATCGCGCGGAGTTGTGCACAACTGGGACCCATTCCCACAGACATCGAGCGGTTGCTCGCGAACAAAGACGACTTGAACTTGATCACGTACGTTTCGGATTCACTGCGTATGGCCCGCCGTGACTGCGAAAAAGTCCCGCCGCGCGAACTGCCCAAAAACGCAAAAGCGCTCGCCTATCCCTGGTCGGAATTCATTGATCAGCAAGTGGTGCTGGTCGCACATTCCGACTTCAAAGACAGCAAGCTAGGTCCCAGCGTCACGGTGGGCGGCAGCACTCGACTGTGGGTGCCCGATCTACCTGAGTCGCTCAGGAATGGCAGAGACTTGCGACTGACAGGCAAGCTGGTGCGGAAGTTCGATTTGCCCCGCTTCGTCTACCAGCGCGGCGGCGCTTGGGGCGATGGCTTGCCCGTGATGCAGGAAGCCGATCTCGAAAAATCTCGCGAACGATTCCTGCTGCTGGATGCCAAGATCGAAGAAATCCAGGCGGCGCGATGATCGTCGCGGCCCTATTGTCGCCGATCACTCAACGCTCTCGGTGAATCGAGGTAAGAAAACGACGACAATTAAACAGGCCGTTGGCCCCAGGGGATTGGCATCGTCGGGGGCGTGCGATGGCGGTCGCGGCGGACGTCCTTCGGGCGGTCTTTGAACCAGCTGACGAAGCGGACGAGTTGTTTGACGGCTTCTTCGTAGGCCTGACGGCCTTTCTCGGGAGTGGCGAGTTCGGCTTCGCCGAGGACGCCGGTTTCGCTGTAGCTGCTGGTCCAGGAAACGACCGTGGCGGGGCCGGCGCCGAAGAGATCGACCCAAGTGAACGGGCTGTTGTCGGTATTGAAGCTGATCTCGCCGTTCTTGATCAGGTCGCGGCGCACGTTGTCGCCATCGAGGTACATGTAGAGAGACGTTTCGAGCTCGCAGGCATGGGCACAGCCGCCGGGGAATTTGCTCTGTCGCCAGCGGGGCAGAAATTCCTTGTCGACGGTCAGCAGGTTCCACCAAGCCGTGCAAACGCATTCGGCGTCGGTTTCGAGATTGGTGCGGCGGGCGACCAAGTCGAGGTTCGGCATGTTCGAACCATGGCCGTTCAGCAGGATGATCTTTTTGAAGCCGTGATAGGCAAGGCTCTTCGTGATATCGAGCACGTGATGCATGAAGTGCTCGAAGTCGTTATTGATGGTCCCCGGAAAATCCATCACATGGCCGGTGTAGCCATAGGCCACAATTGGCAGCACCTTCAGCTTGCTGGGGATCTCGAGGCCGGCTCCTTTTGCAATCCCGCCGGGGCAAACCAAGTCGACATCGAGCGGCAAGTGCGGGCCGTGTTGCTCGACCGCGCCGCAAGGGAGGATGCAAACCTGCCCTTCGTCGACGGCATCGTTGATCTCTGGCCAAGTGAGCTTTTCGTAACGATATTCGGTGAGGGCACGGGACATTGGGGGCTCGGGGGAGAGAGACGGGGGACGAGAGGCGAGAGGGATGCGGGATGCGGGATGCGAGGAAAAAGACTGCTGGGAGTGTATCAGTGCTGCTATCGCCAGCAAACAAATTCGGAATTGGATTGCTGCTGTACTTCTCTCGCATCTCGCATCCCGCCTCCCGCACCTCACCTCCCTCTCTGGATTGCGGTAACCCGAAATCGGCCCTCGCGAACCTTAGGGGGTTTTGCAGCGTCGGAATAATATCGCGAGGGTTGGTACGAATAACCGGTAGAGTTCGGTCTCGTTATTCGGCCTGACTCCGTTTTTGCCGCAGGGAGGTTTGCTCGAGAACAGCGAGCAAAGCGGCCCCGTTTGTTTCGCAAATTGAGGCAAAGGTTTCCGCCCATGAAAACTGGCCCAGAGCCGGAACTGCACTTGGTGTTGTGCCACAATTCGGCCCGCGGCCGAATTGCCGTGGATCTGAACGCGTTCGTCGAATTCGACCTCGCGCTCACCCGCTCGCTCCGCGAGCTCGTCGCCAAATCGCCCTACACCCGCCCCATCCAGCCCGCCCTCGGCCGCATCTCGAGCAAGCCGAAGCCGAAGTAGTCTGCCCAGCTTAAGCTATCGTAGCGGCCAGCTGCCGCTACGAAATTCCGCAAGCCTTCTTGGCCCGATCGAGAACCTCTCGGGCCTTCTTCCGAGCACGAGCCGCGCCCTCGCGGAGAATCTCCGCAACCTGAGCCGGATTGGCCGCCAGCGCTTCGCGCTTGGCGCGAGCCTCGGCAAAGAACTTCTCGGCGGCATCGGCGAGGGCTTTTTTCACCGTGCCATAGCCGAAGTTGCCGCGGAGATAGAGGGCGGCCATCTCTTGCCGCTCGGCTTCCGTCGCAAAGAGCGAAAAGAGCTGGTAGAGGTGGTCGTTTTCGTAGTCCGGCTTGGGATCTTCCATCGGCCGGCTGTCGGTGGTGATCCGCATGATCTTTTTGCGAGCGGGGCCGACCGGTTCGAAGAGCTCGATCGTATTGCTGTAGCTCTTCGACATCTTTTCGCCGTCGAGGCCGGGGACCTTGGCCGACGACTCGAGGACTTTGTACTTCGGCAGAACGAAGGTTTCGCCGAAGAGATGATTGAAGCTTCCGGCGATATCACGAGCCACTTCGATGTGCTGGATCTGATCGGCGCCGACCGGCACGACTTCGGAGTCGTAGATCAAAATGTCGGCCGACATCAGCACGGGATACGTAAACAGGCCGGCATCGGCAGCGATGCCGCGGGCGGCCTTGTCTTTGTAGGAATGGCAGCGCTCGAGCAAGCCCATCGGCGTGATCGACATGAGGAGCCAGGTGAGCTCGGTCACTTCCGGCACGTCCGACTGCACGAAGAGCGCGGCTTTCGCTGGATCGAGACCGAGCGCCAGAAGATCGAGCGCAGCATCGAGCGTGTTTTGCTGCAGGACCTTCGGATCGCGGACCGTCGTGAGCGCGTGGAGGTTGGCGATGAAGTAATAGGCTTCGTTGCCGTGCTGGAGGTCGATGTACTGGCGGATGGCGCCGAAGTAATTACCCCAGTGAAAGCGACCAGTCGGTTGGATTCCGGAGAGAACGCGCATGGGAATTTACTGTAGCTGAATTCGCCAGAATTCAGACGCGGTTTGAAGTGGCCGAGATCGGAATTCTGGCGAATCCCGCTACGGTTTTGTTACTTGGTTTGCAAAGTGCCGACGATTTCGCGAACGCTACTGGCTCCGAGTTCCGCCAGGGCGGCAGGGAGCGCGGCGGCCAGTTTTTGCGAAACGGTCGGATCGTAATAGTTCGCCGTGCCGATTTGGACCGCAGTCGCGCCGGTAACAAGGAACTCCATCACGTCATCGATGGTCGCGATGCCGCCGATGCCGATGATCGGCGTCTTCACGGCACTGGCGACTTGGTAGACGCAGCGGAGGGCGATCGGTTTGATCGCCGGGCCGCTGAGACCACCGACGATGTTGCCGAGCATCGGCCGGCGTTTCTTCCAATTGACAGCCATCCCCAGCACCGTGTTCACGAGGCACAGGGCATCGGCGCCGCCGTCGCTGGCTGCTTTGGCAATGTCGACGATCCGCGTCACGTTCGGAGTGAGCTTGGCGAGGATCGGCAGCGAGCAGCGTTCGCGCACGGCAGAGACCAGCTTGTAACAGGTCTCGCCATTGGCGGCGAAGTCGGTGCCGTGGGCGACGTTCGGGCAGCTGATGTTGAGCTCAACGGCGGCGACGTTGGGTTGCTGAGCAAGGCGCTCGGCCATCTCGACGAACTCATCCTGCGAAGCGCCGGCGATGCTCACCACCACGGCGGTCGGCAGCGTTTGCAGGTACGGCCAGTGATTGGCAAGGAACGCATCGAAGCCATCATTATCGAGGCCGATGGAATTGAGCAGGCCGGCGGCGGTTTCGACGGTGCGCCAGGGTTTGTTTCCCTCGCGAGCAGCCATCGTGATGGTCTTGGGCAGAATGCCGCCGAGCTGATTGAAGTCGACGAGCGATGCCATTTCGCGGGCGTAGCCGAACGTGCCCGAGGCAGTCAGGATGGGGTTGCGGAGCGAAAGTCGCCCCAGCGAAACGGTCAAATCAGGTAAAGACACGGCGGCGCTAACAAATCAAGAAACGACGTCACCCCGCGAACAAAACGCGGGGACTACTTTTTGCTGCGAGTACGCAGATAGTTGCTGCGAAGCCGCAGACTGCGAGTCTATAGCTACCCGCCGCTCCGTGAAAGGGACCGGCGGTCTGCCGCTGACAGCAGAGGGCTTAGATCACGCCGCCGTGAACGCGGTGGGGCGTGAGGTGGCTCGGCTGATCGGTAAACCAGATCCGCTCCCATTCCTCAGTGATCTGTCGGAAGTTTTCCGACGTGAAGATCAACTGGCGGGTACGGACGGCCGGGTCACCCGAATAGATCGGCAGAAAGCAGCCGACGTTGCCGGCCAGGCTCACTGTGATGATCGCTCCCAGAATCCATTTCCGCATGACAACTCCTCCGTGAGTGTGACCGCAATCCCTTGCGTGATTTGATTTTGCGTAACAAGTCGGGATTAGCGACCGCGCTCGTTCTTAGGATCCACCACCTGGGTCAGGACCAGCCGCACCCGGATTGGGCGGGGCCGGCGAGTCAGAAGTTGGCGTACCGTTGCTCCCTTCGCGGGCGGCTTCGCGTTCTTCCAGCAGCCTGACCTTTTCTTCCATCTCCTTACCGGGCTTGAAGGTTACGACGAACTTGGTGGGAACGTCGACCCGCGTACCGGTGCGAGGATTACGTGCTTTGCGAGCGGCCCGCTTCTTGACCTCAAAGACCCCGAAGTTGCGGAGTTCAATCCGCCGTTCCTCGACCAGAGCTTCAACGATCGCGTCGAACGTCTTTTGGACGATCTCTTTCGTCTTCAGCTGAGTCAGGCCAATCTCTTCGGAAATCGTCTTCACGATCTCTTTTTTGGTCACGACAGGCACTCCTCCCACGTGGGGCAGCGAAACATCTTGCGGCAACCTGATGTTGCTTGAGAACGTTCCAAGTGTAGGTGGCGTAAGTACTAGAGTCAAGCGTCCGGAATCTCGCAGCAGCCGTAACCTCTATTATAAGGTGTCGCTAAAACCGCTTGTTCCGTCCGTTTGGCCCTCGTTTTTACTGGTACGCTAGCCCGACACACACTTCCCACACGAAAGGCGCACGCAGCGCGTTTTCCTGTGCCACCAGTTATCGGAATCCAGGGGCGGCAAACTCCAATGCAATCGGAAAAAATCTCGCAAGCAGAATAGGCTCTGCAGGCGGAAAAGTCGTAAGTGGTTGCAGATACGGGTTTAACGGGAGGGCGAGGCTCCCGCCGAGCCGTTGAGGTGACAAGCAATGGCAGATGGCGATCGCCTTCGACCGGCGCGGCTCGGCGAGAGCCTCGCCCACCCGAGCACATCCGTCCTACGAAAGACTTGTCTTCCGCCGCTGATGCGTCATGATTACCACTCCTCCAAGGAGCCCGCCGTGCGCAATTCCCTCTACTTTGTCACTCCGTGCCTGTTAGTCGTCGTTCTTCTCTTTACCGGCTGCGAAGCAGAGGTGGTGAAGGTGCCGCCGCGCGTGCGGAATGCTTCGCTGCCAGGAGCGCCAGCTAGCACCAGTTCGGCGGCCGCAACCTTTGAGCCAGCGACGATCGCGGTGAAAGTCGGCGACGAAACGGAACTGGCAGCCATGATTGCCGCGCACAAGGGAAAGGTGGTCTTCGTCGATTACTGGGCGACCTGGTGCGAGCCGTGCGTCGAGTTCTTTCCGCACACGGTCGAGACCCATGACAAATATCAGGGCCAGGGGCTGACGACGATCGCCGTGTCGTTCGATGCCGCGAGCGAAGAAGAGAAGGTCCGCCGCTTTCTCGCCAAGGAGCGGGTCGGCTTCGAGAATTTGATCTGCTCTTATGATCCCGGCACCGAAGCGTTTGAAAAGTTCGGCATCGACCTGGTTCCTCACTTCCGCCTCTACGACAAGCAGGGAAAACTGCGGGCGAAGTGGGATGCGGCGCCCAAAGATCTCGATGCCAAGGTGAAAGAGCTGCTGGCAGAGAAGTAGGCGGCACTGCGAAGTAGTGCAAAAGCCGGTGAACCCCGCCGCAGGGACGGTGGTGAGAGGTCAATGGCGATGCTAGCAGAATCGTCACACGCGCTCGAGTCGGTGGTTCTCGCGCGTTCCTGACTGGTTTGTAAGAGACCGCTGCTCGACTGATGTGAGACTGTAACGATCGTGCCGCCGGCATGCGCGGAACATGCGGCAAGGTTTCGCAGATTGCCGTTCAATTCGCGGTTTCTACCACGTTTATCGCGTGAATGTCTTGCACGTTACGGCGCGACGGTACCGATATCAACAGTGCTGGGATTAGGCGACGGTTTGCCCTTCCAATTCCTTGCCAAGGATTCTCAGCACCCGCCTGTTGGCCCTACCTGTTTGGCGTGATGGACTGCGCCGTTCATCGCGCTCTTTGCAACCGTTTCCTCATGGACTGGGGAGTCTCAAAATGAAATTGTCGAAGCTGGCTTTCGCGATGGCGATTGCTTGGGGCATTTACACTGGTAATGCCTCTGCCCAAACGTATGGGCAACAACCCGTTCGTCAAGTGTCGAACGATTACTTCTATCAACCCGAACAGTCGCCCAGCGACAAGCCGCCGCCGGCCCCCATGGTGGAAACACCCATGGCTCCGGCTGCTGCCGCTGTTGCTGAAGCGCCTGCCGAAGAAGAAGCCACCTGCGATCCTTGGCACTTGTTCTGCCAAAAGGAATGCGGTTGGAACCTGTATGGGTTCGTCAACGGTGGTATCACCGGCAACCCCGACAGCCCGCCGAGCCGCTACAACGGCCCAGTGACGTTCAACGATCGCAACGAAGCGATGTTGAATCAGTTCTACGCGATCGGCGAAAAGAAAATCGATCGCGAGAGCTGCTGCTGGAACTGGGGTGGCCGCATCGACGTGCTGTACGGCACGGACTACATCTTCACGCAATCGAACGGTTGGGAAACCGACCTCGCCGGTGCGCCGAAGTGGAACGGCAGCCCGTTCTATGGTCTGGCCATTCCGCAGTTGTATGCTGAAGTGGGCAACGTCAATAACTCGATCAAGATCGGCCACTTCTACACGCCGATCGGATACGAAGTGGTGCCTGCGAACGGCAACTTCTTCTACTCGCACGCTTACACGATGCAGTACGGCGAACCCTTCACCCACTGGGGTGCTTTGGGCGCCTACAAGTGGAGCGACGAGATCACGCTGAACTACGGTCTCGTGAACGGTTGGGATGCTTTCAACCGCGTTCGTGACGATGCGTCGGTGATCGCCGGCTTCGTCTGGACTGGCGAGCAAGACACGCTGGCCTTCAACATCATCTATGGCAACGAACCTGTTGCTGACGATGTGACGGTTTACACCAAGCGGTACATGCACAGCTTGGTTTATACCTACAACATCAACACTTGCTGGCAGTACATCTTCCAGCACGACTATGCCTCGCAACTCAACGCCAACCGGGGTCAAGCCCTGTCGGCCGAGTGGTACGGCATCAACCAGTACTTGTTCTACAAGATCAACGATTGCTGGAAGGCCGGTATCCGTGGCGAATGGTTCCGCGATGACGATGGCGTCCGCGTGACCGGTCTTCGTCCCGATGCGGGCAACCCGATCCTGGGCCAAGGCTTCGCTGGCAACTTCTACGATGTTGCTGTGGGCCTGAACTGGACCCCGTCGGCAAACCTGACGGTTCGTGGCGAAATTCGCTACGACAAGTTCGATGGCGTGTCGCCGACGACCCCGGGTCTCGAACCCTACGGCGATGGCACTCGCTCGGATCAAACGTTGTTCGCTCTCGACTTCATCTACCTGTGGTAGTCGAAACGTTCGCTGCGGAAACGCAGGCTGAAGGCGGCCCGATTTAAAAATTGGGGGGCCGGCAGCTGAGCAGCCAACATCAGCTGCCGGATACCTGGAAAACAACCGCCCGCCGTGGAACCCTTGGGTTCTGCGGCGAGCGGCGTTTCTTGGCAGCCTCAAGGGTCGAGAGTATTTTCCGGCCGCGGACATCGTTTTGGTTCACTGCGGTCGACCGGGAAATTCTCCCGAGCCTCTGAAGCAAACCGCCGACAGATTCTGCCCAAGCGTCGGGCCGCGCTTGCCCAGGCTTTAGGCATCGCGAACTGGCAATTCCTAACCAGCCGCTGCTAATGCACTTCGCAGCAAATCGCTAACTGCTGCTGCGGCAATAGCTTAACGATCCCGTCAGCAATTGCCCGAAATGACTGCAGGGTGCTGGCACGGCCCTTGCTTTATGCCGTCCGGTCTTGTGGGCGGACAAGGGCGAAATCATATCGCCGGCGTTGTCGCTCGCATTCACACCAGGCGAGCGCGATGAACTTCAGTCACTCTTTTTGGCCCGGCATGCTGCCAGCCCTAGCCCTGTGCGGAGCTTTGCTCTGCTGCACGGTTGCGGTTGGACAAGTCGCTGCCCCAGAGACAGTGAAACCAGAGGTCCTGAAGATTGAATCGCCGACGGCTGCCGAAGGCCGAGTGAGTCTGACGGAAGTTACCTACGCCGTCGACAACATCACGCTCTTCTTCTGTGCGGTCCTGGTGATCTTCATGCAGGCCGGTTTTGCCCTGGTCGAGACCGGGCTCAACGCCAGCAAGAACGCCACGAACATCATGTTCAAGAACTACATGGACTTTGTAGTGGGTGCGTTGCTGTTCTTCCTTGTCGGTTACGGCATTATGTATCCCGGGCCGGACGCGACGACGCACATCATTCCCAATGTCTTCGGCTTTGCTCAGGTCGGCATTGGTCCTCAAGATCCCAACCAGGCGCCCACGGCCGAAACGCCGCATCCGCTCGACTCCAACATCGACTTCCTGTTTCAGGTGGCCTTCGCTGCGACAGCTGCGACCATCGTGTCGGGCTCGGTCGCTGGCCGCATTCAGTTTCCCGCTTACCTGATCTACACCGCCGCCATCTCGGGTTTCATCTATCCGGTCTGCGGTATGTGGCATTGGGGCAAGGGCTGGCTGAATGATCTCGGCTTCATTGATTTCGCTGGTTCGCTCGTCGTACACACGGTAGGTGGTTTTGCAGGCCTCGCGGGTGCGATTGCCTTGGGACCGCGCTTAGGCCGGTATGTCGATGGCAAGCCGGTCGCCATGCCGGGACACAATCTGCCTTACGTCGCCCTCGGCGTGTTCATCCTGATGATTGGCTGGTACGGATTTAATCCTGGCAGCCAGGTGGCCTTCACCGGCACCTCGAACACTCAGATGCTGGCCTTGATCGCCGTGAACACAACTCTCGCTGGCTGTGCGGGTGCACTGATCGCGATGCTGGTCGGCTGGTCGCTGTTCGGCAAATCCGATCTCACGTTTGCTTTGAATGGTGGCTTGGCCGGCTTGGTCGGCATAACGGCGAGCTGCAACATCGTAACTCATTTCGAATCGCTGGCCATCGGCGGCGTCGCTGGTGTAGTGGTGATTGCGGGTGTGTTGCTTCTCGACAAACTGCAAATCGATGATCCGGTCGGCGCCTTTCCGGTGCACGGCCTGTGTGGTGTGTGGGCCGGCATTGCCACGGGACTGTTTGGCGAAGGCGCCAACCTGACCACGCAATTGGCTGGCACAGCAGTCTTCGCCATTTGGGCGCTGACAACTTCGCTCGCACTCTTCTCAATCTTGAAAGCCGTCGGTCTTCTCCGTGTCGACGCGGACGAAGAACTGGCCGGTCTCGATATGTGTGAACACGGCATGTACGCCTACCCGGCGAATGTCGTGGCCCTCGATTCGGTGAACAGCAGTTTTGGCAGCAGCCAGGCTCGCTTGCCGCGCTACGGCGCGGTGACGGTCCGGCCGAGAACGGAGCCGATCACGGAATCAAGTTAGTACCCTACCCGGTTGTCCGAGGGCTGCCACGTCTCCGCGCAGGCAGGCCCTCGGACAACGGTCGGGTCTAAATCAAACGATCAAGTTGAATGCACTTCGGCCTTGCCTGGGCCAGAAGGATACCCCGCATGGCTCGGGTAAGCGTCCGCCTCGCTTGCCCGAGCCGGGGTGTTTTTTCTGGCCCACTTTTCGTGAACAGCCCGAAGTGCGCAGCGAATCAAGAGCGGAGTTCTGCAGCACTCTTGCTGCCCGGGCAACGCCAAACTAGATTCCATTGTCGCCTTTCGCTCCGCGAAAGAACACGTCTTTGCCGGCAACCACTTGAAGGTATGTCAAAGGCGCTGTGTTACCATCCATTGAAGACGCGCCCTTTCGCGGAGCGAAAGGCGACAATGAATCATGAAACTCATCATCGCCATCATTCAGCCGAGCAAGCTCGAAGAAGTCAAAGCCGCCCTCACCGAGGTCGAAGTCTTTCGCCTCACCGTGCTCGACTGCCAAGGCTTCGGTCGCCAGAAGGGACAGACCGAACTCTACCGCGGCCATGAATACAAAGTGAACTTGCTCCGCAAAGTGCAACTGCAAATCGCCGTCAACGACGACTTCGTGCAGCCCACGATCGATGCCATCATCAAGGGTGGCCGCACCGGCGAAAAAGGAGAAATCGGCGACGGTAAGATCTTCGTCGTGCCCATGGACGACTGCGTCCGCATCCGCACCGGCGAACGGGGCAAAGAAGCGATCTAGTCGTCGATCACTCCGTGCTCGATGGGTTAAGGCAAACCAACCGCGCGCCGCCGAAAGAGCCCCGCGACTTTCGGCTGTTTGGCGAGTCGAGGTAGCAGCGGAAAATTTACGTTTGAAGCAAGAGCGAACCTAACCTCAATCCGCCAAAGCCGGAACTTCGCGGAGCTATTTTCTCGGCCTGCGGCAATTCAACCTCAACCCATCGTTTTCGGAGATAACGATGACAGCGGCCCCTCACACTGGGTGCTTTGGGTAAAAAGGGACAGGTTTCACGCAACTTTGACGTGTTGTGAGCAGAGCGCAACCGAGATCAAATCTTAGTCGGCGTGAAGTTGCTCTCTCTCTTCTTAACTTCTCTGTAGAATTCGAGTTAAGACTTTTCTAAAATTCGGTTTTCTCCTGCCCCAATCGGGCTAGTGGCCTCGATTGCGTGATCTCGATTGGCTGAATCCTGCCCGTTTAGACGATGTAAAGCAGATGACTGCCCTGCGGGAGCATCCCAGGCAGGCGTTGATTTGTTAAGGTGCAGTTGCCCGCTGGCGAATTTTCGGCGGAGTTCATCGGTCAGCTGCTGCGTTCTCGGGGAAATTCGGAGGTTGCTGTGGATCTGGAACGTTCTTTCAAGCCTTTCAATCCCCCCACGACGTCCCTGATCGACTCGTTGCAGTATTGGACCGAGAAGCAACCCGACGACACGGCATACACCTTCACCGATGGTGAGACGTCGGAGACGCGGATCACGTTCGGGCAGTTCAATCAGCGGGTCCGCTCGCTGGCCCGCCGCCTGGTCGAAGAGAAACTGAGCGGCGAACGGGTGCTGCTCCTTTATCCGCCAGGCCTCGAGTATGTCGTGGCTTACTTCGCCTGCCTCGCTGCCGGCGCAGTCGCGGTGCCGGCTTATCCGCCGCGGAAGAATCGCAACATGCTCCGCATCGCAGCGATTGCTGCCGATGCCCAGGCCAAGGCCGCGCTCATCACCAGCGACATCGCCGATCGCAGCGGCGACATGCTCGACGAAGCGCCGCTCCTCAAACAGTTGCTATGGCTCGCGACGGATGAGATCCCCAGCGACTCGCATGGCGGCTGGCAGTTCAAAACGATCAATCCCAAAACCCTGGCGATGCTGCAATACACCAGCGGCTCGACCGGCACGCCGAAGGGGGTGATGCTCTCGCACTCGAACCTGATGGCCAACGTGCAGATCATTACTTATGGCTTTGAGCCGACGCGCCAAGGGAGCGGCCTGTCGTGGTTGCCCACCTATCACGACATGGGTCTGGTCGGCGGTGTGCTCAACTCGATGTTCTTCGGCCGGCCCAGCGTCCTCATGTCGCCGATGACATTTTTGCAGAAGCCGATTCGCTGGCTGCGCGGGATCAGCAAGTATCGCGTCTCGATCAGCGGCGGCCCGAACTTCGCTTACGACCTGTGCACGAGCAAGATTACCGACGAACAACTCGCGGGTATTGACCTCAGCTGCTGGGAACTCGCCTTCAACGGCGCTGAGCCGGTGCGCGCCGATACGCTGCACAAGTTTGCCGAACGCTTTGGACCTTATGGCTTCAATCTGCGGGCGTTTTATCCTTGCTACGGCATGGCCGAAACCACGCTAATCGTCACCGGCGGTTACAAAGATCGCTTGCCGCTGCTGCGGACATTTGACGGCAAACAAATCGACCAGCGCCGTGTCGTGCCCGTCAGCGAAAAGCATCCTTCCGCGCGAGAGCTCACCGGCTGCGGCCGCGTGCTGCCCGAAGAGCGCGTTGCCATTGTCGATGCCGACATGCTCAACGAATGCCCGCCCGGCCGCATCGGCGAAATCTGGGTTCAAGGCGGCAGCGTCGCGCAAGGCTATTGGAACAAGCCCGAAGCCACGCACTCCACCTTCCACGCCTACATCGCTGGCACCAACGAAGGCCCGTTTCTCCGCACCGGCGATCTCGGCTTCTTCCACGACGGCGAACTCTTCGTCACCGGCCGGTTGAAGGACTTGATCATCGTCCGCGGCGTGAATCGTTATCCGCAGGACATCGAACAAACGGTCGAACGCGCCAGCCCACGCATCAACGCCGGCGAAGTTGCGGCCTTTGCTGTCGATCTGCATGACCGCGAACGCTTGATCGTCGTCGCCGAAGTCGAACGGACGCGCCGCAGCGATTGGAGCGATGTCGTCGCCGCCATTCGCCGCGATGTGACCGCCGAGCACGAGCTACCTCCTGATGCGGTCATCCTCGTCCGCTTCGGCTCGATTCCCAAGACCTCCAGCGGCAAGATTCAGCGCCACGCTTGCCGCGAAGACTTTTTGAACGACCAATTGCAAGTCATCGAAAAATGGCTCGGCTGGGAGAAAAAAGAAGTCGAGGCGACGGCGCCCGATCAGGAAGACGAGACTGCGGAATCGTCAGCGGCCGCTGATGACGGCAAGCAGCCCAATCCGCTCATCGTGCAAGCCGTGATCGAGCACGTCAAAGCGATCGCCAAAGAGCGGGCCAAAGTCGTTGCGCTCGATAGCAACATCGTCACGGATCTGGGGCTCGATTCGCTCGAACGCCTGCAAATCGCCAACTCGCTGGAAGAAGCCTTTGGCGGCCGCTTCCCCGAGCATGTGCTCGCCGAGATCGAAACGGTTCGCCAGGTCGCCGATGCGATCGAGACACACATCGGCACGGTTCCGGTCGCGCTCAAGCCCGCCGCGGCCGCCGTTGAAACGCAAGCCAAGAAATCGCTCGATGAAATTGGTCCCGAGTGCTACGACTTCAAGCAGATGCCCGAGTATCGCCGCCTGCGGCAGTTGATCGAAGGGCTCGAAAGTCTCGGCGCCGGCAATCCGTATTTCTGCGTGCACGAAGGCGTGACGCGCGACACTGCCAAGATCAACGGCAAAGATCTGATCAGCTTCACGACGTACAACTACCTCGGCATGTCGGGCGATCCGATCGTCGCCGCAGCCGCCAAGGACGCCATCGATCGCTACGGCACGAGCGTCTCTGCGAGCCGTTTGGTCTCGGGCGAAAAGCCCGTCCATCGCGAACTCGAAATGGAGATTGCGAAGTTCGTCGATCAAGAAGACGCGATCTGCTTCGTCAGCGGACACGCCACGAATGAAACGACGGTCGGCCATCTCTTCGGCGCTGGCGACTTGATCCTGCACGACTCGCTCGATCACAACAGCATCATTCAAGGCGCGATCATGTCGGGTGCGCGACGTCGCCCGTTCCCGCACAACGATTGGCAAGCCGCCGACGAAATTCTCTCGGAGATCCGCACGCTCTATCGCAAGGTGCTGCTGGTCATCGAAGGGACTTACAGCATGGACGGTGACTTCCCCGACCTGCCGAAGTTCATCGAGGTGAAGAAGAAGCACAAAGCCTTCCTCATGGTCGACGAAGCCCACTCCAGCGGCGTGCTCGGCGCGACGGGCCGCGGCATTACGGAACACTTCGGCTGCAACCCGCGCGACGTCGATCTCTCGATGGCCACGCTCAGCAAATCCTTCGGCAGTTGCGGCGGTTACATCGCCGGCCCGAAGGAACTGATCGAGTACATGAAGTACACGACTCCCGGCTTCGTCTTCAGCTGCGGTTTGCCACCCAGCGCCGCGGCCGGTTCGCTCGCGGCTTTGCGTTTGCTGCAAAAAGAGCCGCAACGTGTGACAAAACTTCGCGCCAACGCGGCTCTCTTTTTGGAACTCGCCAAAGAGCGCGGCATTAACACTGGTTGGTCAGGCGGCACTGCCGTCGTGCCGGTCATCACCGGCAACTCGCAGCACGCGCTCATCCTCTCGCGAGCGATGTTCGAGCGCGGCGTCAACGTGCAGCCGATCCTGCATCCCGCCGTGGAAGAAGAAAAGGCCCGCCTGCGATTCTTCATCACCTGCTTGCACTCGGAAGAGCAGATCCGCTACACGGTCAACGCTGTGGCCGAAGAACTCAGCAAACTCGATCCAAAGTACCTGCAGAAGAAGAGCAAAGCCGTCCCACCGCTCAACGCCCTGGCGAAAGCCTGAAAAGGTAGCCCGACGCGTTAGCGAGGGAGAGCTGCGAGTTAACTTGGCTATCAGCAACGTGCGGTAGCACCAAGAGAAGCTCGCGCGAGTTCGGTTGGCGAGTGACACCGCCGTTTTTGTGCTTCCGCACGTTGCCACGAAATAAGTCCGCGTGCCCAACTCCCTCGCTAACGCGTCGGGCTTCCTATGAGCGCGACTTGCCTTCGAGGTAGGTGAGAACGAGGGCGAGATCCGCTGGGGTAATGCCGCTGATGCGGCCGGCCTGCGCGAGCGTGATCGGGCGGATCTTGAGGAGCTTTTCGCGGGCTTCGGTGCGAAGGTGCCGGACCATGCCGTAGTCGAAGTGCTCGGGAATTTTCTTGTCCGAGAGGCGCTTCTGCCGATCGACTTGCTGTTCCTGGCGCGTGACGTAGCCGGCGTACTTCACGTCATATTCGATTTGAATCGACGACTCGCGCGAGATCGATGCGAGTGGCGGACATCGCTCGACGATCTCTTTCCAAGTGACCTCCGGGCGCTTGAGCATTTGTTCGAGCGACACTTCGCCAACGCGCGTCGAGTGCAAGACCTTGAGCGCATGCGCGATCTCGGCTTCCTTCTCCTCGAGTCGCTTCCAGCGCACATCATCGACGAGCCCCGCGCGGCGTCCGATGGCGGTAAGTCGCCGATCGGCGTTGTCGTGACGCAGCAGCAGGCGATATTCCGCGCGGCTCGTGAACATACGATACGGCTCATCCACGCCGCAGGTGACGAGGTCGTCTGTGAGCACGCCGAGATAGGCTTGCTCACGGCCGATCACGAGCGGTTCTTTGTTTTGCAATTTCAGCGCTGCCGATGCGCCGGCGATCAAGCCTTGGCCTGCCGCTTCTTCGTAGCCCGTCGTACCGTTGATCTGACCGGCGAAAAACAAACCGGCGACGCGCTTCGTTTCGAGCCACGGCCAAAGTTGATCGGGCGGGCAATAGTCGTATTCCACCGCATAGCCGTAGCGCATGATCTGCACGCGCTCGAGGCCGGGGATCATCCGCAACATCTGATCCTGCACGTCGCGCGGCAGGCTCGTCGAAATGCCGTTGACGTATACCTCGTGCGTGCGACGGCCTTCGGGTTCGAGGAACAGTTGATGGCCATCTTTCTCGGCGAAGCGAACCACCTTGTCTTCGATGCTCGGGCAATAGCGCGGTCCGCGACTATTGATCTGTCCGCTGTACATCGGCGCGCGATGCAAATTGGCGCGGATGAGGGCATGCACCTGCTCGTTGGTGTGCGTGATGTAGCAAGGTATCTGCTCGCGAGCCATCCGCTGCCGTTCGTCTTCACTGGTCAAAAACGAAAACGGCTCCGGATCGTCATCGCCGGGCTGCAACTCGGTGCGAGTGTAGTCGATGGTCCGACCATTCAACCGGCAAGGCGTGCCGGTCTTGAACCGCTGCACGCGAAAGCCGAGTCGCGCGAGCGCGCCGCTGATTCCCGCCGTCGTTCCTTCTCCCGCGCGGCCGCCGGGCGTTTGCACCTCGCCGGTGTGCATGATGGCTT
The DNA here is from genome assembly GCF_024256385.1 of Anatilimnocola floriformis. Classification (NCBI taxonomy): domain Bacteria; kingdom Pseudomonadati; phylum Planctomycetota; class Planctomycetia; order Pirellulales; family Pirellulaceae; genus Anatilimnocola; species Anatilimnocola floriformis. The sequence goes on from NZ_JAMLFW010000002.1 coordinate 623,127, forward strand.
GCAGAAACGTGCCGGTCGTCAGCACCACGGCAGCAGCCCGATATTCCACGCCGCCGCGAACACGCACGCCGACTACCTTAAAGTGAGCTTCTCCCTCGCCGCTTGTTTCTTCGTACAGCAGATCCTCGACCACTTCCTGCCGCAGCGCCAGATTCTCTTGCTCCTCGACCAGCCGCTTCACTTCAAACTGATAACCCTTCTTATCGGCCTGTGCGCGCGGGCTGTGCATCGCGGGGCCTTTGCGGCGATTGAGCAAGCGAAACTGAATGCCTGTGGCATCGATCGCGCGGCCCATCACACCGCCGAGGGCATCGATCTCGCGGACGATCTGTCCCTTGGCGACACCGCCGATGGCGGGATTGCAACTCATCTGCGCGACGGTATCGCAATTGGTTGTCAGCAGGCAAGTCGACGCCCCCATTCGCGCAGCGGCCATCGCCGCTTCGGTGCCGGCATGACCAGCGCCGATGACGAGGACGTCGTAGTGGTAATCGGAGGACATGGGGGGAGGGGCTGGGAGTTAAGGGTTGGGGGTTGGGGGCTAGGAACTGGGGGCTGGGGAAATGCAATTTTATTTGCGAACTCCCTCTCCTCGGTACTCCGGGGAGAGGGCTGGGGTGAGGGGCCGGGCAGCGAATCAAACTTCAAACTCAGAACTACCCCCGCCACTCGAGTTTCTTCTTCTTCCCATGCGTCTCATGCGCCGGACCCACGCCATGCAGCGTCAGTTCCATGCCTGTCGCGCCGAGGGCCGCTTCGACCCAGCCGCTGGGTTTCTCTTTGTTGAAGACGTAGGCGACGGGGGGCAGGTTCACCAGGTGGATCCCGTCGTGCTGTTGGATATTCCAGTTGTGCGTATGGCCGAAGAAGACGGCCTTCACGTGCTTGCGCGGCGTGAGGATTTCGAAGAACTCTTTGGTGTCGGTGATACCGGGGACCTTGTCGGTTTCCCACTGCGGATGATGGTGCACCGAGATGATCGCCGGTTTGTCCTTCTTCGCGTCGAGCGCCGCGGTCAGCCACTTCAGCTGAGCCTCGCCGAGTTTGCCCGGCGTCTTGTTGGTGAACTCGAGCGAGTCGAGCATCAGCCAGGTGGCTTGCGGCGTGTCGAGGATCGCCACTTGATGCGACTCCAGCGGCGAAGCCGCCGCGGCTCTCAGCACCTCGCGAAAATTGCCGCGGTCATCGTGATTGCCCATCATGAAATGGAGCGGCACGACGGCTTTGCCGGCGGGAATGAGCAGCTGCGCAACCTGCCGATAATCGCCGGCTTCGCCCACCAGGTGAGCGACGTCGCCATGCACGATGGCTGCCGACAACCGCGAGGCCGCCGCCGTCACTCCTTCCCAGGCCTTGGCCAGATGATCTGCCATGACCACGTTGCTGATGACTTTCGCCTTGTCGGCATTGATGTGCGTATCCGACAGCAGCGCGATGGTGGTCGGTTTGCTCGCGTCCTTACCCCAAGCCGATCCCGCCGCGATCGTCACGCCGGCCAAACCAGCCCAAGCGAAAAACTGGCGACGACTGGCGAGCGCAGTTTCAGACGGCAAGACATGCAGTGTCATCGGCGGGCTCCAGGGAGGCGAGAAAGGGACGCTCTATTCTAATAGAAGGGCGGCGATTTCGGAGTCTGGGCACCGCATCGCGTTCGCATTGTCGTTTTTCCCCCCTCCCGATATAATCGGCCGCGTAATTTGTGCAGCTTGCCTGTGTTCTATCGGCAAGCCTTGTTAGATCACATCGAAAAACTCCGGAGAAGGATTTCCGTAGCATGCGCGTGGGCTTGGGGCACGATACGCATCGACTGGGCGAGGGTGGCCCGTTGCGGCTCGGAGGAATTGCGATTCCTCACGACCGCCACCTGATTGGCCATAGCGATGCCGATGCGCTGCTGCATGCCATCACCGATGCGATTCTCGGCGCTGCCTGCCTCGGCGATATCGGCGAATTTTTTCCCGATACGGCCGCGGAAAACAAAGGCCGCGACTCTGCCGACATGCTCCGCCTGGCGCACGAGCGCGTGCAATCGGCTGGCTACCGCATCGGCAATCTCGACTGCGTGGTCTTTGCCCAGAAACCCAAAATCCTGCCGCACCGCGAAGCCATTCGCGCGCGCATCGCCGAGATCTTGTCCGTCACGATCGATCAGGTCGGCGTGAAAGCGAAGACTGGCGAAAGCGTCGGCCCGATCGGCCGCGAAGAGGCGATCAGTGCGGAGTGTGTTTGTTTGCTGGTACCAACAACCTAACCAAGGAATGAAAACATCCTGCGACCACTGGGCTCGCCCCAGTGGAGCACTCACTAGTCGGCTACCAAAACCGATCCTGATTTTTCCGGCGACCATCGGCCTTGTGCCGATGGGGCCATCACTGCTCAGCTTCCCAGCCGTTCAGTGAGCGCTCCACGGGGGCTAGCCCCGTGGTCGCGAGAACAGGGTTTTGGCGACGTAGCTGGCCAGTGATCGCCCCACCGGCACAAGGCCGGTGGTCGCGAAGTCGAAACCGTATAACTCGATTAAGCTTCAACCCTCTCCCCGGAGTACCGAGGAGAGGGAGTAATCAATTCAAATTCAAATTCAAATTCAAATTCTCAATCTGCAATCTTCGATCTGAAATCTGCAATCATGACAATCCGCGTCTACAACACTCTGACTCAGAACAAAGAAGTCTTCGAAACCGTCAAGCCGGGCCGCGTCGGCATCTATCTGTGCGGGCCGACGGTTTACAAGGAGAGTCACATCGGCCACATGGTCGGGCCGGTGATTTTTGACACGATCAAACGCTATCTCAACTACAACGGCTACATCGTGACTTGGGTGGTGAATATCACCGATGTCGACGACAAACTGATCCAGCAGCAGCATGAGCGGGGCATTCCGATGGCCCAGATCGCCGATGAGATGGTCATCGACTATCTGAACAACCTCGCGGGCCTCGGCGTCGATCAGATCGACATCATGCCGAAGGCGACCGAGCACATGCAGGGGATCATCGACTTCAATCAGTCGCTCATCAAGAAGGGCTTTGCCTACGAGAGCGACGGCGACGTGCTGTTTGATGTCGCGAAGGATCCGAACTACGGCAAGCTGAACAACCGAAGTATCGATGATCAGCAGGGCGAAGGTGGCGGCCATGCCGGTAAGAAACGCAACCCCGGCGACTTTGCCTTGTGGAAGAGCGCCAAGCCAGGCGAACCAGCGTGGGACAGCCCGTGGGGCAAGGGTCGGCCGGGCTGGCATATCGAGTGCTCGGCCATGTGCAAAGCCATTCTCGGCGAGACGTTTGACATTCACGGCGGCGGCCTCGATCTGAAGTTTCCGCATCACGAAAACGAACTGGCCCAAAGCCAATGCTGCCACGGGAAGCCGATGGTGAAGTACTGGATGCACAACGGCCTGCTGCGGAAGGCAGCGTCGGCGGGAAAGATCGGCGGCAAGGGCGAACGCGCTGCCGAAGCGGCTGACGATGGCGGCAAGGTGAGTCGTTCGAAGGGCGCCGGCGGCCTGGCCGACGACATTGCCCGCCTCGGCGGTGAACGGATTCGCTTTTTCCTCCTCAGCACGCATTACCGCAGCACAGTCATGTTCGGCGAAGAGCCGCTGGCCGAAACCGCGAAGTCGCTCGAAGGTTTCTATCGCTTCTTCGAACGCTTTCAAAAAGTCACGAAGCAGCGCTACTTCAATCTGCCGTTCGCCGCCACACGCAAGGAAGGCGACGAGATCGATACGAGCGTGCCGCTGCTGAAGACGCTCGCCGAGCAGCGGAAGAATTTCCTCGACAAGATGGACGACGATTTCAACACCGGCGGCGCGATTGCTGAGTTGTTCGACATGCTCCGCGAACTCAACAAGTTTGCCGACCAGAAGAATCTCGACCGCTTTGCCGCGACGGCGCCCGGCCCGGAAGTTTTTGCCGATGCCGATGTGCAAACATTGGTGAAGGGAACTCGCATCCTTCGCGAGCTGACCGCCATCCTCGGTGTCTTCAAGACCGTACAACCGAAGCGTGGTGGCGGCGGCGATGGCGTGGCCGAAAAGGTCATGCCGCTGCTGATCGAGCTGCGGGCCAACGCTCGCGCAAACAAAGATTTCGCCACCGGCGACCTCATTCGCAACAAGCTCGCCGAAGCAGGGATCACGCTGGAAGACAAAAAGGGCGGCCCCACTGAATGGCGCATCGGCGGTGCGTAACGCTCCCAGTAGCTGAATTCGCCAGAATTCAGATCGCGGAGTCCAATCGCGCATACGAAAATTACCACTGGACAAATTAGTGTACCAATGTACAATATCACTAGCACCGCGGTCCGCCGTGTTCCTTGGCAAGTTGGTTGTCGTAAAAGCTAGAGACGCGGTGCGCGCCGAAAGAGTTTGATTCGGCTGCGAAGGTGATCGTGGGTGGAGCGGTGTTGTGCGAGCGTTATTTCGTTGTTGTGGGCAATTCGCGGAGCATAAGGGTTACAGCCAAGTCGATCACGCCAAGTGATGGCCTGCTAGTGAGTTCCGCGAATGCCAAAATGCGCAGCAGGTAAAAACAGACTTATTGTGAAGTGTTGTGAAACAACCGAGGTAAAACAGTCGATTTTGTGCGTAAGGTTTGTGCTGTGTAGGCTTTGAGCAAATTGCAAAAAGCGCGCACAAGTGTTGTACCTTCGCTGGCGAAATGGATTTAAGGGAAGTGGACCGGAGCCAGCATGAGCAAACTCACACCGCTTCGCATCGTCGGCATTGATCCGGGCCTTAACATCACTGGCTACGCCGTGATCGAAAGCTTTGGCCAACAAGTGAAGTTGGTCGAAGCGGGTGTCGTCCGCGGCAAGACGAAGGGAAGTCTTGCGGCCCGGCTGCAGGAGATTCACGAAGGTGTGCGCGACGTCGTCGCCGAGCTCAAGCCAAACGTGATGGCCCTCGAGCAACTCTATTCGCACTACGAGCGGCCGACGACGGCCATTCTGATGGGCCATGCCCGCGGCGTGATTGTGCTGGCCGCACAGCTGGCGGGCATCGAAGTGCAAAGTTACGCGGCAACGAAGATTAAGAAGATGCTAACCGGCAACGGTAGAGCTCCGAAGAGCCAGGTGCAGCAAGCCGTGGTGCAGCCCTTTCAGCTAGCCAAGGCGCCAGAACCGCCCGATGTCGCCGATGCGCTGGCGATCGCCCTCTGCCATCACTTCCACCGCCGCGAAACATCGCTACCGAGTGCGCTGCTGAAGCGGAAGTAGTTCGCCATTGTCGTCGTTCACTCTGTGAACGATGGGCTGAGGTAAACCAACCGCGCGCCGCCGAAAGAGCTCCGCGACTTTCGGCACTTCGGCGAGTAGAGCTTGCAGCGCACAATCAACGTTCGAAGCGACAGCGAACGCTAGATTCTGTTCGCCAAACCCGGAACTTCGCAGAGCTCGTTCCTTTGCACGCTTCAGGTCAGCCTCAACCCATCGTTTTCGGAGAAAACGACGACAATGTCGGCGACTATCGGCAGCGCCGCGGCCGGCAGCGAAAGCGGCGAGCACATTGCGTTTGCACTGCGCAGCATGGTTGAGCGACCGAAGTTTGCGTTGCACTTTTCGCAGCCGCTGGCGGCGACAGGGGCATGTTGAACTGGGCTTCGAAAAAGATCTGTAGCGACTCGTACATTCCCTTGGCAAACTTGGCTCGCGAGACATCGTTGTCGCGCACGCCGCGGCTGTTGGTTTCGATCTGCAAGCCGGCAATCGGGCCGCCATCGTGACCGTAGCGACTGGTGTTGTAGCCGCCGCGAAAGTACGGCGTGGTCGGTTCGGGGCGTTGCTTGCTCGGGGTGGCGGGAAAACCGCGCTCGGCCAGCAGCGTGCCGAGGGCGAAGTCGCCGCGGATCAGTTCGGAATACGGCCGGCGGTTCAGCGCGATGAGTCCTTGCAAACTGCTCGCCGCGAGAAACTGCGCGCCGTTCAGCTCTTTGTCGGCGACTTGATAATCCTCGGCCGAGTGGAGATAGCCCATCTCGAGCTGGCCGACCTTGTGACCATGGCCATGCAGATCGATGTAGAGCCCGCGGCCGCGACTCTTCAGCACTTGTTCGCGAGCAGCACCGATGAAGCGATGCCAGTCATGCCAGACGACTTCGGCTTCTTTGTTGCCGGCGCAGGCTTCGACGATTTCGCGATTGCAATCAATCTTCCGCCGCGTGATGCGACAGATGATCACATGCGGATAGTGACCGGTCTGCTTGAAAATCTCAGCATGAATCGCGCGAGCCAATTCCTGCGTGCCGATGTCGAAGGCAAACGTTCCTTCCTTGCGATCGGGAATATCGTCGGGCTTTTCGCGGCCACCATGCGGGGCCGAGAGAATGAACGGCAGATCGCCGGCGAGATATTCGATGTGCTTGTCCTTGCCATAGTAAGTCTGGCCGGGAACAAAGGTCTCGACTTGTTGAGCGTGCGACACGCCAGCAGCGGCAACGATCAGCAGCAGAGACAGAAAACGAGCAGTGATGCGCACGGCGGGGTCCTCGGCGAAGGCGGGAAGCGAGCAGGCATCTCCATGTTAATCTCGCTGCGGCGGTCTGTTGCGTGCTGGCAGCAAACCTTAACCAAAATCAAGGGTGCTCAGAAATTTCACCGCAAAGGAGAAAAACGCCTCTTGAAAAACCGGCCCAGCGAACGATAATCACCGGCATGAGCAAATTGGTGCGCAATTATCGCTGGCGGTTTTATTTTACCGGGTTCATCCCCGGGGCCGCGGAGATTGCGTAGTCGCTCGTAACCACAGCACAACAATCCAAAGCCCTGAGGGACCAACTGGTCGCTCGGGGCTTTTTTTGTTGGCCGCGGCGGTATTTTCCGGTTGGAACTTTGGGTGCAAACCTGAAAGCCGGCTGGAGAACCGCCATGAACGCCGTCGTCGCTCGCACGCGAAATCGTACTTTGCCCGAACAACTTCCCGACTTAAACCCGTATCACATTCCTTCTCTGCCGGAGCTGTTTTCAATGATCATCGTCATGGAACAAGGGGCCACCCCCGAACAAATCAAACACATGATCGAGCGGGTCGAAGCCTTCGGCTTGAAGGCTCATCCGATTCAAGGAACGGAGCGGACCGTCATCGCCGCCATCGGCGAAAAGCGATCGGAAACGAAGGAAGCCCTGGCGAGTGGCCCGGGTGTGGAATCGGTCATGCCGATTCTGGCCCCTTACAAAGTGGCCAGCCGCGAAGTGAAGAAAGAGCCAACGCAGGTTGTTGTCCGCGACCTGAAGGTCGGCGCCGGTTCGATCGGCATCATGGCCGGGCCTTGCTCGGTCGAAAGCAAAGATCAAATCCTGGCTTGTGCTCATGCGGTGAAAAAGGCCGGAGCCACGGCACTACGCGGTGGTGCGTTCAAGCCACGGACCAGCCCGTACGCGTTCCAAGGGATGAAGGAAGAAGGCTTGAAGTTGCTGGCCCTCGCTCGCGAACAAACGGGGCTGGCCATCGTCACCGAAGTGATGTCGACCGAAGAAGTGCCGCTGGTCGCCGCCTACGCCGACGTGCTACAAGTCGGCGCTCGCAACATGCAGAACTACCGCCTGCTCGAAGCCGTCGGCAAGACCGACCGCGCCGTGCTGCTGAAGCGAGGCCCTTCGGCCACGATGGAAGAGTTGCTCCTCGCGGCGGAATACATTCTCAACGAAGGCAACCCAAACGTGATGCTGTGCGAACGCGGCATCCGCACCTTCGAAGCCCACACGCGGTTCACGCTGCCGCTCGCTTCGGTGCCGTACCTGCATCACAAGACGCACCTGCCCGTCGTCATCGACCCCAGCCACGGCACGGGGCACACCTACCTCGTTCCCGATATGGCCGCTGCCGCCGTCGCCGCGGGTGCCGATGGTCTCATCCTGGAAGTGCATCCCGATCCGGAAAAAGCCCTGAGCGACGGTTACCAATCGCTCAACTTCCCGCAGTTCGAAGAGACGATGACGAAGTGCCGGGCCGTGGCCACGGCGCTCGGGAAGAAGCTGTAAGTTCTGCACTGCTGTTATCGGAATGTGTTTGCGCGGCGGCCCGTGACGCCGCGCGATCGCTCACGAACTCGGCACTTATCTCGCGCTCGCCACGCCGCTAAAATGAGCCTCTCTTAAATCTTCACCGAGGCTCAGCGATGACGAAGCATCCCTTCACGGGCGTTTTTCCAGCCATCACCACACAGTTCCGCCAGGACTTGTCTCTCGATCTCGAGGGGACGGCTCGGCACATCGAAGCCCTCGTCGCATCGGGCATTCAGGGCCTGATCGTGTGCGGTTCACTCGGCGAAAATCAAACGCTCGACGCCGAAGAGAAACGTCGCGTTGTCGATCTAGCCGTGCAAGTCGCGGGCAAAAAAATCCCGGTCCTCAGCGGCGTCGCCGAGACGAGTACCAACGCGGCTTGCCGATATGTGAAGGACTGCGAAGCCCTCGGCGCGAACGGCTTCATGGTGATGCCCGCCATGGTCTACAAAGCCGACGAACCCGAAGTGATGAACCACTTCCGCCGTGTGGCGGCGGCCACCAAGCTGCCCTGGATGCTCTACAACAATCCGGTCGGCTACTACACCGATGTCACGCCGCGGCAATTTGCCGAGCTGGCCGATGTGCCGAATCTGGTTGCGCTCAAAGAGAGTTCGGCCAACACTCGTCGCGTGACAGAACTGCGTATCGAATGCGGCGATCGTTTTGCGATCTTCACTGGTGTCGACGATCTCGTGCTCGAGTCCGCCGTTCTCGGCATCGACGGCTGGGTCGCTGGCAGCGGCATCGCGTTTCCAAACGAGAATCAATACTTCTGGGAACTAACCCGCGCGAATAAATGGCACGAAGCCCGCGCGATGTATCAATGGTTCTATCCGCTGCTGAAGCTCGACACGCATCTCAAGTTTGTCCAGTACATCAAGCTCGCGGTGCAAGAGACCGGCCTCGGCGCCGAATGGGTGCGCGAGCCGCGGTTGCCGCTCGTGGGACAAGAGCGTGAGCGCGTGCTCGAGATTATTCACAAGGGAATCGCAGCCCGGCCGAAGTTGAAGTAACTCGCCATGCGTGAAATCCATGTCATCGATTCCCACACCGCCGGCGAGCCCACGCGGATCGTCATCGTCGGCGGCCCTGATCTCGGCAACGGTCCACTCGCCGAGCGCGTCGAGATTTTCAAAAACCAGCACGATCGCTTCCGCTCTGCCATCGTCAACGAGCCGCGCGGCAGCGATGTGATCGTCGGCGGCTTGCTCGTACAACCAATCGATCCCACTTGCATCGCCGGCGTGATCTTCTTCAACAACGTCGGCTACCTCGGCATGTGCGGCCACGGCACGATGGGACTGGTGCAAACGCTCGCTTACCAAGGCTTGCTACAACCCGGAGTGCATCGCATCGAAACACCGGTGGGCGTGGTGACCACGACGTTGCATGACGATGGGCGAGTGAGTGTCGAGAACGTGCCGAGCTGGCGGGAGAAGAAGGGAATTGAACTGGTTGACTGGAATCCGAGCATGTTACCGGTGAAGGGTGACATTGCCTGGGGCGGAAATTGGTTTTACTTGACTCAACTACCGCCACACCCGGATTTACCTCTCGATCACAGAATTACAAACATCCTCTCGGGTTTTGCGAACGGCATTCGCCACCGTTTGAATCGTGAGCATCAAAGCGTCGATCACATCGAACTCTTCGGCCCACCTCAAAATCCCGGCAGCCACAGCCGCAATTTCGTCCTCTGCCCTGGCGGTGCGTACGATCGCTCTCCCTGCGGCACTGGCACAAGTGCCAAGCTCGCCTGCCTCGCCGCCGATGGCAAACTCGCCGAAGGGGAAGAGTGGGTGCAAGAGAGTATCATCGGCACGACATTCACCGGCACCTTTCGCTGGCTAGATCGCGCCGCGGGGAAGATCATCCCGACAATCACCGGCCGAGCTTACATCACCGGTGAGAACAAGCTGCTGCTCGATGAAAACGACCCGTTTTGCTGGGGGATCAGATAGTCGTCTTTCACTCCGTGAAAGAACGCGTCTTAGAGAGTCTCCATGATATCGACGTCGAACATTTTGCCACCGCTTGAAGACGCGTCCTTTCGCGGAGCGAAAGGCGACTGTGAGTAAGCACATCCTCATCATCGGCGGCGGCGTGATCGGCCTTTCAGTCGCCGAAGCCTGCACTGCCGCCGGTCACGAAGTAACCGTCCTCGAGCGCCAACCCGAAGAGCGTGATGGTTGTTCGTACGGCAACGCCGGCATGGTCGTGCCGAGCCATTTCATTCCACTCGCGGCGCCGGGCATGGTCGCGCTCGGTTTGAAGTGGATGTGGAACCCCGAATCGCCGTTCTACATCAAGCCGCGACTGTCTTGGGAATTGTTGACCTGGGGAATGCAGTTCTGGCGAAGTGCCACAGCGGCGCGAGTGGCCAAAGCGAGCCCGATTCTGCGCGACCTTGGCTTCGCTAGTCGCGCCCGCTTCGATGAACTCGCCGGCGACGCCAACGAATTCGGCCTGGTTCGCCGCGGTCTGCTCATGCTCTGTCAGCAGCAGAAGACGCTCGATGAAGAAGCCCACGTCGCCGAACAGGCCCGCGCGCTGGGCATTCCCGCCGAAGTGCATGATGCAGCTGGAACGGCGGCGCTCGATCCAGCCATCAAGATGAATGTCTGTGGTTCGGTTTATTTCCCACGCGATGCACATCTCTCGCCCTGGCTGTTCATGCAGTTCCTGCAGCAGCGAGTTCGCGCGCGCGGCGGCTTACTGAAATTCAGTGCCGAGGTTACCAGCTTCGTGCGCAAAGGAAACCGAATCGCCGCGGTGAAAACTTCGCAGGGCGAATTCACCGCCGACGAAATCGTGATCGCCGGCGGTTCCTGGTCGCCGCTGGTCGCGCGCGAGCTCGGCTTGAAGATTCCGCTGCAACCCGGCAAGGGCTACAGCCTCACGCTGCCGAATCCGAAACAGCTGCCGCAGCTTTGTTCCATTTGCACCGAAGCCCGCCTCGCCGTAACGCCGATGGGAAACTCGCTCCGTTTCGGCGGCACGATGGAAATGAGCGGCCTGAATGAAACGATCGACCCTCGCCGCGTGAAAGGTGTGATTCGCGGCGCGACTACTTTCTTTCCCGAGTTCGCCGAGAGTGATTTCGCCGACATCAAACCCTGGTGCGGCCTGCGGCCTTGCTCCCCCGATGGTTTGCCCTACATCGGCCGAACGGCGAAGCAGAGCAACCTGATTGTCGCGACAGGCCACGCCATGATGGGCCTCAGCCTCGCGCCCATCACGGGCCGGTTGGTCGCTGAAGTAATCGAGGGAACAAAGCCCTGTGTCGACCTGAAGCTGCTATCGCCTGATCGATTTTGATAGTCGCCTTTCACCGAGTGAAACGCGACTCTCTCCTGGCTACAATGCACGCTCTGCTAGAGTTCATCCCGCCATTGAAAAAGGAAATCGTCATGCGATTCACGCGCTCGTTGTTCGCCGCTTCGGCTCTCGCGGTTGCTCTGTTCGTCACTTCGTTTGCCTGGTCTGCCGATGACGAAGGCTTTACGAGCTTGTTCGATGGCAAGACCCTCACCGGTTGGCAGGGCGCGGTGACTGGCTACCTGGTCGAAGACGGCGCGATTGTGTGCGACCCGAAGAAGGGCGGCTTCCTCTACACCGACAAAGAATACGGCGACTTCGTGCTGCGTCTGGAATTTCAGCTGACCCCCGGCGCAAACAACGGCATCGGCATTCGCACGCCGATCGGCGGCGATCCAGCGTACGTCGGCATGGAGTTGCAAGTGCTCGACGATACCGCGGCGCAGTACAAGAACCTCAAGGAGTATCAGTACCACGGCTCAGTTTATGGTGTCGTGCCGAGCAAGCGAGGCCATCAAAAGCCGGTCGGTGAATGGAACACGCAGGAAATCACCGTGAAGGGGAAGCAAGTCAAGATCGTGCTCAACGGCGAAACGATCGTCGACGCCGACATCGAAAAGGCCAGTACGCCGAAGACGCTCGACGGCAACAAGCACCCCGGCCTGGAACGCGAAAAGGGCTACATCTGCTTCTGCGGCCACGGCGCGAAAGTGTCGTTCAAGAACATCAAGATCAAAGAGCTGAAGTAACACCAACTCCTCACTCCCTCTCCTCGGTACTCCGGGGAGAGGGTTGGGGTGAGGGGCTGAATTGCTAACAGCCTTTGCGGTTCAGAGCGACCGATCGTTTAGAACAACTCATCGCTGCCCATTCCGTTGCCATTGAAGTCTTGGGCTTCTCCCGCTGAGACGCTGAAGTCGTCGTTGCCGGTGTAGCCCCAGACCTGGTCGAAGATCGCGTCGCTGGTGATCGCGGCCAGGCTGCTGCGGTCGTTGGTGGATGACCACTGATTGAGCAGGATCAGCAGCGCGGCGTCGTTGTCGGTCGAACGGCTGTAGAGCGCGGCGCCGAAGGTTGCGTTCACGGCCTGCGATGTCCAGCTGCTCGATTCGTTGGCGAGGCGGCCGCTGATCAAGAGGTCGTCGCCGGCGTTGCCGTTCATGTTGTCGGCACCGCCGCCGCCAATCAGCACGTCGTTGCCGTCGCCGCCGATCAGCAGGTCGTTCCCTTCGCCGCCGCTGAGCAAGTCGTTGCCGACCGCGCCGCTCAGTATGTCGTTGCCGCCACCGCCGTAGAGGCGGTCGTCGCCGGTGCTGCCGTCGACAGTGTCGTCACCCTCGCCGCCGTAGACATAATCGTTGCCGCCGCCGGCGCTCACCTGGTCGTTGCCGCCGCCACCGTAGAAGACATCGTTGCCGCCGAGCGCGCTGAGAATGTCGTTGCCGCCGATTGCGGAATCTTGCGCGAGGGGCAACGTGCCGGTGAGTTCTTCATCGCCGATGACGATGTTGTCGCCGCCGCTGGCGTTGATCTGATCGTTACCGAGGCCGCCGACGATGAAGTCGTTCCCCATGCCGCCCGAGATGTAATCGTCGCCATTTTCGCCGTGGATCTCCATCGGGAACGTGACGTTCGAGTGCGTCACATAATCGTTCGCATCGCCGGCGTACGTCAGCGTTTTGCCGTTCATCGGGAAGTCGACGAACGTCGTGTTCAAGCGCACGCGCACGCCGTTCGGCTGCGTCGGCGACGGGTTCAGCGAGAAAATGATCGTGTCGGGCCCGCTCGAACCACGCACCAGCGTGTCGCCGAGTTGCAGGTTCAGCAGCTGATGATTGGTGATGAAGTTGAGGTCTTCGATCTGCGTGTAATTCAGCGGTTGCAAGCCGGGGCTCGCGATCACGCCCGACAAGGTTGCGAGGACGAACGACGAACCGAGCGGCACGCCGCTGAGATCGAGATTGAGCACATCGCCCACGCTGTCGCCGATCGTGCCGACCGGCGCGGTCGGTTGACCGCCGTCGATCGTGATCGCCGTGCTCGCGCTCGGACGAATGCCGCGCACGCTATCGGCAACCGTGAGTCCTGCGTTGCCAGAGCCGGTGCCGACGATGCCCGGCGCAGTCGCGCCGAACACATCGTTGCCGTCGCCGGCATTCGGATTCCCCGGCGCGTCGCCATAGAGCGCGATCGTCGAAACGCTGCTCGCCGTCGCGGTCGGCGTCGGGCCGGTGCCGCCCTGTTGATCGGAAGTGAACAGCAGGAACTGATCGGCGCCAAGCCAACCACTGAGCGAAACGATCGACAGATCGTGCGCCGGATTCGTGTTCACGAACTGCGCGTCGATCGTGTCGTTGCCGGTCGTGCCCGTGTAATTCAGCGTGTCGATGTTGCGGAAGATCACATCGTCGCCCGCGGCTGCGTTCACACCTTCGATGCGATAATCAGCCGATGCGGTTGGATTCACCGCGTTGATGAAGACCGTGTCGCCCGTCGCGTCGGCAGTATCGATGATCGTCAGCGTGTCGTTGTTCGCGGCGAGCGAACCATCGGTGCCATCGACGATGACCGGCCCGACGATGTCGTCATCGGGACCGCCGGCGGCGCTCTGCAGCACGAACGAATCGTTGCCCGTGCCGCCGATCAGCGTCACCGTGCCCGTGTTGCCACTCGTGCTGAAGACGCGAATCGTGTCGTTGCCCGTGTTGCCGATGAGAGTCACGCTCGGGTTGTTCGTCTGACCGCTGCCGAAGCTCGCGAGGTCAATCGTGTCGGCATTCGCCAAGCCGTCGATCGCAATCGAACCGAAGTTATTGCCGCTGAACGTGAGCGGCGTGTAGCCGGTGGCGCTCACGATGGTGTTCGCGCCGCTGCCGTTGATGCCGATCACATTCGCGGCCGAATCGCCGATGATCTGCAGCGCGCCAGGAGTCGCGCCCGTGCCGGTTCGCTCGGCAGATTCCGTCCGCACGAAGTAGGCTTGCAGTGAAGCCGCGCCGGAAGCCACCAGCACTTCGCCTTCGTTGCCAGTCGCGCCAGTGCCGTTGCCGATCGCATACGACAGCGCCGCATTCGCGCCGGTCAGATTGAAGAGCAACTTGTCAGCACCGCCGTTGCCATCGAGCAACACCGAGCCGACTCCCGCGAGATTCAAGTTATCAGGAATGCTCGGCGCGCTGCCGGCGAACGTCGGCAAGCCGCCCACGTCGCTCACGGTCAGCGTGTCATCGTCGCTCGAACCGAGATAAGTGAACGACTGAATCTGCGCGCTGGCGCCTTGGAAGATCACACCGACGTCGTCGTTGTCCGGCACTGCTGCCGAGCCCGTCCGCTCGACCACCAGGTTCGCGCCGTTGCGGCGCACCGTGATCAGATCGGGCACGCCGGTGTTGCCCCACGCTGCCAGGTTCGCATCGAGCGACAGATGGAACGGCGCGTTGGCGTTCATCTCTTCGATGCTCGTGTACGTCACACTCTTCAGCGGCGAATTCAGCGTCCACACGCCGCTGCCGATGCTGCCGAGCGTCAGCTGCCGGCTCGTCGTCGCCGACAGATCGAGATTCAGAATATCGCCCGTCAGCGTCATGTGCGGCGCGAGACCATTCACCGTCACTGCAGCATTCGCTTGCGGCGCGAGATTAAACGTATCGTTGTCGCCGTTGCCATTGAGCACGGCTCCACTCGGCGCCGTGATGGTTCCCGTCAGCGCGAACACACCACCGACTCCGGCGTCCGCAGCACCGACGTCGATGTTCACCGTCGTCGTGGTCGCGCTCACCAGATTGCCATTCAGCGTCGCGTTATCACCCGCATTCAGCGTGATCGCGCCAGCCGAATTCACATTCACAGCTGCCGTCAGCACAATGTCTTGCCCCACACCCGCCGCATCGATGGTCGACAACGTCACGTTGCCGCTTGTCGTGGTGCTCACCGTTTCGTTCACGGTCAGACTGCCGGTCGCACTCACATTCACATCGCTGGCCGTCGCGCTCACACCCACCAGCGCGCTCACGCCACCGATGATCAAGTTGCCAGTGTTCGCCAAAAACACCCCACCGCTGCCGCCGGCGGCTTCGACATTCGCCAGCGTCGTCTCAATCGGATCCGCGCTCGTTCCCACACCGGTCGCGGCTTGCAGCACGATGCTCGTGCCCGTCACATTATTATCATCATCCGCATCCGTGATGCTCGTGCCGGCGACAATCGAACCACCACTCGTCGTCACATTGGCAATCGCCGCGCCAGCCGTCGTCGTCAGCGTGAACGCGCCAAGCGCCAACGTCGAATCATTCGTGCCAACATTGTCACCCGCACCCGCATAACTCGACACCGTCTCATTCGCGAGCAGCTGCACGGTGCCGCCAAGTCCCACATTCACCGCACCAGCAGTATCAAACACCGCAGCACCACCGCTGAGCTGCAACACCCCCGCGTTGGCATTCGTCGTGCCGCTGTAAGTATTCACGCCGCTCTGCACCAGCGTTCCCGCACCGGTCTTCGTCAACGAACCCGGAGTCGCCGCCCCATTCACAATCGGCGCGCTCACGGTCAGCGTCCCCGTGACATTGAACGAACGATTCGCCGCGCCGGCAGTACCGCTCAGTTCGACGTTGCTCGCGCCGATCGTACCGCTGACCGTTTCGACAATAATTGACGACGTACCGGTCGACGTCACGTTGCCGTTGAGCACCAGTCGCGAACCAGCATCGCCCGCCGTGAGGCTCTTTCGCAGGTTGAGCACGCTGTCGTTGAGCGTGAGCGAACCAACGGTAGCCGTGCCGATCGTCGGGCTCGCGCCGTAGATCGCAAAGCTGTTGTTCGCCTGCGGCGTCGAACCGGGCGAAGCGTTCATGTTCGTCAGCACCAGGTTGCCGAACGCAATCGTCGTGCTGCTGTTGGCGAGGAAGATCGTGTTCCCCGCGCCGCCGGTGAACGTGCCGGTGCCGGTGATGTTCCAATTCGAATTCGCGCCGGTCGAGAACGAACCGCCGGTCATCGTCAGGTTGGCAAACGTCTCTTGAATATTCGGCAGCGTGCCGGTGTTGAACGACGTGCCGTTGAACACGCTCGCCGCGCCACTCACATTCACACTCGCCGTATCGGCGATCTGATTGTTCGCACTAAACGTCACCGCGCCGCCGTTGATATCGAGCTGACCCGGAATCGCATTCACGCCCGCCGTCTTGTTCAGATTCAGCACGCCGGCCGAAACCGTCGTGGTGCCCGTCTGCGTGTTCGCCGTGGCGCCAGCCAGCGACAGCGTTCCCGCGCCACTCTTCGTCAAGCTCACCGCGCCGCTGATCACGCCCGTGTAGATGTCGGTGCCGCTCGCCAGGTTCACCGTCAGCGTCGCCGCCAGCGTGCTCGTAACCTGCATCGTCACGTTCGCACCCGTCACCGAGTACAACCCGGCCACCGTTTGATTCTGACCGTTGAGATCGACAATCGCCGGCGAAACACTCGCGTTGTTGCCAAGGGCCAGCTTCGTTCCCACCGGCAACCGATCGGCGCCACCGGCAAGTCGCAGCGTACCAACCACCACCGTCGTATCGCCGAGATACGTGTTCGCGCCGCCGCTGACCACGACGACACCCGTCGTGTCGCTGCGCACCGTCAGACCACCCATCGCGCCGGCTTGTCCACCGCTGATCGCACCACTCAACGTCAGCGTCGCGGTGTTCGCCGCGCCCACGCGATTGTTGGTCGCCGCGTTGCCGACGATCACCGGGCCAGCCCAAGTGCTCGAGCCCGCAAAGCCGTGCAGCGCGCCCTGACTGTTCGTGCCACCCGTACCATTGATCGTGATCGTCTCGCCCGTCACCGTCACGGCATTGAGTTGCAACTGCGCATTACTCGCCACCTGCGTCGCGCCCGCCGTCGTACCGAGCGCGCTCGCATTCGAAATCTGCAGCGTCCCGGCCTGCACATCGGTCAAACCGCTGAACGTATTCGTGCCGCTGAGCGTCACCGCGCCGGTGCCACTCTTCACCACGTTGCCCGTGCCGCTGATCACGCCCGGGAACGACCCACTCGTCAAAATCAAATTCGCATTCGCCGAGTTAAAGAACCGCGTCACGATCTGATCACCGGCGCTACCTGTCAGCGCGCCCAGCGTCACGTTGAGCTCATTCAACGTCAGATCCTGCACAAGTCGCAGCGTCACATCGCCACCACCGGCCAGCGCCGCAGGAGTCGCCGAATAGTCACCACCATTCACAATGATCACACCGCTGTAACTCGGCAGCGCCGTAAACAATGCTGCCAACGACTGAAACGCATTCACCCCCATCGTCGCCGACTGCACGCCGGGAGTCTCGCGATCACCATCAACCACCCCCGACGCCGGGAAGTCATCGTCGACATACAATGCCGCCACCGGCGCGAGTGCAACGAGCACCACGTCGTTGCCATCGCCCGCATGATATTGAATCTGCATCGGCCGCCCATCAACGGTCACAGTGGCCCCTTCAGCGAGACCAGTAAACGTCCCCGTCGTGTCGGCTGCAGCCGAACCGTCGTTGTCGATGATTCGATAAATCGAACCCACCGTCGGATTGAATGTTCCTGCCGCGCCGGTGTAGTTCACCGTCAGCGTGCCTGTTGCGCCAATGGTCAAGCTGCCGCTGCCCGTAATCCGCAGCTGATCAAAATCCGTCCCCGCCGTCGTCCCCGCAATCGAGCTGATCTCAATCGTCAGCCCACCGTTCTGCACGTAATTCCCCTGCACATTCCCAAACCCAACGGCTGTGCCCACGCCAGGCTGATGCACGCCGCCCGCATTCACCGTCACCGGCCCAGTCGTCCCCGCGCCCGTGAGAATCGCACCAGTCTGCACCGTCGTCGCGCTCGGAATGTTCGACCCGGTCACACGCAGCGTGCCACCACTCACCGTCGTCGCGCCGGTATACGTATTCACTCCGAGCAAATCCAAAACCCCCGCCGTCGTCTTCGTCACGCTTCCCGTGCCCGAGATCACTCCGTTGAAGGTTCCTTGCGCGACAATCAGATTTGCATTCGCGGCGTTGTTGAACCGCGTCACGATCGCATCGCCGGCATCGCCCGAGAGGTCGTTGAACTGCACATTCAAATCAGCCCCGCCGGTCACCAGATCCTGCACCAACCGCAATGTCACATTGCCACCGCCAGCCAGTAGCGCCGAAGCATACACGCCGCCGTTAACCACGATGGTGCCTGTAAAGCCGACGTTGGCTGCAAGCGCCGCGGCGATCGAGGCAAACGCGTCCACGCCAACCGTTGCCGTTTGCGTGCCGGCCGTTTCCAAGTCGCCGTCGACCGTTCCAGAGACGAATTGATCGTTGACATACAAAATCGTTGGCACGGCTACGAGGACCACGTTGTTGCCATCGCCGCCGTGGTATTGCAAACGGAGCGGCTTGCCATCGACGGTGATGATGGCTCCCTCGGCCAGGCCGAGGAACGTGCCGGTCGTGTCGGCAGCAGCCGTGCCGTCGTTATCGATGATCGTGTACGTCGTGCCGGCCAGTGGAGCAAAGGTTCCCGCTGCGCCGGTGTAGGTAACGTTCAGCACCGCAGCGGCTCCGATGGCAACGCTGCCGCTCGAGAGAATGCGGACCTGATCGTAGTCAGTTCCCGCCGTGCTTCCTGCCGGCGATCCAATCTGAATATTGAGCGCGCCGTTTTCGACATAGTTGCCGTTGACGGTTGCCAGACCCACAGCATTGCCGGGCGAGTGCGTGCCGCCGGCGTTGATCGTCAGTGGGCCGCTGGTGCTCGTGCCGGTGAAGGTCGCACCCGTTTGCACGGTGGGCGTGCTGGTCGCGATCGAACCATTCACGGCGAGCGTACCTGTCGTGACCGTCGTCGGGCCGGTGTAGGTGTGCGTGCCGGTCAGCGTGAGCGTGCCAGCGCCGATCTTGGTGAGTCCCGCGCCGCTGATCTGACCGCTGATCGTAAAGTCGCCGCCCGCGCCGCTGGTATCAAAGCTGGCCACGCCACTGACGATGTTCAAATCGCTGGCATACGTCACGCCGGCGATGGTCGAGGTTACGACGCTGCCGTTGCTCACCTGCAAGCCGTCGTAGTTCGCGCCCACGGCAGTGTTGTTGATTTCCAAGTTGCCGAGAATCGCCCCGGCTGGCAGCGTGGCGCCACTGCCAGTGTCCATCGCACTGCTCAACCGCAGAATGCCGCCAGCCGCGATTGTCACGTTCGAGATCTTGGCGTTAGCGGCTGCTACATCAAAGCGACCTCCGCCGCTCACATTGACACCGGTGCTGGTAAAAGTGGAATTGGCATTGGCAATGCGCAGCGTGCCGGTGCCGGAGACGTTGATCGCGCCGGTGCCGGTTCCTGCCGCTTGCAGAGTGGTCGTGCCGGCAGTGAAATTTTCGGTCGTGCCCGTGCCGAACGTGTGTGCCGCGACATCGGCTGTGCCGCTGCCGCCCGAACGCGTGAACGTGCCGACGGGGATATTGAGATTGGCAACAGTAACGGCGTTGTTGGCGCCGAAATCGAGCGCACCTGCCGGATTGATGCCGGTGACATTCACCGCCCCGAGCGCGCTGGTCGTGGCTGCAGCGCTATTCAGCACGAGCTTGCCTGCGCCGGTGCCTGGTTGCGACCAGATGCCGGCCTGCGTGGCGGCATTCGTGTCGATGAAGGTCGGCGTGAGAGCATAAGTGGCGAAAGTCCCCGAGCCGAACTTGATGTTGAAGCGATCGCCACCAGCCGTTTCTTGAAAGCCGGCCAGGAAGCGATAAGTGCCCGCCGCCAAAGTGCGGGTGCCGACGGCGTTGGTATTGTTCGTGTTGACAACGCGATTGGCTGCTTCAAAAACACCGTTGCCATCGTCGTCGATCCAGAGTGAACCTTGATCGTCGGAATCGAGACCAAACGTGATCGTGCCGGCGGCAAGATTCGGGCCGCCGACGGTGATGTAGCCTTGGATGATGCTGCCGTAGTTATCCTGATTGTTGCCCAGAATGCTGTAGGTGTTTTGATTGAAGGCGGCGCCGGTGGTGCCGCGATTGGTAGTCCCTAGCATCGGGAAAACCGCCATCGGGACTTGATTGAGCAAGCTGTTGACGTTGTCAGCCGCTTCGATGGTGGCGTTGTTATTGGGCGAAGCCGCAGCCGTGCCGTTGCCGAGCGTGTTGTTGTTGTATGTCGTGCCGATGGGAGTGCGATAAACCCGTTCTTGCAGACCGGCGTTGTTCATGTTGACATCTGGACTGCCGGTGACGGAGCCGGTGCTGAGCGTCGCGCCGGGATAGATATTGATCACCGGCGAAGTGGGCGTGGCATTGAAACGGCCGGGCTGCGCCGTGGGATTGATGTCCTGCAGCGTGGCGTACGTTTGGCCGGCGGGTTCGGCAAAGCGAGCGATCACGCTGCTGCCACCGCCAGTGTCTTCCTGGAAAATCGCGATCCGATAGGTGCCGGCTGCGGGAATGTTGAAGGCCGCGTTGGTGGTCGCCGCCGTGCCGACACCATTCACCGCCAGTTCGCCGTTGCCAGTTTCGAATACGCCGTTGTTGTTCAGGTCGATCCAGATCGTCGTACCATCGTCGTGCGTTGGCAGGGCAAAGGTATACACGCCGCCGACCGGCGCGGTGTAGGTGCCCAAGAACAACGAGGAGAAGAGGACCGAGTTAGCGCCGACAGGAGTATCGCCAAACAGTGTGCCGAAGGCCGCGTCGTTGGCAATGTTGACTGCACCCGTTTGATAGATGCGACTCGTCGGCAGCGTATTGAGCGCGGCGAGAATGCCCGCATCCGTGGTAACCGGGAAGCCCGTGCGGCTTGCGAACATGCGACCTTCCAGGCGATTGGTATTCGCCGAGACGCTATTGGCAATCACCGAGTTATTGCCGAAATCGAGCGTGCCGCTGAAGACCTCGATGGTTCCGCCGTTGTTCGTGACATTGGCAGTGTTCCAAGTCGTGGTGCGTCCCGCGCCGGCGTCGCCCGTCAGCGTGCCGAGTGCATTGATGGTGACTGCGCCCGTCGTGAGCGTGCCCGAGGTCGGAACTAACAGGCGACCGCCAGCATTGATTGTCACCGTTCCCAGGGTTTGACTCGCGGAATTGAGCGTGTTGACTCGGCCCAGCGCCAAGCTGCCGCCGTTGACCGTCAAGTTCGGCGTTCCTGCGAGAATATTTGGGATGACGATATTGGCCCCTTCGGTCGTTTCCTTGGTCACGCCGCCCGTGGGAGTGATGGTGCCCGTGGTGCCGGTCAAATAACCGCTGATCATCCGCAGCGAAGCCACGGTGTCGGTGAAGGTTGTGATGTCATATGTGCCAGCGCCGCCGATTTGCAGCAACGAAGCATCGGGGATCACGTTGTTTTGCAAGGGACGCAAAATGCCGCCCGAAACACTCGTCGTGCCGGTGTAGCTATTGGCGGTGGTATTCAGCAACCAGGTTCCCGCGCCGGCTTTGTTAAACGAAGTCGCGCCGCCGTTGTCGGCTAGCGGCGTGATGAACGTATTGTTCCCCGTATTCGAGCCACTCAGGTTGAAGGTCCGCGCACCATTGCCGACCAATTGCGGCGTCGTGGTCGTCGTGAACGACAGCGTCGATGCCGCTGCCGCAGCGCTGTTGTCGAGCGTGCCGCCGTTCAGCGTGATGGTGAAGTTGCGGTCGGTGGTGACTGCGGTGGCGCCGTTGTATTGCAGCGTGCCGCCGTCGAACACGAGATTGCCGGCCGCGTTCGAAGTGTTGCCAATGGCAGAGTTGGTTCCGGCATTACCGAGTTGCGACACCTGCAAAATACCGGCGCGCATGACCGTCGGACCGGTATAAGTATTCGCGTTGTTGGAAAGAATGACCGTGCTGCCGCCGGTCTTGGTCAGACCGCCGTTGAGTCCCAAAAACGTCGATGGTGTGCTGATCGTGCCGGTGATCGTCAAGTTGCCGCCAGCGTTAATACCGCCTTGGGCATTCATGATGAAATTGCGGGCCGTGGTAAAGGCAGCCGTGGGATTGAGGTAACCAGTCGGGAGCGGTGCTTGGTTCAGCAAGCCCGGAAACGTGCCGATATCGTCGGCATACGTAGTGATCGGCGCGCCTGCATAAACTCGCTCTTCCAATGTTCCCGCGCCGTACACACTGCTCCACACGGTTGGTTGTGCGGCTGGGTTCACGACATTGGGGATCGTGAGATAAGTCGCGAAGGTCCCCGCGCCCCACTTCGCCTCGAGCGCGCCACCACCGGTCCCTTGGTAGTGTGCAATGGCAATGCGATAGGTGGTGGCTGCCGTCAGCGTTGCGGTGCCGATCGGCGGAGTGGCCACAACACCACCGTTGGCCTTACTGACAATCCGCTCACCGGGAGCCGTAAATACGCCGTTGTTGTCGAGATCGATGAAGATCGAGCTGCCATCATCGCTTTCGAGGCCGAACGTATAAACACCGGCGACCGTCGTCGTGAACGTGCCGACATACATATCGGAGAAATTTGTGTTGCCGGTTGCCAGATCGAACTGCTTGTTTTCGATGTTCTCGCCGCCCGTGATCTGGGCCACGCCGTTCACGCCAACGCTGATGGCCCCGGTTCGCGGGTTCGAATACGTGATGCTATTGGCCACATCGCCCAGCTGGCCATCGTTGGCGACGCTCAGGTTGCCGCCCAAAATCGTGATGGTCTTGCCCGCACCACCAAAGGTGTTAGCCGCGGCAGTCAACGATAACTGCCCCCCTGCCGCCTTGGTGAGATTGGCGTTGCCGCTGATGACGTGATTAAGAATAACCTGGCCGATGCCGGTGGCGTTGGTCTGCACAAAATTCGTTTCATAACCCGACAAACCGACCTGGATGGTCAAGTCGCCGGTCAATGCTACTGCATTCGCGGCGTTGTTCATGGTGATCACGCCGGTAGTGGCATCGTCCATGTTGAACATCACGGTGCCGCTGGTCGGCAGCGTGATGATGCCCGACGCGGTCATGGCGACGCGACTGGCCAGGTTGCCACCACTTTGCAACGTAATTGGATTGGCAATGGTCGTCGCCGTGGCGAGATCCAAGGTGCCGCCACTTTGAATCGTGACCGGCACCGCAGCACCGCCCAAGTTCGTTTGGCTGTTGTAGAAGAGTCGGCCGTTCGCGATCGTCAGCGCGTTAAAGCCATGAGTCACCGCTGCCGTGCCAAAGACAAGATCGCCTGCCCCAGCCTTTGTGAAGGGAAACGCGCCAGTAATGATGCCGTTGTAGGTCACGTTCGCGCCACTCGCGGTCGCGACATTCAGCGTGCCGCCCGTTCCCGCCAACGTGATGCCGCGGTTGGCATTCATCGTCACGCCGCCAGCCGTAAAGGTGAGCGTGCCGCCGTTGAGCGTAACCGCATTCGCCACCGCCGCGCCCGGCGCAGTACCCAGGCCCGTGTCAGCAGCCACGCTAATGGCCCCGCCATTGATTGTCGTGGTGCCGGTGAACGTATTCACGCCCGAGAGCGTTTGCGTGCCAGTTCCTTGCTTGATGATGCCGCCAGCGCCCGAGATGACGCCAGAGAACGCCGTATTGGTAGCATTGCCCAGCGTTAGCGCTTGGCCTGCAGTGGTCAGCGCCACCGTCGGCGTGGCGTTGGTCGAAGCCAACGAACCAATCGTTTCGCCGTTGGCGGCGTTCAGGACGAGCGCAGCGTTGCCCGTCAGATTCAGATTGGTCGCATCGGGAATAACGTTGCCCGCACCGAGGTTATACGTATTGGTGCTCGTCGTTCCTTCAAGCGAAATGAGCGGCGTATTGAAGGCGGCATCGAAGCCGTTGATGTTGACGGTGTCGCCGCCATTGGTGATCACCGTCAGCGAGGTCGTCGGCGCGGTGAAAGCTACCGATTCGCCCAGTGTGCTGTTGATCGTCGTCACCCCGTCGGCGCCACCGGTGTCGCTGATCAATACCGTTTCGGCAGCACCGGTAAATGTAAAGCTACGAGTGGCTGCGGAAAGGTTATCGATAACAGGTTCAAGTCCCACGTAGGTCAGCAAGTGGCCATCAACCGCGATCGAGCCGTCGTTATCGTTGACGAACGAGTAATCGACGCTGTCGACCTCGCCGTTCTCCAAAATGATCTGATCGCCCGGGTCCAGGCTGTTCTGGCCGCCGCCATAGAAGAACAAACCGTTCTCGAGGATCGCGTTCCCCTTCGACATATCGACGCGCAGCGTGTCGTCGCCGTTGCCGCCAAAGATATGCAACTGCTGCGTCGGAATCGCGGCCAGCGGAATCTTCAGTGTGTGCTGATCTTCCAGCAACTCCGCGCCGGGAATCGTCGTAGCATCAAACGGCAAGAGCACGTCGGTAACGAGAATGTTCCCTTCGCCATCCTGCTTCACGATGATTTCGTTGTTGTATTCCGATCCAGTCGCCGACCGCACAACCAGCTTGCCCTGATTGATAAATGCCACCGGCGTCAACACGTCGGTGGGGGCATTCGGAGGCAACACTTCCTGCGAAGTATCGCCGTGCAGCACCATCCGCGGTTCGAGCGATTCCAAAAACGCTCGACGTTTCCTCGCTGCCGAACCTTGTTGACCACGACGATTGTTACGCGAACGTGCCAAGAAACGAGCGTACAGAGACCGGGAGAGGCTCAGCATGGGAGAAATACCGGAGATGGGAGAGGAAGCGCGAGAGTACTGCCACCGACCAGCGCACGCAGCCTTGGTTCTCCGTTCCCACGAAACCAAGCCGTTCCGATTGCACCGCTGGCGGAATCTGCAGTAGTTGTGAGGAGTATAGCGATCGTCTAGTTAAAAATCCAACCTTCGACAGTATTTTTCGCTGGCGAACATTTCACCCCGAATAAGACCCCTCGCCAATTCACCTTTGCCTGCCCAACCGAAGCTCCGCGTATTGGCCAAAGCAATTCCGACACACAGCTTCCGCCCTCATAGTGCCGAGGGGGTTATATATAACAGGTTATCAACATTCTCTAAGTGCATTAAGTGTTTTGCAGATAATGACTTGCGAAGAATTAGGCTACTGGGGCTATAACCTTTTATAACCCCGGTTCGGCGGCCCATCGCCTCGCTGATGACCCAGTTGACCTGTGAGAATTTCCGGCGAATTTTTATTCCAGGGTCGATCTGCCGTTGGCTGAATCGACTATCACAGGAGTTTCGAATTCCTGTTTGCTGTTCCGGAGCCACCGCCATGTCCAAGCCCGCCACCAAGCGCGTTCCCGAGGGTTCGCACACCGTCACGCCGCACATCGTCGTCAATGGCGCTGCCGAAGCCATCGAGTTCTATAAGAAAGCCTTTGGCGCGGTCGAGCAGATGCGTTTGCCGGCGCCCGACGGCAAGCTGATGCATGCCTGCGTCAAGATCGGCGATTCGAACGTGATGATGGTCGACGAAAATCTGCAGTGGGGCTGCAAAGGCCCGAAGGTGCTCGGCGGCACGCCGGTCACACTACACCTGATGGTCGAAGACGCCGACAAAATGTTCAACCAGGCCGTCGCTGCCGGTTGCACCGTAATGATGCCGATCGCCGACATGTTCTGGGGCGATCGCTACGGCATCGTGACCGATCCCTACGGCCATTCCTGGTCAATCGCCCATCATCAGTTCGACTACACGCCCGCAGAGATGGCCGAGAACATGAAGAAGATGTGCCCACCGGCGTAGTCAGGGCCTCAGCAGTGCCAACGCGACCACTGGCCTCGTGCCAGTGGGGCCATCACTGAATGGCTACCTTGTCGCAGTTTCGTTTTGATCGCTCACGAGAAACCAGGACCATCTCCATGACCAAGCCGATCTTCATCAACTTGCCTGTCGCCAACATCGCCAAGTCGATCGCCTTCTACGAAGCCATCGGCTGCACCCGCGACGCGCGCTTTGGCGAAGGCTCCGGCGCGATGGTGTGGAACGACAGCGTCACCTTCATGCTCGGCAGCCGCGAATTTTTCGCCAGCCTCACCCCGAAGGCGATTGCCGACACCAAGACTACCGCCCAAGTGCTCTTCGCCCTCGCGCTCGACAGCCGCGAAGCCGTCGATGCCATCGCCGCCGCCGCGCTAGCCGCCGGCGGCAGCGAAGCCCACGGCGCCGAAGACGAAGGCTTCATGTACAGCCGCGGCTTCTACGATCCCGACGGCCACGGCTTCGGCCCGTTCTACATGGACATGTCCGCGATGCCCGCGTAGCACGAAGATCAGTGGTCCTAGTACCTAACTAGCAACTCTCCCTCGCGTTGTTCCACGCGCAGGTGGTTTGCCCACAGCATCGAGCCCAACAGATCGCGGCGCGATCGCCTGATGCGCGGCAGGCCGCTGGGTATGATCAGCGACAGGTCATCACGGTCCGCTTCACCGATGTGGAAGGGATTTACTTTGCTGACGTTGATGCGGACCGGCGTCTTTTGAAACAGTCCGGGAATCGTGCGCTGATACATCTGATCGCCGATCGTCGGCTCGATCTCTTCCAGCCAGGCCCGTTCTTCAGCGGAACCGGCGGGGAATTGGATCGCCAGCACGCCGCTCGGATCCAGTGGAGTTTGCACTTTGCTGATCGGCACGACCACCAACACGCCGTAGCGCGCGAGCAGTGTGTAATCTTCGGCGGCCAGACGCTGTAGCAGCACGAAGAGGAACGGTTGATTCTTTTCTGCCGTCGTAGCGCCCGCTTGCAGCAGTCGCGATGATCGACCAATCAGCGTTCGATAGCTACAATACATCTGTTCGGAGTCGTGCATCTCGAGCACGAGTGGCGAGTGGCCATTGCCAATGTCGCGCACATAGGTAGTTTCGTGAAACTCCAATATGCCATCGGCGAGACTTAGCCCCAACAACTGGCGCACGATTCTTTCTTTCGTCGTCTTCGGCGGCGGTAACTCCAGCGGCGGCGGGTTCCAATCGCTGCTCTTCGCCAGCCAAGCCGAGCGCGCAGCGGGAGGCAGATCGGCGAGCAAGCGCTCGGCTTCTTCGAGTGCGGGGCGGCCGTTCCAGCGCGAGACCTGCGACTGCTCTCGATCGATCACCAGCGATTGCAGATAGTTGCCCGCGCGATTCTGCCATTCCAAAAAGATGCGATCGTCGTGCAGCGGATCACCAACGCGCTCCCACTCGATGACGACGTTTCCACCGCCGGCATACGATTGTCGCTGCGCTTGAGCAGCCGCAGCAGCCAGATCGCTCACCGATTCAAGCAACGTGCCAGAGTCGCTGTAACGCCGAAAACCAACGTATTGGTCGTCGACATAATCCCCCTCATAAATCACAAGGCCTTGAGCGTTGTACCAACTCTCCACGCCATGCTTGACCGGCTTCCCTTGCCAGTCTTTGCGATAGCTGACTGTTCGGCCGTGGTAGCCACTGGCCCGGCTGAAGCCGGAGCGCTCGCGTTCCTGCCACGGCTGACGATAGATCCTCAGCCCCACGCCCACCACTAAGAACAGCAACAACAGGGCTCGCAAGCTGAACTGCGGTCGAAGCCAGCCGATTGCAGTTGCCATGTTGTTGCCCCATGCGTTTGGCGGGAGAACTAACTCCTCATACGTGTTCGCGGCGGCGATTTATTCCCGGATGATTGTGGCCGGATACTATTTGTCGCCGGATACTATGTATCCGGTGGGTTGAGGTAATTCACCACGTGCGCAGGAATGAGCTCCGCGAAATTCCGCGTTTGGCGAGCGGCGGTGAACGCAGAGTCGAATGCCCCGCCGTTCGGAGCGACGAGCGCTGAGGTTACCCTCGCCGAACTTGCTGAAATATCGCTAGCGCTCATTCCAGCAGCCCTCCTTCCACCGCCACCACCGAATATGGAATATTCGGCGACGATGTTACTAGTCGACGGTTTATGATGAGTGCAACTGCGCACGCTCCCAGCTCCCCAGGTGAGCCATGAAAAAGAAGTCGGCTAAATCAGCGGCGAGTGTGCCCGCTAGCGAAACAGCAACGCTGATTCGCTGGCATGAACCGGCGCTGCTATTTACGGTCGCATTGGCCGACGGCAAGGAGCTGATGTGTCGCTTGGAACCTGGCTACCATCCCTTCGCGGGCTTCGATTTTGATTACAGCCAACAAATTCGCGCTGAGGGCCCGTTCGTTGGAGAGCAGGTGCTAATCCGCAAATCGGCATCGGGCTATTCTGGGGTGATCTTGCGCCCGTAGAGCACTATTGGAGACGCAAACATGGGACGTTTCTTGCACACGGCATTTCTGATCGTTGCGGCTGGATTGCTCGGCTGGATCAACTCGGGTCGTGCTGAAGAGAAGCCGGTTGGCGGCAAACCAGGGGAGCCCAGCTTTGCCACGCCGCAGCAGGCCTATGAGGCTTTTGCCAAAGCGCATCTCGACCACGATTGGGTCGCGGCCTGGCGGTGCTTCACGCCGAAGCTGCAAGATTCTGTGGCGTTCGAATGCGTCTTCCAATTGGGTTTGCAGAGCGCCGAGACGCGGAAGAGCTTAGGGCTGGATGATCCCAAGAACCAGGAGAAGTACTTCCGGACAGAATCGGAAGTGTCGCCCACGCCCGAGCCGAAGACCGACGAGGAGAGGCGGCAAGCGGTCGCCGCGGCTGTTAGAGACAAACCAGGGCTCTATGGCCTGCTGCAACGCGTCGACAGCGAATCGGAAAGTCCCACCGACTGGAAAACGCCACTGCGGCAGGTGGCAGTAAAAAAGGAGCGGGCGCAGGGCGTTGTCACTCGCTACATTTTCAGCATCGAGGGGAAACCCGGTGAGCCCGCAGTGAAGAAGCTAAGCCCCTACGACTCACCGGTCTACTTTCAATTGACGAAAACGGGTTGGCTGATAGACCTTCCAACGTCGGAAGAATCCCAGGCGTACGCTGATTCGCTTCGAAAGTGACCCCGAGGCGCGTCAGCTAGGGACTGGTCTTTGGCAACTTCGTGGATTCGGTGCGAAGGCGAAGAGCCAGTGCGCTCGCACCAGCGGAAATCACCCAGGACTTGAGTCAAAGTCTGCAGATTTTGTAAATCTTGCCGGCCGAATTGGTAAGATTTTCCGCGCCGCGACGACCGCTCGGCTGCTAGCAGCGGGTGACGGAAAGGTCAGGAAGTTTTGCTCTCGACAGCCAGGGCCGGTATCTACAACAATTCTCTCCGGCGGACTGGATTTTCCTGAAAAGAGTTCGATCGTCCGGCACGCCAATCGCTTTGTTACCCGTTCGGTTTGGCAGACTATTCATGGATGAATGGTCTTCAAGGATGTCCATGGCTGGCGACGCTGGCCATGTCGCGGTGAGTCCCGCAACTGCGTCCTCGCAGTGAAACTCACGGCGTGCAGGGAGTGCACAGATGATCGATTCGATGAACCCGCTGTTGTTTTGGGGCACGTTGGCTTTGCAGTTGATCGGTCTGGCGAGCGTGGTCATCGCCCGCCTGCCGTGCCGCTGCCCGCTGAAGTCGACCGCTTGCCGCGTTCTGTTTGTCGCCTGCCTGCTGAGCCTGGCCGTGGCGACCATGGTGGCGATTCACGCTCAAAATGGCGCCTGGGCTTGGTGCGGCACCACGTTTTCGCTGATGGCCGTCGGCGTGAGTGTCGACCTCCGCAGTTCGATGGCGGTAACGGGTTTTTAGCAGCGAATGCTGACCCGGCGGCAGTGTCCCGCAGACTCGCGTTGACGATTCCGCCAATTCCGCTATGATGAGCGAACCTTCTGCGGCCAATTTGCGTCCCTTCCCTGGGCGCAAAACCTTGCCCCCGCCGCAGAAACCTAAGTATCGGGATGTAGCTCAGCCTGGCTAGAGCGCCACGTTCGGGACGTGGAGGCCGCAGGTTCAAATCCTGTCATCCCGACTTTTTTCAGAAACAAGCCCTTCGGCCAATTGGTCGAAGGGCTTTCTTATTGTCGGGCAAAGACTTGCGCCATCCAGTTGGCAGTTCAATAGAACGATTTCGAGGATTCGGCGCTTTGTAGCGTAATCGGCAGTAAGCCAATGCCGCCGAAGGGTTTGCGAGAGTTCAAAAACTTTTACCGCCAAGTCCGCTGTTTCGTCGTGGGAACGATTCAGCACGTCGCGTTGCAGAGTGATCGCGGCTTGACGGTCTCGCAGTTCGGTTTGCTTGCGGGCGAAGGTTTGCTGGTCGATCTCGTCCGCCATACGCAGGTTTACCAGCCTGTCTTGCTGGTTGACGATCAAGGTCTCTTGGCGTTGTAGCTCCCCACGCTGGGCGAGCGAATCAGCTTGCGAGTCTCGCGTCTGTGCTGTAAGGACGGCGCGGACCCAATCCCGGATTGCTTCGTCTTCAATCCTCATCTTGTCGAAGATGGCGAGCACTTGCCGGTCTAGGTCTGCCTCTGTCACTCGCGTGCGAGGATGGCCTGGGGCGTTGTAGTAGGTGCATCGGTAGTAGACGTACACCCGCTGCCCCTTGGTCTTCCTCTCGCCCGTGATCGGGTGGCCACATTGGCCGCACTGGATCAGGTCGCTGGCATACGTCAGGGCGTGCGACTGGTAGACATGGCCGCCCAGGAGTGCCTGGACACGATTCCACGTTGCACGATCGACAAGCGGTTCGTGCTTGCCTGGATACCACTGGCCCTTGAACTCGATCTCACCGATGTAGGCTCGGTCCTGCAAAATGTTGTGGACAGAGCTACGCGGGAACTTTGGAGTTGACGCGCGGAATTGTCGGGCTTCGGTGTTGAGTTTCGCTACGACCATATCCAACGTGCAATTGCCGTAGGCGAATAGGTCGAAGATTCTGCGGACGTTGTCGGCGGCGGTCGGGTCGATCTCGACAATGCCGCGACCATCCTTGCGAAGATTCCTGTAGCCATAGGGAGCTTTGCCAACGAACCAGCCCTCTTGAACACGTCGGGCCAATCCTTCGCGAACGTCCACGGACTGCTGCTCGGTAAAGAAGCTGGCCATGTTTGCCAACGTCCGGCGCATCATGCGGCCAGCCGGTGTGCATTCGGTCGGTTGGGAAACGGAGATGAACGGAAGGTCGTATTCAGATTCCAGCCGTTCAAGCTCGACATAGTCAAAGAGGTTGCGTGCGGCGCGATCGACTTTGTAGAACAGCAGACCATCGAGTTCCGCACAGTGCTTCTTGGCATACGCAATCAGTTCTCGGAAGGCAGTGCGCTCGTCGCCCTTGCTCGCAGTTTCCGCGATCTTGAACAACTTGACGATCTTGCCGCCGGCCTGGGTTGCGTACCGGCGCAGCGCGTCCTCTTGAACTTCAAGCGAGAAGCCCTCTCGCTCTTGTTCACGACTGCTAACCCGCGCGAGCGCGACAAACTGTTTCATTGGAATCTCTAAGGACGCTGAATAACTGACCGACACTCTGAATCATTGTAATAGCGACCGTTGGCGTTATCACATCTTCGTAGTACGGCTGCCAAGTGCGAATTGTCATCTCGACAAGCTCGGGCGTGATCCACGGAGGCGTTCCGGGCGGCAAAAAACTGGGGTTCTTCATGTTCTCTCTACACTGCGTCGTTTGCCACGGTGCCCGGAACAACCCCTACAGAACGGACAGACGCTTCTTGTCGCAGCGATATTGCCGAGCCTTACCGCATTCCCGCTTTTCTTGGCTGTTTTCTGACACATATTTCAAGCTGTGACCTACTCTAAGACCCTTGGAATTATGAATGACCGACACCGACGAAGAATTGATGGCCTCGCTGCAAGCTGGCGACGAACACTCCCTCACGATTCTGTACGGCCGATGGTATACACCACTGTTGAACTACTTGCGGTCGCAAGTCCAGCAAGACCGTGACGTTGCTGAGGACGTGTTGCAGCAGGTGTTTTTGCGAGTGCATAAACACTCTGCCGAGTTCACACCGGGTAAGTTGTTCCGCCCCTGGTTGTATGCGATCGCTGACCGCCTCGGCAAAAATGCCAAGCGAGATGCCTTCCGGCGAGTCAAGAATTTCCGTCCGAGCACCGACGTTGGCCCCGACGTTGAACGCTTGGAATCTAACGACTGGCTTGGGCATTGTGGCGGCAAGCTGAACGCCGACCGTCAACCGGACCAGGACTCGCAGAAGCAAGCTCGCCTCGCCGCGCTGCCGCAGGCCGTGCTGGAACTACCCTACGAACAGCGGCGGCCCGTGCAATTTGTGCTCGTCACGGGTGCCTCGCTTCGCACAGCTGAACGAATCCTCGTTATCGGCCGGCGGACACTCAGCAAACGCATGAGAGAAGCAAGTGAGACGATTGCTCAGAAGCTCGGGGACTCTGCGTTTGCACCGACAGCAACGTATAACGACCTGCAACTCAGCATGGTAAGCGACATGCTCGACCAACTGTCTGCATCTGACCAGGAAGCTGTCGGGCGGGCCGTCCTGGGCAACAGTCGAGACGAGCGGGACATGTCAGCCTTCCGGTCGCTGCTGTTCGATTTGATGGCGATCTAGTCGCCCGCGATCGTGCTGGCCGCATCCGAGGGATTGACGGCTTCTTCAATGGCAGTGCCGATACGCTCGGCCGCTGCCTCAAACCGTAGCTCCCAGCCGGGAAGGCCTTTGAACTCCGCAGCGACGATCGTTAGGAACGTCTCGAAGATGCCCATAACGACCGAGCGTGCCAGCAGTTCGTTGGCTCGAATCGCCGCGCCTTCGTGAGTGCGTGACAGCTTATTAAGACACGTCAGCAGCGTGCTCGCTGTTTGCAGGTTGCCTTGGTTGGTCGCCTCTTCGATCAGAAAGCGAGTGAGCGCCATTTCTTGTCCAAGACAACTCGGGTTCGGATTTTGGGCAAACTGCCGCACCCTCTCGGCCGCTCGTTTTTCTGCCAGCTGATAGCTCGCTGTACTCGCGAGCGCGGGCAAGTCGTTTCTGTCGTTCTGCATCGGTTGAATCCGGGTCCAAGTAGTAAAGGCAGAAGTCGGTGATGGCGTCTGCCAATCGGGCTTCCGCTTCCTCACGTTGCGTTGTCATTGGTGGTGTCTCCGTTGTCGTCGTCGTCGTCGTCGTCGTCGTCGTCGTCGTCGTCCTCGGCCAGCAGCGTCTCGACGTGATCGGCACACGCTTGCAATGCAATCATGCGTGCCTCGGCACCTCGATACCTGAAGACCCGACCGTCGATCGTTGATGTCCAGCTGACGCCGGCCTGCTGTGTAATCAGGCCGGCATGGTAATGTGCCCAGCTTCTTGTGGTGCTCATCGGAACACCTCCCACCAGCGTTTCGGCTTCGGTGGGGGTAAGGCCGCCAACAGTTCGTCAGCTGCCTTCAGTTCGGCATCGGCTGCTTGTCGTTCCGCACGCAATCGGCTGGCCTCACGCGAAGCGTGCCAGTCCATCCAATACTTGCGGAACCCTTCGCGGACCGACATCTCCTGAAAGAGGCATTCGGGTGGACTGTGAACGGGCGACATAACGCCAAGCGGCTGCTTGACTCCCTGCCACGTTCCTACGCCGTCGTCGATTGCTGCCGGATTGATTCCGGCTTCTCCGCAACCATCGTCAACGACTGGATAGACCAAAAAATACAGGTACCGAATCGGCCGGCCGACGGGGTCGAGGGTGACACCGACAACTTCGGCGTCCATAATTCCATACTGTGATGGAAACCGATGAACGCCAGGGGCCAACCCCAGTTCTTGCCGATGCAATCGCGAGCGTACAAAACGATAATTGGGCGTGAGTGTGCGAAAAAAGTGGACGAACTTTTCTGACTCAAGAGGGTTTTTCTTCATCGTTGGCTACCGTCATCGCTGCAAGTTGGTTGTGTAGTTCGTTAATTCGGCGCTGCAGCTGCTTCGCTGTGGCGTGGCTCGCGCCAGGCATCGCCGCTTCGAGCCGAGCGATCTCGGCTAAGAGATGATTACTCTCCATCGGTTGCCCCCTGTGCTTGGTGCAAACGTAGGGCGGCTTCACCTGCGGCAACGTCGGCGAGTGCTGAGTGGTACTCGGCACGCGCGGCATCTTCGCGGGCCTTGTTCGCCGTCGCTTGCGTTGCGTTGACGCCGATGGTTTCGAGCTTCTCGATCTCGGCCCAGAAGTCGCGGGCAAGCTCGTCCGGCTCGCAGTCGGTACGCTCTGCCAAGGCGATGGCGACTGCAATTTGTTCAGCCGTGCAGCCTGGGATTGGAGAACGGACAAGGGTGGTGGCGTACTCCTTCACCAACTGGGCCGGCCGCGACTGCTGCAAGCGTTCGACACGCTTCTCTTCAGCCTGCTTATCGAGGATGGCCTGCTTCTTGGCCTTCAGTTCGTTGATGAACTCTCGTGCGTTCAACTTCGCTTCCGGGTGAACGAGGTATCTCGCGTCCTCGGTGCGAAGCTCGATCAGCTTGTCGAACGCTCGGATGCTGCGTTCGTCTTCGGTGGGATCACGACGGTTCCGAGCACGCAGTTCGGCCGCCACGCGATCTTTGGCGTACTGGGCTTCGGCGCGGGCGTCACGGACTTCTTGTAGTGACTTTGGTCTGCCGTCCGCATGGAAGTATTCCGGGGCGGTCTGGGGTGTCATTTCTGGCATTGCTGTTGTCTTTCGAGGTGGTTGGGGTCGGGGATTTTAGAACGTGAAGCCACGGCGATACTTGTCGTCAAGCGTGCCGAGTATCTGTGCGATGCGTTCGAGGACGAGCTTGCCAAGGCCGGCGATTTCCAAGCGCCGGAGCACTTCGGTAACGGGGTTGGCATGGACGTCAGAGCCTTCGTAATCGAATCCTCCGAGCTTCAGGACCGAGTACAACCAGCCGTTTTCGCCGTACTGATCGCGGTGTAAACCGGCTTCGTTGATGACTCTCTGGAATGCGTTCATTGTTAGAACCTTCTAGTGATGCGACCTCGCGTGAGGTCATAGGGAGAAACTTCAAGCTCGACATCATCGCCAACGACGACGGTGATGTAGTTCTTGACTAGCCTGCCGCAGAGGCGGGCAAGGACTTGATGATCGGTGGTGCCGTCAATGGCGACGGCGAAACGGCAGTTAGCGAGTGCTGCGAGCACTCTGCCCGTGCAGGGGATAGCTTTCTCGTTCAAAAGAAATACCCCCGCCCCGTGGTCTCGTATAACTTGGCCAGAGTTGCCTTCATTGCGAGGTCATCTTCCTTGAACTTCAAGAAGGAATAGACGAGCGCGTAGAACTCTGGCCGGACGCCTGCCTCGCGAGACAGTCGTAGCGCGAGGGCCTTGTGGTTTGGCCAATTGATCTGGTGACGTGGTATGTCCATGTTTGGAGTCCGTGTGTGTGTGTGTAAGAAAGGGCCGAGTTGGGGCGAAAGATTAACTCCCCAACTCGGCCGACAGCACCTTGCGGTGCCGGAGCAGCCAAATGCCGCTCTGTCTCACCGGCATCGCCTAATCTGCCGGTGGTGTCTTGATGCAGCTGCCGGTCGCCAACTTCGACCGGCAGCTGCCCGCATACCTCGCCGTGTATTTCCAGCCGGCGAGGCTGCTGTCCTCGTCGTGAGCAGGCGTCTCAGGACGGGTGTCTTGGCGTCAGATGGGCGCGGTCCCCGCGAAGGCTGCCGGCTTCGGCTAGGTGCTGGTTTTGTTTGTCGTTGAAAGGGTGATGATACGACCGCGCTTCGTCTTGTCGCCGATCACGAACGTCACGCCACGGGATGCAAGGTAGGCAGTGTGCTCGCCCAGTAGTCGAGCAACCAAGCGACCATCGCGAGGGGCGTCCGGGTACTTCTGAACTTCCTTCAACGCTGTGGCTAGTTCGGCCGCATTCCCATGCCATGAGCCTTGCTCCCAACTGCCGGCCTGAAGCGGTGCTTCAGCTGGCCACCACTGCAAGTTCGCGAACTCGGCCACTTCGGCCGCAAACTCGCAGACGTTGCTGTCAGCGAGGCGTAGTCGAGATGGTGTGTCGATGATCTCCAACGCCAAACGCCCAATCGGTGGCGGCAACTTCACGTTCAATAGCGTGAACGTGAAGTGTGGGGCCTCGGCCTTCAGCAGTTCCAGCAGTACCGGCTTGGGAATTTCTTCTCCGGGCGGCAGGTCGAGAACGTGAAGCGTCTGTATTCGGGTGTCACCATGTTCCACAACACAGCCGTCATTGTCGTTGCTAGTTTGAATCCAGTGGGTCAAGTTGTCGGCCATGAAACTCTCGGTTCGCATTTTGCGGATCGACAGTTTCGGGCTTGTGACCGCCTGCTTGATCTTCGCGAGAGACCCTGAAGCCTTGGTCAGATTCTTTTCTTCGACGACGCAGACGATCGCGCCGTCTAGTTCACCATTGAAGTCAGATTTGTTGGTCAGCGCCCTGTCTGCCTGGACGATACCTTTGGTCATCAGCAGATACAGCATCTCATGCAGGATCGACTTGCCAGAGTTCTGTGGACCGAACAAGAACAAGTAGGGCGTGGGCATTTCAGGCTGCCTGAAGATGCTCGCGAGGAGGATGCGAAGCCAGTCAGCGCCGGTGACGATGCTATGTTCGCGTGCCCACTCATTGTCAGGCAGGACGATGTCCATCTCTCGCCCGCAATGACTGAGAATGCAATCGAACGTTGGGTGTGGTCCGGCAATCGGCGAGCACTTTAGCTGTGGTGCGTCTGGGTTCCAGATACGCTTGCCAGGGACAGGGTATTCAGGCTTGAACGGGCGAGTCACTATTTCCCAAGAGAAACGGATCATTCGACCGATAGCGCAGTCGGCTTCACTGCGTGTTAATCCCTCATCTTGAAGCATCATGCGGATCGACGAGGCGTAGAACTTAGTCCAATGCACATCATCGCCGCTGGCTACTAGGCCGCGAAACAGATCGTCGCTCAACAGCGTACTATCCGTGCGGCGGACGCAGCTGCGGTAGCGGTCGTCATAGTTGTGGTCGGTTTCGTCTTCGACAAGCCCGCCCAGGACTGCTTCATACGAGCGGGGCGCGGTGATCCATCGCAGCAGCGACGGTTCGTCTTTGTGGCGGGCCGGTCGGGCCACTAGCTTGCTATGCTTGTTGACATACAGCAGCACGGTACGATCAGCTGGCAGGTCGAAGGCCGGAAAGGTGAAGCCTAGATTCAAGCAGGCAGCCACGGCAGAAGGCACGTTGCCAAACAGATAGCCCCGTTCAGATTTAGGGCAGGGTGCCGCGCCATGATCGGCGCACACAGAATCGAAAGTCGTCATGTTGTTCTCGTCGTGTTGTTCGGCCGCAGGGGAGCGGCGTGTAGATAAGAGCGGGCAGTGAGGAACAACACCCACTACCCGCAAAGGCGCGGCACCTCTGGCCAGAGGCGACCGAACCACACAGGTCATAGCACTTCCTCGGCCCGTCTCTTGAAGAGCGAACAAAGGCTTTCAATTTGATATTTGCTGACACCAAGATCGCGGGCGATGTCTCGGATGCTTTCGCCTTCGAGCCGTCGTTCCATCACGTCACGCTCGAAGGGTGAGCGGGCAACGTGATCCATCATTTCCTCAAAGTCCGTTGCCATACTGTGTCCACGCATTGATGAAGGAACCGATGGGTTGGCCTCGTTGTCGAGCCAAGTGCTGCCGTCGTCGCCGATAAGAGCGGCATCGCGCCACTCACGCTTCGGTTCATGGATTGGCTTGGCTTCCTTGCCTGCTTTCTTGGCCCGTGATTTACGCGAAGACTTGGTACTAGCCGGCGCGAGAAGGTTGGGTGAGACCTCACGCCGATAGTCGATGTAGGATCGACCGATCTCCGCTCGGAGATACTTCAGCACTTCGGCGGCATCGACGTGATCGTGTGCTCGCAGGCGATCCAGTGCGTCGCCAAGAGCGGCACAAGCTGAGCCGACGTGCTCGGCGTCGTGCGTGTGCTCATAGACGAGCCAACGCAGGCCGCTTAGCAATTCCGGCAGCACATTCAGGTCGCCGGCGCTGTAGAACGTCAGCAGCGTGAGTAGCCGATCATCCGCGAGACGATCGGTGGCTGATCGCTGAATGTCGAGAGTGAGGTTGGGTGCCCAGGGATCGGGTCGCGGATCGTTTCGCATGGCGGGTGTACCGTCATGCTGGGGTCGAGAACGCTCCCGATCTATCCCTGTGCATCTGCCCCAATTGTCTGGTGACTGACGGTAAAAGTCCTTCTATAGCTCCTACACCTGCCAAATTTAGTTGGGCACGTCTGACCCTTTACTATTCTGCAAAATGACCGAAACAAACAAAAAATTTTTGTCCGTTACGCCACCTTCTGGCATGTTGAAGGGTGGAACATATCTATCCCTTGGCATCCTGCGATTTGTCCGAAAGATTTAGGCAGATTGCAGAGCGATCGCGGCGGAGCAGCAAAAGGTGACGATGCGCGGCGAGAGTTAGCCAGGAGTTATGTGTTTGCAGGCGCATCGTCACCGCCATAAGTTCTTTTCAGAAAAGGCTTTAGGTGTTGTTGGTGACGATGTGACGCTATTTTTAAGAGATTAACCCCTATAGGCTATTATGTATTACATGCCCCTATATAAATCGTATATATAGCTGTACCACCCTGAAAATATCGTCACCATCGTCATCAAACGCCCTAAGGTGTTTGCTGAAAAGGGCTTATGGGGTGACGATGTCCTGGCGCATCGTCACCGATCCGATAACTCCCACCTGAAGTCCTAACTTCGCCCGGTCTGCCACGGTTACTAACTATTTGGCCGGTCTGCTAGACACGTCCGCAAAGGCTCGATCCACCGGCCGCCGTCGTGATCGTGACGACCGGTTCTGACGGCGATCGCGATTGCCCGGTTATGTACGCCACGGGCCGCAGCAGCCGCATAGATGCTTCCGTAGTGATCTAGGCTGCCGTCCGGCGCGAGCCGCGCCACGGGCCGCACAGCAACGATACGGTGGTCTGGATAATTGCATATCCACTCGGGCCAGCAGCCTGCCCAGTCGGCAATCTGTCGCAGACGGGACGCGGCGATGGCGATCGCCGCCGGCCGGGGCATCGGGTGGGATGGCAGCCACCGGTCACTGACCTGGGGCGTCAGGCCGCGCGCTTCGAGCGTGCGGAAGTACGCGCCCAGTTTCGAGCCGTCGATCGCTCGCAATTCCCACCTCGGCCACCACAACTTGGTGCCGAAGCCGACGAAGGCCGGCAGGCCGCTGTCGGGCCACGTCAATTCAAAGACTCTCGTTGTTGGTTTCATCTGTGTCTCATTTAGGGTGGTTTGCTAAGTTTTGACGTAAATCCTTACAATTAGATGCCAAAATCGTCGCCAAAGTGTCTTTGCTAGGGTATACTCTAAGTGAGACACCACCAAGGAGACACAATATGACGACGACGGGCATTTACATCCGCGTTTCGACCGCAGGACAGAACGAAGCTGGGCAGCGTGCCGAGATCGAACGATGGTTAGCGAACCACGGCATAAAGGACGTACGCTGGTTCGTGGACAAGAAGAGCGGTGAGAGCCTGAAGCGGCCAGCCTTCGAGAAACTACAGGCCGCAATCTTCGCCGGTGAGATCAAGACCGTCGTTGTGTGGAAGCTCGATCGCCTCAGCCGCAGTCTGCAAGACGGCATCAACACGCTGATCGACTGGTGCAAGGCCGGTGTCCGTGTTGTATCCGTGACGCAACAACTCGACTTCGCCGGTGTGACCGGCCAGCTGGTGGCCTCGGTGCTGTTCGCCATCGCCCAGATGGAAACCGAGACCCGCCGTGAGCGGCAGGCGGCCGGCATCCGTGTTGCCAAGCAGGCCGGCAAGTACACCGGCCGCAAGCCGGGCAGCACCAAGGCAGACCCATCGCGAGCGCTTGCCCTGCGAGCTAAGGGCAACACAATTGACGAGATCAGCAAAGCCTTGGACGTAGGCCGGGCGACCGTATACCGATTGCTGAAGCTGTAGGCCACCTGCCGGGTGACGCTTTGACCCCGTATGCGATCGCGCTTCGACCTCACCCGTGTTCGCGCTATCGGCCGCGCGCGCTAGGGACGTTTCACAATTGGCGGCCCACCACATTCGTAGAACAGCTTCAGCGGGAAGTTGGGCTTGTACCAGTGGCCATGAAATTCCAGCATCTTTACGTCGTATGCGAGGGCTGCCTCTTCTTCAGTGGCGAAGCAGCCTAGCGATCGCCCTTGCCCTTTGAGCTTGTATCTCGCCTGCCAGCGGCCTGTGTCCTTGTGCTGATATACACCTTGGTATTCCGATGCTCGGCTGTGCTGCCGTCTGTTCGCACAGTTTTGTCGGGGCGTTGCCGGACGTAGATTGCATTGTCGATTGTCTGACGGGTCGCCATTCCAGTGATCGACTTCTAGGCCAGTGATGTCATGCCCTGCGAGGATCAAGACCTCCCGGTGCATGTACTGAGTACGACGACCACCCGCCCTCCGGACAGCGTAGCCACAATCTGAGTACCACGAACCCATTGCGACCAGAGCATCGTGCATCCACCTATCGACGACGGCAATCTCGCCTTTTGTCAGCGGGATAAACCGGATCAAGTCGAGGCTCATCAAGTCGTCAATCTCTTTCATACATTTAGTACACCTGCCGTGGCTGGCTGGGCACACGAAGGACGCAACTCGTGTCAGTTGACGACATGCAGTTGGACATCGACCATCGAGCGGTTATTGCACCGTTTAGTTGAGCCACTGTTTCATTGTTGGTAGCTGGTTCAGAAGGAGAGACCGGGGAGGGGGTCAAATGTCGATTGCGGGCCAACTTCGCGGGGCCGCACAGACCGCAGCCCTACGCGCGGCCTGGGTTCAAAAGTAAATCTCAATCACTTCGTTTGAACTTGGGTCGCTCGTATTACCTCGATCTTACCGCGAGGCTTCCAGCGGCCGAACGTGAACGCCACAGCCAGCAAGAGCGTCAGCGCCAGCAGCGAAGATAGTGAGACCCGCCGCTTCGGTTCGTAGATCGCAAGCCAGAACAGCACGGCGGTTGCAGTCCAGAGTGCGAAGCCGAGCCAGCTATGGAATTTGGCCCGGCCGGGTGTCAAGGTTGGTCTTCAGTTCGTAAATCCAGCAGCAGTAATCCGGGAACACCATGAGTGCAGCGTAGGTTTCTTCATGGGACGGTATTGCCGGCGGGTCTTGCGGATGCCCAGCATCGTTCCGCTGGTTGCGGATGAAATCGGCAACTTTGTCAACCGTCCGAAGCCTCTCTTTGCGCTGCCAATCGCCGACTAGCTGCCCGTTGTGGGAATTGCACCAATCGGAAATTGCATTCACCCGTTTGAACATCGTCCCGTCAAGCGCGTCTTTCTTGAATTGCGTTTGTTTCGCTGGAGTCCCTATTGCAGCATGAATTGAATCCGCCAAGTCGCCCAGAATCCGCTCGGACGCACAACCCAGCATCACAGCAGAAGCCAAGTAACATCCCATACGAAACGTCGCCAGGGCTTCTACAACATACGCAACGGCAGTCGGGTGTATCCCAACGGCGACCCTTTGCAAATGAGCCAAGTAGTTGTCCGGGTCATAGGGCACTGGCCTTTGTGCAATCGCAATAGACTTGCCGTGGTCAGTGAGCGATAGAAATGGCCAGCCGGTATTGCCCGCAGTCTCAGGCCCCGGAATTAGCACACGCGAGATAATCAAATCCCAGACGACGTGCTGTAGTTTTTGCGCGTTGTCATCACGCCAATAGTTCTGGTCACGTTCCCACGTTGCTTCTAGGCCAATCCGGATCGCATAACGATGCTTGACTTGCTGAACAAGGTCCGCAAATTGGCGAGTTTGCTGCCTTCCCCGTTGTTCTGCCCACTGCTTCAGGCATTCCAGCACGAGTGACCGTAGTTCTTCAGTGGCTAGTGTCTTCATGGTTGTCACTTTTGCCGGCGGTAGATCGAAAGGCAAGTCGCAATGAACGTAGTGTCGCCTTCAAAATGCGGGAGCAAAAACCCTGCGAATCCATCGCCATAGGCCAACGGAGCATTCGGCACGTTCTCAAAGAATCGGTCTAAGGTACGACATATCTCTGTAGGAACGATTCGCTGTTCAAGCGTGCTCAGAAGCATCTTGCCGTTTATGCCAGCGGTCGTTGTGCAGTCATTGCAGACCAGCCCGAAATCTTTACCAGTGGATGCCAACGGTTTGCTGAAGAACGGGATTTTGATGGCAAGTCCTGTTGGTTGTTCCACAGCAACATGGAGTGTGACTGTGCCACAGCTTGTACAAGGGTATAGGACTGGCGTGATTTGAGAAAGAACCGTAGCCGGAAAACCCACATCGTATTGAAGGTCGCCTCGCAGTATTCCATTCTGGTCTCGTTCAAGAGTCATTGAGCATCCGTTGTAAGGGCTGAGTTGGAATCAGGCGGAATGCGTTCAAGGGTCGGATTTTATCGCGTGAATTTCCAGGTTGCCAGCAGTTTTGCTAATTGTTCAGGCACGGTTCCCAGAATGTCACCTACTATGTCGCGCTCTTTCCTCGATTGCAGTCAAAGCAAAGTGACTGCAAGTTTTCAGCGATCGTTTCGCCACCTTTTGACCATGCAATGACGTGGTCTATTTCGAGGATCAACCCTGCATGGGTCGCAGGTGAGCGACCGCAAGCCGTGCAACGAAAGCAATCTCGCTTCAGCACTAAGAATCTGAGCGAGAGCGACGGATCACGATTCGTGCGCCTGCCGGTTTGTTTTGGCGGCTGACGAGCTTCAGGGGTAGTCAGTAGTTCCTGTTCCTCAGTCACCGTAGCCACGAACTCTTCGAGCGCCTTGCGCCACCCGCCAAAGCGAGCGTTGTAAGTTGAGCCGGTGTACTGGGACGGTGGCCCGTTCATATCGCGGTAAACCGGTTGCTTTCCTTTCGCTATCCAGACAAGCCGCAGATTGTCAAACAGCACATCGACCGGCACGTTTTTCTCTTCAGCCAGGGCGAGACCCGCCTTGCGCAGAGCATTGTTCCAAGAGCCAAAGCGGTCGTTAATTGTTGACGGTCCGTACTTCCCGACTTCCCGGTAGTTGCGAAAGGTCAGAGATTTACCGGCCGCCTTCAGCGTCTCGGCCGCCGTTACTAAATCCGATAGCAAGTCTTCGTCCGACACGCTTCGATTGAATGGTTCAAGTTCAAATCGCATAGTTCATGGTTCGGCGAGCGGCGAATGATCCGCAATCGAGACGCTGGGGTGGCAACTAGCCGCCAAGCCTAGCGAGTATCGCCGCACGGTCAACGTAACTGTTGTAGCCGGACGTACCCCCGTCGCTATCGAGATAATATCCGCTCTCGTTGAACAGTTCATTCCAGAACGGGATGATCGAAGCTAGCTCCCATCGAGAATTACATCGTTGGCAGGCATAGAAATAGTTTTTGGACTTGAACGTCTCTAGCTTAACTTGGCAGCGAGTGCAGATGAGTGGAGGCAATTCGTCAAGCCGGATGCTCTTTGGCACTCCGCATCGTGAACAGTTCTGAGTGACGAAGCCACCCGCACGGCTGCAAACGATGATCGTCGGCTTCTGGCAGCATGATGATTTGTATTGGCCGTTGAGTGTGAGTTTCTTAGGGGCCTCTCGCTCCCGCTTCAGACGCTCTAAATGTTCGATGATTTGCCTTGTCGTTTCTTGAACGCTAATTTCGGACACGGGCGCACCTTCAGTCTTGTGGGTCAACGAATGTCCGCTGATTCTACCTGTTCTATTTTCGGTTGCCAGAAAATTCAGGCCGCCAGCCCGACAAGTTGCCGCCGCAGGCTGCTATCCCACCCCGCCACCGACGCGACGAATAGTTCAATAGCCGTCCTGTCATCCCGACTTGATTGATTAAGAAGCCCTTCCGCGAAAGCGTCGAAGGGCTTTCTTATTGTGGGGACTAGAGCTACTAGTTGCTTCCTGCCACAGACTTCGGCGTCGATCTCATCGGCCATTCGCATCTGCGTCAGCCGTCTCGTCACGGTGAAAGATCTTGAGAACGCCGAGGAACTACTATGGCTTTGACCCTGTGTTGGAGCCAGGGCACGGCACAACTTTACTTACTACGGGCTTTTCCTTCGATGCCGATGCCCGATCGGTTGTGTTTATCACAACGGCAAAGACGTTGAGCCCACCGACGGGAACGCATGGCGGGCCATCCTTGGAAATCGTGGCATCAAACGAGAGCAAATGGTCAGAAGTGTTGAACACAACCAGATAACCGAATGGCTTGCCGTAATCGTGAGCGTACCGCTGTGCTTGCCAAAGGCCCTGGGAGACGTGGCCTAAGTCTCGGTTTTCCCCATCGTAAACCTTAACTTCGATGGGCAGCGGTTCCTCGCCTTGCCACACAACAATATCCGCTCTGCCGGCGGGGCTTTTGGGTGTTGAGAACGGGAAGTCGATACCCTCCCGAAAGAGCCACGCTCGCAGATGGCTGTCGAGTACCTCCTCCAGCTTTCGAGAATCAGCCGATTCGACTAATTGCGATATTGTGCCTGTCTCAAACCACTGGCACTCTCGTCGATAACGAGTGAGCGAGTAAAGCAACAAATCGCCGTCGTCAATTCGCTCGTCGATGTACGAACAAAGGGGGCCAAGGACTTGCTCGAAAAACTCTTCCGACATGTCCTGAAAGCTGCTGGACCCTCTGCCGAATACGGTGAAGAAGTGCGGGAAATCTGCTTCAGGATTTGAGTAC
The DNA here is from genome assembly GCF_024256385.1 of Anatilimnocola floriformis. NCBI lineage: Bacteria > Pseudomonadati > Planctomycetota > Planctomycetia > Pirellulales > Pirellulaceae > Anatilimnocola > Anatilimnocola floriformis. Next base: position 667,826 of record NZ_JAMLFW010000002.1, read on the forward strand.
AGTTGTAAAATCTGCAGGTAGAGCGACGCACACTCATCGGCCTGCTGAGGCAAACGCAGGCAATGATTCTCAACGTCCACAAGGTCGTTGGAATCGGCATATTTTTGCCAGATGATCGCATCCAATTCCGCGACAATCGGCTGGACAACTGGGTCCTTGCGAACAAAGTCGAGGAAGTACCCCGCAAACTGCACTGAATTAGCGTGATTCGCTTTCAGGCAGGCGTTCCGTCGCTCCTAAAGCTTCACTCTCGCCGCCTTGAGATATGGAAATCGCATCGGCATCAACTGCTTCTCCGAATTATTAGTTCAACGATCTTAGCATCCGCTGCAGGTCGTTGGCTGCGGCGTTGATTCGCCGCTTAGCGGTAGCCATGCTTGCGTCTTTGTCCACCAGGCTGATCGTTGTGTGGCAACCGCGACAATAGATTCGTTCGCCAAGTGTAACTTGCTTCACTCGGCAGCAATTCTCTATACCGCATTGTGGGCAAGAGAACTTGAGCCATGACTTACCGAGAATGCTACCGAGCGACGACATGGAGGTCCTTGCTGGTTCACGAGCGCAAGGCGAGTGAGTAACTCGCTTTGCAAAAAAAATCGCGTGTCCGGTTTTGCAATCAATCGCAGCAAAACTGTCGGCTTGTATATTTTTATTTTTTCGCAGGAATTTTCTCAGGTGGCAACGGCCAGTTCTTTTCGTGTGACTCAACGAAAATTTCCATCGCTTGCGATCTCGTGATTTTGTACTCGCGGCAGATCGCGTCTTTCAACGCTTCAGCTGTGCTCGTGTGAATGCCGGCACTATCCTCAATGAGCACCCACTCCCGGAAGAATGTCTTCCGCCGGTCCTCTGAGAGTCCGAATCGAATATCGGGAACGCTGCTCCGCTTACCCGCAAAAATGTCTGCCATCTCTTGTTCATGCAATCGCTGTTTTTCGCGGGCAATCACTTGCTGCTTTCTCTGCTCCTCTCTTTCCAACCGGGCCCTTGCAGCAGCTTCAGGGTCACCCTTCGGAAAGACTCCAAGTTCTGAAAGCCCCATGCTGACCAGCCCAAGTACGAAAAACCCCAGCACCCACGGCCAGATTGGCCGCTTGCCAGTTTTCAGTTTGGTTGAGTTTCGTGTTGATGCACCACGGGCCGGCACCACTACTGCGAGCATTGGCAATTGAAATTGGCCGTTGCAGCCGGGGCACTGAACAAGTTGGCCAGCTAATGCCGGTTGGTTTAGGACAATCTGACCGCAATGCGGACAAGCAAGTGATTGATCCATCGCAGGCTCCAAGAAACAAGCCCTTCCGCGAAAGCGTCGAAGGGCTTTCTTATTGTGGGACCTTATGTGGGACAATGAGTTGCCCCATCCGCGTTCGAGTACGTCACGCTGTAAGTTGGTACGTCACGCTGCAAGTTGATCGTACCTAACCATGCGGGCCGTGATGGTGGGGGCTGGTCGGTTCACTCCCCCAGCTGGCCCAAAAGCGTTGCGACATTCCCCGCAGCACGACGTAGAACGACGGTGTTAAAAATAGTCCGAAGAAGGTCACGCCCAACATGCCGGCAAACACGGCTGTTCCTAGCGCTTGGCGCATCTCTGCACCCGCACCGGTTGCAGTTGCGAGTGGCAACACGCCGAGGATGAAGGCGAACGAGGTCATCATGATGGGGCGGAGTCGAAGTCGACAGGCTTCGACGGTGGCGTCAAACCGATTTCGCCCTTCCTCTTCGAGCTGTTTCGAAAATTCGACGATCAGCACCGCGTTCTTGGCTGCCAGCCCAATGAGCACGATGAAGCCGATCTGTGTAATCAGGTTGTTATCCATACCACGCCAGGCCACACCTCCAAGCGCGAACGGGAGGCAGATCGGAGCGATCAAAATGATCGCCAGCGGCAAGGTCCAGCTTTCATATTCGGCCGAGTGCACCAAGAAGACGAACAGCACGCACAACGGGAAAATCAGGATCGCCGTGTTGCCAGCGAGTCGTTGCTGATAAGCGATATCGGTCCACTCGATCGACATCCCGGGAGGGAGCGTTTCGCGGGCGAGTCGTTCAATGGCTGCGATTGCTTCGCCCGAACTTCGGCCTGCGGCGGCATCGCCTTGCACTTCTGCCGAGGGATACATGTTGTAACGCACCACGCGATCTGGCCCGCTCCGCCAGTCCACATTCAGCACGGAACCGAGCGGAACCATTTTGCCACTCGCATTGCGAGTCTTTAGGCGGGCGATATCTTCGACGACAGAACGATATTCTCCTTCCGACTGAACTCGCACTTGAAATGTGCGACCGAACAGATTGAGATCGTTGACATAGGCCGAGCCGAGATTGACTTGCAACGTCTCGAAGACGTTGGCAATGGGAACATTCAACATGTTCGCTTTGACACGGTCGACATCTGCGTACAACTGCGGGGTGGTTGCCCGATAGGTCGTGAATACATTCGATAGTGCAGGGTCTTCGGCTGCGGCAGCGATCAATTTCTCCGACGCATCCTGCAAGGCCTTGTACCCGTGCCCGCCACGATCTTGCACGAGAAATTTGAATCCGCCCGCGGTACCCAAACCTCGCACCGGCGGTGGCGGAATCACGAAGATCATCGCATCGCTGGCAGTTCCCAGTTCAGCTTGCAAATCGGTCTGGATCTTCTTGGCGGTGAGACCAGTCTCACCCCGCTCGTGAAACGACTTCGGAATCACGAAGATCGAGCCGTAATTGGGACTATTGCTGCGCGTGGTGCCGGAATAGCCGGCATAGCCGATGGCGTGTTCGACGCCTGGATGCTTGAGAATCGTATCCACGGTACGGCGCACGACCGCCGATGTCCGCTCTACGGATGCACCGTCAGGCAACTGGACCATCGTGATCAAGTAGCCCATGTCCTGCGAAGGAATGAACCCCGTTGGCACTTTTTGAAAACCATAACCGGTGACCAAGATTAGCCCGACATAAACGGCGAGCGGGATGAACGCGCGGCGAACCAACCAATTCACGGACTTGCCATAGGCGTTGCTACTAGCGTCGAAGCCCTTGTTGAAAAGCCGAAAAAACCAGCCGAAGAGGAAGTCCCAGAGGCGTGTGAACCAATCCTTCTTCGCTCCATGAGGCTGCAGTAGCAATGCACAGAGCGCCGGCGCCAGTGTGAGCGAGTTAAATGCTGACAGCAGCGTGGATACCGCAATGGTCAACGCGAACTGCCGATAGAACTGACCGCTGATGCCACCCAAGAAGGCCGTCGGTACGAACACGGCGGACAAGCCGACTGCAATCGCGATTACGGCTGCAGTCACTTCATCCATGGCTTTGTACGACGCCTCGCGCGGCGACAACCCCAGCGCCATGTGGCGTTCGACGTTCTCAACGACGACGATGGCATCGTCCACCACAATGCCAATCGCCAGCACGAGACCGAAAAGCGACAGCATGTTCAGCGAAAAGCCGAAAGCCGACATTGCCACGAACGTTCCCACGAGCGAAACAGGGATCGCCAACAAAGGAATCAAACTGGCTCGCCAGTTCTGCAAAAAAATCAGCACCACGACCACGACGAGGACAATGGCTTCGAAGAGCGTGTGAATTACGGAGTCGATTGACTCGCGCACGAAGATCGTCGGGTTGTAGATGATGCGGTACTCGATGCCCTTCGGAAAATCCTTCGAAAGGCGTTCGATTTCCGTCTCGATCGACTTTGCTGTGGCGAGCGCGTTTGAGCCCGGCCGCTGAGCGAGCGCAATGGATACTGCGGGCTTGTTATCGAGCATGCTTTCCGATGAATAGTCACGAGCACCGAGCTCGATACGGGCAACATCTTTCACCCGGATGACGCGGCCGTCGACGCCGGTGCGTACGATGATGTCTTCAAACTGAGACGGCTCGATCAATCGCCCCAGCGTATTGATCGTCAGCTGAAAATCATTTCCTGTGGGAACGGGAGGTTGTCCGATTGTTCCCGACGCCACTTGAACGTTCTGCTCTTGCAGGCTGTCGACAACGTCTCCGGGAGTCAGAGAAAGGTGCGACAAACGCTCGGGGTCGAGCCAAATGCGCATGCTGTATTCGCGCAACCCATTGATGCTGATGTCGCCCACGCCGTCGATCCGCGCGAGCGCATCGCGCAGCTGAATCAAGCCGTAGTTGCCAACATAGAGCTGATCGTATTCAGCATTGGGAGAAATGAGATGGATCACCAACAGTAAGTCCGGAGATGACTTGATGGTGGTAACGCCAAGCCGGCGCACTTCCTCCGGCAACCGCGGCTGCGCGATGGCCACGCGGTTCTGCACCAACACCTGGGCTTGATTCAGATCCGTTCCCAGTCGAAACGTAATCGTGAGCGCCATGGCGCCGTCGCTCGTGCATTGCGAAGACATGTACATCATGTCTTCGACGCCGTTGACCTCTTGTTCAATTGGAGTGGCGACCGCATCGGCAATCACCTGCGGCGAGGCGCCAGGGTAGCTCGCGCGAACGACGATCGTGGGAGGCACGATGTCCGGATATTGCGCGGCTGGCAAAGTGAGATAGGCGATGCCGCCTAGAATCACTAGCAAAATGGAAATGACCGCGGCGAAGATCGGACGATCGATGAAGAAATGGGCGATCTTCACTGCAATTCCTCTCCCGATGTTTTCGTGTTCTGCGTTTCAACTTTTCGCACTGCTGCACGAGGTTCGTCAGGCGTCGCCACATTTCCCGCCGTCGTGCGTTTAGGGTTCAGCCACTTTTCTTCAGGCACTGCCTCGAAGTCATCCGGCAGGCTTTCCTTGCCAGCGACAATGGTTTCGACCGACAACGTCACTTCGCCTCCCACCTTAGCGCGTTGCTGCCCGGTGAGCACAACCCGTTCGGCGCCGGTCAGGCCGGAGCGAATGACTCGCAAGCCGTGCGAAACCGGTCCCAGGACGACCCCCTTCCGCACCACGCGATTGTCGTCGTCGATGACGAGTACAAATTTCTCGGCTTGATCGGTCGCAATGGCGCGATCGGGAACCAGGATGGCTTCGTGCTTGGGGCTACCAGGAATTCGCACGCGAGCGAAGAGGCCGGGCGTCAGTCCACCATCCTTATTGGGAAAGATGGCCCGGCCACGCATCGTAGCCGTCTCGTTGTCGAGGCGATTCTCGATGAAGTCCATGTGGCCCCAGTGAGGAAAGCCATCGCGCTCGTTCGCGAGCGCGATGTACACCGGGTTGCGTGCTTCGCGACTGCTGGCCAAGACGCCTTCGCGGGCCAGGCGAACATACTTCAAATACGACTGTTCGTCGGTGTCGAAGTAGCAGTGAATGGGATCCACCGAAACAATCGTCGTGAGGAGCGTCGAATCGCTCGTCCCGCCGATCACCAGATTTCCTTCGGTGACCAGGCGATTGCTGATCCGCCCGCCAATCGGAGCCCGAATTTCGGTGTATTGCAGATTCAGCTGAGCTGTTTCCAAACTGGCCTGAGAAACGTTGACCGCGGCCTGCGCGGCGAGGACCGCCGACTTTGCGGATTCAATCTTGGCTAACGAGACTGCCACGCTGGCCTCGGCTTGCGCGAGCTCTGCCGTTCGAATTTCCGCTTCTTCCTTGGCGATGGCAGTTTGCTGCCGGAGATCTTCGGCGCGACGTTGTCGACTGACCGCTAGTTCGCGACTCGCTTGCGTGCGCTTCAATTCAGCTTCGGACTCACCGACTGCCGCGCGGGCTTGCTCAAGTTGAGCATTCGCCGCTGCGATGGCGGCTTCCGCGCGAGTGACTTCCGCGCGAAAGGGGCGCTGATCGATGACCACGAGCAAGTCGCCAACTTTGACGATTTGCCCTTCTTGATAGTGCGTCGTCGCTAAGTAGCCGCTGACCCGCGACCGTATGTTGACGGAATCTAAAGCAGCCAGACGACCGACATATTCGTCCCACTCCACGATCGGCATCTTGACCGGTGTGGCTACGGTAACGGCGGGCAAACGCTTCGCCGCCTTAGGGGCCGCCGTCACGTTCGTCGATCGGCGGATGAAGAGCGCCGCACCGATGATGATGCCGAGAATGACAATTGCCTTGAGAGGCGTCCAATAGTTGAAATTGCGAGTGGGCTGCATAAAGCGTTGCTCGTCAAGCGAGTAATCAGTTCAGTGTTTTATGAAGTTGCGCGCAATCCGGTGATCTCGCGCAACTGCTCGACATGCCGGATCGGCGGTTCGCCAAAACTGCGTTTGTAGTCGCGGCTAAAGTGAGAAGCATCTTCGTAACCAACGCGGTAACCGGCTTGCGCGGCGTCGAGTTTCTCAGTGAGCATCAGCCGCCGCGCTTCTTCCAGGCGAAGTTGCTTCTGGTACTGCAGAGGACTCAACGCGGTTACCGCTTTGAAGTGGGCGTGAAAGCTAGACACGCTCATGCAAAGCTCGCGCGCGATTTCTTCGATCTTTAGCGGCTTATCGAAGTTCTCGCGGATCAACTCCAGGGCCCGCACCATGCGATGGGACTGGCCTCCCAGAGTTGCCAGATGGCGCAGGCGATTTCCCTGCGCGCCGGTCAACAACCGATAAATGATCTCGCGGGTTACGAGCGGAGCCAGGACACGGTACTCGTTCGGCGAATTAACCAGTCGCATCAGTCGCACGGTGGCGTCGAGCAGTTTGTGATCGAGCGGACTCACGTCGACTGCCTTCGCGCTCCCTTCGGTGCGCGGATTGATAAATCCCGACTCGACCATCACCGACGTGACCAGCGCCGAATCGAGCGCAATGCGAAAACTGAGATAGGGATGCTCTGGCGAAACGTCCACCACCTCGCCCACGAACGGCAAAGCCATCGTGGTGATCAGGTACTCGGCCCGTTTCTGCAGAAAAGACTCGTCGCCGAGCGTGATGATCTTGCTGCCCTGCGCGACGACACAGAGTCCCGGATCGCAAACTCCTTGGACCCTCTCGCCGGCCTGGGTCGTGCGACGCAGGAAGACACCTGGCCGCACCTCGCGAACTCCATCGCACAAAATGGTGCTGTCGATGAGTTCAGCGAGTTCCGACAAATTATCAGCCGCTCGGCGAGCTTCTCGTTGATCGGCTGGACTTTCCATTCCTCAAGAATACGTGCGGTTTGCTCTGAAACTAGACCGCTTGGACTAATAGACAATCAAAGACGAGGATCGTCCTATCGCATTTAGATTAAGAACGATTCAGAAACCGCCCGGTTGAGCGGCCTGCTGCGACACTTTGTCCGCTTCGGAAGCCGATGCCCATCGTCGGCTCACTGCCACGCTGGATCGGCGCGGCCACCACGCCGGAAAATCGGCCGGCAGATCGTTGCGGCGCTTGACCAACGCAACTCACAGCGAGAGAAGGTAAGCAATCAGATCGTCGACAATCGGTTTATCGATTTCATTGTTTCCCCAGGAGATCCGCACTTTCTTTCCTTGTCCATCTTGAACAAATGGATCCGCCTGGGAGCCGTGGCCACTGTTCGAGAAGCTGTCTTTGCGTATGTCGTGCAAGGCAATCGCGCTCGAGCCAGCTCCCTTGAATTCCTTTTCTCGAAGCGGCTCCCACTCCCAGCCTCCGTCCTGCCGATTGTAGGTGATGCTTCCGCGGAGGAAGGGCTGATTGGTGCGCAGCTCGGGAACCAAGAGTTGACGCAGCGTTGGAACCGAGCCGTTGTGCAAGTAAGGTGCTTGGGCCCACGTTCCATGCAGTCCATTGGCGACGTAGCCGCGCTTGTTGGTTGGGTCGATCAACGGCTTGTCGCCCAAGCTGAATTCCGTTTCGGTCGGAGGGCAGGCGGCACGAACTACCTTTTCCATCATCTTGACCGTCGTGGCAGAGATCGCGTCAGCCCGCAGCCGATCGGTTCCGATGGCGAAGACAAGAACTTCTCGGCTACGCCCCGGAGTCGCGACATGGCAGCCCGCACAGTTCTTCTTGAAGGTAACTTCTCCACGGGCGCGAGCTTTGTCGTCGATGGGAAACGGGAAAGGGGCGGCTGGCAACTTTCCGATAAATGCCTGAATTGCGGCGTTCGTCTTCAAGTCAATTTTCGCTGGATTTCCCACTACGGCCAGCGATGAGGTCAGCGAGCGCGCAAATCCAAAGATCGTCGCGTCCCAATTTGCATATCCCTTGGGATCGATTTGCCAAACGGCTGGAATATCTGCCATCGCGGGCCCTGGAGGCAGAACGGTGGCGGCTTTATCTTCGCCGACAAGGCTCACCAGACTGGTGCTGCCCAGCCCCGACGTTTCCACAAGCCCTGGCGCTCCGCCGGTGAGGCTCGGAGGATTTGACACGTTCTTGTAACTGTGGCGTTGGAGAAGGCCGACGCCGGCCAGTCGGCGCTCGTTCATCTGACGCATGGTGGCCAGAACCGCGTCTAGATTCTCCTTCACCGTCGCCACTTCGCGCGCCGCTTCTGCTTTGGAAACGAGCTTTGAATCGGCGCCCCAATACCATTCTGGTGCATTGCTTTCCAATGCCTCGGAAATGCGTTTGCGAAAGTCGATATAGGCGGGCACATCTGACGAGTTGCCGAGTCGCGCTTTCAAGAGCTTCGTCAGGCGGCCAATGAACTCATGCAGGTTCATCTCCGTGTTGGTGCTTCCAAACAATAGCTGAATCGTGCCGTCTTCACGCCGCACGCGCCCCGTATGACAACTGCCGCAACTGCGCGTCATGTACCGAATCTGAACACTGCCGTTGGCCGATGCTGGGCGTGTCCAAGTGATGCCGTTCAGACGCGTCGGTGTATCGGTTCGCGCGAAAAAACCAACACTTGCCAACGCGGAATTGCTAAATACTTCGGGTTCGAGTTCTTGCAGCACGCGAAACACAACAAAGGGAATCATCTCCAGCGTGGTGTCACCGAGAGATCCAGTGTCGAAGGCCTCGAAGCTCGCACGGTTCTCACGAATGACCCTATCGACATCTTCTTGCCGCATCCGCGCTGCGGATTCCCAGTCTTTTGGCTGCTGCGCACGTGCCAGGCCAACGGAAGTGAAACATACTGCGATCGCAACGATGAAATGCCATCTCAGATTCATAATCGCACCTTGTAGAGCATCGGCAGTTAATCCCACTCTTGCCTTGCACCCCGACTAAGCGGCGAGTATCTGGCCGCCGCTACTACTTTTTGTAAAGTTCGGCTTCGTCAAAGCCAGCCGACGTACTCGCCGACTCTAGGCCATCAGCAGATTCCGTTGCTCCGCCAAAACCTGGAGGCCTTGTCGTCGGACCGAGATCGGGCCTTGTCGTCGGACCGAGATCGGAACCGAGATCGCGTGGCTCATCTGGCTCGTCGCCCCGCTGCGTAAATCTGATCTCGCCGTCGAAGTCATCGTTTCCGAGGTTGCGCTTCAGCACATCTTGGAGCGTTCGTGTTTGCTGAATGATTTTCCAACCGACGTCGGAAAACGTCTCCGGCTTGAAGCTATTTAATGACAGCAACGGATTGGTCAAGGCTTGTGAAAAAGCATCGACGCCAACCATTCGTCCAATCAAAGGCGACAGAGCGGAATTCTCGCGGACATCCTCCGCAAACAAGCCGACAAAGAACTCCAGGTTGTCAACTTCCTCGTAGAGGTTCTTCAGCTTCTCCTGGACCTCTTCATCGCCGGTAATCTGCGACCAATCGGTTACGCGAGGAAAGCGAAACAATTCACGATAGTCGTTATAGGTGCGAAGATTCGCCTTTCGACCGAGCTCAATCGCCTTCAGCTCTGCTTCACGCACCAGGTGGTTCGTCGTGTTCCGCAAGCCAACTTCGGAGGCCTTCTGTCGGCTGGCTGATTGAAACATGACTCCAAGACCGTTTTCCACCAGCAAGGCATTGTTGAAGAGGCCGTTTGTAACTGGCTCGAACTTATCGCGGACAAGGATTGCGTCCGGGACCATGCTGTGCCAACGGTACAAAAGGTTGAACTCGACCGTCATCCAATTGGTTCGGTACCAGCTCTCGTGTTCGAAGCCCCACGGCTCGGCGGAAAACTTGAAATGATACGGCGTTATATGATTGATGTAGTCTTCGATCACGATCCGCAACAGCACCACGATCATCACATTGCGGGCCGTTTGAAATAATCGCTCGTCATCCCAGGTCGGATAGGCCTTTTGAAGCTCACCGCACACGCGGTTGTGTTCGCGCAGGAAAAGAGTGTTCAACATCGCGTAGCCGACGGTAACGTTGATGCGTTCCACTCCGCCGACGAATATGTATTTCTTTCGCTCTGGGGGCAATCCTTTTGGAACGACTGGCTTGAATGCCAGATGCTTGAATTCATCTTTCTCTTGCAACGAATCGTCGAAGAACAGCGGCGGGTAGACCCCGGTCGCAAGCTTGGAAGTTTTTAGTCGCCCTCCTTGCAACTCGCGCAGCGTTTGAGTTTCCGTTGGATTCAAGCCATAAATCTGACACAGATCGATCTCGTGGTTCGATGTGTTTTGGTTGGAATCTTCTCGATTGGTGCGCAGAAACCCATCGGTGAACCACTGGGCGAAATTGGTGAACAACACCGTTGATTTCTTGGAGATACGATACGTTTCTTTGGTGCGACGAAACAATTCCGCTACGTCTTCAATAGCTGGCAGTTTTTCCGTGTAACCAGCGGCAGCGGGTGGCAGATGCCGGCCCGTATATTTTCGATCTGTTAATGAATCCCACGATGTGTAGGAAGATTTCAAGCTGAACTGATATGGCCGCGTATTCGTCTTGAGAATCGCGCGCTTGATCAGAACACGATTCAGAAACTTCTTCAGAGGAGGAATCGCCTGAGCGAGTCGCCACAGGGGCCCAAACCGAGTGAGCAGAAATGTCTCGAACGAATTTGACCACCCATCCCGCTCGGTACTGCGAGTCATTGTTCTCACCATGGTGCGTCAAGTAGAAGCAGTCAGTGGACGACTGTTGTTCTGCCAAGACAGCCTAGTGTCTTTGGTATTGTGGGTTCGTCTGGCAGGCCTGAACTCAACGAGCGAACGTATTACATTCAGCTATCTCAGCCAAGCGAGGTATAACGTATGTAGCTATAGATAAATTTGCAAGTAAGTACTTGTTGCGATTTACGCCCTTGTATGAGCTGGCTGAATGGAGTACCAGAAAAATCCTGAAGTGTTTGAATCTGTAATCTCAATACTCATCCCGGCGGCATGAGCCATAACGATAGGCCGCTAACAAGAATCTGTGTTCCGCCGCCAACCTTGCAGCCGCTCTAGAGGCCGAAGAACTGAAGCAGCGCGTCGACGTTCAGCACGCCGTAGCCCGAGCCGCGGTCCCAGTGGTTGTTATTTATGTTGCGGAAGGCTTGGCGCACTTCGTTGGCCGAGGGAATTTGAATCCCTTGCTTCTTCGCGGCGGAGAAAACCAGGGCCACAGCGCCGGTTACATGCGGAGCGGCCATGCTCGTCCCGTCGCGCTCGATAAAGCCATTCAGCGTGTTCCCTTCGGCAGCCATGATGTTGACACCAGGGGCCGAAATCTCGGGCTTTTCGAGCCCGTGGCGAGTTTTGCCAAAACAGGAAAACTTGGCCACGCCTTGGGGCGCAATCTGCACAGCCGCCACGGTGATGACACTGTTGGCCGTGCCTGGAATCGTGAGGGTAGTGTCTGCCTGAGCGAACCCTGTGAACTGCGCGGGCTGCCAATCGGTAACTTCGATCCAGGCATGCAACTCTTGAGCGCGAGCGGTATCGCCATTCACCATTTCGAGTTGCCATTTACCATCCAGGATCGCCTTCGCCGTTCCCGCCGCGATTTCAATTCGCAATCGGCCGTGGCCGTTGTCGCGAAAGTGCTTGTCGTAGTCGATGATGTAGGTATTGCCGTTGGGAAAAACGCCGGCGGCATGAGGATTTGTAAAATTCACCGAGATGGATCGATCCGAGTTGGGATTGAAGAGCAAAAAGCCCATCTGCTCCGAGGGATTGAACCAAACTTCAATCACATCCTTCACGCGTCCGGTGCGAAAGTTGACGGTCTTCTGCACGTCAGATACCCATTCCAAGTTTTCTAAAAACTTAGGGGCTATCGTGGCATAGGCATGCCCCGCAGTTGCGCGGCTATTGCCGGCCGACTTCACCACGGCCCGTCCGCGGGCACGGCCGTTCTGACAGAAACTATCGATGGCGGCCTCCAGCGTGGTCGTGCCGTCGTGACCGCCGGATTGATGCCCTTGGCTCATGTTGACAGAGACCGGCAACTTCAGTTCTTCTGCTTTTGCCTGAGCAAATTCCAGCGCAGAGACGAGTGTATTGGAGTAGCCAATTTGATTGGGCGAACCCTCTTCGTACTCGCTACTGCCGACGATGATGGCCAGAATCGGCGCCTCGTGTGCGACTCCGCCCGGAAAAGAGGGGAGATTCGCCGGAGTTGCCGAGCCGGCGGCGATGCTCGCCACATGGCTGCCGTGACCGCCTCGATCGCGCTGCAAGTTGCCACCAAGCACGCCACTGGCCAGATAATTTTCGATCGCTGCCTTAGAATGCCAGGTTCCCCCTGCGGCTTCGAATCCGGCTGGCGGCAACAGCGTTCCAGGAGTATTCAGGCCTGCAGTGTGGTTTTGCTTGCCGGTTGGATCACTCAGATCCCAGATGCCTACCAGGCGAGTTTTCATGGGATCGGCAACCTGGCGAAACGCATGATGCATGACGTCGATCCCACCGTCGATGATCGCAACCAGGCACTGGTCACCCCCTTCGTTCGTGCGGGCCTTGGCATTGGTGGCTCCGACATGCGCCATCGAATATCGGCATTCAGGCAATAGCAGGCCGTGGGGATTGTCGACTGTCAAAACATCTTCGTGATCTTCCAGCGCAGATAGCGAAGCAGCGGTTCCCTCGGCCGCCACAATGTTTCCCACTTTCGAAACGATGGTCAGTCCTGGAATATTCTTGAGGTCGACTTCCGGCGAGCGCAAGCGCAGGGTCATTGGCGACACAACCTCTGGAGTGCCGGTTGGGTCATAGGCTCGTTGTTGAGCGACGGAAATTTGGCGACGCAGACTCCTGCTCACCTTTTTGTCCTTCGCCAAAAAACGCTGCAACAAACCGGCCGAAGGGACAACAAGATTGGCTGTGATGAGCAAGTCTTCCAGACTTTCGCCACGATTCAATTTGTCGTTGACAAGATCCCAGGCAAACTTTTCCTTCGTCGCGTCAGACAGTTCTGGCGGCGTGACGTGTTGCACCTTGGCAAAAACGGCGGCGAGGTCTTCGGAGTGCAACGATGCCAAGGCGGCCGCGACTTTGTCTTCATTAATTAAGAGCTCGGATGTGCGCGGCGAATATCGCGTGGACTCGTCGGCACGGGCCGCCATCTCCGCCGCCGCGCGACTGAGCTCATAGGAAGGCCGAAGAACCTGCACGTTGATTTTGCCATCGGATTCATCGATGTGAATTTGGCTTTGCAATCCAACCAGAACGGCATCGGGTGCGAGGGAAACCGTTCCCTTGACGCCTCTCGAACTCTTGGCCATTTGCGCCAGCGGCTGTTGGCATTTTTCATCCTGCGCCGCGACTTTTAGCGTCAATTTGGCTAACTCGCCATCCGACATTTCGGCCGCTGGTGCGGAAATGATTTCTCTGGCGATCGGCAAAGCCAACCCTACACCTGTTCTGTGCAGTTTTCGCGTCGTATTACTGTCGAGCCAGGACGAGAAGTCGTTTAGTATTTGAATGGCCTCGGAATCGTCCATCCCATCGAGCATGCGGCTCAAATCAGCGTCGCTCACGCGTTCGATCTGCATGCTCTCGAGCCCCGAATCAGGGTCGACTGCCTGTACAAATCCCGCTTTCAAAATGTGTAGGACGCTGGCCAGCGTGACCGGGTCGGTCTGATTGAAATCCATATGCCGGGCCGATTCGGAGCTAAGGCCCGGTCCGCTCTTTGCCACCGACCAGATCAGGCGATCCGGTCCTGCCGCAAAAAACTTCTTCACGGCAGCAACGCTTTGGAACAAACGTCCTTCGTACTGCTTGCCAGGATAGTACCGCTCCATGCCGACGAGCGGCCGGTCGACTTCTGTTTCCAACAAGCCGGACACCAGATAGAGGAGCGACTTTGGATAGACATATTTCAACGTGCTTGAAAACGGCGCGAGCAGTGCGTCCTTGGCTTCCAATTGATCGCGCATGCCGAAGGAACGAACGTTGCCGATCCGCTGTGTTTGAATGGCCTGATTGAAGAGATCAAAATCGACAGCCGGCGCGAGCATGACCACGTCGAATTTGACATCCGGCAGTTGCTTGAATTCGCGGTGGGCATGAATCAAAAAATTACACAGGTAAATCGCGCCGGCGCTATGCCCAACGAGTGTCACCCGCGGCGGGTTTGCAACGTTTTCAAACCGTTTCACCAGTCGGCGCAAGAATGCGGTGCCGCCGTACAGTCGATCGTCGTCGCCGAACGCATCGAGCGTGTCGCGCTTCATTTGATTCCAGAACAATTCCGCGCCGAGCTTGCCAACGTACAGATCGCGCAGCACCTCCTCGACAACGGTCGTGTAGAGTCCATGGTCGCGGCCCTTGGAATAGCGGCGAATGACTCGATAGCCGATGCGGGCGGCTGCCACCGCAACGCGACCGACGGTGATCCCGATGCCGATCAGCGATTCTTCTGCTGACACCGGGGGCGGAACGTGAGGGGTTCTTTCTGGCCGCTCGGCAATACCGCTCAGTTCCTGCAGTGCGCTGGCCGTGAGATGGCCCGGCGTCTTGTAGCCCAGGCCGCTTTCATTGGCCTCGGCGGACGAGGGAGGCGCAAACAACTGCCTGTTCAGCTCATCGATTTCCTTCTGCAGTTCGGCATCGCCGCGCATCGCAGCCGCCAATTCCTGCTCATCGGCTTCGTTCCCCGTTAGGCCTGCGCGAGCTTCTTCATTGCGAATCTCGTCAAAGGGAGCCTGCTGCGGCACTGGGCTGGTGGGAGCCTTTTGCTGGTCGATCCACTCTTCCACTTGTTCCTGCGGCGATTTGCCAACGGCGACCGACTCGAGCGCGAACGACGAAGAATCCACTCCCAGCTTCTTCAAGAGATGGTCAACCAGATAACTCACAATTTTCTTAAAGAGCGTCTCTTGCGCGATCTCCGTCAGGTTATTGCGAAACGTCTCCCATAGGCCTGTCTCCCACACGAAGAAAAAGGGATAGGCGCCCGTTTCGGAAAATGTTTTGAACAACGCTTCGGCCGAGGTCATCGCGGCCTTTTCGTTGACCAAGCCGCCGTGAAAGTGAATCACCAAGCCCGAGCTCGGTTTGCTGGCATCAAAGCTCTCAAACGCAGCGTCGAGATCGCTCAATTGCGTGTTATCAAAACGGCCGCTGGCCAGATTG
The DNA here is from genome assembly GCF_024256385.1 of Anatilimnocola floriformis. NCBI lineage: Bacteria > Pseudomonadati > Planctomycetota > Planctomycetia > Pirellulales > Pirellulaceae > Anatilimnocola > Anatilimnocola floriformis. The sequence continues at coordinate 683,106 of NZ_JAMLFW010000002.1, forward strand.
ATGTAATGGTTCTTGCTGAACATGGCAGAATTCCTGAGGCAAGCAGGATGATTAACGACTGAAGAATCTTTACAGCTTAAAGATTCGTACGCCGCAAGCCTAGCAATTCCGCGACTGAATGCAATCATCGCAACGCGATGGTTTTAATGTGAGCTTCACATAAATTAGGAGACCGGTGGCAGTGCTGACAGCGTGTGTCAGACCCTGGACCATTGGAAGCTCATCGGCTCGAACCGCCAGGGATCTATCAAATTGAACTGGAGCGGCCTGGACAGGAGATAATTAATTATGACTTCTGACTACATCATCTGCAGAGCAGTATCAGGTCGACTCTAGCAATCTGTCGACAGGGATCTTGAATTGGCCGCCAGTCAGCTTCGAAGGCGTTCCGCACGCATTTGAAGAACGGCGAATTATTCCCCACAGCGAACTGCCGATCGGCTTACGATTGCGATGATCGCCGAGTATTTGGCGTCGCTGGGAATTGAATGCATCTGCTGCGACTGAATTCAGATACAGCAAGCAATTTTACTGCCCAACTGGCTGGGCTTCATAAGTCGTTGCGGCAAATGCGGCAGTCGGCGGCGCTGTGAGGGCGCACCCAGACCGTTGGTTTACTTGAGCGACGGTCCAGGCAGAGTCGCCGTGTTAGCACCACCACTGATGAGTTTGCCGGTGCCGTCGTAAACCAATCGCTTCCAGCCGTGTGGTGTTTCGACTTGAAAGAATTGCCGGGTAAACAGATTGAGTGGATCGAGCAATGTCTGCGCCACCTTCGCGTCGTTTTCATTGCGGTCGTCGAAGCGATAAGCCGTGCGGTGCGGATTCACCGGGCTCCAGTCCCCTTCGAAAATCTGCATGCGAGTGGGGAGGTACTGTTTCTCGTCAAGAACGATCTGCACCATCTTGAAGTTGGCTGCATCCTGCCGACCTTTCGGAACGGCTTCGAGGCAATACTCGCCGGCTTGTTCGGCTTTCAGCGGGCGGATCCAGTAGCGAGCGCGAATCGTTTCGGCCCGTGCACCAAACATGAACGGCAACGGGCCATCGGCGAGCGACTTTCCTTGCATTTCCGGCGGCAGCTGCGATTCGGTGAGCGTCTTTTGGCTGGCATCAAAGGCGAACACGCGTTTGCCGTCGGTCACCCAATGCTCGCCGTTTTCCTTCGGCTGCGGGTTGAATTTCTGCGTGCCATCGGGGTTCTTCTCGCCGACGGCGATAGTCATCAGCTCTTCGACTTTGAATAGGCCTTTGTCCGGACCGGCGTACTTGATCACGCCGCGGGCATACTTGCTGAAGGGGAGCTCATTCAATTTGCCGAGGGCTTTGAGTTGCTGGAACTGATTGGGAATCGCGCCCGGATCGTATTCCCACTTCTGAAATTTGCACTCGAGCGTCTTGACCTTGTTGCTTCGCTCTTCCCAATAGCGGAGCACGTTATCGACCCACTCTTGCACCTTGGGATCGAGCGGAAACCACTCGGGCTGCTGCGGCATGGGTTGCACGATGGCAGCTCGCGGCACGTTGTTCAGCGCTGCGGGACCAGCGGGGCCGCCAGGCTGACCAACGCCTGGCTGATTGAAACCAGGTTGGCCGACCGCGCCATTCTGCGGCTGGCGAATGGGCTGATCGCCCGAGACGGGACGCACCTGGCCGGCAGCGGCAGGTTGTTGTCCTTGCGCGGGCTGAACCTGATAGTTCTGTCGCGGCGCGGCTTGTGGATTTTGTTGTTGAGGCTGACCTTGCGCAGGTTGGGCCGCAGTGGAACCGAGCGCGGGACCATACACGCTGGTGCGAGCTGGTTGAGCGCCCGGTTGAGCAGCACCCGGCTGCGGTTGTTGCGCTGCTGGGCCGGCCGGTTGATAGTTTTGAGCGACGAGTTCGCGGCCGGTGAGAGCGACGACGAACAAACAACTGGCAGCAAATACAAAGCGGGTCGCGCGAGTCATCCGTGACTTCCTGCGAATGGGTGGGCCTGTAGATTGGTCGGGCAATGATACTGCAACAGGCGTTGATCGAACCAGAGCAAGTCTCAGCTGATTTACACGGCTGCTAGCGGGAATTTGGCTAGCAAGTGCGGCGGAAGTTGCGTGCCACGTCGCAGCCGAACACAATGTCGACGGGCTACTCCAGGAGCAAACCATAATGTCGGCAGCCGTTTATCTGACTCTTCTGCATATGACACTTGGCATCATCGGCACGGGCATCGATGCCCGGCAGGGCCTGTTCATTCAGGAATTTCACCAAGGCGACAAGGTGAAATATCTGCTCGCGAACACCGCCACCAAGCCGGCAGAAATCAGCGTCGTGAAGTTCGATGAGTCATGGCGAATCGGCCAACCGATCGGCAAGGTGATTGCGGGGCCTTGGGAAATTCCGGCCAAGGGCACACTGGAAGTCGACGTCGGTGACCTCGCTGGCGAAGAACTGATTCGCTTCTTCAATGCGGATAAATCACCGCTCGGCGTGCTCAACGCGCCGCGCAAACCGACAGCCAAGACGGACGAGAAGGCGCGAACGGCTGCGGGTGGACTGAATGGCCTGGGTAACTATGTGGATGGCGTGAGCATGCAATTCCCAGCCGCTGCCGTGAAGGCCGGTGAAGAAGTGACGGTTCGCATCACTTTCAGCAGTGAGGTTCGCGGCCTGCTGAAGTTCACACCACTGGCCACACCGAATGCCGCGGCTGGGCCGAAACTGCATCCGGAAAAAGTCACAGCGAACTCGGTTCCCGTGCGCCAGGAAGGAAAGATCTGGGTCATCGACCTCAATAAGCCGACGAAGGCTGAAGACCACGTCATGGAACTCACTTTCAAAGTTCCTGCCGATCACGCCGAGCCGATTTTCGTCTGCAGCGCTTGGCTGGCCAACGATCGCGGGGGCGGCGTGACGCTTGCCCGCGCAGTTGAAGTGAAACCGGCGGCGAAATAGCTTACGTCTTCGACCAGTCGCGCCGTTGACGGCTGCTGGGGATCGACATTTTTTGGCGGTACTTGGTGACCGTGCGGCGGGCGACTTCGAGGCCGAGCTTTTTCAGTTCGTGAACGATGTCGTCATCGCTCAGCGGGCTCGACTTGTCCTCCTTGTCGATGATTTCCTGCAAGCGAATGCGGATGATGTCCCACGCCACATCTTCGCCGTCGTCCGATTGCGTGCCGCCGACGAAGAACCGCCGCAACGGATAAATGCCGCGGGGCGTTTGAATGTACTTGTCGTCAACCGCCCGGCTGACGGTGGTGACGTGCACCTTTACTTTGTCGGCGATCTGCTGCATCTTGAGCGGATGAATGTGCTCGGGGCCTTCCTCGAGAAATTCGTTCTGATGCTCGACGATGGCTTGGGCGACCTTCATCAGCGTGTTGCGGCGTTGCTCGATCGATTCGATGAGCCACTGCGCGGCTTGCACCTTGCGCTTGATGTATTCGCGCTCTTCCGGCGTGGCTTCGCCACTGGCGAGACGCTCGCGATAGTACTTGCTGATGAAGAGCTGCGGCGTGCGACTCTCCTCAACGATCACTTTCCACTTGCCGTCTTCGCCGCGCTCGACTTCCACGTCGGGCTCGACCGAGGGCACGTGGACTTCGGCAAACTGAGCGGCCGGCTTGGGATTGAGTTTCTTCAGCTCTTCCCAGGCTTCCTTGATGCGATCGAAGCTGTAGCCCGTGGCCTTCATGATCTGCGGCATGCGGTTGTCGCGCAGATCTTCCAGGTGGTTGCTGATCAGCGTTTTTTGTTCGTCGTACAAATCGATTTCAGGCCGTAACTGTTTGAGCAAGCACTCGCGCAGATCGCGGGCCGCAATGCCCGGCGGATCAAGACTTTGCACTAGCTCGAGCGCCTTCTCGGCTAACGACAAATCTTCGGGCGGAGCATCGGCAGGGAGCAGATCGCGCAGGCTGCTACGGAGATATCCGCCGTCCTTCGCATCAAGGGCGGAGATGATTCGTTCGCACATGGTCATCGTGCGAGGATCGACATCGAGCTCACCGAGCTGATGCATCAAATAATCTTGCAGCGATTCAGGCCGTTCGGCGACATTCGAAATCGTGTCGTGCGCGCGGTCGGAATCTTCGTCCATCCGGTTAGCGCTGCGACGTGTTGTTTCGTCGAAATAATCCGGCACATCGCGATCGAGCTGCAACAACCGTTCGAAGTCGTCGGCGTTGTTGTGAGCTTCGTCGACAACGAGCGGCTTTTCTTCGATGCTTCGTTCGTTGGCGCCGAGGTCGGGTTCCGAAGTCGATTCTTCGGGCAACGTCGGATCGCGCTCTTGCAACTCGAGGAGTGGATTTTCCGACAGCTCTTGCTCGATCCGTTCTTGCAGCGCCTGCAACGGCAACTGCAGGATTTCCATCGACTGGATCATCCGCGGCGCAAGGATCTGCTTTTGCAGCTGCCGGGCTTCAAGACCAAAGGATAATCGCATGGTTGGGTGGTTGCTTTGTTAAGTGGCGGACAGCAATCGTCTGGTAGCTGAATTCGCCAGAATTCAGACTGCCAACATCATTCGAACGCTCTGAATTCTGGCGAATTCAGCTACTGAAAAATTACAATCGCTGCCGACCTGCAAGGGCGTCGGCGAGGATCTCTTTGTTCGTGTATTCCAAAACGCTGCCGGTTGTGATTCCCCGCGCCAGGCGAGTCATACTTACCGGGAACTCTGCGAGCAAGTTCGAAATGTGGAGCGCCGTGCCGTCGCCTTCGACAGTAGGGTTCGTCGCCATCACGATTTCGCTGAACGTTCCTTGCCGCACCCGTTGCACGAGTTGCGGCAGGGTCAATTGATCGGGGCCGATGCCGTCGAGCGGCGCGATACGGCCAAGCAGCACGTGATACAAGCCGCGAAAGACGCCGGCTTGCTCGAGGGCCATCAGGTCGCGTGGCTGCTCGACGACGCATAGCTGCGTGCGGTCGCGACGCGAGTCCGCACAAATGCTGCACTCTTCGCTCTCGGCCAGGTTGAAGCAAGTCGCGCAGTAGCGGACGTTTTCGCGAACCGCGCGAATGGCGTCGGCCAGGGCGAAGGCTTCGCTCTTGGGAACCCGCAGCACGTGATACGCGAGCCGCTCGGCGCTTTTGCGACCGATGCCGGGGAGTTTGGCAAACTCCTCGATGACTTTGCTCACGGAATCAGTGACTTGGGCCATGCGAGAAGTAAGAGATGGGTGGTTTATGGATCAGGGTTGGGAATGTCGGACGCTGAGGACTCCGGTTCCTCGGCGGCGGGCGGCGCGTCGATGACGTCGACAATCTCGGCATCAAAAACGGCGATCGCCTGCTGGACGAGCAAGTTGCGTTCCAATTCCTTAATTCGTTGCCTGCGGCGCGCTGCCGTGGGCTGTGGTTTCGCCGTCGTAGCCGCCGCTTGGGGCTCATCTGGCAATAAATCGAATTCCACACGAATTTGGCGACCGGCGACTTCAGCCAGCGTTTGTTCCAGCTTCTGCCGCCGCTCGGGACGCTCTAGCTGATCCTTGAAATGACTATACGCTTTTCTAAACGACGCAACTAGTCTGTTTGGCCCGGAAATTGCTATTGCGACGACTTTGCGGGCGTAATCCGCCGTCATATCTTGAATGGCTTCAACGGCTTGCGACCAGATCTGCTGGGCTACCGCATTTGTCCAAGGAATGTCGCTGGGGGCTTCGACTGGGGGCGAAATGTCCCGTTCAGTTACGTCGGCCGTTTTTTTTTGATCGGCGGCGCTTGGAGGCGGATTCGGCAGTGGCTGAGCTCGGGGTTGGCTGACCGGCGGTCCCACTGACTGCGAAACGTGCGCGACTGGCGCGCTGCTTGCACTGGGCACTGGCTGCGCGAAAGCCGGAGGCGGCGGCGAATATGCCGGTCGCGACGGAACTGCGGGGACCGCAAGAGGAGCGCCACTTTGCAATTGGGCGATGAGCGCCGGCAGCGATTGCAACTGCTCGAGCCGGGCGATCCGCACGAGGGCCATTTCGACAAGCGTGCGCGTTTGTGTGCTTTGCTTCATCCGGACGAGAGACTGATCTAGGATCTGCGCTGCAGCCAATAGAGTATCGAGTCCGAGCGCTTCGCCGAGGCGAGCCATCTCGGCGGCATCGCTGGCTTCGGTTGTCAAAAACAAATCGGGCGAACAACCGAGATGCGCCGCCATCGCGTCGCGCAAGTAACCAAGCAACTGCTCGGCCAATTGTCCCGCATCGACTCCTTCGCGAATCGCCGTGTCGAGCAACGTCAGCGCTGTTGCCGCGTCGCGATTGGCCAGCGCGCCGGCGATCGCCGCGAGGCGTCCGGCTTGGGCCGTGCCAAGCAACCGATGCACGTCGGCTGCGGTAAGTGCTTTGCCGCTGAACGAAAGGAGCTGTTCGAGCAGCGACTGGCTGTCGCGCATCGAACCGTTGGCGCGTCGCGCCAAGATCTGCAGGGCCTGCGGCTCTGCCGACACGCCTTCCTGCGTGCAGATGTGGGCAAGTCGCTCGACGATGGCCTGCGATTGCAACGGCGCGAAGTCGAAGCGCTGGCAGCGCGACAGTACCGTGATCGGGATCTTGTCGGCTTCGGTGGTGCAGAAGATGAACTTCACATGCTCGGGCGGTTCCTCGAGCGTTTTCAGCAGCGCGTTGAACGCCTGCATCGTGAGCATGTGAACTTCGTCGATGATGTAGATCTTGTACCGCGCCCGGCTCGGCCGAACGTTGACGTTCGATCGCAACTGGCGGATTTCATCGATGCCGCGATTACTCGCGCCGTCGATTTCAATCACATCCACATCGCTTCCCGCCGCGATTCCCTGGCAAATGTCGCACTCGCCACAGGGCTCTGTCGTCGGACCTTTGACGCAATCGAGGGCCTTGGCGAAAATCCGCGCGGTGCTGGTTTTGCCGACTCCGCGAGCGCCGGTGAACAGATAAGCATGGCCAACGCGGTTCGTATGAATCGCCGTTCCCAGCGCCTGCGAGACCTGTGGCTGGCCGACGAGTTGCTGAAAGTCCTGCGGGCGATAGCGACGAGCAACGACGACGTAATTGCCAGCATCGGCGGCGCTAGAGTCGCCTGCCGGATCGTCAGGAAGCAGAGCCATACGCGCCTCGGGCGAGAGAGAAAGAGATCAAGGGGTTAGAGATGAAGCAGAGCCCGGCAGACTGAACGCCGCATTTCCCTAGTCCCTAACCTCTAGCCCCTTCATCCCTTCCAAGCCGCTGCCAGAAAGAGGCCCCCGCACAAGAGTACGTCGCTTATGGCTGCTCCAATTACGGCCTGACCAGGTTCACGCTTCCCCCTCGCGAGGGCCCCTTTCGGGCAGAGGCCCCTCCTTGCTGGTGTTTTCCAACCGTCGTTGGAATGGCCAGCAAGGGAAGCACTCATTTGTAGGCGAACTGGCCCCTTTCAGCAATCGGGCATCGCAGTCGGCGAACCGCTCCGCGGTCGATGAATCGCAACTAGGACAACCGCCGCACCATCGATCGCCGCGGGGTCGACGCTGCGCTCGCGTCGCTATGATCCTGCTGCCAGGCAGACAGAATTTGCAGCAGCGCTTGTTCGTGCAGACTTAACGGCGTGCTGGAGTCACTGGCAGCAGGATCGTGCGCGTGCAACACAACCTTGCTGCTCTCACCGCCGAAGATTTGATCGAGGGCATCGATATTGGCTGCGATGACAACTGCCGGGGCCGTGGGAGCAACATAAACAAAGTCATCGCCGCCCTGCGCGTCGATCGCCACGCCGGTCGCGGCGAAGTCGCCCAAGTGCTGATTGCCGACGCGGACGCGAAGCCGGCCATCGGGCAAGTGACCTACGATGATCCGATCGTTCGCCGCGCTGCCCGTGATGAGAAGTTGCTCGCCAACCAACTGAGCGATGTTCGTCGTCACTGGAGTGGCGACCGAACGGATCGTCACACGGCCGTCGATCGGATCATTGGCGGCGTCGGTGGGCGCGGGGATCAGCGTGAGAAAACCTTCGTTGAGTTGCGTCGACCGCTGGCGCGAGGTAGCCGCCAGATTGATCGCTGAAGCGCCGGGTCGCGCGGCTGCTTTCACCGTGGCTTGCAGTTGGGCGAGTTCTCCGCGGAAGGTCCCCTCGAGTGGTTTCAACCCGGCTAGCGACAGATCGATCCGCCCGGCCAGTGGATTGATGTGCGACGACAGCAGCCAGCCGCGGCTGGCAACCAACTTGCCAAGCGCTGCCTCGGTAATTTCAAGAACCGACGGATCGTAGTAAATGACCAGATCCGCCGAAGCCAAGCCGTTGCCGGTCAGATTCACAATACTATCGATATCGACCGGAATGATGAGCGATTCGCCCGGTGATGCGACGAGGTTCTGCGGAATGCTTAGCTTCGGATCGGGCCCGCCCTGCAAGAACGAACCGGTCGGCAGCGGCGTGGGAACCTCGGCCACAGGAATAGAAACGGCGAGCTGCAACATTAGCGACACATCTTGCGAGGTGATGTCGCCGTTGCCAGTGATATCGCCAAGGATCAAGGGGTCGAGCAATTTGAATTGTTCCAAGCCGCTATCGATGCCGACGGAAAGGCGCGCGAGGTACGACGCATCCTGACCGGTGTAATCGCCGTTGCCGCTCACATCGGCAAAGTACGCAACCAGTTGCACGCCATCGTCATCAATCGCAGCCACCGCGCCGGCGTTGAGCGAGATGTTCGCAATGTCGAGCACTTGCTTCGTTCGATAGGGAGCCGTCGCCGGCACATCGGCTTGCAGATCTACAAACCGAGTTGTCCCTGCCGTGAGCGGCGTGGGGCTGTTGAACTGAATCAGCGCGATGCCCGCCGTGGTCGTATCGAGATTCACCGTCGCACCAACAGGCAAACCCGGAGCAACCGTGGCAGCGGAAATATTGAGGAGCGTGGGATCGTAATGCACTTCAAATGTCGCCGAGGTGATCCCACCGCCGTTGCTGAACGAGAGCGGAATGCCGGTCGTGCCGCTCGCTGGCAGATTCACCGGCTGACCCGGACCGCGTGAAAAATTCGGCACAGTGATCGTCACTGCGCTCGCCGGAGCGGCAGCCACCGTGACGCCGTACACAAAGTCGCCGCCGGCCAGGCCGTCACCATCGCCATCAAGCAACTCTCCAGTCGCGTCATGAAAACCGTTTGCCGCACTCCGCAGCGTCAGCGTGTAATTATCCGCTGGCAATCGACCCGTTGTCGAAACAAACGTCAGCCGCTGCAAACCAGGATCGACCACAAGTGAACCACGAATCACGCCGCTACTCGCCCCTTGAATCACCACATCGGCAGCACCAAAGCGATTCCCTTGCACGTCGTACAGATTGAGTACACTCGGATCGATGGGCTGGCTCAAGTGCACCACGCCGCCGGTTGTCGTCGGCAGAAACGCCAACACCTGCAGCGACTGCGGCGGCGAAACATCGATCGTGAACGTCTGCGTTTCGCTCGTGTCGACACCGCCGAGCGCAGTTCCACCGTTATCGTGCAACCGCAGGGTGACCGTTGCCGAGCCGTACTGCCCCAGTGCCGGAGTGAACGTTAGCGTCCCATTGGCTGCCATGGCTGGCAGTACAGAGAACAATTCAGGCTTCGTGTTTCCCGTGATCTGAAAATCGACCACCTGCGCACTCTCATTGGCGCCCGGCGAAATCGACGTAGCCCAACCCGGCCGCGTTTGCGCAAACGCACTTGTCACGCTGATGTCGGATCCTTTGACAAAGCTCGGTGCATCATTGACGGCGGCGACTGTGATGGTGAACTTCGTCGCATTCGTACTATCGTCGAGCGTGCCGAACACGCCATCGAGTCCGGCATCGCGCACGGTGACATCAATGGTCGACGTGCCATTCCGATTCGGTTCGGGCGTGAACGTTAACGTTCCGGTCGTGGCTGGCGATGCGTAGCTAATCGCCGGATTGGCAATCAGCGTGGTATTGTTCGAAGTCGCCGTTACTTGCAGCGCCTGCGGCGTGATGCCTCCCGACGTGATGCCACTCAAGTTGATCGTCGTAGCCGCGGCATCCTCATTCACCGTTTGATCGGCGAGGATATTGATCGTCGGTCTGTTATTGATGGTGATTTCGACATCGTTGCCATCACCGCCGACATAACTGATCGTGGCTGCCATGCCCGAAGTCAAGAAGTTACCCGTGATTGCAGCGCCTTCGGGCAATACGGTTCCCACGGGCAATGAGCTGCCGAAGCCCGCTGTGAAGAAACCATCAATGGGGTCATTGCCATCGTTTTGCATCAGGATGTATTTGCCGGAAGCAGAAATCGCGAAGCCAGTGCTCCTGATCAGGTCCAAACGCGGATAAACGCCCGCCGAACCAAGCGTAATACTGCCGTTGACGGTCAGCGAGGTGTTGGTGCCTGCGGCAAAAGACGAAGTCAATTTGGCTCCTCCGTTGATCGCCAGTGCAGGCAATCCTGGCCGATTGATTGTCAGCGTTGCATCGAGCGCACCGCCGGAGTTCACGGTCAGCTGATGGTGAATGGTGCCGCTGCCATAGAGCGATGCCGTTGCTTCGACGGTGGTGGGGCTTTTGATCGAACCGTTGATTTGCAGGTAGCCTTCGCGTACGGTCGTCGGCCCATCATAAAGATTGATACCGTTCAGAACGACGGCAGAGCCTCCCGTCTTCTGCAAACCATACGCAAAATTCCCGTCGTCAATGACGCCTCCCACGATAATGGTCCCCATTGGACCACCCATGCTGGCGTCGCCTTCAAGCGTGATCGGTCCATTGAACCTCATCGCGCCCGTGATTGAATTCACGCTCAGCGCCGCATCGGTCAGATAACCCATACCGCTCAGTCGCAAAGGCTCCGACGCAATCGCGACGGAAGTGTTATTCAATCGCAACGAACCACCAGGGAGCACGCGTGTGTAAGCGGTAGAAGACCCTAGCGAGGTGCTGAGCTGAGCGACCAGCACTCCCCCTTCAATTCGTGTGACGGTCTTCAAATCGCTAAGACCACTGATGAGCAGCGTGCTGCCGCCGCGCTTCACGATTTCGAACAAGCCAAGGTTGTAGCTGTTGATGTCGCCCAAATAGGACTTGAGATCATAGGTCCCCGTTTCGCCAGCGATAGTTAGCCGCGGCAACGTCCCTCCTTCGTCCCCCAGATAGCTGGCGATCCTGCTGCCAAGGTCGCCAGCAATGCTGTACACCGTGTCCTGATAGTTGAACGCCAGACCCAGCGTGGCATTCTGCCCAAGATACAAAGAGGTGGTGTCGCTGATCGAATTCGACGCCATCAGTTGAAACACGCCTGAAACCAGGAAAGCCACTCCACCAGCCGATATCCCGAGAGAGCCCGTCGTCATCGAATAGGTTGAAGTGAAATAGACCGAACCAGCCGTCTGTGCATTGAAATAGCTGGCGAGAACCGAGATGGGCGCCGCCTGGCTGCCGATGTTGCCGCTCTCTGCCAAAACCGTGACTGTGTTGGCAGACAGCCCACCGTTCCCCACAATCGCTCCTGTTCCTGTCACGCTGGCGGTCAATAAGGATGTGTTACTTTGGGTCGCCTGCAGGTTGAATCCAAATCCGTTCAAGCCAAAGTTCTTGTTCGTTCCGGGCGACAATTTGATGTTGGCTTTGGAATTGTTCGTATTTGTGACGGTGGCGCCCAGCGTAATGTCGCCGGAATTGCTATCGCCAATTTGGAACGTGCCTGTCGAGACCGCACTCAATTCAGCCGGCCAAATTCCCAACCACTGATCGGGCGAGTCGGCGACACCAAGGTTAATGCGAAACCCGGGAGTGAGCGGCCTGACGACGACCATGCCGGTCTGGCCGGTAGAAATGTTGTTGTTGGTATTCAAGCTCATCGAATCGGCAATCAATTCGATTCCCACCGGAACGTTGGCCGAACCCAAGACACCGCCCGACGCGATAGCGATGCCGAAGTTGCTAGTCGATTTCGTGGCGACGCTTCCAGTCACTCGTACTGTGTTGAATAAGGATTGCGCATAGCCTGTGAACTCAACGCCCATGGAGCCGGATGTTCCAGCGCCACCGGTTCCGTTAAGCATGAGCAAGCCCCTAGTCGACATGCCGCCGAGCAGAATTCCGCTGTTGCCAGATGTGAAGCTGCCCGCACCGCCGCCGGTGCCGGTAATGGTGATTGTCCCCGTCAATGCAGTGACATTGGCAGCAGACAAACGCACGCCGACATTGCGCTGGCCAGATAAGGTGCCGGTTTGATTGCCGCCCGTGCCTGTAATGCTGATCGACGCGTTGCTCACCGCGACAACAGCGCCGCCCGACACACTCACTCCCTCGTTCGTGCCGCTTGCCGAACCCACACCGCCACCCCAGCCTCGCAGCACGATATCACCGCCGCTGGAAGTAACTACTCCCGCGTTGTAGATGCCGGTGTTATCTGATGTCGTCGCCGCTGCGTTGGTCGCTCCCCAACCTTCGACTGTCACACCAGCCAGTCCTCCGGCAGTGATCGTCGCGTTGTTCGTGAGCACAACTCCCCGCGATGATCGCCCCGCGGAACCCGCTCCCGCCATTCCTTGCACCAGCACCGGCCCGCCCCCGGAAGTGACCTTGGCCTGGCTGTTGATCAACACGCCCTCACCGGCTCCGCTGGCCACCGCAGCTCCATTGCCAACAACGGTCACACTGCCGGTTCCCCCCGCAGTGATTTCGGCTTGCGAATTTAGATACACGCCCGCGTTGCTGATCGAAGTGCTGCGACCACCGCCGGTGCCCGCTACCGAAACCGCGCCGCCCCCTGAAGTGATGCGCGAGCCGGAATCGGACAGGTACACGCCGTAGTTAGTGTTGCCCGAGTTGCTGTCGAGATAGTCTCCCTTGCCCATGACGGTGGTAGTTCCCAATCCGCCGGCTGCAATCGTTCCGCCCCCTGTGACCCACACGCCAAAGTTATTGGCAGTCGCCGCGCCGCCGCCACCGCGACCTTCGACGCGCACTTTGCCACCCGCCGAAGCAATACGTGCGAGCGGGCCATTCAAAGCCACACCTACCTTGGTTGGAGCCTCGGCATTGCCCCCCACACCCAGGACATTCACATCGCCGCTGCCACTCGCCGCAATCTCGCCTCCCATCGACAAGATCACGCCGTGATAACCATTACCACCATTACCAGTGACGGTGAGCGAACCATCAACCGAACTAATCCGCGAACCGATGCTTTCCACGCGCACGCCATCGTTGGTGCTGCCGGCTTGGGTTGTCATGCCGCCGCCCGTGCCGTTGATGGTTACCGCGCCGCTGCCGCCGGTAATCGAGCCACCGGCATTGACCATCACACCCACGTTGTAGCCGCTGCCAGTCGATGTTCGACCACCACCCAAACCCGTGACATTCAGCGTGCCGGTCGCGGCTGCAATGCGGGCATTGGCCCCTATCACCAGCACACCGTAATTGAAACTGCTAAATGGCTGCTCGCCTCCCTTGCCGTAAATGGACACGTTCCCGCGCCCTGTCGATTGCAACACCGCGTTGCCGGCCAGCGACACACCGGCCCCAATCGAATTTCCGCCAGTCGTTTCATTGGCAGACAGCAGCAGATTGCCGTCGACCGTGCTGAGCCCAGACGCCGTCAAAAATTCAATCTGCGACAGTGTGGTCAGACTTGCACTCCCGCTGCCATCGAGGGCCAGCTTGATTCCATTTTCGAAGCGAATCCGGTTCTTGGCGAAACCACTCAAATTGCGATCGGTGGCAAAAGTTGTCCCGCCGTTGAAGGTAATCGTTTGCAGCAGATCGCCACTCGCTCCCAAAGTTAGGTTCGCGCCGAATTGCGGCAGCGTACCGACCGTCAGCGCATCTCCCGTCACGTTGGGATCGATGGCCAAGGTGGTGCTCGGGCTGCGAAATGTCGTGGAGACAAAGGTCGCACTAACCGAATTCAACACCAACAGATTATTGTCATCATCGCCATCGTCCTTGAGTTCCAGCGAGTTCGCGCCCGTTGGCATCTTGAACGTCGAGGTTGTCGCCGTGCCGGTATTTGTCAGCGACTCGAGCGCGGTGTAACTCACCGCGCCGAAGTTCTCCAGCTGAACGCTTCCTCCCTCGGCGCTGGTGTAATCGTAGAGAGCCGCGCCTTGATCGCCGCCGAACAAAAGCAAGCTGTCGTTCTCTGCCGACTCGCCCGCGTCGTAGCTCAGTCCCAAATTCGGCACCACGTCGCCGCTGGCCAGGTCAAGCGTCAACGTATCGCCGCCACCGCCGAGATTAACCGCCAAGTTATTGAACAGACTCGCCGGCGCGCGCAGCGTGAGATCGCCATTTTCGAGCGACATGCCAGCTGGCGCAGGCGTGATGAATTGCTCGGCCGCATCGGTGATCAAGAAATCGTTGCCGTCACGAACGATCGTTAGCGCGTTGTTCACGCCCAGTGCCGATGCATCCGAGATGGTCAGCACACCAGCGAGATTGAACGCGCTGAGCGTGGCCAGCATCTGCCGTTGCTCAAGCTCTTCCAGGCGAATGCGCCGTCGTCGCTGCGCAGCAGCCGGCCGCTTCCAAAGACGGGAGAATGATAAGGACATCGGGTGGGCGGTGGCGGCTGAGATGGGGAGATCGAAAGCTTACAGAAAAGCCATCTTGCCCCTCAGAATAGTCACAATCGCCCCAAGCCACAACGGAAATGCGGCTGCAGTGATGCAGTCTTCACAAACCGACGAAGCAATGATTTTTCGGCAGAAAAATGCGTTTTTTACCGACGTTCAGTCTTTGAGCTTGAATAGCCGCTTCAGCGCATCGAGCAAGCCGTGCGGCGCTCCATGTTGGGCTTCGTCACGGAGCGATTCCAGCGGCGGGTGGAGGAGCTTGTTCACCAGGCGATCGAAGGCCTGGCGGATTTCGCTCTCGGTTTTGGGATCAAGTTTGCCGAGCTTGTTGAGGAGGCGGGCCAGTTCGTCGGCTTTCACTTCGTCGGCGCGGAGTTTCAAACGGCGAATCGTTGGCGCTGTTGCTCGGTGATTCAGATCGGTCATGAACCGTTGCGTTTCATCCTCAATGATTCGCTCGGCTTGAGGCCATTCCTTTTCGCGCTCGCGACGGTTGCGAGCGCACGCTTCCTGTAGATCGTCCACGGCGTACAGATACACTCCCTGAAGCTTGCTGATGTCCGGATCGAAGTCGCGAGGAATCGCGAGATCGAGCACCAGCAACGGTCGTTGGTAACGGGCTTCGACAATTGGCTTGAAATTGGCGACCGTCAGAATCGGTTCCGTGGCGCCGGTCGCGCTCACCACCAGATCGGCTTCGGCGAGCAACTTGTGGAGGGACTCCCACTTCTCGGCCCGACCGGTCATCCGCTGCGCGAGTTCCTCGGCGCGGCTGAAGTTGCGATTGCAGATCGAAATCTTCTTTACGCCGGCGTCGATCAAGTAGCGGAGCGTTTCTTCGCCCATCTCGCCCGCGCCGATGACGAGCACGTGCTTGTCATCGAACCGCTCGAAGAACTGACTGGCAAAATCACCGACGGCCACGCTGGGAATGCTCACGCGGCGCTGCTGAATGGTCGTCTCGGTCGCCACGCGCTTGGCCACCTTCAGCGCGGCTTGGAAGGCAGCGTTGGTGAGTGGGCCAACGGTGCTGGTCGCCGTGGCGAGTTCGTAGGCTTGCTTCACTTGCGCGAGGATTTGCGCTTCGCCGACGACCATGCTGTCGAGGCTCGCGGCGACGGTGAACAGATGGCGGACAAAATCTTCGCCAGTTCGTTCAAACAGATCGTTGAAGACCTCAATCGGATCGAGGCCGTGGAACTCCGCCAGGAACGACACCATATCGTGATGACTGGGGCACTCGGCGGGGGTTTCGCTGGCGACGTAGAGTTCGACGCGGTTGCAAGTGCTCAGCAACACCGCTTCGGCCGCGGGATATCGTTCGCGGAGGCGTTGCAGCGCGAGGGCAGCTTGGATTTTGTCGAAAGCCAGCCGTTCGCGCACTTCCAAAGAAGCGGTGTGATGGCTGCAACCGATCATTTGCAGCTTCATGGCGACGCCCCTGCATTCGGGGCCGCGACTGCCGCGTTGGATGCCTGCTTGGGCGCGTGCTGCGAAGCGCCGGTCGCGAGCATGATTAGCACGATGGCGAGGAAGGCAAAATTCGCCACGGTCAAATAAGCAACTTTGCGCCCTTGTTGCGCGGGCTTGTAAGTCCATTCAAAGATCGTCGCCGCCAGCAGCCAGGCCACGAGCACGCCGGAAGAGATCACCACCGGATCGGTCCACGGCACGAAACCTTTACCCGCCGTGCGAATCAAGTTCATCACAATGCCCGCGCCCATGCCGAGCAGAATGAGCAGTAGTGAGTGCAGCAGCATGTGCTTGTTGGCCTCTTGCAGCCATTCGAGCGAGGGCAGACGCAGCAGCGTGTTCGGCTGCATTTTGTGTTTCAAGCGATACGATTGCACGAGATACATCACGCCGGCGACAAATCCGAAAGAGACGACAACCACTCCCAGCATCAGCAGCACACCGTGCGCGAGGCCCCAGAGTTGTAGCGCCTGATCGCGGCGAAAGGCTTGTGCATTTTGCAACGAATAACCCAAACCGATCAGAGCGAGTACTAGCGGCAGCATGAACAGCCCGACCGGCGAGTTCGGCCGGCGAATCGCCCAGCCGAGATACAAAAACGTGAGAATCCAGGCGGCCAGCAGCGACCAGTCGTACCAACTCGACAGCGGCACGCCGGTGGCCAGCCCCGCTTCGGTCCGATGCCACAGATGAACCGTGTGGGCAAACAGCCCGGCAATCGTAAAACCAAGTATCAAAAAGAACCGCACCGGCATGCGAAAGAACAGCCGCGTCACTTCCATCGCCAGCGCGACGGCGTAACTAGCCGTGAAACAAACGATGGTGATGCCGGAGAGCATGGATAGGTGGGGAGGGTTATGGATCGTAGTACGAAGCCATGCTTCGTACCCGTGGGCAAGTGGAGACGGCAATGAGCAAGGAGGCTGATCTTATTGTTGGACGTCACTCGATCCGCTCGAACGAAGCAGGGCTTCGTTCTTACGCGATCCCGCCATCGGCATCCTACTCGTCGGCCTTCTCGTCCTTCTCTTCTAGATTGTACTCGACGAGCTTGCTCCGCAGCGTATTTCGGTTGATGCCGAGGCGATTGGCGGCCTTGGTTTGCACGCTATTGCAGAGCTGCATAACCTGCACAATCAGCTCTTTCTCCACGCGGTTGACGATCTTCTCGTGCAAATGATGCTCGTCCGTGCCGAGCTGGTTTACTCCCTGCTGCACCACTTCGTAAACGAGCGTGTCGAGATCGACACCTCGAATTTTGCCGCCGCGGCGTTCACGCTTGCCCAGCACCGTTTCCGGCAGCAGCTCGACCGTCAGTTCATCGCCATCCGCCATCGCCACGGCCCGCTCGACGTAGTTTTGCAGCTCGCGAACGTTCCCTGGCCAGTGATAATCCTGCAATGCTTCGATGGCTTGCGGCTGAATATGTACGACGTGCTTTTCATTCCGCTCGCTATAGATCCGCAGGAAATGCGCGATCAGCGAAGGGACATCCTCGCGGCGCATGCGGAGCGGCGGGATGACGATCGGCACCACGTTGAGCCGCCAGTACAAGTCCTCGCGAAACCGCTCGGACTCCACCGCTTCGTACAGATTGACGTTGCTTGCCGCGACGATGCGGGTGTCGACGCGAATGGTCGCCGTATCGCCCACGCGCTCGAACTCACGCTCTTGCAGCACGCGCAACAGCTTCACTTGCAGGAACAGGCTAGTGCTGTTGATTTCGTCGAGAAAGATCGTGCCGGTATGAGCCGCTTCGAAACGGCCGGTGCGGTTGTTCACGGCGCCGGTGAATGCGCCGCGCACGTGGCCGAAGAGTTCGCTCTCGAGCAGGCTCTCGCTCAGTGCGCCGCAGTTGACGCGGACGAACGGGCCACTCGAGCGACTGCTGAGGCGATGGATCGCCGTGGCGATCATTTCCTTACCGGTGCCGGTTTCGCCCATCAGCAACACCGAAGCGTTGGTCCGCGCGACTTTGCGCGTAAGCTGATAGACGGCTTCCATCGCCGGGCTGGCCCCGATCAGACCCGGAATCGGCGGGCCGGTATCCGGTGTGGGTTGCAGGCGATTGGGGTACATGGATCCTTCCAGCGCGAGTTGTCGCTGCGAGCCGCATTGGTTGCGAGAACGCAGTAGGAGCTCGCAACCTTCACTCAGGGTTTGGCGGGGGCGGATGTGGGAACAGCGGGACGGCGCGACTCGAGTGCATCGAGCACGCCGGAGAGAACGGCCTGCGTTTCGGAATCGAGATTTTCGCTGGCGTTGTAGCGAGCGTACTGATCAAGGATCTGTTGTTTCGTCAAGCCAATGCCGCGACTCTTGATCGCCACTTGCAGGCCTGCGAGGGCGGCCTGACGATCCGACAGCGGTCGCAACACCTGACTAGCCACATCGACGAGCGCGGTTTGCGCTTTCGGCGAAGCGATCATGCCGAGAACCTCGGCGGCCGGCGCGAGGAGCGTTGGGTTGTTCAACGCGGCGATGAGTGCGGGTTCGGTGCGCAACACGCCGTAGCGATTAAGTGTGTCTTTGTCGCTCGCCAACGTTTTGAGAGCAGCCAGCGCGGCCCGGCCGTTGGCAAGGCGTTCTTCACGCGAGGTCCAATCGCGACCTGCTCGCTTGCGAACTTCGCCGGTCAGGAACGAAACGGTCTCGGCATTGTGTGGCCGTGGCGCAACGTAGGTCCGGCTGTCATTGGCCAGTAGCACGGCGACGTCGTCGACACTGCGCGAACGGATCTTGCCGACGGGATCGCGATAGTTGCGGTCGTGAATGATCTTCGGCACGTCGGCGACCGTGTCGGTGCCTACGATCACGCCGATCGGGAGCAGCGCGGTGCGACGATCACGCCGCAGCAGCTGCACCATTTCGGTAACGGGCAAATCGAGCACGTCGCTGACGAGAATGAATTCATAATCGGTGCCGTTGGTCGCTTTGCGAAACGCGTCATGGCTGCCGACGGCGATCTCGGCCAGGTAACCTTGATCGGCGAGCAGGCCGGCAATCGTCTGGGCATAATCGCCGCGGCCATCGATGACGAGCGCGCGATCGACACCCGCCGTGCGAACCGCATCGCCGAGGACTTCGACGACGTGACTCGAACCGGGAAAAGCCTTCTGTGGCTGATACTTCACAATGGCGAGCGCCGCTGCATTCCGCACCCGGCGATCGGCATGCGTGAGCGCGGTCGACAGCACGCTCATGTACGGGCTGTCCTCACTCAACAACTTGGCATCGCCCGTCAGGCTGAGAATCTCGGTCGCGCCGATGGCAGCTGCATGCATCTTTTGCGTCATCGCCAGCGACAGCACATCGACAACCATGTCGGGCCCGGCTTCTTTGGCGAGCACAACGACCGGCGAAGTTGGTGCGAGAGGCCGGCCTTGTCCGCCGATTGCTTTGGCAAACTCCAGCTGATGCAACAGCCGCAGCCGTTGATACTCCGGGTTCTTAGCATTGATCTTCACCAGGTCAGTAGCCAGCCGCGCGTACAACTGACGCAGCGCGTCCTGCAACGGCAATGTGCTCGCTTTGGGAGCCTTGGAAGCATCGTCCCACTGCCAAACGATAGTGTTGTTATCGGCATCGACCGTGAACGGTTGCTGGCCGTCCTTCAATTGTTCAAATTGCCGCAGTAGATAGAGTTCGCTCTCATGCAGCTTCGGCACGCCACCCATGATCTTGGTCAGAGCGCGGCGAGCAGCGGCTTGCAATGGCGGAGAGGCTTCCGGCGCAAGAGCCGGCGCCAAGAGATGACGAACCGCATCGCGTGAACGGAGTTCACCGAGGACATTGGCTGCAATGATTTGCTGCGCCTCCGGCGCCGCAGCAAGCGTGCCGAGGAGCGGCGCGGTGGTTGTATCCGCGAGATCGATGAGCGCCGCATAGAGTCGCTGATGTTCAGCACTGCGGGCCGGATCGGCAATGGCTTGCAAAACAGGCCCCACGAGGTTGGGACCTGCTTGCTCGAGTTTCGTAAGAGCCGTCGAAGCGGCTTCGAAGTTTGTATCGCTGACAGCTTTCACCAGCGCTGCTAGACGGGCGGGGTCTTCGGAGGCTTTCTTGGCCGCGGTCAAAACTTGCGTTGAGACCTGAGCCCCTTCGGGCTGCAGCTTTTCATTGCTGCCGAGATCGACAAAGAACGCGCTGCCATAAGTTGCCGGCAGAGCGGCGAGTTGATCATCAGGAAATTTACCGGCGACGAACTTCTCAAGATACTTTTTGCACTCGTCAGGACGGCCGAAGTTGAGCACCGATTGCGCGGCGCCAATGATCTGTAGCGCAGTGGTGGGATTCGATTCGCGAATCTGCTGGATGACGATCGATTCTGCGCGGCGGATTTCGTCGGGAGCAACTGGCGGCGCGCCTGGCTTGCGCGGCCCAGCCGGTGGTGCTCCACCCGCGCCGAAAGGATCACCGCCGCCCATCGGTGGCTGTGCGGCTGCGTGCGCGAGCAACAATGCGGTCACCAGCAAGGTGCCGAGCAGCTTCAAGGTCAGCGATCGAGCGAAAGACATGGTCATGGCGAGAGCGAACCCAAGGCCGGGGAAATCGTGCGCGGCAATGGTTCTAGCGTAGTTACTCCGAGTCGTAAGTTCCAAGGTTTCAAAGGCTTTTCGGCCCGCCTTTAGCCGAGCGGCAGGCCTTCCTGCCCATACAATATGCCCCGCCAACGTTCGATCTGACGGCGCACTTCGACCGGCGCGGTCGAACCGTAACTCTTAAAGGCCTCGACGGCGTTTTTCACACCTAAAATCGAGCGCACATTTTCATCGAGATCGGGATGCGCGGCTTGTAGGGCTTCGAGCGGCAATTCCGCCAATGACACGCCCCGCTGCATCGCATCCTTCACCAGCGCACCGACCAAGTGATGAGCCGTGCGCTGGGCGATCCCCTTCTGAAAGATCAGATATTCCATCAGCGTGGTTGCATCGAGGTAGCCCTTCTCGAGCTTTTCGGCGATGCCTTCGCGATTGAGCGTTGCTCCGGCAACCAGCGGCGCGGCGAGTTCCAGGCAGAGTTCGACCGTCTCGAACGAATCGAACAGCGGCGGTTTGTCTTCTTGCAAGTCGCGGTTGTAGGCGAGTGGCAGGCCTTTGATCAGCACCAGCAGGTGCTGCAGATGGCCGATCACGCGGGCGCTCTTGCCGCGAGTGAGTTCGAGCACGTCGGGATTGATCTTCTGCGGCATGATCGACGAGCCAGTGCAGAACTGGTGCGGCAACTTGAGGAAATTGAATTCCACCGTCGACCACAGAATCCACTCCTCGGCCCACGTGCTGAGATGCGCGGCGATGAGCGACAGGACAAACGCCGACTCCACGACGAAGTCGCGATCGCTGCTCACATCGAGGCTGTTGGCAGCGACCTCTGCAAATTGCAGCCGCTCGGCGACGTCATGGCGATCGATCGGCAGGGTCGTTCCCGCAAGGGCAGCCACGCCGAGAGAGCAAACATTGGTTCGTCGGCGGCAATCTCGCACCCGGCCCCGATCGCGCTCGAGTTTTTCGCAATAAGCCAGCCAGTAGTGCGGCGCGAGAACCGGCTGAGCGCGCTGCAAATGCGTGTACCCCGGCAGGATGACATCGGCATCGGCTTCGCAGCGTTCGAAAAAGGCCCGCTGCAGATTGAGCAGCCCAGCATCGATTCGGTCGAGGGCATCGCGGACCCACAGGCGGATATCGGTCGCGACCTGGTCGTTTCGACTGCGGCCCGTGTGCAGCTTTCGCCCGACATCGCCGAGCCGCTCGATCAGCGCGCTCTCGATGTGCATATGAATGTCTTCGAGGGCGATGTTGAACGGGAAGATGTCGTTCTCGATCTCCTTGCCGATCTGCTTCAGCGTGACGCTGATCTGTTCGCACTCTTCAGCCGTGAGAATGCCGACCTTGGCCAGCATTTGGGCGTGAGCGATCGAGCCCTGGATATCGTGCGCGTAGAGGCGGCGGTCGAAGCTAATGCTTTCGGTAAAGCGTTCCACCCGGCGGTCCGTCGCCTGCGAAAAGACCCCGCTACGGGAAGGAGTTGCCAATCGACGACCTTTTACTTGGCCGACGCTGCCAGCGTCGGTCTGGATTTTTGGTTTGGTGAAATCGCTGTTGGCTGCAGCGGACGAACCGGCAAGTCATGCTAGAAACGGCCTGCCGGGTTGTCAATCAACGATTGACGAACAGAGCTTAAAGAATAGGCACGCCATCGCGTCGCAAGGTTCGCGGGCACTGCGACTAGCTCCGTCTCGCCCACCCAATCGAGGCAGGCGGCAATGAATGTCACGCTCGACCAGCTGTCAGCTTTAGAAGCTGACAGCCAGGCGAATTCATCGCTTGCCTTAATGCGGGCATCCGCGGGCGAATGTCAGGCAAGTGAATTACTCTGGCCGGATTAGTGTCCGACCTCCACCGTCGATTCGTCAATGTCCTTCGGCGGATGGAAGAAGAACAACAGCAGCAACGCGGCCACAATCGCAGCCCCCGAGGGAAAGAGAAGGAGCGGGTTGTACTGAATCGTCTGGATAGCGTTGCCCGCTTTGTCGACGACAGGCACCGTGTACATACTCTGCAGCGCCGGCCAAACGTAGCGCGAGGCGATTGGCCCCATGCCGAGAATCAAAAAGTTGAACAACCCCTGAGCGCTGGTGCGAGCGTCCTTCGGAAACACGGCATCGACAAAGATGTAGAGTGTGGCGAAGAAGAACGCATAGCACACACCGTGGACGATATTCACGGCAACGGCGACGTAGGGATTGGGAATCATAGCAAAGACCGCAAACCGCAACGCGTGACCGAGCACGCCGATGACCATCGTGTACCGCCAGCCGAGCGACTTCAGCACGTAGCCGAGAATCGCCATCGTAAGAATTTCGGAAATCTGTCCGACGGTCATGGCCGGCTGAATCCAGTTCGACGGCACGCCGACTTTTTCCAGATACGTAAAGCCATAAAAGAAAAAGCCGTCATGCACCGTGGCATCGATAAAGGTCACGATGAACAGCACGAACAAGAACGGATGCCGCAGCAGCTTCATCGCTTCGAGCCAGGCGAGCGAGCTATCGTTGCTCTTGAGAGGATCGCTCCCCTTGCCGGTTTCGACTCGCTTTGGCGGTGTGTGCGGCAACGCCAGGCTGAAGGCCGCGAGCAGCAGCGAGGCAATGCCCGCCGTGATAAATGCAAAGCTCTTGCCGGCGTTCAGATCGATGCCTGTTTTGCCCGTGCCGAGCGCCATGCCCAGCCATTTCACAAAACCACCTGCCGCCTCGACGCTGGGAATCTTCGCCCAGTCGGCGAGGATGAAAATGAACGGCCAACTTGCGGCGATCCAGCCGATGGTGCCCCACAAGCGCACCGGGCCGAAGTCCTTTTGCGGATCCTTGAGATTCGCAAAGGCCATCGTGTTCGTCACCGAAATGGTCGGCACGTAGAAGAAGCAGTGAACTGCCATGCAGAGGAAGTACAGCCAGAAGCTCTGCACGTGCGCCGTTTCTCCTTGAAACGCCATGTACGACATCACGCCAAAGCCGAGAATCGCGAGGCCGCCAATCAGATGGCTGAAGGCCAGGTAGCGCTCGGCGGCAAAGTTGCGATCGACAAACTGGTTGGCGCCGAACATCGCAATGATGGCCGCAATCGGGAAACAGAAATTCAGCAAGTTCTGCTGCCAGTCCGTAAAGCCAAGAGCGCCAGCGCCAAAGAAACCAAAGCTCGGCGGCAGCCAGGCTCCCCAGATGAAGAACTGGAGGAACATCATCACGCCAAGCTTGAAGCGGATCGAATTCATGGAGCAAAACCAGCGGGAGCAGCCAAGGACCAGAACAACACAAGGCGGATTGTAATCAACCCGCTGTGACGTTCGCCACTGGTTTTGAAATGGCCGTAGCCGAAGCGCGATCGGCCAAGCGCGGGCAGAAAGCAGCTACCCGCTATGCGAGGAGGGAGAGTAGAGAAGAGTGAGTAGATAGTAGATGACTATTCCACTCGCCGAAAATCGAGTACTGCCGAGCCC
Organism: Anatilimnocola floriformis; assembly: GCF_024256385.1. NCBI lineage: Bacteria > Pseudomonadati > Planctomycetota > Planctomycetia > Pirellulales > Pirellulaceae > Anatilimnocola > Anatilimnocola floriformis. The sequence continues at coordinate 707,087 of NZ_JAMLFW010000002.1, forward strand.
TTTTGCGACATGAGCCACTGTCGCCACTTCTCTTTGTCGTAGCTGTGATTGACGCCCGGATGCAGGCTAAGCAGAGCGCTCAGCACTTCGTCGTTTTTTTGGTGATCGATGATGACTTGCGTCTTTGAGCCCATGCTCAAGCCGCCCAAACCACCGTTGTCGCCACCGCCGCCGAACGATGCTCCCATCTGGCCGGGGTTGCCTTGCTTCACGGTTTTGTGCGTCGTTACCAGTGCGTCGATCAACGGTTTCGTAGCCGACGTGGCGCCCAGCACCTGCAGGCCGACCGCGGCGCGGCGGACAACCTTGTTGTCTTTATTAGTCAGAGCTTTCACGAAGACTGGAATCGCCAGATGTCCTCCCTGGCGACGAAGCTCGGCCAGGCAGCGCTCGCGGAGGTTTTCGTTGCTGTCGTGCAGCGCGAGCTGAATCAGCTGGCTGGTGGCCATGCCCGGCGGCAACTTGCCGATCACGTCGAGGCACATCTGGCGCACGTCGATGGGATTCTTCTCATCAGCGAGAATATCGGCCAGAGCGTTTGCCGCCGCGGGATCGCGAATGCCTTGGATGCTCTGCGCGGCATCGGCGCCCCGCTTCTCGCTATCGAGATTGCCGATCCAGATTTTCAGCTGCTTTCGCCATTGCTTGTCGGCAAGTTCAAACTCGCGCTCGCGGGCAGCGAGCTCGATCTCCTGCGGCAGCTTCCAAGCGCCGTGATATTTCACATAGCCTTGCCGCAGCATGAACTCGTCCGGCGTCATCCAGCCGCCGGTGGCAAACTTGCCGTAGCCCAGCGCGAGGCGGGCTTCTTCGTGATTGGTGTCGAGTTTCAAAATCTCTTCGAGATGAAACTTTCGTTGCTGCGTCAGCCCGGCATCGCGGCACCACTGGGCCAGTTGCCAATGGCCGGTAACGGTCTGCGGCATTTTGTGCAGCAGATCTTCGTATTGCTTTTGCACGTCCGAAGTGGCCAGCACGCGCTGCACTTGCGGCCCGGCGAGCGAAATCTGCACGCCAGCCAGATTGCGGAGCAGATAGTTGTCGGTCACGGCCCGCTGCGGGTTAAGCCACTGCCCTTCGACGCGGCCGCCGCTGCGGAGCAGAAAAACTTCAGCCGACGCTGAATCAATCAAGGCAAACAGACCGCAGGCCAGCGAAAGCGCACCGAAAAGATGTTTGCGGGTAAGCATGGCCGATTTTCCGCTGCCGCATTGGCGAGCCCTGATTCGCCGTGGCGACTACGCCCTAAGTATAGTCGAGCGTTTCCGACCAGGCGAATTTGTTTTCGGGAAGGGAGGAAGAGAGGAAGAGGTTAGAGATTAGGGGGAAGACAATTCTTAATTCTCTAACCTCTTCCTCTCTTCCTCTCCTCCTCCGATTGTGCGGAAAATGCGGGTCAAACGGCCCAGAGATGGATCTGAGAGCGGTGTTTCTCCCTGATCCCTGGCCCCTAACCTCTGGCCCCTTCTACAATAGGGCAACGGGCTCTGGACGAGCAGAACCGGCCACGCAACCCAAGAGGGACGAACGATGAGCATCGGCGAAGGAGTGGATACTCCGTATGTGACAGCCCGTGGCCGAGGGTTTCCCACGATCCGGCAGTTCACCGTCTTTCTGGAGAACCGCGTCGGCCAACTGATGGAAGTCATCCGCCGCTTCGAAGGAAGCAAAGTGCGGATCGTCGCTCTCTCGATCAACGACGCCACCGAGTGCGCGTTCGTCCGCTTCCTCCTCAGCCATCCCGAGCAAGGGCGAGAAATCTTGGAACGGGCCGGCCTGGCCATCATCGAGAGCGAGCTGATCGGCGTCGAACTGCCGCAAACCAATCAGCCGCTGCTGGAAGTCTGCACCGCGCTGCTGCAAGCCGAAGTCAACATCGTGCAGGCCTATCCGCTGCTGATCCGTCCCCACGGCAAACCCGCCGTGGCGCTGATGGTCGACAATCTCGACATGGCCATGGCCACGCTCAACAACAAAGGCTTCTCGATGATCCACGAAGTGGATCTCGCCGACGAGGATTAAAGAGTCGCCATTGTCGCCGAATATTCCATATTCGGTGGTGGCGGTCGCAGGCCGAGAACCGCTGGAATAAGCGTCAGCGATATTCCAGCAAGTTCGGCGCGTTGAGCGTGCGCAATTGTGCCGCAGCTAAAGCGGATCGACGACTACAGCAAGCTCTCGAGCAACAGCCGCAGTTTGCGCAATTCACCGGCGTGGTCGACCCCTTCGGTCTCGCTGATGTAAACGCTGAGGGCGCGGTTGTACTTCACCTTTTGCAGCTGCGAAATCAGCTTGCCGTATTCCACATCGCCCTGCCCGACGCGAACCTGAAAGCCATTTTTGTTGGTGTCGCGCAGCTGCGTGCTGAACGTGTACTTCATCAGCTTGTCGATGGCGCGGCCCTGGGCATTGCCATAGATGTAAACGCTCGGGTCGAGCGTCAGGCCGAGCCCCTTCACGTTGTCGCAGAGGACGGTGACGGTATCCATGTCTTCGCTCAGTCGGCCGATCTGGCTCTTGAGCGCAACGCGTACGCCTTGCAGCGTGGCGATGTCGACCAGCTTGCGAAGGTGATCGACCTCTTCGTTGAACGGCGTGCCGACCTCAGCCGACGGAATTGTGAGCGTAACCACCTTCACCGCTTTGGCCAGGCGGCAGAGGGCGAGAAATTGTTCGTAGTGCGCTTCACCGGTGGCGGTGATGCGGGTGTCGAAGGCGACGACGTCGAGCCGGTGCGTGTTGCGACAGGTATCGATCGCCTGGTCGAGATTGGCCAGCACGTACGAAGGCTTGAACTGGTCACGATCTTCGAACATCGCGATCTCAACCGCGGTGTACTCGAGGTCGCCGAGGCGATCGAGGGCGCCGCGAAAAGACAAATCGGGAAAGCAATCGGTAGAGGCCGAGACAAACACCTTAACACGCTCCTGACTGAGAACCGTCCGTGACGGAGCCGCCCGCCCGCGCTAGCAAAATCGCGAGCCGACTCCTGCCGCCGTAGCTTAGCTGTTTTGCCTACAAACGAGCAACACCATGTGCCGCAGTGCTAGCGGCGCGGCACGTCAGTTCCCGCCAATCCGTCCACTCAGGGCATTGGCCGATCGCTGGGGCGTGGGTCACCAAAATCTCCCGCGGCGATCTTGCGCCAAGCCCTGTCAATTCTCTCGATGTTCGTCCGAAAGGGCAGGTCGCGGTTGATCTCGTAGGCAAGCAAGGGCTCCGCGAGATTTGCGCGGCGATGATGTTTGTTGCCCAAGCAGTTCTCGATAATCCCGGCAGCGAGCTTGATCTCCAGGTCAGATACTTTATCGGGCGGCGTCTCGCGGTAATGTCCCAGCAGCGCGCTGATTGCAGGCCGGCTCCACAGGGCACGGCAGTAGGGATACTCTTGCCACGGATTATCGCTCATGGCGATCGGACAGGCCGAATATGTTGAGACGTTCCTGACCAGCATCGTGATTTCCTCGTCTTCTGGCGACATCTTGCTCAGCACGGCGAGGGAAATCTGCTGCTTGTTATTCATGCTCGAAACAATCGGCGCAGCGGCTGTTTTCACGAGTTGGGACTTCCAATCTTCCAATACGGAAATCATGGCGTCGCCAGCAGACGTACGCGCCAGATTGACCGACTTGTCGGGAGCATCCTCCTGAGAAATCCTTTCCATCAATTTTGCGATCGCAATCTTGGCGTCTCTGGCCAGCTCAGCCGCCGTGGGTTCGGCCACAGATTGGGACTGTGCGAGCAGCGAGGAAATCCCCGCCGCGCAGATCAGAACCACCGCCAGACCAACGATCGCAGCCACACTTGGTCGCAAATTTATCTTCATCAAACAACCTCCGTGCCGTTGCGCCGCGGGCGCTCCATACTCATCCGCAGGGCAATCCTAGCCACTATTCTTTGTCATCATCCAGATCAGTTTCTTCTTCATCCCAACGGACTCGTCGTGGCGGCGGCGACTGCGGCATATAGCGGGCGACGTTCATCAGCACGATGCCGGTGCCACCCAGGATCATCGCCGACCAGCGCGTGCCGGTGAGGTCAATCCCCCAAATTTTGTTCAGCGCCACGTCGGCGATTCCCAGCAACATCAGGATGATGCCGAGGACATAAAGGAAGCGGGCGGTTTGACTGGACATGAAAATTCGGCGGAGAGGTAATGGCGAGTGACGGGGCTCTTATCATATCCTCATTGTCATCGAGATTCACACGCCATGGCCGAACGCCTCACTACGAAGATCCGTCGCTACTGCGAAACCAACGGCATTGAAATCCCCATCGGGTTCGGCCGGAACTCCGCTAGCCGATATGCGATTGTGGAGTTGTCGAACCCGCCCAAGCTCATCGCGCGCACTTGGTTCAAACAGGCCGATGTGACCTACTACCTCGAAAACCTGGCCGACAGTACGCCGCGGCGGATTCTCGATTTTCGAGAGCTGGATGAGTTGTCGTTCGACGGCCAGCGATTGGAACGCCTCGGCAAGTTTGCAGTTTGAGCGGTTGACGAGTCGCATGATACGATAGGCGTCCCGCATTCACCTCCCACCAACTGCCTAGGCTTTTTGCATGTTGTCACGCTTTCCTCTCGCCACTACCGTCTGGAGTGTGATCGTTCTGCTCGAGGCCACAGCAGGCGCTCGGGCACAATCGGTTGAGAATCAAACACCGGAGAAACAGACTCTCGAAAAGCAACTGCTTGCCGAAACGCATCCAGTGCTGGCTGCCGACGCCCGGAAGCTGGGCGATCCGGTTCGTGGCGCAGCGATTTTTTATGCTCGGGCGCTGGCCTGTGCGACTTGCCACAGCGTGGGCGATCGGGCCGGAGCGATCGGCCCCGACTTGGCTCGGCTCGATAAGAAGACAACCGATGCTGCTCTCGTGGAGTCGCTGCTGGAACCGTCAAAGGTCATTGCGCCGCTGTATGCGACGGTCGTTTTGGAAATGAACGATGGGCGGATCATCACAGGGCTGCCGGTCGAAGAATATGGCGAGCGGCTGGTGCTCCGCGATCCGGCTCAACTGGAAAAACTGATTACGCTCCGGAAGGCCGATATCGCCGATCGAAAGAAGACCGAGCAATCGATCATGCCGGCCGGGCAAGTCAATCAACTCGCCAATCGGCAGCAGTTCCTCGACCTCGTGCGGTATCTCATCGAACTGCGCGACGGCGGCGCGCAGCGCGCTCGCGAATTGCAGCCGCCGAATTCGCTCGATGTGCCCGAGCGGCCGTTGCCGTGGCAACCTGTGGTGCAGCGCGGCGAAGTGGAAGTCGACGGCGACTCGAAATATCCGCATGCCGTGGCCCTTGGTTTCGACGGCGGCACGGTGCTCTTCGATGCCAATCGCCTGGGCATAGTGGCGTGGTGGAGCGACGGCTTCGTCAAACCACGGCCGCAAAACTACTTCGGCCTGTGGTGGAATCGCGAAGGGAATCTGCTGGAACAACAGAAGCTCGCGACGCCAGAATTGAGCTTTCAATTGACCGAACAAGGTGAGTGGCAATCGTTCGAGCCGGCCGCCACAAGCGATCCCAACACAGGCACGCGGTTCGACGGTTATCAAATCGGCAAGTCGGCCGTGCGTCTGCATTACCGCGTCCGCGTCGGCCAGCAACGAATCACGGTGACGGAAGATGTGCGGGCAGAACTTCGTCCTCAATGGCATTGCTACGTGCGCGAACTCCGCTTCACGGGTTTGCCGGCAGGTGCACGAGCTGGGCTCACGTTGTCAGGCAAAACAACGTGTTCAACCAATGCTGTCTCAATAACTGAACTGGAAGCGAAAACGTTGGAACAGCGTTTCGTTTCTGCGGCGGCAGCGGATGACAGACCAGTAGTGCTGCGCGTCGACCAATGCATGTATCGCGGCACGAATCCCGCGCCAACGGTACTCGATCGCGCTCGGCTGTTGAAAGCGCCGGTACTCGACGACAAGTTCGATCGACCCGTGACGCCGCCGAAGCCGTTGCCCGAGTTGGCTGCGAACGAGCCTGCCCCGCCGCCCGTTTCATTGCGGTCCGGCGTGACTCCCAAAGAAAACGTCGATGAGTTTCCTGCCGCGACGGCGAGGTTCCTGCGCTTTGTCGTGACGCGCACCAACGACGGCTCGGCGCCGGGTGTCGATGAACTCGAAATCTACGGCCCCGATTCCAAGGACAACTTGAGCCTGACTGGCAAGGCAACGGCATCGAGTGTGATCTCGGGACACGCGATTCACCAAATCCCGCACCTCAACGACGGCAAGCTAGGCAACAACCACAGCTGGATCAGCGCCGAGAACGGCGGCGGTTGGGCGCAAATCGAATTCGAACAGCCGACGAAAATGAACCGCATCGTGTGGGCTCGCGATCGCACGGGCGTTTGCCGAGATCGGCTCGCCGTGGCGTATCGCATCGAAGTCTCCGACGACGGTAAAACGTGGAAGAAGGTCGGCGATGAAGCAGGACGCGCCGCGCCGGAAAATCTGGTCGGAGCAGTGCGCCGCGATGCAGCGCCGGGGTACGTGCTCGAATCAATTCCCACGCCGTTCTCGAGTTGCCGGCCGTCGGATGTCGCGTTTCGTGATGACGGCGTGATGTTTGTCACCGCGATGACGGAAGGTCAGATCTGGGCGTCGCGCATTCCGCCGCCCGGCCAACCGGAGCGCGTGAAGTGGCAGCTCTATGCGACCGGCCTGTATCATCCCCTCGGCCTGGCCATTGTCGACGGCCGGCTGTACGTCGCGCAGAAAACGGAAATCACCGAGATCATCGACAGCGATGGCGACCTCCGCGCCGATCACTATCGTACGGCGGCGACCGGCTGGGGATTGTCGACGGGCTGGCACGAGTACTGCTTCGGCCTGGCCGTCGATCCGCAGAAGAATCTCTGGTTCGCGCTCAACACGGGTTACTTCTGGACGAACCCGGGCTACGTGAATCCGGGGCGTTGGCGCGGCTCGATTCTGCGTGTCGCTCACGGCAGCGAGAAACTCGAAGAGATGGCGAAGGGCTGTCGCGTGCCGAACGGCATCGCGCGCGGGCCGGAAGGAAACATCTTCTATACCGACAATCAAGGCGACTGGATTCAAGCCTGCAAGCTCGCGCACATCGTGCCGAACCGTTTCTATGGCCATCCGGAAACCAAGGCCGATGCGCTGCCGCAGGGAACTTATCCCGACGGCAGGAGCGCGATCTGGTTGCCGTATGAGCGCTCGCGCAGCACTTCCGGTCCCGTGCATGATGCCACGCAAGGCCGCTTTGGCCCGTACGCCGATCAAATGTTCGTCGGCGACGTCGGCTACGGCGCGAACGCGGGGGTCATGCGGATCGCGCTCGAAAAAGTGAAGGGCGAATATCAGGGCGCTTGCTTCCGCTTCATCGACGGTCAGCCGTCGGGCTGTGAGCGGATGAAGTTCGGCCCCGACGATCAGCTGTACATGGCTTCGCTTTCAACGGGCCTGACGCGCTTGAAGTACGAAGGCAAAACGCCGGCGGCGCTGCAAGCAATTCACATTCGGCCGCGCGGCGTGGGCTTTACGGTGAAGCTCACCCAGCCGCTTGCCGAAGATGCGAACCTCGCGCCCGAGCGCTTCAAAGTTCGTCGTTACCATTATCTCTACACCGGCAACTACGGCTCGCCCAATGCGGACGAAACCAACGTGCCGGTGGAGAAAGTCGAACTCAACGCCGAACGAACCGAGCTCACGCTGACGCTCCCTGTCGAGACCTACCCGATCGGCATGGTCTACGCGTTTCAGTTCGGCGAGCTGAAGTTCGCCAGTGGCGACCGCCTCGCGCAAAACGAGGCGTGGTATACGGTGCAGCAGATTCCGGAGTAGTGCCTTTTTTGTCTTGCTCCCCTCGCCCCGCTTCGGGGAGAGGGGCTGGGGGTGAGGGGCGAACTGAAGTGAGATTTTGCCTTTGAGCCTGCGCTGCACAAGGCCAAGCAACTTCACCAGAAAATTAAGTTCAAACTCGCTTCACCCCTCACCCCCGCCCCCTCTCCCCGAGGCGGGGCGAGGGGAGAAAAATAATCGCACAGACTAGCCTTACAACCGCGGCCCGGCAGCGCACACGTCAGGCGAGACATCGGCTGCGTACTTCTTAAAGTTCTCGGTGAAGAGGCCGACGAGCTTCTTCGCCGTGGCATCGTAGGCAGCGGGATCGGCCCAGGTGTTGCGCGGCTGAAGAATTTCCGTCGGCACATTTGGGCAGGAAGTCGGCACGGCGATGCCGAAGACGGGATCGATGATCGTCGGCACTTTGGCCAAGCTGCCGTTGTGAATGGCGTCGACGATGGCGCGGGTGATCTTTAGTTTCATCCGTGCGCCGGTGCCGAACGCGCCGCCGCTCCAACCGGTGTTGACCAGCCAGACGTTGGTTTGATGCTCGAGCATTTTTGCCGCGAGCAGATGCGCGTAGCGCGACGGATGCCAGACCAAAAACGGCCCGCCGAAGCAGGGCGAAAACGTCGCCGTCGGTTCAGTCACGCCCATTTCCGTGCCGGCGACTTTTGCCGTGTAACCGCTGATGTAGTGATACATGGCTTGGGCTGCCGTTAGTCGGCTGACCGGCGGCAACACGCCGTAGGCATCGCAGGTCAGAAAGATCGCATCGGTGGGATGACCCGCCACGCACGGAATTTTCGCGTTCTGAATGAACTCGATCGGATAAGCGCCGCGCGTGTTCTCGGTGATGCTCGTATCGTGAAAATCGACGTGATGCGTCTTCGTGTCGAAGACGACATTCTCGAGCACGGCGCCGTAGCGGAGAGCTTGAAAAATTTCCGGCTCGCTTTGCGGCGTCAGATCGATGGCCTTCGCGTAGCAGCCACCTTCGATATTGAAGATGCCGTTGTTCGACCAGCAATGTTCGTCGTCACCGATCAGCAGGCGATTCGGATCGGCAGACAGCGTCGTCTTGCCCGTGCCGGACAAACCAAACAGCAGCGACGAACGGCCCGTGGCCTTATCCGCCGTTGCCGAGCAATGCATCGAGAGCACCCCCTGCTTCGGCATGTAGTAGTTCATGAGCGTGAACACGCCCTTCTTCATTTCACCAGCGTATTCGGTGCCGAGGATCACCATCTCTCGCCGCGCGAGGCAGAGGTCGACGCTGGTCTTCGAGGTCATTCCTGCGGTGTGGCGATTAGCGGGAAATTGCCCGGCGTTGTAGATGACTGCATCGGGTTCGCCGAAATTGGCCAGCTCTGCCGCCGTCGGACGAATCAGCATGATGTGCATGAAGAGCGCGTGATATGGCCGGCTGCAAACAACCCGGATCTTGATGCGCGTCTCAGGATCCCAACCGGCAAAGGCATCGACGACGTAGAGCTTTTTCCGCGTGTTGAGATAATCCTTGGCCCGTTCGAGATTGATGTTGAACGTGTCGTCGTCGATGGCGATGTTGATATTGCCCCACCACACATCGTTTTCGGACGCCGGCTCGCGGACGATCCGTTTGTCCTTCGGCGAGCGGCCCGTTTTTTCGCCCGAGTAAGCGATGAGCGCGCCGCTGTCGGCCATGGCGCACTTGGGATCTTCGCGAATCGCCAGCGTGTAGAGTTCGGCCGGCGCCAGGTTGCGGCGGATGTCTTCGACGGTGATGCCGAATTTTTTGAGATCAAAACCGCTGGGGGAATTCCCCGTCTCGACGACCGACACCACCGAATCCTGAGGCATGGAAGCAACGTCCCTGGGGCGCATGACAATGAAGCGAAGCGCGGAATCACCCGAATCCGCGCGCAAGCGCCCTGCGCGAAACGAACCTCCGCCTCAGGTGGTTCGCACGACGACGCGCGGTCATTTTCGCACGCGCGCGAGAAATCGGAAAGAGCGGGTTTACTTTCCGTTACGGACCAATGCGCAGAATTGATTGAAGTCAATCGTTTCGAACTTTTGATCAACCAGGTAGCCGCACGCCGTGTCGATGCGCTTGCGGTCTTCTTGCGATAGCTTCCACACCACCAGATGCTGCGTGCGAACTTCGCTTTTTCCAAACCGGGTTTCTTGAATGATGCGTTCGACTTCCGTCGGCAGCAAACCGTGCTTGGCAATTTCGGCATTCACTTCCAATCGAGCCCCGGCTGGCAAACCGCCGACGCGCAGCGAACTAAGGCGGGCCGAAAGATCGCTAAAGTAACGATAATCGTTGGCCGCGCCCGGAGTATGGGCCTGTTGTCCGGTCACGGTGTACTTCAGCGTGTTGCCGGTGAACACCAGCTTGGTGAAGTCGCTGTTGTTCTGTTTGAACTCGCTGCTCTTCACTTCAAACGCAGGCTGGGCCGCGGCAGCGAAGACAGGATTGCTGCCGGCCGCGGCAGCCGCTTGCATGCTGATGGCGGCGTTGATTAGTTCCAGCGTTTCGACGACGGCTTTCTTTTTGTGCTCGACATTGAGCAGCGTCACCACTCCTCGCCGCGGCTCAAAGATGGTGATCTCTTGCGGCCCGGCCAATTGAAAGTCATAGACGTTGCCGCTCTGAAAGATTGTCAGGATTTCGGCAATCGGTTCTTTGCTGTTGCCGCGAAAGACTTCGGTATCGACCCGAAAATCCTCGCCGTGGGCAGACTGCCGCGCAGCAGTCAAACCAACGAACAGCAGTCCCACGATCAGCCACGCCAGATTGCGACGCATGACAGCATCCTTGCCAGAAAAGACAATCCACCCATTAGCGCGGGGAGAATAGAAAAAGGGAATCGGCGTGACCAGAGGAAAATGGGCGAAATTTGCACAAAGAGCCACGCACGCGGTAAGTGGAATCGCGGCGAATTCGCCAAATGCCGGCACCGTATGTATCCACCGCCGTGCCACTTACTGCGTGCGTGGCTCTTGGCGGGCTATTTCGCCCCCTTCCTCCGCCTTGACCGCTCCAGCCTCGCCCGTCAGAGTAATATGTTTGCCATCAGCTTTCGGGGCCTCGAATCGGCCTGTCTGGAGGGTTGCTGGCCGGGTATTTCGCTTTTTGCAAAGGTGCCTCGCGTGGCTGGGACGTGCGTGATTGGGTTGCAGTGGGGTGACGAAGCCAAGGGCAAACTCGTCGACTTGCTGACTTCGCGGTTCGATGTGGTGGTGCGATATCAGGGCGGAGCCAATGCCGGTCACACGGTGGTGGTGGGCGATAAGACGTACAAATTGCACCACATTCCCAGCGGCATCTTGAACGCCAACGTGATGAACGTCGTCACCCCCGGCGTGGTGATCAATCCGCCGACCATCCTGCAAGAGCTCGACTCACTCGCTTCGCAGGGTGTGAAGGTTGCCGAAAATCTGATGTTGAGCGACCGCGCCCACGTCGTCTTTCCGTGGCACATCGCCGAAGACCGCCTGCGCAACGAAGGTGGCAGCGGCGAGCGCGAAAGCATCGGCACGACCATGCGCGGCATCGGACCCTGTTATGGCGACAAAGTGGGCCGCATGAACGCCGTTCGCCTCGGCGATATGTTCCGTCCTGATTTCCGCGAGCGCGTGAATATCATCACGGCTGGCAAGAATCGCCTCCTTTCGGCGCTCGGCAGCACTGCTGATCAGCTCGATGCGGCAGCGATCTTCGATCAATACAGCGGCTACGCGGCCCGCCTCAAGCCGTTTGTGACCGACACCACGCATTACCTGCTCGACCAGGTCGAAGCCGGTAAGAAGATGCTGTTCGAGGGGGCGCAAGGTTCGCTTCTCGACATCGATCACGGCACGTTCCCCTACGTAACGAGCAGCAATGCCTCGGGCGTAGGCGTGTCGGCTGGTTCGGGCGTCCCCGGCAAGTGGATCACAAAAGTGCTCGGCGTGTGCAAGGCGTACACGACGCGCGTCGGCGGTGGACCGTTCCCGACTGAGCTCAACAACGAGATGGGCAACAAGATCCGTGAACTGGGCCGCGAATACGGCACGACCACCGGTCGGCCGCGACGCTGCGGCTGGTTCGATGCAGTTGCCGTACGTTACACCTCGCGTCTCAGCGGCATTGATGCCATCTCGCTGATGATGATGGACGTGCTGAGCTTGCTCCCTGAAATCAAGATCTGCACGGCTTACGAAATCGACGGTGAGCGGACGAACAAATTCCCGAGTCATGTCGACGACCTGCGGAAGGTCGTGCCCGTGTACGAAACGATTCCCGGCTGGGAAACCGACGTGACGAAGGTTCGCAAGATCGCCGACCTGCCAACCGGCGCTCGCAAGTACATCGATCGCGTTGCCGAGCTCGTCGGCAAACCGGTCGAGGTCGTCTCGGTCGGTCCCGATCGCGCACAGACCATGTTCGCTGGTTCGTTGGCACAATAAGCAGTGACGTAGTCACTCGCAGCAAAAGCATATGCCCGGCACTGAAGTTTTCGATCCGTATCTCCAGTGGCTGGGGATCGAGCCGTCGGCCAGGCCGGCGAACCATTATTCACTGCTGGGTCTGCAACTCTTCGAAGGCGACCCGGCCAAGATCGCCGCCGCTGCCGACGAGCGGATGGGTTTGATCCGGCAGTTTCAATCGGGCCCGCGCGGCATGCACACGCAGCGGCTGTTGAACGAACTTTCGGTAGCAAAACTTTGTTTGCTCTCGGAAGCCAGCAAATCCGCTTACGACGTCGAGCTGCATCGGCAAATGTTTCCGGCTCGGTCTGCTCCACCGCTGAATGCAGCCGCCCCGCTGCCGCGACGCGCGCCGGTCCCGTATGCGACTCCCGCACCGGCCCCGGCTGCACCTGCCAGAGCTGCCGCTAGACCAGCAGTCCCTGCGCCCGCCGAGCGCCGTCGCATTTTCACGCCGTTCAACATCGTCTTCTGCGGCGGCCTGCTGGTCCTTATTGGCGGCTTTGGTGGTTACTCGCTCTATCAGCAGAAATTTGCAAAAGTTCGCCAAGTCGCCGTTGAGACCGAAGAGCCAGAAGCAGCGCCAAAACCGAAGACCAAGCCCAAAGCGAAGCCGACCAAACCAGCCAAGCCCGCCAAACCGAACCCGGCAGCTTCCGTAGCCGTCGTGATTCTGCAAGAAGGTTCCGGCGAAGTGAACCTCACTCCTTCCACTGCGCAAGTGACGCCGAACCTGGTTCGCGAAGTGATTGGCACTCAGGAAGTTCTTTCCGGTTGGCGATCGTCCGAAGACGTCGCCGAATGGCAATTCAAACTAGTGAAGCCCGGCTTCTTTGAGCTCGAGTTGCAGTACTTCAGCGAGTCGGGAATTTCAGGCCAGCGTGTGAAAGTGGATTGGGGCGCCAACAGCCAGATCGTACGCCTGAAGAATCAAATCGAAGTCAATCGCGACCGGCACGCCATCGTCATTCAAAACGACGGTCAGCACACCATCACGGTCAGCCCTGCCGACAAATGGCCGAACGACAACTTTCGTCTGGTCAGCGTCCGCCTCATCCCCGGCCAATCGCCGTAGATATTTCTCGGCGAGTTAGCGCGACAGCGAAGTGATCCGCTGGCAATAGGCAGCGCCGCGCTACCGTCGCTCGCCAAAAGCGGAACTTCGCGGGGCTCGTTCCTTAGGACGCTTCAGGTCAACCTTAACCATTGTTTTCGGAGAAAACGACGACAGTGGGGCTAAATGCCGATTTGACCCAGCATGTCGATGAAGCGGGCGAGGGCAGATGACACTTCTGGGTGCGAGGCTTCGAATTCCAGCACCTTTTGTTCGATCAAGTTTCGCGAGGCGGCTGTATCGGCGGGCTTGGCGTCGGGCTTTTGCAGCGCGAGCGAGAGGTCGGAGGCAGCGCCGTGAAGACTAGCGCGGGTTTCTGGATCTGATTCCTCCAGCTGACGAAGTTCTCGTTCGAGTTCGGCAATCGCGGCCCGGAGACGTTCGGCTCGGTCAGTCATGGTCGCGATCCTTGTGAAGAGAAAGAGGAGACAAGGGAAAATAAAGCGGCCCGGTCCATTCTAACAGCGAATGGCCGGGCCGTTTTGGTTTGTGGATGTTTGTCGTCGAGCGAAGGCGAACTTACTGGGTCTTCGTTGCTTCCGAAGGAGCCGAAACGTCGGTCAGTTTTTTCTGAGCGGCATCGGCTGCCGTTTTCAGTTTGTCGACCACCTGGCGGACGAGCGAAGCCGGTAGGAAGTAGCTTTCGACGCGGCCGGCGCGAGCGATGTTGATGCCCAGGCACTTGCCATCGAGATCGACAATCGGGCCGCCGCAGTCGGTCGGCTTGAGGACGGTGTCGTGTTGAACGGCCGACGAGAAGCCGGCTTTGCGTTCGCTCAACTGACCGCCGAGGTTATTCTGAAAGTCGGCCCGGTCGTGACCACCGCTGAAGAGCTGAGCCAGATTGCCGAGCGTGACCGTGAGCGTCATCTCTTTGTCGCCCCGTTTGACGAGCAGATTGATCCGTTCGCCGGGCATGAAATTGCGGACCGTTTCGATCAGGTTTTGGCGACCCTTGATCTCTTTTTCATTGACCTTCAGCACGGTGTCGCCGGCCAGCACGCCGGCACGCTCCGCGGCGCTGTCGGGCATCACCTTTTCGATGCGAGCAACGTCGTCTTTTTGATCGAGTTGCACGCCCATCGCGCCCGAGGGAGCAGCGATCTTGCGAGCGCCAACGCTTACCACACCGATCGCAACCGGATCCACTTCGAGGCCGGTCGTGATCAACCAGCTGCCGACAGTCGCGTCGGACGAGTCGGCCCAGTTGATGGTGTGCAGTTTGTTGGCATCGATCTTGAGCAGCGCGAGATCGACAGCGGTGTCCTTGCCGACGATGTCCGCCGCCACGCGACGGCCGTCTTGCAACTGGCACTCGATCTTTCCCTTCAGTTCGCTGGCCTTGGTGATCACAAAGCCCTGCTGATCTACCACCGCGCCGAGAGCGGCTTTACGGCCGTCAGCAAAAATGCGAACGGTGCTTTGAGCGGGGTCCTTTACTACGTCGCGAAACGCAGCCAGCACCTTGGCGTGCGACCGTTCGGCTGCGGGAGCGGCAACCGCTCCGAGCAACATCACGGGCATCACCAGGGGAATCAACACAGTCCATCGCCACGATCCGCCGGCTGACAACTTCATATTCTTGTTCCCGAAGATCTACTTAACTGCGAACTGCTTTCTACTATCGATGCTCTTTCGCATCACCAGATCATCTTGCGCAAACTATCGTCCTTTGTTTCAAGAAGGACTAAGCCAATCATACAGTGCTGGGGGATGCAGGTCTAATTTTTCGTGGTTGGCGGCTTTTGTCACGCTAGCGAGCTGCCGTTGCGATTGACAACGGCTTCGTTCGCCGCGCGGCGCAGGTGCCGAGCAAGCTCAACACCGAGGCTTATTCCCCCTTCTTTCCCAGCACCAAACGAAGTTCGACGCTCTCCTCGCCCCGCTTCACTTTTACTTTGATGCGGTCGCCAGGCTGGCGCTCCTGAACGTGCGTGGAAAGAGATGGAAAATCCGTAATGTCGTGCTCGCCAAACTTCTCGATCACGTCGCCCACCTTTAAACCCGCTTTGTCTGCCGGAGAGCTCGGAAAGATGTGAGCGATTTTGGCATTTTTGGCATCCTTCTCGCCACGGACGCCCAGATAAGGCTCTTGTCCGGGAAAATGCCCCCAGGCCTCACCTTTGTTCAGACGGTCCCAGGTTTCCTTGAACGTATTGACCGGCACATGCATGTTGGCCGTCAGCGGCGTGGCGATGCGGCTGTTGATACCGATGATTTTGCCTTCCATATCGAACAGTGGGCCGCCCGAATCGCCGCCGACGAGCGTGCAATCGGTCGTCAGCACTGTGCGCTCAACGAGCAGCAATCGCCCCAACCGCAGCACCGGCTGACGATCGGATTGAAAGCCGCCGGGATGCCCGGTGGCGAGCACCCATTGGCCCTCACGCAAGGCCGCCGAGTCGCCCATGTCGAGATGTGGAAAATCTTTGCCCTCGGTGATTTTCATCAGCCCGCCGTCGGTGCTGCGATCGAGACCGAGCGTTTCGCCCGACAATTTGCGGCCATCCGCCAGCTGAAAAATCACTTGCCGCTTGGGCTGACCCGACACGTGGGCCGCCGTCAGCACAAAGCCTTCTTTATTCATGATCACGCCGCTTCCTTGCGCATTGCCGACAGTCACGCCGACGGTGGCGGCTTGCAGCTTGGCGGTGATCTTACGGACGTGGTCCTGCATCAACTTCAGATCGGCCGTGCCGGTCGGATTGCTGCCGGCAAAGATTTTGGCCAGCTTGGGATCGATGACCTCTGGCGCCGCAGCATCGGCCGGTTTGACTTCGGCGGCCACCGGTTGCGGCGGCGCTGCCGGCTTCTCTTGAGCCAAGAGAGCGGAATGAAAGGCCGGAATCGCGAGCAAAGCCCAGCAACCCAGCAACCAACTGCGGCACAAGGGCCGCGACATCCATTTACCTGCCGTCATCGGCGTGAATCCAATTGGAGCGCGAGAGAACAAAGGAGAAGTGTGCCAGGCTGGCTCCTGGAGAAGACTTCTGCATCATATCCGAAGCAAATCCGGAATTCCTCTATCTCGTGTTAAATTTGCTTTTGGATGGCCGCGTCTTCCTGTCCCTCCCCTCCCACCTCCCGCCCCTGTCCTGTGTGGGGACTGGCCGAACGGGCCGCTGTGAGCAACGATTGAGAGGTACCCCAACCGCAACTCTCTCGGCAATCTGACCTGGGAACACGATGGCACTGGAATTTCGTAAGCAAACGCTCGACAACGGACTCACCATCGTCGCCGAATGCAACCCGCAGGCGTACTCGGCTTCGTATGCTTTCTTTGTGAAGACCGGCGCCCGCGACGAAAACGATGCCGTCAGCGGCGTGAGCCACTTCCTCGAACACATGGTCTTTAAAGGGACGCCGACCCGCACCTCGCTCGACGTGAATCGCGAGCTCGACGAACTCACCAGTTCGAGCAATGCCTTCACCAACGAAGAGCAAACTGTCTACTACGCCACGACCCTGCCCGAAGATCAGCCGAAGATCGTTGCCCTCCTCGCCGACATCCTCCGCCCCTCGCTGCGGCAGGATGATTTCGATACCGAGAAGCAAGTCATTCTCAAAGAAATCGCCAAGTACGAAGACGAGCCGCCGTTCAACGCTCATGAAAAGTGCATGGCCCTCCACTTTGGTCAGCACCCGCTCGGCCGCAGCGTGCTTGGCACGGTCGAGAGCATTGAGAAGCTGCAGCGCGATCAAATGCTGGCTTACTTCGAAGAGCGTTACAGCCCGCGGAACATCGTGCTCTCTGCCGCCGGCAATGTCGACTTCGCCGGTCTGGTCGCCGCAGCAGAGAAGAACTGTGGCAGTTGGAAAGCCTTTCCCACGCAGCGCAAGCTCGAAGCCGCCGTGCCACAGCAGCGCTTTGCCATCTATGAAAAGAGCACTGCCGTTCAGCAGTACGTGATCCAAGCCGGCAGTGCCCCCGCCGCCGAAGACGATGAGCGTTACGCCGCCCGCCTGATGACCACGATCATCGGCGACGACAGCGGCAGCCGACTCTTCTGGGAACTCGTCGACACCGGTGCCGCCGAGTGCGCCGCCATCAGCGCCGCCGAGTATCAAGGGTCCGGCATGTATATGTCGTTCCTCTGCTGTGCTCCCGATGAAGCGCAAGACAATTTCGATCACATGACCGAAGTTCTCGCCGAAGCTCAGGACGGCGGCGTAACCGAGGAGGAACTCGAGCAAGCCAAGAACAAAGTCTGCGCCCAAATCGTCCTGCAAGCCGAACGCCCCGCCAGCCGCATGTTCAGCGTCGGCAACGGCTGGGTGCAACGCCAACAATACAAAACCGTTCGCGAAACGGTGGCTGCCTATCGCAACGTCACCGTCGCCGACATCCGCCGCATTCTCGACCGCTATCCGCTCAACAAAATGTCGACGGTCGCCATCGGGCCATGCAAGACGCTTAAAGTTTAGTCATCGCCGCATGCCCCGCCATTATCGTCGCGGGTGACGAGCCGTTTCTGGATATACAGGTCAGTCTGCTTCGAAAGCAGCAACGTGTGGCCATCAAGAAATGCCACCATCACGCCCCCCGCATGCGCCGAGACGAGTGGATTGTTTGCGCCGTGATCTTCGGCAATGCCCGTGTCGCCGCTGCCGATCCGCGGCGAATTCAACGCCGTCCCATCGGTGCCGACCGGAAACCGCAGCGCAGTGAGATTGTAGGCCTTGCCGGGAAACTTACCCTCACGAAACTCAGGCCGTCCCGGTAAGTTCGTTCCCGACATCCAGTGCGCGCCCCGTGCGCCATCGATCCGATAATTCTTTCCATCTTGCTGATACCAGTTCGATGTCTCGCCGAGCACGACCGTATTCGCAATCCCATCGATGCAAGCGGCGAAGGTGAAGCTCTCGTTGATCGTCAGCATGCCGCCAGAGCTGAACTGATCGCCGTTGCTCACGCCTCGTGCAATCCGCCCTTCCGTGAAGGCTTTGTCTCCCATGCTTGGCGAAAGCTCCTCACTGCTGGGCAAGCGCGGATCTGCGCCCATCAAACCAACGTACGAAGGGATGGTGGCCTCGACTCCCTGCACCAACTCGAGCGCAGGGAGTGGACTCGACGGGCAGAGGAAGATGCCGATCTTGGGCCGGTCGAGCGCACGCAGCACGGCTGCGCTGGCATAGTCGTTCTTCACATCCGCCACTTCCGCGGCAACGGCCTGGTCATAAATCTTGCGGTTGCCATCCAAGAACGGCGAACTGGCCAGCAACCACGATTTGCCCATGCTCAACTCTTCACCGCTCTGGCGCGACTGCGCCCCGTACGGCAAATATAAAAACGTGTCGTGATAATTCTGCAAACCAATCATGAGCCCTTTGAGATTGTCGCCGCAGGCATTGCGGCGCTGTAGCTCGCGAGCACGCAGGATGAGCGGCGGGCTCAGCGCGAAGAAAACCAACACAATCAAGCCAATGACAACCCATTCCCAGCGCCAAGAAGTTGCGCGTTGCATGAGAGAACTCCCATGATGATGAAGAAAACAGTATGAAAAGATGAGAACTGCCGGTCGGGAGAGATGAGATATAAAATTCCCGAGCCAGCAATTGCCAGCATCTCTCCGCGTGCTGCGGTCTGTCAAGAAGAAACTCGCTGCACCTCGCTCCCATCGAGATCAGTACCGAGCGCCAGTCAAAACTGCTACAACAGCAGGCTGCAAACCGTCCCTTCCCGCCTGCGAGATCATTGCCATGTTCTCCCCTCGTTCACTTCATCGCCTTGCGGTGATTGCTATCTGCTGCCTGCTCCCCATCGCAGCCGTCGCGCAAGACAAATCTTTCCCCGTCGCCGTCATCAATCTCGATAAGGTTTTCAACAACTACAAGAAGCACGCCCTGCGTTTGCAGCCGCTGCGTGAGAACGCCAAGGAACTCGACGAGTCGGTGCAAGTGCGCCAAGTCGAAATCGAAACCACGCTCAACCAACTCCGCAAAGCCATGCCCGGCTCGCAGGAACAAGTTCGCATCCAGCAGACGCTCCTCAAGCTGCAAAACGACCTCCGCATCTTTGTCGAAACCGAACGGGCAAAATTGCAAAAGCGAGAAGTCGGCATCCTTATCACCACGCAAAAAGACGTCGACGAACAGATCAAAAAAATCTGCCAGGACCGCGGCCTCAAGCTTGTCCTCCGCCAGAACAGTGCAGCCGACGAGAGTCAGCCGCTGCCGGAGATCCTCAAGAATCTCAATCGCGACGTCGTTTATCAGGACGGCCTCGACATTACCGACGACGTCCTCAATGCACTAAACGAAAAGAAGCCTGACGGAACTTAATTCGGAATCGAATACTCTCGCGCAAGGAGGTTGCCATGCGTCAGTTATCCTGGAAGGTTCTGTGTCTGGCTGCGCTCGCAGCCGCTGTTGCCTGGAAGCTCGCCGATCTGGCGCAGGCCGCGCCCGAGGGCGCCGATACAGTGAAGTTGCCGCCTTCTGTGGTCGCGGTCATCGACGTCGCCAAGGTCTTCGAAAAGGCGGACAGTCAGATCACGAAGATGAAGGAACTCAAAGCGGACGTCGACACCTTCGACGCCGCCGTAAAAACCGCCGCCGCTGAAATCAAAGAGTCCGAAGAGAAACGCAAGTTATTACCGGCCGGCAGCGACGAAGCGGCGCAGGCCGAATTGCAGAACAAGCAGCAAGTCCTGGCGATGCAATCCAAGATCGCACAAAAAAAAGCCGAGTTTCTCAAACGCGAGGGCGAAGTCTATTTCGATACTTACACCGAAATGGAACGGGCCATCAAACTGGTCGCCCGCAAGCGTGGCGTGACCATGGTCATTCGCCAGGGGAACGAAACCATGAACCGCGGCGACCGCGACAGCGTCCTCAAAGGAGTCAACCGCGCGATCGTCTATGCGCACGAAGACAACGATGTGACCGAAGCGGTTATTGCTGCCATGAAGCCGTAAATGTTTGCTTGCTGCGGCCGAAAATCTTCGCGAATTGCCGCAATCAGCCTCTACTGCAAACGTTCAGAGAAACCCGTGTGAAGTTCTCGCGAAGAACGATTCGCGCCCCTGGCCACTGCGCCTAAAGTGGTCGGCATGTTGAATGCCACCATCAATCTGACCGTCGCTGTTCGCCGCTTTTCGCTCGTTACTGCGCTGCTTTTGTTAGCCGGTTGTGGCGGCTCAACGCACCCCAAAACCTACCCCGTTCGCGGTGAACTCTTTGTCCAGGGTCAGCCCGCCGCTGGCGCTCGCGTGATTCTGCACCCCGAAGTGGCCGGCGACCAAACACTCTGGCCCCATGGTTTTCCGCAAGCGGTGGTAAATCCCGAAGGCAAATTTCAGTTTGGTTGTTTCGCCGATGCCGATGGTGCTCCGGCCGGCAACTATAAGCTCCTCGCGCGCTGGGACGAAGACAACGGCGGCGCTACGGAAGATTCGACGCGACCGCCCCCCAAGAATCGCTTGGCCGATTCTTTTTTTGATGCCGCCCGCTCTCCCTGGTCGGTGACGGTTGAACCCAAAACCAATCAACTCACCCGCTTTGAGGTCCCCTAATGTCTCGCCCGAATTTGTCTCGCCGCGCATTCACGCTGGTCGAGTTGCTTGTCGTCATCGCCATTATCGGCGTGCTGGTCGCGCTGCTGCTTCCCGCCGTGCAATCGGCTCGCGAAGCCGCGCGGCGAATGCAGTGCAGCAACAACGTCAAGCAGATCATGCTCTCGATGCACCATTTTCACGATACGTACCTGGTGCTGCCGCCCGGCGCCGTGCGCGGTGCGTCGATTACTCCTGCACACAGCAAGTTCAACATTCCGGTGAACATCAAGCACGGCTGGGCGCCGTTCATCTTGCCGTTCATGGAACAGAAGAATTTGTCCGACAAGTATCGTTACGATCTCGATTGGACCGACGCCGGCAACTTGCCAGTTGTCGAAACGCACCTCAAAGTTTTCATCTGCCCCTCGACCCCCGACCAGAAGCGCTACGATGTGCCCCGCTCGTCAGTTTCGGACTACGGCATTTTGAACGGCATTGATGCTGCTGGCCTGAATCCTTACGGCCTGGTCGATCGCGGCACGGTGGCCGTGAGCGGCCAAGGCGTGATGAAGGTAAATGAAATGATCCGCTTCGCCGAGATCACCGACGGCTTGTCGAATACCTTCTGGCTCGATGAAGATTGCGGTCGGCCGAAGCGCTATCGCCGCGGCTTGAAACTGCAGCCCACCCTGCAAAACGGCAACGGCAGCGCCTTTGCCGACACCAACGAGCACATCATTCACGGCGCGACGGTCACGGGCAGCCCACAAACCGGGCCCTATGCCATCAACGCGACTAACGAAGACGAAATGTTCAGCTTTCATCCTGCCGGCGTGATGGCTGGCTTTGGCGATGGCTCGGTTCGGTTCTTGCAAGACTCCATCGACATAAAAGTGGCCGGCGCGATGGTCACTCGTGGCGGCGGCGAAATCATCCCGTAGCCAAAACTCAAGGGCTCTGCTTTTCAATCAGTAAGGGATGTCGCCGCTGGGCTTCATCCCGTTTGAAGATCGGTCCTACTTCCACCACGCAGGCATCGCCGACGGCCTTTACGTTCGCGCAGTCAGGCGAGCCCGGTGAGCCCTTGGTGGGATCGGGATAATATGCCGACGCTTTCTTCACTGCCGCGGGCTTGTCGTTGAGTCGCGGCCAACCGAAGGTAATGTTCACTAGCGGAATGTTCGAGCGGGGAATCTTGCTCGTCGAATAAACTTCGACAAACGCCGAGTGCCGGTTCCAGAACTGAAACTTTTCTCCCTCGAACAGCAGGCTGCCGATGTCGGTCGTCGTGCCGGTCGCATGTTCTTTCACGCGGCAAGTGAACCACGTCGCCCGGGCATCTTTGTGATCGATCGTGTCACCCTTGGTGATGCTCCAGGTGTACTTCCCTTTCTTCCAAACATACGGCCGCCGCACGCTGGCGAACTCTCCTTCGTAGCCAGCGCTTTCCATCAGGCAGTCATCAGCAGCGACTCGCACGTGCTCGAGGCCAATCTTGGTCTTCTTATCGGCTGACCAGCGCGAGAAGATCGCGCCGAGCCCACGATGCACGCGAGTGCGACTTTCCTTGTCGGCCCAGCCGTTGATATTGGTCTGCAATCCACCATAAAACTGCAAGCCGTTGATCTTGGCAATGCCGCAGGGCGAGACATACAGGTTGTATTTCTCGGGCACGTCGCGATCGATCGTCACATCCATTTCGAGCGACGTGAAATCATCGGTGGGCATTTCAAAGTCCCACCAAATATTGGCGACATGCCAAGGCGACGGCGGCAACTTCACGCCAACCTTATCGGCCATCTCCTGCGGTGTGGGTTGTTCGCACGGATCGTCGGCGGCGGTGATCAGCAGCAACGACAGGAAAATGACTCGCAACATATTTCTCATTCCTCGTAGGTCACTTCATTCAGAAAGCCCGACGCGTTAGCGAGGGATTTGGACGCGAGGACATCAGATCCGCCAACGTGCGACAGCACCAAGGACAGCGGGAACGAACTCGAAATCGCTTACCAATCCTTGCACAACTCAGCCGCCGCGAATGGTGCTACCGCACGTTACCAAAAGTTGCGTCCACACGCCCAATCCCTCGCTCACGCTGCGGGCTTCCTACTTCGCCAACGGCGGCAGCTTCGCGCTGTAATGCACGGCCCGATGCCGGTTGTCGTCGAAGGCAAAATGCAACCACTGTTTATCCGCACTCACAAAGCCATCGGGATAATTCATGCGCCCCTTCGGCCCATCGACGCTCTCGGCTTGCAGCACGCGCTGATACGGCCAGGTCTTCATGCCGTCGAAACTGATCCACAACGCCATCGGACTGCGATGTTTCGAGTTCGGGTTGTGCAACAGCGCGACAGTGTCGCCGCCGAGTGAATAGAGCGTCGCCTTGCTGCCGGGATTCGGAATCTTCGTCGCGCTCGCGTACTCCGGCCATGCCTTACCGTCTTTTGAATATGCGGCGTAAAGAAATCCGCCGAGACCATCGCCGCGAATGATCATGCCGATCTTGCCGCTGGCGAGTTCGACGAGATTACTCTCGGCCCAGCCGAAGTAACGATCGTTGGGCGTGAGTCGCACGTTGCCATGCTCGCTCCAAGTCTTCCCGCCGTCGCTGCTCAGCAGTACGCCGTTGCGCGGGTTGGTGAAATCGCGATCCAGCGGCGGCCGATCCTGCTGATCTTCCGGGCCGATGTAATGCTGAAACGGCAACAGAATCCTGCCATCGCGTGTGACGATGTGATTTCGAATGAATGTTCGCTCTTTCAATCGACCCGGCACTTCAAACGGCTTGCTCCGAGTCTTAAACGAATCGTCGCTCGTCAGAAACCAACTTCGCCAATCGCTGTTCCAGTGCTTCGAATGCGTCGAGAAGAACAAAGTCGCCCGACCATCGCGAATCATCAGCTCCGTTGGACCCTGGCCGATCGTTTTTCCTTCGCGTGGAAAGCCAACGTCGAATCGCTCCAGCTTCGACCACGTTTTGCCTTTGTCATTGCTGCGCGTCACGCCGGTGTAGTTATCCGGCGACGGCTCTTTGTCGCCGCCGGCGAGCATAAACAGAATCCACGAGCCATCGGGCAGCTCGCGCAGCGTCGTGTCGCACACCATGCTATTCGGTTTCACGCCGTCGTACGGGATGCTCGAGAAATCTTCCTTGGCATCGATGGCTGCCTGCGCAGTCCACTTCGGATCAGGCACAATCTCCTTCGGCGCGTGCGGCGAATGGGCTTTGTTGACGAGCATCTTCGCCTTCGCGCCCGGTGAAGAAAACTTGCCAGCCACGATGTCTTCCTCGCGGAACTTGGCGAGCAGAATCTCCGCATCGGTGTGACGGTTCCAGTCGTAGAGAATATGGATCTGTCCATCCGGCGCCTGAAAGCCATCGGGGTAACTCACCAGCCCGCGGTCATCGAGCAGCAGCGGCTTGCTCCAGGTCTCGCCGTCGTCGCTCGAAAGATAAGCGCACATGTTCGACCGTCGCGTCAGACGCACGTCGACAGGACCATTCTTCACCAGCAACAGCTTGCCCGACTGTAATCGGCGAATGAAAAAACGCGCACTTAGATTCTTGATCTCCGATTGCTGCGGCGCGCTCCAAGTTTTCCCCTGATCGCTGGAAAAACTTTCGTGCAGTCCTTCTTTCGTCCGCGCAAGCATCCAGAGTTTGCTGTCGTTCTTTTCGACGATCATGTGCTCGTCGAAATGCGATTCCGGAAACGCCACGCCGCCGCGTCGCGTCCAAGTCTTTCCCTGATCGGCCGAGGCATAGACGTTGGCCATTCGAATGACATCGAGATCGCGATGCGATTCTTTAAACAGCTCCGGGCCGATGCGATCGCGGGTCCAGAGCGAAACGGGCAACAGCCAATCGCCATTTTTCAGCACCGTGGGTTTGCAAAGCGTGCAGCCATCGGCAAATCGCACCGGCTCGGTCCACTTCGGCTCGTCGGCATCGGGATTATCACAGCGAATGTACCAATCACCGCCCCGGCCATCGAAGTAACCGAGGCTTTGATCGAAGAACAACCACAACCGCCCCTGCGGATCGGTCCACAGATTGCCAACCAGCGCTCGTCGCTGCGGCGCGTTCGGCGGATCGGTCGGATCAATCACGAGTCTGGGCTTTGACCACGTGCTGCCGCCATCATCGCTGGTGGCGAGCATGAAGAAGCCATTCGGATTATCGCCATTGCCGACCCAGCACGCCCACAACCGCCCCTTCGGCGTGCGATCGATGCCGATGATCATGTTGCCCGTTCGCACCTGATCGTCGTACTGCGGCCCAGGCTTGTAATTGAGTTCGGGCGGCACGAGCGAAAGATCGAGCAGAGCCTTATCGGGCTCCGCGGCAACGAGTGACGAAGTTGCAAGCAGCAATGCGCAAAGAGCGATATGAATTTTCATAGTCCGCTCATCATAACCGGGTCGGCGCGCATCGCGTTCCGCCTAGATACAGCGTCGATGCGAGTTCCACTTCACTTCGTCAGCTTCGTAAACGCTTCCGCATAACGTTTGCCAAACTCACGCAGACTGGCGCTGTCGAAGTGGACTTTGTCTCCCTT
This sequence comes from Anatilimnocola floriformis, assembly GCF_024256385.1. Lineage (NCBI taxonomy): Bacteria > Pseudomonadati > Planctomycetota > Planctomycetia > Pirellulales > Pirellulaceae > Anatilimnocola > Anatilimnocola floriformis. The sequence goes on from NZ_JAMLFW010000002.1 coordinate 732,535, forward strand.
GTGCTTCAGGCCGGCAGCGGAGACGTAAGCCGCGTTGACGACGTGCTTGGACAAGTTCTGGTGGGCCTGGTCGACCTGGCGGTTGTATTCGTCCCACGGCACGTCTTCAAATTGGCCAATCTGACCGACGAGGAACGGCACGTCGCTGCCGAGCTCGGCGCGGAAACGTTTCACCAAGTCCTGCAGCTTGGCATCGTAGGTCGGCGCGAGTTTGGCATTCGAGTCCGATTCGCCTTGATGCCAGAGAATGCCCTTGAGCGTTCCCTTCTCCACGGCAAGCTTGGCGCGCTTGATGGCGTCGTCCCAGGGATGGCTGTTGGTCGGTTTGTAAAACTCCCCCGGCTTCCAGCTGTCGATAGGCGAGCCGCCGACCGCGCAGGGAATGAGACCAATCGTAATGCCGGGGTTGGCCTCGGCGATCTGCAAACCGAACGATTTCCCCAGACCGACGCCGGCGGCGCCTTTGTCGAAATGGATCGGGTCGACGGCGGGAACCCATTCGCCCGCTTTGTTCAACGCGAGGACGCGCGGGTCCGGCCGTTTGTCTTCATCCTCGACCTTGCCGCGGCCGGCCATGTTCGATTGACCAACGAGCAGAAAGAGGTGGAACTTGTCCTTGGCGGGAAGTTTCGTTTCAGCCGAGGCGAAATTGGCGGCGGCGATAACGGCTAGGGCGGCGAACGCAGCGAAGAAGCGGCGGGTGAGCATGGTAACTCCGAGGGAAATAGCGTGGGAGAGTTAGCCGTGATTCTGCCGCATGCCGTAGCCGAAAACAACTTGCGCTCTGCGACCCATTCGATGCGGCGCGACGTTTGCGATCTATCCAGGCCGATGGACCGAGTTGGAAAAGCCAGATCCGCGGACATCTTGAAACCTCCCCAATGCAGAGCCTGAGAGTTTAGGAGCAAGTCGATGAGAACGCGGGAGTTAGAACAATATCGTCAGCAATTGCACATCCTCCGCGAGCGATTGCTAGGGGTTGTAACTGCGGTTACCGCGCAAGCAATGCAGCCGAGCGGCGGCCAGGGTGAATCAGAATTGTCCAATGCCCCCATGCATTTAGCCGATATGGGAACCGAAGAATACCTGCACGATTTGAACGCGACGTTGCTCGAAAACGAAGAAGACCTCGCTGCTGAAGTACAAGCTGCCATCGAGCGCCTCGACGATGGCACCTTCGGCGTGTGCGACAACTGCGATCAAGACATTGTTCCCGAGCGGCTCCAAGCCATGCCGTTTGTGCGACATTGTGTCGTGTGTGCCGAAGCCATCGATCATCGCGAGCGAAGCAACTTTAATCTCGGCCGGCCAATGTCGCCGCGCGATACGCTCGCGCCCGAAGGCGAGATGCACGAGAATCGCTCGGGAATTGCAGCCACGCTAGCAGACTTCGATTCGCAGGATGCTCAAGAGTATCTCGACGACATCCACGCAGCAGGAACCGCCGGCGGCGGCACTGCAGTCGGCGGCTTGGCCGGTACGAACATCGGTCGCGGTGAACCAAGTATCAGCGATCTACAAGAAGCGACCGGCAGTGGCGACTTCGATCGTGTCGATGCACGTGATGAAGATGATGACGCACCACTTGCCGCGCGGAATGGCTCTGCGATTCGTGGAGCGCCGAAGAATCAACGGCCGCGGTGAACTCGGCAGCAGAGAGCGAGTTACTTCAGCCAATACTCCAGAAACGCCAACTCGAGTTCCAGCGCTTCCGTCGTCGGAATATGTCCCTTGCGCGCCGTCATCGCCACGCGGTTTTCGGCGCCGAGGAGTTGATTCACCGCGATGAGATGTTGCAATGGTTGCCAGTTGCGCGGCGGATCTTCCGTTCCTCCGGAAACGAGGACAGGCCGTGGCGCCATGAGGGCGTGCAGATCGACGAGATCTTCGTGAGCGTCTGCCATTCGCTTGTATAAACCCGTGCGTGGATTATCAGCCGAGGGAACTCCCGGTTTGCGTGTCGTTTGCGGATCGTAGCCGAGGTACCAAGGCTCCCAATAGTTGACGTTCGAATTCTTCTCATTGAAGACGATGCCCGGGTCGGACCAAACCGCGCAGGCGAAGGGTTCGTGCAGGCAGGAGGCGAACATCGACCACTTGCCGCCATAGGAAAGGCCGATCACGCCGATTCGTTTCGGGTCGACGTTTGGCAGTTGGGCGAGCGCGGTGTGACAGTTGGCTGCGACGTAGGCGAGCAACGTGAGTGGTTGCCGACGTTGTTCTTTGCCGGCTTGGGTGAGTAGCTCGCGCGTTTCGACGCCGATGTTTTCAAAACTCCCCGGCGTGCCGATTGAGAGCGTGACGAAACCGCGCTTCACGAGCTGCAAACCGTAGTCGTGCGTACCTTGCCCTTTCTTTCCTTCACCGATGCTTGTCTGCGGTTCGTAGAAAGGTACGAACACCGCGGGGAACGGACCGGCCCCGTTCGGTGTGAGCAAATACCCATCGGCCTGTTTGCCGTCGGCAGAGATTTGCACGTTTACGTGCTGCTGCGTGTAGCCATCTTTCTCAACGGTTTCTAGTTTTTTGAGAACCGGCTTCTCAAGCAGCGGCGGCCACGGCCCGAGTCGCTCGTGCCACTGCTGGAGAATCTCCGCGCGACGTTTTTGCCAGACCTCTTTCGTCTCCACGCGCGAGCCATCAGCAAACAGCAACGGCGAACGATAGTCGCCAAGCTTCCCCGCGAACTCAGCCGGTGGTTTGGTAAACGGCTCGAGTTGTTTCCAGAGTTCGTCCTTCTCTGCGGCGCAGAGGAAAGACACCGTGAACAGAAAGATGGCAGAGGCGAGGAGAAGAATGCGCATCGGAAGTCCTCCGTAGGTGAGACCGAATATAACCAGCGGCGTGAAAAGTGCGAAATCGGCCAGAGCGCGTACCGCATCGCCACAGAACTGCTGCGCAGCACGATGCAGGAGCGTGAGGAGCGCAAATGCTGTAGCGAGCGCGATGTAAAACAACTGATCGACAGAGAACATCGCCAGCGCAACGGCTGTGATGGTGAGAAGTACTCCTCCGATCGCCAAATCGCGCGCGAGCGTCGGCCACCAATTCGACGCTGCGCCGCCGTCATTCAAGCGATCGCTGTCGGCATCGCGAGCAGCAATCACCAGGCAATTAAAAGCCACGACAAGCGCAATTGAAATCAGCAACGGCAATGAGCGCGCGGTTGCTCCCAAGCAGGCAAACGCGCCAAGCGCGAAGAATATCCCCACACCAAATTCCTTGCCGGGAAGTTTGCGCGGGAGAATCGGAGTAATGAAGAGGAGTATGTGGAGCAGCATTCCGAACGCCACGACGACCCCACGTCTCCAAACATCGCGCGGAAGTCCTCGCCAGAACAGCACATCGATTAGACACGCGGCGCCAACGGCGAGACAGACTAAAAAGAGCCAGCGATAGTCACGCCCGAAGCGGAGTCTGCCGGTCGCGCGCGACCAATCGCGACAACGGGCCACGTCGACGAGTCGGTCGGAAAGGTAGATACACCAGACGACCAAAAACATCGCCGCAGCAACTTCGGGGAGCAACGATTGCCCCAGCGATCGGCTGAGCGCCCAGGTCCAAGTCGTCACCACGCATGGCGCGTCGAGCCCCAACCAACTCGGCAAGAACCACCAGCGAAAGCTTGCGCGGTCGTCGTTCGTCACATCACCACCCCAGTCGCACAAGCACCTTCGGCACAAAGATCAATCCACCAATCACCGCAGCAGTCATGGCGGCCACGAGCACCGCAGCCGAACTGCAATCCTTGGCTTGGCCAATGAGGGGATCCTGCTCGCGCGTTATGCGATCGGCGAGGCACTCGAGCGCAGTATTGAAACACTCGAGCGCGATCACAGTTCCCACGCACCCGACGACGGCAGCCCATTCCCAAGTTGCCAACTGGAAATAAACGGCAGCGGCAAGGACGCCGATCGCGGCCACCAGATGCAGTCGCATGTTCTGCTCGCGATGGAGCGCGTGGAAGAATCCGGTGGCGCCAATTCGAAAGCTCCGCAGAAATTTTGAGACGTTCATGAAGGCGGTTTCCGACGAATCAACAAATTTGGCTAACTCACTTACGTCAAATGACCATTTCGAGCATGGATAATACCCCCATCCAACATTGAATGCGTTCCCGCAACCAAAACAGCCGTTATTCCCGGCATTGGCTGCAGTAGTTGTCTGGCGAGGCGATCTATTTATGGACATTTTGGCCGTCAGTGACAGCGGCCGGGATTGGAACAGTGAGACGTAAGTGTCGCTACGACTTGCCGGTGAATTCTTCTCAAAAAGATTTTCCAGGAATCCAAGCAACTCGCGGCGACAAGTCCAGAGAATAGTGTTGTAAAGCCCAAGCTGAAACCAACAGGGGATTCGAAGGGCGAACCAAACTCACACGATTGCAAGCACAGGGAGAACGATCATGGCCGTTGACATGTTTTTGAAGTTGGAAGGTATCAAGGGCGAATCGAAGGACGACAAGCACAAGGACGAAATCCACATCGAATCGTTCAGCTGGGGCGTGACTCAGCAGGGTGGTTTCAACGTCGGTGGTGGTGGTGGCGCCGGCAAGGTCAATGTCCACGACATCTCGATCTCGAAGTACCTCGACAAGTCGTCGGCCCTGCTGATGTCGCACGTCTGCACCGGCAAGCACATCCCCAGCGGCCTGGTCACCTTCCGCAAAGCGGGCGACAAGCCGCTCGAATACCTCAAGATCAAGCTGACCGACATTCTGGTCTCGAGCGTGCAACACAGCGGTTCGGGCCACGGCGACGCCCTCAGCGAAAACCTGAGCCTCAACTTTGCCAAGTTCGAAGTCGAATACTACGAACAAAAGCCAGACGGCAGCGGCACGAAGGCCGGTGCGATGAACTACGACATCAAGGCCAACAAGGGTGGCTAGTCGAATCGTCCTCACTCCCTCTCCTCGGTACTCCGGGGAGAGGGTTGGGGTGAGGGGCCGAACGGCGAGTGGTGCGACCATTCAGTGCGGCCCTTCACCCCAACGTAGCGATCAAGGCACAGGGGGCGTGATTGCCCCCTGTTTTCGTTTTTGCGACATTGATTCCAAATCATCTAAAAACTTCCCCCGCGGAATCTTGCACCATGGATGCCAAACAAGCCTTCGACGCCGGTGATCTGCAAGGAGCGATCGATGCTCAAATTCAATTCGTGAAAGCCAACCCCGCCGATACGCGCGGCCGCACTTTCCTCTTCGAACTCTATTCCTTTGCCGGCCTGTGGGACAAAGCCGACAAGCAGCTCGAAGTGCTCGCCGTGCAAAAAGCCCAAGCCGCGTGGGGTGTTTCGGTTTATCAAAACATCGTCGCTGCCGAACAATCGCGGATCAAAGTCTTTCGCGATGCCGCCAAGCCCGAGACCTTCATCGATCCCCCGGCCTGGTTTCAGCTGCATCTCGATGCCATCGCCAAATTGCGATTGGGCGAAGAAGCCGCCGCCATGCAACTGCTCGAACAATCGGCCGCTCAGCAAACGAGCGTCGACGGCGAACTGAACGGCCAACAAGTCACCGGTCTGAAAAACGCGGATGAACTCCTCGCGCCGTTTCTCGAAGTGGTGGTGATGAAGGATTACGTCTGGGTCCCCTGGGAACAAGTCAAATCCCTTTCGGTCATGCCGCCGCAACTGCCGCGCGATTTGATCTGGGCTGCGGCGAAACTCACGCTCACCGACGGTGTGCAGCGGAGTTGCTACCTCCCCGCGCTCTATGTGAATTCAAGTCAGTCGGCCAACAACGATGCCAAGCTCGGCCGTTTGACCGATTGGGCCACGACCGAAAACGGCCCGGTCCGCGGCGTGGGGCAAGAATTGCTCGTCGCTGGCGATGCCGATTTTGGTTTGCTCGACGTGCGAATGTTCACGCGGGCGTAACAAAGCTCGCGATTGTGCGCTCTTCACTTCGCTCATTCATTTCAGGTCGAAGGAGAAGTCCGATGGTCGACGCAACGGCTCAACCGCGCACCCAAGAACTCGCCACCGCAGACATCGCGCTCCGCATAGGCGATCACACGCTCAAAACCAAAGTCACCGTTCCCACGGCGAACGTCAGTCTCAAAAGTCTGCTGCCAATGATGCAGTCGATCAGCAGCACCATCGTGCAGATCGGCGAAAAGAACGTCGAAGAAAAAGGTCTGACAATCTCGTGTCAAAAAGGTTGCGGCGCGTGCTGTCGCCAACTCGTGCCGATCGCGCCGGTCGAAACGCACGGCATTCGCGACCTGGTCGACGCCATGCCCGAGCCGCGCAAGACCGAAATCCTTCGCCGCTTTGCCGATGCCAAAGAAAAGCTGACCACGGCCGGCATGTGGCAAACGCTCGACGAGCGCGCCGAGTGGCCTGAAGACGAAGTCCTCAAAATCGGCGTCGACTATTTCCGCCTCGGCGTGGCTTGCCCGTTTCTGGAAGACGAATCCTGCTCAATCCATCTCGACCGCCCGATGGCCTGCCGCGAGTATCTTGTCACTTCGCCGGCTGCCAACTGTGCAAACCCGACTCCCGAAGGCGTCGAATGGGTCCCGATCCCCACCAAAACCTGGCCCGTCGCCTCCAAGATCGAACAACAAGGCCCGCCGCAGCGCTACCTTCCCTGGGTCCCTCTGATCCAAGCTCTCGACTTCGCCGCCGAACACGAAGAAGGCCCCGAACGTCCAGGAACTGAATGGGTGCGGGATATTTTCAATGGGATTGCGCGCGAGAGCACGACGCCGGCGAAGAAACAACCGGCTCAATAGTTGTCTTCTCGCATTTCCCCAGCCCCCAGCCCCCAGTTCCCAGCCCCTAGCCCCCTTCCCCCCATGAACACCTCCTACGAAGAAGTCCCCTACGAAAGCAAGCCGCACTATCCGATGCATCCGGATGGTTTGAGTACGCTCGGGCTTCTCTTCGGCATGCAGCCGGCGAAGGCGAGCAGCTGTCGCGTGCTGGAACTTGGCTGCGCGACGGGGATGAACGTGATTTGTCTCGCCGAAGCGCTGCCGAACAGCGAGTTCGTCGGTATGGATCTCTCGCCGTCGCAGATCGCGGCCGGCAATCGCCTGGTAGAGCAAGCCGGGCTGAAAAATGTGACACTCCGCGCGGCGAGCATTACTGATGTCGACGACTCCTGGGGAAAGTTCGACTACATCCTCTCGCACGGCGTGTTTTCCTGGGTGCCGGAGTTCGTGCAGGAGAAAACGTTCGCTGTCTGCCGTCAGTTGCTCAATCCGCAGGGCATCGCCTACATCAGTTACAACGCTTATCCCGGTTGGCATCTAAGGTCGATTGTTCGCGACCTGATGCGATACTACGGCAACTCTTTCAGCGATCCGAAGCAACGCGTCGAACAAGCCCGCGCGCTACTCAGCTTTATGGCCAAGAGCACGCCCGATGCCAGCAGCCCTTACTCGCAGCTTCTCGCCGGCGAAGCCGAGGGCCTGAGTCACGCCCCGGACAGCTACTTGTTTCACGAGCATCTCGAGGATGTGAACCAGCCGCTCTATTTTCATCAGTTCGTCGAGCGGGCGGCGAAGCACCATCTGCAGTTCATGAGCGAAGCCTGGCAGCACACGGTTCTCGACGATCTGCCGGAAGAGACGCAGAGTGCGTTGCAAGGTATTTCTCAGGATCTCATTCAGCTCGAGCAGTTCGCCGATTTTCTCACCAACCGCACCTTCCGCCGAACGCTGCTCGTGCACCACGAAGTTGAACTTGATCGCGCACCGAAAGAAGCGGCCATCGCTTCGCTTTATGTTTCGGCGCTCGCGGAACCCAAAGATGCCGAGCCCGATGTCCGCTCCACCGAGCCGATTACTTTTCAGCTCGAGAAGGGGCTGTCGATCAAAGTAAACTATCCGATCGTGAAAGCCGCGCTAGCTCGCGTCTATCGCGAGTGGCCTCGCGCGATTCCGTTTGAAACGCTCTTTGCGGCAGCGCTACAAGACATTGCCGATCCGGCCGCGAACGTCGCCGAGCAACGGGCGATTCTCGCGACGCTGCTCTTGCGGGGGCATCTGTCGCACTTCGTCGCGCTTCATCGCGAGCCATTCAATCTGCAATCGCGAGTTACCGAGCGGCCGACGGCAAACATCCTGGCACGAGTGCTCGCGCGGCAAAATCATCTGCTGCCAACGCGTCGACACAAACTCGTGCCGCTGCAACCCGCCGAGCGCGCACTCCTCACATTGCTCGATGGCAGCCGAACCGAAAGCGAGCTTGTCGAAGCATTGCTCACGCAATCGAGTGAACCGTCTGCCGAAGCGCGCAACGCGATCACCGGCTTCGTCCGCCAAACCCTGCCGCAATTCGCGCGGCAGGGTTTGCTGACTCAATAAATCGCTCGCGAAGACGACTTTCTAAAAATCCGCCACCACATTGCCATCTTCCCGATCAGCAATGGCAGTAAGAGTGGCAAAGTCGACGGTTTGATTGACCATTCGCACCGAGCCATCAACGAGGACGCACATCACGCCGCCTGGATGGGCCGAGAAGAGCGGAATGTTCGATTCATAGGGGGCTGTGTTGCCGGCCGCCGCATAACCGCCGCGGATGGGGTAGCGAATGGTTGTGACGTTTTGCGTCCAGTTTCGCGCGCCCGCGCCGCAGCTCCACGCTCCGCCCCAGTGACCGCTCGAACGGCGATCGGTTTTAACGCCGAGCGCATCGCGCTGAAAGTCGCTTTGCTCGCTGGCCATCATCACGTTGCTCGTCCCATCGGTCACAGTTTGAAAGCCTACAGGAAATTCGGCGATTTGAATCACGCCGTTGTAAACCGTGCGGCCGTAGTAATCGACGTAGGTTGCCGTCGAAGCCACCGTGGCCGATCCGCCTTGAAAGTACGAGCCTTCGATGCCGACATAGTGCGGCGTTTGCACGGTCACATCGCGGAGCAATTTCGTTTTTGGAATTGGCGCCGACGGGCACCACAGTGTGTTCACGCGCAGCGTGTTCATCAGCTCGGTGTTCGGCGAAGGGCCGTCCTGATAGGACCAGTCACCCGAGAACACGGCTTTGTTAAAGGCTGGCTGCTGCTCCATAAAGGGCAGCAGGCGAAAGAACCACGAGACGCCGCGCTGCATCGTAGCGCCGCTTCCCGCCTGCGGCACGCCGTTGTACGGCAGGATTTGGTACGTGTCGTGATACATGTGAGCGGCCAGGCCGATCTGCTTGAAATTGTTCGAGCACTGCGCGCGACGAGCGGCTTCGCGCGCGGCCTGCACGGCGGGCAACAAGAGCGCGACCAGCACACCGATGATGGCGATCACGACGAGCAATTCGACCAGAGTAAAGCCCAATTGGCGGGCACGCGACGACGTCATAGCACCACTCCTCTAACAGAGAACCGAAAGACTGCGTCTGTCTGAACTGCGCCGAGCGCAGCCAGGGCAAACAATAGGCGGGACCGATGGCGCTGCCCGATCCCGTCAACGACAGGTCGAACGCGCGGAGAGGTTGGTGATTGGCGGCAGGTTGCGAGAGAGGACAGGGAGAGGATTGAGGCGAGGTGGGGAGGCGGATTACTGGCTGACTTACTAGCGGGTGGTGAGCGGAAAATCGACGACATTCACGCCGGAATTCACCGCGGCGGTTAGTTTCGATTGCACGTTGTATTGCGGAGGCAATGGTTCGACAAATGGTCTTTCGGTGCCGGGATTCTCCGGCGCTTGATAGCGGGTGGTGATGGCTACTGTGTGATCGCCTAACTGCGCGCCTTTCACTTGCGGCAGATACACGAGTTCGAATTTTCCTTCGGCATCGGTCACACCTTCGGAAGGACGACCTTGCGCGGGCGTGAAGGTAACCTGCGCGTTCGGATAGGGCATGCCGTTGAGCGTGACCACGCCGTTGACCTGCGCGAGGTCGGGGATATTCGAGCCAGAACAGCCGCTGAAGATGGTCGCGACTGCCGCGACCGAAGCGAATAACAACCGGTGAGCAAGGTTCACAGGAGTCTCTCCCAAAGCCAGAGGGCGAATCGTTTGCGGGAGAGACAAACGAACTACTAAATCTACATATGTCCCAAACGTGAATTTTCGGCAAGGGGATTTGCGCTGTGGCAATCCGCCAAATGCTCAGGAAGTGCGCTCGCGTCAAAAAACGCCTGAAATCAGCGACTAAATCTGCCTGAGGAGCAAACCGACACTCTCAGGGGAGATTACATACTGAGTGCGGTAGGTGCCGTGCGCTCAAGCGACAAAGTGTCGCAATGAAAAAAATTCTCAGCTGTTTTTTTGTGAGTCACTTCTTCGGCAACTGCAACTGCCGGCGCGCTTGCATCAGCGCGCTGAGCATCATCCGGCCGATGTCGTCACGGCGTTCGGCGTATTTCGCCGATTCGAGCAGGCTGTTGTCGTAGGCTTTGGGATCGAAGTAAGGCGCCGAGATGCGAATGCTCGCGCCCTTCACGGTGGGGCACGCTTCATCGGCTTCATCGCAGACGAGGATGGCGGCGAAGTCTTTTTCGGGGAGTGGCGAATCGGTGTAGCGCTTCGAATATTCTTTCACGGCCGGAAAGGTTCCCCAGCTGACCTGATAAATCAGATTCGCTTCGCCACCTTTGCCGCGTGGCGCTTCTTCAGTTGTATTGGCGACTTCAATGCCGACTTTTTTGAGGGTTTCGATCGTCCGTGCGTTGAGCGCAGTGGGGGTCGTTCCAGCGCTATAGAACTTCAGATTGGACAGGCCCCAATAGGCTGCGGCGACGTTCCCCATCGTGGCGCCCATCACGCTACGCCGAGAGTTGCCTGTGCAGATCACGCTTACCCCTCGCTCTTCTTTGGCGGAATAATTCTTGGCGATCCAGCCAGCGAACTCGTTCGCAGCGCGTTGATGCGGCTCGTCAATCATGTCGAACTGAGTCGTGAGCAAATCGGTGTGGTCGACCAGAGCTGGAAAGATCTTGCCCCGTGATTTAGGCAGGGCCTCAGTGAGCAGTACATCCATTCTCGCAATCGTCAACTGATCTTTTGCGTTCCATTCGGCGAACTCTTTCTCGTCGAAAATATCTTTCACTTCCGCGAAAGAAATCACCGGCGGTTTTTCCTGCAATGCTTTCAGGATTGTGGCCTTCAGCTGGCGATCATTTTCGGGCGTGAGCGCAGCCGGCTTGGCGAAGTGCTGAGCAAACGCGAGTGCTTTGAGAAAATCCGGCCCCGACGGCGTAGACCGCGGCGCGTTCTGGGCGAAAGTGACGTTCGTTGTCATAGCGAGGGCGAGTAGTAATGCAAGACGCATAGGGATTTTTCTGAGTGAGTTACGTCAGCTCCACTGCTTCCTGATAGTGCGGCACGTAAGTGTGATGACCGAGCTGCTTTTCGGCGTGTTCCGCAAAGGCCAGCGCGACGGCTTCTTCGCCGTGCGTGAAGAAGACGCGTTTGGGCTTCGGCTCGAAGTGCGTCAGCCACTTCAGCAAGCCGTTGCGATCGGCGTGGCCGGAGAGGCCGTAGACCTGTGCAATCTTGGCGGCGACACGAAAGTCCTGGCCGTGGATCCGCGCAAACGGTGCGCCGCTCAAAATGTGATGGCCCAGCGTGCCATACGACTGATGGCCGACGAAGAGAATCGTGTTGGCTGGATTGCTGATGTTTTGCCGGAGGTGATGCTTGATCCGGCCGGCGTTGCACATGCCGGCGCTTGCCATGATGACGCAGGGCTCGCGCACTTCGTTGATCTTTTTCGACTCTGCCGTTGAGCGTACCATGGTGAGCCCGGGAAAACGGAGCGGCGGCTCGGGGCCGGTGATGAGGGCCCGCATCTCGTCGTCGTAGTACTCGCGGAACCGCTCGAAGACGGCCGTCACATCGACGGCCATCGGGCTGTCCATGAAGACCTTGATGTTCGGAATGCGGTTCGCGCGGACGAGTCGCGCGAAGTGATACATCAGCTCTTGAGCGCGCTCGAGAGCAAACGTGGGGATGATCACCTTGCCGCCGCGCCCGATCGTGGTGTTGATCACGTCGGCGAGTTGCGATTCAACATCGCCGGCATCCGGATGCAACCGATCGCCGTAGGTGGTTTCCATCACCAGGTAATCGGCTTGTACGAGGAGCGTGGGATCTTGAATGATCGGCTTGTTCCACTGGCCGATGTCGCCCGAGAAAACGAGCCGCTTCATCTGGCCGTTCTCGGTCACTTCGAGCGTAATCATCGCCGAGCCGAGAATGTGCCCCGCGTCGTGAAAGATCGCGCGCACGTTGGGAAAGATCTGCTGCGGCTGGTTGTAATGCACCTCGCGAAACAACGGCACGCAGCGATCGACGTCTTCATCGACATACAACGGCTCCGGCGCAAACCGGCCGCGTCGGTTTTCGCGGGCGTGCCGCTTCTTTTTGTAGTCGGCATCTTCGGTTTGAATTTTCGCCGCATCGCGGAGCATGATTTCGACGAGTGCAGCCGTCGGACGCGTGCAGTGGATCGGCCCGGCAAAGCCCTCGCGCACAAAGCGCGGAATCAAACCGCTGTGATCGATGTGCACGTGCGTCAGCAACATCGCATCGACCCGCTCGGCAGGAATCGGACACGGGTCCCAATTGCGATCTTGAAACTGCCGCTCCTGAAAGAGCCCGCAATCGATCAACAGCTCTCGCCCCTCGGTCTCCAGACAATAACGACTGCCCGTGACCTGGCGATTGGCTCCGAGGAAGTGGAGTTTCATTTGAATGCAGAAGGGAGAAGGCAGAATGCAGAAATGAAGAGGCAAATGGGATTAGAGGGTGCGGGTGGGGCGGCGTCTATTGGGTAAGATTGTTGTCACCCAACCACAAGGAGGCTCTATGGGCTATTCAGCAAATGTGGAGATTCGACTCGAGGTCGAGGGCGTGATCCTCGACGTAGCGCAAGTAGGGCGAGATTCGCTGATCCTCCGCGAACCCTATGAATCTCCCATAACTGCCGGCGCTCGCGTGGTCATCACGGTTGACGGTCGAGAACATATACATCCCATCTTTCTGCATCAAGGAATCAGCAAGGATTCGCGCGAAGTAAACTTCTGCTGAACGCCGGTCCTTGAGCCCTTTTTCCTTGCGGCTTTCCGTTTGTAACGATCTTGCGGCTTCTCCGCCTCTCGGCGGATTGGCGGGAGGGATTAGACTGAAGGTTTAGTCCCAAGCTCCGTTCGCAGCGCCGCCGCATGTCCACTGGCCCATCCATATCCGCCAAGCCCACACCGCTGGGGCAATTGTGGTGGCTCAACCCTTCGTGGGTGTTTGGGATGGGAACGGTCGGCACGTTCTTTCTCGCACTCATGCTGTCGAATAAGGCGTACGACCTTTACGAGTCGCCGAAGTATTTGAAGTTTGAGCATGTCTGGATCCCGCTCACGGCCTGGCTGGCGCTGGAGATCGGCCGGCGGATCGGCAGCAGTTGGCAACGGGGACGCGGCGACACCGGTGAGGGGATCATCGAAGATGTGAACTGGTGGTTCTTTGCGACGTTCAGCTTGACGCTGGCGGCCTGTTCGCTGCTCGTGCTGAACGGCTTGCGGAATGGCTTGTCGCTGGGGGTGATCAAAGAGAACCTGCTTTCAGCACCTGAAGATGTGTCGAAGGAACTCGTCGGCGAAGTGGTGGTCTACATTCCCGGCGTGACGACGGCCACGCAGTTCGGCATCATTTGCGTGCTGCTCGGACTGTGGCTCGATCACTATGGCCGAAAGTATGTGCGCAAATACATTGCCGTGATCGTCGGCTTGGCCGTCATGCGGGCACTACTATTTCATGAACGCTTGGCGCTGATCGAAGTCATGCTGCCGATGGGGCTGATGATTTTGCGATTTGCCTGGCTGTCGCGCCCGCTCAGTCCGAATATGAAACTATTGTTTCGCGTCGGCCCCGTCGTGGGGCTGATTTCGATGATGCTGTTCTTCGGCACGTTCGAATACTTCCGCAGTTGGAAGCATTATCGAAATCAGTTCGACTCAATCGCGGAGTTCACGGTCTGGCGGCTCGGCGGCTATTACAGCACGAGCGTGAACAACGGCGCACTCGGCTGGGAACGGCAGGGACAACGGCCGTTGCCGTTTGCGACTCTCAATGCCCTGTGGGAATTTCCGCTCGTTGAAAAATCGCCCTACTCGTACGAAGAGCTGACTGGGCTCAACCCACCGAAGTCGCACGAGCTGATGCTGAAGCAGTATGGCAACTACGAATACAACAGCCTGGGTGGCCTGTTTGAACCACTGCGAGATTGGGGCGTGATCGGCTCGATTTTCTGGTGGGTCGGATTCGGCGCCGTGCTCGGCTGGGCTCATCGTGGTTACTTAGAAGGTTCGCTCATCGGCCTGCTGCTGTATCCGATTTGCTTCACGAGTTTGCTCGAGATGCCGCGGTTCATTTACTTGTCGCATCCCCGCGCGCTGGCCGCGCTGCTGGTCATCGTTTGGCTCGGTTGGCGGTTGCTGATGAAGGCCCGTCGCGAGCGCCGATTGGAACCGCAATTCTCAAATGTTCCGGCCACTTTCCCCGAAGCGCGAGGTTAAGCATGTTGCCTTGCGTCAATGGCCGCTATCAGCTGCAACGAGTCACCGGCATTCAGCGTTACGCGCAGGAGATCGTCTCGCGCTGGGAACCCGTGCCGATCCTGAAACCAGCGAAAGGCGGCAAAGGTGCCGGCGGCCATTTGTGGGAACAACTCCGCCTGCCGATGCTGACGCGCGGGCCGCTGTTCTCGCCTAGCACGACCGGACCACTCGCTGTGCGACGACAAGTCGTGACAATTCACGATACCGCTTTCGTCGATCAGGCCGAGTGTTTTTCCAAGATGTTTGCGGCCTGGTATCAATGGCTCGTGCCGCGTCTGGCTCGCCGTGTGGAGCGGATCATCACTGTTTCGGAATTTTCGAAGCAGCGAATTATTGATGTCTGCCGCGTGCCGGAAGAGAAGGTCGAAGTCATCCTCAGCGGCGTCGGCCCGCAGTTTCAACCGCAATCGGCCGAGATGCTGCAACGAGCGCGCAAAGAATTGAAACTGCCAGAGCGCTATGTCCTCTGCGTTTGTTCGCTCGAACCGCGGAAGAACTTGCGTCGCTTACTCGAAGCCTGGAACAAGATGCCGGCGCGACCGGCCAATTTGCATTTGGTGCTCGCCGGCGCGAAAGGAAACGTCTTTCACGATCTGGAATTTGACGCCGCACCAGCCAACGTGCAGCTCGCCGGCTACGTCACCGATGACTTGCTGCCGGCGCTCTATGCCGGGGCGGAGTTCTTTGCTTTTCCGTCGCTATACGAGGGCTTCGGCCTGCCGGTGCTCGAAGCGATGGCGAGTGGCACGCCGGTGGTCTGCAGCAATAGCACGTCGTTGCCTGAAGTGGCCGGCGATGCTGCGGTGCTGGTCGATCCAATGCACATCGAAAGCATCGCAGCGGGACTGCAACAACTGGCCGATGACTCGACGTTGCGGGCAAAGTTGCGCGAGCGGGGATTGGCTCGCGCCCAGAATTTTCGTTGGGAAACGGCAGCCAAGCAAACCTGGGATGTGCTGGCCGCTGTTAATTGAGTTTGTTTGAATCGAAACCGTATGACGACTATCGAACCACGCATCGCCCTCGTTCACGACTGGCTGGTCTCTCCAGGCGGCGCAGAAAAGGTGTTGCTGGAAATGCATCGCCTCTATCCCGAAGCGCCGATCTACACGGCGGCTTACACTCCCGAAAAATTTCCCGAGTTCGCCGACGCCGATGTGCGACCGAGCTGGCTCAACCGCATCGGCCTCGCCAAGACAAAGCATCAACTCTTTCCGCTCGCGCGGGCTTGGACCTTTCGGAGTTTGAACCTGTCGCAATACGACATCGTTCTCTCGTCGTGCAGTGCGGAATCGAAATACGTCCGCACCGGGCCTCGGACGATGCACATCTGCTATTGCCACACGCCGGTGCGCTACTACTGGAGCGATTACGAGTGGTACAAAAACAATCCTCCGTTCGGCCGCCTCAATTGGCTAGTGAAAGGCTTGCTGCCGCTGATGATCGGTGGGCTGCGGAAGATTGACTATCGCGGCGCGCAAGGCGTTGATCGCTTCGTTGCGAATTCAAATTACGTCGCTGCGCGGATCGAGAAGTATTACGACAAAGACTCGACAACCATTTATCCGCCGGTGAATGTCGAACAGTATCCGCTCTCGCGCGAGCGTGACGATTACTATCTGATCGTTGGCCGGCAAGTCGCTTACAAACGGCTCGACCTCGCGGTCGATGCCTTCAACGAACTCGGTTTGCCACTCAAGGTTGCCGGCACGGGCGAAGAGATTGCCAAGCACCGCCCGCGGGCGAAATCGAATATCGAGTTTCTCGGTCGTGTGCCCGATGAAGCACTGCCACAACTCTACGGCCGTGCGAAGGCGTTTGTCTTTCCCGCCGAAGAAGACTTCGGCATCGTGCCGGTCGAAGCCATGGCCAACGGCACGCCGGTGATTGCCTTCGGTGTCGGCGGTGCTAAAGAGACCGTTGTCGAAGGTGAAACCGGCACGTTCTTTCAAGAACGAACCGGCGCGTCGCTGGCCGCTGCCGTGCGGAAGTTCAACACGATGACGTTCGATCCCGAAGTCATTCGCGCGCGGGCCGAACGCTTCAGCCAGGAAGTGTTTCACCGCGAGCTGGGCCGCTTTGTGAAAGAACAATGGGCCGAATTTCACGGCCTCGGCGGCGAGTCGAACGCCGGCGCGGTTTGCGTGGCAGCGCAGACTTCGTAGGATGAAGTCGTCGATCGCTCCGCGATCGATGAATGGAGGCAACTGGCAGCACGCGCTACCGGTTCACCTCAACTCGTCACCGGCAACGAACTTCGTTTCTGCGTCGATTCATCGACCGCAGAGCGTTCGACGACTAATGATCTCCCTGCCCCTCAGCATTCGATATCGCGAACAGCCGCAGCACGCTGCCGTGGCGTGGCTCGTGCCGGGAGATGATCTTGGGCTCTGGATGGAAGAATGGCTGCGCTGGAACCTACCGCAGGCTGATTGGCGAATTGCGGTGCTGCCGGGGTGGGGCGCGCTGACGATCTTGCCCGCAGGACAAAAGCCCGTCGTCGCCCCGCGGGCGATTCCCTTCGGCCGTGCCGGCTCGCGCTGGTATCTGCCGTTACATGCAGAGTTATTGCCAGCGGCGACGAAGGAAGAACTCGAATCGCTATTGCCTAGCGATCTCGCGGCTGCGGTTTTTCATCCGGCACGCGGCCTACTGACGATCGAGCCCGGCGAGCTGCGCGGCATCGAACATTTGCTATTGCCGCCGATGTTTTCGGCGCAGGATTGGACCCGGGCGCAACCCGGCGAGGCACTCAACGATCGTCTGCTCAGCGTGCAGCCCAATTCGTTGCCGTCGCTCGCCGAAGTGCTGCAGCAGGGCCGCGACGACATCGGTTCGCAGGGAGACCAAATCAACGAACTGCCGCCGCGGCCGAATGAACCGGGCAACGGCTTGCTCGATCAAATGAAGCGGGGCATGTCGCAGGTGGGCCTTAGAGCCCTGGGCGGAATGGCCGGGATGATTGGTGCCGCGATGTCGTACTTGCCGGGACTCGGCAGCGGTGTTGCACCCGCTGGCGGTTCGCGCGGCAGTGCTGGATCTGGCGGCGGTGCGGCGGGGCCCGGTTGGCTCGATTCGCTCTCGAAGTGGGTGACCAAGCGTCTCGGCGCGATCTCGCAGCAACTCGAGGATCAGCGGAACAAAGAGATTCAACGGCTGATGCATTTGCTGCAGAACAATCCCGATGAAGGGCTGAAGTTTGCGATTCCCTTTAGCAGCAGCGAACATCGGGGCGTAGCACCACCGAGCGGCTCGCTTGGTTCGCGCGAAGTGAACTTCAATTTGAATCGCATCGGCGGTGGTGGGCCGGCCGATCATTGGAACTTGTCGCCGCAGTATCAACTGCAACTGGCCCAGCGATATCGCGAGCTCGCCAATCGCGAATTGCAACTCGGTCGACATCGGCGGGCTGCTTACATTTTCGCGGAACTGCTTGGCGATTTTCTCGCGGCAGCTTCGGCCCTTGCCGCCGGCGAGCATTGGCGCGAAGCGGCGGTGCTGTATCGCGATCGTTTGAATCAGCCAAAGAAAGCTGCGGAATGTCTCGAGCGCGGCGGTTTGTTGCACGAAGCCATTGCGCTGTACGAACCGCTGCGCGAGTTCGAAAAGATCGGCGATCTTTATCTGCGGTTGGAGCAAAAAGAAGAAGCGATCACGGCCTGGCGGCAAGCAGCGCAGGCAGCCGAGGGAAATCGCGAATACTTCAAAGCGGCACACTTGTTCGAAAACAAAATCGGCCTGCCGCAGGAAGCCGAACAGGTGTTGCAGCGGAGTTGGCACAGCGGCCATCAGCTGCGCGAGAGTCTCGAGAAACTGTTCGAATTGTATCTTCGTCAGCAATGGCACGACCGTGCGCACCAGCGGATTGCGCAGCTCCGAGATACGTACAGTATCGTTACGATCGGCGTCGTCAACTGCGAGGCCCTCGCGACCGTCGCCCGCAATTATCCCGATCAGCAAGTCGCCGATTACGCCGCTGATACTGCGCGGCTCATCATCGGCACGCACTTGCCGCAAGCTGATAAGCCCGCGCGGACACGGTTGGTCACTTCCTTGCAACAGCTGGTCCCTGGCGATCAATTGCTGACGCACGATGGCCAGCGGTATTTGCGCGAGCGCGATGTCGCTCAGTCCGCCAAAGCACAGGCTCCGGCGAAAGCACAGCCGAAGAAAACTGATATCTCGCGCAAAGACCGCCCGGTCCGACTCGTTCGCGAGTTTCAGCAGGATAAGCAAATTGCCTGGGAGGCTGCTGCCGCCGCGGGAAGTTATTTCTGGGCCATTGGTAACGACAAGGGCGTGATTGTGATTGCGGCCGTCTGTTGGCAAGGCAGAGTGCAGCGCAAGTGGATCAACCCGCGAGGCGTGATTGAAGCCGCTCACATCGCCGCCGATCCGCAGGGCCACGGGCCGCTGTTGATTGCGACCGGCTTTGGCCAGCAGGAAGCGTCGTTCGAAATGCACTCGCCGCAAGGCATCACGCAAGCAGTGCTGTTCGAAGGTGCGCAAGGAGCAGCGGATGCAACGCGCTTCACGCGCGTCAGCGTCTGTTATGCGCTCGGCCGGGCGTTCTTCATCGAGCGCGATGCAGCCACGGGTTATCTGGTGGCCAACGGGCGAATGATCGGCGCGAAGCAAACGCTCGGTGAGATCGTCACTACGTTCGACGTTTGCGAAGCCGATCCGGACAACGCGATTTTGCCTACGCACGGTAGGAACGATTTGCTGGCCATCGGTTATCAACAAGTGCTGCGACTGATTCGCGGCCCGGAAGAAATCGAAGAACTCGAGTTCAGCGGCCCGATCCGCCAGATCGCCGGTTCGGCCCCCTTCACACGCACGCGGCTGGCCGTCGTTACCGACAACGGCACATTTGTCGTTTGGCTGCAGGGGCGCGAGGCCTCGGCCCCCATCGGCTGCGGCTACGATCTGCAGCAGCCCGTTGCCTGCTTCACACTCGGCGGCCATCTGGTCCTCGCTGGCGTCAATGGCGGCGAAGTTTACGAGACGTCGAATGTAGGTTTGAAGCTTTGCCACACGTTCGCCAATTTTGGTTTCGCGCCGATTGCCGTGCTGCCTACCGATGAACCGAATGAGTTTGCCGTGGTGGGGCCGAATGGAGCTGTTCGTATCTACGCGATTGGATAACAGTCGCCTTTCACTCCGTGAAAGGACGCGTCTTCTGAAGGTGGAATTGCATCAGACTGCGGCCTATCAGCGTTCAAGTGTGAATCAGAGAAAACCTGGATTTGCGATGGCAGGTTCCGTAAGCTGCAGCGGGTGAAAGGCGACTGTAGAGCAACGGTGAGGTGCGGCATGCTCGGCGAGTGCTTTGATCCAAAAGCGAATTTGGAGATCTACAAACATTGCCGGCCCCATTGGTCGCAGAGTGGTACTGTCGTGTTTCTCACGTTTCGGACGGAAGACTCGATTCCACAAGAGGTGATCATGCGTTGGGAGCGTGAGAAACAAGCTTGGCTGCGAGCGCGCGGACATCAGCAAGGCAAACATTGGTCTGAGGTAATTGAGACTTTGCCCGACAATGACAGGAATGACTTCTATCGCGAGTTCCGACGCACGCGCGAAGACTTTCTTGACACCTGTCAAGGCGATTGCCTCCTCAAGCAACCTGCCATCACGAAGATCGTCAGCGATTGTTTGCTCCATTTCGATGGAGTTCACTACCGAATGGGTGATTTTGTGGTCATGCCCAATCACGTCCATCTCCTTGCCGTGTTCGCGACGGCAGAAGCAATGGCTGATCAGTGCGATTCCTGGCTGAAGTTTTCGGCCACCAAAATCAACCGGTTGCTGAGCCGGAAAGGCAAGCTTTGGCAACAAGAGCCCTTCGATCATCTGGTGCGAAGTCCCGAGCAGTATGAATACCTGCGGAAATACATTGCCGACAACCCGACGAAGGCCGGCTTGAAGCTTGGCGAATATTTCTACCGCCGTTGGAACGGTTGACTTGCCAAACAACCTTCCCACAGCTGTCACGGTCGAAAGACGCGTCCTTTCACGGAGTGAAAGGCGACTGTTGTGGCCGTCGCCGGGCCGTTTGCAACGGTTGTATTCTCCGCAGGGGTGGCTTCTTGCGTTGTCCGGTGCGCAATTACGTCCTATAATCGAACGTGGTTGCGTTGCGTCCGTGTTCAGGAGAGGTGCGTGGGCGACAGGCAGAAACTGCTGTTTGTAGCAGGCGAGGGAGATCAGCTCCCACCTTCTATCGCCTCGGCGTGTGATATCGTCGAGGTGCATAATCCACTTCGCGCCTTGGCCCGCGTCGGCCGCGAAGAGTTCGACGGCATTTACGTTGCCGCCAAGCACTTCACCGAAGCCCTCCGCCTCGGCCGGCTGCTCGAAAACGACCGCATCCTCGAGGGAATGCCCGACGCGATGGCGCTCCTCGATAGCGAGTGCATCATTCTGTGGGCCAACGAACGGCTCCGTCACTGGGCCAACCGCGGCAACATCGTCGGCGAGCATTTTTTCGCCGCTCTGGGAAATCCCGAGATCGTCGGCACCGAAGCTTCGCCGCTGCGGGCCGCTCTCCGGTCGAGTCACCCGGTCAGTTCGTTGCTGCGGACCGTCGACAACCGTTACTTCCACCTGCATGCATCGCCGATCGTCGATCCCGAAGAAAAAACCAAGAACCTGGTCGTCACCGTTCGCGATGTAACGATCGAAACGCAGCAACGGCACAAGCTGTCGGCCATTCAAGACGCCGGCCGCACGCTGGCCGATCTCAAGCCGGACGAAATCTTCGAGATGTCGGTCGAAGAGCGGGTCGAGCTCCTCAAATCGAATATTCTCCACTGCATCAAGGACCTGCTGAAGTTCGACGTCGTCGAAATTCGCCTGGTCGATCACAAGACGAAGCAACTCGTGCCACTGCTCGAAGTCGGCATGGACCCCGAAGCCGCTCAGCGCGAGCTCTTCGTCAGCAAAGAAAAGAACGGCGTGACCGGCTTCGTCGCCGCCACCGGCAAGAGCTATCTCTGCGAAGACACTGCCAACGATCCGCTCTACCTGCAGGGTGTGCAAGGAGCCAAGAGCTCCCTCACTGTACCGCTGAAGATGCACAGCGTGGTCATCGGCACGTTTAACGTCGAGAGTCCGCAGCCGCGAGCTTTCACCGACAGCGACCTGCAGTTCCTCGAGATTTTCTGTCGCGACGTCGCCATGTCGCTGAACACGCTCGACCTGCTCGTCGCTCAGCGGGCCAACGCGGCTCAAGAGAGCGTCGAACAGATTCACCGTGAAGTAGCCCTCCCCATCGATGCGATTCTCAACGATGCCACGATGGTCGCTCAGCTCTACAAGGGCGCCGACGTCGCCTGCGGCGATCGGTTGAACGACATCGTCAATCGCGCTCGCGAAATCAAAGCCGTCATTCAGCAAGTCGGCCGCAAAATGGCCCCCGCCGAAGCGATTCCCGCCTCGGTCGTGCCGCAGGACGATCGGCCGAAACTGCGTGGCCGTCGCGTACTGGTCGTCGATAGCGAACCCGCTGTTCGTACCAGCGCTCACTGCATGCTCGAAAAATATGGCTGCGTCGTCGAAACCGCCCAGCGCGGCGACGAAGCCGAATCGCTCTATCAGCACAGCCTGCGCGACTCGCGCTACGACGTGGTCCTCACGGGCATCAAGCTGCCCGACATGACCGGCTACGAGCTGATGATGAAGCTCAAGACCATGATTTCCCCCGTGCCGCTCATTCTGATGAGCGAATTCGGTTGGGACGCCGGCCACACCCTCGTCAAAGCCCGCCAGGCCGGTCTGCACAGTCGCGGCTATCTCATCAAGCCGTTCATTCTCAAGCAACTGCTCGACACGGTCGAAACGATCATCGACTGGTCGAACGAACCGGGCACGCAGGCTTAGCGCTATCCGATGTTTCAGCAGCGCGTCACGGACCGAACACCGCGCGCCGTCGCTGAATCTTGGCAGCGAATCGAGCGTTGGCTGAAACAACACGCACCTGAAGTGCTCCCTAATCTTCGTCCCGGCGCAACGGCCGAGCAGATTGCCACCTTCGAGCGCGCGATGGACTTGACCTTGCCCGTCGTGGTGCGTGAATCCTGGCTGATCCACGATGGCCAAGACGAGTTTTCTTATCCCGGCGCGATTGTTGGCGAACCGTTGTCTTCGCTCTCGAAAATGCGGCACATCCTGAGCATCAATCGCGAGCTGGCGCGCGAGATCGAGCAGGGGGATGCAGCCTGCGAGTTCGCTTCGTACTGCAGTTCGCAGCCGCCCGATGCAATCCGTCAGCAGTCTTTCAACGCTGGTTGGCTCCCGCTCGGTGATTGGGATGGCAATAGCTACGGCATCGATTTCGATCCGGGGCCGAACGGGGTTGTGGGGCAGGTGATTAACTTCGGCCGCAACGAAGAAGCCAAGTATGTGCTCGCACTCAGTTGGGCGCACTTTCTGGAAGACGTCGCCGATGAGTTGGAGAGCGGCGTGCTCGTGATCGAGCGTGATGCCGGAGGAGACGTGGTTAGCTTCGGCCGGCCCGGCCATGACGACCAAGCGATGTTTCGTTTCTATCGTGAGTGGTCGCAAGCCAAGTTGCCTGCTTCCTTCCAGAATGTCGAACCGGTGATCAAGCTGCCTGCTTTCCCAGGAGAACTGATCACAGGTTTGCTCGCAGACGAAGCTCGACAACTGGTCGCGGACTTTTTGCGCGAGATGCATGAGTGCGAGCAATTTTGGTTGGAAGTGCGACCGCTGGCTGAACTTGGGTATGCGAAGATTATCCAATCGCCGTCGGGCCATCAGATCGAGGGCCTGCCAACGGCCACCACTCGAGCTTCGATTCGAGAGTTGCAGTTGCAAAGACATCGCCAGGACGGCGTGAGCTCGTATCAGCAAATCGTGAAGAAGTATGCCACGGACCGCCGGCGTGCAAAGGAGGACTGCTTTATCCAGCAAGTTCCTCCTTATTACAGCCCAGCGGAGAATCAGCTTGGCGATGTGCGTGAGTTGCATGGCATGCTCTATGTGTATGCTCAATCGAACTCGGGCGTGACGAAGCGTTTTCAGCTACTGAGTATCAACGGTTCGTGGAAAATCGACCTGCTGGAGAAATCGGCCGACCAGGTGCAGTTTGAAAAAGTCTCGCTCTACTTCGGGACCTACGCGTGACCAAACCTCGCCCCATCGTCGTCGATCACTCCGTGATCGATGGCTCGAGGTGAACGCGCAACATTCCCAGGAATGAGCTCCGCGAAATTCCGGCTTTGGCGCGCGATCGTGGAAGTGGAGTCGTATCGAGGAAGCGCAGTCGCGGAACAACACAACCGCCGACTCCCCTCGCCGAACTTGCTGGAATTTCGCTGACGCTTATTCCAGCGAGCCACTGCCTGCGACCGCCACCATCGAATACGGAGTATTCGACGACAATGAACACAATCACGAGCCACGAGGCCGATTCGCCCAGCGGAATTCGCCGGTGCCGGGCGGTTCGTCGTCCGGTACATGCTGAACCGGCACGCAATAACCCCGAACCAGCGCGCTGACCGGGGCCGGTGGCCGCTGGCGACTCCCCTCTGCCGGCGGAGCTTTATATAACAGGTGATCTGTTTTTGTTTTCGATGTAACCGCTGGTTGCTGATTGTCTTGCGACGTTTTTCCTTCGTTCTTGCATAACACTTTATTGCACTCTGCGGAGGACCTCTTCAGCTTTGAGTCCTCGACGACTGTCGACTTCTGGTTCGAACTCTCCTCTTCCACCACAGCCGTCACGCACGCGAGCAGCGGCGCGTTCGTCGGCATCTCATCCGCCAGCGTCTCTTCCGCCACTGCCGCCACCGCCTTCACTTCGGCATTCCGTTTCTCGGCTTCTTGCTGCCACATGCCGGGCACGCCTTCATCGCCGGGAGTGTCGAAGTCGCCGCTCATCACCTTGCGTTTCACGCCGCGGTAAAGCTCTTCGTCGACCATCTTCGGCGGCTCTGGCACGCGGCCTTTGCTCGACACATCGACGTTGCCGCGCAGATCAAAACCCTCAAACTGCACAATCTTGTCCGCGGCGAGCAGCCCAACCTTGAACAGCCGATCATCGCCGTCGCGCACCTCCACCGTCCGCTCCTCAACTTCCTCGCCCTTCACTTTTCGCACCTTCACTTTGTGCTTCGTCTGCTTCGACGACTGCCACGCGACCACGGCTTGCTGATGCCAAAACGCGAGCCGATCGCGATGATCGCGTGCCGCCACCCGCAACTGCTCCTCGCGCGAAAACTGCTCCATGCCCGGCGGCGCGGGGAGCGCCCGCCACTTCCGCACCCGCCTGACGATCGCACTGACGCGCGGCTGCTTGATGCCATGCTCGGCCGCCACCGCCGACTGCAACCGCTGCTCGATGACCACGGCTTGATAAATCTGCCGATCGCGCTGCGACACCCGCATCTCAATCGACCGCAACGGATTCTTCGACTTGGCAGGCATGAGATGACTCCTGAAAAAAGGAAGTGAAAACGAAAGCCAACATGCAATCACACAACACCAAAACGCTGCACGCCACATCGCACGTGCGCAGCACGCTTCGCTCCCTCGCCCCGCCTCGGGGAGAGGGCCGGGGTGAGGGGTTAGCAGCGCTATCGACTTAATCTCAACAGTCCTA
Organism: Anatilimnocola floriformis; assembly: GCF_024256385.1. Classification (NCBI taxonomy): domain Bacteria; kingdom Pseudomonadati; phylum Planctomycetota; class Planctomycetia; order Pirellulales; family Pirellulaceae; genus Anatilimnocola; species Anatilimnocola floriformis. The sequence continues at coordinate 757,659 of NZ_JAMLFW010000002.1, forward strand.
TCAGCCGCCGGGCGCTAGCCCCCGGCTCTTACCTTCACTCGCAGAAGAAGCCGGGGGCTAGCGCCCGGCGGCTGATGGGACGACCTGAATTTTCGCGACACAGTGGACGGTTGTCAACTAAATAACTCAATAAATACGCCTCCATTGAGAACTAACTCACGATGTATCTCCTGAGAAACTTGGCAAAACTATCTGCCAAATAGAGACACGCTAAGCTTCCGGCCCCTCACCCCAACCCTCTCCCCGGAGTACCGAGGCGAGGGAGTGAGAAGAGCACTATGTAGTCGTTTTCTCCGAAAACGATGGGTTGAGGCCGACCTGAAGCGTGCCGAGGAACGAGCCCCGCGAAGTTCCGGATTTGGCGAGTGACGGTAACGCGGCGTTGCCTTTTGAAAGCGGACCACTTCGCCGCCACCCTAGCGCGCCGAACTTGCTGGAATATCGCTAACGCTTATTCCAGCAGCAGTCGGCATTCGACCGCCACCACCGAATATGGAATATTCGGCGACATAACGGAGAATTCGACGACATAGTTGACGCTGACTGTTGCCAGCGACGATGATTGGCTTTCCCGCCAAATCATTTCTCTCCTGAGGTGCCTCGATGAAAATTGCTGCTGGTCTGTTTGCGTCTCTCCTGTTGATGATCGTTGCGACTGCCGTTGCTGAAGACACCGCCAAGCCAGGCGCTTCGCTCAATGGCTTTCGGTTTGAATTCCCCTGCCGCGACCCGATGCCGGAAAACCCGAAGGAAGGGGCCGATGGCGTGTCAGGGCTGGTGAAGGGTGATCCAAACACGACCGACAACTTCACGGTCGAGAAGGATTTCGGCGGCGAGAAGGGGAAGAAGTACGCGGTGACGCTGCGCTTCCGCGGCGTGGTCGAGCCGATGATGTATAAGAACGGCAAGCAGGTTGGCGACTACTTCTACATCGGCGGCGAGAAGAACAACGGCACGTACAACATCTATCAGATCAAGGTGTCGTCGCCCGAGTCGCACTACTTTCTCAATCGGCAAGATGCGGTAGGACACAAGATCTTCACGATCGATTACACGCAAACGATCGAAATCGACGGCGGCGCGAAGATCACTTTGCACGGCGACGGCCAGAACGGCCGGATGATCACGAACTTCAAGAAGCTCGTCGTGCCGGATGTCGCCCCCGCGCCGAAACCGTACAACGGCCAGTTTATCCAGGTGGATGTGGTCGAAGTGAAAGAAGTGAAGTAGGTCTTACTTCAGCATCTGCAGATAGGCAATCAAATCGGCCAGCTGTTGCTTGCTCATCGTGCTCTCAAGGCCGGTGGGCATGATCGAGAGCGGACTCGGTTTCATCTCTTCGACATTGCCGCGCACGATGCGGTGTTCATTCTGATCTGCCGTTCGCAAGATGACCGCGTCGGCAGTTTCGCGCGTGATTAAGCCCGTAAGGCTTCTGCCGTCGGTGAGAAGCAACGCTTGCGATTCAAAGCCGCGGGCCAGCGATGAGCTAGGGAAGATCACGGCTTCGAGCAGATCGCGTTGATTTCGCCGCTGACCGATGGTGGATAAGTCGGGCCCGACACGGCCGCCCTCGTTGCCAACGCGATGACAGAGAAAGCAACCGGCGGCGCGATTGAAAAAGACTTGCTTGCCGGAGTTGGCATTGCCGGGCGGCAGTTCGCTGAGCAGAGTTTCGAGACGCGTGCGCTGGGCGCGGTTGGCCATTTCGAGTTGATCAAAGATGGGCTTTAGCGCCGCCTTCGTGCTCGGCGGATAGTGGGCCGCGAGCGCTTCGAGTTGCGGCAGCGCTATCGCCGCAGCGCCTGGCGCTGCGAGGAGCGCAGCGGCCGAAGGATTGCCGATCGCTTCGTTGCCGGGGCGTTCGAACGCGGCGAGCAGCGGGCCGATTTCAAGCGGTCCGGCCGTGGCGAGCGATTTAGTGAGCGTGATTTGCTGGTCTGAAGTCAGGTTCGCTGCCCCGAGCGAACGGGCCGCGAGAATCCGCAGGGCCGGGGCTCTATCGGCAGCGAGTTGCTTCTCCAGCCAGGCAAATTCAGCGGCTTCCAGCGAAGTGCCGGCGCTGATCGGCGCGACGGCGGCGAGGCGAACTTCGGCGGGTCGCTGTTCATCGTTTGCGATCGCTCGCAGCTCACTGAGGAATGAACGCGACGTGGCTCCGGCTGCAGAGATGGCCGCGAGGAGCACTGAAGGCTCTTTATTTTCGAGACTTCGCAACATGGCCGAGCGTAGTTCCGCTGGAACAGCTGTGAGGCGACTTTGCGCGATTGCTTCGAGTAGCAATCGCTGCACGGCTGACGGAGTCTTTTCATTCTGCAATTGCTCGGCGAGCAACTTCTGCACGGCGGGCTGATTCGCAAACGAGACGAGCGCGCTACTGATGAGCGTTTGCTGCGCTTCATCGAGCTTCGGCTGCTTCAACAGTTTGCTGACGGATTCCACCAGTTCTGCGGTCCAACCGGGATGACGGCTGAGCACGTCGAGCGCGGCAGCTTGCAAGGCCAGGTTACTTGTGGCGAGCAACGCAGCGACTTCTTCGCGCTTCAAGTCGCTCGACGGCATTTGATCGAGGGCGATGAGTCCAGCGCGCTGCACATCAGCGTTTTCCTGCTTGAGTGCCGTTCGCGTTTCTGTCGGATCATCGATTTCGATCAGTGCGTAGATGAGCGCATGCTCCAGCGAACGATCGAAGGACGGACCATTGGTTCGTCCTACGGGCTGCAAAGCGGCGAGGATCTCTGGCACGGCCGCGGGTTCGCCGATTTTCCCAAGGGCAGTCGCAGCAGCGAGTCGCACTTCGGCAGGCTGATCAGTGGCGAGCAATGACGTTAGCGCATCCGTAGCAGCTGCGGATTGCAGGGAACCTAAACCAAACGCGGCTAACTGCCGAACTTGCTCGTCCTCATTTTCGAGTGCGGCGATGAGCGCAGAGGCCGCTTTCTCGCTGCCGATCTTGATCAGCGTTTCCGTCGCTTGCAGCCGGCGGGTTTGATTGTCGTCAGCCAGCGCAACGGTCAGGTAAGGCACGGCGGCGTCTTTGTTGCGAACGAGCTGCGCGACTGCTCGCGCTCGGACAGCGAAGCGAGGATCGGCGAGGAGTTTGATCAGTTCTTCCGCCGTTGCACGATCCCAGGCGATCTTCATTCCCCACGGATCGGCGATTTTCTGCGCTGCCGTGCGGCGAACGCGATAAATCGCGCCGGGAACTTCCGGCTTGGCGATTTGCGACGTCGGACAGCCGCTGCGAAACCAGCCGCCGGTATCGATCACCAGCAAACTGCCGTCGGCGTCTTGCAGCACGTCGGTGGGATGAAAGTCGTTGCTGGTCGAGGTGACGAAGTCCTTCACCACCGCGCGAAACGTGCAACCCCGAAACCGCGACGTGGCCGAAGTCATGCACTGCATCGAGCAGTTCGCCAGTGCGGCGGAACTCGGTGAGCACGGCGGGTTGATCGGCCCGCGGATAAACGCCACCGTGCAACCAATGAACCAGACAATCGCCGCGCTTCGGATAGAGAATGTTCACCGTACCGAGCATTTCGCCGGTGGCGGTGAAGTCGATCTCGGTCGGATTATCCATACCGCCGCCGCAGTGCGTTTGCACGTCACTGCCATCGGGGCGACAGGAAAAAATCCGCGCGGCCTTACCTTTGCTGACGATCGCGCCGGCGGCATCCGTGATCTCATGGCCATGCCGTCCCTCGCACCAATAGATGCGTCCCTCAGGACCGAGAAAGCAGCCATGCACATCGGCGGCGTTGCCGGTGTAACCAAACTTGCTAACGATCTGCTCGCGAATATCGGCGACGTCGTCGCCGTTGGTATCGCGAAACCGCCAGATCGCTCCCGACGACGCAACATACAGCCAGCCATCGTGCCAGAGCGCTCCCTGCGGAAACGTGAGCTTGTCGGCAAAGACCGTTCGCTTGTCGAACACGCCATCGGCATTCGTATCGGTCAACAACACGATGCTGTTCGGCAGTTCCTGTTCGAGTTCCTCACGCTTCAGATTGCGACCGGCATTTTCGGCCACGAACAATCGGCCTCGATCGTCGAAGCCGGCCATGATGGGATGCTCGACGAGAGGCGACTCGGCGGCGAGGGTGACTTCGAAACCATCGGGGACGGTGATGGCCTCTACGCGTGGATCGATGTTTACCTCTGTCAAAAGACCTGGGGACCATCTAGTTCTCGTCGCTTCTGCGTCGAGCTTTTCGACCAATTGCTGAACCTCCTCTTCCAGCCTCACCCGCCAGCCATACCAGGCGCTGAAAATCGCACAGGCCGTTATCAACAGCAAAAGTGATCTCAGACCAAATTGGATGCGCGCCCGCCGATAGTGGTCGGGCGGGGCCGGGATTGGCTGGTTCATCTTTGAACGCTCTGATTTCTCGGCGAACATTTTCCAGCGACCGAACCGGAGTTCGGCCTTCTGCGTGCAGCCGGTTGAATTTTACAGATGCGATAAGCGTAGGCTTTTTCAGCGATTTTCGTCAATTCAATTCCGACAGCCGGCACGAACCGGCGCGACTGGCACGCTAGATGCTTTTGCTCTGTTCGGCGAAGTAAATCACAAGATCGCAGAGCGGACAGGCTGTCTGCCGCGACAGTTCAGACACGATTAGGAGTTTCGATCATGGCGATGACCACTAACACTCTCTGTCAGAAGTCGATTGACTGGCTGCAGAGCTTGACGCAAATCAATATCGACAGTCGCGATGGCTTTAAGGAAGCCGCTGAAAACCTCAAGGAAACTAACCCCACGCTGGCCAATCGCTTTCGCCAATGGGCGTCGAACCGCGATGGCCAAGCCAGCGAACTGCAAACCATGGTAGCCGCGAACGCCGAAACGCCGACGAAGTCGGGCAGTGTGGCCGCGGCAGCCCACCGCACCTGGATGGACATTCGCTCGGCCCTCGGCGGCGGCGAACAAGCCATTCTGGATGAGTCGGAACGGGGCGAAGATCAGATCAAAGCGAAATACGAAGAAGCGTTGAAGGATTTGGGCGGGGCGGAGCCCTGCTGTGACACTCTCCGGCGGCACCTCGCCGCAGTGCAGGTCTCTCACGACGAAGTGAAAGCCCTGCGGGATTCGCATCATCGGCCGGGCAAAGCACGTTAATCGCGCTTCAACCCGCGCCGACTAAATTTTGAAGTGATCAGGCGGCGGTCTTCTCGGTATGGCAGGTATCGGGGGGGCCGCTGTCCTGATTTCTTGACTTCGTTTTTCGCCGTCGCGTTTCGCTGCGGCAGTCGGGCCGCAGCGATGCAAGCCGCAGCGATTAAAAGTATTCGGCTACGGTTGGCTTGATGATCAGTTCGGGAACGTGTGTCCGCGGCGGCAACAAGGCCAGCGCGACGACAACGGGGCCGAAGTCTTCAGGCAGTACCATCTTCGCCCGGCGCTCGGCAGAGACTGGGCTCGGCCGATGTTCGAGAATCGGCGTGTCGACCTCACCCGGATAGATCGTGGTGATGCGCACATTGTGTGGCGCGACTTCATTGGCCACGGCGGTGCAGAGACCAGCAACGGCAAATTTCGAAGCGTTGTAAGCAATGCCACCTAGCGGAGCCGAACGTTTGCCGCTGATCGAAGAGATGTTGATGATCAAGCCATCCTTGCGATCGATCATCGCTGGCAGCCCGGCGTGCAGGCAGTTGTAAACGCCGGTGGCGTTGATGTTCATCACATCGTCCCATTGATCAGGCGTCATCGCCGACATCGAACGGGTTTTGATATTCACGCCGGCCGCATTGACCAGAATATCGATCTGGCCGAGCTGTTCCTTCGCCCACGCGAAGAGCTTGTTCACGCTCTCGCGATTGCCGACGTCGCAATCGTGCGCGAGCATCGCCGGCTGACCTTTCCACGAGGAGGCTGTTTCTTGCACGACATTCAACCGCCGGCCTGCAATGGCGACTTTAACGCCCTCTTCGGCGAAAGCTTTGGCGATGCCCCAACCGATGCCGGTGCCGCCGCCTGTGATGAGTGCTGTTTTGCCCGTGAGTCTTGCCATGAGATGCTCGTGATTTTGGATTTGCCTGGTAGGTAGATGGTCCGATATTTTAGGCGCAACCTCGCCCGTGCTAAAGTGGCTAGAATCAGCCGCAACCGAAGCTGCAACTTAAGAGAAGACCATGCCTCAGAAAATCGCCATTGTCACGGGAGCTGGATCGGGAATCGGCCGCGCGGTTGCGCTCGCGCTGCTGCGCGGCGGCTATGCGGTCGGGCTCGCAGGGCGCCGCGAAGCGAATTTGCAAGAGACGGCAACGCTGGCCGGCGAGTTTCAGGCGAACGCGCTGCCGATCGCCACCGACGTGACCGATGAAGCCGCCGTGCGGAAACTGTTCGACCAGGTCGTGGCAAAGTTTGGCCGGCTCGATGTGCTCTTCAACAACGCTGGCCAAGGCGCGCCAGCGATTCCGCTCGATGAACTCCGCTTCGACAAATGGCAACAAGTGGTGAACGTCAATCTCACCGGCGTGTTTCTCTGCACGCGCGAAGCCTTCCGGGTGATGAAAGCCCAATCGCCGCGTGGCGGCAGGATCATCAACAACGGCTCGATCTCGGCGACCACGCCGCGGCCAAACTCAGCGCCCTACACCGCGACGAAGCATGCGATCAGCGGTTTGACGAAATCGTGCGCGCTCGACGGCAGGGCGTTCGACATTGCCGTGGGACAGATCGACATCGGCAACGCCGGCACCGATCTGACCGCCCGCATGGCGGGCGGCGTGCCGCAGGCGAATGGCACCGTTGCCGCGGAGCCAACCATGGATGTCAATCACGTCGGCCAAGCCGTGCTGAACATGGCCAACCTGCCGCTCGATGCCAACGTGCTGTTCATGACCATCATGGCAACCCAAATGCCGTTTGTCGGGCGCGGCTAGTCGTCGATCGCTCCGCGATCGATGAATGGAAGCTAAACAACCACGGGCCGAGGAATGAGCGCCAGCGATATTCCGGCGCTTGGCGAACGAATGTGGAAACGGTTAACGCAGAACGTCGAGTGTTCGACAATCGCGCTGCGAAGAATACTCGCCGAAGTGTCGAAAGTCGCGGAGCTCTTTCGGCGGTCCGTGGTGGGTTCGAGTCCGTTCATCGACCGCGGAGCGGTCGACGACTAGCGAGACCACACGCCCCATTGGCCGTGGTTCTCATCAACGGCGATTTCGATGAATGTCGGTTGCCAATTTAAACGTTGTTGAAGGCGCGCGAGGAACTGCTCGCCGATCCAGCGCGCGAGCAATTCCGCCGTCGTATTCGATACGGGCAGGATCACGCAATCGCCGAGCGGGAAAATCCAACGCCGGCCGTCGGGCGTGAAAGTAACGGTCACTTCCTTCGCATCGGCCACGACGCGAATGAGCGGATGGCTGTCGGGCAAAATCATCCGATGATCGAGCTGATCGGTGATCGCTCGTAACTCGTCGCGGGCGGCAATGAAATCGACGACGTAGCTGTTTTCATCGAGGGGCCCGCCGAGTTCCATGGCGACGCGATAGTTATGGCCGTGCAGTCGCTCGCAAATGTCGCCCGCAAATGTGATGAAGTGCGCCGCGGCGAAAACGTGATGCTCTTTATCAAGGCGGATGCGAAACGTTTCGCTCATCGGTTTCTCACAGTCGCCTTTCACTCCGTGAAAGGAAGCGTCTTTTAAAGTAGGACGGACCATTGGTCCGCCTCAACAGCGGGTACCAAGCCAAACAGTTGCAGCTACAGTTCAGGAGCGGACCAATGGTCCGTCCTACGAGTGGGCTTCACTTCGTTCTGCTAGCTTCTTCTGCAACTTCGGAAAAATCCAGCCCTGTCGATAGAAGTAAATCAGCATGCCGATGGCGAGCACCACCATCACGCCGAGGCAGATCACATAGCCGTAGCGATGATGCAGCTCGGGCATGTTCAGCGGCATCTCGCCCTCTTTGTAATCGAAGTTCATGCCGTAAATGCCGGCGATGAACGTGAGCGGGATAAACATGGTGCTGATGATCGTGAGCACGCGCATCGTCTCGTTGATGCGGTTGCTGAGGGCCGACATGTAAAGGTCGCGCAGGTCAGCCGTCAGTTCGCGATAGGTTTCGACCAGGTCGACAATCTGCACGATGTGATCGTAGCAATCGCGCAGATAAACGCGGGTGTCGTCCTGGATCAAGTCGGAGGCTTCTCGGGTGATGGTGGCCACCGCTTCACGCATCGGCCAGATGGCGCGACGCAGCATCAGCAGATCGGCCTTCACGGTGTGGAGCGAATCCATCAGCGACGTATCGGGCCGTTCCAGAACTTGATCCTCGAGCGTATCGAGCCGTTCGGAATAGATTTCGAGCACCGGGTAATAGGCATCGATCGCGGCATCGATCAGCGCGTAAGCCAGATAGTCAGGGCCGCGCGAGCAGATCTTGCCGGCCTGATCGCGGATTCGCTGGCGGACGCGATCGAACGAATCGCCCGGAGGGCCGCCCTGAAACGTGAGGATGAAGTTCTTGCCGAGGAACAGATTCAGCTGTTCGGTGTGAGCCCGATCAGGGCAACTCGCCATCCGCATGACGATAAACATCAAATCGCCGTAGTCGTCGATCTTGGCCCGTTGATGCTGACTAACGACGTCTTCGAGAGCGAGGCGATGGAGATTAAACATCTCGCCCAGCCGCTCGATGGTTTTTACATCGCCAAAGCCATCGATGTTGATCCAGGTGACTTCGTGCTTATAGAGCAGCGCCGGCAGATCGTTGACATCCGGCACGTCGGTCTCGGTCACTCCCGCGTTGCCATAGGCGATGACGTGAATCGTTGGCTTGGGTTGCGACGGATCGGGCGTGATCTGGCCGGGCGAACTGCCGGGCTTGGTCCGGTTTTTGACCTTCAGTTCAGGACGCTGGGGTTTGTGTTTGCGACGAAACTTCACACGACAGTCCTGATATCAGCCAGCCTATGCCACGCGGCGGAGCTCGCGCGTGGCTTCGGGCGCGAGTCGTACTTCCAGCGGCCTCATCATATTCAGATGCACGTCGCGCTGGGGATAGGCTATCACGATTCCGGCCTCGTTGAATAGCTCGTCGATGCGGAAGCGGATGTCGCTTTCGACGCGCCCCTTCGAGGTCGATTGCAGGTGCAGCCAGAAGCTGACGCTGAAAATCAACGCGTCGTCGGCGAAGTCTTCGAACGAAACGCCCGGCGCGGGATCTTGCGCGATCGATTCATGTTCCGAGGCGGCTTGCTTCAGCAGGCGTTCGACCTCGCGGGTCGGCGAACCGTACGCCACACCCACTTTCACGCTCGTCGAGATCAAGTCGTCGCTGAGAGTCCAGTTCACCACCTGGCTCTCGAGGAACTTGCTGTTGGGGACGATGACTTCCAAATTCGCGCCGGTGGCGATGCGTGTGCTGCGAGCGCCGATCTCGGTCACCTTACCGGTGCGGCCATCGATTTCGATGGTGTCGCCGACGCGGATCGGCCGTTCGGCGATCAGGATCAGACCGCTAATGAAATTGTTGACGATGTTCTGGCTGCCGAAACCGACGCCGACCGCGAGAGCACCGCCGGCAAAGCTGAAGGCCGTGATCGGCACATTCAGGATGTTGAGTGTCAGCATGCCGAACGTGGCGAGCAGGACGTAGTAGCTGATCTTCTGCAGCGGCGCACTCGCCGTGGGCGAAAGACCGAGGCGCGACAGCAACCGCTTGCCGATCCAACGGCTGATCATGCCAGCCGCGATGTAACCAAAGCCCATCAGGAACAAACCGCCGACCAGCGTGCCAACCGTGACCAGCGCTTTGGTATCGGCGCCGCGGATGAGCACGAAGTTCCACACGGCAGCGACATGATTAAAGGCATCTTCCGCCTGGCCGAGGAATCGTTCGCGGATGACTTCCGTGCGCGTGTCCTCTTCGGGAGCGGGTGCAGTCATCGGTTGCTGTGGGCCGAATTGAGCGAGGACTTGCGGCGGCGCGTTGGGAGTCGGCGCCAAGCCTTGCGCCGTTTGCACGACCGTGCCGGGAAGGGCGGCTTGAATCGGCGCGACCGGGGCCGTCAGCGGCAATGGTTGCGGGGCAGCGGGCGACGCGGGTTGAGTCGCTTGCGGAAGGCCAGGCAACTGCAGTTGGACCTGCCGCACTTGGTCCCGTTCGCGCATCCGCTGAATCTCGGGACCTGGCGGGTAGTACGGCACCCCATCTTGGACGTTAACCGGCGGCGGGGTGAGATTTGGAACCTGAATCCCCACTTGTCCAAACGCGATCGCAGCCCCGCAGACCGTTGCTAACGCGATTGCCAGTAATGCTTTGCAAGTTTTCATGAGCGTCCTGCTCCCAGCCCTTCCGGTGCGAAATGGAAAGGGTGAAATAGCGGAAACAGGCTGGCGGAGCAAGAGAACTCAGCGGCACCGCGACACAACTGACGCGGCCGAGGGGGTAAAGTCCACTTTTTCTATGAATTTTTGGAGGTTAGCGTTGAGATTCGTTAGCACGCATGTAAACTTAGCGAAACATCGCGTTTATCCTATTTAACATTTTTGCCCTATTTGGGGCGATTGTTCTGAACATTCCGCCTGCAATCAATCGTCCGCAGGCACCTGCCCTACCACACCACGAGTTTGCCTCCTTGAAGGGGATTGTCATGAAGAATTGGGTCTCTTCCCTGGTTTCCGGTCTGGCCGCTTCGAAGACGGGTCGCTCGCGACTTCGCCAGGCCGAACGGCTCGATGGCAATCGCCGCCGCGCGGTCCTGCGGTTGGAGTTCCTGGAAGATCGGCGAAACCTCGCTGCGGGCGAAGCCTCGCTTGTCGGCAACAACCTGCTCGCCGAAGGGACCCCTGGCGACGATGTGATCATCATCAGCCCGGTGAACGGCGGGATGTACCAGGCCCGGATTAACGACGAGGTCTTCGGCCCATTCGTCGTCCCCGGCAACATTCAAGTCGTGGCCGATGCCGGCAGCGACATCATTGTCATTACCAACTCGACTCTGCCGACCATTCTCGATGGCGGGGCCGACAACGACTTCATCTTCGGTAGCGCGGGCGACGACACGATCATCGGCGGACTCGGCAACGACATGATCAATGCCGGCGATGGGAACAACACCGTTTGGGGCGATCAGCAGAATCAGCAAGCGGCAGTGGCTGGCGGCAATGACATCATCAGCACGCTCGGCGGCAACGACATTGTGTATGGCGGCGGCGGAAACGATCAACTCGCACTGGGCGCGGGCAACGACTACGCCTACGGCGGCGAAGGCGATGATTTGATCGGCGCCGAATCCGGCAACGATCGGATCTACGGTGGCGGGGGGAACGACGTGATCTCGGGCGACGCCGGCGATGACTTGCTGGTGGGGAACGACGGCAACGATCAACTGCAAGGCCGAACTGGCCGCGATGTGCTCATCGGCGGCAATGGCAACGACCGGATCAACGGTGACGAAGACAACGATCTGGTGATGGGCCGCGGCACGACGAACGAAGCGAGCACAACTGCCGGCGATGCCAACGATCTGGCTCTTTCCGCCGCGCTGAATACTTGGGTCACAACCACGCCGGCCGGATTGCTCACACCGGTGCTCGCAGCGACCGATGGCGGTGGCGACACCATCTCTGGCTACACCGGCTCTGATCGCTTCTACGCTGACCAACTCGATGCTCTGGGCGACTTCAATCTGCCGAGCATGGGAGTCGACACGCTGGAAGTGTTTGCCGGCAGCGCTGCTTTGCCTGCCAACTCGCCAGTCGCACCTGGCACGGCTGCACTGGTGGCCAATGACCTCGTCATCCAAGGCACGAACGATGGCGATCGCATTATCGTCAATGCGATAGGAACTGCTTTCTTCAACATCACCCTCAACAACTCGGTGTTTGGACCATTCAATGTGCCGGGCATCATCATCATCAATGGTGGTGACGGTGACGACTTCATCGAAGTTCGCGATACCCTGCTCAGCGTCACGGTCAATGGCGAAGCCGGCAACGACTACATCTCGACTAGCAGCGGCAACGACACGATCACGGGCGGCGCTGGCGACGATCAAATCAACGCTGGTCCGGGCAACAACACCGTGTGGGGCGACAACTTCAACGAACAAGCACTGCCCGCAGGTGGCAACGACAAGATCAGCACGCTCGGCGGCAACGATGTCGTTTATGGCGGCGGCGGCAACGATGAGATCGCTCTCGGCGCTGGCAACGACTATGCCTTCGGCGGCGCTGGTAACGACCTCATCGCCGGCGAAGACGGCATCGATACGATCTACGGCGGCGATGGCAACGACGTGATTTCGGGCGACGCCGGCGCGGATCTGGTGGTCGGCAATGCCGGCAATGACATTCTCTACGGTCGCACCGGCCGCGATGTGGTCATCGGCAGCGGCGGCGCCGACATCATCGACGGCAGCGAAGACAACGATGTGGTGATCGGCCGCGGCTTGACCACCGACGTCAGCACGACGTTTGGCGATGCCAATGATTTGTCGAACTTCAATCTGCTGCAAGCCTGGGTCAACACGGGCACGCTCGGCTTGTTCCTGGGAGTGCTCGGCCCCGACGATGCCGCGGTTGACACGCTGTATGGCTTCACCGGCGACGACGACTTCTACGCCGATCTGTTTGATATTCGGCCCGACTTTGCCGGGAACTACATGGGGAACGACACGCTGGAAGTGTTTGCCGGTAGCGCTGCCTTGCCGCCGAACTCGGTGGTGCCGCCAGGCGCTGCGGCCCTCGTCGGCAACAACCTAGTCGTGCAAGGGACCATCAACGGCGACAACGTCGTGGTCGCGCCAGCCGGTCCGAACTCGCTCAAGGTCTCGATCAACGGTTTGTTCTTCGGCGGCTTTGTGATTCCTGCCGGCGGCACGGTGATCATCAACGGCGATGCCGGCGATGACTCGCTGCAAATCGTCAACACCACGCAATCGGCCACCATCGACGGCGGCGCTGGTCAGGACTACATCTCGGGCAGCCTGGGCGACGACACGCTCATCGGCGGCACTGGAGCGGATCAGATCAACGGCTCGGGCGGTAACAACACGGTCTATGGCGACACCATCGCCGGAGAAACGGCCCTTGATGGCGACGACGTCCTCAGCACGCTCGGCGGCAACGACATTGTGTATGGCGGCGGAGGCAACGATCAGATTTCGCTCGGCGACGGCAACGACTACGCCAATGGCGGATCGGGCAACGATGTGCTGCAAGGCAGCGATGGCAACGATCGCCTGTACGGCGGCACGGGGAACGACAATCTCTCCGGCGGCGATGGCGATGACTTGCTCGTCGGCAACGCCGGCAACGATCAACTCGTCGGCGGCAGTGGCCGTGATGTGCTGATCGGTGGCGCGGGTGCCGATACGCTCAGCGGCGGCAATGACGACGACGCCCTGATCGCTCGCGGCACCACCAACGAAGGAAGCTTAACGGCCAACGATGCCAACGACACCGCGCTGCAAGCCTTGGTTGCACAGTGGGTCGCCACGACGCCGGCTGGTCTGTTCTCGCCAGTCCTCCTCGCCAACGATGGCGTGAAGGACTTCCTGCTCGGTGGCAGTGGCGCTGACGACTTCTACCGCGACGTCAACGACAGCGTGACTGACTTCCAAGCGAACATCGACCAGAATATCTAGTCGAGCGAGCGACGAGTGGCGCTGAGCCTTTTAGTGGCGCAGCGCCCAGCTGGAAAGCTGGTATGAAAAGTAGCTGAATTCGCCAGAATTCAGATGGCGACATCCAAGTAGCTGGTCTGAATTCTGGCGAATTCAGCTACTTAGCAACTCCCGCCTGAGCCCATCATTTTGCAGGATTAAGCCCGTCAACTATAATTACGGGTCTGTAATTAATGATCATGCTTTTGCGGGATTTTTATGCCTATCGAAGTGGCCTGTCGCTGTGGCCAGCGATTTCGTGCCGATGAACGCCACATTGGCCAGCAAGCCAAGTGCAGCGGCTGCGGCAACATTCTGACGATTCAAGCCGCACCCGCCGCATCGACGCCCCCAGCTGCTCCCGCCGCTAAGCCGCAGCAGATTGTCGTGGCCTGTCAGTGCGGCGCCCGCTTCGCCGCGCGGCCCGAGCTGGCCGGCAAGACGGTCGCTTGTCCGCAGTGCAAACAACCACTCACCATCGGCGCTGCAGGGCCGAAAACGCCGTCAGCCCAGCCGGCTCGCCCGCAACCTGCTCCGCAACCCGTCGCTCCCCAACCAGCGCCGCTCGGCGACTCGCTGTGGGATGATCTGCCTGCCGCCGGTGGTTCGCTAGGTCCCGCCGTTTCTTTACCACCAACGAATCCGCTCGGCGCCTCGGCCAGCCCGAGTTATAGCGGCGGTCGCCGTCACATCGGCATCGACCTGATGGCAGGCCGACCGATGAAAGAAGTCATCGCAGGAGTGATTCTTTCGATTCTCGCGCTGTTTGCGGGTATTGGTTTGTGGATCGCACTTTCCCAAGTCGATGCCGAGCGCGGCGATTCCAGCAAGTGGCCCAGCACAACAGGCACGATCAAATCGGCACAAGTTGTCGAAGATGGTTTGTACCGTGGCCGGCAAAAGTATCGCGCAAAGATTGAATACACCTACGAGGTCAACGGCGTGCCGCACACGAGCGATCGTTTGCAACTGGGAAATTCGCCCACCGGCCGAAGCTTCACGGCCGATATGGCCGTCAGCAAATATGCCCCTGGTTCGACGCATCCCGTTTACTACAAGCCGACCGAACCAAGCATGGCCGTACTCGAGGCCGGTAAGGACTTCGGCTACTACATCATTCCGTTGGCAGCCCTCGTGCTTGGACTGATCGGCGTGGTCGGTCTCGGCGTTACTGCTGCATCGCTGGTTTATCGGATGACTTAGCCTCAGGAATCGGCCCGGCAATCGAGTGGTGCGAAGCATCGGAATAAAAGCCGGCTTCGATCGAGTAATGCGGATCGCGCGATTCCCAGTAGCGGACGTGCGCGTCGAGCGTGAGTTCCGCGAGGATCCTCTCTTTCGCCAGCGGCAGCTTGAACACCACCGCATAGGGACAAGTGCTCCCGGCCGGCTCTTCGATGTGCGAGACCACATTCCCGCGGGCAATTTCCAGGTCGTAAATCGGCTGCAGATCGGCGCTCAGGGTCGTCATCGCATTCTCCTCGGTCGATCTGAAACCAGGCTTTTGGCGTGCAGCTTGCATTGGAGGTTGGCATCCTCGCGAATGCTTCAACCTCTTTCCAGGAATTTGATCATGACACGCAAATCACTGAATGCCAAACCTGCCACCAACGACTCGCTGAAACGTGGCGCCCCGCCCAACGAGCAGGACGAAAAACGCCGCCTCGGCAACTTCTCCAGTGCCGGCGAGCATCCCCGCCAAGGTGGCCGCTCGACGGGCATCGTGGGCCAGACCAAGCAGAAGAACAAGACCGATAAATAGTGGGCGGAATATCTCGCGGCAGAAAAAATTCTGCCCGTTTGTCGAAAAATCGGCTCCGTCGTTCGTTTGTATTCATGAAGACACAAGTTTCCTGAATGCCAACGAACGACCTTGAGGAGCCGAGTCATGCGTGCCAAATTTTCCCGCCAGATCTGGGCTTTCGACACCAACTACACCCGCGTCGAAGCCCTCGACCCCGCCGGCCAACCGCTGGGCTACGTCTACTTCGTGCCGCGCACGCATCGCCGCCATTCGGAGCCGCAAGCCTCCCTGTTCAGTTTCGTCGCCGCTTGCGTCGGCTTCGCTTGGCTCGGTGCGGCCCTGGGCAGTCGCTAAGAGAGTGAACTCGGGCGTGATCCGTACCGTAAAAAGATCGGCGTTGCGATTGCTAATCCAGCCTATGTTTATCCGGGATGGGTTGCCCTAATATTGCAGGAAATGCGTTTCGAAGTTCCGCAGAGAAACGATTCGATTGCCATTCACCATGAAACGAGAGTCCCGCGGACCGCTGATCCTCGCCGTCGCGATGTTGTGTCTGCCGCCGTTGTATTTGGGAAGTTACTTCGCGCTGGTCGATCCTGCTCCCAGTGGCGAAACCGTTCGTTTTCTGCCGCCGCAAAACAATTACCGCTGCAATCAGAACGCGGCTCTAATCTTTTGGCCGTTAGAACAAATTGATCGCAAGTTACGGCCTGATTACTGGTTTTGGGAAGAGAAGCTGTCAATCGATTTCGACGATTAACCTGCTACCGAATAAACAACGACGTCATCTCGCCGCGCAAACAATCGAACAATCCGCGGTCGCTTAGCTTCAATTCAGGAATGACCAAGAGCGCCATGAATGACAGCGTCATGAACGGAGCTCGCAGTGGCGAACCGAGTTCCTTGGCCCGGGCATCGAGATGCGAATAGGCCGCGGCGACTTGCTCGTAGGGTTCGGCCGACATTAGTCCCGCGACCGGCAGCGGCAAGATCTCGACGTTCGTTCCTTCCGCGACGGCCAGGCCGCCGCCGACCGCGATCAATTCATTGATCGCCGCGGCCAGCGAAACGTCATCCACGCCGACGGCAACCAGGTTGTGCGAATCGTGCGCGACCGACGAGGCAATCGCGCCGCGCTTCAGGCCGATCCCTTGAATGAAGGCAACGGCAGGTGGAGCGGCGGCATAGCGATTTACCACCACGATCTTCAGCAAGTCGCGCTCGGGATCGGCGACTGCGTAGCCGTGTTCGAGCTTCGGCTCGGCTTCCAAGTGGCGCGTGATCAATTCGCCATCGAGCGCGCCGATCACACGCAGGCGGTTCGATGTCGCTGCCACGCGAAAATCGTCAGGCCGCCGTGCGATCGGCAAAAAATGATTCACCGGCGCGGTCACCACGCTCGGCAGTTTCGTCTGGCCATGCTCTGCGACCAGCTTGCCATCGATCCAAGTTCGCAGCACGCGAAACTCGCTGAGATTATTCACCTCGATGAAATCGGCAGGCTCACCGACGCGCAGCAAACCCACCGGTAGGCGATAGTGCTCGACCGGCTGTACGCAAGCGGCGCGGAGCACGTTGAACAACTCATAGCCATCGGCAATCGCGCGACGAACGAGACGATTGATATGACCAGTGACGAAAATGTCCGGATGCAGATCGTCAGAGCAGAACATGCAACTCGCGCTGTGATGTCGCAGCAGCGGGGCAAGGGCTGCATAGTTGCGAGCCGCGGAGCCTTCGCGAATCAGAATCTTCACACCGTAGCCGATCTTTTCGGCGGCTTCTTCGTAGGAGACGCATTCGTGATCGGTTGTCACGCCGGCCGCAAAATAATCGCGACACGCTTCGCCGCGCAGCTGCGGCGCGTGCCCATCGACTGGCTTGCCGCGTTTTTGCGCCGCGCGGATCTTCTCCAGCATGTCGGCATCGCCGCGGATGACGGCGGGAAAGTTCATCACTTCGGCGAGATAACCGATCCGCGGATCATCGAGCAGCTGCGCCACTTCGGCAGCATTCAGCACCGCGCCCGCCGTTTCAAACGGAGTCGCCGGGACGCACGAAGGAGCGCCGAAACAGATCTTCAGCGACGTTTGGGCCGCGCTCGCGAGCATGAACTCAACACCGGCAATTCCCAGCACATTGGCAATTTCGTGCGGATCGGAAACCGTCGCCACCGTGCCATGCACGACCGCAGCTCGGCCAAACTCGCTGGGGATGAGGAGCGAACTTTCGACGTGAACGTGAGCATCGACGAAACCGGGGAGCAGGAATGTCTCGCAGTTGCCGCCATCTTGAGAACTGGCTTCGCGAATGCTGGCGATGCGACCTCGTTCCACCGTCACTTCGGCGGGAAAAACCCGCCGGTGGTGAATGTCGACCAGGTTCGCGGTGTATTTCTCGGCGGGCTTCGCGGGATCGCTCATAGAGAAGTTGCAATTGTTGCGAATGTCGGATGGAGCTAATAATAGGACTGCAGGCGGAAAACACCAAACCCACTCGCGACCTGACGCCTGAAGTTCGTCTTATGAATCCCGTCTCCGCCACCATCGAGCTCCCCCCCTGGCTGGCTGAAGTCGTCAGCAAGGCCGATTTTCACTCGGGGCAACTGGTTGGCGACAGCGATGCCGCCCGCATGCAGTGGGCCATCGATCTTTCGCGCCGCAACATCGCCGAAAAAACCGGCGGACCGTTTGCCGCGCTCATCGTCGAAGAATCGACTGGCGCGTGCGTTGCCGCTGGCGTCAACCTGGTGGTCACCTCGGGCACTTCGGTCGCGCATGCCGAAACAGTGGCCATTCTGCTGGCTCAGCGCGGCGTGGGAACCTTCGATCTCGCGGGCCGATCGCCGCGGCGTTACACGCTCTACGCCACCGGCCAGCCGTGCATCATGTGCTTCGGCGTGATCTGGTGGAGCGGCATAACGAAACTCGTCTGCGGCGCCCGCGGCGAAGACGTCGAGAGCCTCACGAGTTTCCGTGAAGGCCCTCTTCCCGCCAATTGGCCTGCACTCCTCTCGCAGCGGCCTCATGTGCCGATCGAAATCATCCGCGACGTCGAACGCGCCGCGGCCTGCGAGGTGCTGAAGGCATACACGGCAGGGGGCCATCCGGTTTACAACCCGGGTTCAACGGCGTAGCTGGATTCATTTTTTTCGGTGGATAGCATTGGTTGCGTCAGCAACCAATGTCGCGCCAGCGAAAAGAGGCATAGCGGTTGAGGTGACGCGCAATCCCCGGCGGAGATCGATACGCACCCCGCATGCGACGAAATTTTCAACGGGCGGCGGAATGCCTCTTGCCGCTACACGGACTCGATTGCTGAAGCAATCGAGCCTATCCCCATCGCTTTCGCCCGCGAGAACTGCCGCGACAATTGCCGCAGGATTTCTTCACCGGTAGCCGGCACGCGCAGATCTTCCGACGGCACGGCTTGCGAGATGGCGTGTTTCACTGCGGTCCACACGCTGATGGCAAGCATCAGGGGTGGTTCGCCGACGGCTTTGCTGCGGGCGACGTTTTCGGTGTTGTCGTCGTTGTCAAAAAACTCGCAGTTGAGAATCGGCGGCAGGTCGGTGATGGCAGGAATTTTGTAGGTCGTGGGCGAATGCGAAAGGAGCGCGCCTTTGTCGTTGTAAATCAACGCCTCGGCAGTGACCCAGCCCATCCCTTGTATGAAGCCGCCGATCACCTGGCCGCGGTCGATGGCAGGGTTGATCGATTGGCCGATGTCGATCAGCAGATCGACCCGCGGCACGCGTAGATCGCCGGTGAAGCGATCGATCTCGACCTCGGCGACGGCGGCGCCTTGCGTGTAATACAGAAACGGATTGCCGCGGCCCGTGTCGCGGTTGTAATCGACGCCGGGAGTCGCGTAAAAACCCCGCGCGCCAAGATCGATCCGGGCCAGACGGGCTTCGCGGCAAAGTTGGCCGAAGGGAATGCGCTGCTCTGGATTGCGGCGGTCGAAGACTTCGCCGTTTTCGAAATGAATGCACTCGGCAGACTCGCTTACGCCGAGATCCCACACCGCAAGTTTGGCCGCAGCAAATGGTGCGAGACGGTCTTTCAAAATCTGACAAGCCCGCACCGCGGCGGTACCGTTCAGATCGGTCGAAGCCGAAGCGGCCGTCGGCGACGTGTTCGGGTTTTTCTCCGTCGACGTCGGCATGAGGAGGACGCGATCGAACGGCAGGCCGAATTCATCGGCGACGAGTTGTCGGATCTTCGTGTTCACTCCTTGGCCCATTTCGGTCGCGCCGGTCGAGACCTGAATCGTGCCGTCGGTGTACAGATTGACGAGCGCATTTCCCTGGTTGAGAAATTTCGTCGTGAACGAAATGCCGAACTTCATCGGCGTGATGGCGATGCCGCGGAGTTTTAGTTTGTCCTTGCTGTTCGCTGTCTCGATCGCAGTCCGCCGCGCGTGATATTGCGAACTGGCGGCCAGCGTCGACATGATCTCCGGCAGATGGTTCTTCCGCACAATTTGGCCGTAAGGAGTAATATTCCTTTCATCCACGCCGTAAAGATTGCGCAGCTGCACTTGGTACGGATCAAGCTGCAAATCGCGAGCGATCTCGCTGATGATGTTCTCGATCGCGATCATTCCCTGCGGCCCACCGAAGCCGCGGAAGGCAGTATTCGACGGAATATTCGTGAAGCAAACCTGGCCGATCATTTCGACATGCGGCAGATAATACGAATTGTCGAAGTGAAGCAGCGAACGCTCGAGCACCGCGAGCGACAAGTCGGCAGAGCAACCGCCGTTGGAGAAAAACTTCACGGCGACGCCAGCGATGCGACCTTGCAGATCGAAGCCCGCTTGCCACTCGACGCGATAAGCATGCCGCTTGCCGGTCGAGCACATGTCGTCGTCTTTGCTGTAGACGATTCGCGCGGTGCGCCCCGTTTTGAATGCGACCAGCGCGACGAGCACGGCGGGAATGACGGCTTGCGTCTCTTTGCCGCCAAAGCCGCCGCCCATTCGTTTGCAAAGGCAGACGACCTGATGCTGCGACAAGCCAAGGGCATCGGCGACGACGTGCTGAACCTCGGTGGGGTTCTGCGTCGAGCTGTGAACGACCACCTGGCCTTGCTCGCCCGGATAAGCGATGGCGGCTTGCGACTCGAGATAAAACTGCTCCTGGCCGCCGATGTGAAACACGCCGCTGAGTTGCCGCGGCGCGTTTTTGATTTCGGCAGGTGCATCTCCCTTGATGATCTTTCGCCCCGGTCCAATGAATCGGCCGAGTTCCATCGAGCGCTCGATGCTCAGGATCGGCTCGATTGGTTCGATTTCAATCTTTACTTTTTCGCGCGCGACAGCCAAAGCCTGCAGCGATTCGGCTGCGATGGCGACCACCGGCTGACCGACGTACAGCACTTCTCCTTCGGCGAGAAACGGTTCGTCGCGAAAGTGCGGGCCAAAGAAGTTTTCGCCCGGCATGTCGTGGGCGGTGTAGATCGCAACCACGCCGGGAATTTTCAACGCTGCCGAAACATCAATCGACAGAACCTTGCCGCTGGCAAACTTGCTGCCGGCAAAGCCGACATGCAGCGCGTCGTGCGGCAGCGGCAAATCTTCGATGAATGGCGCACTGCCGGTGACATGGCCGACGGCAGAGTCGTGCGCGATCGATTGGCCCACAATGCTCATGCCGCCACGCTCCGTCGCTCGTGGAAGAATTTCAAGAAGACATTCCGCACCAGCTGCCAGCGAAAATCGGCACTCCCGCGAACATCGCTGATCGGCGTCACTTCCTGCGCCGCTAGTTCACCGGCGGCTTGCATCGTGCTCTCGCTGAACGGTTTGTCTTTCAAAAAGGCTTCGGTCTGTTTGACTCTGATTACCGTCGGCCCAACCGCGCCGAGCGCGATGCGAGCTTCGACGATCGTTTCGTTTTCGATGGTGAGCAAGATCGCGGCGGTGAAGGTGGAGATATCGAGATCACGCCGCCGGGAGATTTTGTAGAGAGAGAGTTGTTGATTCGCAGCAGGCGGAAAAAATGTTAAACCGGTGAGAAGTTCAGCAGGTTGCAAGGCTGTTTTGCGGTAGCCCAAATAGAAGTCGTTGATGTTCACCACGCGGGATTTGCGTTCTGGTCCGACGATCAACAGCATGGCATCCATGACCATGAAGAACGGAATGGAATCAGCGATCGGCGAAGCATTAACGAGGTTGCCGCCGATCGTACCGACATTGCGGATCTGCGGTGAGCCAAACACCGCAACGATTTCGCCAAGCTGGGAAGGGAATTCGGCTAGAAAATAGGGCGGTAATAATTCGCTCCAAGTTGCCGCAGCGCCGCAACAAATGGAGCCATCGAATTTGCCATCTTTGTAAACGATACCCACACCTTGCAAATTTCGAATTCGATTGAGCGACACGAATTTCTCAGGGGCGATCATTCGCTTGTTGAGCTGCACCCCCACATCTGTGCCACCAGACACTACTTTAGCGGCCGGATTTGCGACGAGATAACTTACGGCATCGTGCGTATCGATCGGTCCATATACTTCTCGCGAACCATCGCGAAGATGGAATGCGGTCCGGGCCAAGGGCTGAAACTCCTGGCACATTTCGAACTCAGGATACAAGGCCACAATTTTTTCCGGATTCGCCCCAGCTGCTTGCATCGCCGCCGCGAGAATCGACGAGTAACCGGTGCAGCGACAAAGATTGCCCGTCAGGCCGCAGCGCCATTCTTCTTCGGTCGGCTGCGATTTGTTTTCCAGCAACCCCGTCATGGCGACGGCAAATCCGGGCGTGCAATAGCCGCATTGCGAGCCATGCAGTTCGACCATCGAACTTTGCACAGGTGAAAGTTCATCGCCGCGTCGCAACCCTTCGACGGTAACGATGTGCGTGCCGTCGAGCTGGAACATCAGCTGAATGCACGAATCAACGACGTGATACTCAAGTCTGTCGTCATATGCACCTTCCGGCGTTCCCTCATAAAAGCGTCCCACCAGCACGCTGCACGAACCGCAATCCCCTTCGCTGCACACGATCTTCGTACCGGTCAGGCGGAGTCGCGTGCGGAGATACTCCGAGAGGGTGAGGAACGCATCGCTCCCCCTGACTTCATGGCGGCGGCCGTTGACATACAAAACGAGATGCTCACGCATCGGGTACTCCCGACATGCACCAGGCCTCGCGAACGTCCCGCCCGAGACGTTCAACTCTTATTCGACGATTGATGATCTCTTCACTATACTCGGACCATTGTGAATCACCCACCCCAAGACGACGTTCTCCTCGCGGAGCTGGCGCAGCGCACGCTCGATCGCTGCGAGGCCGCCGCGGCGTTTACCGAAGAGCCCGGCCGGATCACGCGGACGTTCTGCTCCTCCGCGATGGCCGATTTGCATGTGGCGCTGCGGGATTGGATGGAAGCGGCGGGCCTGACCTGCCGGGTCGATGCGGCGGGAAATCTCTTCGGCAGGCTGGAATCGCCGTTGCTAGATAATGCTCAGACGCTGCTGATTGGCTCGCATCTCGACAGCGTGCCGAATGCCGGTCGATATGACGGCGTGCTGGGTGTGATGCTCGGCCTGGCGCTCGTGGAAGCCGTGCAGCGCAGTGATTTGCGGTTGCCGTTTGCACTGGAGGTCGTCGGCTTTAGTGAGGAAGAAGGAGTCCGCTACGGCGTGCCGTTTATTGGTTCGCGGGCGCTCGTTGGGGACTGCGACGAAGCATTACTTCAACGTAAGGACGCAAATGGCGTTTCTGTGGCTGAAGCGCTGGGCCACTTTAGCTGCGATGCTGCGCAAATTCAGTCCTGCGAACTGCCGGCGAAAAAATACGTCGCCTATCTCGAGCCGCACATCGAACAAGGGCCTGTGCTGGAGAGTGAAGATCAGCCGCTGAGCATCGTCACCGCGATCGCCGGCCAAACGCGGGCAGCCGTGCGGTTTGTCGGCGCGGCAGGCCATGCGGGAACGGTGCCGATGGAGTTAAGAAAGGACGCACTCTGCGCCGCGGCCGAATGGATTATCGAAGTCGAGAAAGCGGCTCAGCAAACGCTCGGCCTGGTCGCCACGGTCGGCACGATTGAAGTTTCTCCCGGCGCGGGCAATGTCATCCCCGGCGAAGCTCGGCTTCGACTCGACATTCGCCACACCGACGACAAAATTCGCCAGGCCGCGGTCGAGCATCTCATTCGCCTTGGCAAAGATTTGCAGCAGACGAGAAATATCGAATTCCAATTCACAACCGCTCATGAACACTCTGCCGTGGCGATGGATGCTGCGATCACCACGATGCTGAAGCAAGGCATCGCGGCTGCCGGACATCGGACGATGGAACTGCCGAGCGGCGCGGGTCACGATGCCGCCGTGATGGCCCGCCGCTGGCCCTCGGCTATGCTATTTATTCGTTGCCGCGGCGGCGTGAGTCATCATCCGGATGAAGCGGTGACGCTCGCCGATGTTACCGCAGCCCTCACGGCGATATGGCATTTCGGACGACGGTTGAATTCTAAAATCCTGAGCGACTACTTCTAATTTACGCGACCAGCATGGACATCTTCGGCTCATCTCGTTCCCGCATTGCTCGCAACTACGCGCTCCTCACACCCGATACGCACGTGCCGTCGCCGCTGATCGGCTGGGAGAACGCGACGGCGTATTTTCACATCACGCCGGAGATGGGTGCGCGGTTTCAGCAATACACAGCCGTCCTCGCGCCGGGCGGCAAAGGGATCGAACCAAGCGCTGCGATCGAGCGGTTGTTTTTTGTGCAAGAAGGTAATCCGAGCGTTGAAGTCTCGGGCAAAACAACCTCGCTGAAGCCTGGCTCGTTTGCATTTCTGCCGGCAGGAACCGCGCACAAGATTTCCACCAAGGACGCAACCAAGCTCATCGTCTTCGAAAAGAAATACCTCCCGCTCGCCGGTGTGAATTCGCCGCCGGTCGTGATCGGTCACGAAGACGACATCGAAGCCAAGGCGTTTCTCGGCGATGAAGATGCGCGGCTGAAAACACTGCTGCCGATCGATCCCGCGTTCGACATGGCCGTCAATATTTTCACGTATCAGCCCGGCGCCACGCTGCCGTTTGTCGAGATTCATGTGATGGAGCACGGCCTGCAGATGATCCAGGGTTCGGGCGTGTATCGACTGGGCGATGATTACATGCCGGTGGCGGCCGGCGACATCATCTGGATGGCTTCGTATTGCCCGCAGTGGTTCGTGGCGATGGGGAAGCAGCCGGCGCGATACATTTATTACAAAGACATTCACCGCGATGGCTTGGAGTTGCGAGGATGAGCGCCTTGTCGCTGTCAGTTTCCGCCGAGCGCGTCTGCCGCCAATTGGACGAGCTCGCTGCCTTTTCGGATGCTCCCGCACCGGCGGTGACGCGAGTTCTCTTCACACCGACGGACATGCAAGGTCGGGCGTTTATCAAACGCCTGATGGAAGATGCCGGCTTGTCCTTTCGCGTCGATGCGGCAGGAAATCTGTTCGGTCGCTGGATTGGCAGTGAACCAAACCAACCAGCCGTGGCCACGGGTTCGCACTGCGATGCAATTCCCCACAGCGGCCGCTACGACGGCACGGTGGGTGTGATCGGCGCGATCGAAGCGGTGGTGTCACTAAAAGCAGCCGGCTTTCAGCCGCGGCGGTCGATCGATGTGATCATGTTCAACGCCGAAGAGCCGACGCGCTATGGCATTGGTTGTCTTGGTAGTCGGATTATGAGTGGACGACTTTCTCCAGAAGCGGCGGGCGAATTGCGTGATCAAGACGGCGAGACGTTTGAAACGACGCGTAAGAGCTCAGGCTGTCTCGGTAAGCTTCCGAGTGTGCGAATTTCGCCGAGCAAGTACAGTGCGTTCGTCGAACTCCACATCGAACAAGGCCCGCTGCTCGAAAAGCAAAACCTGCCGATCGGAGTAGTGACTGCCGTCGCGGCCCCGGCAGCATTTCGAGTGACGTTCCACGGCGAGGGAGGCCATGCCGGAGCGGTGCTGATGCACGAACGCAAAGATGCACTGCTACCGGCCGCAGAATTGACGGTTGCCGTGGAGCGTGCAGCGATGGAACTCGGCGGGAAGGATACGGTCGCAACCGTCGGCATTCTCGACGTCCATCCGCATGCGATCAACAGCATTCCGAGCCGGGCCGAGATGACCGTCGATGTGCGCGATATTGATTTGCAACGGCGCGACCTGGTGCTGGAAGTGATCAAGCGATACGCCGCTGAAGTTGCCCAGAATCGCGGCATGAAGATGAATCTCGAAATGATCAACGCCGACCCACCGGCGAAGTGCGACGTGCAAGTCATCGCCGCCATCCAAGCGGCTGCCGAAGAAGCCAAGCTTCCCGCCCTACC
The DNA here is from genome assembly GCF_024256385.1 of Anatilimnocola floriformis. Lineage (NCBI taxonomy): Bacteria > Pseudomonadati > Planctomycetota > Planctomycetia > Pirellulales > Pirellulaceae > Anatilimnocola > Anatilimnocola floriformis. Next base: position 783,364 of record NZ_JAMLFW010000002.1, read on the forward strand.
GATGATTAGTCGGGCGTATCACGATTCGCTGTTCATGGCCCTCATCGCGCCGACGTCGATGATTTTTATTCCCTGTCGCGGCGGTGTGAGTCATCGGCCCGATGAATATGCTTCGCCCGCAGCGATTCGCGGCGGCGTTGAAGTGCTTGCCCGCACGCTGGCCCGTTTATCTCATTCGTAAGGCGCCTTTTGAGGATTTACCTTGGCCCATTTGCAAAGTCAGAGTTACGGCAAGAGTCGCGTTCGGCTGTCGCACATCGAGCGGAAAGCCGAGCGTCACGAGTTCCTGGAAGTGACCACCGCGATCTCGCTCGATGGCGATTTTGCCGCTGCGTTCACGTCGGCAGATAATCATCTGATCGTCGCCACCGACACGATGAAGAACACGGTTTACCTGCTCGCGCACGAGCACGGCGTGCCGTCGATCGAAGCCTTCGGCTTGCGGCTGGCCCAGCATTTTCTCGATCAATATCCGCACGTCACGCAGGTCCGCGTCTCGCTCGAAGAGAAACCGTGGCAGCGCCTGGCCATCGCCGGCGAGCCGCATCCGCACAGCTTTGTCGCGACCAGCGAGCGTCACATCTGCGAAATCGCCGCGACCCGCACGGCAACGAAGATGACGTCGGGCATGACCGACCTGCAAGTGCTGAAAACCACGGGCTCCGGCTTTGCGAATTTTCATCGCGACGAGTACACCTCGCTGCCGGAAACCAACGACCGCATCTTCGCCACAACGATCGAAGCCAACTGGCCCTGCAGCAACCTGCCCGACGACTGGAGCACCGCGCGCCAAAACATTCGCGCAGCCATCTTAAAAATCTTCGCCGAGAACTTCAGCCCTTCGGTGCAAGCGACCCTCTTCGAAATGGCCGAAGCAGCTTTCGTCGCCTGCTCGCAGATCGACGAAATCACCATCACGATGCCGAACCAACATCACATTCCGTTCAACTTCACCCCGTTCGGTAAGACGAATGCGAACATCACGTTCATCCCCACCGATGAACCGCATGGCCTGATCAGCGGGACGGTGCGAAGGGGAGAGAAAAAGTGCTGAGCGCGAGCTATTCGGATCCGAGCATGTTTTTTCTGCAAAGTCGTCGCGTCGTAACGCCAGAAGGAGTGCGCCCGGCGAAGATTCTTGTAAACGGCACCGTGATGCTGGTTGCCAACTACGGCGAAACTGTCAATTTCGGACGGCCAATGGAGATTGAAGTCCACGACCTCGGTGATCTCGTCATTTCGCCCGGGGTAATTGACGCTCACGTCCACGTCAACGATCCGGGTAGCGACTGGGAAGGATTCGAATCGGCCACGCGGGCTGCTGCGGCCGGCGGTGTGACCACGCTCGTCGACATGCCGCTCAACAGTCTGCCGGTGACAACGACGATCGCTGCCTTGAAAGCTAAGCAAGAAGCATCGCGGCGCAAGTTGTGGGTCGATGTAGGGCTGTATGGCGGATTGGTGCAAGGCAATGCCGATCAAATGCAGGACTTGTGCGACGCCGGCGTGCTCGGTGTGAAATGCTTCTTGTGTCATTCGGGGCTCGATGAGTTTCCGAACGCGCTCGAAGCCGATCTGCGGCAAGCCATGCCGATTCTGGCGAAAGCCAGAATTCCCCTGCTCGTGCATGCGGAACTGTTAAGTTCGCCGGCGCCTGCCGTTGTTGATCCTCGCTCTTTCGCACAGTTCGTCGCATCGCGGCCTGAGAAGTGGGAATTGGATGCGATTCAGCTGATGCTTAATTTGTGCCGCGAAACGGGATGTCAGGTGCATATCGTGCATCTGGCCACCGGCGCCGCACTGCCGATGCTGGCCGCAGCGAAGCAGGAAGGCCTGCCGATCACGGTCGAGACTTGTCCGCATTATCTGTTCTTCGAAAACACGACTGTTGCCGATGGCGACACACGCTTCAAGTGCGCGCCGCCCATTCGCGCAGGTGCAGCCGCCCAGTTGTGGCAAGGTTTGCTCGATGGTGTGATCGATACGATCGGCTCCGATCATTCGCCGTGTCCGCCAGAGATGAAGCATCTCGATACCGGCGACTTCACGCAGGCGTGGGGTGGAATTGCTTCGTTACAATTGACATTGCCCGCGGTGTGGACGTTCATGAGACGTCATGGCTGCGAGGATCTGTCGCTGGTCACAAAATGGCTGACGACCGAACCAGCGAAACTTGTCGGCATCGAAGTTCGCAAGGGGCAAATCACCGCCGGTTTCGATGCCGACCTGATCGTCTGGGATCCAGACGCAAAGTGGAAGGTCGAAGCGAGCGAGTTGCTGCACCGCCAACCGATCACACCCTACGACGGCTGCGAAATGACGGGCAAAGTGGTGCGAACCTACGTGCGCGGTCAGCAAGTGTTTCGTGATGGCCATCTGCTCAGGCAGCCATTCGCAAAGGTGCTCAAGCCGTGGTGGCAAGGACAGTAAGTGATGAATGTCGCCAGCACTCTCAATTCGCTCGACGCGGCCCCTGCCCGCGATGCTCTCCAAAAATGCTGCGCCGCGCCGCAGTGGGCTGAACAGATGCTCGCGCGCCGGCCATTCGCCACCGATGAAGAAGTAACTCACGCCGCAGTCGACATCTGGTGGTCGCTCAATCGCAACGAGTGGCTCGCCGCTTTCGCCGCGCATCCCAAGATCGGTGATCCGGCCAGCTTGCGGGCCAAGTATGCGAATACTTCGCACTGGGCCAGCAACGAACAAGCAGGCGTTGCTGCCGCGGCCGAACAAACGTTGCAGGAACTCGCCGATTACAATCAGCGGTACGAACAGCGGTTTGGCTACATCTTTATCGTGTGCGCCACCGGCAAGAGTGCAGCCGAGATGCTTGCGCTGCTCAAAGGACGCATCGACAACGATGCTGAATCGGAGATCAAAGTCGCCGCTGGCGAGCAACTGAAAATCACTTTGCTGCGGCTGCAAAAAGTGTAGTCGTCACGCTCCGCGTGGCGCGCCCCACACGGAGCGTGAGAACTACACAGGAACCAATCATGACCACCAAAAGCCCCATCACCACCCACATCCTCGACGTCGCCCGCGGCAAACCAGCCGTGGGAGTTGCCGTTCGTTTGGAAGGGCTCGAAACGTCGAATCAGTGGCGGTTGATCGGCGAGGGAACGACCAACGCCGATGGCCGCGTGACCGATCTCATGCAGCCAGGTTCGCTGCTGGCCGGGCAATATCGGCTGATCTTCGCCACGGCCGATTACTTTGCCGGCCAGCAGATTGCGGCCTTTTACCCGCAAGTAACGATCGAATTCAGCGTCGCGGCCCCCGCCGAGCACTACCACGTGCCGCTGCTCCTCAGCCCGTTTGGCTATTCGACGTATCGGGGCAGTTAGTTGACGAAACCCTTGCTGCCCGTTAGCTTTAGGCAGGATGAGAGAAGATTCGCACCACCGCCGTCCCGCCGACAAGCGTTCTGAGAAACCAAACTCTGCCACGCAGGGAAATCGCGAGCGCGCAGACCGCGATCCAGGCCGGCCACGATCGGCTCGCCCCGACGCTCGCCGACCCGAGCCGCGGCCTCGTGATGCGGCTCCTCCGCAGCCTGCGGAAAGGCCCAAATCGCAATCGCGGCCGCCTCGTTCTTACGTCGATTTTGGCGACGATGCCGATGACGACGATCTGCCGCCGGCCCTGCCGCCGCAGCAAAAGCCAGAGCGCGCTGGTGGTCCGCCGCGAACGAGCGCACCACGATCGGTCCGCAGCGATCGGCCAGCTCGAACCGAACCACGAACCGAATCACGTCGCCCCGAGCCGCGTCCCGCACGCCAGCCGGAACCTCGCAGCGAGTCGCGAGCCGATGCTCGCCCCGAACCAAGAACTGCCGCGCCCCGCGCGGAACGAGTCGAGCGAAGCGACCGCAGCCAACGGCCCCAGCGCGAAGAGCGACCCAAGTCAGAACCACGCGCCGAACGTCCTCGCACCGACCGGCCTCGCAGTGATCGTCCGCGTGACGAACGTCCCCGCGAAGATCGTCCCCGCGAAGATCGTCCCCGCGAAGATCGGCCTCGTGAAGATCGGCCTCGTGAAGACAGGCCTCGTGAAGACAGGCCTCGTGAAGACAGGCCTCTTGAAGACAGGCCTCGCGACGAACGTCCCAAGTCGGAGGCGCCGCGCAGCGAGCGTCCTCGTACCGAACGACCAGAACGTGCCGAACGCTCGGAACGTCCCGAACGAAACGACAAGCCGCGGACTGAGCGGCCCGAACGTACAGAGCGTCCTCGCGCCGAGCGAACGGAACGCCCCGAACGAAATGACCGGCCTGAGCGCAGCGAACGTCCGGAGCGTGCTGAACGACCCGAACGGAGCGAGCGTCCCGACCGCGAATCGCCGCCGCCCCGTGATCGCGAGCGATCGGCCAAGCCGGCAGCTCCAAAAGCTCCTGCCACCACACAACGCACCGCCGGCCAAAAGCCTGCCGGCAAATCGACCGAAAAGTTCGCCACGCCAGCCGCCAGCAGCGACGCGCCGTCGTTCGCCAGCCTCGGCCTGAGCAAGTCGATGCTCGCCTCGCTCACCGAAGCCGGCTACGAATATCCCACGCAGATCCAAGCCGGCCTGATTCCGCTGGCCCTCGAGGGTGTCGACGTCGTCGGCCAGGCCCGCACCGGCACCGGCAAAACGGCATCGTTCGCGATTCCGATCATCGAGCAACTTTATCTCGGCCCTGACGCACAGCATCCGCAAGCGCTCGTCCTCGTTCCCACTCGCGAGCTCGCGGTGCAGGTTCGCGACGAGTTTGTGAAGCTCGCCTTCGGCCGGCCGATCAAGAGCGCTGCGGTCTACGGCGGCAAGCCGATCCGCTCGCAGATCGACAAGCTCCGCGAAGGTGTGCACGTCGTCGTCGGCACGCCCGGCCGCGTGCTCGATCACCTGGCCCGCGGCACCATCCAGATGGACGAGCTCGAGATCGTCGTCCTCGACGAAGCCGACCGCATGCTCGATATCGGCTTCCGGCCCGACATCGAAAAGATCCTCCGCCGTTGCCCCAAGGACCGGCAGACGTTGCTCCTCAGCGCCACCGTGCCGCCGCCGATCGCCAAGCTGGCCGAGCGGTACATGGTCGAGCCCGAAACGCTCAACTTCTCGCCCAAGGAACTCGCGGTCGAAACGATCGAGCAGTTCTATTACACGGTCGACGGCAACCGCAAATTCGACCTGCTGCAACGGCTGCTTGAGCGCGAAAATCCGCGGCAAGCGATCGTGTTCTGCCGCACCAAGCGAGGCACCGAAAAGATCTTCCAGCGGCTCAGCAAGAAGCTCTCAAACGTCGGCTGCATTCACGGCGACATGAATCAGAGCGCCCGCGACCGCGTGATGCGCGGCTTCCGCGATGCCTCGATCACCTACCTGATCGCCACCGACGTCGTCGGCCGCGGCATCGACGTCTCCGCCGTCTCGCACATCATCAACTTCGATATTCCCGCCTTCAGCGACGACTACGTCCACCGCGTCGGCCGCACCGGCCGCATGGGCCGCGAGGGCGTGGCTTACACGTTCGTCTGCCCCGATGAAGGCCCCGAGCTGACGCGCATCGAACAGCGGATCAACATCCAGTTGAAGCGCGGCGAGATGGAAAACTTCGAAATGGTCAGCGGCCCCATGCCGCGCGGCGTCGGCCCCGACGGCGAAGAACTCGCCGAAGGCCCACCGCCACCACCGCCGCCCACCAGCCTGATGCGCCGCCCGCCGAAGCGCTATCGCCGCGGCGTCTAACCCGTCTTGATCGGGTGGTACGGGTCTACCCACCCGTGCTCGCTGGCCATTTTGGGAAGAGCTTAAACGGCCGATAGCGGTGGACCTCATGCCCTTCTGAGGTAAGCTCGCGCCGCAGCGCACGTCGAACTCAATTCGAGCTCTGGCTGACATTACCAAGCGAACGCGGGTGGCACCCCAGCCGCCCATTCCGACTCTTCGCTCCCGTAGCAAGTCTTCAGTCCGCGCGATGGAATATATAACAGGTTATCAAAATCCGCGCGACTCCGGCAACCTCTTACCAATCAACGCCTTACGGCAAAAACAGGTGGTTATAACGGGTCAGCGGTATAACCTTTTTATAACCACCGCCGATTGTTCGCACCCGATTCGATCGCTGCCGCCCCCGACCGCCGTTCGCCACTCCGCGGTCACTCTCCGCGCGCACCGGTAGCGCCGCGACTCCCGTCGATTTCAAAAACATCCACCTAAGTGCCAAAGATCACTCGCCAATTAAATGCGCAAATGATGACAACTTAGGTCAAAGAAAAGAAGAATTTCCGAGTGGGTAGGTGGTTGGGTGGCACGGGTGTACCCACCCGTGTTCGCTGGCCATTGCGGCAAGAGCTTAAACGGCCATAAGCGGTGGACCTCATGCCCTTCTGAGGTAAGCTCGTGCCGCAGCGCGCTTCGAAATCAAGTCGAACTCGCTGACATTGCCTGTCTCGGCCCTCTACGCACGCGAACATATATCGGCTGAAAGCCTAGTCGTCATGGCCACTCATCGAGTTTGGTCTGCGACAGAACGTCAAGGAGTCCATCTGACGCGAATGAAATGTATCGCTGACTCTGCTTTCTGAATGAGTCTTGAAACATGCTCGATAATCTTCCTTCCCATTCCGAATGCTTCTGAATATCGCTAATTATAAGCTTTTCGAGGTCGGTGTTCTCGGCTAACCCTTCTGTCAACAACCGGAGCATGAACGCGTCCGTGGCGGGAAAGCTGTAACCTATGATCCACACTTGACGTGCACGCGTCAGTGCACCAATGGCTGCTCTCCAGTTCTGTTGAATTACAGGAGCGCTAGAACTCTTTCCAAGCATTGGGGGGATGATTGCCGGTGTCGGATCGGACCAATCTGCGTCGCCACCTCGCTGCTCTTTGCAAATATTCACCATCTCCGCGCGGGCAAATCCTAGCCCCGATAACTTCGAGTGCGGAATACGAGAGTCAATTCCATTAAATGCCCCCCACTTCTTTTTTCCCTGAAACCAATTCACTGAACCATGTAGTTTGATGATGGGGATGACATTTTTATCGACATCTGGATAAATATTTACTGGTTGTTTCAGCTCGCTCGTTAGCCGGTCCGTGAGCTTCTCAAATCCTGGATAGACAAAGCAACGCATTTCATTGACGAGTGATGCCTCGCAGACCAAGTCGTAGTTTGTCGTGATAATCGAGAGATTCAGTCCCGCGTTTTCCACCATCCGTGCAATGTTCGCCCAAGGTCGTGTACCGTTGAATGTCCGGTACATCTCCCAGATGCACCACGAAATATGCTTGCAAAGCTCGTCCGGACTCACGAGCCGTCTGCCGATAGGCATCAAATCGACGCCGGACAAACGCAATAAGTCAGCTTGCGTGTAGAGTTCTTCGATGTTCTCCCAGTTACGAATGAATGCCCAACTCGAATCCCTGCAGCGACGATAGAAATCGAACATCACCTCATACGATTCTTGCATGTCCTTGTAGCTGTTACTTCGCTAGCTCGACGTGCACGCTTCATGAATTGGGTCATGACTGGCAAGCCGGATGGTGCTGACGCACCTGCGCCCAGAATGAACACGATCTGATCCGTGTACTCCATTTCCATCATTCTCCAGTGCATGGTGAGTGTAGCCTTAGATGATATTGTATATTGCACACTAAGGCTGGCAAGTGTGCAGCCATGAATAAGTGGCTTGGTAACGGGAATGCAGTCGCCGCTATTCGCCAGCCATTTTCGGGTTAGGTGGAACAGTAATGCGCCGCCGACCTCAAACCCTTCTGAGGTAAGGTCACGCTGCGGCGTTCGGCGAAATTGAATTGAGGTCTGGCTGATGTTGCCAGGAGCCTTACCTCAGAAGATCGGGAGCGAACACGGGTGAGTACACCCGTGCCACCCAGCCACCTACCCATTCATTCAGCCATGCCAGAGAAAATGCTTGCAGCGATTGAGGGCGATTGGCACAATCGCTGGGCATGGGGAAGCAGAAGTATAAGACCATCAAGCATTTTCATCGGCCTGGTGATTTGCATGAGCTGACGTTCTCTTGTTACCGGCGCATCACGCTGCTGACGAATGTCGTGATCTGCCAGGAGTTCGCGCGGGCCATTGATGCGGCTGGCGAGAAATGGCGCATGCCGCTCGTGGCGTTTGTATTTATGCCCGAGCACGCGCACCTGCTGGTCAGGCCGCTCGATGGCAAGCCTGAGATTGATGAATATCTGCGCGAGATCAAGCTGCCCGTTTCGGTGCTGCAGAAGGAATTGCTCATCAAGCACAAGAGTCGTTTGCTGGATCGGCTGACCGTTCCTTCGGGCGTCGACAAAGGACTATTTCGCTTTTGGCAGGAAGGGCCGGGCTACGATCGCAATTTACAAACCTGCCCAGCCGTGCGTTCGTCGCTGAACTATATCCACGATAATCCTTGCCGGCGCCGGTTGGTGCAGACCATCACCGATTGGCGGTGGTCCAGCGCGCGGTATTATGTCTCCGATGGCAAGGTGATCGACGCGCTGCTGCCGAAGATCACTCCGCTGCCCGCCGAGTTTTGGAACTCGGAGGGGTTTTGAGTAGCGGTCGTAGCTGAGTTCACCTGGGTTAGCGTAGGGCCTTACCTCAGAACGTCTGGGAGGACACACGGGTGAGTACACCCGTGCCACCCCAAGCTACACCAGTTCTGTGAACTCGCCGGCGTTGTCGGCGAATTTTTTTACCGGAATGTCGAGGCGGTGGAGCATCGTGACGAACAAGTCGCCGAGCGGTCGTTCTTCGGCTTGCTTGATGAAGCGGCCGTGCTTGATGCCCAGGTTCTTGCCGCCGGCGAGGATCAGCGGATAGTTGCGAGCGTTGTGCGTGGTGCTCGTGCCGCTGCCGTAGAGGACGAGCGTGTCGTCGAGAATTCGGCCGTCGCGATCACGGACGGCGGAGAGGCGGTTGACGAAGTAGGCAAACTGCTCGGCCAGGTAGCGGTCGTACTCGGCCCAATATTCGACAGGGCCGTGCGACACGCCGTGGTGGCCATCCTTTTTGCCGATGCCGAGGATCGACGGAAAGCGATCGCAAATCCCCACGCCGTCTTCGGCGGCGATTTGATAGGTGGCCACGCGGGTCGTATCGGTCTCGAAGGCGAGCACGATCAGATCGAACATCGTGCGAATGAAATCGGTCGGCCCTTTGGGCGAGACGTCGAGGTTGATCTTCGTCTTGTCGACCTCGGGCATGGCTTTGTCGAGCCAATCTTCGGCGCGGACGAGGCGACTTTCGACTTCGGAGAGTGATTGCAAAAACTCATCCAGCCGCTGCTGATCGGGCCGGCCGAGGCGATTGCGGAGCGAGCGGGCGTCGTCGAGCAGAAAATCGACGCGCCGCTTATCGCTGGCGAGCGCCTTGGCCCGGGCCGCGCGATCTTGATCGCTGGGACGTTCAAAGAGACGCTCGAAAATGCTCCGCGGCGAAGACTCGGCGGGAATCGCTCGGCCTTGGCCATCGAACGAAATGGTTGTGGTGCGGCTCTTTGGCCCCACGCCGCCATGACTCGAAAGGACGAGCGACGGCACGCGGGTTTGATTGCCATACTGCCGAGCGACGAGCTGATCGAGCGAGATCGAGTTATCGAGGTTCACGCGAATATCGGCGCCCGACAGCCAGACATCGGCGGTATTGTGGCCGACAAGTTGCCGGCTGGTCGGATGCGACAGGCCGCCGAAGATGGTCAGATCGGCGCGATGGGGTTCGAGCGGATCGAGCGACTTGGTGAACTTGTAGTCGGCGCCCGCTTCGTGTGGAAACCAATGCCAGTCTTGAAACGACGCGTGCTTCTTATCGGGCAGCCCCACGCCGTTGCCAAAGAACAGGCCGCAGAACCGCTTCGGCTGTGCAGCGGCCGCCGGCGCACCGTGCGACATCGCTTCGAGCCACGGCAGGGCCAGCGCCACACCCGCGCCGCGCAACAGCGTTCGCCGACTCAGTCGCCAGGATGGTTCTGCCATGTTCGTTTCCTTTGTCTGCTACTCTACTTCGACTGAAAGGCAGCACTCGCCGTAATCAATTCCACCAACGTCGCCAAGCCATCGCCGCGGCTCTTCAGCGTGGGAGCCAAGCTATCGGCCGCTTCGAGATCGTCGAGTGTGAGCGACCTGCCCAGCGAATAAGCCAGCGTTTTTCGTAACAGCGCCTTCCGAAAATCATCTTGCCGGGTACGAAGCAACTCTTCTTTGAGCGCCTGTATGCCGTCGATCTTTACACCGCCGGGGAGTTCCGAAGCAGAGTCAAGCTCGTGACGCGTGCGCTGTTTGCGAAGCGTCGCGCCCACGCCATCGCGCTGCCAATTGCCGACGGCGTCGTACTCTTCAAAGGCGAGGCCCCAGGGATCGATCTTGCGATGGCAACCGGCACAGGCCATCGACTCGCGATGCAGGGCAATCGCTTGCGGGATGGTCAGGTCGCGGACCTTCGGATCGTTGCGATTCAGTTCCGGCACGGTCGGTGGCGGTGGCGGAGGCGTTTCATCGAGCAGGTTCTTCAGCAGCCACATGCCGCGCTTGATCGGGTGGCCATCGCTGCCATCAGAGGTGCCGGTGAGGATGCTCGCCTGAGTGAGCAGGCCGCCACGGTGATGGCCAGCCTCGAGTGACACGCGGCGGAACTGCGAGCCCGTGACGCCGGCGATGCCGTAGTGCGCGGCGAGCGTGTCGTTGACGCAGGCGAAGTCGGAATGAATCAGCTGCGCGATGTTGCCATCGGTGCGGAGCACCTCGCCGAAGAAGTGAAGCGTTTCGAGTCGCATCGCCGCGGCCAGCTCGTCGCTGAACGATGGATAGTGCTTCTTGTTCACCGTCACGCGCTGCAGCCGATCGAGCTCCAGCCATTGTTCGGTGAATTGCTCGATGAACTCCCACGCTCGCGGATCCTGAATCATCCGCCGCACTTCGGCTGCGAGGATTTTGGGCTCGTGCAATTGCGACTTCGCGGCGAGAGCGAGCAGCGCGTCGTCCGGCGTGCTGCTCCAGAGGAAATACGACAGCCGGGCCGCGAGTTCGTGATCGTCGAGTCGCTGCTGAGCACCGGCCGAGTTGTTGGCCGCGAGTCCGAGGAACTGCGGAGAGCTGAGAACCACGCCGAGCGTTTCGCGCAGGCTTTGTTCGAGCGAATCGGCTTGCGGCCGCGATGTACTCCAATATTTCAGCAGCCGATCGAGCTCGGCCGTCGTCAGCGGACGACGATAAGCTTTCGCGGCGAAACGCTCGATGACCTTGCGAGCGTAATCAGCTTCTGCGACGTTCTCGTCGTTCGCAGGAACGATATTTGTGTGCGCCGCTGGCGGCCAGGTTTCGAGGAACGGCGTTTCGAGCTCGATCCATTCGATCTTCATCCGCGGCGGATTGACTTCGCCTTTGATCACGCGGGCCGAGTTCCACGCCGAGAGAACGGCAGCGTTTTTATCCGCCGGCGGGCCGACGTTCGGCACGGGCATCGTTTCCATGCGGACGCGGATTTCGTGCGTACGAAAATCGGTGTGATCGATCACGATCGGCTCGCCGATGGTTTTCAGTTCCACGGCGTGATAGTTCGTGCAGCCGATGGCGACAGTGAGGAGCGGCAGTCGCGCTGGTGCTTCTTCTTTCTTTTCTTCTTCGCCCTCTTCGGTTTTCTTCTCCGGTTCCACGCGGGCGACGCGGATGCGAATCATGGTCTCGCCGGTGCGAAAGGCCCGATGAAAGCCGAGCGAAAAACTGGACGGCGGCAAACGGATGGCGGCTTCGGAATGGCGCTGCACGGCCGACGGAAGGAGCAGGCCGTCGAAGGCGCGGTCTTTGTCCTTGCCCTCGCGATTGGCCATCGTCCAAATACGGAAGGCTTTGTCTTTGCCTTCACGGCGGAAATATTCAAACGACTCGCCGGGCCGGTCATCGGGCCGCGGCAAGGCTTCGATCTGCAGGTCATTCGGATTGAAGCCGGTGATCGTGAAACGGTAGCGATGCACTTCCGGCGGCGGGCCGCTGACGATCGCTTCGGCGAGGGCTTCGTCGGCGATTTGCAAATAGGTTTCGTACTGCCGCGGCGACATTCGCAGCATCTCGCCATCGTTGCGAAAGCCTTCAGCCGAGCGGCCATCCTCGGGCAACTTGCTGGCGAACGGCAGCGGCAAGCCGAGGAGCTGTTGCATGCTCAGCTCGTACTCGCGGCGGGTGAGGCGGCGGAAGTGAGCGGTCGAGTTATTGGCTCGCGCGGCGCGACGGCGTTCCTGCACCAGCCATTGCACGAGCAACTCGCGATCGTCGGCTGACATCGCCGGCTCGGACTCGGGCGGCATGTCGCCGAAGTTCAAACGGTCGAGCACCTCGCGCCAATGATCGCCATCCTTCCCTTTGATCAGGTCGGGATCGAGACGGTCGATCCGCAGATCGCCCTTGGGCTTGTCGCCGCCGTGGCAGCTGTAGCAATGCTTTTGCAGCAACGGCGTGACACGGTCGAACTTCAGCAGTTCCCCCGCAACGGCTGAACAGCAGCCCAGCCAGCCGATGGCAATAGCCAAGCCGGTCGCGGTCAGCGAGTGGTGGGGAACGATGCGCATGGCGGGAGAATCAGGCGGGCGGGGTTTGCGTCATCGCAGCGGAACTGCGATGCATTAACGCCCGTTGATTCTAAAGTGAACGGCCGCGGCAAGCAACTTGAAACCGCGGCCCCTCATTCTCAGCCCGCGCTAGTGGGCAGCGTGTTCGCCGCCATGTTCGTCGCCATGATGTTCACCGGCGAGGTGCTCTTTCGGATTTTCGAATCGCTCGCTCAGCGGCGAGTCGTGCTCATCCTTAATGAGCTTCTTGCCGTCCGAAATTTTAGCGAACAGGTAATACAAACCAGGAATGACGAGCACGCCGATGAGTGTACCCATCAACATGCCACCCACCGCCGTCGTACCGATGGTGCGGTTGCCGATGGCGCCAGGGCCGGTGGCTCGCACGAGCGGAATCAGACCGGCGATGAACGCGAACGATGTCATCGCAATCGGGCGGAACCGGAGCTTGGCTCCTTCGATGCCCGCATCTCGCAGACTCAAACCTTCATGGCGTCGTTGCACGGCGAACTCGATGATCAGAATCGCGTTCTTACCGAGCAGACCCACGAGCATGACGAGACCGATCTGGCAATACACATCGTTCGATAGACCCATCCCCTTCAACATGAGGAACGAGCCGAACAAACCGACCGGCAGCGAAATGAGCACTGCCAGCGGCAGCAGGAAGCTTTCGTACTGGCCGACGAGCACCAGGTACACGAAGAGCACCACGATGCCGAAGATGTAGATCGCCGTGTTACCCTTGTTGGCTTCGTCGTACGACAGACCTTGCCAACCAATGCCGAAGCCGTGCGGCAACGTGGCAGCGACTTCGTTGATGGCTTGAATGGATTGACCGCTGCTGTAGCCCGTGGCGGGAGCGCCCTGGATGATGGCGGTCGTGTACAGGTTGTAACGATTGATTTCGTTCATACCCTGCGACTTCTTGATCTTCATGAACGCCGAGTAGGGAACCATTTCTCCCTCGTCGTTCTTCACGAACATGTTCTGCAAGTCTTCGGGATAACGTCGTTGTGACGGCGTCGATTGCACGTACACCTTGTAGAACTGACCGAAGCGGACGAAGCCTTGCTCCCACGTGCTACCAACGACGATCGAGAGATTGTCCATCGCATCGGCGATGGTCACGCCCTTCTGCATGGCGACGTCGTTGTCGATGACGATCTCGTACTGCGGATAGTTATTGGCATAGAAGGTGAAAATACCCTTCAGTTCTTTGCGCGCTTCGAGCTGCTTCAAGAAGTCTTCGGTGACCTTGGAGAAAGCGTCGTAATCGCCGCTGTTCGTTTTATCGAGCAAGCAGAGCGAGAAACCACCGGCAGCACCGAAGCCCGGCACGGCTGGCGGTTCGAAAAACTCGAGCTTCACGTTCGAGATGTGCTGGCCCCGCTTTTCGAGCTCTTCGATGAGCTGCTTCGAGGTCCGTTTGCGCTCGGCCCAGGGCTTCAAGTTGATGAGGCATGTACCGGCGTTGGAACCGCGGCCTTCGGTCAGAATTTCGTAACCGGCGAGCGAAGTGACGGACGTGATCTCTTCGAACTCTTTGCAGATCTTCTGCAGTTCATGCGACTTGGAGTTGGTGTATTCGAGCGTCGAACCGGGAGGAGTTTGAATAATCCCGTAGATAACGCCCTGATCTTCGAGCGGAATGAAGCCCGAGGGGAGAACCTGGTTGACCACCAAGATGCCCCAGGCAAACACGCCGATGACGACCATCGTCAGCAAGCGGCGGGTGATGATCAAGCTCACGAGCATCACGAAGCCGTTGGTGACGACGTCGACGCCCCAGTTGAAGTAATGCAGGAAGATGCCGAGTGGACCGCGGACTTTCACTTCGCCGGGCTCGCTGCCCGAAAACATCGAGCGGAACGTGAGTGCGAAGAGGATGGCCATGATCAGGCCGATGACCTTTTCGGTCGAGTTCCACGCTTCGGGGTGACCATGATGCGTCAGCGGCAGCTGTTCGCCCACGACTTCGTGGATGAGTTCGACGTGCAAGCACTCGTAAACGAGATAGCCGCAGAGAATACCCAGGATCACCGCCAGCGCCGCTCGCGCCGCGTTGGCACCATTGCCAAACATCGACTTGATCATGCGGTTGAGCCACGCGACCAAACCCTTCTCCGAGGCATGCTTGGTGTGCGGCTTCAAGATCATCGCGCAGAGCACGGGGGTGAGCGTCAAAGCCACCACACCCGAGAGCACGATCGACATGGCCATGGTGAGGGCGAACTGGCGATAGAACACACCCACCGCACCCGGCATGAAGCATACGGGAATGAACACCGCGGTCATCACGAGCGTGATGGCGATGATAGCGCCGCTGATTTCACTGACGACTTCTCTAGTCGCCGCGTATGGCGATAAATGTTTGGCGTGCATCTTCTCGTGCACGGCTTCGACCACCACGATGGCGTCGTCGACGACGACGCCGATGGCGAGCACGAGCGCGAAGAGCGTAATCAGGTTAATCGACATCCCGAATATGCTCATGAAGAAGAACGTTCCAATGAGCGAAACGGGAACCGCGAGCGTGGGAATGAGCGTACTGCGGAAGTCTCCCAGGAAGAGAAACACCACCAGCGACACCAGGATGAACGCTTCGAACAGAGTGTGAAGCACCTTTTCGATCGAAGCATCGAGGAAGCTCGAGACGTCATAGCTGACGTCGTAGTACATATCGGGCGGGAACTCTTCCTTTTCGAAGACTTTCAGCTTGTTCTTGACCTGCTTGATCACGTCGGCCGCGTTCGAGCCGGGACTTTGCTTGAGCACGATCGACGCTGACGGATAGCCGTCGAAGTCGGAATAGAGATCGTAGAACGAAGAACCGAGCGTGATCTTGGCGACATCGCGGAGGCGGAGGATTTCGCCCTTTTCGTTGGCCCGCAAGATGATGTTTTCGTACTGCTCGGGCTTGTTATAGCGCCCGATCCAGGTCAACACATATTCGATGGTTTGCGACGTAGTGCCCGTCGCTTGTCCCAACCGGCCTGGCGAGCCGATGGTACTTTGCTTCTTGATCATCTCCATCACGTCGGCCGACGAGACGTTGTAAGCTCGCATCCGTTCCAGGTCGAGTTCCACGCGCATCGCGTAGGCCCGGTTACCGAGAATTTGCGCGCGACCCACACCGCGGGTACGTTGGATTTCAGGCAGCAGCTTGACCGAGACGTAGTTGTAGAGAAAGTTCTGATCGATCTTGGGATCTTTGCTGTAGACGTTCACATACATGAGCATCGACGGCATGTTTTGCATCACGATGATGCCTTCGCGATCGACGATCGGCGGCAGCTGATTTTTCACCGCTTGCAGACGATTGTTGACGTTCACGACCGCGATGTCGGGATCGGTTCCCGGCTCGAACGTGACCATGATCGTTGCTTCACCGGCGCTGGTGGCAGCCGATGTCATGTAACGCATGTTGGGAACGCCGTTGATCGCACGTTCCAAAATCACCAGCGTCGAGTCGACGAGGATCTTCGCGCTCGCACCAGGGAACGAGAGCGACACCACCACGCTGGGAGGCGCGACGGAGGGAAACTGCGAAATCGGCAGCGACGTGATCGCAAGCCCACCCATGAACAGGATGAGCAACGAAATAACGATCGCTAGCGCAGGACGATGCAGAAATTTGGTGAACACGAATTAGACCTATAGACTATTCGGCGGGGTATTTCATGTTGACAAGCACTTCTTCAGGCTTGCGGAATTCGTATTCCGGAATCTTGTCGCCATCGCGGACCTGGCGGATTCCTTCGAGAATGATTTTCTCGCCTTCTTTCAGACCATCTTTGATCACATAGATGTCGTCTTGTTCGGAGAGGATCGTGAGATCGCGCTGATGAACGACGTTTTTCTCATCGACCACGAAGGCATATTGCTTGGCGAGAATTTCGAAGGTGGCACGCTGCGGAATCACAATCGCGCCGCTCAGGTCGCGGTGAATCAAGATCGTGCCCGTTTGGCCGTTGCGAAGGAGGCTGTTGGGGTTCGGAAAGTCGGCCCGGAACGCGATGTTGCCGGTCGTATTGTTGAAGTCGGCTTCGATGGCGCCGATCTTGCCTTGCTGATCGAAGACATTGCCGTTGGCGAGCTTCAGTTCGATGCGCAGGTGCTGCGTGTTGCGAGCGTGATCGTTGGGATCGCCCGGGTTCGTTTTGTCGGCTTCGATTTCGGCTTTGTATTCGAGATAGCGGGCTTCGGGCACGTTGAAGTAAACCCACATCAGGCTGTTGTCGGAGAACGTGGTGAGCACGTCCCCCTCGGCAATGAGACTGCCCAACTGGTTGCGCTGACGATCGACAATGCCGTTGAAAGGAGCCTTGATGTCGAGGAAGGCGAGCTCGGCCCGGGCGAGCGCAACTTTGGCTTCGGCCTTGGCGAGTTCGGCCTTCTTTAGCGCCAATTCCTGCGGCGAGACGATGTTTTTATCGGACAAGGCCTTGGCGTTGTCGTATTCGATCTGCATCCGCTGCACTTCGGCGATTTCCGAGGCGAGCTTGGCCTGGAAGAGGACCGGCTGAATTTTGAACATCAGCTCTCCCTTCTTCACCGCCTGGCCTTCTTTGACCCGGATGTCTTCGAGGTATCCACCCTCGATCGCTTTGACTTCGATGTGCTGACAAGAGTGGATCTGGCAGACATAGGCCTGCGTATTGACCACATTCTTTTTGAGCGCACTGGTGACGAGAATCGTGTGGCCGTGATGTTCGCCACCCTCCTCGTGAGCGTGAGCCCCTTCATGCGAATCGGCGTGCGAACCGCAGCCAGATTGGGTGATGAAGAGCAGTGCGAGAACAACGGCGGCGATGGCTGAAGACTTCATGGGGGACGCACTAACTTCCGAATCGAAATTCTGGACGGAATGAGTTGGTATGCCGAAATGGGACGATCGTCGTTCCGCCTGCGTAAGTCTCAATTATTCTCAAACATTACGACGGGGGAATGCGAGTTTGCGTGTCCAACCGCTTTTTGAATGAATTGTAACCACCGGGGCTGTGTGGAAGTTACTTAACCGCAAGGAACGCACGACGTGCCAAACTGCTACGACGGGGTGGCGGAGGCCGTGCGCTAGAGAGAGGGGAGGTAGCGCACGAACCTGGGCAGACCGCTCGATTCAGCGCCTGCCCCTGCATTTTACTAGATAATCGCCCGCGACTGCGATGGGAGTTTTGCGCAAAGCTCGTGACGCTGCGCGGTATCAGTCGAAGCGATTTGATCAGCCCGAAACATTTATCCTAGCGACTCCCCGCAATTACATCGGCACGTTACTTGCCCTGGTAGTTTGCGGGGTTGCCATCGACCATGTTGAAGTAGTAATCGATGTCATAAGTGAGTTTACGCTTACAAGCAGCCCGAAACTCCTTGGCCCGCTTGTCGACGCCACGCTGTAAATAGAGGGCATACAGATCACGTGGCTCCGAAGAGCTGTAATAGTGCGGGCCGCGCTCGCCAGCCTTGGCGGGAAACTCCAAAGCGTCCAGGATGGCGTCGAACTTCCCCAGCTTCAAATCTTCGGCAGGCCGTTGCTGCACATAGCGAAACAACAATTGCCAACTGTCGGCCCAGGGCATGAACCCGCCCCACCAGCGATCCGGCTGGGGATTCTCGCGAATGACCCTGCATAGATCGTCGAGATATGGCTTGGTGTCGCCGTGGGCCAGGGCGTTGATGAACAGGCATTGATATTCTGAATGCCTGCGATTGGCGAGGAGTGTTTTTTCGCTGTGTTCGAGCGAAAACGACAACAGGCTGAGTGCCGCCGCACAGGCAACCTCGGGATTCTTGTCGTTCACGAGGGTGCCAAGATCTGGCACCAAGTGCGTGAACTGACCAAAGCCGATGGCTTCGGCCGCCCCGCGCCGCGCGATGGGATCTCGATCGGTGGTCAGGCCCTTAATTAGGTTCGTGTTCGCTTTGTCAGGATAATCGGCCAGCAGAATCGCACCGACGCGGCGCAAACGGGCGTCGGAGTTGCGAGTCAAACCTTCGGCAAATGGCAATAGCTCCTCAACCTGCGTGCGGCCGAGCGCCTGAGCAGCCCGCACGCGCAGTTCCGGCTCGGCGTCGCTGTTGACGAAGCGCGTCAGCTCTTTCCAATACAGCTTGCCGCCGAGATTCACATGCTCCTTGTCCCAAGTGCTGTAGCCCGGGATGTGCCCTTTGCCGACGGTGGCTAACCAGCCGGGCGAATAGTCGTTCGACATATATGGATTGTGCGAGCCGAGAACCTCGATCGCTTGACGAGCGATGGCAGGATCGGGGCCTTGGATCAATGGATCCGGACTCTGGATCAACGTGATCACCTCGCCAAGGACGAGCTTCCGATCGATGTCTTGCATCTTGCGATAGTCGCCGCCGCTCAGGGCATCGAGATGGCTCAGTGCATAGGCGACATCTTGAGGGCGAGCGCTTTTGAGCAAACCACTGAGCTCTTGCCAGATGATCTCCTTCAGCGGCGTGCCGGCCCGGCTGTCGTTGTTGGCGGCGAGCAGCACGCCCTGGTCTTCCTGGTCGCGATGGTTCTTCCAGAGTTGCCGAAAGACGCCGGCTTTGTCGGTCTTTTTCGCGAACACCAAGTAGGTGCGACCCGGCGTGAACTGGTAATACTGCGGCTGATACATCCGCGCACCTTCCGCTTCGGCAGTGCTGAAGTGGCGAAAGGTTATTTCTTTAAGTCGCCAGCGCCGCGATAGACCTCGATCACCTTGAGCGTGGTCGCATGTGGTTGAAAACCGGGCGTTTTGTCGAACCACGCGTCCTCGATCGGTTTCGAGTCCACCACCTGCGCTTTACAGATGAGGTCCGACTCTTCGACGAGTTTGTCGAGCGGCAGCGCCGGCGCGACGGGATAAGCCATCGCCGTCGCGGTGACACAGAGGCTCGCCAGCAAAACAAATAGTCGCAGATGCATCGGTCGGCTCCTGGGAACAATCCCTCAGGAGTATAGACGTTTGATCGTTAATTCTGTTTCGGGTTTGGGTGCTAGCACGATCCGCAAATCGATCGAAACGCTAAACTGAGTGATCGCGGGCGAATCGCAGAACGGCATCTACGAGGCGAGTGGCATGGACGACGAAGTAAAGCGGATTGTCACGACGAGCTTCATGCTGGGCTTGCGCATTTCCCAAAGCATCAACAATCTGCCGCCCCCCGACCGAATCCGCTACACCGCCCTCATGGAAACTCTGATCAGCGTGGCCGGCGGCGAAGAACTGACGCTCGAAACCGCCCCCGATCTGCAAGAAGCCAGCCCCGCCACGGCAGAGTCGAGCGCCATCCAGCGCGACTACGCGTTGTTTCAACAGCTAATTGCCAAAACGGTTCTCGATCGGCTGCGCTAGGCCGCCCCAAGTGGGGGCCGGACGATTGGACCAGTTTCTCGCTACAAACCGACTCTTCGCGACAACCTGAACTGCCGCAGCGGCCAGATCCCCATTTGCGGATTCACCCGGGTGTTTTCGGGTACCCCGGCTCGTTCGCAGACATAGCATTCAAGTGCTTTAAGGAGAAGCCGGAAGCGACACTCGTCAGTTGTCGTGACAATAGTCCCTCGGTGGTTCCTATGCGTTGTCGCGCAGATCTCGTCAGCCTGGCAGTGGTCACCGTTCTTCTGGTGGCTGCCGGTGTGTATGTAAGCGGCATTCCACGGATGCAGATGGAGCAAGGCCGCTGGGTGGCACACACTCACGAAGTGCTGCATCAACTGGAGATTTTGTCGAGCCAACTGGCGCAAGCGCGCGTTCATCAGAACGCCCAGCTCCCTCCGAACCCCGGCACCGTGCAGGAAGAACAGGCGCGGATCGCCCAAGAGCTGCGGCAAACAATCGCAGAGCTGGCCGATCTGACGGCCGACAATTCTGCGCAACAAGAGCGCATCAAGCCGCTCTGGCAAGCCATCTCCACACGCCTGGTGAGTGCCGAAACCGACAGCGCGGCGAACTATCTGGAGATTGCCGACCGCATCAGCGAAATGAGTTCCGAAGAGGAGCAGTTGCTGAAGGCCCGCGAAGTGAAATGGCAACAAGCCGTGCGGGCCGCGCAATATCAGTTTCTGGTCACCATCGGTGTTGTCTACCTGCTGGCGCTGTATGCCTTCCGCTTGTCGCGCAGCGAAGCGAATGTGCGTGAGCAACTGTTGACGTTCGAGCGCGAGAAGGCGCAGACTCAGCGGAACCTGGCCGAGCGCATGGCGAAAATCGCCCAAGTGCAGCAGGACATTATCTACGAGCGCCTCAACTATCAGGGGGCGATGGAAGTGATCACACGTCGCGCGCAAGACATCACTCAAGCCGACGGCGTGGTCGTCGAAATGCAAGAAGGAAAAGAACTGGTCTACCAGGCCGCCAGCGGCACGATGGAACCCTTCATCGGCTTTCGCATGCAGACCGAAGGAAGCCTGGCCGGCCTCTGCATCGCGTCTCGCCATATGATTCGCTGCGACGACACAGAAGCCGACGCGCGTGTCGACAAGCACGCCTGCCGCAAAGTCGGCGTGCGGTCGATGATCGTCGTGCCGCTGCAGCACCTGGGCGAGATCGTCGGCGTGCTTAAAGTTGCCTCGTCGCGCGTGAACGCGTTCACCGCGGATGACGAGCACACACTGCAATTCATGGCCGGCGTGTTATCGGCGACGCTGCGCGACGCGACGCTTTCGGAGGAGTTGAAAACCCGCGCCTCCACCGATGCGATGACGGGACTGAACAACCATCGGCACTTTCAAGAATTCCTGGCCAAGGAATTCGGCCGGGCGCATCGCTACGACAATCAGCTCTCACTCATTCTGGGCGATGTCGATCATTTCAAAAAATACAATGACACGTTCGGTCATCAGGCCGGCGATGAAGTCTTGGCGCAGGTAGGCGCCATCTTGAAAAAGCACGGCAGAGCCTCCGACTGCGTGGCCCGCTACGGTGGCGAAGAATTTGCCCTGATCCTCACCCAAACATCGCTCGCCGGGGCGGAGGTTGTCGCCAACCGAATTTGCGAAGCCATGCGGGCTGCCGAATGGCCTCACGGCGCCGTCACGATGAGCCTCGGCGTCAGCTGCTTGGAGAATGGCTATGCAGCGCCGCCCGAGCTCATCGCCCAAGCTGACAAAGCCCTTTATCAATCGAAGGCCGCCGGCCGCGACCGAGTAACGATCGTCACGGCAGATCTCAGCGCGGGCTATCTCGCGCAATCACGCTAGCTGCATAGACACGGCTGCGTCGTCACGAAAAAAAGCCACAACTCTTGACAGCCAGCTACAACGCGAACGCGATCGGAAGAGCAAGAAGGCAAGGACGCTTAACCGCGAAGACGACCGCTTGAATCCTTGTCACGCTGGCCCAATAAACTGACTGTCAGAACGAAGTGAAGAGGTGAGAGCGAGGGTTAGAAGATGTGGCAAAAACAACCAGGCCAGAACCGTTATCGGTACGTGACCGACGGCCGCACGATCGCCGAGGTTCAAGAGGATGGCCACCTGTGGCACTGGCGTCGTTTTACGACGATCAATCAGGATGGAGTTCCCGGCGCCAGCGGATCGGAGCAAAGTCGTGCGATGGCCCAGCGGGAAGCCTTGCGAGGATTGAGCCGGCAGTTTGGAGCCGGTTGATCAACTTCCCTCGCACGCGAATGCATTAATCGAGTGACATCGAATGGTACCGGGACTACGAAACCGGCAAGACGTTAGCTCGACCGGAATTTGAGCGGCTGCAGAAGGATATCTTCAGCGGCAAGGTGAAGACAATTGTTGGCTGGAAGCTTGATCGCCTCTCGCGCCGGTTGCGTGATGGGGTGAATC
The DNA here is from genome assembly GCF_024256385.1 of Anatilimnocola floriformis. Classification (NCBI taxonomy): domain Bacteria; kingdom Pseudomonadati; phylum Planctomycetota; class Planctomycetia; order Pirellulales; family Pirellulaceae; genus Anatilimnocola; species Anatilimnocola floriformis. The sequence continues at coordinate 805,703 of NZ_JAMLFW010000002.1, forward strand.
TCTTGGCCGACTGGTGCGAGCGAGGTCTGAAGATCGTTGTCATCACCCAGCAAATCGAGCTGAACGGCCCGGTGGGACGCATGATTGCCGCAGTTATGCTCGGTTTGGCGGAAATCGAATTGGAGTTTCGCCGCGAGCGACAAGCCGCAGGCATCGAGGTTGCAAAGAAGAAGGGCGCGTTCAAGGGCCGCCAGAAGGGAACAACGAAAGGCAAGCTGGAGCGAGCGAAAGAGATGCTGGCGAAGGACTGGAAGCCAGCGGAGATTGCCCAGGCACTTGGTGTGTCGAGAAGAACGGTGTTCCGATACGTCAGTTGCGGCTGATTAGAGAGCCTAGCGCCACTGTACTATGAAAAATGAATCAATCTACGCGCCGAAGAAGTCAATTCGAGGGCAATGACCGACTCAGTAAAGATCCGTGCTCGCGTAGAGTCGGCCTGGCAGAATTTTTACCAGACCTCCCCGGGCGCTAAAAATCCCGGAATCATCTATTCCCGCTGTTGCGCCCGACCAACATTCCACCACGTTGATTGAAATGGCAAGACTTCGGCAAACTAATCAACCCAGCGCTGGTTTTAGAGGTCTCAAACGACTCGCGCCGTATTAATGTGCGAACTACGGCAAGTGCAGTTCCTTCTTGCCGGTGATCTGATCAACTTCGTGGGTCAGCCGAACAGCCTCACGTGCTCGCTGCTCATCCTCAAATTTTTGCACCTTCGTGTACCAGAAGTACCCGCCGATGCCTGCGATTAACAGCCCTGCGAACGTGAATACTGCACACGAGTTCATAGCGAAGTAAGCATTTCTCGACTCCGTCGCGAGATGTTTTTCCCAGAACTCTTTCTCCAATCCTTGCTGCTGCTGCGCACGCAGTAGATTTCCAACATTCTCACGAAGCGATCGATTGAAATAGGCGGAATTGCTCCAGATGCCTATCGCGCTGGCCACGGCCAGCAATGTGCCGCATGTGGTAATCCACTGGTAGAGATGTCCGTTGGGAAGGTTGGGCAACATCACGAGCCTCCATTGCTGCGAAAGTAAAATCTTTAGAAACGATTAATCGACGAGCGGCATGACGCGTCCCGAAAGGTGATGAGAGCAGGCACATGCTAGCGGCGATAAGTTCATGCGGTCTTAACACATCCGTCTCTTTAATAATAGCAAACGAACCATATAATATATTTCGATTCCGCAATTCATTTATTTGACAAGGTATGGCGTCATATAAGAAACCCAACCGGAGGATTATCGAGACTCCCAGCCGGTTTGGACGCCGGTGCTCCTACCACAGAAGGCGACTTAGGAACGAGCTGCCTTCACTCAGTGGCCTCACTTGAAGCCCACTGCGAATAAACCCCGCCTCATTTTTCTCTTGATTGCAGATGGGTTGAACCATGTTAAATCGCCGAAGTTGCATTGCGCGCACACGTCGCCTGTTCCTCGAGTCTCTGGAGACTCGACTTCCTTTGGCAACATTAAGCGACTCAGGTGGACCGACACTATTGATGACGCTGAGTGCAAACGAAGGGCTGACCTTATCGTCCGCAGGGGGCAACTATTCATTTATCAGCAATCAGACATTTGTGAATGGCGGAGTCAGTCAAGTCGCAGACTTTTCGGCGTTCTCGAGTTCGACCCTGAGTCTGAACGATCTAGCCCAGTATTCAGCGATCAATATTTTCGACGCCGATGCTAACGCCTCAGTGACATTCGCTAATAGCGGATCGAACAGCTTTGCAAGTGGCATCGCGGTCGTTCTCGATCATCCTGCAGCCGGCTCGATTGTATTCGAGGGCACGACCGCTCTTTCAGGATCGAACTATCTGAGTGTTTCTACGAGCAGGAATATCGAAGTTCATAGCGGCGCTAGCGTAAGCACATTCGACGGAAGCTTATCACTTCTCGCAAATCAGCAACTTACCCCGACTGCTGGTTCGTTCGTCGGCGTCCAAATCTCAAATTCTCAAGTCAAAAGCACGGGTGTCGGAAGCGTAACCGTTAAGGGGCGAGGTGGCACAAGCAGTGCGAATCTCAATCATGGCGTGTTTCTAGAATCGAGCGGATCTCTGATCACATCGCAAGGCGGTGCGATCGCAGTGGATGGGGCCGGGGGAGGAAACGGGACCAGCGTTTCAAACCATGGAGTTTTTGTCGAAGGAACGATTTTCAATGCGAGCGCTAGCGGGACGGTGACTGTCCGAGGTATCGGTGGGAACACAACTGGATCCGACAGCGATAGCAACATTGGAGTTTTTGTTCCGCGCGCCGACGCTCGCATTTCGTCGAATGGCGGAGCCGTCGCCATCGAAGGAACTGCCGGTGGAGCAGGAAGCGGGATCGGCAATTTCGGTGTCCAACTCGGCGGCACGATCAGCAGCAGCGGTACCAGCACCTCGTCTACCGTGACCGTGACGGGCACTGGTGGGCGCACAAGTGGGTATACGAACCATGGTGTCGTGCTATCGGCGCCTGCCGCACACATTACCTCCAGTGCGGGAGCTGTGCTTGTTGTAGGAACAGGAGGCGGGGTGGGGGCGAGCACTAGCAATCACGGTGTGTATTTCGACGCAGTGGGCGTGATTGACAGCTCCGGGCCGTTGGCCACTGTCACTGTTCGGGGATTTGGCGGCAATACCACGGGCACGGGCGGATTCAACGATGGAGTGGTAGTTGTCGGGCCGGCATCCCACATAAGCTCGAGTGGCGGCTCTGTCTCCGTTGAAGGGTACGGTGGCGGAGCTGGAGCGAGCACCGACAACATCGGAGTGTTGGTCGTCAACGGTGCAGCGATTACTAGCGAGGGCACCGCGGCACCTGTGAATGTTATGGGCGGCGGCGGCAATATTTCCGGGAGCGGCGGGCGCAATTTTGGTGTTTCGCTGATTGCTGCAGCTGCGCAGATTTCTTCCGCAGGAGGTGCAATTGCAGTTACCGGGACGAGCGGAAGTGGGGCAACCAGTTCCGCAGTTCGCACAGAGCTTGGCGGAAAGTTCATCGGTGTAGCGTCTGCAGTGATCACCGTGACTGCTGATTCGATCGAATTCCTTTCTTCAACCTCGATCGACGCTGGCAACAGTCCAGTCGTTCTCAGGCCCAAGACTGCCGCATTCGCGATCGATTTAGGAGGAGCTGATGTTCTTGCTGGGAGTGGATCTGGTGCGTTGGGATTGACCGATGGCGAGCTCGGTTCCGTGGTGGCGGGAACAGTCCAAATTGGTGACTCAGGCACTGGAGCGATTGTCGTGAGCGCGCAACTCACATCGGTGAATGACCTGACGCTGGTCACAAGCGCACAGCTAACCTCGAGTCAAGGCATCCTGATGGCACTCAACAAGAGTCTTGTCGTCAATGCCGGCGGAACGATCAGTTTGCCGAGTAGTACGAGCGATCTCATAGCTAGTGGGACCGGATCGATCTCATTGACCACGACGAGAAACATTTCGCTGGGCCTATTTGCGAGTATCACTACAGCAAGTGGTGACCTGTCGTTGAGTGCCAATCAGCAAGTTGCTCCGTCGACCGGATCCTTTGTTGGTATCGAGATCATCGGTGGAACGATCAACGTCGGTAACGGTAACTTATCCATCAAAGGTCGTGGCGGGGACAACTCGTCGAACAACTACGGCGTCTTCGTGAGAGGATCCCAAGGGCAAGTGATGTCGACTGGCGGCGCAATCCTCGTGGAGGGGAGGGCTGGGGGAAGTGGCGGCGGCAACTCGAATTTTGGCGTGTACCTCCTCTCCGGCGCAGGAATCTCTAGCGCGGGGAGCATGTCGACAGCGACGGTCACTGTGAAGGGCTACGGCGGCAATTTCAATGGCAATGGTGGCAGTAACAACGGAGTGGTAGTTGAACAGTCTGACGCGTTCATCAGATCAAATGGTGGCGCGTTGCTCGTTGAGGGAACGGGAGGGGGTGGCGGTGGTAGCGGGAACAACTACGGCGTCCACGCAATGGGCGGAGTGATCGAAAGTACGGCGGCGGCCGTCACCGTCAAGGGATACGGAGGAAATCTGAGTGGAGCGGTCGGTTCGGACAACTACGGTGTGCTTGTCCGCGGTTCCTCGGGACTAATCTCGGCGTTCAGTTCTGTAGTCGTACAAGGCACCGGGGGAGGGACCGGCAACAGCTTCAACAATTTCGGCGTCTACTTGTTGTCGGGCGGGACAATCACGAGCACTGGCACTGTGGCCAGTTCAACTGTTGCTGTCTCGGGAAATGGCGGGAACAGTACGGGGGCTGGAAATACCAATTTTGGAGTCTTCATCGAAAACTCTGCCGCGACGGTCAGTTCTAGCGGTGGGGCAATCGAAATCACTGGGATCAGCGGGAGCGGCGCTACTAGTCCCGCAATTTCACTGCAAAACACTGGCAGAATATTGGGGACGTCAGCTAACGCGATGGTGACCCTAGTCGGGGATTCGATGGATTTTCTGCCCAGCACATCCATCAATGCGGGATCCAATTTCGTCACTCTCAAGCCGCGGACTGCAGGCACTCTGATCAATTTAGGAGGCGACGACGGTTTGATTGGAAGCCCCTTAGTTCTTGGGCTAACTGATGCTGCGATTGATCGCGTTACTGCGGGAACACTCCAGATTGGGGTTCCGAGTAGTGGCACGATCAACGTCACTTCCGCAATCAGCTATGAGGGCAACCTCACGTTGGTGACGGGTGGCGGATTGTCTGGAAGCGCCGGCCTAACGACCGGATCTGCGACCGCCACAACGCTTCGAGTTCAACAAACCGGCAATTCGACTTACACCGGTGTCCTCGGTGGCAACACTACGAATGCAAACAACTTCCGCCTGATAAAGGAAGGTGCTGGCAGCTTAATTTTGACAGCCGCTCACACGTATGCGGGTAACACGTTGGTGAACGCAGGCGAATTGCGAATCAACGGTTCGCTCGCGGACACAAGCGAAACTCTAGCGCAGACCGGCGGAACTGTGGGCGGAACGGGGGTGCTCAACAATTTACTCAATGCAAGTTCCCTGAGTACTATTTCACCGGGCAACGGCATGATCGGTACGTTGACGGTAAACCATTCTGCACTCTCAGGGTTGCAAATGGGCAGCCCGAGTCAACTAAACATTGAGCTCGGCGGAATCGCGTCTTACGACAAATTGATCGTGAACGGCACCATTTCTCTTTCTGCTGGCGCTACACTCAACCTGTCTTCATTCAATGGCTATGCACCCGCGCCAAACTCTACATTCGTGTTCGTCGTTAACGACTCTAGCGACCCGATTGTCGGGACTTTTGTGGCAGGAGCTGGGAGTAGTCTTGTTCCGGGCACCGTGCTAACCGAGGGCACGCTTGTCAGTTCGAACTTCCTGGGAAGCGGCTTGCCTGCCTATATCACTTATCTAGGAGGCGATGGCAATGACGCTGCGATCACTCTCGCTGGCGGACAAATCGAAATCACGAGCGGTGCAACGGCGAGTATTCCAGAAAACAGCGTGGCGGCCGCTTACACGATTCATGCCGAGTTCCTCGGCCCGGGAGGTACGATTGCCTACGGCATTTCTGGAGTCGATGCGGCGCGATTCCAGGTGAATGGCAGTTCGGGAGCAATCACATTCGTAGCACCTCCCAACTTTGAGAATCCCGTCGACTCTGGATTCAACAATACCTACGACATCGTTGTGGTTGCATCAGCAGGACAATTGACCGCCACTAAGCCAGTGGTCATCACCGTTACCGATGTCAATGAGTCTCCGATGATCGCCGCACAAACTTTCTCGATTCCAGAGAGTGTTTCGATCGTAGTTAACGGGACCTTCGAATATCCCCATACGAATCCGGCAAATGGCCTTCCTTTCGGCTGGCAAAGAACAGGCAGCGTCGAAGTAATCGGGGAGGACTCTACTTCGGGCGCCGGTCCGGCATTCGATGGTGAACAATTCGTGGATCTGAACGGCGAGGGAACCGGCGGCGTTTCTCAAGTGCTGGCAACGGTTCCCGGCCACTCGTACTCCTTGACGTTTAGTTATGCCAACAATTACGTGTGGACAAGTCCGTCCAATCCTGCGACTGCGCTCGTTAGCATTCGAAACAATTCGACCGACCTAGTTCCGGCGTTCTCTATTTCTCATGGCTCATCTAACAGCTTAGGCCTGAATTGGACGCTTCATGCGGTCAACTTTACCGCTGCTGGCTCAAGCACCACTTTGCAATTTCTATCGACGATTCCGATCGGTGACGGCGGCATTTACATCGATGGGGTCTCTGTTGTCGACCAGACAATGGGCACCGTGAACGGCAGTGTTGTCGGCACCGTCAGCAGCAGCGACGTCGACATCAGCGATACCAAGACTTTCGCAATCACTGGCGGAAATTCATCTAACGCTTTCGCGATTCACCCCACCACGGGATTGCTCACGGTCACAAATGGCTCACTGCTGAACTTTGAGGAGAGGCCGACGTATGTCTTGATGGTTTCCGTGACTGACGCCGGTGGGTTGACTGCGACAAATAATGTGACGATCAACGTTACGAACCTCAATGAGGCTCCTATCGTTGCCTCGCAATCATTTTCAATCGCCGAAAACTCGCCCAATGGCACATTGGTCGGCACTGTCCTCGCGTTCGACATGGACCAGGCAGATTCGAGGACTTTCGCAATTACAGCCGGAAATCTGACCGGTGCTTTCACGATTACCGCGAACACTGGCGCAATTAGGGTGGCCGATAGCGTGCTCCTGGACTACGAGTCCGTTTCCAGCTTTGCGCTGACGGTGCGAGTCACCGACAGTGGTGGTCTTTCGAGCACCAGCGTAGTGACTGTGCTGCTCACGGATGTACGCTACGATCCGGCGCTGCTGAACGTCACTTCCTTCTCTTTGAATCCGGTACTGGCTGCCGCAGGGGTAGTCGCCACTCCTCATTTCAGCGCGGCGGGCTCTGTGGTTATGGACATCAGCGCAGGAACGACATTCAGCACTACTCCAGGCGGATTGTCGCTGGGCGCGTTCACGGCTGTGGTCCCGGCAACTGCCGGCTATCGCACCAAGGGCACGCTCAACCTTGGCAATGTTGCCGTCAACGGAGGCGCGCTGACTGCAGTTGGCGACGACGGGGTGCTCGTAGTTGCATATTTCGGCGATGTGACCGGGAATGGCACCTACACTGGACAAGATGCTTCGTATCTCGCACGGGTTTCTGTTGGCATCGATAACGGCTTCGAGCAATTCAAGTTGCTCGACCCAAATCTCATTGGAGACATCACTGGAAACGGCGACATAACGGCCCAAGATGTGTCATACGCAATGCGGACAGCTGTAGGCATATCCGTTGCAGAAGTTCCCGCGCCGCTGCCAACTGTTTCCTTGGTGCAGGGAGGACCAGACCCGAAACTTTCCGTGCCGCAAACGTTGGCCGCGTCACCAGGTGAATCACTGGTTATTCCCGTCGACATCGATAGCATCGTAAACCTCACAGGCAACGGTTTGATGTCGGCCGATCTGGTCATATACTTCGATCCCTCGGTGCTAGAGATCACTGAGGTTGCGCTGGGTAGCCTCATTGCGAGTCGGGGCTGGTCCATTTCTTCACAGATCAATCCTCTCGCAGGTCGGATCGACCTTTCGCTGGCAGGCACGAGCCCGATCGAGGGCGTATTCCGCGGGCAACTCGTTCAGTTGCATGCAAACGTGAAGTCAGACGCACGTTCGGGATCATTCGCTATCAATCTCGCCGCAAGTTCTCGCTATCGAACAACTCAGCTCAACGAAGGTTTCCTCACGCTGATTCCGGCGCCGACGGACGATCCGAATGACCCAATCGATGGTCGTCTCACCGTTCAAAGCCGGGAGCCAGGGGGCTCTCAGCAGGGCCAAGCCAGGCTATCCGGGGATCACCTTCTCATCACAGGGACAGACGGAGACGATAGTATTATCGTTGGACAGCTGCTCGATGGCCGCTTTCGAGTGCGTCTCGGACGCCAACACCTCGGGGACTTCGTAGCAGCTGGAGTCGCAATTGATTCCTTGAGAGGAGAGGACTTTGTCTACGCCTCTCCATTTGCATCGGCCGTCGTTGTAACAGGAGAATTGACGGAGAGTGACCACGTCTTCGGTGGAGAGAACACACAAATTGTGAACTCACAAACCCCTGAAGTGAGTCAACAAGGAGCGAGCAGCGGCACGCTAAATGATTCGGCACTTTTGCAACTCATTTCAAACTGGAGCAATGAGTTCAGTGACATTAATCCAAACGGACATTCCTCGCGTACTGGACTGTCACGCAGGCGATGAGTCTTTTTGAACTGCAAACAAATATCCCGCCCGGTCGACGAATAGCTTGCAATCAAATTGCCAAAGTAAGGTTGGTTTAGTTACATGCCTAAACTTTGGAGTATCGATCAGGGGCCGCGAGGTAAAGTCAGGCCCTAACAAGTCCGCCGCTATCCGCGATTACAAAGCCGCCAATCCGAAAGAGGTGTCTGAGGCGTTGAGCAAATCCGGATTCGACATCTTCGCTCAGTTTGTCAGCACGGTCCTATCTAATGCGAAGAAGAAGGGCGGCAAGGTTGGCAAGCGAGGCCGGAAACCGATGGCGGTTCCTGTGGATGGCCTGCAGCAATTGATCCAGGTGAAAAAGCTTGTGGATCAGATCGGCGGGTTGGAGAAGGCCAAGGCCGCGGTCGATGCACTTGCCCAGATCCTCGGGTAAGCAGTTCGCAGAAGATTTTTAGACAAATCTGCTGTGGTCGCGCATCATGTAGGGCGCATGAGTGCGACCCAAGCTTTTTCCGCGCGAGTTCGTGAGTGCACCGACCAGTTGGCGGTGACGGGCGTTGCTGCGCTGGGAATGCTGTATGACTTGACTGCGCAAAGACTTGTGCGGTTCGCGGTAACTGTATCCTATCACCAGCACGACGCCGAAGACGCGGTGCAAGCAGTTCTGGCCCGGCTGGCTACGAGCCCGCAGCAATTGAAGGACGTCGGCTGTCCCTGGGCTTATCTGCTGCGAATGGTTCGCAACGAAGTCATCGCCATCCACCGACGGCAAAAGCGCTGCACCGCAGCCGGCGATTTGTCGGATTTGATCACGCGCTGTCCCATTGATGAGGCTGAACGCGAAGAATCCCATCGCGCAGTCTGGGCTGCTCTTCGATCGCTGCCGGTTGATCAGGCCGAAGTGGTGGTTCTCAAAATCTGGGAGGAGATGACATTCGCCCAAATCGGCGAGATTCTCGAACTCTCGCTGAATACGGTTGCCAGCCGGTATCAGTATGGCATCGCCAAGTTGACCAGCCGACTGACCAAGCAACCCACGAGGGTGCGGCATGGATAACTTTGAATTCGAAGCGAACGAAATTGAGGAACTGCTGCGCTCCGCCGGCGAATATGTCCAGCCGTCTGACGATCTGCTGCCTGCGGTACTCGAGCAGGCCCGCTTGGCGCGCGCTGAATGGCGTGTGCAAAACTGGGTCTGGTTTGTGATGTTCAACATCGCGCTTTGCATCTTGCTTGTTGGTCACCTGCGTCTGGAGCCCTCGCGTGATTTTGAAATCATGGGCGCTCCCTCGTCGATCGCTCAGCAGGAGAATCCTGGCTGGCACGCGGTTGACCGCTTCACTGCACTTCGCCGTCGCCAGGCAGCTGTGCTGCCGTCGCCGAAGTAATCAGCAAAATTCTTAGACAAATTGGCGCCCGTCGCGCATCCGCTAATCAGTCCATGGCGGTTGAGTACCAGCGAGACGCGGCGTCCGATGAAGACGGCAACACTTCCAGACATCATTGCGTTGAACGATCGCCTCGCAGCGATGGCGGCTGCAGAGGTTCCGCTAAGTCGCGATTTAGTTCGTTCCAATGCGGAACTGCCGACAACGCTGCACGAGGTGAGCGCTGCCGTTTCGCGCCGCGTCGAAGCTGGGCAAACGCTAGAGCAATCGCTGGCTGCCGAAGAACGCCTCACGCCTGCCTACCATTTGTTGTTGCAGATCAGCGCGAACAGCAACGATCGTGGCGGCGCCCTCAGCAGGCCGCAGCGACTAGCCAACTCCAGTGAGAACTCTGCACAAATACTGTCGCGAGCGCTGACCTATCCTCTGATTGTTTGCAGCCTGGCTTATTGCGGATTGGCGCTCTTCTGCTTGTATCTTGTGCCTACGCTCGAGCAACTGTACGGGAATCTACGCATCCCCACGGGTTGGGCCCTGCGCCTGCTGACTGGCCTGCGAATAACGCTGCCATATTGGATCGCATTGCCGCCTGTGCTGCTGAGTTTGATCGTCTGGTTGCTCCGGCGCCAATCGAACTCAGGCGGCTGGCAGCAAGCAGGCGCATGGTTGCCGGGAATGCGACGCGTCATTCGCGAACAACAATGCAGCGCCTTCGCCGACTCGATCGCTAATTTGCTGGCAGCAGGAATGCCGTTTGAGAGTGCGCTGCGGCTCAACATCGAGACCAGCAACGATCCGATTTTTTCTCGCAGCCTCGGCGCGAGTGCGGCCTCGATGACGCGCAACGCACACACTGCCGTCGAAGACGCGTTCGTGCACTTGCCTCCATTCCTGCGCTGGGCCCTCTTTCGGAGTGAGCCCCTGCTGGATCGCGTAAGTGCGTTGCGTTTGGCAGCCGATCTGTATTACGAAGCGGCGCAAAGGCGAATCTCGCGAATGCGAATTGCCGTTCCTATCGTGTTCAGCGCGGTGCTCGGCGGTGGTGTGACACTCCTCTATGCCCTGGCTTTGTTTGTACCCCTGGCCCATTTGCTGCGCTCGATCGCAGCGAGCTAAAAGCTCCTCGGCACGAAAGTCCAATGCCTCAATATCGATACCAGGCCCTGAACGCCAACCAGCAGCCAGTGAGCGGTGAGATTACCGCGGACGGCTTTGCGGACGCACTGAGCCAGCTGGCAGCGCAGGGCCTGGCCGTTCAAGCGCTGGTCGATATGGCGGTCTCGGAGCAAGCCGGATTGGCAGTATCGAGTGTCGAGGACCAAGTCGCCTGGCAACAGCAACTCTTAAAATTGCTCGAGCGCGGCCGTGAACTTCTGCCGCCACTCAAAGCTTTTGTGGAAGAGTTGCCAGTTGGACAGCGTCGCCGGCAATTGGAACTGCTGACGAGTACGCTCGAGCGCGGCAACATTCCCGCCGATGCCATGGCCACCCTGCAATCGCTTCCTGGCTATTGGATACCGCTGTTGAGCGCCGCAACTGCCTCGCGCGATCCTGGCCGGATCCTGCGCGAGTTTCTCCGCGAGACCGAACAAGCCGAGCAACTACGCCGGCAGTGGCGGCAGACCCTGGCGTATCCATTGCTGCTGATAAGCTTGGCAGTAGCGGTGCTGATCGGACTTAGCATCATCGTCATCCCCATTTTTCGCAACATCTTCGATGGGTTCGGCATTCGCGTTCCGCTACCCACGCGTTTGGTACTGGTGATCTCGGAGTGGATCACCAGCGGCCGGGTTCTGGTGGTGATCGTTGTTGGCGGATTGCTCAGCTTCGGTCTTTATCGCGCCTGCCGTTGGTTGTCGCCGGCGTTGCGCGAATCGTGGGCCGATCGCTTCGCGCTGTGGATTGGTCACTCGACGGCAATTGCTCGCTTCGCGCAATTCACTGCCGACTTGCTCGAAGCAGAGGTCAGCCCTGAACATGCGTTGCGTCTTGCAGGCCTGGCGACCGGCAGCGGCCCGATTCAGCGCGCGGCCGTACGAGTTGCCGCGGGATTGACCAGCTCAACCGAAGAAGCCTGTGAAAAGAATCGACGTGTGCTGACGCGCACCGTGCATTACGCCCTGGTCACTCCCAACTCGAAAACCGGCCGCATGCGCTTGCTGCGTGAAATCGGCGCGAGCTATGCCGAACGAATGAGTTGGCGACTGTCATGGGCCCGAGGTTTTGTCGAGCCGCTAGCGATCTGCCTTGTCGGCTTGATTGTTGGCGGCGTCGCGTTCGCTTTGTTTCTCCCGCTATTCAGTCTGTTACACGCACTTGCTTGATCATGGATACCTGGTTCCCCACTTTTTTTCGACTGGCGACGAGTGCGTCGTCGTTCACGCTCTTCTGGCCGTGGACGACTACGTTCGCGCAGCAGCGAGCATTACTGCGGCTCATTGCGGTTGCTCAAGAGGAGAACTTGCCGCTCGCGCCGTTGCTCGAGCAGTGGGCCGATGACGAATCAGGGCTGCAACAATTTCGCGTGCGGCGTTTGGCCAGGCTAATCGCTGGTGGGCGTTCTGTGGCGGATGCGGCCGAAGCTGTGCCGGGTGTGCTCCGAGATGAAGACATTCTGACGCTCCGATTCGACGCTCAATCAGGCACGCGCACGGCAGCCGTTCGCGCCAGCCTCGTTCATCCCGCTGCCGTCGGGTTCCAGGCTTGGCAATATTTCCGCAGCATGTTCATTTATTTCGGCACTGTGCTGCCCATTAGCCTGGCGTTGATTCTGTTTGGCCAGTTACGGATCCTGCCGCGCCTGGATCGCATTTTCAGCGATTTTGGCAGACGCAGGCCAGCCATATTTGCCTGGTCTGTGAATTCGCTCGAGCCGTACTCGAACCTGCTGCTGATTTCGGCGCTACTCTTGTTGATTGTGATCATTTGGCTGTTTTCGACTCGCATGGGACGTCTGCTCCGCTGGTCGCTCGCCGGCAGCCTCTTTCGCTTCTTGCGCGAATGGCGTGCTGCCGATGTGCTGCAGAAATTGCAAGTTGCCGCCTCAGCCGGTCGGCCAATCCCAGGGGCACTATCGACACTCGCCCAGTTTCACCCAGATCCAAAGTTGCGCCATGAGTTGCTCGTGGTCCGCAACGACGTCGAGCAGGGATTGCCGGTTTGGCAAAGCATGTCGCAGGTTGGCTTGCTTTCGCCCGCCGAGGCAAACTTGATCGTTGTGGCCGAGCAACAAGGATCGCCGACTTGGGCGCTCGAACAACTCGTCGAAGTCAAACAGCGCCGCGTCGCCGCGCGCCTGGAAAAGGTAGGGGAGTTCTTACTGCCCGCATTCGTGCTGCTGATGGCTGGCCTGGTCATCTTTCAAGCCAGCCTGCTATTCGTGCCCCTGGTCACTCTTCTGGAAGGGTTGCTGTGAGTCGTTTGTTCCGATTCAAAAATCGACGCCAGGGAACCAGTTCGCTGGAAGTAGTGGTGGCCTTCACGCTGCTCAGTGCAGCGCTGGTCGCGGCCGCTCCTTTGATTGTCGCGCACAACCGGCTGATGGTTGCTCAGCGGCACCACCGGATAGCAATGGCGGAAATTTCCAACCAGATGGAAAGCTTGAGTCTGTTGGCAACGGGGGAATTGCCCACGGCCGTCGAACGATTAACGCCGTCGGAATTTGCCGTGCAGCGATTGCCGGGGGTTGTTATCCGCGGCGAACTGAGCACGTCGTCGTTCGGTCAGCATGTCGCGCTCGAACTGTCGTGGGACGAAGTTAACCGGCAAGCAGCGCCAGTGCGTTTGACGACTTGGCTCTTCCCTGAGGAGTCATCGCCATGAAACATCGACGCGGTATTAGTTTGGTGGAACTAATCGTGGTTATGTCGGGATGCGCTGTGCTGCTCAGCTTGAGCGCTGCCTTGTTGCAGCGCGTGATGCAGGCACAAATTCGCTCACGAGCCGATGCTGATTTGCAGCGTACGCTGCTCCGTCTCGATCAAATCGTTCGCAACGATGTGCACACTGCTGCGGATGCCGAAGTCGATCCTACAAAACTCCCGGCCGGCGTTGTACTGCGGCTCGTGTTGCCAGATTCAGTAATCGAGTATCGCCATCAGAAAACCGAATTCCAGCGAGTGCAACTCAGCGGCAACGACGTCAAATCGCGCGAGACATTTTCATTACCACGCGAGATTGAGCTGGAAATCAAGCGTCCTCGTCCACGACTGATTGTGCTTTCGATCCGAACCGATGATGAGCCCTTCATCGACGTGCCGCCGGTCTACGCACAGATCGAAGCTGCTTTGCCAGACAATCGGCTGCGCGCAGCTAAGCATGCGGAGACCAATGATGAGTAAAACGTTGCGCCACAATCGTCGCGGAGCAATTCTCATCGTGGCCCTGCTGTGCCTGCTGGTGATCATGTCGCTGCTGGGCACGATGCTGTTGGCAGCGCTGCAGAGCACTCGGCAACTGCATGCCGAGCGTGACTTGCGGCAGTGTGAATTGCTGCTCCAAGCCGGGATCGATCGAGCCTTGACTCAGATTGCCAAACAGCCCGATTACCGCGGCGAAACGCACGAGTTTTCTGCAGCCGACATTATCGATCAGGGGCCAGGACGCCTCGTCATCGAAGTCACGCCGGCCACCGCCGATTCGCGCGTGCAAATCCACATCGACGCTGAGTATCCGGCTGACAGCGAATTTTCTGTCCGCCGTTCGCGCACTCTTTCCATCCCAACTAATACCAATTAATTCATTCGATCGCCGAGGAGAAGACCATGGTCACCCGTTCCAACCGCCGAGCATTCACGCTGATCGAGCTACTCGTGGTAATCGCCATCATTGGTGTGCTGATCGCTCTGCTGCTGCCCGCAGTGCAGGCTGCGAGAGAAGCGGCGAGGCGCACTTCGTGCCTCAATAACGTCACGCAACTGGGACTCGCCGTGCACAACTTCGAATTCCATTTTGAAAAGCTTCCGCCGGGCACTGTCAACGACGAGGGGCCGGTGCGGAATGAAGCCAAGGGAACTCATGTGAGCTGGATTGTGAAGATCCTCCCTTACCTGGAACAAAGAGCGCTGGCCAAACGCTTCCATGAAGCCGACGGCGCTTATGCCGATGTGAACGCACCCGTACGAGGAGCACAGATCCGCGTCTTGCAATGCGCCTCGGACGGCGTGCCGATGACGAACCAGGCCGGAACGATTGCCCGCAGCAACTATGCCGGCTGTCATCACGATGCCGAAGCTCCGATCGACAAAGACAATCGCGGCTTGCTCTTTCTCAACAGCCAGGTACGGCACTCGCAGATTTTCGACGGCAGCTCGTCGACCTTGTTGATTGGTGAGATGCTCGATTCGCCGGACGGCTTGGGATGGGTCTCGGGAACTCGCGCCACGCTGCGGAACACGGGCGCACTGGAAACCGGAGAGGCATACCTGGCCGCGGGGAACTCACTTGGCGGCGACAAGCAAAAACTCGGACCACTCTATGTGGGCGGTTTTGGGAGTTATCACCCGGGTGGAGTGAACATCGGACTTGCTGATGGCTGCACGAGGTTTCTGTCGCTGCAGATTGATCCACAAACGTTACGCCAGCTTGGAAATCGTGCGGACGGGGAGATCATGAAGCTCTATTGATCAAATGGAGTTTCATACTGCCCAGCTAGTCGTTTTGAGATAGGCTCTAAGATATGCGACACGTTGACGCACTGAGGTGACATTGCTTGTCAGACTCCACGGAGTACTTAAGGTTACTCGCAAGCTTTTGTGAAATAATCTCTCTCAAATAGTTGACATTCACGCTTGAGAGTCAGTAGAACCTACGCCGCATCAAAGATGCACTGGGGCGATCTGAGGGATCAAGCTGCATGATATGCAGCTAACGGAATGAACGCCGTGAATGTGTTACAGGCTGGCGTTGTCATTATTTCACTCGACCGGCGTGAAGCTGGTTTGTTTGATATTTTCTTTTCAGATTTTCTGCGAGTTGATTGACCCAAGTTGTCAATCAGTGCGTGTCTTATCTGTAACTCGGGTTTGAAGTCCGAGTGTCGTCATTTCTTTTGTTAACTGGGTTGTCGCGCGCTTAAGCATAAGGATATTGCACCATGAATCGATCTTCTTCGCGTCGTGATGTTGGTTCCCGCCTGGAAAACTCTCGTCGTCGTGAGGCCGCCACTGCACAGAGACTGGTGCGGCGGCGGATGTTGCTGGAGCAACTCGAAGACCGTTCGCTGATGGCGACGTTCAATGTGACGGCGGGTGTAGCGGATGGCGCCGCGGGTAGTCTGAGAGCTGCGATCACGGCAGCCAATTCCAACGGTCAGAATGACACTATCAATCTGGCGGCTGGCACATACGTGTTGTCGTCGGCGCTGCCACAGCTTTCCGAGATGGGAAAGAGCATCACGTTTCAAGGCGATACGGCAGCCAATACGATCGTCGATGCCAACAACACAGGACGGGTGTTCGATGCGTATTGGACAGTGACCGCGACGTTTAATGATTTGACAATCAAAAACGGTGGTTCCACAGGGAGTCGTCCTTCGGGTGCGGGCATCCAGGGCTACAACTCAACGATCACCATCGACGACTGCGTTATCGAGGATAATATCGGCTATCAAGGAGGTGGTATCGCGGCAACGTCGGGCGGGTCGCTTACGATCACCGACACGATCATCCGCGATAACAACACGTCGCGATTTGGTGCTGGCCTGTATTTGAACGGCGTGACGGTTTCGATCTCGAATTCCGAGATCTCGGGTAATTCAACTGCGAGCGGCTACGATGGCGGCGGCCTCTACATGTCGGGCGGTTCACTCACACTTGATTCAGTTGCGGTCGACGATAACTACGCGGGCCAAGATGGTGGTGGCGTGGCAGTGAGTAGCGTGAGTCTTGCCATCACTGGCGGCTCCATAACCAACAATGAAGCCGTCCGCCAAGGCGGCGGTTTGTATGTCAATGCTCCTTCATCAGCTGTTGGCATTACAGGACTGACGATTAGCAACAACACGGCCGGTACGGGCGGCGGTTTGTATCGGACTGGTGGCAGCGCGGCGATCACGCTAACCGAGTCTACCGTCTCTGGAAACACAGCCCCTTCCACAAACGTCAATCTCGGTGAAGGCGGCGGCATCTTTACGTACCAACCGCTCAGTCTTGTCCGCTCGACACTTTCGGGTAATAGCGCCTATCGCAATGGTGGCGGCCTGTGGAACACGACTTCTGCGATCTCCTTCTCGAACTCGACGGTCTCTGGAAACTCTGCCGCCACGGGAGGCGGCGTTTATCTCAGCAGCGGCAACACGACGTCTTCGTCTGTGAACAGCACGTTCGCCAACAATAGCGCGTCGGGCGCGGGTGGCGCCTTCTATGTGGGCGGCTTCTCATCGGTGGCGATGAAGAACACGATCATGGCGGGGAGTACCGCAGGCAGCGGCACGTCCGCAGACCTGGGAGGCTCGGGCGGCCACACCATCAACAGCGGTGGCTACAACCTCTTCAGCCTCTCTTCGATCAGTTCGTTCATCACCGGGACCACGACAGGCAACCAGCTGGGGGTTAACCCTCAGATCGGTTCACTCGCGAACAATGGCGGTCCGACGTATACCCACGCGCTGGCCAGCAATAGCCCAGCCATCGATGCGGGCACCTCATCGGGTGCGCCTGGCGTGGATCAGCGCAACGAGTTGCGTCCGCAGGATGGTGATTCGAGCGGCACGGCGCAGTACGACATCGGCGCGTACGAGTACATCGTACCGCCGCCGCCAGAAGTCGAGGTGACTGGCTTCTACGCAGATGGCTCCAACTGGAAGGTTGATTACGTTGTGACCGTGAGCCAAACACCGGTCGCGATTCCCCTCAAGATCTATACGACTTCAGATGGCACGACTCCGGGTACACTGCTTGCTTCAACGACCACGCCGGGCAACGTGACGCTGGGAGCCACCCAGACCGCAACGGTAACTCCGACCGGAGTGAATAGCCTGTCAGACTACCGTTTGCTCGTCGTGCTCGACGATACAGCCGTGACGGGAGACACCACCACTGCCAACAATAAGCTGCTCTTCGAAGGTGGCATCTTCCAGACAAGTGCGTCGGGGACCACCTACATTCACGTTCATGGCAGCGATACCGCTGCCGACACCGTGACGATCACGAAGAGCGGGAGTAATACGCACGTCGAAACCAACCTCGACACGACGGGTATCACGGGGTTGACGTCGAGTGTGGAGTTCCGCATCGAGACGCACGGCGGTAATGACACAATCGCGACCGATAGTGACGTGGCCGCGGTCATTCGCGCCTACGGTGGAACCGGGAACGACACGATCACGGGTGGTGCTGCCAACGACTTACTCTACGGCGGCGACGGCGATGACACGCTGACGGGTGGCGGGGGCAATGACACGTTAGAAGGCGGAGCTGGCAACGACAGCCTGTCGGGCGGCGACGGCGAAGACTCGCTGACTGGTGGCACGGGCAACGATACACTGCGAGGCGGTGCTGCGGTCGATGCGTTTCCTGGTTACGACAGCGGTACCGATACCGTGCTCGTCGATCCGCCGGAGGCAGTCAACGACAGCTATTCAACGAATGAAGACGCCGATCCTTTCAGCTCTTCGACCGGCTTTGAGTTGAATGCCAACGACATCACTGACCTCGGCCAAAGCAGAACCCCAGTTCCGGCCGTGTTGACCAGTGCGTTGGGAGCGAAGGTTGTCGTTCGATCGAATGGAACCTTCGATTACTATCCGCAGACTTCGCAGACGCTGCAGGCGCTGAACGGCTCACAGTCGGCGAACGACTCCTTTACTTACACGCTGCGCAATTCGCTGCTGGAGACTGATACGGCAACCGTGACGATCACGGTGTCGGGCATTGACGACGATCTGGATGCGCAGGATCTGCTGTATGTGGTGCAGGAACCTTTGGAACTGGGCCAAGTGTTGGGGACAGTCCCGGTCTTAGACGATGATGGCGATACCCATTCTTTCCAGTTCGTTTCGGAAGCTGTGGCGGGTGGGCTGGCGATCAGCTCCACGGGCGTCATTACGGTGATCGATCCCAATGTGTTCACGTTCCTGGCAACAACCAATTACGTGTTCGAGATTGAGACCAGCAATGGCTTAGACGTCGATACGTCGTACTTCGCGCTGGCGATCCCGGCCGCGTTCCAAGTGTCAGGAGCGGCGACAGCCACTCAAGGTCACTCGTACGAACTCACCTTGAGTTCGGACATCCCGTTTATCGATTACGTGATCGACTGGGATGATTCGGTCGATCCCCTGGATCCGGACGAACCGACCTTGGTGCCCGGTGAGGGTGGTGATCCCATTGGAATCGGCCATGGGTTTCAGGTGCCGGGCGATGTTACTCCCACGATCGGAATCTCGGTTGGTGGTACCAGCAGCTACACCTTTACGTTTACTACAGTCCATGTGACGCAGGTGAACGGCGTGAATCTGGTCGTCAACGGGAGCTTTGAAGAAGTTGGCAGCGAAGGATTCCGTGGTTATTCCTGGAACATCTTTTATGGATTGCCTGGGTGGAATCTGGTGTCGGGCCCTCGGATTGAAGTCCAGCATGAAACGGTGACTTCTACTCCTTACGGTGACAACTACATCGAACTGGACGCCGATGAAGATGGCCCAGCAGGAGGTGGTCAAAATGCCGATGGCGAAAATGGCGCTTCGGCGATCGAACAATCGATCTCCACGATTGTGGACCAGACTTATGTTCTGTCGTTCGCTCTGGCAGCGCGGACAGGCACAGACTCGGAAGATAACACAATGCGTGTAACTGTCAGTAGCGGCGGCACGTTCTACAGCGACAAGTTTGAAGCCGACTCGACTGACTGGGGTACTTATACGATTTCATTCGTGGCTAAAAGCACCACTACGAAAATCAAGTTCGCGGACGTCAGTGAAAATCCATACGCAGAGCCAACGCCACCATTTCCCGAATACCGAGACACGCTAGGAACCTTCCTGGACAACGTGACGATGTACGCGGCGGGCGGTCAAACCGGCACGAAGACAACGGTCACTGTCGAGATATCGAACCCGGTCTGTGCCTGCCTGGCAACGCCGGACGGCTCACAGAGCAGTGAAAATCTGCAAACTGGCAACAACGTGGTGACGCCACCAAGTCCATCGGCGATGGCCGCGATGTACATGCCGCGTTATTCGACGAATGAGTTCCGCCCGGCGGTCATGTCTTTGGACATGTCTTTCTTGGAAGGTGCGTTAGTTCCAGACACGGTGGAAGTGAATGGGCAGGTGTATTCCACTGCCGGTATCTCACCAGGCCAGGGATTTCGCGTCAGCGATTTGCTCGACATCACAGCGCTCGATACTGGGCTGGCCGAGTGGAGCATCCCGATCACCGAAAATTACGCCGGCGGCCACACGGTGTCCTACGACGTGACTGGAAATTCCTTGGTCTCGGGTCCTTCGAATGCGTTGCTCAGTGCTGGTTGGTCGATTGCCGCCATCGACCGACTGACCATCACCCCTGAAGGTGCGCTGTGGCAGCATATGGGCGATCGCCTCCTGTGGTTTAAGAAAGACGGAGCTAACTTCAAGCGTCCCCAGGGTGATCAGGATTTCTCGGAGCTGGTCGACAATTCCGATGGCACCTTCACGATCTCAGATCGCTGGGGAAATGAGCTACTGTTTAACTCGTTGGGTCTGGTAACGGAAAAGACTGATACGCAGGGAAGAAAAACGACCTTCGTTTACACGAATGCGGATGGCGACTCGAAAGCAGATGACCTGTTGGAGGTCGAAGAATACGATGGGCGCACGCTCACCTACGACTATGTCGATCAACGACTAGCTGGCCTCACGGACTTCGACGGCCGCAGTGTCGCATTCGGCTACGAAGATGATCAGCTGAAAACGATTACCTATCCTGATCCAGACGGTGGCGGCCCACTCAGTGCCTTAGTGACTAGCTTCACATACGAAGATGGCTACTTGAAAACGGTCGCCGATGGCAGCGACACGATGACGTTTACCTATGATTCCGCCGGCGCCTTGACCGCACGCGAAAATCAAGATGGTTCCACAGAAACATTTGTAAATTCACTGACGTCCACGCTGCCACGCGCCGGGTACGGAACATCCCTAAATCCCGAGAGCCTCAAGCCGGCCAGTGACGTCGTGGCTACTTCCGAGGATGAAAATGGCGAACTCACGACTTACGTGTTGGGCGCGCTGGGTCTGCCAGTGCAGATGACGGATGCTGAAGGAAACGTGACGCTCTACGAGCGGGATGCTAACGGGCGGATCACGAAGCAAACAGATCCGGATCCAGATGGCGCTGGTCCCGAAACGATGATCACCCGCTATCAGTACGATACGCAGGGGAATCTTCTGAAGATGACGTTGCCCAACTCGGGCGTGCGGACTTGGGAATACGATGCGACCTGGAATGTACCCACCTCCTATGTCAATGAACGCGGACTGACGACGCTTTACACGATTGATCCGCTCACAGGTTTCAACACCGAAGTGCGCCAAGTGATCGGCGAAGTTGACGATCTCGTCAATCTCGAAACGGACGACATCATCACAGGTTACACGTACACTGCAGCGCCCAGCGATCCAGCCGATCCACCGGCGGGGCTGGTCGAGACCATGACCGACCCATTGGGGCGTGTGACGGTCTATACCTACAACGCTCGGGGCGATGTCACCTCGGTTACCTATGCCGAGGGTACGGCCGACGAAGCGACGGCCTACACGTACTACAACGCGGATGGGACCGTCGATTATGAACTCGACGAATTATCGCGGCGGACGGATTACGACTATGACTTGCTGGGGCGGCTGACCAAAACCACTCTGCCCGATCCGGATGGTGGTGACCCACTGGCTCGCCCCGAATGGAAGTATGAATACGACGCGCGCAATCGCCGCACCAAAGAAATCGATCCGCTTGATCGGGAGACGATCTACACGTACGACAAGCGGAGCCGCGTCACCAAAGTGGAACGTCCCGATCACGACGGTGATAGCGAACTGACCACCACGACCACGACGTATGATGACCGCGGGCTCGTGATCTCGGCCACCGATCCGCTGCACCGGGAAACGATCTTCACGTATGACAAGCTGGGACGCCAGACCAAGGTCACGTTGCCCGAGGTCGCCGATCCAACCACCGCAGTCAACGAAGTGCAGATCATCGATTTCGACAGTGGCACCGTGGGAACCTTCAAGCTCAACGGCAACAGCAATTCCGCGGTCGTGGACCTGACGGATCTGAGTGGGCTGCAGGCAGCGCTCGACAGCCTGTGGGGCGTTGGCAATACCAAAGTGACCCATACCAGCACGGCAGCGACCGTCACGTTCCGCGGCAATCTAGCGGGTACGAATGTGGCGCAGATGACCGTTTCGGACATCACGGGAACTCTTGGCGCTACTCCTTCGGTGAGCACCGACACGGCCGGCGTGGCCGCGGATCTGGTGAATCCCACCACGCAGACCGCCTATGACGTTCTGGGGCGAGTGAGCTCCACGACCGATGCCCTAGGGAACGTCACGACCTATGAGTACACGAACTTCGGGCAGAATCTCAAGATCACGCTGCCCGATCCCGATGGTGTGGGGCTGCAGACCTCACCGATCATGTCTCAGGTGTTCGACGTATCGGGGAATCTGATCAGCGAGACCGACGCCAATGGCGGTGTGACGACACGTGAATACGATCTGCTTGGCCGGTTGGTGAGAGTCACGCAGCCCGATCCCGATGGTGGTGGTTCGCTCACGGCGCCGGTGACCGAGTATGCGTATGACCTGGCCGGGCACCTGCTGGCGGTCACCGATCCGCTGGGCAACGTCACCAGCTACGAATACGACAACCGCGATCGTCAGGTGAAGATCACTACGGCTGATCCGGATGGCGCTGGCGGCTTGACTGCGCTCGTGACGGCATACGAGTTCGATGCTGCGGGTCAGTTGACGAAGATGACAGCGCCGGGAAGCCGGGTAACTGAGTACGTCTACGATGACCTGGGGCGGTTGACGGTCACGAAACTTCCTGATCCGGATGGCGCTGGTGGCTTGGCTCGGCCGCAGCTGGAAGCGACCTACGATGTGGCCAGCCGGAAAGAGACGGACAAGGACGCGCTGGGCAACATCACGACGTATGACTACGACGATCTCGACAACTTGATCAAGGTCACGCAACCCGATCCGGATGGCGTGGGTGGTTTACCGGCGCCGGTCAGCGAATGGGAATATGATGCAGCAGGCCAGTTGCTCAACGCTACCTATGCTCTCGGCAATACCACAACCTATGAATACGACAATCTCGGTCGGACGCTCGCCGTTACGCAACCTGATCCGGATGCTGGTGGTGGTCAAACTGCTCCGGTGACCCAGTATCAATACTCGCTGACGGGGAACTTGGTGCAAGTCCTCGATCCGCTCTTGCATGCCACGAACTACGAGTACGACGCGCTGAATCGGCGCACTTCCAGCCAGGATGCGTTGCAGGGAGCGACGACCTACCAGTACGACAGCGCCGGGAACCTGAAGTTCCTGACCGATCCTGTGAATAATACTACCGAGTGGGTTTACGACAAACTGAACCGGATGGTCGAAGAGAAGAACCAACTCGGCGACAGCCGCTCCTTCGTGTACGACGCGGCGGGAAATCTTCTGCAGCGTACCGACCGCAATGAGCGGGTGATGATCTATGAATACGACCATCTCAACCGGCAGACAGCGGAAGAATGGTGGGGCGGAGCACGTCCCAGTGTCGGTGTCTCGACTTCCGACGGCTCGATGACTAACGAGGTGCAGCGCGTCGGCTTCTCGGATTCGACGGCCTTCCAATCGGGGACGTTCACGCTGACTTATGGCGGCCAGACGACTGCGGCGATTCCTTACAGCGCGAGTGCAGTTGCGGTGCAGGCGGCGTTGGTGGCTCTCAGCAACATCGACAGCGGTGACGTGTCGGTGGTGAAGGTCGCCAACAGCATCACGCACCAGGAGTGGCAGATTACCTTTACCGGCGCCCTGGCCGGAACCAACGTCTCGCAAATTAGCATTGACGCGGCGTCGGTCTATAATGGAATCGGCGCTCCGGGGACGGAGGTGGAAGCCACTGATACGACCGGCGCGAAGGTAGACGAGGTTCAGGTGGTCACGCTCAGCAATACAACCGGCGGTACGTTCACGCTCGGCTTCGGCGGAGCGAGCACGGCGGCGCTCGATTGGGATGCGACCACCGGCGAAGTCGATGCGGCGCTCGAGGCGTTATCCGGCGTCGGGACCGTTTCGGTCTCCGGCTCGACCGGCGGGCCTTGGACGATCACCTTCACCGGCGCTTACTCGGGCGCCAACCTCGCGCCGCTGCAGTCACAGGCAGGCAATCTCACCAACAGCAACCTGGTGCGGACGATTGCTTCGACCTTCAACGCCGACGGTGATCTGGAGCAGACCAGCGATCCCGATGCGACCTATGAGTACACGTACGACGACTTGGGACGCGTGACTGGCTACGTGCAGAACCTGGCCGGGCTGACGCCGGAGATTGAGTTCGTCAGCCAGTACAACTCGGCCAGTCGGCGTGAACTCTTGCAAGCGATTCTCGATGGGGATGAAGACTTCCAGAACACGTATGCCTACGACGACCTGCAACGGCTCTCGACGCTAATTCAGCAGAGTGGTGCTGACAACGTGGTGGCTGCCAAGCGGATCGACTTCAATTACAACTCGCTGGGGCAATACACGCGTCTTGATCGTTACGCGTCGGCCGACCAGTCGGAGTTCGTGGCCAGCTCGCATTACAGCTACGACAACCTAAACCGTCTGCTCAAGTTGGTGCATGCGGAAACGACCACCACGCCGACCGGTTGGGGAACCGATCCTCTGGCCGGTTATCAGTACGCCTACGATGCAGCCAGCCGGATTCTGTCGATCGATTCGTATCTCGA
Source organism: Anatilimnocola floriformis (assembly GCF_024256385.1). Classification (NCBI taxonomy): domain Bacteria; kingdom Pseudomonadati; phylum Planctomycetota; class Planctomycetia; order Pirellulales; family Pirellulaceae; genus Anatilimnocola; species Anatilimnocola floriformis. The sequence continues at coordinate 830,273 of NZ_JAMLFW010000002.1, forward strand.
TGGTTTGAGCAACTACACACACGACGACACGAACCAGCTCACGGGTGCCGACCACAGCACGGCGACGGATGAGTCGTACGAGTACGACGAGAACGGCAACCGGATCATGTCGGGTTACCACGTCAATCCAAACAATCAGGTCGATACCGACGGAATCTATAACTACACGTACGACGACGAAGGGAACCGGCTCACCCGGACGGCGATCAGCAACGGCTACGTCACCGAGTATGAATGGGACTTCCGCAACCGCCTGACGAAGGTGATCGAGAAAGACAGCTCGAACAACATCCTGCAAGTCACCACCAACAGCTACGACGCCTTCAACCAATGGATCCGCCGTCGCTTCGACGCGGATGGCCCCGGAGGCGCGGCCGCGGTCGACACTTTCTTTGTTTACGAGAACGGGCAGATTGTCCTGCAATTCGATGGAGACGACGACAGCGACCTCTCGCATCGGTATCTTTGGGGCGAACAGGTCGACCAGCTCTTCGCGGATGAGAAAGTGACTAGCCTCGGCAGTGCGGGTACAGTCATCTGGCCACTCGGCGATCAGATCGGCACCTTGCGCGACTTGGTCAGTTACAACAGCGGCACTAACGATGCCACTGTCGCCAACCACCGCGAGTACGACTCCTACGGCAATCTCACCAACGAGTCCAACCCCGCCGTCGATCTCCTCTTCGGCTTCACGGGCCGGCCGTTAGACGAAACCTCTGGCTTGCAGAACAATCTCGCCCGATGGTATGACCCTATAACGGGAAGTTGGCTAAGCAATGATCCTATTGGCTTTGAAGCGGGTGATGCTAACACTCGACGCTACGTAAACAATTCGCCAGTTGAGTTTAGGGATCCGTTTGGTACTCAGGCACAAGGGGGTCAACTAGCTCTACTTCCAAACACTCTGCCGGGAAGTTGGGGGCAAGTTCGCTTCCCGTCAGTATTTCATTTCAACACCGCCGGCATTCCTCGAGACATTCAAAGAAGATTCGATGCGGATTACGCGTCCATCTTAGCAGCATATCCGAACCTTAGTTTTTATCAGCAATCTTGGACTCTAACGAGTGTCCTGGTTTCAATTCGGCCCAGTGACGAGGGTTTTTTGGGACCTGCTTTTAGTACGTTCCGAGGCCGTGTCACTGGTTTTGCAGCCAGTACTCTAATGTCTGACTTTAGCGCGGTGCCGCGCACACACAGGCGGGGGGCGATTAACGATTGCCTAGAAGTTTTTGTGAAAAACACCAGAGCTACATTAGAATACCAACTAAGTGGAGGAGATACCGAGCGCATCATAAGAGCCCACGACCACGATTGGGGGTCTATATGGGGTGAACGTCCAAACAGGCTCGGCGATTTCTATACCACATCTATCACAATGACCTTTCTTGTCCAGACAACTGCTCAGCGTCGCGATAGACTAAGGCTACCAGACACAGACAATGGAAACATAGCATGAAACTCATAGCGACACTGCAATTTGAATTGCGCCGACGAGTCCCATCTATATTTTTGATGATCGCGTTCTGTACCAGCGCTTTCGGAGTTGAATTGAACGGCGCACCGCCGGCCGATCCGTTTGGTGATGTACCGCCTGCTCCTGCCGATGCTGTTCCGTCCGCAGCTTGGCGAGAAAAGATCCCCAAGAAAAAACACCCGCTGGAAGTGAAGTCTCTAGATCTATCTTCTACAGATTTTGATGATCTATGGGATCTTTCCGGCTATTCAAATCTTACCGCACTGCACTTGCGCAAGACAAAACTGACTAGCCTCGATGGAATCGGACAATTTAAACACTTGCAGGATCTCGTAGTCGACGAAACTGCAATTCGTGAAATTGGGCCTCTCCGCGCTTGCAGGGAACTGCGAACACTCAGCCTGCAAAACTGTCCGGTTAAAGACCTTTCGGCGATTTCCTCGCTTCGCTTGAACTTCCTCTGCATTGACAATACCAAAGTTGAAGTGCTGGCGACGATGGATTCTCTGACGGGAATCTCGTTGAAAAACACGGGCGTTGCTGATCTTACGCCGGTATCAAAGTCCATGAGCTTGAGACTTTTCGTGGCGAGCGGATCGAGCGTGGCTGATCTTTCACCTCTGTCAAATTGCGCCAGCATAGATTATATGGATCTACGATCTACATTAGTTTCCGACCTCTCCCCAACGGCAAACTTTCGTGAACTCCGCAATTTGATTGTTGCCCATACGCCTGTTGGCAGCTTGGATCCGTTAAAAAAACTCACCAAGCTATACCATGTCGATATTTCTGAAACGAAAGTAGTCGACCTGAAGCCACTCGAAGGATTACATTTACTTCAAATGCTCGTGTTGGACGACACGGGCGTAAGTGACCTAACGCCGCTCAGAAACTGCAAACGCTTGTCTAGCTTGTACTGCAGCCAAACGGCGGTTTCAGATATTTCTGTTTTGGCCAACTTTCCTGGCATGTCTTTCTTCCGTTTTCGACGCGCACGCCTCAAGCCGCCCCCGACGATCAGTTTAAAATCACTTTCTTTCTGCAAATCCCTAACTGTCCTTGATCTCAGTAACGTCGTGGTCGACAACCTGGAGCCTCTCGCAAGGTGTGAGCGATTGCAAGGTCTGCACTTGCAAGACGTGCCCGTCAACAACTTGTCTCCCCTTTCCAAACTGCAACACCTTGAAACATTGCACATACAGAATGCAGCAGTTACTGATTTGACTCCTCTCGAATCATGTCATAAATTGTCCCACTTGCATATTGACAAGATTCCGGTCTCTGATCTGACTACATTACTTCGGATGAAGAAATTGAGGTATGTGGTAATCGCGGATATTCCCATTGAGGAACCTCTCTTTAACGAACTAAGATCTCAGATTGGAGAAGTGTTTTTAGAGGGAGCGTTTCAGAAATGGCGCCGATAGTTCATCTCATCGTGCCATCCGTCCGTTTGGTCGATGGCTTGGCGTACCGCGGTGACGAGAAAAGTTTTCAAATCGATCCGCGGCGAGAAAATCTTCTTCGCCCGCGCTGATTCGTCGCTACTCACCAGACTCGAACAAGTATTTATCAAAAACCACAATCGCCGCGGCAACGTTCGTGCCTTCGGACTTGAACGATCCTGGCGGCAGTTCGATCCAGCACGTGGCCATCAGTTGCAGTTTCTCGCGCTACTTGGGGCCGTTGGCGCAGATTGAGACGAGGCGGCCGCCGGGCTTGGGCCATTCGAGAGCGTGCATAATGTGCTTGATGTCCATGCCCATCTTGAACGGCGGGTTCATCACCACGCGGTCGACCTGGCCAACGGTTAGCGTCAGGAAGTCGCAGCACTCCACCGCAAAGCCCTGATCAATCGGGTAGTTCGCCATCGGCAAATCAATCTCGACGCACTCGACAGCCCCACCGGCCTCTCTGGCGGCAGTTGCCAGCGCGCCCATCCCGGCCGATGGTTCGAGCACCGTCAACCCGCCGTGGATGTTCGCGATCTCGATGACCTGCTCGGCCAGCATCGGCGGTGTCGGGAACAGGTTGAACGACGAGAACACCTGTGGCCTGGCGGCATCGCCTTTAAGGCGGTCAAAGCGCTGGCGCTCCGCCCATCTCCTTGCCTGCCTGTTGTCTTCGCGCAAACCGCGCAGTTGAGAATTCTCTGCCTGCGTACAGGCAACAACGGGTATTCCCAACGCAAGTTGCTAGAAGTGATTTCGCGATTTGACGGCAAGGTCACTCAGCGGCAAATCCACCAGTTCCGCCGCTGGCTGCGCGAACCTTACAACAGCTACACGCGGATCGAACAGGCGTTGGAAGAGTTGGCGAACCTCGGCTTTGGAACGTGGGAGTTGACACCGGCAGGTTCACGAGGATCGCCAACTTTGTACTTCCGCTTATACGACGCTCGCGCGATTGGAACTGCGGCGGGGCAACCCGTTGACGTAGATGCTTCAAATTTTGACACACCGACGCGGGAGTCCGATCCCGTAGACGTAGACAGACCTGCGGTCACCGAGCAGGGGATTCAACTGGCTGAAGATCGCGACCACACGCGAAATTGGGTTAAAGCGAAGGTAGCTTAGCCAGCAAAAAGCGACCGTGGTTGTGGAATATTTCGATAGCCCGCGTTACCCGCGCGAGAATTTGGGTCCAGGCCAGAGCCCCCACACGCCGGTTTTCTCCGACGAATTCTCCGAAATAAACTCTCCGAAACGAAAAAAGCCACAACTTGCGTTGTGGCTTAGGGTTACCAATGGGCCGTGCTGGACTCGAACCAGTGACCTCAACGATGTCAACGTTGCGCTCTAACCAACTGAGCTAACGGCCCGGTCAGCATTTAAGATTAGTCCTGGGCCGCGATTCCTGCAAGACCCGGTTTTTGGCCCGCCCGCCACGAAACCGCCGCTGCTGCTCGCGAAACGAGGTGGGGATCACTAAACTTCTCCTTTCCACTTCTTCTCTCCTGCCGCTGCTCGCCCATGAATCGTCAGCCTTATCAAACCCCGCCGCGCTGGTGGGAGCCGATGATGACTCCCTGGATCGTCAAGCTTTGGCGGCCGTTCATCAACCGCGAGCTCCGCCGCGGTCAGAAGATCACCAACATCGAAGTTCAAGGAATCGAGCATCCGCAGCAAGCCTTGCGCGATGGTTGCGGCGTGATGGTGACGCCCAATCATTCGTTTCATTACGACTCGTATGTGATGATCGAAACGGCCCATCGGGTGGGCCAGCCGTTTCATTTTCTCAGCGCGTGGCAAGTCTTCGCGATGAGCAAGCCCTACGAACAACGCGTGCTGCAATGGCATGGTTGCTTCAGCATCAATCGCGAAGCAGCCGACCTGAAGGCCTTCAAGCAATCGGTCGATATCGTCGCCAACTCGCCACAGCCGCTGGTCGTCTTTCCTGAAGGGGACATCTATCACAGCAACGATCACGTCACGCCCTTTCGCGACGGCGCGGCTGCCATCGCCATGTCGGCGGCGAAGAAAGCCGATCGCAAGGTCGTGTGCATTCCGGCAGCGTTGAAGTGCTTTTATGTGAAAGACCCCAGCGACGATCTCACGAAAGTGATGACTCGGCTCGAAGAGCGGATGAACTGGAAGCCACGCACCGGCAAGCCGCTGGCCGAACGCATTCTCGCGTACGCCGATGGCTTGCTCGCGCTGAAGGAAATCGAATACATCGGCAAGCAGCAGAACGGCAGCATCCCGGAGCGGATTCAAAATCTCGCGAATCATGTGCTGAGCAAGCACGAGCAGACCTACGAAGTGAAGAGCAACGGCGCGATCGTGCCGGAACGAGTAAAAGAAGTTCGCCGGGCCGTGATCAAACTGCTCGAGCAAGAGAAGATCACCGAGGAAGCCCGCCGACCGCTCGTCGATGCGATGGAAGACATGTTCTTCGTCGTGCAACTCTACAGCTATCCGGGCAACTATCTTCACGAAAATCCGCCGCTCGAACGGATCGCCGAAACCCTCGATAAGTTCGAAGAAGACGTCCTCGGCCAGGCGTTCCCCGGCATCCGCGGCGAACGCCGCGCCATCGTCCGCTTCGGCCCGCCGATCGAGATTCCGAAAGAACGCGGCGCTCGCGACGCAGTGCAGCAGTTGACCGATCAGCTGGAAAAGTCGGTGCAGGGGCTGCTTGATGGAATTAATCGGGAGAGGGGAGGAAAGTTTTGAGTTTTGAGTTTTGAGACAGGATTGAGAATCGATCTCCTGTCTCAGAACTCAGAACCTCTCAACTCAAAACTACGTCACACATGATTGAACTCAAAAACGTCTCCAAATCCTTCGGTGCTCTCCAAGTCCTACAACCGACATCGCTCGTGGTCACGCCGGGGCGCTGCACCGTGTTGATCGGGCCGAGCGGTTGCGGCAAGAGCACGTTGCTGCGCCTGATGATCGGTCTGCTGGAGCCCGACACCGGCGAAGTGCTGTTCGATGGCGAGCGAATCACGGCGGCAAACATTCTGGAATGTCGGCGGCGGATGGGTTACGTCATTCAAGATGGCGGGCTCTTTCCACATCTCACGGCCCGCGACAATACCAGCCTGCTCGCCCGGCACTTGGGCTGGAGCCGCAAAGAAGCCGATAAAAAGGTCGACGAACTAGCCGACCTGACGCGTTTGCCGAAGATCGCGCTCGACAAGTTTCCGGCGCAACTTTCCGGCGGCCAGCGACAGCGCGTGGGGATAATGCGAGGACTGATGCTCGACCCGAATGTGGTCCTGCTCGATGAGCCGATGGGTGCGCTCGACCCGCTCGTGCGTTACGATTTGCAGGAAGACCTCCGCGGCATTTTCAAATCACTCAACAAGACCGTCGTCCTCGTCACGCACGACATGGGCGAAGCCGGTTTCTTTGGCGACGATGTGATCCTGCTCGGCGGCGGTCGCATTGTGCAACGCGGCACGCTCGACGATCTCATTCGCCGACCTGCCGATGAGTTCGTCGCCAAGTTTGTTCGCTCGCAGCGCCTTCCCGAGACCACAGCTAACTAATCCACCATGAAAATTGCTTACTTCGATTGTCCCAGCGGTATCAGCGGCGACATGATGCTCGGCGCCCTCGTCGATTGCGGCGTCGATCTCGCCGCCATCCAAGCCGGCGTCGACTCCCTCGGCTTTACACAAATCAACTTCTCCGCGACCGAGGTCAAGCGGAAGGGATTTCGCGGCCAGAAGGTCAGCATCGACCATCCCAAGGAACAAGCCCACCGCCATCTGCATCACATTGTCGACAAGATCGAAGCGAGCACGGTCCTCACACCGGCGCAAAAAGATCTCGCGACGCGCATTTTCACCTGCGTGGGTGTCGCCGAAGCCCGCGTGCATGGCAGCACGTTGCGCAAGGTTCACTTTCACGAAGTGGGCGCGGTCGATTCGATCGCCGACATCGTCGGCAGCGCGATCGGCTTGTCGCTGCTCGGCGTCGATCGCATCGTTTGCTCGCCCATTCCCGTTGGCACCGGCTTTATCGAAATCGAGCATGGCCGAGTGAGCGTTCCGGCGCCTGCTGTTGCCGAAATTCTCAAGGGTATTCCGATTTCGCCGTCGGCAGTGCCGTTTGAATTGACCACGCCGACGGGGGCTGCAATTGTCGCGACCGTTGCCGATGAATTCGGGCCGCTGCCGGCCATGAAGATCCGTTCGATCGGCCTCGGCGCCGGCGATCGCGATCTGAAGGAACAGCCGAACCTGCTGCGACTCATCGTCGGCGAAGTCGATGAGCATCTTCTCAGCGATCAGGTGTGGGTGCTGGAGACCAACCTCGACGACATCAGCGGCGAAGTGATTGGCCATACCACGACGAAGCTGCTGGAAGCGGGTGCGCTCGATGTCTACACCACCGCGATTCAAATGAAAAAGAACCGCCCGGGCACGCTCGTGACGGTTCTCTGCTCGCCAGAGTTAATCGCCAAGAGCGAAAAGATTCTCTTCAAAGAAACCGGCACCCTCGGCATCCGCCGCTGGCCCGCGAGCCGCCATAAGCTCGAGCGGCGAGCCCACAACATCATCACGCCCTGGGGCGAAATCCAAGGCAAACTCGCGGTCCTTAGCGACGGCAGTTTGAGCTTCTCGCCGGAGTTTGAGAGCTGCAAAAAGATCGCCGCCGAGAAGAACGTGCCGTTGAAGGACGTTTACGATCTCGCCCTGCGAACTTGGGGTGAGGCCAGTCCTTCGTAACGTCCGAAAAACTTACTTCAGCGGCTTCCCTTCAATGGGCTTGCCGTTGGTAGTGAGGACTTGCAGTTCGTGCGCGCGGAATGGGCCTTCGTATTGCCAGACGATTTTCTTCTCGGGCGAGACTTCGAAGACTTTGATCCCCTTCGTCGCGGCGTAGCTGGCGATCATCGTGTTGCCGTTCGGCAGGCGATGCGCGCCGCATGGATCGGCAAACGGTTTCAGCTCGGGGAAGTCTTCGTTGCTGATCTTCCACACCACTTTGCCCGCCGAGTCGAACTCGACGACGCGGTTGCTGTGCGTGAGCGTGACCAGCGTGTTGCCGCTAGCGAGGCGGATGGCGGTGAAGGGCCAGGTCTCGGCTTTGCGACCGCCCAGTTCATCGAAATCGGTGGCGATCTGCGACACGACTTTGCCGTCGGGTGAATATTCTTTCACTTTGAAGGCGAGCAGATGCGGCACCAGGTAGTTGCCGCCGGCGAGTTTGCGGGCCATGCGAGTTTGCATGTGAGCGTTGTCGGTTTCGGGCTGCAGCGGAAACTCGACCGCGATCTTTCCCTCCGCCGTCACTTCCAACAGTCGCGGCTTGGGGCCGAGCTCGGTCAGCAACGTGTTGCCGTTCTCGAGTCGCTCGAGTGTGCCGATCTCGCGGTTCTCGGGCGAGAGCTTGTATTCCCACACGACCTTCTTATCGCGCGTGAATTCCTTGGCTTCGCTGCTCCAGGCAATCAGCACATTGCCGCTCGGCAACACAAAGCCATCACGGGCGCCGTTCTTCCCCGAGTTCCAGATCTCCTTTCCCTCTTCATCGATGATGCCGGTGAAATTCGGCCCGGCAATAAAGAGCGAATGGCGAATCGGCTCTTGAGCGATCAGAGGAGCACAGCACGCGAGACAAACAATCAGCCAGGCAATCCGCGACATAAACGCATCTCCAGGGGTGAAATCCGCAGCACATGATAGTTGCCGCCGCGCGAGGAATCGAGATGACGCAAAACGAGATGACGCAGCGATGCAGCGACGTACAATGGAAGCCATGAGCAGCAGCGCGTCTTCTTCGAATCCACCGGCTTCATTTGCCACGACGCACTGGAGCATCGTGCTCGAAGCGGGCCAAGGCAAAGATGCCGACGGTGCGATCGCGCTCGCCGAGCTCTGCCGCAAATACTGGTTGCCGCTCTATGCCTATGTTCGTCGTCGTGTGCCCGATGCCAACGAAGCCCAGGATCTGACACAGGAATTCTTCGCGCGGCTGCTCGAGAAAGAATTGCTCGCCCAAGCCGCTCCCGAGCGAGGCCGCTTTCGCAGCTTTCTGCTGACGGCGATGCAGAACTTTCTGACGAACGAATGGCGGAAAGCGCACGCCAGTAAACGGGGTGGCGGCCAACGAACTCTCTCACTCGATTTCACGGCCGGCGATTCGAAACTGAACTTCGAGCCAGGTCACGACTGGACGGCCGAGCGAATCTTCGAGCGCAATTGGTGCATCACGCTCCTCGACCATGTTCTCACGCAACTGCGCGATGAATTTACTGCGTCGGGAAAAGCTGAGCTCTTCACCGCCCTCCGGCCATTCATCAGCAGCAATCGGCAGGAAGGTTCATTCGCCGCGCTGGCAGAACAGCTCAACATGACCGAAGGGGCCGTGAAAGTCGCGGCCCATCGCTTGCGCAAGCGCTATCGCGAATTGCTTCGTGCCGAACTGGCCCAAACCGTCGCCGACCCAGCCGATGTCGACGACGAGATTGCCTGGTTATTCAGCGCGCTTGCGTAAGAGCAACTATTTATCCTTCAGCTTGGCGATCAAAAACTTCGTCACGTTGCCGTACTTCGTATCCTTTTTCGACGGATACGACACCACGCATTCCACGCCCGTCGGTTCCATTCGCTCGGCGAGCTTTACACCGTAGAGGGCCGAGTGCGTCGGGTCATCCTGCTTTTCGCCAATCACCGGCGGCTTGGCTCCGCCAAATTCCATGTAGATCGGCGGATCGTTTTTGTCGACGAGTTCGATCGGCGAGTATTCCTTGATCCACGGCAGCACCTTTTCGCGATTTTCTATCAGCAGGTCAAACTCTTCAGGCCGCTTCCGATCTTTCGCTGCAAAACCAAACGCATGCCCGCCGTAGATGGCGTTGGGCATCCACTCGCGGAGCTCCTTGGGATCGAGCGAAGTCTGCGCGCCGGTCACGGCGGCGACTTGCAACTTGGTCGATTGCTGCGCGATCGGATCGCTGCTCTTGGGATCGGCCAGATCGTCGTGCAGCGCGAGCCACAGCGAGGTACACGCGCCCGCTGAACCGCCAGTCGCGCCGACCTTCTTCACGTCGATATTCCACTCCTTGGCCTTCGAGCGGATCGTTTGCAGCGCGCGGGCCGCATCGTGCAGCGGCGCCTTCACCGGCGGCACGACCTTTTGTTCCATGGCTTGATTGATGAAGCGATAGTTGAGCGCGGCGACGGAAATCCCTTCGTCGAGAAACGGCTTGATCGTGGTCGTGCCGTAGCCCGTCTTGTCGCCGTTCTGCCAACCGCCGCCGTGAATCAGCAGCACGAGAGGCGTGGGGCGATCGGACTTGGCTTGCCAGAAATCAAAGACCTGCCGTTCGCTCTCGGTGCCATATTTGAAGTTAGCCACGGTTGGATCGAGGCGCGGCGGCGGGGCTTTCTTCTCGGCCGGTTTGGCTTCGGTTTTCTTCGGTTCGGGCTTGGCCTCCTGGGCGGAAGCGAGCGAGCAAAATGCCAACAAGCAAACCAGGGTGGGCCAGATACGCATGAGCATCGCGAGAACTCCAAAGCGAGGGTGAGGCGGGAGCCCGTTAGTCTCGGCACGCGCGGCAGAGAAGTCAATCGACGGGATTGCGGCGAGTTTTTTTCAGTAGCTGAATTCGCCAGAATTCAGAGTTCTGCGTTGGCCGTCACCATCTGAATTCTGGCGAATTCAGCTACATTGTTTTCGATCTGAGATTTTTCTATCGAGGGAACAACGATGGCTCTTCGACATACCGGCTCGCTCGCGCTGCTCCTTTTTGTTGCTCTCGTCAACTTCACCAGCGCGCAATCGCCTATGTCATTGCCGGTGGTTGCGCCGGCGGAACTGGGTTTCGACACCGACAAGCTGATCGCCATTGACGGCATTGTGGCGAAGGGAATCGAAGACAAAAAAATGCCGGGCTGCGTGGTCGCCTTCGGCAGAAAAAACAAATTGGCCTGGCTCAAAGCATATGGCAACAAGCGAGTTGAATGGGAAGGTGAACCCGCGGCTGCGATGACCGTCGATACGGTGTTCGACCTGGCTTCGCTCACCAAGCCGATTGCGACGGCGACGAGCGTAATGCATTTCTTTCAGAAGAATCCGCGCGACATTCAAAAGACGGTCGGCTCGTTTCTGCCGGAGTTCAACGAGACCGGCGATGAAAAAATGAATGAGCAAAAGCGAAAGCTCACCGTCGAGAACTTACTGACGCACTGCACGGGCCTGATCGCCGATAATCCGATCGGCGACTATCAGCAGGGCGTCGACGAATCGCGCCGGCGGTTGCTCGCGCTCAAGCTGACGAATGAAAAGAAGTTCTTGTATAGCGACGTCAACTTCCTGGTGCTTGGCTTGTTGTTGGAGAAGGTGAGCGGGCAAAACGTACATGAGTATTCGCAGCAGCACATTTTTAAGCCGCTGGGCATGCAGGAGACGACGTACATCCCTGGCGACGAGCTGAAGAAGCGCTGCGCACCGACAGAGCGTCGTGATGGCAATTGGATGCAAGGAGAAGTGCACGACCCGCGGGCTTACAAGCTGAACGGCATTGCGGGGCACGCCGGGCTCTTTTCTACGGCCAGCGATTTGTCGCGCTATGCTGCGGCGATGCTGAACGAGGGTGAGTACGAAGGCCAACGCTTTCTCAACGACAGTGCCTGGAAAATGATGACCACGCCGATCGCGTTGCCCGGCGTGCGGAACGATGGCTCGGCGTACGAAGCCTGGCGGGCACAGGGCTGGGACTCGAACACGGGCTTTTCGACCAACGGTGGCAAGGGCCGGTCGAAAAAAGCCTTTGGTCACGGCGGGTTTACGGGCACGGTGATCTGGATCGATCCCGAGCAGGATTGGTTCTTCATTTTCCTCAGTAACCGCGTGCATCCCAATGGTAAGGGGCTGGTGAATCCGCTCGCGGGCGAGATCGCCACGGTGATCAGCGCCGCGGCCACTAGGAAGTGAGCGACCGGCCATGCCCAAGTGGCGCTGGGTGGGTAGAATAGGTGGATTGCTCCGCCCCGTCCTTTCTCCATTCCGCCGATGACCAACTACGATACTCTGATCATCGGCGCGGGCATGTCGGGGTTGGCCGCGGGCATTCGGCTGGCGTATTACGACCAGAAGGTTTGCATCTGCGAGCGGCACAACACCATCGGCGGACTGAATTCGTTCTATCGCCTGCGCGGGCGCGACTTCGACGTCGGCTTGCATGCGGTGACCAACTTCACGCCGAAGGGGGCGAAGAAAGGGCCGCTGGCGATTTTGCTGCGGCAGCTGCGAATGGCTTGGGAAGACATGGCCCTCGCGCCGCAGATCGGTTCCGCCGTGGCGTTTCCCGGCATCGAGCTGCGGTTCAATAACGACCCGAAGTATTTTCAAAGCGAAGTCGAACGGCTGTTCCCGCAGCAGAAAGATAATTTTCAGCGGCTGCTCGACAAGATCGCCGGCTACGACGATCTGAATGCCGAGATGTTCACGATCTCGACGCGGCAAGTCTTGAACGAAACGATCAGCGATCCGCTGCTGATCGAAATGCTCCTCTGCCCGCTGATGTGGTACGGCAACGCCCGCGAAGAGGACATGGACTGGGGCCAGTTCAGCATCATGTTTCGGGCAATTTTTCTGGAAGGGATGGCCCGGCCGTTTCGCGGCGTGCGGCTGATCCTGAAAAACCTGGTGCGGAAATTTCGCGAGCTCGGCGGCGAACTGAAACTTCGCAGCGGCATTTCGAAAATTCACGTCGATGGCCAGCGCGCTGCGGGCGTAGTGCTCGACAACGGTCAGGAGCTAACGGCGAATGTGATTTTATCGTCGGCTGGCGTCGTGGAAACTTTGCGACTGTGCGATGACCTGTCGCAAGCCGAGCCGGCGCGGGCGGGTGAATTGTCGTTTGTCGAAACGGTCTCGGTCCTCGATCGGCCGCCGCAAGCGATGGGCTATGACCGGACGATTGTGTTCTACAACGACTCGCCAAAGTTCGATTGGCAACGCCCACGCGATCGGTTGATCGATGCGCGAACGGGCGTGATCTGTTCGCCGAACAATTTCCGCTACGCGCCCGATGAAGGGGAGCTGCCAGACAACATGATCCGGATTACCGCGCTCGCCGATTTCGATCTGTGGGCCAACTTGTCGCCGGAAAAATACACGCTCGAGAAGCTCCGCGGCTACGACCAGGTCGTGGCTTCGGCAGTGCGGTTCATTCCCGATTTTCGGCATTACGTCGTCGACACCGACATGTTCACGCCGACGACCATCCGCCGCTTCACTTGGCACGACAACGGCGCGGTGTATGGCGCGCCCGAGAAGCGACTCGATGGCGAGACGCACCTGAAGAATCTATTTCTTTGCGGCACCGATCAGGGCTACGTCGGCATCATCGGCTCGATCATCAGCGGCATTTCCATGGCGAATCGGCATTGCTTGCAAGCTGGTCCGAGCTAATCGTATTCAAGACCGCGGTGCTCGCTTGCGATTGCGCGTCGCAGTTTTCTCTTCCAGATTGCCGGCGTCGGAATCAAACGACTCCGTTGTCGCCTGGCCGTCCTCGTCGACATTTGTCAGCAGTTCGATTTTCTGCTCGGCAGCGTCGAGCAGCTGGTAGCAGCGCTGCAAATGTTGAATGCCCTGTTCGTAAAGTTGCAACGAAGCGCCGAGCCCCTGCTGGCCGTCTTCCAGACCACGGACGACTTTTTCGAGCGAGGTGAGCGATTGCTCGAAGGTGATCTCTTCGGCGTTGTCCTGTGTAGCTTGCGCTTGTGTCATTTTTTCTTCTCCGGTTTGACTTGTTCGACGCGGCTCGTGACTTCGCCACTGCTGAGTCGGGTGCGGATGGTATCGCCAACGGCCAAGTCAGACGCAGAGCGCACGAGCGAATCATCACTCTTTTGCGTCACGCTGTAACCGCGCGAAAGAACTTGCAACGGGCTGAGCGCTTCGAGCTGCGCGGCGATGGCGACCAGTGCATCGCGGCTCCGCTGCGCGCGGCGGCGAATTGCGTGGTCCATGGTTTGCGAAAGTTCGTCGAGCCGACGCGCTCGGTCGTGAATGCGATCGAGCGGATGGGTCAGTACTCGACGGCTGGCGAGGAGTTCCAATTGTCGCCGGGCGGAATTGAGTTGCCCTTGCAGCGACATCTTCATCCGCCGGCCGATGGTCGCGAGTTGCATTCGCAGATCTTCCGCCGAAGGAACGATTCGTTCGGCTGCCTCGGTCGGCGTAAGTGCCCGCACATCAGCCACCAGATCGGCGAGCGTCACGTCAACTTCATGCCCGACCGCAGAAACAACCGGCACGAGCGAGGCGAAGATCGCGCGCACGACGGGCTCTTCGTTGAAGCACCACAGATCCTCAATGCTGCCACCGCCGCGACCGACCACGAGCACATCGAGCGCCGGCTGCAACTGATTCGCGAGCTGAATGCCGCGAACGACATCTGCGGCTGCACCGGGGCCTTGCACTTTGGCTGGAATGACCAGCACATGCACGTTCGGCCAACGACGGCGGATGACTTGTAGAAAGTCGTGAATCGCGGCGCCACTCGGACTCGTGACAAATCCGATCCGCTGCGGAAACCGCGGCAACGAGCGCTTGCGCCCTGGATGAAACAGTCCTTCTTTCGCGAGCCGTTCTTGCAATTGCTTGAACGCGAGTTGCAGTGCGCCGATCCCTTGCGGTTCGATGCGCTGCACGATGAGTTGATACGTGCCGCGGGGCGGATAGACATCGAGATCGCCGTGAACGATCACTTTCTGCCCTTCCTCCAGTTCAAACTTCAGCCGCTGGGCCGAAGTCTTCCAGAGGATGCATTTGATCTGCGACGTTTCGTCCTTCAGCGTGAAATAGATGTGACCCGAATGAGGCCGCGAGACTTCCGAGATTTCACCACTCACGCCGATGCCGGCGAAGGTGTTTTGCAGCGTGCTCTGTATCGAGTTCGTGAGCTGCGAGACGGTGAGAACTTTGGGCTTCGGCTCAACCGGTTTGGGCAGCGGTGGCGGCGGAGCTGCGATTGGTTCCGGTGTGGGCGTTTTCTCTGCCGGTTTGCGTGCAGCAGTTTTGGGCGCAGCCGATTTCTCCCTCGCTAACGCTACGGGCTTCCTCGGCGGCTGTGCCGCTGGTTCCGCCGATTCGTCATCGCCAAATAGCCAGCCCTTTGCCATCGCAATCCTTTACTCAACTTCGCTCCGTCGCTCCCTCGCTCTCTATCTCCCTCTCGGCATTTACTCCGGCCAATCGCCCGAGAAGACTTCCACCGCAGCGCCGGTCTTGTAGACACAGCCGTCGGCTTCACTCCATTCGAGTTCGAGATCGCCGCCAAGTAGATGGTTGACGATCTTCCGCTCCGTGCGACCGGTCAGCACGCCCGCGACACAAACGGCGCTCGCGCCGGTGCCGCAAGCCAATGTTTCGCCGCTGCCGCGCTCCCAGGTGCGCTGGCGAACTTCGGTTCGGCTGAGGACTTCGACGAACTCGACATTCACCCGCTTGGGAAACATCGGCGAGTTTTCGAAATACTTGCCCAAGCCGAGAACGAGAGCATCGGTGGCTTCGGGGACGAAGACGATGCAGTGCGGGTTGCCCATCGAGACCGCAGTGACCTCGAATGTCTTGCCTTCGACTTCGAGTTTCACATTGGTCGGCGGCGTGCCGACGAGCTTGGTCGGAATTTTTTCCGCTTCCAAAATCGGCTTGCCCATATTCACGCGCACGCGCTCAGCCTTCCCATTCTTCACTTCCAGATCGACGGTGAGAATGCCGTTGCCGGTTTGCAAGCGCAGCCGCGGATCGCGCTTGATGCCGTGGTCGTAAACGTACTTCGCCACGCAACGCAGGCCGTTGCCGCACATCTCCGATTCGCTGCCGTCGGCATTGAACATCCGCATGCGGGCATCGGCGCCTTGATCGCTCGGGCAGATCAAAATCAGCCCGTCGCCGCCGACGCCAAAGTGCCGGTCGGCAATCCGCACCGCCAGCGAAGCCGGATCCTTGGGCACCGGCACGTCGAAACAATTGACGTAAACATAGTCGTTGCCGATGCCGTGCATTTTGGTGAATTTCATTGGGTCTCGCCTGTGGTGGTGGGATTTTGCATTTTACTAGCTGCGGGCGATTTGCAGAATGGCGGGCGTGTGCACGATGAGGAGGCGGGGAGATTGGGCGATGGGGAGACCAATTCGAAATCAGTTGCCCCACCTCCCGATCGCCCCATCTCCCTACCTGGCAACAACGTTAAACTGAAGTCATCCAAAACTAAGCCAACTCGCAGCGTACACATCCATGATCAACCCCGAACGCCTCCTCGCCCGTTTTCTCAGCTACGTGCAACTCGACACTACCGCCGGCGAACCTGGCGGCGTGTATCCGAGCTCGCCAGGCCAACTGCTGCTCGGCAAAATCCTCGCCGATGAACTTCGCGCCATGGGCGCTGCCGATGTCGAGTTCACTGACAAAGGCTTGGTTTATGCCACCGTGCCGAGCACGCTCGATGCTGCCGCGACGAAGAGTGCGCCGGTGGTGACTTTCAATGCCCACGTCGATACTTCGCCCGAGACAACCGGCAAGGACGTGAAGCCGCAGGTCATTCGTAACTACGTCGGCGGCGACATCGTGCTGCCGAAAGATACGAGCCGCGTGATTCGCGTGGCACAGAATCCCGAGCTCGCTGGTCTCAAGGGAAAAACGCTCGTCACGACCGACGGCACGACGTTGCTCGGTGCTGATGACAAGTCCGGCATCGCCGTGATCATGGAAATGGCGCAGCATCTGATCGAACAACCGGAGCTAAAGCATGGCCCGGTCCGGATTCTCTTCACTTGCGATGAAGAAATCGGCCATGGCATCGATCATGTCGATTTGAAAAAACTCGGCGCCACGGTTTGTTACACGCTCGACGGCGCCGGGGCTGGCGAAGTCGACGTCGAAACGTTTTCCGCCGATCTCGCCACGGTGAAGATCACCGGCATCAACATTCATCCGTCGATTGCCAAGGACCGCATGGTGAACTCACTGCGGGCCCTCGGCACTTTTCTCGATCGCTTGCCGCGGGCCGGGCATTCGCCGGAAACGACCGACGGCCGCAGCGGCTTTTTGCATCCCTACGATCTGCACGGCGGAGTCGCTGAATCTACAGTGCGCGTGCTGCTGCGCGACTTCGATACGGCGGGCCTCGGCGTGAAGGCCGAGTTGCTGAAGAAGCTCGGCAAAGAGGTCGAGGCAGAACATCCGGGCTGCAAAGTGGATGTTCAAATCAAGAAGCAATATCGCAATCTCGGCGATGGCCTGGCGAAAGAACCGCGGGCCGCTGCGTACGCAGTGGAAGCTCATCGCCGCCTGGGCCGCGAAGCCAAACTGACGATCATCCGCGGCGGCACCGACGGCTCGCAGTTGACCGAGCGCGGCCTGCCGACGCCGAATCTTTCGACC
Organism: Anatilimnocola floriformis; assembly: GCF_024256385.1. Lineage (NCBI taxonomy): Bacteria > Pseudomonadati > Planctomycetota > Planctomycetia > Pirellulales > Pirellulaceae > Anatilimnocola > Anatilimnocola floriformis. Next base: position 847,604 of record NZ_JAMLFW010000002.1, read on the forward strand.
GGCGAACACAATCCGCACTCGCCGCTCGAATGGACCTGCCTGGAAGAGATGGTCGCTGCCACGGAAGTTTGCACCGAACTCGTGCAAGTTTGGGCGAAGGGCTAATTTCGGCGACGCAGGATACAATGTGATTATGCGCGCCGGACAGTTTTCACTGAAGTATTTGTTCCAAATGATCCTGTGCGCAGCGATCACCGTTTGGTTTGGCTTGCAGGCTGGTTCGGTGTTGACGCTGCCGATCGGCTTTCACACGATCGTCCTTATCGGCGGATTCACGATCTGTCTGGGCGCGTTCGCCGGCGGTTTGATTGGCCACTTTGTGCCCGGCGCTATTGTCGGGCTGCTGACCTTCTTGCCACTCGGGGCACTATTTCTGAACGAATTTTTCCGGCATTAGCTCAGTGGTGCGCTTCGCACGTGTTAGGGGTTGCCGCATCCATCGTTTGTGGCGTTTTGCTTTGGCTGAAAAACCTCGCGTTTGCGCGCTGCATTTCGGCGCGCATTTGGTCCGCGATGGTCGAAAAAAGTTGGCGGCGTTCCTGTTCCCATTCTGCCTGAACCTGAAGACGCTCGGCTTTCATTCTGCGATCGTGCGCATGCCAACCCAATGTGAGGGCCACGATCACAGTCAGCAGAAACAGCTCTCGCAAAGTAATCTTCATCGGGGCCCTTTGGGCAGCTGGTGAGCTGTTCACAAAATACGCAGTTGCTGGCTGCGATCCCTCGGGAATCCAAGTTCATTTCCAACCGGAGCGATGCGCTAACATCCTGCGGGATGCTTAAGAGTTCTGCATGGATACTTGGGTTTAGGGGCGTTTGTATGCTATCTGAATTGGCGAGTGTTATGTTTGTTCTTTGAATGGCATGGCGGCTAATTGCGAGCCAATCTTTCCCGCCTCAGATGCTCGGGTACTCGCACCGGCCGGCAAACGAGGCTTCGCTGCCTAGCCTCAATCTTTTTCCCTGCAAATTGCCGCGATTTCTCTTGCATGGCAGATCGTGCATTCTTGCGAACGACGATGCGCTTTCGCCTCGCTCTGCTGCAGCGACGAAACTAAAATGTCGGCTTCAGAGCCGCTCCATCGATCTACTGCTCAACCTTGTTTTTGCATCTCATGAGCCAGCGCAAATCTTCCTCCATTCGTCGCCGCAATTTCCCGACGCCGCTTCGCAATGGACGCAGCAAGCTCCATTTCGAAAACCTAGAGCCTAGGCTCTGCCTGGCCGCGGAACTTGATTGGGTGATGACGACTGGCGCCGCGGGTTATGAGACCTACGACGGGATCGAGGTTGATCAGCAAGGAAATATGTATGTCACCACCGAAACCGAACTGATCAAGTTCTCGGCGGACCGCGCGAAACTGTGGAGCGTGAAGCTCGACGACGCCTGGCAGATTGATCTCGATGCGGCTGGCAATGTTTATGTAACGGGCGAGTTTTTCGGCGGCACGATCACCGTGCCGGGTGTCAACGGTAACGTGGTGGTGACCGAACACGGCCGAACGGACCTGTACCTGTTCAAGTTCAACCCGGAGGGAAAGGCGCTGTGGGGCCGCGTGATGGGCGGTGCGGGTGACGAACGGGCTGGACATTTTGCCGTCGATGGCCCCGGCAACGTCTACATCGGTGGCATGTTCTTCGAAACATCTACGTTCGGCGACACCCAACTCACCAGCGCAGGCGTGGGCGATGGTTTTATTTCGAAGCTCACTACCGATGGCGACTTTATCTGGACTCGCGCGATCGTAGGGAGGCATTACGAATCGGTGGTGGGCGTCGATGCTGACAACGATGGCAATGTCTATATCACGGGCTCGTACTATGGGCAGGTTTCACTGCCGGGTGTGGCAGGTAGCACGCTGACGCTGGATGATCCGGGCACTTACTCTTCGACGTTCGTGGCCAAGTTGAATACGTCCGGCGAGTTTGTGTGGGCGCATGGGGAGTATGGCGGAACAAACACGTATGCGGGGCTCTTGAAATTTGATCCTGCGGGCAGCATCGTGCTCAGCGGACGTTATTTGGGGCCTGTTGATTTCGATCCGGGGCCCGATGTTTCGTGGCTGCACTACATGGACTACGGTTCTGGCGGTTACGACCTGTACGTCGTCAAGTTGAATCTCGATGGCCAACTGGTCTGGGCCAAGAGTCTGGGGGGCGATGCTTCGGAGTTTATTGGCGAAACGGCGATCGGGCCCCAGGGGCAAATCTTTATTGCCGGCACGATAAGCGGCGAAGGTGATTTTGACCCTTCTTCGTTCGACTACTTTTTGAACACACCTGGCAACGATGCGTTTTTAGCCGCACTCGACTCCAACGGCGAATTCATCAGCGTGCGAACGTGGGGCGGCCCGAGTTTGGATTCCGGAATCGGCGTCGCTAACGATGCGGCGGGCAACGTCTACGTGACGGGTAAATTCTACGGCCAAACAGCCGCCGATTTTGATCCCGGTCCCGGCACGCTGCTGCGCAACAGTGTGGGGACACAAGATGGCTACCTGATGAAATTCAAGGCAGCGACCGGCGTGATTGCGAGTCGCCTGTGGAATGATTTGGATGGCGATGGTTTGCAAGAAGCGGGCGAACCAGGCTTAGCCGGCGCCGTGGTGGAATTGTTCGCCACCACCGACGCGACGATCGACAATTTGTACGATGGCCGCCGAGCCAGTGTGATCACCGATGAAACGGGTGAGGTGCGCTTCGAGGGGCTGGCCAGCGGCAACTATTTTATTAAGGTCCACGCGCCAATCGGCTTCGCTGTTTCCCCACTGAATGTGGGCAACGATGACGATGACGCTGTCGACAGCGACTTGCTCTCGACTGGAACGACTGCGCTCATCACCTTGCAGACTGGTGAACAGCAGACGCAGGTCGGCTTCGGATTGACGGGCGCCAAGCCGGAATTTGGCATTGCGGCTGCTTTGCGTAGCGCTGGCAGCGATACGGTGAACAAAGTGGTCGCTGATCGCGATGGCAACCTCTACGTCGCCGGCAGTTTTCAAAATGCGTTGGATTTCGATCCCGGTCCCGCCACCGTCAAATTGACGCCTAGGTTTGACGTGGACGCCTTCGTCGCCAAGTACACCGCGACCGGCGCGCTCGTGTGGGTGCGAAACTTTGGTCACAGCGGAACTTCGACAGGCGTTGATCTGGCAGTCGATGACGATGGCAATGTGGTGGTAGCTGTCGACTTCAGCACTTCGATCGATGCCGACCCGAGCTACTACGTCGATCGCTATCTGAACAGTCGCGGCAGCAGCGATTCGCTGCTGGTCAAGCTCGATCAGGCGGGAACCATGCAGTGGTACACTGTCCTGGGTGGCAATGGCAGCGACAACGTCAGCGCGCTCACAACCGATGCAGCAGGAAACCTGCTGATTGCCGGCTCATTTTCAGGGACGCGCACTTTTGATCCCTTGTTCATTGCGCCAGACAAAGTGACCTCGGCAGGCAGTACCGATGCTTACGTGCTGAAGTTGACTGCGGACGGCCGCTTTATGTGGGTGAAAACTTGGGGTGGCACCGGCGCTGATGCGATTCGTGATCTGGCCGTCGATGCGGACGGAAACATCGTTTCGATTGGCAATTTTGCTGGAACGGTCGACTTTGATCCTGCTGCTACGACACTCAATCTGGTTTCCGCCGGCAACTCCGATGCCTTCATCTCGAAGCTGACTGCCAGTGGCGGCTTGGCCTGGGCGAAGCGTTTTGGTAACAGCGGCAACGATGTGGAGAACAACGAGATCGCTGTCGACGCCGACGGCAATGTGTTCGCCGGCGGCGCATTTCAGGGCACGTTCAACTTCGGCGGCTCGCAGATCAGTACCAACGGCAACAACTTGGATGGCTACGTGGCCAAATGGAACGCGGCCGGACAGTTGGCTTGGGTCCGTCAGTTTGGTGGCAGTGGCGCCGACGGCGTGTATGGGCTCACGGTCGACGCCGAGGGGGCAGCTTACGCCACTGGTTCTTACACCGGAACGGCTTATTTTTCCGATCCCACGAAAACGGTTGTCCGAACCAGTCAGGCCGATACCGATGCGTTCGTGCAGAAGTGGGCCAGCGATGGAAAGATGGTGGCCTTCTACAACTTGCCCGGCAGTGGCAGCAACCGCGGCAACGATGTCAATCTGGATCCGGAAGGTCTGCTGCTCGTGGGGGGCAACTTCACGAACACCGCCGATCTCGATCCCACCTCGAACAGCTTCTCGGTCACTGCCCAAGGTACAGATGGATTCATTACGAAGTTTCGTCCCGATCTGATGTCGCAACCTTGGATCTCGCTGGCCGCGCAACCGGTCACCGAGAACCAAGGGATGCAAATCGTAGGGCAAATCACTTTGCACGACCTGCCGCTGGATGATCCGTTCACGCTGCAACTGTTCCAGACGCCGGCCGGTGTGTTCACGATTGAAGACGGCAATCTGCTGCTGGCCGATACCGATCTGCTCGATTATGAAATGCCGCCGTCGCTCACCATCGGCATTCGCGCCACTAGCCAAGCTGGGCGACTGGTCGAGCAGCTCTTTACGATCACGCTGCAAAATGCCAACGAACGGCCGACGATCGCGCCGCTCAGCGATGCGCTGGTGACATACGGTTCTCCCTTCACTCGCGTGGGATCGTTCACCGATCCCGATGCGGGCGATACTTGGACGGCCACGGTCGATTACGGCGCCGGCGGCGGCGTGGTGCCGCTGACACTCGCGGCGAATCGTACGTTTACGCTGTCATACGCGTATGCCAATGCTGGAAAATATCCCGTGACGGTAACCGTCACCGATGCCGGTGGGCTGAGCCATACGCGCACGATGAACGTGGAAATGGCCTACCTGCCGCTCCCCACTCTCGTGATCAACGGCAATCAAGCCGGCGTGCGTGGCGAGACGCTCAAGTTCGAGGGTGGAATTATCGGTGCCTTACCCGCTGGCGTGAATACGATCACGTGGAATTTCGGCGATGGCTCGACACCGATCGAAGTGCCCATCACGGGAGCCTGGCAAAACCAATCGCACATCTTCACCGACGTCGGCGACTATAAGGTGACCATGCGGTTGCAACTAGCCGACGGCCGCAGTGTTACTCAACAAATGCCGGTCGAAGTTACCAGCACCAGCGTGCGAGTCGATCAGGCCGATCATTCGTTCACCACACTCGTTATCGGTGGCACGACTCAAGGCGACGTCATCCGTCTCCGCACGAGCGAAACTGGACTGCAAGCCTTTTGGCAGCGAGCACTACTGGGAACCTACAAGGATATTGACCGCGTGATTGTGTATGGTCAGGCGGGCAACGATTTCATCATGGGCGCAGCCGCAGCCGGCATCGAGCTGTGGTCGTTTGGCGGCAGTGGCAACGACTTCCTCATCGGCAGCGACGGCCACGATGTGCTGATGGGCGACAGCGGCAACGACTTGATGATTGGCCGCGGCGGCCGCGATCTCTCGGTTGGCGGCAGCGGCAGCGATGTGCTGCTTGATGACGGCGGAGATGACATTCAGATTGCCGGCACGCTCACGCTGCCAGACCTGCCGATCGGCTTGGGCAACATCATGAGAGAATGGACGTCAACGCGTTCGTTCGTCGATCGGGTGAATAACCTGAAGGGTGATCTGTCGGGCACCTATGCGAACGACAAAACGCTGCTGCTGGTGAATCAGACCGTCTTCAACGACAACAGTGCTGATTTTCTCTGGGGAGGCTCGACCAGCGATTGGTTCTTTGCCGACGAAAACGACGACCTGATCGCCGATCACTGGTTCAATGACTTCGTCGACCTGCTGGAGTAAGGCCGGCGCCAAAGTGTAGTCGCCACACTCCGTGTGGCGTTATCCCACGGAGCGTGAGAACGACGCGAAGAGCACGCTACGACTTTTGCCACTGCAGCTGATGCGAGCGCGTCTTTGCTTCTTCGGCTTTGAGGATAAACATTCGATCCTGCGTCGCTTCGAAAGCCTTTTGATAGGTCTCGCTGAGCGCGGTCCAGTTGAAGACTTCGTTCGGCTCGAGTTGGCAGGCCTGTTCGCTGTGCGGCACGCCGTCTAGGGGCCGATTGGCTTTGCACAGCAGGCGGGCCAGTGTCATGTGGGCCAGCACGTGGCTGTTGTCGAGCTTCAGCACTTCTTCGAGCGCAGTGATGGCTTCGGCCGATTTGCCTTCGCGGCGGAATTGTTCGGACTGCTTGTAAATTTCGTCGACGGTAGGCATGGCTGGACTCGAGCTAAGAGGAAGAACCGCCATTCATTTTAGCGACGGATTCGCCGTGAGGTAGTCCGTCGCCGGGCGGTGGGCATGAGTCGAGCTGAGCACACAGCCAGCACTAGTCCAGGAAGTCGCCATCCTTGAGGCGATCCGGAACGTAGACTTCCGTCACGTAGCTGATGTCCTTGCTGATGAGTGATTCGACTTCCAGCTTGAAGCCATTCTTCAACATCAGGTCGATTTCCTTTTGCCAGTCCTTCTTCTTTTCGAACCAAGGATAGCCAGCGATTTGCTTGGCGCGCTTCACGTCCTGCTCGCTGAGCGAAAGCTTGACTGACTTCGACAGTTGGCAGCGCTCGAAATCCTTGCTCCGTAGGCCGATGTACTTGGCGTCTGGAATGCCCATCCGCTGGCTCTCAAAGGCCAGGTTGATCGAGCCCTGCTTGAGCACGCTGTAGATGTAGTATCCCCACGGATCGTTATCGAGGAGGCAATACACCGGCAGCTTCAGTTCGTTGTGCATGCGATGCAACAAACGGCGGACACCGCGCGGCGGCTGACCGCTGCCGTGGGTCACGAGGCAGTTGTGCTTTTGCCAGAACTTGTCTTCGTGAAAGCGGCGGAAGATCGTGTCCTTTTCGACATGCAGGATGAACTTCGCACTGCACTTCTTGAATTGAATGACGTCGGGCTCAACGATCGAGGGAATGCTGTAGCCCGCCGAGCCCATGCGCGTGCAGTCAAGCTCATCGCCGTTGTCGTTGAGCGTGATGGGACCCACGAGGTTGCCGCGGTTGCTCGCGTAGAGATGCATCTCTTCGCGGAGCGAATCAAGCGTCACTTCGACGTCTTCGATGATCGTGTCCGACTCCGACTGATCTTCGAATTTCTTCTCGGTCGTTCCTTCGACTTCGCCCAGCATCTTATAGAACAAACCCCGGAGGCTGAGGGTTTTGCCGGCGTGGATCAGGTCCTTGCAACCCTGGCCGACGAGCAGCATCTGCATGTAGCTCTTGGCTTGCGACAGATTGAAGAGCTCGCGGCGGTTCGTGGCGTTGCCCATTTCGAGCACGCCCTTGCTGCGGTTGTACTTCACGTTCGACAACGACCGCGAAGGAATATCCATATGCGGCGGCCGCTTCTTCTCTGCCGACTCGATCACATCGGTCGCCATGTCGAGCAGCGACGCGATCGTCTTTTTGTCCTTGGCAGTGAGGACCACGTTTTCAGATTTTTCGGTGCGGGAGGTTTTCTTGGCCATGATGCGTCCGTGACGGGCGTGAAAAGTTCGTTGAGTTCGAGCGAGTTACAAGAAAAATCTAGTAGTCGTCAATTCGGAAGTGTTCATCCTCTAGGTGCATGTCATATTTCTCGGCAAGGTCGTAATCGATCGTAGTGAGCATTGCCTTCCCACTGGCCCGACGCTCCAAAACTAGTCCAGCATGAATCATTTCAGTACTCTGCTCCGCCGAAAATCCACACTTCTGCAAGAGTGCTTCGGGGGCATCTAAACTCTCGAGACAGCCGGGTGAACGCAACGGCCGAATATATTTAGGCGGTGGAACATTCAATTCTGTCCAGTAGCTGATGTACTTCGGTTGAACGAGCTGATGCATCCGATCCGCAAAGTCTCGCGGTAGTCGCAACACGCGGATCAACTCGACGACATCGATGCATTCACGTTCGTAATTATTTTCAGCCAGCCCCATCGCCAATCGCAGTTCGATCATTGGAATGAGCGAAATGACCGGTAAACCTTCGACGAGCGTGCTGCAATCGCTTGGTTCAGGAATTATCAAATGCGGATGTGAATTTCCAGGTCTCGGGGTGCCGGCGAAGTGTAGACGAATTTTCACATGCGTCAGCGAGTCGCGAACCGAGGTGGCTGCCGGAAAGTCCTTGCAAACGCCAAGCTCTTCTAAGTGCTGGTGAATGTACGCCAAGCCTTCCCGATTAACGATCAGCTCGACGATACTCGTGACACGGCGATAGCCATGCAAAAACATCGAGAGGTCGCCGACTAGAACGGAGTCAATCTCGCGTTCTCGCAATGCCTCAATAAAACGCCGCGCTGTACCCCAAACTTTTCCTTTGCCGCCAAAGTGCAAGTCACATTCGCGCGCGCCAAAGTCGAAGTCTTTGACGGCAGCGATTTCAAACCTCTGCTCTTTGGAGATCGGCTCGCTCATCGAAATGCTCGCTACTCCGCCTCATCCCCCTGCGGCACGATCAGCACCTTGCTGTCGTCGGCCAGCGATTGCTGGTCATCTTGTTGCTGGATCTTCTTGCCGCGCTCGTCGAGTTTGACGTCGGCTTCGGCGGTTTTCTTTTTCGCAACGACCAGCAGCTTTTCGTAAAGGTCCTTTTTCTTCTTGTCGTCGTATTCCTTGATCGAACTCACCGCGCCGGCGACTTCGTTCAAGTACCGCAGAAAGACGCTGCGGCGTTCGCCTTCTTGCTTCACGCGGTTGCGGGCGTTGAGATACATCTGCAGGCGACGACCAACGGCTTGCAAGCCGAGGCGGAGTTCCTTTTGAATCTCGGGATAGCCGGCGATGGCTTCTTTCGATTCGCTGGTGAACGGCACCCAGACGCTGGCCATGTGCACCATCACGCTCACCGGTCCGGTGGGCAAACCGCCGCGACTTTGGTTCAGACCATAAGCCCGCCAGTTCGTCGCCATCACGGCTTGGGTGATCGCGCAGGCACTCATCGAGAACTGCAGCGGCACGCGGTTGGCGTACCGCATGACTTGCATCGTCTGGCCTTCGGTGAGGTTGACGTTCTTCATCGCGGCATGCAGCGCGGCGATCTCTTTCTTGTCCAGCTTGCCCGGGCTTTGCCGCGTGCCGATACCCGATTCGGCGATGATCTTATCTGCGCCGTCGCCGCCGACACCGTCGAACGTGTTCATCAGGAACTGACGAATCGTGCGAGCGTCGCTCTCGGCGAGGAAGTCGACGAGGGCTTCGTGCGAAACTTTCTGCACGCTCGCGCCGCCACCGAAGGCCAACCCCACTTCAATTTGAAAGGGATTGCCGCGATAAACGGCCGGTGGCCGAGTATCAGCCGTATAGAACATGCCGGGCACGACGTGTGCCAAGCCTTTGAGAATCAACGGTTCGCCGATTGGACACAAGCAATCGGTCGCTGGCGCGCTGATCTTCGTGCTTTGAATGGCCTGGTAGAGCGCATCCGCTTCTTGTCGGCCGATCCGTTTGGGATGGGCCCGCGAACTGATCTTGGCCGCTTCGCAAATGCTACTGGCCACGGCGTTGCTGACGCGCGAGAACGACTCGGTGAGGAACTGCGTGATCGTGCTGAAGCTATTGTCCTGCAGCATCGTCATCAGCCGGCCGAGTTCCACGCCGTACGGATGCGGTTTGATTTCCTTCGGTTCGGCCGGCAGATCGGTGGTCGAGCGGTTGTAGTGCGATTCCTGCCCTTCGGGATCCTTGTAATGGATCGTGACGTGCGGATTGGCGATGGCCGTTTGTTCGAGATATTCGTCGACGCTGCCGCGGCCGCGAATGTACTTGGCTTCGAGCTCGATGGTCACACGCGTGCCGCTCTTCACTTCTTGCGGCGTCTTCCCTTCTGCGGCGGGATAGAACGCGGCCCAGTCGATGCCCTGGTCGAGCATCTGCTGGTGGCCTTTTTCACCGGCTTCGATATCAACCCCTTCACCCTTGCCGTTGGTGATTTCGGGGTGATTGCGTTTGGTGTCGATCTGCAGCTCGAAGTAGTGAGCCTTTTGCTTGGCGCCGGTTTTCGAAATGATCTTCACCGGCTTGCCGGTCGTGAGCACGCCATACATGCCGGCCGCGCTAATGCCGATGCCCTGTTGGCCGCGGCTCATCCGCAGACGGTGAAACTTCGAGCCGTACAGCAGCTTGCCGAAGATCAGCGGGATCTGCTTTTTGACAATGCCCGGGCCGTTGTCCTGAATGCTGACCTTGTAGCGGTTGTTGGTCGTCGGCTCGAGCGTGACCCAAATTTCGGGGACGATGCCGGCTTCTTCGCAGGCGTCGAGCGAGTTGTCGACGGCTTCCTTCACCGTGGTAAGGAGAGCTTTGCGCGGATTGTCGAAGCCCAGAAGGTGGCGGTTCTTGGCAAAGAACTCGCTGACGGAGATTTCCTTCTGCTTCGTCGCCATGGCTTCTGCCGTGGAGCGACGTTTGCCCCCCGCTTCGGCAGGATGGGCTTCGGACTGGCCGTTAGCCTCGGCAGCGCCATCTGCTGCGGCGCTACTTTCCGCTGCCTTATCGGCGCCTTTTTTCACAGCCCGTTTGTTGACGAAGTCTTCCGATTCCGTTGCATCGAAATCGAGCGATTTCTGAGCGCTCGCAGCCTTGGCGGTCAATTCGTACTCCTTTACACCTGCATCAAACGGGAGAGGGTTGGGGTGAGGGGCTGAAGTGGTTTCGACACGACCACGCGCCTCGCTGCACTCCCGCGCTCACGTCACGGCTACCTGCGGGGAGCCGCGCTTCAAACTGCGTGGATTGTAGCGACTTTGCGGGCGCGCTTGAAGTCGGGATTTGACGGTGTTGCGGGCGGTGCCTGCGCCCACCATTGCAGTTGTTTTCTACAGCACATTATGACTCACCGTTGCGTTGAGTCGTCGCCGAGAAAACCCCTACGGAATGGATTCAAACGTCGATGTGCCCTTGACTCCGCCAGTGCTGAACAGCGATCCAACTTGCCTGACAAGCTCGACTGGACACCGAATGGCACTGGCAAAGCCAATGGCACGCGACGCATCCCTCCGCCCCGCCTGATTGCCCACCAAAAACTGTCCCACCCCCGCTGCCGAGCGCCGCAACAGGATGTTGCTGCCGTGCTCGCAGATCCGCATTTGCTGTCGGAAGGAGTCGACCATGTTGCGCTCGATCACCGGTCTAGCCTTTGTCGTGGCTGCCTTGTGCGCCGCGCCGGCGTTTGCCCTCGATACCGGATTCGCCTTCGGCGACAGCAGCTGTGGCCCCAACGGCTGCGGCCCGCACGGCGTGCGGTTGCACAGCGCCCACCACGATCACATCGACTCGCGCTACTACGCCGGCGCTGGCGGCTGCCGCACCTGCAGCAACGGCGATTGCCAATATCGCTTCTACGGCCAACCCGATCTGTTTTACAACTACTACGTGCCGCCAACCTGCGGCGGCGTCGGCGCCGAGCTCTATCTCTCGCCCCGCCCGGTGCCGGCCCACGTCGGCCACACATACATCACCTATCAACCCCTCATGCCGCATGAGTTCATGTACAAGCACGACCGGACGTACCACCGCTACTACAACGGCGGCCAAGGTTTGACCCGGACCCACGTGCACTACGGCACGAGCATCCTGCCGAACTGGCGCTGGTAAACGAAACAATTGCAGATCGAAGATTGCAGATTGCAGATTGAAAGAAAATGCAATTTGAAAATCCTCCCTCAATCTGCAATCTGAAATCATCAATCTGCAATCTAAAATCCCACCTGACCTTCGTCCCCCCGGAGGATATTCCTGTGAAAGCCCTCGTGATGTTTGCCGCCGGTGCGGCGCTGCTGCTCATCGGCAGCCAATGCTCGGCCGGCGGCCCCCGGACCCGCGCCGATCGCATTGCCCGCTACTACTCGGCCCAGCGCCCCTGGCATGGCCCGTACGCCTATACGCAAACCGGCGAACCCACGCCCCTCGTCGTGCCGCCCACCTCGGTGATGCACAACAGCTGGAGCTGGGGCGTCGCGCAGTCAGAAATGGTGCCCATCTATCACCAGTTCCACCGCGACTACCAACCCGGCGCTGGCTACGGCGGCTCGCCGATCCTGCCCACACCCCTCTGGCCGAGCCACACCGATCAGCTCGGTGTGTATCCGATCCGCGGACCGTGGTAGTGGTGATGTAGGTAGTTGTCGCGTGAGTAAGTTGCGCAGCAACGCGCACTACTCCCTCTCCTCGGTACTCCGGGGAGAGGGTCGGGGTGAGGGGCCGATGCAGAACTGACCTCAGACTCGCGATCTCCACCCCCGCTTCTCGACGCGCCGAAAATCCGCGCACTCCGCCAGCGACAACAAATAAGTCGCTAGTCGCGGCAACTCTTCATCGGTGGCATCTCCTTCGAACGGCCGAACGTAGACCGCGTTGCCGAAGTTGCGCTCCAGCTTGCTCGGCGTATCGTCCACCATCAGTACTCGGCTCAGGTCAAAGCCCAGGCGTTTGACCTTCTTCAGATCCTTCACCCAATATCGCTCCATCAACTCAAGATGGTAGCGAGGAGTGCAACGACTGCGCGACCAGACAAAGTCGAGTTCCACTGGCGGTGCCATGCGCTCGACGATCACGGTCACATAATCGGCAGAGGCCGACGACCAGATCGCCAGGCGATATTGCTGCGCGACGGCAGCCAGAAACTCGCGCAACATTGGCCGTTGATAAACGGCAAACGGCCCCGCTTCAAAATCGGGCGGACGTTGCAGAGGCGATTCCCGCGCATGGATCAGGGTTTCGTCCAGATCGAGGATCAACAAGGGTGACGAGATCGCTGGCATGCAGGAAGAGACTACTCTTTCCCGAATTGGTTCGCCATTCGCGCCAAATTCGCCGTGAGCGAACTAAATCAAATCACCCGCCATCACGCGATAGGCGTAATCGCTCGCCTGCAACAGCAACCAATCATCTCCCTCGCCGCCGAGCAGGCAGTCGATCTGCTGGTCGTCGGTCACCGTATCGCCGACGGCGACCCGCACTCCGCCAGCCAAGCCAGTTTGCAGATTCGCACGCCGCGTGGCCAGCGCCGCCCCAGAGTTCCACTCAGCGAGAATGGCGGCGAGCGCCACAGAATTGGCATCGTAAGAGGTCCGGCCGCCGATCAGCAAATCTTCGCCCATGCCGCCATCGATGATGTCGCGACCCAGGCCGCCGATCAGCACATCGTTGCCGGTGAAACCAATCATTCGATCATCGCCATCGCCGCCGATGATCAAATCGTTCCCTTCGCGCCCTTCCAGAATGTCGGTGTCGGCGCCGCCGAAGAGAATGTCGGCGCCGAGGCCACCAATGAGACGATCGATCCCCGCGCCGCCGTCGAAAATGTCGTCGTTCGAACCGCCGATGAGCACATCGTTGCCGTCTTCTCCGTAGACGGTCACCGGCGCAGTGCTGTTCGTCGCTGTCACGCGATCGCCACCGTCGCCGGCGTTCACAATCACGCGGCCGCCAGCGCCGAGCGTGAACGGCCCGTGAGCGACGCCGTTGAAACCAACGGTGACCAGCCCCAGTGGATTGGTCGCGATCGTAATCAGATCGCTGCCACTCGTCCCTTGCACCAGAACGTTCGGCCCCGCGGCAGTCACCGCTTCGGCAATATCGCGCAGTGTGATCGTCGCGATGGCTTCGCCGCTGAGCGACGGCGTGGCGCTGTCGGTTGCACGAATCGTGAGCGCGAACGAAGGTGTCGTTTCAAAATTGATTGCGGCCACACTCGCGACCGTGATTCGTCCAGTCGCGGAGTTGATCGCAAACGCGCCGTTGGTATTGCCACCGACGATCGAATAACTGAGCGTTTGCCCCGCATTGGCATCGGTCGCAATCACTTGACCGACAGCAGATCCCAGCTCGCTGTTTTCATCGATCGCAAAGCTCGCCGCGGTTACTACCGGCGCGACATTGGGCGGCGTATCTTCGGCCCACAGTCGCTGGGCGATCACTCGGCCAAACTGCCGGGCCGAAAAGTTGTTCTCGGCGGTGATGATCCGGCCATCGACGGTCACATCATCGGTATCCGTCGTCCGATCACCGACCGAGCCGTGCGGCAGCGGCGTCGCGCCATTGGCGGTCATTTGCACGCTCTGCAGCAGTTGCGTCGGGCTATAGCTCGTGCCGTTCCAATACACGCCCGGCGAACCATTCCAAGGAACCGAGACATTCTTGCCAGCGAGCGGACTCACTCCGTTCACGCGAGCCCAAGCCAACACCGTCGTCGCGTGGCACACGGCAGCGAGGTATTTGTTCTGTGTGGTGAATTGATTGATCAGATTGTTGAGGCATTGCCATCGTAGTGATCGTCGTAGTAGTTGCCGGTGAAGGCATACTGATACATCGACGAGCCCCAGCCGCCGACAAAGACGATGGCCGAGTAATCGGCCGAGTTGACGGCAGACAACGGCAGATCAGGCGTGACCACTCCACTGCTCGAACCCTGACCACTATTCGGATGCGGCGTGCTCGGATTGGTCGTCCGCGCCGCCACGCGAACTGTGAGACCGGCTTCGACGAGCGACTGCCGCGTGTCGCCATACTCCTGATAGAAAAAGTCCCGCTGATCGGCGATCACCATCAGCACCGGCAGCGGCGCAAACACCTCACGGCGTTCGAGCGTCTCGAAGAAGGAACGGCGGTTGCGGTTCATGGCGGCGGTCCGGGTTGCGACAGGATCACGTAGGCCAAAGCCATGCTTCGGCCTACGTGATCCAACGCGGCTTGAGTGGTTCGTCGTCCCGCGATCGAAGCATGGCTTCGATCTACGGGCTCCTGACGATGCGGGCGACAGAGATAGATGTCACCCGCGGGGAAAACCTTTCAGCACTCAGCAAATTTGCGTAACTCCCAACTCCCTCTCCTCGGTACGCCGGGGAGAGGGCCGGGGTGAGGGGCTGCCCTGGGTACAGACACTGCCGTCGCAAGCAGACCGGAAGATCATTCAGCCAAAAGAGTTAGAACTCGCTTCAACCCCTCACCCTAACCCTCTCCCCGGAGTACCGAGGAGAGGGAACAGGATGCAAGACTACTGATACGAGCAATCTCCCGCAAAAACTTCCAGCCAATCTGCTCCATCGCCGCCGATCAGGCGGTCGTTCATGCCGTCGTTGATGAGCGAGCTGGTCAAGGTTTGTCGCGTGTTGCCGGCCAAGCCACTGAGATTCCATTCGGCGAAGATCGATTGCAGGGCGAGCAGGTTCAAATCGAAGCTCGTGCCGCGGCCGATGAGAATGTCTTCGCCGGCGCCACCCTCGAGATTGTCGTGACCCTTGCCGCCGATGAGGATGTCGTTTCCATTGCCGCCGTAAAGTTGGTCATCGGCGTCGCCACCCACGAGCATGTCGTTGCCGTCGCCGCCGTCAAGCAGCGCGCCGTTCGGACCAGCGATGAGCAAGTCGTTGCCCCCCATCGCCCAGATGCGATCGTAGCCAGCGCCGCCGTCGAGAATGTCGCTCGCCGAGCCGCCGGTGATTTGATCGTGACCGCCTTCGCCGTAGATCGTCACCGGCGCGGTGCTGTCGGTCGCATAGATATAGTCGCCGCCGTCACCGCCATAGACGATCACTCGGCCACCAGCGCCGAGCGTGAACGCGCCATACACCTGGCCGGCGAGCCACACCATCGGTTGGCCGGCAGCGTTCGTCCACACATAGATGTAATCAGTCCCCGACGTTCCTTGCACAATCACATTCGGCCCGGAGCGGTAAACGGGTCCCGGCGGCGCTTCGTACACATCGGTCAAGTTCACCCGCACGACCGCATCGGTGCTGAGGGCGGGATTGCCGTTGTCGGTGACGCGAATCGTCAGATCGAATGCCGGAGTGGTTTCGAAATCCACTGCAGCGAGATTCGCCACGCTCAGTTGTCCCGTCGCGGCATTGATCGCAAAGGCGCCGTTCGTGTTGCCGCCGACAATGCTGTACGACAGCGTTTGTCCGACATCAGCGTCGCTGGCCACGACCGATCCCACGATGGTGCCCACCGCCGAATTCTCGGCAAGAGCAAATGTTTGTCCGGCAGCCACCGTGGGCGCGGTATTCACCGGCGGGGGCGGAGCGACGTAGTCGATATTCACCGTCACAATTGCATCGCTGAAGAGCGACGGCGTGCCGTTGTCGGTGACGCGAATCGTCAGTTGAAACTGCGGCGTCGTTTCGAAATCGATCGCACCAGGAAAGGCGACATTCAGCGCGCCCGTCAATGCGTCGATCGCAAAGGCAGCGTTCGTGTTGCCGGCGAGAATCTCATACGAAAACTCCTGGCCCAGGTCGGGATCGCTGGCCACCACCATCCCCGCCGTCGTACCGATCGGCGAATCTTCGGCGAGCGAGAACGTTTGATTGCCGATCACCGGCGCGTGATTTACCGGCGGCGGGGGAACATCTTCGGCAATTAGCCGAGTCGCAATCACTCGGCCAAATTCGCGAGCGCTGATGTTGTCTTGCGCGGTGATGATTCGGCCATCGACCACCACGTCGTCCCAAGAGGAACTTGGGTCGCCGATGGAGTTGCCGTTGGCGACGATGCCGCCATTCCATTCCATCATCGTGCGCTGCTGCAGCTGGAAATAGTTGTAGTTCACGCCATTGAGCGATAGCCCCGGGCCGCCAGTTCCCGTCGCGCCACCTTGCGGCGTGGTCACGTTCTTGCCGGCGATTGGGCTCACGCCGTCGACGCGAGCATAGGCCAGCACCGTCGTCGCGTGGCAGATGGCAGTGACGTATTTGTCCTGGTCAACGAAATCGCTGATCAAGTTGTTGACGATGGCTTTCGTGGCTGGATCGCCGTTGTAGCGGGCATCGTAGTAGTTGCCGTTGATGGCGTACTGATACATCGACGAACCCCAGCCGCCGACGAAGACAATGGCTGAGTAGTTCGAAGCATTGACGGCAGACAGCGGCAGATCGGGAGTGACCACGCCACCATTCGCCGGTTCACCGCTGCCCGAGTGGGGCCGGCTGGGTTGCGTGGTGGTCGCAGCCACTTGCACCGTGAGGCCCGCTTGTTCGATCGACAACTTGGTATCGCCGTATTCCTGATAGAAGAAGTCCTGCCGATCGGCAATTACCATCAGTACGGGGAGGGGTGCGAAAACTTCACGCTTCTCGAGCGTTTCAAAAAAACTACGTCGCCGCGTGGTCGCGCGGGGGCCTCGTTCGCGTTGCTTGTGCTGGGTCATGTTGCTGCTCCGATTCTGCCGAATGTTCCGTAGAGAAGATCGTCAGCCAGACTGCTGACAAAAAGAGATGGCAGGCCGCTGACAAACCTTTCAGCAACTCCTGCAAAAAGTGTGTGCGGTTGTCAGCCAAGATCGCAGCGGAGTATGTTGCCACCGATGGACTTCAACCGATTGCAAGCCGCTTATGAAACCGCCCGCGCCGATCTGCTCGCGGCCCGCGGTCCGCATGGCCATTGGGAAGGCCGGCTCGCCAGTTCCTCTCTCTCGACCGCCACAGCAATCAGCGCGCTGGCCATCGTCGCGCGGGAAACGAATGATGCGGAACTACAACCGCTCATCGACGCCGGCGTGAAATACCTGGCCCGTCAGCAGAACGAAGACGGCGGGTTCGGCGATACCGACAAGAGTCACTCGAACATCGCGACGACGTATCTCGTTATCGCTGCCGTGCATCTCGCCCAGCGCGAAGCAGAGTTCGCCGAGCTACTGTCGCGGGCTTGGAAATACATCGAGAGCAAAGGGGGAATTTCCGGCCTGAAGAAACGCTACGGCATCGACAAAACCTTTGTCGTGCCGATCATGACGAACCTCGCGCTGGCTGGTTTGTGCGACTGGAAAGAGATTTCGCCGCTGCCGTTCGAGCTCGCTTGCATTCCGCAAAGTTGGTATCGCTTCGCGCAGATGCCGGTCGTGAGTTATGCGATTCCCGCACTCGTCGCCATCGGCCAAGCGCACTACTTTCATCGCCAGCCGTGGAATCCCTACTCGCGTTTCGTGCGCGGCTGGTGCGTAGAACCGAGCTTGCGCGTACTGCTGAAGATGCAACCGCAAAGCGGCGGATATCTCGAAGCAACGCCACTCACGAGCTTTGTCGTGATGAGCCTGGCCGCGACGGGCCGCGCGAAGCACGCGGTCACGCAGGCCGGCGTGCGGTTTATCAAAGACAGTCTGCGCGAAGACGGTAGCTGGCCCATTGATACCAATCTGGCGACGTGGGTGACTTCGTTGTCGATCAATGCACTGGGCGAAGAGGGCGTTAAGGACATCGATGAACGTTGCTGGGACTGGCTGCTGTCGTGTCAGCACAAACAGCGTCATCCGTTTACTGGCGCCGATCCGGGTGGTTGGGGCTGGACGGATCTGAGCGGCGCGGTTCCCGATGCGGATGATACGCCGGGGGCACTTTTGGCGATTAAATTGAGAAAGGTGGACACTGATCTAGAACCTCGAGATCGCTCGAAACCACCAGCCGCCAACGAGGGAACCCAATGGCTGCTCCGATTGCAAAATCGCGACGGAGGATGGCCAACGTTTTGTCGTGGCTGGGGAAAGTTGCCTTTCGACCGCAGTGGAACCGACCTCACGGCGCATGCGATTCGCGCACTGACTGCCTGGGAATGGCCGATCTACGTGGCCAAGCCGATCGCTCGTGGCTTCGAGTTTCTCGCCCGCAAGCAAAACCCCGACGGCAGTTGGTCCCCCCTCTGGTTCGGCAATCAAGACCATCCCGAAGAAGACAACCCCATCTACGGCACGGCCAAGGTTTTGCTGGCCTATCGCGATACCGCGCGCATGTCGGATCCTGCCGCCCTGCGCGGATTGGAATGGCTAGCGCGCCAGCAAAATGCCGATGGTAGTTATGGCGGCAGTGTCGAAGAAACCGCGCTCGCTTTGGAGGGTTTATTGGCTTGTCCCGATCGCAGCCAGCACGCTGCTGCGGTTAACCGCGGCCTGGAATGGCTGATCGAACGAGTCGAGCGCGGCGAGCACCACCTCAGTTCGCCGATCGGCTTCTACTTTGCCAAACTGTGGTACTATGAAGCGTTGTATCCGCTGATCTTCACCGTAAGTACACTGAGACAAGCGCTGCAGCAGAAGCGTGCCTGACGATAGCGCCCCGCCTGACGCCATCCCGCCTGCGTGATCGACCGACTTTGAGGACCAACCGTTGTCTGATGCCCCCTCAATTGCGAACTCCGATGCCGGCCACGTTCATTTGGCCGACTCGCTGAATCCGCCTGAGATGCCACCCGAGTTGGCCGCGCCCCGCCGCAGCAAACGGCGGCAGACTTCGCATTTGAAACTGGTGCCCGAATCCAAAGAGTTGCGCGAGCACTTGCAAAAGGAGTGCGTCGCGCTGGCGGCAACGCTCGACAAAGCCAACCCGATGACCATCGATCAGATGGAAGTCATCGCGCGGAAGTTGCTCGCCGACAACAATCAGCCCGAAGGTTTCCTCGGCTGGATCTTGGTCGTCCTCAGCAGCGAGTTTTGGCGCGACCAGGTAGCTGCAACCGATCCCGCGCGGCGGCTGTTCCTGCTGCCGCATTGCTTGAAGCATGCCGAAGGTTGCCCCGCCGATTACGACGAGTTCGGTCTGGAGTGCAAAACTTGCGGCGCGTGCAGCATCGCCGATTTTCGCGCCGAAGCCGAGAAGATGGGCTACAAAGTGCTCGTCGCCGAAGGCTCGCCGATTGTTTTGAAGATCATCGTCAGCGGCCACGTCGATGCGATCGTCGGCGTCGCTTGCTTGAACGTGCTGGAAAAAGCGATCGACAAGATTCTGCTCGCCGGCATTCCTTGCATGGCCGTGCCGCTCCTCTCAAGCGACTGCCGCAACACCAGCGTCGATGAAGACTGGGTCATGGACATGATCCGCGTCAAACCGGCCACGCCCGCGCAGCAAACTCGCACCTACGTCCATCTGCTTCGCGCTGCAGCCAATCTATTCAAGCCCGATGAGCTGGAAGTTTTGTTGCCGCGGTTGCGCGGCGGCAAACGCTTGCAGTCCGGCGATAGCGCTGCCGCACTCGATCCGATTGCCGCGACTGAGCAGATCGCGCACGACTTTCTCGCCAAGGGCGGCAAGTACTCGCGGCCGTTCATCACGCTCGCGGTGCACGACGCGCTGACCGGCGGCCACGGCACGCTCGCGAATGGCGCCGAGCATCTGGCCGCGGTTCCGCTGGCCATTCGCCGCGCTGCTATGTCGATCGAAGCATTTCACAAAGCTTCGCTCGTGCACGACGACATCGAAGACGAAGACGCCTTCCGCTACGGCGAAGAAACCGTCCATCGCCGCTTCGGCATTCCCACGGCGATCAACGTGGGCGATTATCTGATCGGCCTCGGTTATCGCCTCGTCAGCAAAGAAACCGCGACGCTCGGCGGCAACGCCGTCGCTGATATTTTGAACTGTCTCGCCGATGCCCACCTCCGCTTGAGCGAAGGCCAAGGCGCTGAGTTGCTTTGGCGTGATGCGCGCGACAAGCGACTCAAGCCCATCGATGCCCTCAAAATCTACGCCCTGAAAACATCCCCTGCTTTCGAAGCGGCTCTCTACAGCGGTTGCCGATTGGCGGGACCGGCCGAAGCCTACGCCGAGCCGATGAAGCAATTCGCCCGCAACCTGGGTGTCGCTTTTCAGATTCTGAATGATCTGAACGACTGGGACGGCGACAACCACAACAAGCTCGCAGCCGGCGGCGATACGCTCGGCGGCCGGCCAACGGTTCTCTGGGCTCTCGCGATCGAAGGGCTGAACGCGTCGAAGCAGGAAGAGCTGTTGTCGCTGGTTACGAATTCGCAACTCGATGGTCCAGCTCGTCTGGCCCGTGTGCGGCAGTTGTATAACGAAGCTGGGGCCTTTGAAAAAGCGGCCCGACTGATCGACAAGCATCGCGAGCGGGCCGAAGCGATCGCCGACGAAATTCAGCCGGAAGAACTTCGCCGCCTGCTCTACTATCTAATCGACAGCGTGCTCGATCACTCGTCTGCCGCGAGTGCACCGCCGCCGGTTCTGCAAATCACGCCGCAAATCAATCCGCAGAAGTAACGACGGGTCGCGGACATGCCAAGCCACGCCGATGTGACAGCCATTAAGTCGCTGACAGCATTCAAGCAATGGCTCGTTGAAGAGAGTGGCAAGTCGTCGCAATGGTTTGGATGTCGAGACAGCAGCTGCAGCAAATGTCTGCTCATTTCCGCCGCTCCCTCCTTCGAACAGCAGTTTGACTACGTCACGATCCAGCAAACACCTCTCTTTCCCTTGCAGCTGCCGAGTCTCAGCGACGCGCGCAACTGGTGGTTCGACTTATGGGAAGGAGAGATCGTTAGCTATTGGTTTGCACCCGACTTACGGATTCTGGTGGCGGCGAAAAACGCGATTTGGAAAGCCCTTCCTGATTTTCATCTGTTGCGACCGAAGTCCGACTTTGTCGAAATTCCGCTCGACGAGGTGCGACAAATCGTCGGCCATGACGAGATCGAACGCATGTGCAACGAAGTCTTTTTTGTCGGGATTTCGACGCGTGCTTTAGAACTCGCCGCGGCAGGCCGCATGGAGCAGTTCGTTCGCTCAATGAAGATTCCGCAAGCGGCCACACCCGCCAACACCCTTTGATAAACTGAAGTCATGGCAGATCAAGTCAGCGACATTCCCGACCTGCAAGAACTGGCGGCGATTTTCTATGCTGACCTGGCCGAGCTCGGTGTGTTCACCGCCGTCGCGCCGAATAAAATTCCGCAGGCCTATCGTGACCTGCTCGCGCACTATTCGCACATGACTGTGACGGTCGAGCATTACCATCACAGCCCCGTCGATGTCGTCGTGCTCGATCGCATCACCACCGGTCAACACTACAGCCGCAAGATTTTGCTCACCCGGCAGAGCGACAGCCGCGTGGTGCAGTTCGGCATCGTGCGGCTCGACTTCAACACCGTGAGTCCTGCCGTTCGCGACGAGATCCGCCAGGAACAAACGCCGCTCGGCCGCGTGCTGATCAAGCACAACGTGCTGCGCGAGGTCGAGCTCAAGCAGATCTATCGCATCACCTGTGGCGCGGAGCTGGCGCAGCATTTTCAATTGCCGGTAGGGAGCGAAGTCTTCGGCCGCACTGCCCTGATTTACTGCGATGGCGAACCAGCAGTGGAACTGCTGGAAATCGTCGTTTCTTAAGCGTTCCTGCCGCGATTAAACCGTAGCAGGTTGCAATGCGGGACTTTCGTTCTTCTTCGCAGCAAAGCGATCCTGGAGGGATTGAACCTCCATCGATTCGTGACGCAGGGCCTCCATCGCTTTAACGGCTGCTTCAGCGGCCTGGATGGTGGTGATGCAGGGAACGCCCAGCTGCACGGCGGCGGCGCGGATGCGGCCTTCGTCGGTGCGGGCACCCTTGCCACTGGGCGTGTTGATGACCAGCGTGATCTGGCCGTCGTTCAAATGGTCGAGCAAGTTCGGTCGGCCTTCGGCGATCTTCTTCACTTGCGTGACTGGAATGCCGGATTCCTGCAGTCGGCGGGCGGTCCCTTCCGTGGCAACTAACTCATGGCCCAACGTGCTCAGCCGCCGCGCGAGATCGACGACGGCTTCCTTGTGGCGGGCCGAGACGCTGACAAAGATGCACCCCTTCGTCGGTAGCAACGTGCCAGCCGCAAGTTGACCCTTGGCAAAGGCGATGCTGAAACGCTCGCTGATGCCCATCACTTCGCCCGTGCTCCGCATTTCGGGGCCGAGCACAATATCGACGCCCGCGAACTTGCGGAACGGGAAGACGCTTTCCTTGACGCTGACCGCGGCGGGAATCGGCTCGCGCGTGATGCCCAGGTCAGGCAGCGACACCCCGGTCATCACCTTGGCCGCGACCTTGGCGACGGGCATGCCGGTGGCTTTGGCGACGAAGGGAACCGTGCGGCTCGCACGAGGATTCACCTCGAGCACATACACGGCCATCTTGCCTTCTTCCTTCTTCACCGCAAACTGCACGTTCATCAAACCAATAACTCGCAAGTGCCGAGCCATGGCAGCCGTGGCTTCGCGAATCTCTTGCACCACCGGACCAGGCAAGCTGTAGGGCGGAATTGCACAGGCCGAGTCGCCCGAGTGGACGCCGGCTTCTTCGATGTGCTCCATGATGCCGCTGATGATCACATTTTCGCCGTCGCAAATGCAGTCAACGTCGACTTCGGTGGCATCCTCGAGGAAACGGTCGATGAGAACCGGCTTATCCTGCGCGACGACAAAGGCTTCGGCGACAAAGCGTTCGAACTGCGTGTGGTCGTAGCAGATTTCCATCGCCCGGCCGCCGAGCACGAAGCTGGGACGAACGAGGCAAGGGAAGCCGATGCGGACAACTTCCGCGCGGGCTTGATTCATGTTGCGGGCGATACCGTTGGCCGGCTGCTTCAAGCCGAGCTCGTTCAGAATCTTGGCAAACTTCTCGCGGTCTTCAGCTGCTTCGATGGTATCGACGCTGGTGCCGATGATCGGCACGCCGGCGTTGTGCAAAGCGCGCGAGAGGTTCAGCGGCGTCTGACCACCAAACTGCACAATCACGCCGATTGGGTTGATGCGATCGAAGATGTTGAGGACGTCTTCGGTCGTGAGAGGTTCGAAGAACAGCAGATCGCTGGTGTCGTAGTCGGTGCTGACGGTTTCCGGGTTGCTGTTGACCATCACCGATTCGATGCCGAGTTCGCGGAGAGCAAAGCTCGCATGGCAGCAGCAATAATCGAACTCGATCCCCTGGCCAATGCGGTTCGGGCCGCCGCCGAGAATCATGATCCGCTTTTTATCGGGCTTGGCGGCCGGCACTTCGTCTTCCTGCTCGTAGGTCGAGTAGAAGTAGGGCGTGTAAGCTTCGAATTCGGCGGCGCAAGTATCGACTGCCTTGTACGTGGGGATGATGTTGCGGCCCTTGCGATTGGCGCGAACATCCATCTCGGTGACGCCCCACAGCGTGGCCAGCTGACGGTCGGAAAATCCGAACTGCTTCGCTTCGCGGAGCGTGGCGTCGTCGCAATTGCTCACGCTGCCGATCGCGCGGAGCTTGTCTTCCATCTGCACGATGGCGTACAGCTGATCGAGGAACCACGGATCGATGTTGGTGATTTGATACAACTCGGCCGGGCTCATGCCGCTTTTGATCGCATACCGCAAGTGCCACACGCGATCAGCGTTCGGCACGGCGAGCTTGCCGCGGATGTCGTCGTTCGATGGTTGATGCGGCGTGCCCCACAAATCCTTGCTGTCGCAACCAAAGCCGAACGCGCCGACCTCGAGACCACGCAGGGCCTTTTGAAACGACTCCTTGAACGTGCGGCCGATGGCCATCGTTTCGCCGACGCTTTTCATTTGCGTCATGAGCGTGGCGTCGGCTTCGGGGAATTTTTCGAAAGCGAAGCGTGGGATCTTCGTCACGACATAATCGATGGCAGGTTCGAAGCAGGCCAACGTCTTGCGAGTGATGTCGTTGGCCAGTTCGTGCAGGCGGAAACCAACCGCAAGCTTGGCGGCGATCTTGGCGATGGGAAAGCCCGTCGCTTTGCTGGCGAGCGCGCTGGAGCGACTCACGCGCGGATTCATTTCGATGACAATCATCCGGCCGTTTTTCGGATTGATCGCAAATTGAATGTTCGAGCCGCCGGTCTCGACGCCGATCTCGCGAATAACGGCGATGCTCGCATCGCGCATCCGCTGATATTCTTTGTCGCTCAGCGTCTGGGCCGGCGCGACCGTGATCGAGTCGCCGGTGTGGACGCCCATCGGATCGAAGTTTTCGATCGAGCAGATGATGACCACGTTGTCGTCCATGTCGCGGACGACTTCCATTTCGTATTCTTTCCAACCGATGATCGATTCCTCGACCAGCACTTCGGTGACCGGCGACAAATCGAGGCCGTTCCGCACCATGCGGTCGAATTCTTCGCGGTTGTAGGCAATGCCCGAACCGCTGCCGCCCATCGTGAAGCTGGGGCGAATGATCGCGGGCAGGCCGACCTCAGCGAGCACCTTGCGCGCGTGTTCGACGGTTTTGACGGTTTCGCCCTTGCACACGCCGAGGCCGATTTTGTGCATCGCTTGCTTGAAGAGCTCGCGCTCTTCGGCTTTGGCGATGACATCGGGCCGGGCGCCGATCATTTCGCAGTTGTACTTTTTCAGCACGCCGTGCTTGGCGAGATCCATGGCCAGGTTGAGACCGGTTTGACCGCCGAGCGTCGGCAAGATCGCGTCGGGGCGTTCCTTTTCGATGATCTTTTCGACGATCTCCCAGGTGAGCGGCTCGATGTAAGTGCTGTCGGCCATCTCGGGGTCGGTCATGATCGTGGCGGGATTGCTGTTGACCAGCACCACGCTGTACCCCTCTTCGCGCAGGGCTTTGCAAGCCTGCGTGCCCGAGTAATCGAATTCACAGGCCTGGCCGATGACAATGGGACCAGAGCCGATGAGCAGAATCTTTTTCAGGTCGGTTCGCTTTGGCACGAGCGATCAATCCTTGGAAATCAAAGGGAACAGGAGTTTGGCGGAGAGACGGGCGTGTTGTTGCTGCGAGTACGCAGATCACACGCTTCCGGGCGATTTCACTCGTCACGAGCGTCCATTATTCGGCTTCAGCGCGCACTCCCAGCGCAATTGCCGCGTGCCGAGTAAAATCTCACAAACTTATCACGTTTTGGCGGCAGCAGAAAGGGGCGGAACGACCGGAGTTGCCGCAGGATTGGACGGGGATTTTCTCGAAGTTGTTAGCTAAGATGAGTTTGCAGGAAAATCCGTTTTCAGGTGATGTGGGAAGCGAAATTCATGATTGCTCAACCGGCAGCAACCTCATCCGGCAACGAGGTCGAACAGGAACTGATTCTGCTGCGCGCCAAAGTGGAAAACGCCCTGCAGCGGATCAGTCATCTCGAACAGAAATCACGGCCGGCCCTCTTTCCGATTGATTCACCGGCGATGATTTTCGCCCGCGAACTGTGCGCACAGTATTTTCCCGGCCCGGTAGAAGTGGAAATTGCTAGCGCGCCCGACGATCCGGAATCGAAATGGTACACATTTATCGTTCGTGGCCAGGGATCGACTAGAGAAGTGGTCGACAAAGAGGCAGAAGTGTTCAAGGAACTTGATAGACAATATCCAGTGGAAGCCATGGACATCCGCCTGGCGGTGGTTTTCGAATGAAACCGGAGGCATTCCTGGCGCAAGCAGGCAAGTTGGCCGCCCACTCACAAAACGATGCTGCGAATGCCAGGACGGCAACCAGCCGAGCCTACTATTGCGCCTTTCATCTGGTGCGTCTCTTTCTTGCCGAGTTGAACTTCCCCGCCGGCAAAGATCACGACCTACATAAGCCGCTGATGGCATCGCGCAATCCGATCGGAATCGAGGCGGCTCGGTACCTTTCGCATTTGTATGAATCGCGCCGCCGAGCAGATTATGAGTTGACGAATGTGGGTTGCGAGACGCAGGAGGTCGCGCAGAATTCCGTGGAACGCGCCGAGCGGATCAAATCCCTACTGCTGCAAATGCAAGCCGAACCGCCCCGCACAGAAATTGCCGCTGGGCTGCATACTTATCAGCAACAACTGCCGAATCGAATTTCCTAAACCAGCCCAGCCATGCCCTACACCACTTCCTGCCCATGCGGACGCGATGTGCCGGTCGAAGCGACGCAGGCGGGCACTGAGCTCGAGTGCCCCGGTTGCCGGCGGAGCGTGCGAGTGCCGCGATTGTCGGCACTGCGCGTAGCCGCCGGCGAAACGGCGATTCCGCTCAACGCTGCCGAGCGTGTGGCTCACGCTGTCAAACAGGGACTGCTGCCGAGCAACCTGGTTTGCCCAGTTACTCATGGCAGCGTCAATGCTGTCGCGATCTTTCGCATTCACTGCGAACGTAGCTGGAAACGGGAGCAGGCGGCTGAAGAGGACCACGCAATATCGCGCCTGATCACGATGCTTCTCTTCAGCTTCGTCGGTCTGTTTGTCTGGACCTCGCGGAAAGGGAAGCAGGAAGTTCTCGGCCGCGACACCTTCGTCGACACGCCGCTGGGAGTTTCCAGCGAAGCGCTGCCCCAACTCTCTCGCCAGCGCAATCAACGCGAGCTCCAGCGACTGCTCTGCGCCATCCCCGAATACGCTGCCGTCTTTGCCGAGTATCCCGGCGCCACGGTTTCGTTTGTCTCAGGTGCGGAACTGCGTTAAGACGCGGAATTTGGCAGAATTTTTCAGCGCGCACGTTCTGCCCCACCATCGATCTTCATCAAACATACACACAACCTTTATTGAGGACGCTAGCGCAACCTATACCCTGAACGCGATTAGTCACGCCGCTCACCGAGACGCGTTTTATGACGGGCGAAGTAACTGCCGCGCGAGCCGCATCTAATAAGTCTGCGAAGTTCTCGTTCAAGAGCCTGTTGTTCGTCGCAATCCCAGCCATCGTTGTCGTGCTGGGAGTTTTCGGCCTGCTTTACAGTCAGGCGCAACGCGAAACGCCGCCGCCGGTCGACTTCCTAGCCATCGTGAAGCTCGCCCTGCGATCGCCCAAGCGTCTGTCGCAAAGCCTAACGGACAAAAATGGCGATCTGGTCGCCGACGCGCCCGAGGATCCGGCGCTATGGCTTGATCCAGAAACTTTAGAGTTCGAAATCCTCGGTCGCGACCTGGCAAGCGAGACCCAGCAGTGGTCCGATTTCGTTTCTCACCTGCAACAAGTAACCGGCAAGCAGGTGCATCTCACTCTGCGACCCGAACCAACTTCACTCTCGTCCAGCGAGGCCACCCCGCCCACCTTGCAACAGGCTCGCGATTTTCACGCTGGCAAGATTCATCTGGCCTGTTTGAACACGGGCGCCGTGACGCTCAATGTGAACGAAGGTGGCGCTGTTCCCTTTTGCGTCATGGCCGATGAGGCAGGCAAATTTGGTTATGAGATGGAGATCATCGTCCCTGCCGACAGTCGCGTGACGAAAGTGTCGCAGCTCAAGGGCGCCGAGAAAGTGTTCTTCGCGTCGATGTATTCGCACTCTGGTTTCAAAGCCCCGCTGATGATCCTGTGGAATGATTTCAATCTGCAGCCCGAACGCGACTACACCCCCGTGTTTGTCAGCGGCCAAGAACAAGCCATCGAAGTGATTGCAAAAAATCGCGGCGACGCAGCGCCCGTGGCCAGTGATCTGCTGCGGCGAATCATCGGTCGCGGCGACGTTGCCGAAAAGTCGATCCGCTCGATCTACAAATCCAAGGCCTATCCGCCGGCGTGTTTCGCCTACGCCCATCAGTTGAAACCGGAACTCGCCGAAAAGGTGAAGACCGCGTTTCTCGAGTTCCGCTGGGCCGGCACTTCGCTGGAAAAAGCGTACGCCGCCGCCCAGCAATCGCGCTTCGTGCCGGCTTCGTATCAAAACGATTGGCAGTCGGTTCGCGACATCGAAGATCAAGTTTCTTCGCTCCTCCAATCCGAAGATCGCCATCCCTGACGCCGTCACCAGTTCAACAGCTTGCCTCGTAGCACCAAACCAAAACCTTCGTGAGTTTGACGATGAAAAACCGCCGCGCCTTTACTCTGGTCGAGCTCTTGGTGGTGATTGCCATCATCGGCGTGCTGGTCGCGTTGCTGCTCCCCGCCGTGCAGGCAGCGCGCGAAGCAGCCCGGCGTGCGCAGTGCATGAATGGTCAGCGGCAACTCGGTCTGTCGACGCAGATGTTTCATGACACGTATCTGCGCTTTCCCTCGGGCGTCAATCTGCCCATCAGCGGCGCCTCTGGTGCAATAGCTTCCACTAACCAACTCGTGACGTCCGGCACCGTCACCAGTCCACCAATTCCTAATCAGTTTGCCTCGATCTTTGAGCAGATTTTTCCTTTCATCGAGCAAGACAATCTGAAGAAATCAATTGACCTCACGCAACGCGAATACGCCAACTGCGGCAGTCCGACTTCGATCGGCGCTCAGGTCGTGAAGATTCTGTTGTGCCCATCCGATCCGGTGAAAAAGGTGACGACTTATACGGCCTCGGGCGGAGCCATCTATTACTTCGGCCAGAACAGCTACATGGCCAATGGCGGCACGCGGGCGTGGTTTGTGACGTACCAAAAAACAGATGGCATGTTTTGGATTAATAGCGCGGTCCGCATGGCGGAAGTGACCGACGGCACCTCGAGCACGCTGATGTTTGGCGAGCGGTATCACAAGGATCCGGCCTTTAAAGATATGGAAACAACCGGCGGCTGGGCCTGGGCGAATTACTACGCCGCGCAAGATTACATCGGCAGCACGCCAGTTCCGATCAATTACAAACTGGCTGCGGGTACGACTCCCACAGTGGCACAGGAAGATGACCGGATGTGCGCGTTCGGCAGCGGCCATCCTGGTGGCGCAGTCTTCGTGATGGTCGACGGCTCGACACAATTCCTCACGCTGACCGGCAACGGCGCAGGGCTGCTGCTGCTGCAGCAACTGTCGACGCGCGGCTCGGGTGAAGTCGTCAGCTTTTAAGGAAATCCGATGACGACCGTCAAATTTATTTGTATTTTGAGCCTGGGTGTGCTCGTTATCGCTGCTGGCTGCGCAAAAGTCCCGCCGCAGATCACGCCGGTGGAAGGGGTCGTGTTGCTCAATGGCAGCCCGCTCCCCAACGCCTACGTTCAGTTCATCCCGCAGTTGGACGAGTTCGGCGCCGAATACAATTCGACCGCTACCACCGATGAGGCGGGCAAGTTTACGCTCACTTGTGGCATGAAGTCGCAACCGGGGGCCGCCGTCTGTGAACATCGCGTGCTCGTGATGGAGGCGCCCGCGCCGCGTGAGTTTCGCAGCATGGAAGCCGACGCGCAAACGAAGTATGCGATCTACCTGCGCACATTGCGAAACCGGCCGATCCCGGCCAAGTACGATTCAGCCCTGCAAACACCGCTGAAAGTGAAGGTGGTGAAAGAGCAGCTGAACTACGAACTGGTGCTGACGCGATGACGGCTTTCTAGGCGAAGTAAATTCGCTGTTCTAGGCAAAGTAAATTCGCTCAGCCGTCTTCCGAAACAACTGCTCTTGATCGCCGGCCGATAGTCCTGCGCGGTCGCGAAGCAGCGCGATCGAAGCCGCGTAAGTGTGCCCCTTCACTACTTGATAGGGCGCGTCGCTGGCCCACATGCACCGCTCGGGACCGAAGGCCGTGAGCACACGGCGAATCATCGGCAGCAGATCTTCGTAGGGCGCCTCCTTCTTACCTAGCGCGTAGTACGCCGAGAGTTTGACGTTCACTTTTTTGTGCTGCGCGAGGGCCAGCAGGTTCTTCACATCGGCGTCCCGGATTTCACCATCGACGCCGATGCGGGCAAAGTGATCGATGACGACCGTCGTGTCGGGATGCTTACGGCACATGTCGGCAACGCCTGGCAGATCTTCGGGATTGATCAGGCAGCACATGGCCTGGCCGGTTTCGCCGCCAGTCTTCCACATCGCGGCCATGCCGTCGCCGCTGAGCCATTTTTCCTTGCGAATCCACGACGTGATCCGAAAGCCTCGGACGCGCTTTGTCAGCAACTCGGGCATCTGCTTTTCGGGCACTGGCTGCGTGTCGTCGAGCATGCCGGTCACCGCAAACGTGCCGGGAAATCGCGCCGCGCAATCGATCAGGTAGCTGTTGTCCCAACTGTGATAGGTGTGATGCTGAATCAACACCGCGCGCCCCACCTTCACCGGATGCGCCTGCTTCAGAAGTTCCTCGGGCGTGAAGCTCGGCGGATCGAGATCGGCCTGCGTCTTGCCGTTCGCGAGCGGCCACTTCTTCGTGTCCGGCGACCAGACGTGGGAGTGAGCATCAATGAGTGGATGCTCGGCAAATTTGTCCTCGGCAGCTCGCGCGGGCCAAGTGGAAGCCATGACAACTCCAGCGACTGCCGACGAGCACAGAAAATCCCGCCGGGAAAAATCGTTCGACATAGTGGCCTCATCGAGTGGATGGTTGCCAGTGGATTATAGCCGCAGCGGTGCTTCCCTAAACAAGAAGCTCGAGGACGCCGTCGCGACGAGCGAGGCAGCATCCTGTCCTGCTCCCCTCGCCCCGCTTCGGGGAGAGGGGCTGGGGGTGAGGGGTGAACCGAAGCGAGAGTCTGCTAATGAGCACGCACTATGGATTGCCGACCAGTTCGCCAGAAAATTGAGTCAAACTCACGCATTATCCCCTCACCCCCGACCCCTCTCCCCGAAACGGGGCGAGGGGAGAGATAAGGCCGCGACGGCGTCGCTGGCGTGAATCGCTACCTGGCGGGGCTACGCCGGACCAGAGTTGTCCAGGCGTGTTGGTCTAATCTCTTTTCGCCACTCGGTCTCGCGCGCTACGCGGGCCTCGAGCCGGTTACTGCTGCGCGGTCTCAACCAATCGCGGCAGTGTTGTGAAACACCCATGGAATCATTCGCAAGGTGCTCGATGTTTGGCCAAAACGTTGTTATCGGTGACTGCAAAATGATTGTCGAGTGTTGTGAACTGTTGTTAGAAAATCGGCGGTATTTTGTTCGCAAGCCCTTACCACGAAATGGTTTCGTGCAGGTTTTTGCCCGGAACGAAAGTATTGTGAAACTTTCCGCCCCTTTTTGCGCAAAGTTTGTCGCATCAATACCTTTGGACAAAACAAAAACTGCCACAACTGTTGTGAACGTGGTCGCCCCCCGCCGAGGCGGTCAGTGGGTGTGATGAATACAAGGAGAAAAGGGCCCCCGATACTTTCGCCGCGCCGCGGTCCCAATTAGGCTCAGCATCGTTCCTGTTTGGCCATTGCTCGAATGCTCGACATCACGAGTTGCACCATGCGTTTGCCGATTTTTGTCAGCGGTTTGCTTTTGCTCGTTACTGGGGCGACGTTCGCCGCGCCGCCACAGATCGAGCCAGTCGCCGGCCTCCGCGAGCGGACGCCGCGGGTGCAGGCCATCGTGAATGCCAGGGTTGTGCAGCGGCCTGGCAAGGTGATTGAGAACGGCCGGGTGCTGATTCGCGACGGCGTGATTGTCGCCGTGGGTGAAAAGATCGACCTGCCGCCAGAAGCCCGAGTGTGGGATCTGCAAGGGAAGACCGTTTATCCGGGCTTCGTCGATGCGTTCACGGAGCAGCAGATTCCTGCCGACAAGTTGCCGTCGGCGGCTCGTCACTGGAGCAAGCGGATCACGCCCGAGCTGGAACTCGCCGCGTTTTATCAGCCTGAGGAAGCACTCCACACCAAGTATCGCGCGCAGGGGATTACCGCGCGGCTCGTCGCGCCGGCAGGCGGGATTATCAAGGGCCAAAGCGCGCTCGTCCTCAACGGCGGTGTGAATCGGCCGACGATCGTGCATGGAAAAGTGGCGCAGCACATTCGCTTGACGGTGCCCTTTGGTGTCGAGCGCGATGAGTATCCCAATTCGCCGATGGGCGCTGTTGCTCTGGCCCGGCAAACGATGCTCGATGCTCAGTGGTATCGCCAGGCCAGCACGGCGGCCGCAGCCAATACGCTGTTGCCCCGGCTCGATGCCAATCGATCGCTCGATGCGCTGTTGCCCGCCATTGATGGCACGCAGTTGGTGATTGCCGATGCCAGTGATGAACAGTTTTTGCTGCGGGCCGATGCCTTTGCCCGCGAGTTTGGTTTGAAGCTCGCCATCCGCGGCATCGGGCGCGAATATCGCTTGCTCGAGCTGGTGAAGAAGACCGGCCGGACGATCATCGTGCCTGTGTCGTTTCCGCAGCCGCCGAATGTCGACACGCTCGCGGCTTCGCTCGATGTTTCGCTCGAACAGCTGATGCACTGGGACCTGGCGCCGGAGAATCCCGCGCGGCTCGTCGGCGCTGGCGTGCCGATCGCGCTGACGACGTATGGCTTGACGAACACGGCAGACTTCTTGTCGAACGTTCGCCGCGCGGTGCAGCGCGGATTGTCTGCCGACGCAGCGCTGCAGGCGCTCACGCTCACGCCGGCGGAGTTGCTTGGCGCCGAAAAATCGCTCGGCAGCATCGAGCCGGGCAAACTCGCCTGCCTCGTCGTCGCCGATGGCGACTTGTTTGCCACGAAGACCAAGCTGCTCGAAACCTGGGTCGAAGGCCAGCGTTACGAACTGCAGGATGCGGCCCGCGTCGATATCCGCGGCCGATGGCAACTCGAATTCAGCGACAAGCCGGGGAAGTTTTCGCGCGTGCATCTCGCGCTCAGTGGCACGGCAGAAAAGCCGAGCGGCAAATGGTCGTTGAATGAAGAACTCGAAAAAGCGGACAAACTCACCGCGCTGAAGATGCACGATGCGGTCGTTGAGTTTTCCTTCGACGGCAAACCGCTGGACCTCGCCGGAGTTGCACGAGCAAGCGGCGTGGTGGCGGCTGGCAAGGAAAACGAACTGCGCATCAGCGGCGAAGTGATTTGGGCCGACGGCAGCCATTCGAAACTGACTGGCAAACGGACTTCACCTTTCCGGGAGGGCGAGGCTCCCGCCGAGCCGAAGGGGGATAAGAAAGAAGAAGAGAGCGACAAGGAAAAGCCCAAAGACAAAACCGATTCGCCGGCTGTTTCGCAAGTGAATTTTCCCCTCGGCGATTTTGGTTTGAAGGAAATTCCCGAGCAGCACGAGATGGTCGCCATCAAGAATGCGACCATTTGGACGGCGGCCGATCCACCGGTGATCGAAAACGGCGTGCTGCTGATTCGCGCCGGCAAGATCGTTGCCGTCGGCAAGGAGCAGGAGATTCCCGAGGGGATCACCGTCATCGATGCGAAAGGGAAACACATTTCGCCTGGCATCATTGATTGTCATTCGCACATGGCGACCGATGGCGGCGTGAACGAAGCCGGTCAGTCGATTACGGCTGAGGTCCGCATCGGCGATTTTGTCGATGCCAACGACATCACCATTTATCGTCAGCTCGCCGGCGGCGTGACCGCGGCGAACATCTTGCACGGCAGCGCCAACACTATCGGCGGGCAGAATCAGGTGATCAAACTGCGCTGGGGAAGTTCATACGAAGGGCTGCGTTTTCGCGAAGCGCCGGCCGGCATCAAGTTCGCGCTCGGCGAAAACGTGAAGCAAAGCAACTGGGGCGAAAAGTACACGAAGCGTTATCCGCAATCGCGGATGGGCGTCGAACAGATTCTGCAGGATGCGATGGTTAGTGCGAAAGATTATCGCCGCCGCCTGCAACTCTGGAAGCAGAATCACGAAGGCTTGCCGCCGCGTCGTGATCTGGAGCTCGATGCGCTCGTCGAAGTGATCGAAGGAACTCGCTTGATCCACTGCCACAGTTATCGGCAGGACGAAATCCTCGCGCTGCTGCAAGTCTGCGAACAGCACGGCGTGCAGGTGGCGACGCTGCAGCACATTCTGGAGGGTTACAAAGTGGCCGACGCCATTGCTCGCCACGGCGCTGCGGGTTCATCGTTCAGCGATTGGTGGGGATACAAATTTGAAGTGCTCGACGCGATTCCGCACAACGGACTGCTGATGCACCGCGCTGGCGTGAGCGTGTCGTTCAACAGCGACGACCGCGAACTGGCCCGCCATCTCAACCACGAAGCCGCCAAGGCGATGAAGTACGGCGGCGTGCCCGAAGTCGACGCGCTGAAGTTCGTCACGCTCAATCCGGCCAAGCAACTGCGCATCGACAAGTACGTCGGCTCGCTCGAAGCCGGCAAGCACGCCGACTTCGTCATTTGGAACGGCCCGCCGCTATCGACGCTCGCGCGCTGCGAACAAACCTGGATCGAAGGTAGAAAATTCTTCGACCGTGCCGCGGATGTGGTGATGCGCAAAGAACAGGACCAGCTCCGCGCTGCGATCATCCGCAAGATTCTCGCGTCAGGCGAATCGATGAAAAAAGCGGGCGACAAAAATCAAACCGAAGCTGATCTTTGGCCGCGAGAAGATGAGTATTGTGCGCACAGCCGTGGGCAATAGTCGCCTTTCACTCCGTGAAAGGGCGCGTCTTTCCACCGCAGTTGTAGGATCGTTGCTGCACATTTCACCGTTCCCAGACGCGTACTTTCGCGGAGCGAAAGGCGACTGTGCCCCTGGGAGAACTGCCGGTTGATTTGCTAAAATGCCCGGAGGCGCGGGCGGCGGTTTTTCTTTGGCGAGCAGATATTCGACGGGGATGTCGTTTTCATGACGAAGCATATTTTCGTGACGGGTGGCGTGGTTAGTTCGCTCGGCAAGGGGCTGACCAGCGCGTCGATCGGCATGTTGCTCGAGCGCCGTGGCTTGCGGGTGCGGATGCAAAAGCTCGATCCGTATATCAACGTCGACCCCGGCACGATGAGCCCTTATCAGCACGGCGAGGTCTATGTTCTCGACGACGGCAGCGAAACCGATCTCGACCTCGGCCACTATGAACGCTTCACGCACGGCCCGCTGACTCGCGATTCGAATTACACGACGGGGCAGATTTATCTGTCGGTGATCAATCAAGAACGCCGCGGCGAGTTTCTCGGCAAGACCGTGCAGGTCATTCCGCACATCACCAACGAAATCAAGAACTGCATTGCCAAGCTGGCCACTCCCGATGTTGACGTGGTCATCACCGAAATCGGCGGCACGGTGGGCGATATCGAAAGCCAACCCTTCCTCGAAGCCATCCGCCAATTTGCCCTCGATGTGGGCAAGGACAACTGTCTCTACATTCACCTCACGCTCGTGCCGTACCTGAAGGCTGCGGGCGAACTGAAGACCAAGCCGACGCAGCACTCGGTGGGTTTGCTGCGGCAGATTGGTATTCAGCCCGATATTCTGATTTGCCGCACCGAGCGGTCGATCGATCGCGACGATCGCGAAAAGATCGCCCTCTTCTGCAATGTGCCGCTCGAAGCCGTCATCGAAGAGAAGGACAAGGATTTTTCGATCTACGAAGTGCCGCTGAGCCTCGTCGACAACGGCCTCGATAAGTTCATCGTGAAGCGCCTGCAGCTGACAGCTGGTTCGCTGAACATGGACGCTTGGAAAGATCTGCTGCACAACCTCCGCAATCCGAAGCACGAAATCAGCATTGCCGTCGTCGGCAAATACGCCGAGCACAAGGATGCGTACAAGTCGATTTACGAATCGATCGATCACGCTGGCATTCATCATCATTCGCAAATCCGCATCGGTCGGATTCAAAGCGAAGAGATCGAGCGCGAAGGGGCCGCCGCGTTGCTGCAAGGCTACGACGGCATTCTCGTTCCCGGTGGTTTCGGCGAGCGCGGCATCGAAGGCAAAATCGAAGCCATCAAGTTTGCACGCGAGCGCGGCATTCCGTTCTTCGGCATTTGCCTCGGCATGCAGTGCGCGGTGATCGAGTTCGCCCGCAATGTCGTGAATCTGAACGGCGCGCACTCGACCGAGTTCAGCAAAGACACACAGCATCCCGTCATCTGCCTGCTCGACGATCAAAAGAACATCGTCGACAAGGGTGGCACGATGCGGCTTGGCACGCACCCGGCTGCACTCGCCGACGACACGCATGCCCGCGACTGCTACGCCCAGCCGCAAGTGCAAGAACGCCACCGCCATCGCTACGAATTCAATAACGCCTACCGCCAGCAGTTCGCTGCGAATGGTCTGGATGTGACTGGTTCGAGTCCCGATGGCAAACTGGTCGAGATCGTCGAGATCCCCGGCCACCCCTGGTTTCTCGCCGTGCAGTTCCATCCGGAATTCAAATCGAAGCCGACGCAGGCTCATCCGCTGTTCGCGGGTTTTGTGCAAGCCGCCATCGAACGCCACTCACAACGCGGGGAACGGATCGCGGAAGTGAGCGCTTCGTAGCTTTCGCGTGGCGGTTTACTTCAACCGCTTGAGCATCAAGGATGCAAACAGTCCGAGCGCTGCAGCAGTAGCTGCGGTGCAAAGGTTTCGCGCAAGCGAATCGCTTGCTCTTCATCGATGCCGCAGCACTCCAATTTGACGAGCGCACCTTGCAGCCGCGACATCAATTGAACGACGTCGCATTCGTCCATGTGCCCCGTCGAGATCGTCACCTCTTGCAGGGTGGGGATTGGATAGATGCTCTGCAACTCTGCCGGAGAAGCGTACACTTCCAGGCACTTAACGGAACTTTCCGGAGAGACACAACGCCAAAAGTTCGAGAACCCGCCTCCGCTGTAAATGAAGACGGGGCAGTTCAGCTTGATGTCGGTCGTGCTAGACCAATCGCCCCGCTGTTGCACACTAATCGAGCCGCTTGTGCAGTTGTTCAGAAAGAAGGTTGCCGCAGCAGGATCCAGGCGATGCAAAACTAAACGAGGGGGCGAGAAGGCCTCGATGATCTTTTGAGTGCGCTGCAAATCTGCCTGTCCATTATGAGCGCTCCTCAGCGCTACATACCGCACGTGCTGTGTTCGGCGGGGATCCACCATTTTCGCGGCCTGCTGCAGAGCGACGAAGCCTTCAGGCGAGATGGCATCGATCGGCATGATCATACCGAGGTGATATTCGAGAGCCCCTAGTCTGCTGGAACTTTCATAGATCCACGGTTGGCAATTGGCGCTCGTGATGAGTTGCCGCAACGAATGAATGTGCAGGCGGTTGCGGAGATGAGTTCCCACCACACCGGCAGCGACCCCCACAAGCGTGAGCGCGATCAACAGCGATCGCAGCGAAAATCGTCGCCAACGGGTAGGTATCCAGCGCAACATGAGAAAATTTTACCTAAGCACGCTGCGAAAACTGCTTCGCCTGCCGTTCGATATCGATGCCGGTCCGCCGGCTGAACGCAGCGAGGAGTTGTCTGGCGATCGGCCCAGCCGTGCCTTGCGAAATCGTTTGGCCGTTGAAGTGCGTTACCGGCCAAACACACGGACTCGTGCTGCAGAGCAGGATTTCGTCGGCTGCTTCGCAATCGGCGAGAGTGAGGTCACGCTCGCTCCATGGAATCTTGAGCTCGGCGGCCAATTCGCCGAGCACGGCGACGCTCACACCGGGAAGAATGCTGGCTCGCGGCGGCGAGACGATTCCTTCGGCAGCACGATAGATCAGCAGGTTTGCCGTCGAGGCTTCCGTGACAAAGCCGCGCTGATCTTGCATGATCGCGCGAGCGCCGGGCTGCTTCAGCCGCGCGGCGCGATCGGCGAGGAAGTAGTGCATGCGGCTGCGACACTTTAGTTCGACCGGCCAGCAATCACTGGGAACCTGCCGAACATCGGTAGCGACTAGCGTTTCGCCCTGTTCGTATTTCTGCACCCACGTCGCAAACTGCAATGGATAAGTGTGCAGGCAGAAGAAAGGAACGGGAGCCGCAGGGTGTGAGCCAGGCGCGGCCGCAGCGAACGTCGGGTACGTGCCGGGGGTGACGAACATCGACAAGCCTAGGTCATCGCCGGGCTGGAGCAGATTGTGATTGTGCGTCGCCAGTTCCTGCGCTCGAGCGGCGAGTTCGTCGATTGAGATCGGCAGCTCGACGCCGACGATTGAGAGTGAGCGTTGCAGTCGCGCAAGATGCCGCGGCAGTTCGAATAGTTTGCCGCCGAAGGTGCGAAGTTGCTCGGCAACGGTCACGCCTTGCATGAAACCGGCATCGGTCACCGAGATTGCGGCTTGCGAGGCGGGGACGAGTGTGCCGTTGAGATAAGCTAAGGGTTCAGACATGCTGCCATCTTACTGCCGACTTTCGCACTGGAGGTAGCCCATAGTCGTCGATCGCTCCGCGATCGATGAATGGAGGTGAACCGACCGCGCGCTGCCGAAAGAGCTTCGCGACTTTCGGCTTTTTGGCGAGTGGAGTTCACGAGATCGCTGCCGCGTACTCTCGCCAAACGACGGAATATCGCTGGCGCTTATTCCTGCGCCTTTGATTGTGCATCGTCCATTCATCGACCGCGGAGCGTTCGACGACTGGATTATTCTGCGCCTTCGGCGGGCGTTTCTTCTTCCTCTTCCTCGGCTTCCATAGCCAAGCCGGTGATGCGTTTGACGAAGATCGTCGCGTACGAGCCGCGGCGGAGCGTGAATTTCAACGTCAGCTTGCTGCGGCCGGGATAGAGCTCATCGGGGGCGGTGTCGTGCTGCAATTCTTCAGGGCGGAAGATCGCGGGGCGTTCGCCGCGGCTGAAGAAGGCGTCGCGGGGAAATTTCACGCGCACCTCGCGGAGCTCCATGCCTTCGGCCTGCATCACGTCGTCGATCAGGTCTTTCAAGTCGCCAGGCTCAAGATGCAATCGGGCCGACGGCAAGGGCATTTGAAAATCGAGCATCCAGCCGCGATGTTCCGGCGGCAGTGCGGTGAAGAACGGCAGATCCTGCCGAGCGATGCGTTGCCGCTTGAGATCTTCGGGCCGGCAGTTGGCTTCGAGCACGGCGGCCAGCATTTGATTCCACAGGTGACTTTGATAAGCGGCGAGCCACAGGCTGCGGAGGTCTTGTCGCACTAGCGCGAGCGCTCGTTTGAAATCGGGCTTGATCGGCTTATCGGCAAGGTAAGTGATAACGCTCCGCGTGTGCGACCGGGCGAGAGCCGCTTTCGCTTCGGGCCATTTGCCCCAATGTTCGCGCAGTATCTTTTTCTGTTCGCGCTCGTCAGGCCGGTCGTGCACATTGTGTTCGGCGAGGGCCAACCAGAGGGCCTTTTCGTAATCCCCTTTGCACCACGGCTGAGCGATGAAGACGCCGGACTCGCCCAGCGAACCAAACCGCTGTTCATCGAAGTAATTCGGCAAGCCGTCGCGTTCTGCTTCGGCCAGCGTTTGCTTGGCAGCCGTGATTTCGGCGGCATCCATGTCGCGAATGACGACGGTGAAGCGGTTGCTAACGATGTCGCGCGGATGAACGGGCCGCGTCGCGTAGCCGAGAAACTTCAGATCGACTTGCCCGGCCTGCATTCCTTGCCGAGGGCCGCCTTTGATGGTGACATATTGGCTGGTGCGCGCGTGGCGATCCTTGAGGCCCGCCCAGGCGATTTGCGAGCGCGGAATGTTCCAGCGGTTGACGATGTGGTCGATGGCTTCGAGCGTGCCGATCGATTGCTTGGTGAGCAGGTAAAGAGCAAACCCACCGCCGTTGCTGCGCAGCGAAGTGATGAGTTCATCAACTTGAAAATCGGCCGGGATGCATTTGAGCTTCATGCGAGTGCGGGCTATTACTTCTTCTTTTTCTTCGCATCCACCGCTTCGCGACTCGTGGGTCGCAGCACCAGTGCCAGGCCGACGGCGATGAGGACACCGATGGCGACGTAGCCGAGCATGGTCTTGGCAAAACCGGTTTGGGCCAGCAGCGCGGCGGAATCGAGGAGGAGTAAGGCAGACATCGCGACCTGCTGAGGAAGAGGCGTGATAAAATCGGTGGTCGTTCACAGTTGGGGTCACGTAGGCTGAAGCCATGCTTCGGCTGAGTGCCCGATCGCCCCTCGATCGAAGCATGGCTTCGATCTACGGGATCCTGTTAGCGTGTCGTCCATTCTAACCAGCGAGTCAGGCATTCCCAATGGCTGCGATTCAAGTCGGCGATGAAGCTCCGGATTTCACCCGCGTGACGCAAACGGGAGAATCGATATCGCTGCACGATTTCCGCGGCAAACAGGCCGTGGTCGTCTATTTTTATCCTGCCGATAACACGCCGGGTTGTACGGCGCAGGCTTGCGCTTTTCGCGATGCTTATGAAGATTTCGTCGCCGCCGGCGCCGCGGTGATCGGCGTGAGTGGCGACTCGCTCGACAGCCATCAAAAGTTCGCCGAGGGAAAGAAGCTACCGTTTCTGCTGGTGAGCGATGCCGACGGCGAACTCCGCAAAGCCTATGGCGTCCCGAAAACAATGTGGGTAATGCCAGGCCGCGTGACCTATGTCATCGATCGGGAAGGGATCGTGCAGCAGGTTTTCAATTCACAGCTGTTTGCCACGCAGCATGTGAAGGAGGCGCTGGGGACGGTGCGCAAGATGAAGTAATTCGCCACCCTGGCGGCGGTGGCGCAAGCCTCTTTCGGCAAGCGATTTACGTCGATTTAAGGACCGTCATAGCCGTTATGAAAACACGGCCGTGTAAGGTCGGCGGCGAGCGGCGGTATAAAACGGAAAGCTGACTGCCTCGCATGATCGCGAGACTCGGCGGACCTCAAACTTGCCCCCCAAACCTGCCTCTAAAAGAAGTGAGAACTGCGATGCCGACTCTACTCGATCCTTTGGTAGTGGGCGATTGGCACCTGCCGAACCGCGTGATCCTGGCCCCCCTGACGCGAACCCGGGCGAGTGCCGGCCGCGTGCCGAATGCGATGATGGCCGAGTACTATCGCCAGCGTGCCGGCGCGGGGCTGATCTTGACCGAAGCCACCAGTGTCACGCCGCAGGGCGTCGGCTATCCGAATACTCCCGGCATTTGGTCGCCCGAGCAGGTCGAAGGTTGGAAGCTCGTAACCCGCGCGGTGCACGCCGCCGGCGGTCGTATCTTGCTGCAGCTGTGGCATGTCGGCCGCGTGTCGGACCCCTCTTATCTCAATGGCGAATCGCCCGTCGCGCCGAGTGCGATCGCGGCCGAAGGCCATCTGCACTTGCTACGGCCCGAACGCCCCTTTGCCGTACCGCGAGCTCTCGAGCTGCATGAAATTCCCGGCATCGTCGCAGCTTACAAGCAAGGCGCTCGGTACGCTCAAGAGGCCGGCTTCGATGGCGTGGAAGTCCACGGCGCGAATGGTTACTTGCTCGACCAATTCCTGCAGGACGGCAGCAACAAGCGGACCGATGAGTACGGCGGCTCGATCGAAAATCGCGCTCGGCTATTGCTGGAAGTGACCGATGCAGTCACGTCGGTCTGGGGAGCGAATCGCGTCGGCGTGCATCTGTCGCCGCGCGGCGATTTGTACTCGATGGGGGATTCGAATCCAGCCGCGACGTTTGGTTATGTCGCCGAACAACTCGGTCGCCGAAAGCTGGCTTTCATTGCCGCCCGCGAATCGGTCGGCGCGAACCGCCTTGGCCCCACGCTGAAAAAGAAGTTCGGCGGCGTCTATATCGCCAACGAAAAGTTCTCGCTCGAAACGGCCAACGAAGCTCTCGCCAATCACGAAGCCGATGCAGTGGCCTTTGGTCAGCTCTACATCGCCAATCCCGATCTGCCAAAGCGGTTCGCACTGGGCGCCGCGCTCAATCCGCCCGACCCCAGCACATTTTACGGCTCGGGCCCGCACGGCTACACCGATTACCCCGCGCTGGAAGAAGTGGAAGCAGCCGTCGCGTGATTGCCCCCTTTGGCATTCCGCTTGCATCCCAGTCATGGCTAAGCAATCACCCCATTCCTGATCGAGGAGCTTAGCCATGACGAAGAGTACGCAAAAAACCGTGAACGACGACGTACAGGTCGCTCAAACGGAAACCGAACGCGAGTACGAAGACTCGCCGAATGCTCCCTTCAACCGTCATTCGATCCGACCACTCGGACCGTCGACCAGTCAGCAACCGAAAACGGACGAAGAGCGAATCGAGAAGGAAAAGGAATACTTCCACGGTGGCACGAAGCCATAAACCCGTTGCCGAAAACGGGTGTAGCTGAATTCGCCAGAATTCAGATGGTGGCGTTCGAAAGGTGCCCTCTGAATTCTGGCGAATTCGGCTACTCGGTTTGACGCAATACTCGGCTGGCTACCATGGCGTTCGGAGGCGATAATCGACGTTGCGCCTCGATCTGCGTTCCATCCCGCCGAAGTACTGAAACCTCCCATGCTTGCTGTTGCCGGTCAGCGGACCGATGTCGTTCATCTTCATCCGCAAGACAATATCGTCGTCGCCGCTCGCCACTTGGCCGCCGGCGAAACGGTCGCTGTCGGAGACGGACAATCGATCACGCTGTCGCAGCCTATCAAGCTGGGCCACAAGATCGCCCTCGTGCCGGTCGCCAAGGGTGAGTACGTTCGCAAGTACGGCCAGATCATCGGCACGACCACTTCGGCTGCCGAGCCGGGGGATTGGATCCACAGCCATAATCTGAGCAACGGCGATTTCGTTCGCGATTATGCGAAAGCTCAGGAAATTCCCGCGCCACCGACGCCGATTGTCGGCCGAAC
The DNA here is from genome assembly GCF_024256385.1 of Anatilimnocola floriformis. Taxonomy (NCBI): domain Bacteria; kingdom Pseudomonadati; phylum Planctomycetota; class Planctomycetia; order Pirellulales; family Pirellulaceae; genus Anatilimnocola; species Anatilimnocola floriformis. Next base: position 890,465 of record NZ_JAMLFW010000002.1, read on the forward strand.
CTTTCAAGGCTTCCGTCGCAAGGATGGCCGCTCGGGAACGCGCAATTACATCGGTATTGTCTCGAGCGTGAATTGCTCGGCGACGGTTTCGAAGTACATCGCCGAGAAGTTCGATAAGAATGTGCTCAAGGATTATCCGAACATCGACGGCGTGATCGCGCTGCGGCACGGCGGCGGTTGCGGCCTGCAATACGGCGGGTTGCAGCACAATATTCTCGCTCGCACGCTGGCCGGTATGGCGCGGCATCCGAACATCGGTGGCTATCTGATCATCGGCCTCGGCTGCGAAAACGCATCGATTGGTTATCTGCTCGATTCGCAAAGTTTGTTGCAAATCGACGGCAGCGGCAAACGGCACCTGCCGCCGGTCCTCTCGATGCAAGATCTCGGCGGCACGGCGAAGACCGTGGAAGCTGGCATCAAAATGCTCGCCGAGTTGCTGCCGCAGGTGAACGATGTTCGCCGCGAGCCGATTCCAATCAGCGAGATCATCCTCGGCACGAACTGCGGCGGCAGCGACGGCAATAGTGGCGTGACATGCAATCCGGCCCTCGGCGTCGCTTCCGATATGCTCGTCGCCGGCGGCGGCGCGAGCGTGCTGGCCGAGACGACGGAAATTTATGGCGCCGAGCATTTGCTCACTCGCCGCGCGAAGTCGGTCGAGGTGGCCGATAAGTTGCTCGAGCGGATTCAATGGTGGCTGTGGCACACCGGTTTGTACGGTGTGGAAATCGATAACAACCCATCCGTCGGCAACAAGGAGGGTGGTCTGACGACGATCGCCGAGAAGAGTCTCGGCGCTGTCGCGAAGGCCGGCAGCACCGCACTGACTGATGTCTATCAATACGCCGAGCAGATCACCGCCAAGGGTTTTTCCGTGATGGATACGCCCGGCTTCGATCCGCCGAGCGTGACGGGCCTCGTCGCTGGCGGCTGCAACATGATCGTCTTCACCACAGGCCGCGGCAGCTGCTTCGGCTGCAAGCCCGTGCCGTCGATCAAGGTGGCGAGCAACACGCCGATGTACGAACGGATGATCGACGACATGGATATCAATGCCGGCGAAATTCTGCACGGCAAGAGCGTCGACGAGGTGGGCCGCGAGATCTTCGAGAAGATCATCAGCGTTGCTAGCGGCGAACAGACGAAGAGCGAGCAGCTGGGCTACGGCGACGAAGAATTCGTGCCCTGGCAGATTGGCCCGACCCTCTAGTCGTCGAACGCTCCGCGGTCGATGAATGGAGGCTAACCATCCGCGCGCCGCCGAAAGAGCGCCAGCGACTTTCGGCAATTCGGCGAGTGAAGGTTGCAGCGCGAGTTCACCTCCGTTCATCGATCGCGGAGCGATCGACGACTTGGGAAAAATCCGTGTAAGGAAACCGCGTGTCGCTGGTATTCCCGTCTGAAAGTAGCTGAATTCGCCAGAATTCAGAGCGGCTAGTTGGACTCCACCAACTGAACTCTGGCGAATTCAGCTACTTTGCGTTCGCCGATCGCGCTGTTACTTTGAGGCAGCGCCGGGCGGAGTCGGCGATTTTTTCTTCTTCAACTGCTAATGGAGTTTGGGTATGCGCACTTTGGCTCTGGGTTTGGTTCTTGGCTTCGTCACGGCGAACGTTTTCGCTGCCAATGCGGTTCCGGTCGATAAAGGCGCTGCTGCGATTTCGGCCGCCAATTCAAAGATCGCGTTCGTCGGCACGCATAGCGGCGACAAGCCCGATCCACGGGTCGGCGGCTTTGGCAAATTCACCGGCAAGGTGACGGTTGATTCCACAGGCAAGCTGACCGGCGTGACGGCCGATATCGATGCCACCTCAATCTTCACCGCCATTCCGAAACTGACCGATCACCTCAAGACGGCAGATTTCCTGGAAGTGCGCGAGTATCCGACCGCCAAGTTCGAATCGACCAAGGTCACGCCCGGCAAGGAAGGGACCGCGACCGTCACCGGCAAATTGACGCTGCACGGCAAGACCCAAGAGATCAGTTTTCCGGTCACGTACAGCATGAGCGCTGAAGGCTTGTCGCTGAAGAGCGACTTCACGATCAACCGCGGCGAGTTCGGCATGACTTATGGCGCTGGAAAGGTTGATGACAAGGTCTCGCTGAGTGTGGTGGTTGGTGAGAAGACCACGGCTCCGTAGTCTTTGCCCGCGAGCAGGATCCCGTAGATCGAAGCCATGCTTCGATCGAGGGGCGATGAACCCATGGGAATCGACGGTTGGTCACTCAGCCGAAGCATGGCTTCGGCCTACGTGACCCCAACGACCAATCAATGCGGCGAACTGCTGTCGGTTAATTATGGAAATCGCTGCACTCCTTATCATCCCAATCGCAACGGCTGCCGCCGTCGCGGCGCTTGGGCGCTGGTTGCTGCCCGGTGCGTTTCGATATGTATTGCCCGTTGCGATCGCGGCGGGTTTTGCAGCCGGTTGTTTTCTGTTTCCCGACCGCTTACCGCTCATCGCAGAACGCTATTGGCATTGGCTGCCGTATGTGGCGCTGATTGCTGCTGTTTTTGGCGCAGTAACGGCTGCGCGCGGTGAGCGCGCTTACGATCTGCCATTCTGGCTTTTGGTGCTCGGTTTCATCGCGGCCTGGTTGATCGTGCCGCGCTATCCCGATTTAAAACCATCGCGGCCGTGGTCGCTGTTGTTGGTGACCACTTACCTGGCCGGCATCACCTGGTTGCTCACTCAGTTGCCGGAGCGTCTGCGGGGACGATTATTTCTGGCCATCCTCACGCTCACTGCGTTGGCCACGACGGTGCTCGTGACGGCGGAAGTTAGTTTGCGGATCGGCACGGTTGCCTTGCGAGGACCGCTGGCGATGCTCGGCTGTCAACTCGTGCCGCGACTATTTGCCAAGAGCAACTGGGATCAAATCCCGCGCGAGTTGCTCGGCGTGATTTCAGTGTTCGCCATTCTCGCCGGCGGCAGTGCTTACATCGGCGCGGTGGAACTGTCATCGCCGCATTGGCTGTTGCTCGTCGTCCCTGCAGCGCCGTTGGTGCTGTGGTTGTTTGCGTTTGGTCCGCTCTCGCGTTTGAAGGGTGCGACAAGCATCATCGCGCAGCTCGTTGCCGTTGCACTCGTGCCGCTGGCGATTGTGCTCTGGATCTTTCTGCACGCCGAACCCGATGAATGGGGTTGAGCCCACACCAGCCTGAAGCGCAAGCGAAGGACTCGGCGGGTTCCTTCGCTTGCGCTTCGGGCTTGTGTACAATCCGTCGCTCACGATCGAAGAACTCTCTCGCGCGGAAGCTGCACCATGGCTCATTTTCTCGGCATCGATATCGGCACCTCGGGCACCAAGACGCTGGTCGTGAGCGAAGACGGCAAGATCCTCGCCGAAGCGGCGCAGGGCTACGGCCTCGCGATGCCCAAGCCGCTGTGGACCGAACAGAACCCAGAAGATTGGTGGCAAGCGACCATCGCCACCGTGCGAGCCGCTGTGAAGAAGGCCAAGCTCAAGCCCGCCGACATCAAAGCGATCGGTCTCTCAGGCCAAATGCACGGCAGTGTGTTTCTCGACAAGAATCATCAGGTCGTTCGCCCCGCGCTGCTGTGGAACGATCAGCGCACGAAAGCCGAGTGCGATGAAATCGAACAACGGGCCGGCGGGCGAAAAAAGCTGATTCAAATGGTCGCCAATCCCGCGCTGACCGGCTTCACCGCGCCGAAGATTCTCTGGCTGCGCAACAACGAGCCGAAGAATTTTGCCAAGACGGTGAAAGTGCTCCTGCCGAAAGACGACATTCGTCGCCGCCTGACCGGCGAGTATGCCACCGAGGTGAGCGACGCCAGCGGCATGCTGCTGCTCGATGTGGCCAAGCGAAACTGGAGCACCAAGCTGCTCGAGAAGCTCGAACTCGATCCCTCGATGTTCGCGAAGGTTTATGAATCTGAAGAAGTTACCGGCAAGCTGACTGCCGCAGCCGCGAAGGAACTCGGCTTGACGACCGATTGCGTCGTCGTCGGCGGCGCCGGCGATTGTGCAGCCAACGCGGTCGGCACGGGCGTTGTCGAGGGAGGCATTCTCTCGAACAGCCTCGGCACGAGCGGCGTGATGTTTGTGCATAGCGACCAGATGCAAGTCGATCCGCAGGGTCGGCTCCACACGTTCTGTCACGCGGTTCGGGGCAAGTGGCACATGATGGGAGTCACCCTCAGCGCTGCCGGTTCGCTGCAATGGTTCGTGGAAAAGATCTGCAGCGAAGTGAATGCCAAGAAAAACGCTTACGACATCATCAACGAAGAAGCCGCGAAAGCTCCGCGCGGCAGCGAAGGTTTGTTCTTCCTGCCGTATCTTTCCGGCGAACGAACCCCGCACGCCGATTCGAATGCCCGCGGCAGTTTCGTCGGCCTCACGCTCTCGCATGGCCGCGGCCATCTCGCCCGGTCGATCATGGAAGGTGTCGCCTATTCCCTCCGCGACAGCCTGGCGATTCTCGCCGAGATGAAAGTCCCGGTGAAACAAATCCGCGCTTCGGGCGGCGGCGCAAAGAGCCCGCTGTGGCGTCAAATCCAAGCCGACGTCTTCGGCCAGGAAGTCGTGACGATCAACGCCGAGCAAGGCCCGGCCTACGGCGTGGCGCTGCTCGCGGCCGTCGGCGCGGGCTCATACAAGAACATTCAGGAAGCGTGTGCCGCCACCATTAGCGTCGTCAGCCGCACGCCCGCGGATAAGAAAGCGATCCCGATCTACGACCGCGGCTTTCCGATTTACCAGCAGTTGTATCAATCGCTGAAGAAGGATTTTGTGGCGATTGCGGGGTTGGGGTAGACTTATCTCCATCGTTGCCAGGACCTTTCTTGCGAGGCCGCCATGTCAACTTTGGCTTTACTTGTGTGCTTGCTCGCTGCGGATCCTTTGGAAGAGATCAAGGACCGCATTGCCGAACTGCAGAGCGATAATGCTGCTGTGGTAATGGAAGCGTACGAGCGATTGCAGGTGCTGACGAAAAGCCCCAATCGCGCGCGAGCGCATGCCGCCAAAACTGCCGTCGCTGCCTACGAGCAGAAAAATGGTCGTCCGCGGGAGCTCGCGGGAAAGAACTCTCGCGAGGATTTGGCCAGATTTACGGCCGAAGAATTGCGGCAAGACTCCCTGAGAATTTCCGGTGCGAAGGACTTTTATAACGACAACGGTGTGCTGCGAGTTACCTATCCGCGCCTTAACGGATTGACCGTCGAAACGACTGACTTTGGTGACGAGCAACTGCGTCCGGCGCTTGAGTCGAAGCGCCTGGTTGACCTGGCTCTCTTCAAAACCGCAGTCACCGGCAAAGACTTCGCCCGGCTGAAGATGCCCCGTTTGACGATGCTGACACTCGAAGGTTCGCCGGTGGGCGACGCGGAAATCTGTGCACTCAATCCAGTAAACTTGCCAGAGCTCGTCATCCTGGACCTCATCGACACAAAAATCACCGACAAGATGCTGGCGGAATGTCAGCTCACGGGAATCAAAGCGTTATATATTAACGATACCGCCGTCACTCGCGACGGCCTGCGATCATTATCGCGCTATCCCGCGCTGCAAAGTCTGCGAATGGATTTTCGTTCGTTTGATCCGGCAATTTTGGCCGAGATCGCGGCCGGAAAATCACCGATCAAATTTTTGCGACTGGCGTATACCGTTGCCGAGGAAGAAGCCGCGAAAAGCATGGCAAAGAATGCGCCGCCAGGGCTGAATCTCATGATTCGGCCGAAGTGATTACTCGCCGGGCAATCAAACGGGCTTGGCAATCGAACGTTACGCTGCAGTTCCTGCCGGAACTGCGCGGAGTACCACTTGATCCGGCCTACGGTGATGATCAGTTCGAGCCAATGAGAACCAGCGGCGCCCAATAGAATGGGTGCGACCATTTTTCTTGTTTGCGAACCCAACGTTTGCCTTCACGTAATGCGAGCGCGTAATCGGCGAGCTCTCCCTTTTCGCGGGCTTTCGCTAAGTCAGAGCACGTGATGCTCACCAGGCTCGCGCCGGCTTTGTCGTCGACGACCCAGTTGCTGGCCATCACACGCCGGGCGCCGGCGATGATGAAGCCGCGTGATAAGGCCCAGATGCCTTCGCCCTGTTGTTCGGGGCCGTGGTTCGTCAAGCAAGCGCTCAAGATGGCGAGCTCGCAGGCGGATAGATCGAGCTCGTCGAGTTCGGCCAAGGTCAGCATGCCGTCGTCTTTCGGGTCGGTGGTGGAGTTACCGGGAGCGACGGCGAGCATGCCGAAGAAATTTCCGTAGGCGTTTTCGCTCATGCCGTGACAGGCAAAGTGCAGCAGCTGTTTGCCCTGGGCGTTCTTGCGAATAGCGGCTTCCGTTGCGTCGGCTCCGATGAGACTTGTTACTTGCGCGCCCGCTTTCTTATACGCATCGGCAACCCACCGCGCCTCGAGGCCCGATGCCGGCAACGGCTTGAGCCCGCCGCGAAAGGCGGCTGCTCGCGACGGAGTCGAGCGAGGTTGCGCCGAAGTGGCATTCGCCGGCCGGCGGTCGTAGAGGGGATCTCCCAAGGTCAGCACCCGATAATCGGTTGCTGGTTTCGCCTGGCGTTCGACGAGCCGCAGCAAAACAGCGGTCGAAGGAGCGTAGGCAATCGGCGGGCTGACGTCGAGCAGATACTTTGCCGCTGGATCAGACTCGACGACCAGCGTTTCGAGTGGCAGCAGCGCCAACGGACCATCGGCTAGCACGATCAGGCGCTCGAACTTGTCCGTAGAAAATGCTGGCCGCAGTTCCTGGGGAACGAGCACTTTCCACAAGGCATGCAGGCGCTTGTTCAATTCGACGGAATCGGCTCGCGATGTCAGCATGGGCAGAACGGCGGTCTTGCCGTTTCCTTGCAGCGCCGCTTGCAACCGCTCGCGCGTCAACTGACCAAATTCGATTCCCAGTTCCTTGGCTTCGCCGGGCAGCACAACGAGCTCGAGCATCTGCACGTCGGTGGGCGACACGGTCAGGACATAGCTATGAACCGTGCCGATGAAATAGCTCACCAGCAGCGAGTTTTTGCCGAGCAACTTACTGCGGGCATCGGCGGTTTTCACCGAGCCGTCGTTGGTAGATAGTTGCCGTTGATAGCTCTTGCTGGCAGTCCGCAGTTCGCTCTCGAATTGATACAGCGCGCCGCGGGCGGTGCGCAGTTCCGACACCAGCTTCTCGCGGCGATCTTTGATCGCCGCGGATTCTTTGGGCGAGGCATCGGGGAGTTCTTGCAGCTGAGCCCACAGCGTGGAAAGTCGGCCGCGAAGCTCTGCCCGGCGCTCGTCGAGTTTCTTTCGCTCGTCGGCCGATTTGCCGGCGAATAAATCTACGCCGCTCTGGTTGATCGCTTCGAGATAGGAACGGGCCCGCGCTCGCTCCATGGTCGAAAAGCAAGCGTCGAAGTCGCCGGCTTCCATTTGCCAACCCAGCAGCAACTCATACGTGTAGTTGAACCAGCCGAACGTGCCGGCGCGATCAAACTCCGAGCCGCTGCTATACAGACGCGTGGATTCGGCAATGTCGAGCGCTTTGGAAATTCGTTCCAGCGCTCGCTCCTTCTTGCCGACGGCCCAGTCGACGCGGGCCAGGTTTCGCCAGGCATGATGTTGGGAATCGAGCGCCGCTCCCTCTTGCTCGAGATACTGGAGCGCGGCCTCCAGAATTTTTTCCGCCTCGGCAAACTTGTTCTGTCGTACCAGCGCCTCCGAAAGCGTGATGCGGGCCACGGCGGCATCGAACTGACCAGCCGTGTACTTCGCATCATCGGCTGGCAGCACGCTGCGCAATTGTTTTTCGGCCGCCGCAAATTTCCCGACAAAAATCAGGTCCCAAGCCAGGCTGCTGTTGACTACCAGCAGCTTGTGATGATTGGCTCCCAGTTGCGTTTGCAAAATACGCAGCGAACGAGCATTGGCCTCGGTCGCCTTCTCGTGCTGACCAACATCGGAATAGCAATTTGCCAAGTCAGCGAGCATGAATGCGTAGTCGGGATGATTCGCGCCCATCACCTTCTGAGCTTGAGTCGTTGCTTGCTCGAGCAGCGCCACCACATCGGCCGAGCGATTCTGATGGCACATCACATTGGCGTAGTTCTGAATCAACTTGAGCGTTACCGGATGATCGAAGCCGACCCCGAGGCTCTCGGCGGTTTTTAATCCATACTGGGCTAGATCTTCGCCCTTCTGATATCGGCCTTGGCGAACATAGACATCGACCAGGTTGAGAATGGCGGCGATTCGAGTTGGGCTCTGATTGTTCGTGCGATGGTGCGCCTGCACGATGTCGCTGAAGCGCGTCGCGGCATCTTTCAAGTCGCCGGTTTGAAGACTGAGCAGCGCGAGATTGTTGACACCCAGCAGTGTGGTTGCGTGCTCGCGCCCCAGAATCTGATTTCCCAGATCGATCGATTCTTTGAGTAGCGGCCTAGCGTTGTCGTAGTCGCCCATCTGCAAATAGGCAGCGCCGAGGTCGGACAGGGCTTCGACCAGTGACTCGCTATTCGCAGAATTCTTGCGGGCATAATCGAGATAGTCTTTGTAGAGCGGCACGGCTTCGCGGTATTTGCCTTGCCCAAAGTAGGCGCCCGCGAGCGCTGTTTTCCAAAACACCTTGCCGCGCGCGAAACGCTCGTCGTTGGCTTTGATCTGCAGGGCGTATTGCTCCGCCTCGCGATACTTGCCCGCTTCGAGCGCAGCCTGCCAGCCGTCGATCAAGCCGTTGTAGGTATCGGGGTCTAGCTGGCCGAAGGCGGTCGCGGAGGTCGTCGCCAGCAGAAAGAGGAAGCAGAGAAATGGAAAACAATTCCGGCGAATCAGCGTCATGGGGAAAAACTACCGAAGCTTCGTCTCGACTGGCATCTTAATTTCACAAAGGGGCCAACATGGCCTACTTCTCTACAATCTGGATTCTGTTTTGTGACAGCCAGCCGGGAAATTTGCGTGCGGGCCAGGACGCTGACGGCGATGAACTGCTCCTAATCATCAGTTTAAGTCGATCCGTGCTCCCTTGCGAGCGAGTTCGGCGGTGGGCCGAAGTGTGGCGTTTTCTCTGCCAGCACCGGCAGTTCAGCCCGCCTTTCCGTCCCTTCGCGCCCTGCGGCCAGCCCGGTAAAATCGCGGTTTCCCGTTTTTGGCGGTTTTTGCCGTCAGTGTTTCGCGGCCAAGCCGCATTTGAGCGCATCCTCTCCACGAGCACGGCTCGCAGATTCAAACAATGAGCACCAAGAAGAACCTTGTCGTCGCCCAAAGCGGCGGTCCGAGCCCGGTCATCAACAACACCTTGCGGGGCTTGATCGAAGCCGCTCGCAACTTCGACAACATCGGCACCGTGTATGGCGCGCATCACGGCATCGAAGGGGTGCTCAAGGAAGAACTGCTCGACCTCAGCGGCCAATGCCCGGACGAAATCTCGCTGCTCCGCTACACGCCGGCCGCCGGTTCGATCGGCACTTGCCGTTACAAGCTCAAGGCCAACCAGAACGAAGACTTCGACCGCGTGCTCGAAGTGTTCAAAGCCCACAACGTCGGCTACTTCGTCTACATCGGCGGCAACGACTCGATGGACACGGCGAACAAGGTCGCTCAGCTTGCGCAGCAGCGGGGCCTCGACCTGATCGGCATCGGCGGACCGAAGACGATCGACAACGACGTCGGCGATAGCGAGTTCAAGCTCATCGATCACACGCCTGGCTACGGCAGCACCGCGAAGTACTGGATGCACGCCGTTCAGAATGCGAACGAAGAAAACAATGGTTCGTCGCCCGCTGATCCGGTCCTGGTGATGCAAGCGATGGGTCGCAAGATCGGCTTCATTCCTGCTGCCGCTCGCCTCGCCGATCCGAACCGCGAAATGCCGCTACAGATCTATCTTGCCGAAAGCCCCTGCTCGCTCGAGCAACTGGCCGACAACGTGAACGATCAACTCGCGAAGGATGGCCGGTGCATCGTCGTCATCAGCGAAGGCTTTAACGTCGGCAGCCTCGGCGAACGGAAAGATTCGTTCGGCCACACACAATTCAGCAGCAGCGAAACGACCGTCGCTCAAATGGTGGTCAACTATCTGAACAAGGTCGGCTTGAAAGCCAAGGGAAGTGCCCGCGGCAATGTTCCCGGCACCGATCAGCGTCACTCGATGGCGTATGCCTCGACGGTCGATCTCGACGAAGCCTATCGCGCCGGTGAAAACTGCGCGGTCATCGCCAACAAGGGCGAGAGCGGCTACATGTCAACCATCCTCCGCAATCCGGGTTCGGTCTACAGCGTCACGTACGACAAGGTCCCGCTGACCGAAGTCGCCAACAGCGAACGGACGTTCCCCAAGAAGTGGATCACTGCAGCGGGCAACGACGTGACCGATGATTTCATCAAGTATTGCAAGCCGCTCGTCGGCGAAGGCATGGTCAGCCTGCCGATGATTGACGGCCGCCAACGCATGACGCGGCTGGAGAAGAAGTTCGCGCCGCAGAAGTTGGCGGCTTACATCCCGCAGGCTGATCGCGCGAAAAAGTAGAGACGGGAGACGGGAGGCGAGAGGCGGGAGACGAGGGCGGGGGGAAGGAAAATGCAGTATGCCGAGCTACCAGGATTTGAAGGTCTGGCAAATTGGCATGCAGGTTTCGGTTGATGTATATCGACTGACAGAACAATTCCCGAAGTCTGAAATCTATGGTCTGACCAGTCAAGTTCGCCGCGCTGCTGTTTCAATTCCATCCAATATTGCCGAAGGACACGAACGAGACACCACCAAGGATTACCTGCGATTCCTGTCGATTTCGCGGGGATCCCTGGCCGAGCTGGAAACGCAGCTCTTGATTGCAAATCGGCTTGGCTATGTCGAAATGCAGCAAATCAAAAGCTTGTTAGAGCACTGGATAGCCTTAGTCGAATGATCCGTAACCTGCAGAAGGCGCTGCGAAGGAAACTTGGCGAGTGACGTCACTCGCCTTTCCCTCGCCTCCCGCCTCCCGCCTCTCGCCTCCAAACCATCATGTATGAGATAGCCCCCAAGCATCCCTTCCTCGTCGGTATCGATTCCGACGGTTGCACGTTCGACACGATGGAGCTGAAGCACAAGGAATGCTTCATTCCGAACATCATCAATTACTACGGCCTGCAAGCCGTGAGCAAGTATGCTCGCGAGTGTGCGGAGTTCGTGAATCTCTATAGCAAGAGCCGCGGCATCAATCGCTTCCCCGCGCTGATCGAAGCCCTCGAATGGCTGCAAAAGCGGCCCGAGGTGATCGCTCGTGGTGTGAAGATCGAAATCCCGCCGTCGCTGCGGCAATGGTTGAAGGAAGAGACCAAGCTCGGCAACCCGGCCCTCGAAGCCAAGGTGAAGGCCAGCGGCGACAAGGCGTTGACCGAGTGCCTCGCCTGGTCGAAAGCCGTCAACAAGACCGTCGACGAAATGGTTCGCCACGTCCCGCCGTTCCCGTATGTCGATGCGAGCCTGAAGAAGCTGCAAGGCAAGGCGGACATGATCGTCTGCTCGGCGACGCCGAACGACGCGCTGAAGAAGGAATGGAGCGAGCACGGCATCGATCAATACGTGACGGCGATCTGCGGCCAGGAAGTCGGCACGAAGAAGGAAGTGCTCACCAACTCGCAGAAGTACGCCCCCAGCCACACGCTGATGATCGGCGATGCCCCGGGAGACTACTCGGCTGCGAAAGCCAACAACTGCCTCTTCTATCCGATCAACCCCGGCAACGAAGATGCCAGCTGGAAGCGGTTCCACGACGAAGGCATTGATCGGTTTTTGAATGAAACGTTTGCTGGTGAGTATCAGAAAATGTTGCTCGCCGAGTTCGACAGCTATCTGCCGGAAAAGCCGAGTTGGAAGGGTGTGTAGGGAAGGGACTTGGGGCTGGGAACTGGGGGCTGGGGAAAGAAGCCATGACCACTGTTCGCAGTTACCGGGACTTGGTGGTTTGGAAGGAAGCCATTGGATTGGCGAAGAGCGTTTACAAGCTCTCCGCCGACTTTCCTCGCCGCGAGGTTTATGGACTAACTAGCCAGATTCGCCGTGCAGCCGTTTCGATCCCATCGAACATCGCTGAAGGTCATGCTCGCAACTCAACTCGTGAATACATTCGATTTGTTTCCATCGCTTTGGGCTCATTAGCTGAACTAGAAACTCAAATCTGTCTGGCTGTTGAATTGGAATTCTGCACGCAGCCACAAGTGGATGAAGTCTTGAAAATAGCCGAGATCCTCGGCCGCCGGTTACACGCACTACAAAGCTCTCTAAACGCAAAGGTTGAATAATGTCTCCCACCCCAGCCCCCAGTTCCCAGTCCCCAGCCCCCACTGCCGACTTCGGTCTCATTGGTCTCGCTGTGATGGGCGAAAACCTCGCTCTCAATGTGGAAAGCCGCGGCTACAGCGTCGCTGTTTTTAACCGCACTACTTCGGTTACTGATGCGTTCATCAACGGCCGGGCGAAGGGCAAGAAGTTCACCGGCGCTCATTCACTCGAAGATCTCGTCGCGTCGGTGAAGGCTCCGCGCAAGATCATGATGATGGTGAAAGCGGGGCAGGCCGTCGACGATCTGATCGAGAAGTTGATCCCGCTGATGTCCCCCGGCGATGTGATTATCGACGGCGGTAACGAGCACTACACGAACACCGAACGCCGTACGCAGTATGTCGAGAGCAAGGGTTTGCTCTACATCGGCACCGGTGTTTCCGGCGGTGAAGAAGGCGCGCTGAAGGGCCCCAGCATGATGCCGGGCGGCAGCGAAAAGGGTTGGCCGCTCGTCAAGCCGATCTTCCAAGCAATTGCCGCCAAGGTTGGTCCGAAGAACGACATTCCCTGCTGCGAATGGGTCGGCCCGCGTGGCGCTGGTCACTACGTGAAGATGGTTCACAACGGCATCGAATACGGCGATATGCAGCTGATTTGCGAAGCCTATCTCATGCTGAAGGAAGCGGCCGGCTTGTCGAACGACGAGCTGTACGATGTTTTTGATTCGTGGAATCGCAGTGAGCTGCAGAGCTACCTGATCGAAATCAGCCGCGACATCTTCAGCGTGAAGGATGATCAAGGTGGCGACGGCTATCTCGTCGACAAGATCCTCGACGCCGCCGGCGCCAAGGGCACGGGCAAGTGGATGAGCCAGCTGGCTCTCGACCTCGGTGTACCGAGCACGATGGTCACTGAAGCCGTGTACGCCCGTTCGCTGTCGAGCTTCAAGGAAGCCCGCGTTCGCGCTTCGAAGATTCTCTCGGGTCCGTGCCCGAAGACTGCCGGCGTGAACATCGGCGACAAGAAGCAATTCATCGAAGACGTGAAGCAAGCTCTCTACGCTTCGAAGATCTGCTCGTACGCTCAGGGCTACGTGCAGTTGCAAGCCGCGGCCAAGGAACACAACTGGCCGCTCAACTACGGCGACATTGCGCTGTTGTGGCGCGGCGGCTGCATCATCCGCGCGCAGTTCCTCGAACGGATCAAGGAAGCGTTCGACGCGCAGCCGAACCTCGAGAACCTGCTCCTCTTCCCATTCTTCACCGAAGCCTTGAAGAAGGCCCAGGACTCGTGGCGGAAGGTGGTCGTCACCGCGACCCAGATGGGCCTGCCGGTCATCGAGTTCAGCAACGCCTTGGCTTATTACGACAGCTATCGCCGCGAACGTTTGCCGGCCAACTTGCTGCAAGCCCAGCGCGACTACTTCGGTGCTCACACGTATCAACGCACCGACAAGCCGCTCGATCAGAAGTTCCACAGCGAATGGATCCAGCTGCGGAAAGAACCGAAGGCTTAGTTAGCTTATGATGTTGAGCAGTTGCCAAAGGAACTGCTCGATGTCGACATCTGAATCGAATCGAAAATCAGTCGCGGTTGCCGCTTCAGCGTCAACCGCGATTGTCGTTTTATCGCCGGAGCAGTCGGCTGCGGCCTGGCTTGAGTTGCGAGACGACCAAATATAAGCCTCTTGACACAGAGTGGACAATAGTATATAAATGAGCCGCCCGCGCTGTTCTTTGGCAAGCTGGTGAATCATCGAACTGCACTTCTTCGTGCCGTCAGCCTGCGCAGTCATGTCTGTGAACTCGCCGTTCCTAGTGACGGATTCTGGCCTCTTCGGTTGTCACGGCTGCGACTTCGAGAGCCGAACTCTTCGGAATCGCTCGCTCGGCCGCGGTCGACTGTTGTGCGAGTTGTTGTGAAGTGTTGTAAAACTGTTGCGTTTTGTTGTGAGATTTCGGGCGTGGTTTGTCGTAAGTCGCTGACGAAAAACCACTTAGCTGCAACGCAAAACCTTCAACAACTGTTGTGAAGCACGCCCGCCCGGTTGGGTGGGTGAAATGGCGTCTTTCAGCCGTTCTGTCCTTTCTTCGCTCCCGTAACATTGCCGTAAAAACATTGACATTGGCAGGCGATCGTCGATAGATTGGTACGTGGAACAGAGTTGTGCGCAGTCGCCAGAATCGGTCAGGCCAGGTCGGGCTTATCTCAACGACCTCCTTGGATGACGGTCTCGACCCTCAGTAGCTACGCATCCACCCTGTAATTCTCGTTGCTAGCAGCGACGCGGAATTTCGACCACGGGCATTCGCCCAGGGGCATTCACAGAGTCGTTACTGCGATGGCGCAGTGCGGGGAGAGGACTAACCCATGGCAAGATCTGCTGGGGTGTGGGGAATCGACATCGGTCGTTGTGCGCTCAAGGCTTTGCGCTGCCGGCTCGATGGCGAGGTGGTGGTCGCCGACAGCTTTGATTACATCGAGTATCCCAAGCTGCTGACTCAACAGGACGCCGATCCGGTTCAGCTGGTCAAAGAAGCGCTCGAGCAGTTCCTCTCGCGCAACAATCTGCGCGGCGATAAGGTAGCCATCTCGGTTCCGGGCGAAGCGGGTCTTGCGCGCTACTTCAAGCCACCGCCGGTCGATGTGAAGAAGATCGCCGACATCGTGAAGTTCGAAGCCCGCCAGCAGATTCCGTTCGCCCTGGCCGACGTGATTTGGGATTACCAGCGGATGCCCGGCAGCCAAGAGGTTGACGGCTTTGCGATGGAGTCGGAGATCGGTTTGTTCGCGATGAAGCGCGAGCAAGTGGCCAAGGCCCTCAAGCCGTTTCAAGACGCCGACATCGAGATCGACGTCATTCAGCTGGCGCCGATTTCGATCTACAACTGGTTTGCGCACGACATCGCCAATCCGCTGCCGGAAGGCGAGAATTACGACTCCGACAAACCGCCGCAATCCACGGTGGTGCTCTCGATCGGCACCGAAACCACCGACCTGGTCGTGACCAACGGCTATCGCGTGTGGCAGCGCAACATTCCGCTCGGCGGCAACCACTTCACCAAGCAGCTGTCGAAGGATCTCAAGCTGACCTTCGCCAAGGCCGAGCATCTGAAGCGGAATCCTCGCCAGGCCGAAGATCCCAAGGCGATCTTCCAAGCCATGCGGCCCGTCTTCGGCGACATGGTGACCGAAATCCAGCGCTCGATCGGCTTCTTTCAAAGCCTCGATCGCAAAGCCAAGATCACCAGCATCGTGATGCTGGGCAACACGGTAAAGCTCCCCGGCCTTGCTCAATACCTGGGTAAGCACCTGGGTTACGAGAGCATGGAACTCGACGCCTTCCGGCGGCTCACTGGGGCGTCGGTGGTGACTTCGCCATCGTTCAAAGACAACCTGCTGGCCTTCGGCAGCGCGTATGGTCTGTGCGTGCAAGCCCTCAACCGCAGCAAGCTCAAGACGAACCTGCTGCCGCGAGAACTGCTCACGCAACGACTGGTGAAGGCGAAAAAGCCCTGGGCTGTCGCGGGCGTGGCTGCCATCGTGCTGGCTTGTGCGATCAACTTCATTTCGCACTACAGCAAGTGGGAACAGGTCTACGAAGAGCACGAGAACAACGGTACGAGTTGGAAGAAGTCAATCACTGACGCAACGCAAGTAAGCGCGGTCAGCGGTCAGCACCTGAAGTCGGACGAAGATCAGTTGAAGATGCAGCAGCAGATGCGGAGCATCGGCAACGAAGTGGTCGGCGCCGCCGACCGTCGCGTGCTGTGGCTGGAAGTGATGAAGGCCATCAACGAATCGCTGCCGAAGATGGTTTCGGATCCGAAGAAGCTCGGCAATGGTCAGATTCCCGATCACAAGCAGTTGCCGTTCATTCAGCAGCAGGATCTGAAAATCGAGTACATCGAGACGCAACACTTCCCCGACTTGGCCGTGTGGTTTAACGACACCGTCAAGCGGAAATACATCGAACAGAATCCCGAGGTGGTGCAGAACGCAGCCCCCGCGGCGCCCGGCACCCCTGGTGTTCCGCCGCCGGCCCCCATGCCAGCGCCTCCGCCGCCGCCGGCTTATCCGGGCGGCGAAGGTGGCTATGGCAATCCGGCTGTCGCGGCGAGCAATGCCGGCGCGCTCGATGTGTCGGGCATCAATGTGCCAGGCCCGAAGGGTCCGGGCTGGGTGTTTGAGATCCAGGGCTATCACTTCTTCAACGATCCGCGGCAATCGGCCATCGGCGGCTCGGAGCATGTGAAGCGAACGCTGCTGAAGACGCTGGAGCACGGTTCGGTGGCGCTGCCGACGGGTCCCGGCGGAGCGAACGATCGCTTCACCTTCAAGGAACTCGGTTTGGGCTACGCGATCCTGGCTCAGGATCTGCCGCCGGACCGCACCTATCGCTTGATCAATCCAAACTACGCGGGCCCCGGTGTGGGCGGCGCTCCAGGCGAACAGCTTCAGCCCGGCGGACTCCCGATGGCTGACGATCCGAACAATCCGCCGTCGTTCAACGTGCCGCGCAGCAACTTCATTGTTCAGTTCTGCTGGCAAGAAAAGCCGCTCACGATTCGTTTGGAAGAACGAAAGGCGAAGGCCAAAGCCGAGGCCGAAAAGGCTGCTGCGGCAGCGCAGCAGGCTCCAGCGCCAACGGCGGTTCCACCAGGCGGAGTTCGGCCGGGACCAGTGCCGCCCGCGGCAGTTCCTCCAGCCGCAGCTCCGGTCGCGCCCGTCGCTCCCGCAGTTCCGCCGGTGAACAATCCGGCAGCTGTTCCACCAGCAGCCGTTCCGCCAGCGGCGAATCCCACAACGCCGCCCATGAACGTACTTAATCCACCGGTCGCCGTTCCGCCGATGAATCCCGCTGCCGCGCCACCAGCGACAGTTCCTCCCGCAACTACTCCCGCCACGCCGCCCCCCACTCCGCCGCCAGGCTAGTGAGGTGCGGGGCGTAAGTTTCGGTCACGTTGGCAGGGGCTGGTTTGAAGTGCAGGTGAAAAGATGGATCAACTCAAAGAACAACTCGTCAAGATCAAGCCGTATGCCTTCTGGATTGCGTGCGTCGTAATCCTGCTCGGCACCGTGGGCGTGTGGTACATGGCTACCAGCACGTTGACGGAGCAGCGCACTGCGGCGAAGGCCAAGATTGATGGTGCGTTCAATGGCCTGAACGGTATTAATCCGAAGCTCGCCAAGCATCCGAATCCTGGCACCAACATCAAGATGGTTGAGCTGTCGATGGCCTACGGCGAAGAGATCGCCCGCGGCTGGGATCTGCAGTATCGTCGTCAGGAAGGGGTGCTCGTGTGGCCTGCTTCATTCGATCAGGATTTTCAGGATGCGGTGAAAGATCTGCGGCCGATCGAAAAGGTTCCGGTGAAGACAGCGGAACTGCGACTGATGATTCCAGAAAGCTTTCGGCGGCGGTATCGCGACTTCATCGAAGACGAACTCCCTCGCCTGGCCACCACGATTGGCGGCCGTTGGCAAGCCACGCGCGACGCCTCTGGAGCCCCTGGCGGTGGTGAGTTTGCCCCAACCGCTCCGACCCGCATGGGTCCTGACGGTCGGCCCATCGAAGAGCACGATCGCTCGATGGTCCTTTGGAGCCCCGAAAATCAAAAGTCGCTCCTGACCGAACACTTCGGCTTTACCGCGCGGGCCAATGACCCCACCACGCTCGATGTGCTCTATGCGCAGGAAGACCTGTGGGTGCTGCAGAACTTGATGGAAATCATCAAGCGTACGAACGACGGCTACGAAGGTCGCCACGACGCTGCCGTGAAGCAGATCGAGTTCGTCCGCATCGGCCGCTCGGCCCTGGGCTTGGCGGGAAAAGTGATGTCTTTGGGAAACGATCCGAATGCCCCTGGCGGCGCGCGTCCGCCTGGATTTAGCGAAGGTGGTGGTATGCAGACCGCGCCTCCGGGTACTGCGGCTGCTCCCGGCGCTCCGCCGACGAATCCTTCGACCGATCCGAGCTTCAATGCCGCCGATCCTTGTAACTGGCGGTATGTCGATAAAAACAATGTGCCGCTGGCTGGATTTCAGCTCCGGCAAGCCATCGAAGTCACGGCCCCGGGTGCTCCCGTGATGGGACCGACCAATCCGGACGCCGCGCTGCTCGCAGTGGCGAAGCGGATGCCGGTTCGTTTGCGATTGGAGATCGATCAGCGGCGGCTCGCCAAGCTGTTGACCGAGTTCGGCAATGCTCCGCTGCCTGTAGAAGTTCGCCAGTTGCGGTTCAATCGCGAACCGGCCCCCATCGGCAATCCGAGCCAGTTCTTTGCGATGAACGGTCTTGGTGGTGGTGGCGGTGGTGGTGAAGGTTTCTCCGCTGCTCCTCCTGGTGGTGGCTTTGGCGGCCAGCGCGGCGAAGGCATTCCGGGCATGGGAACGGGCGCCGGCAGCCTGACGCGCGATGCGACGGTCGATACAAACTTGATCAAGCTCGAGCTGTATGGGATTGTGTACATCTACAACCCGGTAAACCGTGCCAAGCTCGGTTTGCCAGCCGCACCAGCCGGCGCGACGGCGATGTCGAATGCACCAGCGACGAACGCCGGTGGTTAGTATTTTGAGCGATTGAGATTGAGATTGAGATAGGTTGAGCAGGGGCTGAGGCAAGTACGGAGAGAGGCACATGAAAGCACCGAAGATCAAATTCGATTCCGCCAAGCTGCAGCAAATGCTCATGCTGCATGTCGAGAAGATTGTCCTTTGTCTCGTGCTGGTTGCTGTCGCCTGGTTTATCTACCAGGGGGTCAGTCTGCCGAACTTGGACGAAACGAAATCGCCGGACAAGCTCAGCAGCGAAGCCCAGCGCATGACCACGGAGATCAACAATCCGGGTCACTGGGACATCATCAAGAATGAACGGAAAATCGAGCACGACGTGCAAGGGCTGGTCAAGCAAGGACAAGTGGCCAATGTTTCCACGGCCTACGTGCTCAACAGTGCTTGGAAGATTCCCGATTATCCGAAAGCGATCTCCCGTCCTGATCCGCGCCTGTTTGCTCCTGAAAAAGTGAAAGTCGTCGTGCTGCATGGCCCGATGGCTTTCTTGCCGACGAAGACCGATGTCGATCCGATTCTGGGAGCCTCGATTAACACCGGCCCAGGCATGGAAGGGGCTCAGCCCGTTCGCCCGGTTCCTCCTCCCCGTCAACCACCGGGCGAAGGCAAACGCCCCACGCGCCCGAAGCGCGGCCCCGGCGGCGTGCTGGAAGGTCCCGGCGGCGAAGGAATGATGGAAGGCATGGGGATGGGTCCGCCCGTCGGCATGCCAGGGATGCCTGGCACGGCTTCGAAAGTGCTGCACCCCGAATCGATCATTGGCTATCACGCCGGCGGCGAGACCATTGCCAAAGAAGCTCGGGCGGCGGTCATCATGGCTGCCGTGCCGGTCGAGAAGCAATTTGAGGAATACGAAAAGTCGTTCAAGGACGCGCTCGATTTCGATCCAGCCCGCGACGTTCCTCGCTATGTTCTCTATCGCATCGAACGAGCCGACGTTACCGCCAACCCAGGCATCGATCCCGCGCAAGCCAACTGGGAGCTGCTGTCGATTCCCCGTGCGTTGAACGAAATGAACATGACCTGGGGGCCGTCGCCAGCGGAAGTGGTCGAGCTCAATGCGCTCGACCCGATTCTGACCAACCGCGTCCCACCGTTCATGCAGCGGGAGATTCACGAAGCCCTCCTGCACCCTGACATTCCCGTCGCCCATCGGCAAACCGCCGAAGAATTGGCCGCCGGCATGGCCGGTCCTCGCCCTGGCGCTGTTCCCGCCGCGAACCCATCAGAAGATCTGACAGACCCCACGGCAGCACCCATCGCCCCCGGCGGCAACATGCCGGGTCCTGGTGGCGAAGGGGGCATGCGCATGCCTCGTCCCGGTTTTGGCGAAGGAATGCGAATGCCGCCCCGCGGCCCTGGCGAAGGGATGATGGGAATGGGACCAAACGGCCAGATGGGGCCGCAGGTCGCGCTCGCCAAGTACCGTCTGCTCCGCTTCACCGATACGACGATCCAGCCAAATCACAAGTACCGTTATCGCGTCAAGTTGATTCTGGAAGATCCGAATAATCCTTACGTCGGCGATCAACCGCCCCGCTGGGA
Organism: Anatilimnocola floriformis; assembly: GCF_024256385.1. Lineage (NCBI taxonomy): Bacteria > Pseudomonadati > Planctomycetota > Planctomycetia > Pirellulales > Pirellulaceae > Anatilimnocola > Anatilimnocola floriformis. The sequence continues at coordinate 910,810 of NZ_JAMLFW010000002.1, forward strand.
TCCTTCGCGTTCGCAGCCGCTCCGCAAGCCATCGATCCAATCGATGAGCCCGGCCGCCTTGGCTCGCGTTCGTCGCGCCGAGACCGTTGCTAATCCAGCCACTCGACCGTTCCTGCTCGAAACCGATTACAGCGAACCCAGCGAAATCGCCGAGCTGCCGCCAGTGACGCGCTACTTTGCCGGCAAGGCGACGGCTGGCAACGGTGGCCCGTTGGCAATCGGCACGCCGCCGAATGTGACCATGACGCCGCCGATCCTGACGACGCAGCCGCTGGTCAACTTGTTGACCGTCGGGTTCGACAACAAGCTCGCCACCGACGTGGCGGGCGAGAAGGAAGTCTATCGCGGCTCGATGCTGAACTTCGAAAAGGAAATCGATGTCATCCATCCGTCGCTATTGTCGGTTCACAACATCGGTAAATACACCTTCAAGACGAATGCGATGGTGCTCGACTTCGTAGGTGGAACTGACATTCCGAACCTCGATACCCGGCGTTCCGACAAGGTGCCGGAGCCTTGCGAAATCCTGATCTTCGACGGCGATGGCAATCTGCAGCTGCTCGATGAAGCCGACGATGTCGAAGGTTTCCGCCGCTACTTGCCGCCCAAGCCGGATGAGCATCCCAGCACCAATGCCGGTGCTCCGCAACGGTTCCCTGGCGATGTGCTCGGTGAACCAGCGGTTCGTCCGAAGGGACCAGTCCGTCCCCGTGGCAAGGGCGATGGCCCCTAAGCCCCATCCAGCTTACGTAGCAAACATCTGCCGCACGCAATCTGCGTAGCGGCCGAGAATCACAGCCCGCCGTAGCGTTAGCTTCGGCGTGAGTTCTTCTCGCTCGGTGGTCCACGGTTCTGGTAGCAGCCACACGCGCCGGACTTGCTCGTGCGCAGCGCGCTCACTCAGCCGCTCGGCCAGGCACTTGAGCACCCGTTGCCGGTTGTCAGCTGAGTTGAGTTCTGCTGCCGCTCTGTCTTTGAGCACCACAAATGCGCCGAGCGCCGCTTCGCCTTCACCGACGAGCATGATTTGCTCGATCAGCGGATCGCCAGCGAAGAACGCTTCGATCGCAGCCGGCCAGATCTTCTTGCCGCTGGCGAGCGCGATGAACTCTTTCTTCCTGCCGTGCAGAGTCAAAAATCCCTCCGCATCGACGGTTCCCAAGTCTCCCGTATGCAACCAGCCGTGCTGGATTGCGGCGCTCGTCGCTGGCTCGTCCTGCCAATATCCGGCCATCACCTGCGGACCGCGAATCAGCAGTTCGCCGTCTGCCGCGGTCTTCCCTTCGGTGCCTGGCAAGAGGCGTCCGGCAGCACCGCGCGGACTGCTGGCCTGCGCGCTCGACGCCGAAACGACCGGGGCAGCTTCGGTCAGTCCATACCCTTCATAGACGGGCGTCCCTTGCCCAGCGAAGTATTCATGCACTTCGTCCGCCAACGCCGCACCGCCGCAGATGAATCCGCGCAACCGACCGCCGAGCAATTTTTGAATCGCCGAGGAATCGTCGGCGCCGAACTGCGCGATCGCCGCTTGCTTCAATCTCGCCAGCAGCAACGGCACGACGACCAGCAACGTCGGCTGAACTTGCCGGGCATCGGCGATCAGTGATTCGCGCGACCGCGCGAGGGCCAGCCGCGTGTTCGCAACCAGCGAGACATACAAATCGCTCATCCGCCCGAACGCATGACTGAACGGCAACATATTGAGACGCAGATCGTCGTCCTGCCGGCCGAAGGCGTCGAGCGTCGCCGCAGCATTGGCCGCCAGGTTGCCTTGCGTGAGCATCACCCCCCGCGGCTCGCCGCTCGTGCCGGAGGTATACACAATGCTGGCCAGCGTTTGCGGCGAAACATTTCGCCGCGTGACCGCCCACCGTTCGCGGCCAGCCGCTTCATTTCCCCCGGCGAGCGTATCGAAGGACACGATGTTGAGATCTGCCGGCAACTCCGGCAGCTTGTTCACCAAGCCTGCCTCGGCGACCAGCAACCGGCTGCCGCTGTGTTGCAGTTGCCAGGCGAGTTGCGATGCCGCGAGCGAAATGTGCAACGGCACCACGACGCCGCCAAGCATTTGAATCGCAAAATCCGCCTCGATCCATTCCAGTGAATTTCCCGCCGCGATCGCCACCCGATCGCCCGCTCCAACCCCCAGCCGCGCAAGCGCATCGGCCGCCCTGCAGGCCCGTGCCGCGACTTCCTTCCAACCAATCTCGCGCGGCTTACCTTCCCCAGGCAGCATCACGCCGCCCTCACCGGCCAGCAAACTCCGTTGCAGCCATTCGACAATCGTTTCCACCGCCATGCGCCGTCAACCGCGCCGATCTGAAAAAGTAGGGCCGCCCGGACTTGAACCGGGAACCGAGGAATTATGAGTTCCGCGCTCTAACCGATTGAGCTACGGCCCCGTGAATGAATGGACTTCAACGCCTCATTCTAAGCGGGGGCTGTTCCTCAGCAAGCCGCGGGACAGAGCGCGGTTAAATTCCGCGGCGGCGACAGTCTTGAACGTTGAGCGACAGCCAAGATGATGTTGGCTGCGATGAATCTGCCCTGAGATCGCTCCAGTAGGATTTTCCTATCTGTGAGCAGACTTTTGCTTATGCAGGCTGTGCTGGCAAGTCGCCGATGCTAACCCTGCAAACCAAAAAAAGGGTGGACTGGCGAAAACGAGACGCATGGGGCAGTACGCGAACTCGTGACTCCAGTCCACCCTCTCGAACACTGAGCCAAAATGGAGTTTGGCATCGTGTTCAGGGGAGAGCACGTCTAGCGAACACGGATGTTTGCAGTGACGTGTGCTTTTACCTTCACCGCGCCCAGCACGTTGAGGTTGGCCTTCACGTTGGCATTGAGGTTGAGATTGAGCAGACCGCCACCGCCGTGGCAGTAGCAGCCACCCGTGCCGCGGATTTCGTTGGCTTCGGTGGCCGACAGGGCTTGGAATTGGTTGTCTTGCAGGCCCAGGAAGGCGGTGACGTCGCTGGTGTCGGCGGCGCGGTCGCGGGCTGGTTCGGCGGCCGAAGCGTACGAGGCGAGCGAGCTGCAGATGACAATGGCGGCGATGGTGAAGATACGTTTCATGGAAGAACTCCTCGAAAGAAAAGATGTAAGTGACCAAGGGTGCGGTGACGCGTTGCGAAGTGCGTTTTGTTTTGCGTCTCGCACTAAGACCCAAATTAGTTGGACACGGACGGGCCACAACAAAGATGGGGAAATTCTCTAATTGGTCGGCACGCTCGATTTTTATCGTTTTGTGCGGTGTTTTTGCAGTTTTCGCCGCGAATACCGCAGCGGCCGAGGAAGTGTGCGAATTGCTGCCCGTGGCCGATCCCAGTTCGCCGACCGAATGGCAAACGCGTGAGGGATTGCTGCGAGATTTGTGGGCGCAACAGGCGGCCAACGAAGAACTGGCCGCGCGATTTCAACTGCCGTCGAATACCAATCTAATCGTCCCGGTTTGGGCCGCGGAGACTGACTCGGCAGAGTCGCAGGAGAAATCGCGCGAACCCAAACGTCTCGGCGAAGCGCCTCCCGATGACTCGCGCGTCTTCCTGCGGCAGTCTGCCGTGCTGCTCAAGCCCGGCACTTGGGAAGTGGAATGGGGCCTGCGATACGCGCTGCAAGAGAACGCCTTCCTCTCGGTGCTGCCCGATAGCAGCATCGTGCCCGAGTTCACCGACGCCCGGCAGATCCTCGGCACGCTCAGCATTCGCTATGGATTAGCCGAGCGCTGGCAACCTTATCTCACGTTGCCCGCCGGCGCGTCGTTCTACGAACGCTCGAACTCGGCCGGCGACGACGTCGACGATGTCTACGGCGTGGGCGATATTCTGCTCGGCGTGAATTACTTGTGGCGCGACGGAAAGAACGAGTGCGCCGACATCATTACCAATTTCAGCGTGAGCGCGCCGACCGGTCCCGCAGCCATTGGTGGTTTGACGACGAACCAAGCCGCGCTCGGCAGCGGCTTCTGCACATTGAGCTTCAATACAACGGTCGTTCGTACTTACGATCCGGTCGTGCTGTTCGCTTCGCTCGGCTATTCCCATCAATTTGCGAGCGAATTTCAAAATATCAACGTGCAGCCAGGCGAGCTGTTTAATGGCTCTTTTGGCCTTGGTTTCGCGGTGAACGACGACATCACGCTCAGCACGCAGTTGCAAACGGTCGTGCAACTCGACTTCGGCATCCTGGGGAAACGAGTACCAGATACCGGACTCGAGTCGAGCTTGCTGCGGCACTCGATTGTGCATCGGCTGTGTGAAAAGCAGTTCGTCGAGTTCTTTTTGATTCATGGAATTACGGACGACGCGCCGCGAATGTCGGTCGGCGTCTTGCGCACGCATCGCTACTAATGGCAACCGACATGACGACTCCAATTCGGCTGCCTGTTTTCTTCGCGGCTGCGTATCTCGGCATGGCTCCTCTCGCGTCGGCGGAAAAGCCAGACGTCGTGCGCTATCCTAGTCCGCAGCGCAACTTTAACGCCACCTTGCAACCGTGGACGGCGACGAAGAGCCGCAACGTCATGCTGCAGGAGCGTGAATACACCTGCGGAGCTGCCTCGCTCGGCACGCTCTTGCGTTACTACTTCGAAGATCCGGTTAGTGAAGAACGGATTCTCGATGCTGCCATGGCGGGGCTGAATGAAGAGCAGATCAAGGATCGTGAGAAGAACGGCCTCTCGATGGAAGATCTGGCCCGCGGCGCCGGCAAGCTGCAATACGCAGCCGCGGTGCTCAAGCTGGAGTATGCCAAGTTGGCGACGCTGCCGGCGCCGGTTGTTATTCGTTTGATCAAGGACGACTTCAAGCATTTCGTCGTTTTTCGCGGCGAACGCGAAGGGATGGTATATGTCGCCGATCCCATCCGTGGCAACGTTAAAATCCCACTCCACCTCTTCAAGCAGGAGTGGGATGGCAATGTCCTAGCCGTCATTCGCCGCGGTATGCAGCCGCGCACTCAGCATCCCCTGCAAATCCCGCCCGATAGCGCAGTGCTGCCGCAAGCGCAGGCAGCCCGCCGCGGACTGCTCGAAAACAGCCTGCCACTGCGGCCAATTCGCTGATGGAGCAGGGGTCTGCGGGATTTCCCCATGCTCCGCACGGCCGCACATTTCTACGGCGGCGTAGAGTTCGCTGAGCGCAGCATCCTCGGCTGCGTAGAACGCGAACTACTGCGAAGGATGTGTCTCTTGTCGACGAACCATGGAACATCGACTCTTACTCCGCCGCGGAGTTCGCTGACAAACTCACCGGTCACCGAGCGCGGCGAACTAGCTTGGTCACTGATGCTGCGCCGGCTGCCAGCCCTCGTGTGGACCACCGATCACGAACTGAACGTCGCTTCGGCCGGCGGCATCGGCGGCGAATTTGGCCGTGACCTGCAATCGTTCGTCGGCCGTCCGATTAGCGAATGTCTGCCGACCGATGAAGAAAATGATTCCAGCGTGCAGATCGCGCACGCTCAAGCGCTCGCCGGCAATGCCTCGTCGCTCGACTACGTGCTGAATCGCAAAGCCTATCGGCTGTATCTCGAGCCGTTGTCGAACGAAGGAGAGATCGTCGGTTGCGTCGGCATGGCCATCGACATCACGCCGCGGAAGAGTCACGACTTCCTGATGCATCCGACCTGGAACTCCACGCCCGATGCCGACGATGCTTCGGGGCGTGGCAAAATCAGCAAGCGGTTGAGCGTCGAGCTCGAAGATCGCCGACTCGCCGAACAATCGTTGCGCGAAAGTCACGACCGCCTCGTGCAACTCGCGGCCAGCATCGACTCCGCCTTCTGGATCGAAGATCGCCGTCAACGACCGACCGGCAAGGTGATTTATCTCAGCCCTGGCTACACCAACATCTTCGGCTTGGCGATCGACGCTGTATTGCAGAGCGACGCGCACGCGATCTGGAATTCCGTCCACGAAGACGATCGCGAACGGGTCAATGCGATCTTCGGCGGCGAGCAGAATTCGCAATCGTTGACTGCCGATTTTCGCATCTGTCGGCCGGATGGATCGTTACGCTGGATTCGCGCCCGAGCCTTTCCGGTGCGTGATGCTGCCGGGCAAGTGCAGCGTGTGGCCGGTGTCGCCGAAGACATTACCCGTCGCAAGGAAGACGAAGATCGGCAGCGCCGTTGCGAACGCCTCGCCACGCTCGGCAACTTCGTCGCTGGCATTGCACACGAAATCAACAACCCCCTTGGCGCCGCTTTGTCGTCCAACCAAGCGGCCATGCGATTGCTGGCTCCGGGCGCACCTCCGGTTTTGAAGCAATGCCTCGAAACCAGCCTCGGCAGCATTCGCCGTTGTGCGCAAATCGTCCGCAGCTTGCTCCGCTTCTGCCGCGATGAACCAGCCAAGCAAACCGAGTTCGATGTGCGCGACGTCATTGCCGCGGCAGAGACGATTACTCGCAGCTACGCCCAGGAAAATCAGTGCGAAATCGTCCTCAAGCTCGGCTGCGTTGATCTGTCGGCCTGCGGCAGCCCTCTCGAACTCGAACTGGTGTTTGTCAACTTGCTGCGTAACGCAGTCGAAGCCAAAGCCCGCCGCGTTACTGCCGAATGCCGGGTGATTGATCGCGAGATCGAGATTTCGATCTGCGACGACGGCTGCGGCATTCCCAGCGAACAGTCGTGGCGTTTGGGAGAACCGTTTTTCACCACGCGGCAAAAGTCGGGCGGCACGGGCTTGGGTTTGACCGTCGTGCACAACATTGTGCGCGAGCACGCCGGGCGGATCGAGTTCATTCGTCGAGAGCGAGGAACTTTGGTTCGCTGCACATTGCCCGTAGCTCTCTCTGGAGAGCACCGCTCATGAGCAATAACATGCTGACGTTTGCCGCCACATCTCCGATCGTCGCGCGTGGTAACTCGTGCGTGCACATCGTGGATGACGACGATCATTTCCGCGATGCGCTGGCGTTGCTGCTCGAAGCCTCGGGTTACGAAGCGGCTACCTATCGCTCGGCGGAGCATTTTCTGTCGCTCTATCATCCGCGCGACATCGAATGCCTGCTGCTCGATCTGCGTATGCCCGGCCTCAGCGGCATCGAGATGCAGCCGGAACTGACTCAACGGCACATACACTTGCCAGTGATTGTCATCTCGGCGTTTGCTGAGACTCCGTCAGTCGTTCAAGCGATCCGCAACGGCGCGGTCGACTTTGTCGAAAAGCCGATCGAAGAAGCGGTTCTGATCGAAAAGGTCAATCGCGCGCTGATCGCCGATCGCCGCAAGAAAGCCGACAAAGGGGATCTTCACATCCGCCTTCATCGGCTGAGCGAGCGCGAGATCCAAGTCATGAACGGATTTCTCGAAGCGCGCAATACCTTCGAAATCGCGCGCGATTTGGGAATCAGTCCGAAAACAGTCGAGAAGCACCGCTTGCGAATTTTCGAGAAACTCGACGTCAGCAGTGTGCCGGAACTCATGTGCTTGATGTCAAAGCATGATCAGCCTTGAGTTCGCTTTCAGCCGTCGGCGACGGCTGAGTTGTATCGACAGCAAACCGCGAGCGGAAGCGAGCCGGCGAACCAACGGCGATCGTGTTCGCGGGAACATCCTTGTTGGCTACGGAGCCTGCTCCCAAATACGAATCGTCGCCAACGTTGATCTCCGAAATCAAGATCGATCCCATCCCGAAAAAGCAGCGCTCGCCAACCCGGGAGATCGCGCCGATCAGCGCGCCGGCACTCACATGCGTATAAGCGCCGATCACCGTTTCATGACCAACGCCAGCGTGCACGTTGATGATCACGCCGTCGCGCAACGTCACTTCTGGATCGAGCGAGCAGCCAGAACTCAGAAATACGCCGCGGCCGATGACCGTTGCATCGCCGATCGAGGCAAAAGGATGAGCGATGTTCACTAGCTCAAAGCCCTGCGATTCGAGCTCGACAGATTTTCTGCTGCGCAGTTCGTTGTCACCGATTCCGACGATGAATTGTCGCGGCATATTCCGCTGGCGTTGCAGTTCGGCCAGCGACAGGACGGGCGATCCCAACAACTGTGTAGGCATCGAGGCCGAAACCTGATCGACAACGAATGCCGCGACGCGGTGTTCGCCGCGAAGTTTCACGGCCGAGGCAATCGTCTTGGCATGGCCGCCAGCGCCAAAAATGAAGATGTCGCCGGAATGGTTGTAGTAACGGTGATTAGCAGAGTACATCGGAGCTCCTAAAGGCCGTGGGTTCGGGGTGAAGAGTGGACAGGTGGACTGAAGACAAAGAATCAAACGAGGCTTGGCGTTGCGGCGGCGGTGAGATTTGATCCCACGCCATGCCGAACGCAGCGGCCAGGAAAGTCGCGCAGATGATAATGACCGTCACAATCACAGGCCGATTCGGAAAGACCGACTTGTTATTGAGCGACGGTTCGTCGGCGATGCTGATGTTGGTGATCCGTTGAGTGGCAAGCAGCTCATCGATGCGAGCCTGCTCCAAGCTTTGGGCGTAGCGCAGGTACGTTTCGCGCTGAATGTCCACTTCCCGCACCAGTCGTTCGTGCTGAGACTCGGCGTTGTTGAGCGTCTGCAGCCGTGCTTGAGCTGCGGCCAGCTGCGGCTCACGCGAAGCAATGCGAGCCGTCAGCGCTCGTGCAGCCGTTTCGCGATTCACCAGCAAGATCTCGGCCTCTTCGTAAGCTCGGCTGCGTCCTTCTTCCGTCGTGCTCCGATCGCGGGCTTCACTGCGATAGATCTTTTCAGCCGACTTAATCTGCTCGCGAACTTGCTGCAAGCGAATGTCGTTGTCGGTGAACTTGCTGCTGAGCTCCTGCTCGCGAAGTTGCAGCGTGTACAGCTGATCGCGAATCGAATCGGCGGCCTGATTCGAAAGGCCGCGCGTGGTGACGGTCGCGTGGCGTTCGGGAATCGATTTCAAGTGCTTGCGCAGCCCCTCGATTGCCGCTTGGGCCTCGCCATATTCCGTGCGTGCGGTTTGCACTTCCCGGGACAGTTGATCGCAGGTGCCGAGCAGCAAACGCTTTTGCTCTTCGATCGAGACGACGTCGGTTTCATTTTTGAATTGCAGGTATTTCTCTTCAGCTCCTTTGAGACTTTCGAGCGCCACGCGGGTTTGCTCGGCGAAAAAGCCATGCGCCGCGGGGTTGCGATTGAGTTGCCGGTGATGGCTGAGAAAACTGTCGATAAACAGCGTTGCACAGCGGCGAGCCAGCTTGGCATCGCGAGCGTCGCAGGCAACTTTGACCATGCTCGACTTCCGTACCACGGCCACGTCGATCATTTTCGTGAGCTTGGCCAACGCTCGTTCGCGGGGCGAGAGTCGCTGCGGCAGAATCGCTTCCGACCAGTGAAACTGATCGCGCAGAATCGTCTCGGGTCCGACTTCATCCACCACGCGTTCCAGCAGCGATCGGCCACGCAGTGTTTCGACCACGGTGTTGAGTTCCAACTCGCGCGTCACTGGCACTGCCGTGATTTGGCCGTTACCGAGATTCGCCGTGGGATCGACGCTGACGTTTTCGCGCCCGAGTCGGACGAGCAGCTTTCCTTCGGAGCGAAACACCGATGGCGTGAACTTCAAACCGATGTAGCCCACCACGACCACCACCAGCCACACGACCAGCATCGGCCACTTCATACGATTGGCGATGCGAAGCAATGGTTGCCAAAAGGTGTTGATCATATTTCGTTCCGTGAATGGGAGCCGCGAGACAATCAGCATTCAAACCATTGCGTGATCGCAGCGATGACACTGCCGTCTAATTTGTTCTCAATCACAAAATTCGCAATAGAGTTTTTCCTCACGCGCTGCGACACGTTATGTCACAGCGCATGGCGAACATGCGTCATTTGCTGGGGAATTTCTCCAATATCATTCGAGCCTTCTAGCGCGCTACCTAAGCTCCGATCTATCGCCTCGTGTGACTCAACATGGAGGCCAAGATTTCATCGCGTTGATAAGCAACACGTGCTTGCGGAGGTTGGAGTGTCGGAAGCTACATGCCAGTTTGACGAAAACGTGCCACATCGCCTGGCCTTAAATAACAGGGCGATGCAGCAAAAGATCTTGCTGGCTTTTGCTCATCTATTTGCGTTTGCAGCGGCCTTTGCGATTGCTGTGGCGTTACGTTTTGAATTTCATGTGCCGGCTGCAATCGCCTCACAATTAATGGTCGCTGGTGTGGTTGTGGTCGGCTGGAAGTTGGTCGTGTTCTATGCAGCACGACAGTATCGCACTTGGTGGCGACATTTCGCCTTTGCTGATCTCTATCGCCTCACGGCAGCGGCCACCGTCAGCGTGATCCTGCTGATGGCACTGCGACAATTTGGCTGGTTGCCGGGTTCGCCGGCTCGGTCGGTGCTGCTGCTCGACTTCATGGTGACGGTGATGTTGGTCGGCGGTTTGCGTTGCAGCTGGCGAGCTGGTGAAGAACTGATGTCGCCGATCTGGCAGCGAACTCGCTACCGTCGCGCATTGCTCGTCGGGGCGAGTCCCACGGATAAACTACTCGCGCTGCATCTGCAGCTGCGACCTGAATTGCCGTTTCGCATTTGCGGTCACGTCGATGAAAACTCGCGCTGGCTGGGCCACTCGTTTGGCGGTGTGTCGGTGCTCGGCGCGATCATCGATCTGACGGAAATCGCGGCCAAAAACGGCACTACCGACATCATTGCCATCACCGGCAGCCTCTCAGGAAAGCGGATGCAGTTCGTGCGGCAAAAATGCGAAGCGGCTGGACTGACGCTGCATTTGATTCCGCCATTGAGCCAACTTCTCAGCGAACATCAGCAGTTGCCGTTGCGGCCGATTGAGGTCGACAAGCTGCTGCAACGGCCAACGGTGAAGCTCGACGAGCTGGGCATTCGTGGCACGATCGCTGGTAAGGTGATCGCAGTGACTGGCGCCGGCGGCAGCATCGGCTCGGAGATTTGCCGGCAGTTGCTCGCCTTTCATCCGGCGAAGATGATTCTCGTCGATCAGAGCGAACCGAGTTTGTACTCGATCGATATGGAAATGCGACGGCTGAAGTCGGCGACGCAGATCGTGCCATTCCTCGGCGATTGCACCGATAGCGTTCGCATGTCGACGCTGTTTCGCACGCATCAACCGGATGTCGTCTTTCACGTCGCAGCCCACAAGCACGTGCCGATGCTCGAGTCGCACGTCGGCGAAGCGGTAAAGAACAACGTCTTTGGCACGGCCAACCTCGTGGAATTGTCGGAGCAGTTCGGCGTCGCGCAGTTTGTCTATATCTCAACCGACAAAGCCGTGAAGCCGACCAGCATCATGGGCGTGACGAAGCACCTAGCCGAACGCTATGTGCTGGCGATGGCCGAAGAAGGGGCCGGCCGTTACGTCGCCGTTCGCTTCGGCAATGTGCTGGGTTCGGCGGGAAGCGTCGTGCCGTTGTTTCAAGAACAGATTCGCCGCGGTGGTCCGATCACGATCACGCACCCGGATATGGAACGCTTCTTCATGACCACGGCCGAAGCTGCACAACTCGTGCTGCAAGCCAACGCTCTCGGCAAGGGTGGCGAGATCTTCGTGCTCGATATGGGCGAGCCGGTGAAAATTGTCGATCTGGCCCGCGAGATGATTCGCATGTCGGGCTTGCCCGAACATGCGATCGATATCACGTTCTGCGGCACTCGTCCCGGCGAAAAACTCTACGAAGAGCTGTACTTCGACGATGAAGTGCGACTCCCCACGCCGCATCAAAAACTGTTCTCGGCCCAGCATCGGCCGATCGCACGAACCACCATGCTCCGCTGCCTCGAGGAGTTGCATCCGCTGGTTGATGGCGATCAGGAGGAATTGATCGACGCGTTGCAGCGCTGGGTTCCGGAATATCGACGAACTCCCGCGGGCGCCGTGATTGCGAAACCTTCGGAGCAAAGCGTGCCGCTTTCTCCACAACGTATCGAACGTTGGGAGATCAAGGCGCCGCTCACTGCCGAGTCCCCCGTTTCTCAGTCATCGCTCAAGTCTCACTAGTCTGTTGTTTGCAGGTTTGTTTTTACTCCATTGATTTTCCTCTTTGATTAAGCGTGCTTTATGTCGAAAAGTTTCCCTGCTGTGTTAGGTGGCCCTCCGGCCAGCGAACGTCCCGTTCCTTTTGTGCGACCGTTGCTCCCGAGCTACGAAGCAATCGAGCCAGGGGTTCGCAATCTGTTTTCCACCGGTCAGTTGACCAAAGGCCCTTGCCTGGGGCGTTTCGAAGATGCGATCGCCGAACACCTGGGCGTTCGTCACGCGATTGGCGTGTCGAGCTGCACGACTGGCTTGATGCTCGCGTACAAGTGCGCCGGCCTCGAAGGGGACGTCGTCGTACCGAGCTTTACCTTCATGGCTACCGTCAGCGCACTGGTGTGGGCCGGTTTGCAGCCGGTGTATGCCGACGTTGATCTGCACACGGCTACCCTCGACATTCGTGCAGTCGAACAAGCGATCACGCCGCGTACTTCTGCCATCGTGGCCGTTCATACGTTCGGCAATCCAGCCTCGATCACGGCCTTACAGAACCTGGCTCAGCGCCGCGGCTTGAAGTTGATCTTCGATGCCGCGCACGGTTTCGGCTCGATGTATCGCGGTGCTCGTTTGGGCAGCCAAGGTGACGCACAGGTCTTCAGCCTCAGTCCCACCAAGTTGCTCATCGCCGGCGAAGGCGGCATTGTCACGACGAACGACGACGAACTGGCCATCAAAATTCGTTACGCCCGGGAGTACGGCAACGACGGCAGCTACGACAGCGTGCTGGTCGGCTTCAATGCCCGCATGGCTGAATTCAACGCGCTACTCGGCCTGCAGAGCTTGTCGCTGCTCGAACATGAAGCGCAACGGCGCAATGAGCTCGCCACGCTCTACATGAGCGAATTGGAAGGAGTGCCGGGGATCGAGTTCGTCCGGGTGCAGCCCGGCAATCGCTGCTCGTACAAGGACTTCTCGCTGCTGATCAACGAAGCGGCCTTTGGTTTGAATCGCGATCAATTGGCCATCGCGCTGCAAGCCGAGAACATCGACAGCCGCAAGTATTACTTCCCTGCCGTGCATCGTCAGACCGCATATCAGGACATTCCTGCCAATGAAGCCGAGCTGCCGAACACTTGCATCCTGGCCGACAACAGCTTGAGCGTGCCGTTGTATTCGCAGCTGACCGAAACGCAGGTCGTGCGCATCGCCGGTGCGATCAAGCGGTTGCAGGAATGGGCGCCGCACGTGCGCGTGAACCTCGCACTGCGTGATGCCGATTCGGCTGGAGCGCTGGCCACGGACCGCAAGTAAGCGATCGCAAACTGCATCGCCAGAGAGAAGACTAGGGGCAAAATGATCGGATCGTCAGGACGAACGTCGACTAGCAAAACCGTCAGCAGCAATGCCGCCTGGCTGCTGGTCGGGAATGCTATGTTCGCGTTCGGACAATACGGCGTGGTCATTCTCATTGCCCGCTGGGGAACGGCGGAAATGCTCGGCCGCTTCGCATTAGCGACGGCCATCGTGACGCCGATCGTGTTGCTCTCGAATTGTGCGCTGCGGACCATTCAAGCTACCGACGTGCAGTCGCAGTTCACCTTCGGCGACTACGCGGGTTTTCGCCTGGTCGGCCTCACGCTGACGATCGCGGTGGTGGCTGGCATCGGCACGCGTTACGACCTGGCAACCTGGCAACTGCTGCTGGCCGTGCTGCTCGGCAAGGTGCTGGAATCGATCGGCGATCTGTTGCAAGGCGCATTGCAACGTCGTGAGCGGATGGATGTGGTTGGCTTTTCGCAGCTGATCAAGGGCATCGGCTCGCTGACGGTCTTCGCGGTCGGCTTCGCTTTTACCGGCAATGTCTTTGCTGCGTTGATTGCTGCCGCCGTTGTTAGCGGTGCTTTCGTCATCGGCTATGACTTGCCGGCCGCCTGGTCGGAATGGCGACTCGATCTCGGGGCCAGTGAAGTGCGAAAGCACGTCTTGCCGAGGTTGTCGCTCACGCAGCAATACTCGCTCGCCAAGCTAGCGCTGCCGATGGGCGTGACGGTGATGCTCGGTTCGCTCCTCGTCAGTATTCCGCGCTTTGTGATCGAAGGCTCGCTCGGCGCTGCGGAGCTCGGCGTCTTCGCCGCGCTGTCGTGGTTGACCTTGCTCGGCAACTTGTTTGCTTCGGCAGTTGCTCATGCTTCATTGCCGCCGATGTCACGTTATTACGCGGCCGGCCAAACCGAAAAACTACAGAACTACCTGAATACGCTGCTGTTATGGGGTACGATCGGCGGCGCGGTCGCTTGCCTGGCGACCGCGCTCGCCGCGCGTCCCATAGTCGCTCTGATCTTGGGTCACGAGTACGCCCAGCATTCGTTCACGCTGCTGTTGCTCGTTGCTTCGATGGGCGTGGGATTGGCGATCTGCTTTCTCGATCACGCGCTCTACGCGGCCCGCAAGTTTCAGGTGCAAGTGCCACTGAATATCGTCGGCTGCCTGGCGACGGCAGCTGGTTGCTGGCTCGCCGTGCCGCGTTATGGATTGCCGGGCGTAGCCGCCACGATCTGCCTGGTTTCGATCGCACTTGCCGGCAGCCGCTGGATCATTGTGCAACGAACGCTGCGATCGACATCGCCTGAGTTGGCCGATGTGGTCTCGCTGGAGGCCACGCCATGATCACGCAAGCACTCGACCGTACGATGACGGCTGACTCTTCGGCCGCAACCATGCAGGCCTGGAAGATTCTTCCCTGGCTGATCTCGGCGAGCACGCTGCTGATTGCGGTTTGCATCGACCCAGCGTTTCAGCATTGGTTCATCCTGCCGTTGATGATTTGCGGCGGAATCGTGGGTAACTGGGCGCTGGATTGGCTGCGCGGCGAGCGCGACATGTTCGACCCGCTGTCGATCTTCGCGCTGGTCGGTGTTCACTTTTTCTTTCTCGCCACGATCATGCACGTCGGCACCGACTACTGGATGCCGTACGTCGACGCGCCGCTGGACTGGCGGCCTTGGCTGGGCGCAATGTCGACGTTGAATGTCGCTGGCCTCGGCATCTTCACGATCACGCGGCATGCCCTCCGCCGCTTCGCGAATCCTGCTCCTTCGACCGAGCTCTGGCAACTCGATGCTCACCGCCTGTATTGGCTGGCGGGACGCACGATTCTATTTTGCGTGGTGGCCCAAACGTTGGTCTACGCCAAGTTCGGCGGCATCAGCGGTTACGTGCAGGCCTTCAGCGAACAGTCGGATCAGTTCAATGGAATGGGCATCGTGTTCCTATTCTCCGAAGCAGCGCCGATCGTGGCGATCATGGCCGCGGTCACGTGGTGCCGCGAGCGCTCGTATCGCAGCGTCGGTGTGGCCGTCGCACTGCTCTTTATGTTCATCGTGCTCAAGTTCTACTTCGGCGGCCTGCGCGGCAGCCGTGGCCATCTTGTGTACGGCTTGTTCTGGGTGGCTTGTCTGATTCATGTGCAGCTTGTGCGACTGCCGCGCAAACTGCTGGTTAGCGGTTTGTTGCTGTTGTTGCCATTCATGTATGCGTATGGCTTGTACAAGAGCTTTGGCTCGGATGCGATCCACGCTTTTTCCGCGGCAGAGCGGGCGGATCTGAATGATAAGGCGCCGCGCACCTGGCAAGCGGTGTTGCTCGGCGACCTCGCGCGGAGCGACGTGCAAGCGCTGATTCTGTATCGCTTGTCGTCGGCGAACATGGCCTACGACTACGACTACGCTTGGGGAAGCACTTACGTCGGTACGGCTGCGCTGGTGATTCCGCGTAGCGTGATGCCGGACCGGCCTCTGCCCAAAGCCAAAGCCGGCACCGATCTGCTCTTCGGCCCGGGCGTTTATGAACACGAATTCGCAAGCACGTTTGCGTATGGATTGACCGGCGAAGCGCTGCTGAATTTCGGTTTGCCGGGCGCGCTGCTGTCGTTCGTGCCGATCGCGCTCCTCGTGATCATCGCCCAGCGCTGGTACTACGGCTTGCCGGCCGCCGACAGTCGCTGGCTCGTGCTTCCTTTGTTCCTGAGCATCGCCTTCCTGGGAATGCTGTGGGACACCGACGTTCTCTTTTTCTATCTCGTCAAAGAGGGCTCGGTGCCAGGTTTGCTGACGCTTCTCTGTTCGCGACGTGTCCTCTCGTTATCAGGCTCTTCCTCATGAGATTGTCGATCACTTCGGACTACCGCTTTGCTCAAACGCCAGACGGAACCATCTGGACGGATGGCCCCTGCCATCACGCCCACTGGACGCGTTACCTGTCTGTGTTCGGCGCGGTGAACGTGCTGGCTCGCGTGCGCGATGTCGAAACCGCTGATGCACGTTGGCAGCGTGCGAACGGCGAACTCGTTCGCTTCTCGCGTTTGCCACACTACGCGGGGCCCTGGCAGTATCTGTGGAAGTCGTGGCGAGTGTGCGCTGCGGCCTGTGCTGCTGTGAAGGACGATGATGCGTTGATCTTGAATGTGCCCGGGCAGATCGCCAGTTGCGTGCAAGATGTGCTGCGAACAGGCCGGCCCTACGGACTGCAGGTGCTTGGTAATCCGCACGATGTGTTCGCTCCGGGCGTGGTGCGACATCCCGCGCGGCCGTTCATTCGCTGGTGGAGCTCGCGCCGGCTGCGCAAGCAATCGTCCCGCGCTACGGCTGCTCTGTACGTGACCGAGCGGACGCTGCAACAAAGCTACCCCTGTCCGGCCGCAGAGTTCGGCGTGTCCGATGTCGACTTACCGCCGGAAGCGTTTCGCAGTCGCACGATCACCGAAACGCGACCATTCATGATCGCGACGGTCGGCACGATGTCGCAAATGTATAAGGGCTTTGATGTGCTGATCGGCGCGCTCGCGAACTGCTCGAGTGACATTCGCCTCGTGATCGTCGGCGACGGCAAGTTCCGTCCCGTACTCGAAGAACAAGTCGCCGCGGCCAAGCTGCAGGACCGCGTAGAATTTCGCGGCCAAATGCCGACCGGCGAACCGATCCGACAAGTGCTCGACGGCGCGGACCTTTTCGTCCTGCCGTCGCGCACCGAGGGACTACCTCGCGCCTTGGTCGAAGCCATGGCGCGGGGTCTCCCTTGTTTAGCGTCGAATGTCGGTGGCATTCCTGAACTGCTCGCCGCTGAAGATCTGTTGCCGCCGGGCGATGCCGCCGCGCTCGAAGCTGCCATTCAGCAAGTCGCCAATGATCGCGACCGCCAGCAGCAAATGAGCGATCGTAACCTTCGCCGCGCGAAAGACTTTCAAGCCGAAACGCTGCAGACACGCCGCCAGACTTACTGGCAACACTTGTGCGAGCGAACGGCTGAATATCAGCGCCGAGCCACCACACTTTCGCTGCAGGAGGCCCGTTAATGATTGTCGCCATCACGGGAGGAACCGGCTTTATCGGCCGCAAGCTCGTCGAGCGTCATCTGGCTGCTGGCGATCAGGTGCGCGTTCTCACGCGCAGCGCCGATCGCAGTGCGCAGACTGATGAGCGATTGAAATTCATTGTCGGTGATCTCGCTGCGGATCAACCGATTCCTGAGGATTTTCTCGATGGCGTCGATGTTCTCTATCACTGCGCTGGTGAACTGCGCGATCCGCAGAAGATGGCTGCCTTGCATGTGCGCGGCACCGAGCTTTTGCTCGATGCTGCTGCTGGTAGAGTCGGTCGCTGGGTGCAACTGAGCAGCGTCGGTGTTTACGGTCCGCAGATGGCCGGTGTGATCGACGAAAACTGGCCGATGCTACCGCGGGGCGAATATGAACAGACGAAAGCTCGCGCGGACGAGCTAGTTCTGGAACGGAACGCAAAGGGCGAAATCTCCGCAGTCATCGTGCGGCCATCGATCGTGTTCGGGCCACAGATGCCCAATCGTTCGCTGTTTCAGTTGCTACGGATGATCGAGCGCGGCTGGTTCTTCTTCATCGGCTCGCCCGGCGCATCGGCTAACTATGTGTATGTCGACAACGTGATCGATGTGCTGCAGCTCGCAGCCGATGCGAATGTCGCGGCTGGCAGCGTCTACAACATTTCCGATCAATGCACGCTGGAGCAATTCGCCACGCATCTGGCCAGCGCGCGGCAGATCGCTCCGCCACGACTCCGCTGCCCAACTTGGATCGCCACTGCTGCTGCGAGTGTGTTTGGTTGGTTGCCGGGATTTCCGCTCACGACCGCACGAGTCAAGGCAATGTCGACTCGTGCTGTTTACTCTTCGGCCCGCGCACAACGCGAGCTGGGCTACGTGCCGCGGGT
The DNA here is from genome assembly GCF_024256385.1 of Anatilimnocola floriformis. NCBI lineage: Bacteria > Pseudomonadati > Planctomycetota > Planctomycetia > Pirellulales > Pirellulaceae > Anatilimnocola > Anatilimnocola floriformis. Next base: position 928,982 of record NZ_JAMLFW010000002.1, read on the forward strand.
GAGCATCGCCGAAGGAATTCGTCGGCTGGTGAGCGCGGTGCCGATTGCTCCCTGCACCGATGCTGCCGAGGCCGCGTTGGTTTCGTCCTATGCGATTACAAGGAACACATTATGAAGCGGCTGATGGATATTGCGCTCGCGGTGATCCTGCTGATTGCTTTGTCGCCGTTGCTGGCCGTCATCGCGCTGCTGGTGCGATTCAATCTCGGCTCGCCGATTTTGTTTCGTCAAAAGCGGCCCGGTTTTGGCGGCAAGCCGTTCCTGATGTGCAAGTTTCGCACGATGCGCAACGCCCGCAATGCAAAGAATGAAATTCTAAACGATGAAGAGCGCCGCACCTGGTTCGGCAACCTGCTACGCAAGCTCAGTCTCGATGAGTTGCCCGAACTCTGGAACGTGCTGATCGGCAACATGAGTTTCGTCGGTCCGCGGCCGCTCCTCATGTCGTTTTTGCCGCACTACACGCCGGAACAAGCTCGCCGTCACGACGTGCGGCCGGGCATCACGGGCTGGGCGCAGATCAACGGCCGCAACAAGTTGTCGTGGGACGAAAAACTCGCCTTCGACATTTGGTACGTCGACCATCAAAGCCTGTGGCTCGATTTCCGAATCCTGTGCGGCACGGCAGCGATCGTTCTCGGTCGCAAGGGAATCGATTACTCGGCGAACTGCATTCCCGCCAGCATGGCCCATCTGACGAGCGGCGAAATCATGTCGCAGGAAGCGAGGCTGTGATGATCGCCGAATCGAAACAAGATCAGCCGTTGCGAATCATGTTCATCGTCACGGTGCCGATGGCTTTTCATTTTTTGAAAGGGCATTTGGAACATCTGGCCGCACAGGGTTTCGATATTCACTTGGTTTCGTCGCCGGGCGAGCAACTTGATCAGTTCGCGCGCACCGCGCCAGTCGAGGTTCACGCTGTTCCGATCAGTCGCACCATCAGCCCTTTGCAAGACCTCAGCACGCTGTGGCAACTCTGGTCGCTGATGCGCGAAGTGCAACCCGACATTGTCCACTCCTACACGCCGAAGGCTGCATTGCTCGGAACCATCGCCGCTCGGCTCTCGCAAATTGCAGTCGTGGCGATCTCACTGTTTGGCTTGCCGCAAATGGCTCGCCGCGGCGTGATGCGCTGGCTGCTCGATGCCACCACGCGGCTATCTTGCTGGTTGGCCGACTGGGTTTGGACCGACAGCCCTTCGCTGCGCGACTACGTGTTGCAACAGCGGCTGTGCTCGCCGGCAAAGCTCAACGTGTTGCATCACGGCAGTGTGAACGGCGTCGATACGCTGAACAACTTTTCGCCCGAACGATTCTCCTCGGCAGAACTGGCTGCTGCTCGACGGCGGTACGACATTCCTGCCGGCAGCGAAGTGCTGGGCTTTGTCGGCCGGTTGTGTCGCGACAAGGGAATCAATGAACTGCTGATTGCCTGGCAAACCCTGCGTGAAATTTTTCCCGATCTGCAATTGCTGCTGGTTGGCCCGCGCGAAGAAGGCTTGACTGCGGAATCGATGGAGCTGCTGCAGACCGATCCGCGGATCAAGTTCGCCGGCATGACGCGCGAAGTTGCCCTTCATTTGTCGCTGATGGATGTGTTCGTCAACCCTTCGTATCGCGAAGGCTTTGGCGTGGCGAATCTCGAAGCCGGCGCGATGGCGCTGCCTGTCGTCAGCACACGCATCCCCGGCTGCGTCGACTCTGTTTGCGACGGAGTGACCGGCACGCTGGTTCCGACCCGCGATCCCGCTGCGTTGATCGCCGCCATCACCGAATATCTGACCAATCGAAACCTTGCCCAACAGCACGGCCAGGCCGGCCGGCTGCGTGCTCAGGAAGATTTTGCTCCGTCTGCTTTGTGGTCTGCCTTGGAGCGTCAATATCGCACGCTGCTCGCCCAGACCAACCGTTCGTTGGAATCGTCCGTTTCCCCCTCGTTGAACGCCACCTCGGCCCATGTAGGAGACTAAACATGTCGACCACTTCTATTCAAGAAAACGCCAACCTCGCCACTTCTGCCAAGGCCGCTGCCCCCAGTACACACGGTCACGAGCTGTATACCAGCGAGGAGTATCTGCTGCGGACAGCAGGGACGTGGCACACCGAAGATTCGCCGTTCAAAGCCACTTATGTCGATCGGTTGCGGAAGAAAAACAAGATCATGCCGTCGACGACCTGCGAAATTGGCTGCGGCGCCGGAGCGATCCTGGCCGAGCTACAGAAGCGCTGGCCCGGTGATTGCAGTTTTACTGGCTACGAAATCAGCGAGCATGCCCATGAGTTGAGTAAGCAGTACGCCAATCCGCGGCTGAAGTTTGAAATGGGCGATGCCTTTGCCGATTCCAAAACGTACGACCTGGTCCTGACCATGGATGTGATCGAGCACGTCGAAGATTGCTTCGGCTTTCTCCGGCAGATTCGGGACAAGGGGCAGCTGAAGATGTATCACTTCCCGCTCGAGATCACCTGCACGTCAGCCCTGCGCGATTACTACGGCCGGGGCTACAGCCTGGGGCACATTCATCACTTCTCGCAGTCGTCAGCGCTCGAAGCGCTGCGCTACACAGGCCACCGCGTGATCGATTGGTGCTACACGCCGGTCGGCTTGTCGTGCGCGAAGTTGTTCCGCACGCGGATGATGAACATGCTCCGCTACATGCTGCCGCAAGGTTTCGCCCAGCGGACCATCGGCGGATATTCGCTGATGGTGCTGTGCGAATAAACGGCGCGATGAATCACGCCGGCTGCAACGCGGCCGGCATGTTGTCGCTGCCAAAACCGACCATGTTGGTCTTCCCTTTGCGGGCGGCCATTTCGTCGAGCTTCTTTTTATTGACGCTGAGCACGCCGGGGAAATTCTGCAGACCGTTGATCCAAAAACGGTGCTCGTGAATCACGCGGCGCGCCTGCTCTTGCAGCGGCGCGATGTGCTTTTGCACGGTCCGCTCGACGTCACCTTTCCAGCCCGATTGGAAGAAGCGATCGAACACGGTATTCACCAGCACGCTCGTCGGCGCGCAGCAGATTAGATAAGCGCCAGTTACCGGACTGGCGGCGAAGAGCTGCGAGTTCACGCCCAACGGCGAGGCCATTAGTTTGTTGGCAGCTGCTTTCTCTTGCACGTCGCGCACGATTTCCAGAATGAGCAGCGCCAGGTTCGCCGCGCTCGCGGCCAGGCCGATGGCGGCGTTCGTCGCAGTGCCACCGTCGGCGAGCACGCCGGCCAGTTTGCCGGTGAATTCCGCGGTGCCGATGGCAGTGCGCGCGCCGTTGGCGTCCCGTTCGCGCTCGAGGATTCTTAACAAGCCTTCCATCGCGCGAGCCGGCTCATCGACGGCCAGGCTCCGTTCTTTGTGCACGCGGGCTTCGTGCATGCGGTATTGATCGCGGGCCGTTTTGCAGGCGCTCGCGAGTGCGCCGCCACCGCTGGCAATCACGCCGACGAAGGGCGTGAGCGAAGCGGCAAGATCCTTCATGAAGGTCGGCAACTCGCTCATGATGACTTGCATCACTTCGGCGAAGAACTCTGGCGGAATCAGATTCTGCGCGAACCAACTCGCATGGCCGCTGCCGCCACCCATCGCGCCACCGACTGCGCCGGGAATACTCGCCACGCCGCGGGCCACGGCGCCGCCGGTCAGATCATTCACATTCACGCCGACCGCGCGCAGGTTCTTCGCGACCGAAAACTTGGTGCTCATCAGCTTCTGCAAAATCCCGGGCCGCCACTCGAGCGACTTGCCGCGGAACAAATCGGTGACGATGGCTCGCGACTCATCGCGCAGGTGCGACACGGCCACCATATCGGCCGCGGTCTTGGGAATGCCCGGCAGATCGAAGGCTTGTTTGTAGAGATCGTCGACCGCGTGGAAGCGATTGCGGACGCTCGTCTTCCACTTCGAGCCTTCCTTTTGCATCCAGCCGACGATCGCCGAGCGGAGTGTTTCTAGATTCGGCGGATAGCGGAACTTCTCGTAGGCTTCGAGGGCTTTGTCGATCTTCCGCAGTTCAGAGCTCCGGATCGACATTACGCCGCCGTTGGTGAGCTTCAGCCACTGTGCGTGCGTCATCGTCACAGCCATGGATTTCCTCGCGCGAAAGCCACGCGACGCGGAAATCGGGACGCTGCGCTACAAAGCGCACGATCGTTTTATCCCCAACTACCGGCAGTCGCAGTGAGATAACTCAACCATACGTCGAGAATCCAACTGCGGCCGCCAGCGTTTTTTCGGTAACAGGCGAAACGATTATTCCCGCGCGAGCAGATCCTTGATCTTCGCCGTGAGTTCGTCGGCTTTTTGCCTGGCTTCTTCCACGGGCAAACCTTTCGCGACACCAGGCCGCAGATGGCCCGCCGTGCCGACGTAAGAATCGCGGAGCAAGTTCAACCGCTGATTGATCAGCGGGACGGCTGCGGCGGGAAGTTTTTTCGCGGCGAAGAAATCGGCTGGCGATTTGGCAGCAAGCACATCCTTGTCGCCGAGGGCTGCAATCAACTGCTGCGCCATCACCCAATGGCCATCGCCATTCGGATGCACGCCGTCCGGCTGCAGCGTGAACTTCGGATCGGTCTCACGTTGCTTCTTCACGGCAGCCGTCATGGCGGAGTGCAGATCGATGACGGTCCAACTTTTGTCGCGCTGCTTCACCAGCCAATCGCTGTAGCGATCGAGCACTTCGTTGTAAGAGAAGTCTTTCTTGGGCGAGCGTAAATCGTCGTAGAACGGCGGCGTGATGATGATCAGTTGACAGCCAGCCATTTCGACCTTTTCTTTGAGCTTCTTCCAACCTTCCTGATACTTGCTGAAGCGAGTTTCATCGAAGGGCTGATAAATGCCGCAGTTGATGCCATAGCAGGCAAACACCAAATCGGGTTTCGTCAGCGCGAGCACCCGATCAAGTCGCTCGAACAAATCAGGCCGCGGAAACTTGCCGCCGGCGTGACCATCTTCGCTCAGGCCCGAAATCGTTTCGCTCGGCAGACCGCAGTTGATGACCGTCGGCGTTTTGTCCCAGCGCTGCGCAACCAACCAGGCATCGAAGTGCGCGATGTAACCACCCGAGGCCGTGATGCTGTCGCCGAGGAACAGAATCCGCTGCGACTTTTGCACCAGCTCAAGTGGCTCGGCGGCGTTGGTCAATTGAATCGAAAACAGACAGACGATGAGGGAGAGGAAGTAACGCATCGTGGTGCTCTGGTGATGAGGGTGGCAGATGGCGAGGCGGAAGAAGCGAGTCGACGACTATAACTCTCGCACGAAAATGTTGCCAAACTCCACCGCTTCTTCGTGGTGTTGCAAGCCGATCGGTCCTTTGGCCGGCACATCGGGGAGTTGAGCGCGGTCGATGATCAATTCGCCGTTGAGGACGACGGTGACGCGGTCTCCCTGCATCGTGATGATGAAGCGATTCCATTGGCCGTTGGGCTTGTCGGCCCGTTTTTTCGGCGTCACGCCGGCGCGAACTTCCGGTGAATATTTTTTGTTGGTGCGGAATTCCGTGATCTCGCCGCTGCCGACCGGGCGGCAGCAGATGTTGGCTTGGGCGTGCTCGTAACCGCGGAGCAGCACGCCGCTGTTGCCGACGTCGTCGACAGTCACGAGCTTTGGTTTGCCGCCGTCACCGAGCTCATCGCCGCCAGTCGAGCGATCGATCAAAGGCCATTCTTTCTTTGTCGGTTTGTTCGGCAATCGCCAATCGCACACGACGACAAAATCGGTGTAATCCTTTTTCGTCCACAGATGTTTGTCGAGCGGTTGCTTGGCCTCGCTCTTGCCGTCGTACAGCAGTTGCCAGTCGTTCATCTTCCAATGGCCGGCGTTCCCTTCGACTTGCTTCCACTGGCTCAGCTCAGCATCGAACAGCAGCGGCGTGAAACCTTCGGCGTCGTTGGCGATGGCTTCTTTGGCTGGATTGGTCGTGGGCAATTCGCGAATGTTGATATTGCGGAAATGGCACTCCGAACCTTCCGACTCCAGGCAGATGTAACCCTTGCGCGGACTGCACTCGCTGCCACCAGAAACTTCCTTGCCGTTGACGCTAAGTTTCAGCACGCCGTTGTTGCACTCGATGCGATAATGATTCCATTCGGGCGACGGTTTGCAACGTTTTTCACTCGGCAGGCAGCGGGCCCAACCTCCCGGATGAGGCCGATCGGGTTTCATCGTCGCACCCCAGATGCTGAAGACATCGCCGTGGCTCGTGTAGTTTGCTGTCTCGCGGCCGTCGAGCACTTGCACTTCAATGCCTCGGCTGAATGGCGTGCCGACGGCGGTGAGCGGATCGCCCCAAATGAACACGCCCGCGTTGCCGCCGGCGACCATGTGTCGCCACTCGAGCTCGAGAATAAAATTCTCGTACATTCGCTCGGTGCGAATCGTGCCGGTCGGCTTGCCCGTGCTGACGATGATTCCGTCCTTCACCGTAAACGTATCCGGCGCGACATTGACGATCTTCCAACCGCTAAGGTCCTTGCCGTTGAAGAGCGGCGTGAACTTTTCGCCGTCGGCTGCTGATGCCATTGCCGCGAAAATGAAACTCACAACCAAACTGCTAAATGCATATCGCATCGAAAATCCCCTGAAATTTGTTTCTCTCGCCTCGCGCCTCACCCCAACATTCGATCGAGCGCCGTCAGCGCCACGGGCCAACTGGGACGATCGACAAGATACGTCTGCCACCAATCGTGAACAACGTTCGGCAAATCGAGATCGGCCAGCTTCGGCAGTTGCCAGGCCTCGATCGCGCGGCCGATTTGCTCCACCGAAAACGGCCCGAGCTCAACTTCCGCTGCCGCTTGCAGCACCGCCGGCAGCAGTGCAAAGGCAGCGACATGCGGCAACCGCTGTGCATTCACATGGTCGGAAAACATCGGCAGGTCGCACTGCAACTGCGCGAGCAACCACGCCAGCCGAACCACCTCGGGCAACTGCGGCACGGCGTTGGTCAGCACGGCTTCGAATGAGACGGCGTTTTGTTGCAAATGAGCTTCACCGCCGCCGCCAAGCACCGGTTGAACGAGTACCACCGTCGCTTCACTGACGATCAACCGCTCGTCGGTCAGCAGGGCAATCTGCCGTAACAAGCCATTGCCGCGGGCTTCCCACTGTTCGCGCAACGGTCGTTCGCGCAGCCGCAAATCATCGGCCGCGTTCGGCGCACACTTTTGAAAGGCTTGCACAACGGCGGTGACCACGGCAGTTAGTTTCGCGACTTTCAAATCACCCTTTGCCCCGCCGCCCTCCACTTTCACCAGTGCGCGCTCGACCAATTGTCGCGGCGCATCGAACTGCGTTGCAAACCCCGTCAGCGCTCGCCGAAACGCTCCCGCAGGAACTCCGCTGGCAACAATCTCTTGCTGCAGCGCCTCGGCCGGTTCGGCGAGAGCGGCTTGCAGTACTGGATCGACGAGCGTGCGGCCGCGCGCGATCGCGCCCGCCGCGTGCAGCGCGCTATTGAGGATGCCAGGTTTCCAGGTGAGACGCATGGTGGAATTGCAGATGGCAGATTTCAAATTGCAGATTGAATTGTCCGGTATTCTAATCTGCAATCTGCCATCTGAAATCTGCACTCCAATATTCCGTGCATCCATGACCAGCCCAGCTGCCTCAGCCCTCGACACTCCTGCCCTCTGCCTCGACCTCGATGCCTTCGACGAAAACGTGCGCGATGCCGTGACGCTCTGTCAGCTGCAGAACATCGATTGGCGGCCGCATGCGAAGTGCCACAAGTCGCCGATCATTGGTCAGCGGCTGATCGATGCCGGCGCGATCGGTTTGACGTGCGCCAAGCTCAGCGAAGCCGAGATGTTTGCGGCGGCGGGGATTCATGACCTGCTGATTGCCAACATGATTGTCGGGCCGCAGAAGGTCGCGCGGCTGGTGGAGTTGCGAAAGATGGCCGATCCGATTTTGACCGTCGATTCGCTCGAGCAGGCCGAGCCAATCAGTGCTGCGATGCAGGCCGCTGGTTTGCGGGTGCGGACGATTCTGGAAGTCGACATCGGCCTGTCACGCGTCGGCACGCAACCGGGCGAGGCGACGCTGAAGCTCGGTCAGCAGGTCGACAAGCTTCCCGGCCTCGAGCTCATCGGCATCATGGGTTACGAAGGGCACTTGATGGCCGTGGCCGATCAAGAAGCCAAGGCGATGCAGGTCGAGCAAGCGCTGGCCATGCTCGTCGAGCAGCAAACGCTTCTCGGCTCGCATGGCCTGCAGTGCGATCTCGTGAGCTGCGGCGGCACGGGCACGATACATCTCTGCACGCAACAGCCGTGCATCACCGAGGTCCAAGCCGGCGGCGTGATCTTTATGGACGTCTTCTACCGCGAGAAATGCCTGGTCCCTGGCTTTCGCGAGGCACTCACGGTGCTCGCCACGGTCGTCAGTCGTCCCACGCCCGAGCGCGCGATCATTGATGCCGGGCGCAAGAGCCTCAATATCGAAATCACCACGCCCCAGATCAAAGGCCGTCCCGATTTGACGATCACACGGCTCTCGGCCGAGCACGGTCAGGTGAAACTGACCGGCCCAGCCGACTCACTCCGCATCGGCGATCGCCTGGAGATCATTCCCGGTTACGGCGACCTCACGATCATGTTGCACGAACAGTTTCACTGCTTCCGCGAGGGGAAGGTCGTCGAAACGATTCCCGTCGCCGGCCGCGGCAAGCTGCAATAGCCCGTAGGGTGGGTCGAATGTACTCACGAGGCCCACCGGGTTTGACGTTCGATTTGGTGGGCCTCATGAGTACATTCGACCCACCCTACGTTACAGCAGATTCCAGCCTTGCGCGATCAGCTCGCCGTCGGCCAGCAGTTCGTCGGTGGCTTCAGTGTGCGTTGTGTCAGAGCTATCTTTCGTAAGCGTGCTCTCCACCGTGCGGAGCAAGTCGATCGCTTGATTCAACAGGACTAGCTCGGCTTGAGCGTCGTTGTTCGACGCAAAGATCTCGTCCACCGAAGCGGTGAAGGCGCTCGGCAGTGCGAGCGATGAAGTCAGCGAGGCAAACAAAGGCGTGGTGTTCAGCGAGCTCACCGTGGGCGTCGAGACCGTTTGTTGCTGCGAACCGCTGCCTTGATCGACCAGGCTGAAATTCAACACGCTGCCGGCAGCAGCGCCGTTCCCTTGGTCGGGCAGATCGCCGATCCGTTCGACGCGGATGGCATCGGCGACGACGCGGTCGTTAGCAGCATTGGTCAGCACGACGCGAATCGTGTCGCCGGTGATGTTGAACGTGCCGAGGTCCTTCCAGTTTGTGCCGCTCCAAGTCAGGCCACTCGAAGCCACTTCCTGATTGGCGAGCACCGTGCCGAGCGAAGTCGAGCCGTCGTAGATCGTGAACGGCGCGTTGGTGGCATTCACGACGCTCGCGGTCCAACTGCCGCTCACACGATACTGCCCCGGGGGCAGCGCGGTGAAGGTCCAGGTTGCCGTCGTCGTGCCGGTTCCCTTCACGGCCGTTTGAATGTCGGCTTCGCGGCCTTGGTTGGTGACGCGAGTCCAACCGCCCGTGGTCGTGAAGCCGGCAGCGCCGTTGTCGATCGCACGAATGATCGGTGCGGGGGTTCCCGTGCCGGTCAGGTTCAGCGCGAAGGTTCCTTCATCGGCATCGTTCGAAACAAGATTCAGCACGCCCCCTGCAGCACCGATCGCCGTCGGCGTGAAGCGGAGCACGAGCGTCGCCGAAGCGCCGACCGCCAGCGAGGTGGTGGCGAAGTTCGTCACAATCGTGAAACCGGCCGGCAGCTGTGCAGCGGTCGGCTTGACCAACGTGAGGGCTGCCGTGCCGGTGTTCTTGATCGTGATCGTTTGATTGGCAGTGTTGCCGACGGCAACGCTGCCGAAGTTGATCGCATCGCCCGATTGAATGGCGGTCGTGCCGACATTGACGTTGATTTCCGGCGCTGGCCCCGGCAAACCATTGCCCGTCAGGTTGATCGCGAAGGTTCCTTCATCGGCATCGTTCGAAACAAGATTCAGCAGGCCACTGATCGAGCCCAGAGCCGTCGGCGTGTAGCGGAGCGTGATCGATGCTGAAGCGCCGGCGACGAGCGAGGTGACGGTGAAGTTGGTGACGATCGAAAAACCTGGCGGCATTTGCCCGACAGTCGGTTTGACCAGCGTGAGCGTCGCGGTGCCGGTGTTCTTGATCGTGATCACCTTGTTCACGAACTTCGTTAGCTGGGCATCGCCAAAGTCGACCGTGCCGCCGGTTTGAATCGCTGTCGAACCGATGTTGACGTTGATTTCGGGTTGCGGACCAGGTGTGCCGGTGCCAGCGAGGTTGATCGCAAACGTTCCTTCATCGGCATCGTTGGAAACGAGATTCAGCACGCCCCCCGCAGCACCAACCGCCGTCGGCGTGTAACGAATCGTGATCGTCGCCGAAGCACCGGCAGCCAGCGAAGTGACGGCGAAGTTGGTGACGATCGCAAAACCGGCCGGCATGTCGGCCGCGGTCGGCTTGACGAGCGTCAGCGTCGCATTGCCGGTGTTCTTAATCGTGATCGTCTTGTTGAGCGTCTTGCTGACCTGCACGCTGCCCCAATTGATCGTGCCGCCAGTCAGCACGTTCGCGGTGCCGTTGAGGACGGTGATTTCCGGCGCAGGCGCCGGTGTCGCGGTGCCGCTCAGGTTGATAGCGAACGAACCTTCATCGGCATCGTCGTTCAGCAGCGTCAGCATGCCGCTGGTCGCGCCTGCAGTCGTGGGCGTGAAGCGCAGCACGATCGTCGTCGAGGCGCCGGCGGCCAGCACGTTCGTGCCGAAGTTCGTGACGATCGAAAAACCTGGCGGCAGATCGGCATTCGTCAGCGGCGAGAGCGTGAGCACGCCGTCGCCGGTGTTTTTGATCGTCAGCGTCTTGTTGATGAAGTTGCCAACTTGGACGCTGCCGAAGCTGACCGTGCCGCCGGTTTGAATCGCCGTGGTGCCATTCAGCACATTGATTTCCGGCGCGGAAGTGTCCTCACCGCCACCACCGCCGCCATTGGTCGTGCCGATCGGCGCGGTGCCGGTGAGCGTGTATTGGCCGACATCGCCGTAACCGCCCGAGCTGCGCACGACGACGAAGTACGTTCCCGAAGCGAGCGTCGTCGAGATCGTCGCATTGAATGTGTTCGTGGGATTCGCCGTGACGATCACTGTGCCGCTGGCATTTCGCAGCTCCAGCACGCTGTCGAGATTGGCTCCGACCGTGGCGACATTCGCCGTCAGATTGAAAGCACCACCATCCGTGCTGAAGGAGAACCAATCCTGATCGGTGTTCGTGCTGATCAGGCCCGCGAAGTTGACGTTACCATTCGTCGCCGCCAAAGCCGAAGCAGTGGCCTGCGAACTGCCGAAGTCATCGGTCTTGTAACCAAAGCCGTTCGAGCTGTTGGCGAGAATCGACATATCGTCCTGATAGGCCGTCGGGCCGTTGTCGGTCGCGCCGTTGTGCCAGGTGGTTCGCGTCGAGTAATAGCCGACGCCCATGATCGGCGCCCAAGCATCGGTGCCGCGCGAGTAGCCAGCGACCAGCGTGTTGCCATCCCAGGTCGCTTGATGTTCGAGGCCGAAGAGATGTCCCGCCTCGTGCGACGCGGCTTCGGCGACGTAGCGCGCATTGCCATTGGCGAGCGCGTCATTAAACACAAAGCCGATGTTCGGCGCGCTGTTATAAAAGCCGCCGATATAAGCCACGCCGCCCGCCGATTGGCCGAACCAATCGGAGTAGTTGCCGCCGATCGCGATCCGCGCAGTCACGCCGTTCGTCGAATTGCCCGGATCGATCGTGGTCACGTCGATGTTGAACGGCGCGTAGTCTTCGCTCACCCGCTTCCAAATTTCCGTGATCGAATTCAATTCGCCAGCGCTGAAGGTCGTCCGGTCGCCGTCCTGATCGTAGACCGGCGTGACGATGTTCGTATAACTCCCCCACGAGGCCGTGGTCGTGCCATTGAAATCGAGATAGAGCTTAGCCGTGGCGCCGCTGTTGCTGCTCAGCTGCGGCAGTGAACTGAGCGGACTGCCGGCGAGGGCGGGACCACTCGCGGCGCTGGCCACCGCTTCGGTTGCGGCCAAACTATTCAAGCCTTGGCCGGTGCAGATCGGGCAAGTACACACGCCGCTCGTGCTCATCATGGCGGCCCAATCGATGCCGTTTTCCACGGTCATCAGATTGCGGGCTTCGAGAGTTTCGAGCTGCGGTTTGCAGCGAAGGGCGTCATCGGCCCGGCGGTTGTGCACCGGCAGGAGAGAAATCGTGTGCGTGTTGCGGCGGCAAGAGGTTTCACGATGCATGAGCGGCCTGGCGATGAGTAGAGAGCGATGGCGATGAGAGCGGACAGTTGCCATCTGAAATCTAGGTCGAAAACGCCCGGGACCACGGCTGCAATCAGCGGGGAACTCAGCAACATTCGGCGGCCAGCAGCGTATAATCGCTACGGTTGTCACCACCCACCTTGTTCTCTACGTTCGATCAAAGTTCCCCGCATGCCTTGGTCTGTTGCCGCTGCATCCACGCAGCACGTGCTCATCACTGGCGCTTCGTCCGGCCTGGGACTGGCCATTGCGCGAGCCTTTGCCCTGGCGGGAAGCAAGGTCGCGCTGGTGGCTCGCGATGGCGAACGACTTGCACAAGCGGCTGATTTGCTTGTTTCGCAAGACAACGTGCCGCGCGAAAATCTGCTGACGATTGCCGCCGATATCACTCAGCCAGCCGATGTCGAGCGAATGGCGATCGAAACGCACGAGCAGTGGGAAAAGCTCGATGTGCTGGTCAACTGCGCGGGCAAGAGCACGCGCGGGCGCATCGAAGACATTACGCCCGAAGATTTTCAAGAGCTGTGGAATATCAACTTCCTGGCCGCCGTTCGTTGCACGCGCGAGCTGCTGCCGCTGCTGCTCGAAAGCAAAGGGCACGTCGTGCAGATTGGTTCACTCGCGGCCAAGGGGGCTTCGAAATATCTGGGCGCTTATCCGGCCAGCAAGTTTCCCCTCGCTGCTTATTCGCAGCAGCTTCGTTTGGAACTTGGTCCGCGTGGTTTGCATGTGCTGCTGGTTTGCCCTGGACCACTGCTGCGTGATGATGCCGGCCAGCGCTACGCAGCGCAAGCTGGCGACCTGCCCGAGAGCGCCAAGAAACCGGGCGGCGGCGTAAAGATCAAAGGGATCGATCCAGCCGTGCTCGCGCAGCGAATTCTGCGCGCTTGCGAACGACGCCAGGCCGAACTGGTGATGCCGGCCAAGGCGCGAATCTTGTTCGTGCTCAATCAACTTTGGCCTAGCCTGGGCGATTGGTTGACCAACCGCATGACGGGCGGCTAGGGCTGCGTCGGATTTATCGCTAGTGCGCGAACGATTGATCGGCACGAATCACGATGACGTCGAACGGCGCCGCTGCGGCCCGCAGTTCGTCGAGCAAGGGGGATTTTTCTTCCGCGTCGCGGCAGAGATAGATCTTGATTGCCGCCGGATCGCGACTAAGCCCCACGCCGTGGATGCCACCACGGCCTAGATAGTTGTCGCTGATGACGCCTTTCACATCATCCAGCGATGGCTGCGAGTGCGCAGGTTGTTCGGCCATGACCGTGCTCCCTGCGGCGCATTATAGCAGGGCGATATCGAGCTCTTTGAGCACATGGCTCATGTGATTCGCCAGGCCGTAGGAGCCATCATTGGCCCCGGCAAAGTGCAAACCGACCGCGGCCTTGTTTGAGTGCTTCAAGATCAACGAACCACTGTCGCCTGGTTCGGCAAACGAAGTAAACGGCGTGGCTGGCACGATGCGGATCTGATCCTCAAACTTGGCCACGATACTAGGGTCGTTGTGATCCATGCCGACGAGTGCATCGATGGCCAGGTCGGTGATCACACCCTCGGTGTAGCCGCTGGTGCGGCCATGTTTGCAAACTCGCATGCCGGTGTCGGCCAGCGCGGCGCCGTGAACCTTACCGATGGTAAGAATCTCGGGCTCAAAAGCGATGCCTGTCAACAGCTTGCCAATGGCGGCGTCGACAAAATTAAGACTGGTTCCTCCCATCTTTAATGGTACGGAACGATGCAGTTCGGCAAAGTGACTACTACCGAGACTGCCGCCGTCGATGATTCCCGGTTGTACGAGATCGTCGTCCTTTTGACTGTCGTTGGCATTGGCAAAGACATGGTTGTTGCTGAGAACAAAGACATCGCTCCCTTCGCCCACCTTTAAGGAGCGGCAGAAGTAGCCGAGGGTGCCTGTGGCTTTGAAGTGTCCCGCGCTGACGCCCGCCACGAGTGGATTGCGATGCAAACCGCGGCCGTTGGGTGAGCCACCCGACGGATCGCTGGCGTCGGCATCGAAGGCGATCGGCGGCGGCGGTTTCCTGGGTGGCGCCGATTTCTTGGTGGCTTTTTTGTCAGCCTTGGGCGAGCTGGCCTTCCTCTTTTTGGCCGATGCAAAGGCCGGTGGCGCTTCGACCACATCGGTTTCGATCCCCTCGATCGATTTCCGCAACAGCTGAAACGGAGCCAGCATCGAGAGCGGCAGCTTTTGCACCACAAAGATCCGCACACACAGGGTCTCGGTTGGTTTGCCGTCGACCCACTTCCGGCCGATGCCGATGGAATGCACGTTATGGCTCGCACTCGTGACGGCTTCAGTCGTGCTGAAAGATTTCATCATGCCCATCACGCCACCTTGCAGTCCGGCGCGCAGCAATGTTCCGCTTAAAGTTTTCTTGGCAGCCAACAAGTCTTCAAAAGAAGGCATACATTAATTCCAGATGGGCTTATAACAATATCTGGACCAACATAACAATTTGCTCTTCAGCGTCAATAAAAATCCCGCTTAGGGAGGGCGAGGCTACCGCTGAGCCGCTGAGGTGGACATTCAATGGCTGCGGGCGACTGCATTCGGCCGTCGCGGCTCGGCGGGAGCCTCGCCCTCCCGGAGATCTGCAACTGACCGAATCGCCTGCTGGCGCGCTACAGGATATAGTGAAAGCTTCCGCTTTCCCGCCGTGCAGGAGATCCCCACCCATGTCGATTCACGTTTCTCGTCGCCAGTTGCTGCGCGTCGGCGGCGCTGGTTTGCTCGGGCTGAATATGCCTGGTTTGTTGCGGGCGGAAAAAGCGGTGCCGATCAAAGCGCGAGCCAAATCGGTAATCTTCTTGTTTCAGTGGGGCGGGCCGAGCCACATCGACATGTTCGACCGCAAGCCGAACGCGCCGGAGGAATATCGCGGGCCGTTGTCGGGCATACAGACCAGTTTGGTGGGAATGGAAACTTGCGAGCAACTGCCGGAGCTCGCCAAGCGGATGAATCAGTTCTCGATCATTCGCACCGTCACCCATACGATGAAGAATCACAATTCGGCCGGCTACTATGCTCTCTCCGGGCATGAACCGCCGAGCGACGACCAACGGCTGCGCGATTCACTCGATCTGTATCCCGCCTACGGCAGCGTCGTCGACCGGCTCGCGCCGGGCCGCAGCGAAATGCCTACGTTTGTCGCCTATCCGCACGTCATTCGCGATGGCTCGATCACTCCCGGCCAGCATGCGAGCTTTCTCGGCAAGGCTTACGATCCGCTCCTCTTCACCGATGATCCGAACTCAGCCAATTTCAAATTGCCGGAGCTGAGTTTGCCCGAAGGCTTGTCGCTCGATCGTTTGCATCGCCGGCGCGAGATGCAGAAGCTCGTCGATCAGCAGGCGAAGTTGCTCGAGCAGTCAGCCGAGGTCCGCGGCTTTGATGAATACTACGACCGCGCGATTCAGATGCTCACCAGCGACAAGGTTCGCCAGGCCTTCGATCTCTCTGCCGAGCCCGCCGAAACCCGCGATCGCTACGGTCGCACCACGTATGGTCAGGGCTGTTTGCTCGCGCGGCGACTCGTCGAAGCGGGCACGAAGTTCGTGACGGTTTATTTCTCAAACAGCATCGGCGGCCGCAGCACGACCGAAGGTGGCTGGGATACGCACGGTTTCGACGGGACACGGATGTATCCGATCGTGAAGGACTATCATTTTCCGATCACGGAAAAAACGTTGCCGACGTTGATGGACGATTTGGAACAGCGCGGCTTGCTCGACGACACGCTGGTCGTGTGGATGGGTGAGTTCGGCCGCACGCCGAAGATCAATGCCAACGCCAGTCGCGATCACTGGCCCAATTGCTACAGCATTTTGCTGGCCGGCGCTGGCGTAAAGAAAGGATTCATCTACGGCAAGAGCGACGACAAAGCGCAGTTCCCCGACGAACACCCCGTGAAGCCGGAAGACCTGGCCGCGACGATTTATCACATCTTGGGGATCGATCCCAACAGTGAAATCCGCGACCGCAACAATCGGCCGCTCTTCATCGGCGGCAAGCCGGTGATGGAAGTGATGGCGTGAGCGAAGGCGGAAGTTAGAACGCAGAAGGCAGAATTAGTTAGCAGTAAAGGTTGGTTGATGTCATCGAAGAAAATGCTGATGGTTGGTGCGTTGTTGGGTGCGCTGAGTGTGACTTTGGGTGCGTTTGGGGCCCATGGCATGCCCGATTATCTGAAGAGCCAAGGGCGCGATGAATCGCTCGTGCAAAAACGCCTGGGCGATTGGGAAGTGGCCAGTCGATATCTGATGTACCACGCGCTGGCGGTCGTCGGCTGTGGCCTGCTGGCTCAGTCACGACCGAGCCGTTCGTTGAACATTGCCTGCTGGTTTTTCATTCTAGGAACCCTCGTCTTTTCTGGCTTTCTATATACGCTCGTACTGACGGAAAAGCGGGTGCTGGGGGCCATCGTTCCGTTCGGCGGAGTGCAGATGATCATTGGCTGGCTGGCCCTGGCCTACGCTGGCGGCGGATATTGTTCGGCAGAGTGCAAAAAGCCGATGTAAAACCCCTTGGCTGCCGTTGGCGTGGACTGGGTAGCCATAACAGGGGGTTTTTGCAACGAAATTCTCGGTTTCGACGAGATTTTCAGCGGCCGGAAAATCTGGATTATCCCTAGCTAGCGGGAATAAGATAAACCGGTACCCCCGAATCTCATCTTAGCCGGCAGCAACAGGGGCCAAACCTGATTGGGTCGGCTCCAGCTTCGTAGCTGCGAGTACGCAGGTTCGAACCGGAGATTGGACGTTGGCCTTATCGATTGCGCAGTTCAACGCGCTGGTCGATGAACACAGCTCCTCTCTTTATCGCATCGCCTATCGCATGATGGGCGACCGCCATGAAGCCGAGGATATGGTTCAGGAGACCTTCCGCTCAGCGTGGAAAAGCCGCGAGGCTTACCGCGAAGGGGTCGGGGACCGCGCGTGGCTAGCGTCGATTATGCGCCGGCGGATTGTCGATCGCTGGCGGCGAAAAGCACCCCCTCCCACCATGGCAGGCGACCAACCCTTGGATGTTGGCGTCCCCGCCGCTGACCCGCTGGCTGGCGATTACACCGACGAAATGCAGTTTGCGCTCTCGCAGCTCCCCCAGGAACTGAAAGAAACGCTGCTGTTGGTCGTTGTGGGCGAATTGACGCATCAGGAAGTTGCCGACCTCCTCGATATTCCCCTCGGCACGGTGTTGTCGCGGGTCAGTCGAGCACGCAGGCGGCTGAGGGAAGTGTTGCTTGCCACCAGGGCCTAGCTTTCCTTTCGCTGCCGCGAAACAACGCGGCGGCGAGAACCCAGATGAAACGCTGCGGCAGTTTGAGACCAATACAAGTTAAACGAATCAACCAAACGCGATTCAACCTAGCAAGATTTCCGTAATTCACTGCAATGAGTGACCTTCCTGACGATCGGCTTGATGCACTGCTCCGCGATGTCGCGGCGCCGGCGTCGTTGGCTGCGCGTCTCAAAGGAATCACGAATCCCAGCGACGACGAGCTCGATCAGTTGCTCTGCGGCGTCGCCATGCCCGAGCACTTGAGCCTGCAGTTGCAGTCGATCCCTGAGGACGAGGGCATCGCCGATGAGCTGCGCGATGTGCCCGAGCCGGTCACGCTTCGCAGCCGATCGCGGCTGGTCACACGCCTGGCCACTCGCTTGGAAAAGCGTTCACGGCTCCGGCAGTTCTCGCTGTTGACCACGGCGGCCTGCTTGTTTGTTGCCGTGTCGGCGGCGCTCCTCACTTCATCGTCGGGTTACCTGTCCTCGCTGTATCGTCCTCACTTTTTCTCGCGTCTAACCGTGCTTCCCACGCTCCCCCCCGCCGAGCCAGCTGTGGGCGAGCCCGATTTGATTTCGCCGCGGAAGTTCGCGTCATTTGAGTTCCCCGCTTCCACCGAGCCCGAGTTGCTCGAGGGTTGGGACGAATCGCTGCGAGCGCCGGCCGCTCCGACGGGACCGATCGCGCAGTTTCAATCGCTCATCGCGCACGGCATGCAGCCGATGGACGACGTCGTGCTGATGCGCTGGGGTTTGCTCGGTGCCCCGCAATATTCCGAAGATGAATTGCCCGAGCTCGTCCGCGTGCTGCAACAGCCGCGCTCTGGTTTGGAATTGCCGCTGGTCCGTGGTTACGACCGCCGCTTCTGGCTTCGCGAAAGCATCAATCCGCCGATCGCGCCCGACGCCAATGCGAAGTTGCAGCAGCTTGAAGTCCCCCTCACTACGTCAACCGTCTCGTTCGATGCTGCCGTAGCCGCTCTCGCGCTGGGCAAGTTGCCGAACCGTGATGAAGTCCGTGTCGAACATTTCCTGGCCGGTCTCGAATCGCGTTTTCCTGCCGCACCGCGTGGGCAACTCGCGCTGCACGTGCAGGGAAGCCCTTCGCCGTTTGGAACGAGCGATGCATTCCTGCTGCAGCTGGGTGTGCAGGCCGGCAAGCTCCGTCAATCGGCCAAGAAGCAGCCGACGCATCTGGTCATCGCCATCGATATTTCGGCGAGCATGGCCCGTGGCGGGCGCATGGAAATGGTTCGCAGTGCCGTGCTGCAGGCCCATCGTCAGCTGTCGGCAAAGGACGCACTATCGCTCGTCGCCTTCGACGAAAACGTCGTCTGCCGCGTCGAGCATCTGCGTGTGAATCAAGAGGCCGAGCTCCGCCGCCAGCTGGCCGAGCTCATCCCGCATGGCGGCACCAACCTGGCCGCTGGTTTGCAAACGGCAGCTTCGGTCGCGCTATCGCAACCTGCCGGCGAACCGAACGGCGATTATCGCACGCGGCTGGTGTTGATCACCGATAGCCGGGCTGCCATGCCCGCCGATGTCACGCACAAGATCAGTGAAGTGCTGCACCACATCAGCGACGAAGGCGTGCGCTTGGATGTGTTCGATGTCTCGGGCCGGTCGAATCCCGATCCGCTGCTCGAAGGTTTTGCCATCGAGCTCGGCGGCAGCTGCCGCGCGATCGGCTCACGGCAACAACTGTTTGCCGCGCTCGTCGAGAGACTCGCTGGTCACAATCCTGCCGTTGCCGCCGATGCCAAGATCAAGATTCAGTTCAACAAAGATGCGGTTGCCGCTTATCGCTTGCTCGGCCACGAGCCGAACCTGCTGGCCGCCGTCACGCCGGCCGCGGTCGATGCTCAGTTGCTCCCCGAAGAAGCCTCGAGCGCACTGCTGGAAGTCTGGTTCAAAAACAGCCCGGCCAGCGAAATCGGCCAGGTCACGCTCAGCTGGAAAGATCCGCTGTCCGGCACCAAGCACGAACGAAAACTGCCGATCGAGCGCAGTCGCATCGCGGCTTCATTTGTCGAAACGCCGGCCAGCCTGCAATCGGCCGCCGTGGCGGCTGAGTTGGCCGAACAACTACGGGGTTCGCGCGAAGCACTTCGCCGCGAAAATCTGCTCCCCACGCAAGGCCGCAACAACGCCGCCGCCGTCCGCACCGCGATTCGTTCCTGGAGCCCGACCCTGCGACAAGAGCCTGATCTGGCCCGCCTACTCACGTTGCTCGATCAGCTGGAAAAAGTCCGCGGACGGTAGAGCCTGTTCCCTGCCCCGGGAAACGATTGAACTTCCCCACCGATGACTATAATTTAAGGCTTGTTCCGAAATCACCTCGCGCACGCCGCCAGCGCGCACGGCCCCTCTCCGGGATTCCGAAGGATTGCACGTCATGAGCAGACACTGTTCCCGCCGCGCGATAGCGGGTTGGTTGGTCGCCGGCGCGCTCCTCCTGCCGGCGTTGCTTCTGCCCACGAATCGCGCCTCGGCCGTTGAACCGGCCGCGGCCTTCCTCGACGGTTTGCGACAACGGCAGCTGTTCGATGTCGCCCTCGATTATCTCGACGCCGCCGCCAAGAACCCCGCCGTGCCGGTCGACTTCAAACAGTCGCTGCAGTACGAACGAGGCGTGACCCTGGTCGAAGGGGCCCGCGTCAATCGCGACTGGGGCCTCAAGGAAAAGCAACTCGACGAGGGACAAGCCACGCTTGAGAAGTTCGTCGCGGCCAATCCGCAGAGCATGCTCGCCATCGCGGCCCGCAGTCAATTGGCAACGGTCGTCGTCGAGCGCGCCCGCGCTCGTATGAAGCGGGCTGAAAAAATGTCAGGCGCTGCCAAGTTGCAGCTCTATGTCGAAGCCCGCGGCTTTTATGGTCAGGCGCTGAAGGTCTTCGAAGAACTGGCCGTCGAAATCGAAACGAAGCTGAAGACCTATCCGGCTTCGATCAGTGAAAAAGGCGAGCCCAAAAAATACGCCGAGCGCGATCAGTTTCGCAAAGACGCCGTGCAAGCCGAAGTGCTGACCGCGGCTACGCGCGAGGAAATGTCCGAGACCTACGAAGTCGGCAACAAAGATCGCACCACCGCCCTCGAAGAAGCGGTCGCCGAATATGGCGAAATGTATGACAAGTACCGCACCCGCATGGCCGGCTTGTACTCGCGGATGTACCAGGCTCGCTGCTTGCAAAAGCTCGGCCGGCACAAAGAAGCCCTCGGTTATTTCGTCGAGCTCCTCGCCAATCCCGATCACCCCGAGCCCTTCCGGCTGCTGCGCGTGAAGGTCACCGATCAAGCCATCGAGAGCTGGATCGAACTGAAACTGTTCCTGGAAGTGATCGACAAAAACAAGCCGAAGAGTCCCGCGCAGCTCGTCGATTCGGCCCGCGGCGCCGAAGAAAAAGACGACGACTTCATGTCGATCCGGCTCGGCATCGCCCGCACGATGAAACTGTACGCCGAAGATTTGAAAGCCCGCGAGCCCAAAGATCCGTCCATCAAAAAGCTGCTGCAAGAAGGTGGCAAGCTCGTGCGCCTCGTCGCTAAGACTCCGGGCGCTCATCAGGAAAAAGCCCGCGCGATGCTCCCCGACTTCGGCGGCGAGTCGGGCGAAGATCTCGCCAACGAAAAGCCCGATCCCAAGAACTTCGCCGAAGCCCGCAAAGCCGGCCTGGAAGCGGTCGACGCGATGCAATCGGGCAACGGCCGAGTGCGCGAAATGTCGGATCGGCTGAAGGCCCTCACCGCGACGCACGAAATCGCCGCGCTGCAAAAGCAACTCGACGAATTAAAGAAACAAACGCAAACGGCCAAAGAAGACGCCAGTCGTTATTTGAAACTGGCCCTGGTGCTGGCCGACCGCGGCACGAATGTCGACGACGTCAATCTCTGCCGTTACTTGCTCTGCTTCCTGGCGTTCTCGAGCGGCAATTATCAGGAAGCGGCCGTCTTCGGCGAGTTCATCGCGCGGCGTTATCCCGAGGCGCACGGCGCTCGGCAGTGCGGCAGCATGACGCTCGATTCCTACATCAAGCTCTATGCCGAAAGCGATCCGAACAATCCTGAAGAGAATAAAGACTTCGAGGCCCAGCAGATCATTTCGATCTGCAAGTACCTCAGCCAGCGCTGGCCCGATACGCCCGAAGCAGCCAAGGCCATCAACACGCTGATTCCGTTCATGATCAAGGAGCACCGGCTCGACGACGCACAGGCTTATCTTGATCAGATCCCGCTCGACGCGCCGAACCGCGGCCCCGCCGAGCTCAAGATCGGTCAATCGCTGTGGGCCGAGTTTTACGACGGCTCGCGCGAACTGCGCGACTACGAAAATGCCGAACTCAAACCCGAGGGAATCGATCCCGTCAAAAAGAAAGCCGAGCTCGACGCGCTGAAGGCCAAAGCCAAAGCGATTCTCATCGACGGCGTGGCGCGGATGCAAGGAACCGGTGAAGTGAGCGCAATCACGGTCACCGCGGCCTGGTCGCTCGCCCAGATGTACGTCGATACCAACGAAGCCACCAAGGCCGTCGAGCTGCTCGAAAATTCCAAGACTGGCCCGCTCGAACTGGCCCGCCAAAACGACGCCACCACCAATCGCGCCGGCTTCAAAGAAGAGATCTACAAGACCGCGCTGCGGGCCTACATTTCGTCGCTCAGCGCCGCCGGCGCAAACTCCGACGACGTCATCAAGAAGGCTGAAGGGGTCATGGCTTCGCTGGACGAGCTCTACAAGAACGACGCCCAGGGACAAGCCAAGTTGATCGGCATTTATGTCAGCCTGGCCAAGGATCTGCAGAACCAAATGGAGCTCGCCGATCCGGCGACCAAGGTCGCCCTCGGCAAGGGTTTTGAGGCGTTTTTGGGGCAGATGTCGAACAAAGCGAACGACGTAAAAATCCTCCGCTGGGTGGCCGAAACCTACACCGGCATGGGCGAGAGCTTCGGCCCGGGGACCAAGAAAAAACTGTCCGACGAAGCCGTTCGCTATTACGGCAAAGCGACCGCGACCTTCGAGCGCATCCTGAAATTGAACGAAGAGAAGCCGGGAACAATCAATCCCGCCATGGCGACTTCAATTAGAATGGAGATTGCCACGATTTATCGCGCCACGAACAAGTACAAGGAAGCGATGAATCTGTTCGACGAAATCTTGAAGACGCAAAACATGCTCGTCACCGTGCAACTCGAAGCCGCCAAGACCTATCAGGACTGGGGCGCGCAAGAAGGAGCCGGCATGGCGGAGAATTATCAGCGAGCGATTTTCGGCGCGCGGCCCCATGACGGACGAAACAATATTTGGGGCTGGGGACAACTGGCGAAATTGGTCTATCAAAAGCCCGAGCATCGCGCGACCTTTCATGAGGCTCGCTTCAACCTCGTCTATTGCCGCTACGCCTTTGCGATGAAACAGACGGGGGAAGAAAAAACCAAGCAGCTGACCATGGCCAAGAAAGACATCGCCAGCATGTACGGTTTGTTCCCGGATCTCGGCGGCGAAAAATGGAAGCCGCAGTACGTGACCCTGCTGAAGAACATTCAGAAGGGTCTGGGCGAAGAGCCCGTCGGCCTGGCGATGTTCAAGTTTGCTTTGCCCGAAGAAACGACTCCCGTTGCCACGCCCGCGAAGAACGGGCCGGCTCCACCGAAAGGCGCACCGGCGACAACCCCGACAAAAACGAGTCCACCGGTCACGCCCGCCAAAACAGTCGCGCCGGCCATCAAAGGATCAACACCAGCACCAGCTATCAAGAACGCCGCCCCCGCTGCCAAACCAGCGCCGGCCAAGAGCTAATCGACCTACTTCAATCACTCCACCGAATACATAACTCCGTTTTTTGAGGATTTTGCAATGTTCGTTCGTTCGTTCCGCGTCCACTTTATGGCAGTGTGCATCGCTGCATCCTCAGCAGTGCTCGCTCATGGCCAGGCCCTCGATCAGCTTTACACCACCAAGGGTGGCGTGCCGAATAAAGGGACCGTGACCGACGCGACGACCAAGGATGCCGTGACGCTCGACATGGCCGGCGTGGCTCGGCAATTTCCGATCAGCGAAGTCGCCCGCATCGTGTTCGGCGATGAACCGCAGCAGTTGAGCAACGCCCGCAATTCGGTCATCGCCAAGAACTACGACGCGGCCCTCGAATCGCTGAAGCAGATTCCCGCCGGTTCGCTCGTTCGGCCTCAAATCCTGCAAGATGCACAGTTCTATATGGCACTCTGCCAGGGCAAGATCGCCATGACCGAAGGTGGCGATCGCGCCAAAGCCGAAGCCGACCTGTCGGCATTTGCCCGCGCCTATCCCAACAGCTTCCACTTCTATGAAGCAGCCGAGCTCTTGGGCGACATGGCGATGTCGAACGGCCGGTATGACTTGGCCGTTCGTTATTTCACCCCCTTGTCGAAGGCAGCGGCTGAAGACGTGCAAATGCGAGCCAACAATAACATGGCCCGTGCTCTCGTCGGCCAAAAGAAATTTGCCGAAGCGATCACCGCCTACGATGCAGTGCTGGGCGGCACGCTGGTGACCCAAGAAGCGCAAAACCAAAAACTGCTCGCCACGGTCGGCCGCGCCGGCTGCCTGGGTGAAACCGGCAAGCCCGAGGACGGCATCAAGATTCTCGACGAAATCATCGCCAAGAATGATCCGGAAGACGCCCGCCTCTTCTCCCGCACCTACAACGCCCTCGGCACCTGCCAAATGAAGGCCGGCCGCAACAAGGAAGCCCTTCTCGCCTTCCTACACACCGACGTGATGTACAGCGGCGAAAGCGAAGCCCACGCCGAAGCGCTCTACAACCTCGTGAAGGTTTGGACCGCGCTCAACAAGGGCGAACGCGCCGCCCAAGCCCGCGCCACGCTCAAGGACCGCTTTGCGGGGAGCATCTGGGCCACCAAGGAATAGGGTTGTTGCCATAGGGCAGCATCTTGTCTTGCTCCCCTCGCCCCGCTTCGGGGAGAGGGGCTGGGGGTGAGGGGTGAGCCGAAGCGAGAGTCTGCTAATGACCACGCACTATGGATTGCCGACCCGTTCGCCAGAAAATTGAGTCAAACTCGCGCATTATCCCCTCACCCCCGACCCCTCTCCCCGAAACGGGGCGAGGGGAGAGAAAAAAAGGCGATGACAGCGTCACTGGCGTGAACGGTCGCTCTGCGCGAATTCGCCAGACCAAAGTTGTCCAACCGCGCTGGTCTAATCTCTTTTCGCCACTCGGTCTCTCGCGCTGCGTGAGTCTCGAACTGATTACTGCTGCGCGGTCCCAACCAAACGCAGCAGTGTTGTGGAACACCCATGGAATCATTCGCAAGGTGCTCGATGCTTGGTCAAAATGTTGTTGTCGGTAACCGCAGAATAGTTGTCGAGTGTTGTTAACTGTTGTTAGAAAATCAGCGGCATTTTATTCGCAAGTCCTTGTCGCGAAATGGTTTTGCGCAGGTTTTTGCCAGGAACGAAGGTGTTGTGAAAATTTCCGCTCCTTTTTGCGTAAAGCCCAGAAAGCCAACGCCTTCGGGCAAATCAAAAACCGCCACAACTGTTGTAAAGTGGAGTCGTTCCGCGGCGTTGATGGAGAACACTAGGGAGGCGACTGGAGCGCGCGGGATATTTGCTCACGGCAGCGGTTGAGTTCCAGCTGAAAATGGACCTGCCGTTCTTCGTCAGACAGCCGTGCGTCGATTAGCGTCTGCAGGGATCGCTGTAGAGTCACTAGTACTGTTTGCAATTGGCGACATTCTTCGCCGATGAGCGACGACGCCAGTTGTGGCCAGCCGTCGATCGATGCTTTCAGGATTTCCTCGAACTGATCGTAGTCGAAGAGGAGGGGCGGCGGCGAAACTCTGGCAAGCCGATCGGCGGGTGACAGGATCCGTTGCAATTGATGCGCGAGGATGGCCAGACTCTTGGGACTTTTCGAATCGAAAGAAGACATGACTGGAACGAATGGGCTGTAGTTGAAGATCACAAGGTGCGGAGCGGAAGCGGGCCGAAGGGAACGTTCGTGAGCCGAGTACTTTCCCGCGAAACGCGCAGCACTTCTTGCTCGTTGGCAAGGACGGTGATCAAGCCATCGATGTCGTCGTCGCTGCTCGCCGTCGGCGTCGGCTGCAGCACCAGCGAGACAAGCTCGTCGTCATACACGGCAGTGTTAACTCGTCCGCCACTGGTCAGATTGATGGCGAGTGGGCCGGTGGCTGTCGCAGAAACCAGGAAGTCGACGAAGAGGAGTGTGCCCGATTGCCCTTGGCTGAGTTCTGTCGGCGATTGCGTGGCCCAGGCGTGAAGTTGTAGTTCTCCAGCGCGCGTCGGCCCATAAGTTTGCGACTGAGCGCCGAGCAGAGATCCGCCGCGCACACCCACAAATGACAATGCGGCGGGATCATACTCCAAGGCGATGTCGGCTGCGGCGATCGTGATTGGGGTCGGATCGGTCGCCAATAATTCGATGGGGACCGAAATGAATTGCCCTGGCTGGCCCAGCAAATCGCGCGCGACGAAAATCCGTGGATCAGTGCCCGTCGGTGGCGGCGTGACAATGCCGGTGGGGAGCGGCGGCACGGTAGGTACTTCTGCCGCTTGGATCAAACGATGGAGCAGGCTCGCGTCATCGAGTTGCACTTTTCCATCCGCATTCAGATCGGCGAGAATCGTCGGATCCGCATTGCGATAGGGCGTCAAGCCGGAATATGCGCCGGTCAGCATCCGTTGCAGGATCGGCAGATCGGCTGCGTTGTAGGTGCGACTTTGATCGAGATCGCCAAAAAACGCCGTGACCTGTACGCCGTCGTCAAGCTGCAAAGGCAGCGACACCGAGCCGACGCTGACGGTAGCGTTCGTAATGGCTACGACCTGCTTCTCGCCATAAGGGGCCGTTGCCGGTACCGAGGCCGTCAAATGAACGAGCGTGAAAGGAGCATTGAAAAAGCTCAATTGCGTCGGGCTGCTCAGCGTGATGATCGCGATCCCAGGCGTCGAAGTATCGACGCTCAAAACCGTGTTGGTAGTCACGCCGCTCCCTTTCGTGGCGCCAGTAATAGTTAGGAGTGCGGGATCATACTGCACGGCGAACGTTGCGCTCGTAATGCCCACTCCTCGGCTCATGGTCACCGGTATTCCGAGCGTGGTATCGGCTGGCAGGTTGACGGCCTGGCCGAAGCCGCGAGCGAAATCCGGCACGCTCAGCGTCACGGTCGATTCGCTATTCGGCGCCAGTGTAAAAGTGCTCGAGAAATCGTCGCCTGCCGTGCCATCGCCATTGCCGTCGAGCTGATCGCCGCTTTGGCCGTTGATGCCATTCACGCCGCTGCTCAAGCTCACCGAGTAGTTATCGGGTGGCAGTGTGCCGAATGAATTCGTCGCGAGATCGTACCCGCCTGTGCGAACGAAAGTGAGCTCGTCGCCAGTCGTGTTCACCAGCAGTGATCCCCGCACACTACCGAACGTACTGCCCATGAGCGTCACGTCGGCCGCGCCGAAAGCATTGTTCTGGTCATAGAGATTCAATGTCGACTGATTCAGCGCGCCATTGAACTTCGCCACGAACCCCGTCGCGGTGGGAGTGATCGCGGTCACGCGCAACGAGTCATTGTCGACAATCGTCGCCGTGTGCGTCGTAATCGCGCCGAGCGTGGCGTTCGTGGGAGCTGTCAGCGTCACGATCAACGTTTTATCGGCTTCGTTGAGCGTGTCATCTTGCACGTTCAACGTGATTGCTCCGCTGCTTGAACCGGCAGGAATGGTGAGCGGATTCGTCCCCGTCAGCAGGTAGTCGACACCGCCGCCAATTGCAGAACCGCTGAGCGAAAAAGGCAACGTGATTGGCAGTCCCGACACCGCCGATAGTTGTGCGACGACCGTGATGGTGGCCGTGCTTTCAGACACACTTTGACTGACCGTGCTGAACTGCACCGTCGGTGGCGAGTCGTTGTCCGTGATCGTCACGGTGTGAACCGTGTTCGTTCCCAGGATCGCATTGGTGGGCGTGCCCAGCGTCACGACGATCGTTTCGTTCGCCTCGTCGAGCAAATCATTCGCAACGGTAAACGTGATCGCAGCCGTCAGGCTCCCTGCGGGAATGATCAGAGGACTCGCAGAGTTTTGCGTGTAGTCGACTCCGCCGCCGGTCGCGGTGCCGCTGATTGTGTAGGGGAGTGAAACGTTCTGCTGAGCGGCGGCCGAGAGTTGCAAGTTGACCGTGATCGTGGTTGTTGCTTCTCCCACGCTTTGCGTGGTCGAGGTGAACTGCACGCTCGGCGAACTGCTGATCGCGCGATAGTCGGCGACAACCGGCAAGTGATCCGAAACCGTCGTCAGCAAGTTCAGAATCGTGGTGCGATTGGCCAGGCCCGGGAGCGCGGTGTTGCCGGGATCATTGATATTGCTGTTGGCGTTCAGGCTGCCGTTGTTGCCAAACGTGTGATACGAATTGGCAATGTATTCCAGGCCGACTCCATCCGTCAGTTCGCCCGAGATCAACTGAAAATCGAAACGATCATCCAGGCCGCCGCCAGTGAAGCCCGATTGCGGCGTGTTCATGGGGGCCTGAGTAAAAATATCCTTGAAGCTGTTGTTGTTGTTCCAGTTTCCCAGGCGATTGATCGGGTCAAACGCTTGGCCGTTTCCAGCACCAACGAGCGTTTGAAAAGATGCGTCGGAACTACTCTGAATATTGAAATCGCCGACGTAAATCACGTTCGCCGAGCCGAGAGCATTGGCATCGGCGCGAATCGCTTGAGCTTCGACGTCGCGCCGGTCCTCGTCATCACCGGTGGCGCCGGCTTTGAAGTGACTGACATAAACATAAAATTCAGTCGCCGCCGATCCGCCATCCGGGCGCAGTTTATAACGCATCGCTTGTCGCGGCTGACCGCTGGTAGTGGCCACGCCGATTGCTTGTTCGCCGAGCAGATCGAGTGTTTGCGTGTTATAGACGAGGCCGACTGTATCCGAGCCCGCAGTCGAGCCGCCATTGGTATTGCCACGCGCATAAACTCCCGCGCCGTAAATCGCGTTGAGCTGACTGACGACATCGGCCGTCGTTGTTAGCTGCGTCCGCACTTCCTGCAGCCCGAGTAGATCGATCGGACGCGCCAGGCCATTCACCGACTCATTGCCAATGGCTTGCAGCAACGTTCCCAGGCTGCTCGATGGCAGCCCACTGCCGCGGTCAAAGCTATCGCCAGTGGCGTGGACGTTGTACGTGACGAAACGGAGATCGCCTACAGCCATCATGCGACGATCTTCGAGAAACTCCATTCTTAGTGCGCGCCGTTGAGATTGCTTGAATCCCTTCATCCGGAGTGTCATCGATTTTCCCTACCAGTAGTAAACGTTCGGCGCAAGAATAAACCTTGGGCTGAAGAAAGACTTCGAGCCCAAGGTTTGTGTGCATCACACAGACGACAGTTTGGAAACCTACGGTCCGGTTTCACCGACGTTGTCGGCAGCGTTGTTGGTGTTGACGACGACGGTCAGGCCGGTGTCAACAGCGAGGCCGATGCCGGTCGAGCTATCGGCGGTGTCCTTGGCATCCGACCAGCCAAAGTGAGCGCTCGAGGCGCCGCTGCCGGCAGCGCCGTAGGTGACGCCCGAGACTTCGAAGCTTTGATCGGTCGCGCCAATGGCGTTGGCCGTATCGGCCAATTCGGCGAGCACCGCGTCGCGGAGCATCGTCCAGCCACTGACCAAGCCGATGACCAGGATGGTGACAATCAGGATCAGCTCGACGCTGACCACGAAACCGCCTTCGTCTTTCCACAACTTGCGAACGAGATTCTTCACAGCAGATTCCTCACACATGGGTTAAAACTCAGACCGCCGAATTGGCAAGTCACTTTGAATCAGGGACCACGGCTGGCTGGCAAAAAGAACACACGTCTCGTTGTCGTTGGCCGGCTTCAAGCACCATCATCCCGATGGCGGCCGCCTGGATTGTTGAGCCAGGCAGCGAGAATATCTTCCGAATCATTTCGAATATTGTGTGAACAAATTAAGAATTAAGCGCCCACAACATTAGCGATGAACACGGTGATGGCCTTGTCGTAGAACAAGCCACCTTGGTCGGTCGTACGCACGCGGATCTTGTAGCTCGTCTTCATTTCGTAGTCGAAGCTGTTCACCGCGAAGAGCTGGTTGTTCACAATCGTGAACAGAGCGTTGTCATCACCACCGAGACCCGACACCAGCGAGTAGGTGTGCGTGTCGTTGGCATTGAGATCGGAGCTGGTGAATGTGCCGATCAGAGCGTTCGACCCGGCGTTCTCCGCGATCGTGGCATTCGAGAGAGTGAGCCCATTCGGAGCCACGTTCAGCGGGTTGGCGACTGCGATAGTGAACGTCTTCGTGAACGACAGGTTGCCCTGATCGGTCGACGTGATGCTCACGCTGTAAGTCGTTCCCACTGGTCCGATGACCGCGGCCGGAGCCACTTGCAGCACACCATTGCTGACCACGAACTTCGCAGCATCGGTTCCACCCAAGGTATAGGTGAACGTGTTGCCGCTGTTTGGATCGGTCGTCGTCAGCGTTCCCACATTCGTGCCACCGGCAGCGGCGGGTGGCACCGTGAGACCCGACAGCGCGATGTTGGTCGGGGCTTGGTTACCGGTCTCAACCACATTGGCGATGTAGATCGTCAGTGCTCGTTCCGTCGACAGACCACCTTGATCGGTACTGCGAACACGAATCTGGTACGAGGTCTTGGCTTCGAAGTCGAAGCTGGCATTCGCTCGCAGTTCGTTGCTCCCGCTGGCGATCGAGAAGGATCCGTTGTCGGTGCTGCCCGTTCCGCTCACCAGGGTGTAGGTGAACGTGTTCCCCGGGTTGGGATCGGTCGTCGAGAGGCTGCCGACCAGTGCACCAACCAGGTTGTTCTCGGCAATCGTGAACGAGCTGAGGTTGATGAAGGTCGGAGCCGCGTTTGGTGCTCCGCTGACCGTGATTGCGAAGGCCTTCGTGGTCGACAGGCCACCTTGATCGGTCGAGGTGACGGTGATGTTGTAGACCGTGCCAACTGGGTCCGTCACGTCCGAGGCCAGGCGGAGGACCGTTCCTGCGATCATGAACTTCGAAGCGTTCGCCCCACCTAAGCTGTAGTTGAACGAGTCTCCAGCGTTCGAATCACTCGTGGTCAGGAAGCCGACCGGAATGCCGTTGAGCGCTCCCGGCGCGACCGTCGATCCCGACAGGAGGATGTTCGTCGGAGCCTGGTTACCTGTCTCGGGGACGTCGGTGACGAAGATCGTAAAGACCTTCTCAACCGATGCACCACCTTGATCGGTGCTCTTCACACGAATCGAGTAGCTGGGCTTCGTCTCGAAGTCGAGATTGCCATTCGCACGCAACTGGTTACCGCTGATGTTGAAGCTGGCGAAGTCGGTGCTACCCGTGCCAGTCGTCATCAGCGTGTAGGTGTGCGTGTCGCTCGGCAGGTCCGGATCGGTAGTGCTCAAGAGACCAACCACACCGTTCACACCGGCGTTCTCAGCGATCGTCGCGTTCGACAGGCTGATGTTCGTCGGATTGCTGTTGAGGTGATTCACAGTGATCGTCACCGTAGCCGAACTGCTGAGGTTCCCTGCATCGGTCACCGACACAGTCAGTGAGTACGACGGAGTAACCGCCGAGTTAAGAGTGTTCGCCACGGTGATCACACCGCTTGGGCTGATCGCGAAAGCGTTGCCCGTGTTGCCGCCAGTGATCGCGAACGTCTTGGTATCACCAGCGTCGACATCATTGGCGACGACCGTGCCCACCGTAAAGCCCGTGGCCACAGTGTCGAGCACCGAGAAGCTTTGGTTGGCGATCGTTGGAGCTTCGTTGACGTTCGTGACCGTCACGGCGATGGCTTTGTCACCCGAGAGCGAGCCGTCGCTGACGCGGACGATCAGGTCGTAGACGTTGTTACCACCGATGTCCCCGGGGTTCTCGAAGTTGGGAGCCGAGAGGAACGACAGCAGGCCCAGATCGTGATCGATCGTAAACTTCCCAGCGTCGAGTCCACCCACGATGCTGTAAGCCAGCGTGGCGATTGCATCCGGATCGAGACCGGTGACCGTCGTCACCGCGGTGGTGTTCTCAGCAACGCTGAAGGCATTGCCGCTGGTGATCGCCGGGGCTTCGTTCACGTTCGTGAGATTGATCGTGATCGTGGCACTGACCGACAGCGAACCACCGTCGGTCACGCTCACCGTCAAGCTGTAACTCGGAGTCCCTTCGAAGTTCAGCAGCGAACCGTTAGCGACCGTGATCGCTCCGGTGCTGGCGTTGATCGCGAATGCCCCACTGCTGTTGCCAGCCGTGATCGCGAAGCTCTTCGAGTCGCTCGCATCGACGTCATTAGCAACCACCGTGCCGACAGCCGCTCCATTCGCACTATTCTCGGCGACCGAGAAGGTTTGCGGAGCGATCGTCGGAGCTTCGTTGACGTTCGTCAGGTTCACCGTCACGGTGTTGCTGGCCGACAGCGAACCGCTGTCCGTCACGCTCACCGTTAGCGGATAGCTCGACGTTCCTTCGAAGTTCAGCAGCGAGCCATTGGCCACCGTGATCACACCGGTGCTGGCGTTGATCGCGAAGGCGCCGCTGCTGTTGCCTGCCGTAATCGCGAAGCTCTTCGTGTCACCGGCATCGACATCATTGGCGACCACCGTGCCGACCGTGGCGCCGTTCGCACTGTTCTCGGCGACCGAGAAGGCTTGTGGAGCCAGCGTCGGGGCTTCGTTGACGTTCGTGAGGTTGATCGTGATCGTCGCACTCGACGAACCAACCGGGCTACCGTTGTCGGTCACGCTGACCGTCAAGCTGTAGCTTGGAGTCCCTTCGAAGTTGAGGAGCGAACCGTTGGCCACGCTCAGCACACCGGCGGGGCTGATCGCGAAGGCGCCACTGGCGTTGCCGCCGGTGATCGCGAAGGCGAGCAGATCGCCAGCATCCACATCGCTGGCGAGCACGGAACCGATCGTCGTGCCATTCGCACTGTTCTCGGGAACCGAGAATGTTTGCGGAGCGATCGTCGGGGCCGAGTTCACGTTCGTGACGTTGATCGTCACCGTGTTGCTCGCCGAGAGATTGCCGCCATCGGTCACGCTCACCGTCAGCGTGTAAACCGGCGTGGTGTTGAAGTCGAGCTCAGCGGCCACCGTGATCACGCCGCTGGCACTGATCGCGAAGGCGTTGCCGGTGTTGCCACCGGTGATGGCGAACGTCTTGGTGTCGGCTGCATCGACGTCGCTGGCCAGCACCGTGCCGACCGTCGCACCAATCGCCGCTTGTTCCGAGACGCTGAAGGACTGAGCACCGATCGTCGGAGCTTCGTTGACATTCGTCAGCGAGATCGTCACCGGGACACTCACGGGATGAGTTCCATCGGTGACGCTCGCCGTCAGACTGAAGGTGTTCGTTCCTTCGAAGTTCAGCACCGCACCACTGGCCACGGTGATCGCGCCAGTGCTCGGATTGATCACAAAGTTGCTCGAACCAGTGCCGCTGAGCGAATAAGTCAGCGAGGCTCCGGCATCAGGATCTGTTGCCGAAACAGCACCGACGGCAGCTCCCGTCGTCGAGTTCTCGGCCACCGACAAGCTGTAGCTGGCGGCGCCGAACGTCGGAGCTTCGTCCACGTTTGTCAGGTTGATCGTCACCGTTGCCGATGACGATACCGGCGAAGCACCATCATCGGTCACGGTCACAGTGAGCGGGAACGACGGAGTCGTTTCAAAGTTCAACTGCGAGCTATCGGCTACGGTGATCGCACCGGTGCTGGCGTTGATCGCGAACGCGCCCGAGGCGTTGCCGCCGGTGATCGCGTAGCTCAGCGTCTGGCCCACATCGGCGTCGCTGGCGACAACCGTTCCTGCTGCCGCACCATTCGCACTGTTCTCGGCCAGGCTGAAGGCTTGGTTGGCGATTGTCGGCGAGGTGTTCGTCGAGAGCGTCACGTTGTCGATGGCCAGCATGTCGTCGTTGCCGGCATCGTTCAAGTCCTTCCAGCGAAGGAAGAGCGTGGCGCCCGGCGCCCAGCTGACTCCCGTCACCGTCGCCGAGACAGCCGTGCGATTAGCTGCGAGGTTGCCATCGAGCACCACATCGGCGCCGGTCACTGCAGCGGCGACTGGCGCGGTGAAGTCGAGGGCCGTCACCGAGGTGAAGCCGGTCGTCGCGCCCAGCGAAGTGGCCGTCGTGCTGTAGTCGAACGTCAGCTTATTGACGGCCGAGGCGTGCACGCCATCCTTCCACTGTTCACCGACAAAGCTCAGCGTGAAGTTGCTCAGCGGCGCGCCGCTGTTGTTCACAATCGCCAAGCCCAGATAGGCTTGCAGGCTGCCGGACGAGAACGCACCCAGCGACCGTTCGTTCGAGCCAGGATTACCGTAAAGGAAAGTATCCCCCGTGGTCGAAGTGCCGCTGTCGATCTGAATGCTCTGCTCAGCGTTGCCGCCCACCGTGCCGAACGTACCGCCGTATTCGATCACGCTCCAACCAGCCGGCAGAACCATCGCCGTCGGCAACGTCAACCGATCGGCAGGAACTGGCGTCGGCAGTAGGTTATCGAAGTTCTGCGTATACACGCCCGTGAACGAAGCCGGTCCAACCGGCGCCACGATGTTGATGTTCACCACGACACCGGTGATCGTGTTCGCACCATCGCTGACCGTCACGGTGAAGCTATCGGTTTGGCCAGCCGTTCCCGTCGTGCCGGTGTAGCGAATCGCGTTGCCGAGCGAGCTACTGGCGTTCAGGTCGGTCGAGGTGAACGACGTGATGGCTGCACCGTTCTTCGTTAGCGTGCCGCGAGTCGGCGCACTGGTGATGGTGTAGGTCAGCGTGGCGTTCTCCGGATCGGCAAAGCTCAGCAGCGCACTGCCGAGTTGAATCACCTGGCCGGGATTGATCGTGATCGTCCGGTTCAACGTTTGAATCGGCTGTTCGTTGACGTTCGTCAGGTTGACCGTCACCGTCGACGTGGTGACTGCGGAAGTGGAATCCGTCGCAGTCACCGTCAACGTGAACGTCGGCGTGACCTCAAAGTTCAGCTGCGAGCCATCATTGACTTGAATCACACCGCTGCTGTTGATGCTGAAGGCACCAACACCCGTGCCGTTGCCAGCCGTGATCGCATAGCCAGTGATCGTCACACCGGTATCCGGAACCGCCGTGGCCGTGCCCACCGTGATGCCATTCGCCGTGTTCTCCGGCAGCGAGAACGTCTGATTCGCAAACGTCGTCGGTTCCACGACGTTGGTGAGGTTGATCGTGATCGTGTTGCTCGCCGACAGCGAACCGCCGTCGGTCACGCTCACGGTGAGCGTGAAGCTCGGCGTGGTCTCGAAGTTCAGCAGCGAGCTGTTCGCCACCGTGATCGCGCCCGTGCTCTGGTTGATCGCGAACGCGCCACTGGCGTTGCCAGCCGTGATCGCGAACGACTTCGTATCGCCGGCATCAACATCATTGGCGACCACCGTACCCACCACGGTCGTGTTGACCGAGTTCTCGGCAACCGAGAACGTCTGCGGAGCCAGCGTCGGTCCTTCATTGACGTTCGTGAGGTTGATCGTGACCGGAGCATTCACCGTCGCGGTGCCGTCGCTGACCGAAGCCGTCAACGCGAAGCTGGCGATTCCTTCGAAGTTAAGCGTCGCACCTGCAGCCACCGTGATCGCGCCCGTGTTCGGGTTGATCGCGAAGTTGTTCGAACCCGCGCCGCTCAGGCTGTAAACCAGCGTCGTGCCTGCATCAGCATCGTTGGCCGATACATTTCCAACTGCTACACCAGTGGCCGAGTTCTCCGGCAAGCTGAACGTGTATGGCGAACCCACAAACACCGGCGGATTATTCACAGGTGCCGAGAGAATCACCGCACCATCGACGGAGTCGGTGTCGGCATTCGTCGGCGCGGGAATCAACGTCAGGTCTTCGAAGTTGCCATCGATGATCGACGCCCCACCCCGCAGATTCAGCTTCGTGGTGCCAGTGGCGCCAGCCGCCACCGTGGCCCGAATGGTGAACAGCGAGCCGACCGTGCCGAACGACAGCAGGTTCGTACCACTTCCCGACGACGCCGTCACCAGGATCGTGCCTGGCGAGGGAATCGTGTACGCCCCGCTGAAGCCAGCCCCGGCCAGAATGCTGCCGAAGCTCAAGCTCGTCGGCGCTCCCGCCGAACCAGCAAACGTCAGCTTCGAGGTGTCGTAGGTAAAGCTGAAGTCAAAGCCACCCACCGTGATGCCCGACGGTTCTGTCACTTCCAGCATCAGCGGAATATCAACTTGAATGCCGTTGCTCGAGTTGCCATCTGCATCGACCGAGCCCGACAGGTTATTTGGGATATACAGCTTCGGGTCAGGGCCAGGGACGCCCACCGGCGGCGTCACACCCACCGGCAACGCCGGGATATTCGGCACGGCAATGTTCAAAATCTGCCGCTGCACAAAGCCGGTATCCGCAGCCGCGAACGACATGCTGTAGTTGATGTCGGCGATGATGTACGGATCGGCATTCTGGAAGGCCGTGAACCCGCTGTTCACTCCCAAGATCGCCCGCTGAATCAAGCCGGTGTCGGCTGCTGCGTAGTTCTGATTGCCGTTCGCATCGCCGAAGAATGCCGCCACATGCACGCCATTGTCGGCGATCGACGGCACTGGATCGAAGTTGATCGAAGCATCGACCACATCCAGGTTCGAGATGCTCAGGATATGCTTCGAACCATACGGGGCAGTCTCCGGCACCGTGGCGGTGAATTCACCCAGCACCAGAGAGCCATTCGTCGAAGCGAAGGCGCCGCCACTGCTCATCGTGACTTGCACCACGCCGGGGCTGACAATCGTGAAGCCCGCCGAGGCGCCCAAGATGGCTGGGTTGATCACGAAGTTCGTGATCGAGAGCAACGTCGGATCGAAGTTCAACCGGAAGTCGATCCCACCAATGTTGTTGCCGTTGCTGATCGTGATCGGAATCCCATTCGCCGCCGAAGCAGGAATCTTCACCGCCTGGCCATAACCACGGGCGAAGTCGGGCACGCTCACCGTCACCGCATTCGCCGCCGGTGTAGCTACCGTGAACGTCGAGGTGTAATCGCCAGCGGCAGTCCCTGCGAAGTTCCGCAGCGGATTCCCATCGAGATCGACGAACCCGTTCGCCGCACTGCTGCGAAGCGTGATGGTGTAGGTATCTGGCGCCAACGTTCCTGGCGCCGCTCCAACCCCGGCTCCCGTCGTCAGCGAGCCCGTCTTGATGAACGTGAACCCGGTGTTGTTGGCATTGAACACCAGCGACCCGCGCACCGCGCCGGTATTCGCACCCACCAGCGTCACGTCCGCCGCACCCAAGCTGCCCGCCCCTACCTGATCGTAGAGGTTGATATTCGCGGCATTCACGGCCCGATTGAACGTGCCGACAAATCCGGTCGCCGTCGGCACGATGCTGGCAATCGCCAGCGGGCCGGAGCCAATCGTTACTAGGCCGTCAACATTGGCATCGGCGCCATTCGTAGCGGCCGGAGCCAGCAGGAACAACGCAGCGCCGCTGTCGGCAACGCTCGAGTTACCTTGCAGATTGAGCACCACAGTGCCCGAGGCGGCTGCAGCAACGTTGAAGGTGATATTCGCGAGCGTCACCGTCGTGCCGCTGCCGATCGTAGCACCGGCCGAACCGGTCGCGGTGAACACCAGGTTGCCTGGCGTGCTGCCGCTGCTATCGAGAGCAAATCCAGCCAGCGGTCCGCCAGCGAGATTCACCGAGCTGAAGGTCAACTTCGACGAGTCGTAGACGATGTGAATCAAGGCTCCACCGACCGAGGCGCCATCGACTTCGGTGACTTGCAGATTCACGGGCACCACAATCGGAGCCCCGGCGTTCGCGGTGAGCGTGGTCGGAATGAAGATCCGGCCTTCGCTCCGATCGGTCACGTTGATGGTCACGGTCGCCGTGCTGCTGAGTGCCGGCGAGCCGTTGTCGGTGACTTGCACCGTGAGCGGATAGCTGGCCGTCGTTTCGAAATCGAGCGTGCCGGTAACGGTGATCTGACCGGTGGTCGCATTGATCGTGAACGGACCACTGACTTGCGACGGCGAGCTGGAAACCAAGAAGGCGTAGCTCAGCGTCTGGCCTGCGTTGTTGTCGGTAGCAGCAACGGTTCCCACCGTCGTGCCCGCAACGGCTGATTCGGCGACCGTGAAGCTTTGAGCATTCACGGTTGGCGCGACATTCACGCCACTGTCGAGCACGAAGTTGATGTAATCGAGCGTGATCCGCGTGCTGCTGACGGTCCAGTTGGCACTGTTCGAAACCGCGGCTTGAATTTGAGCGGCAGTGCCGGAAGTGACAACATTGTTGTACTGACCGTTATTCACAGCCGAGCTAGTGCCACCGATCGCGACGGCGCTGGTTCCCAGCGTGAGTCCAGCCGGCAAGGCG
This sequence comes from Anatilimnocola floriformis, assembly GCF_024256385.1. NCBI lineage: Bacteria > Pseudomonadati > Planctomycetota > Planctomycetia > Pirellulales > Pirellulaceae > Anatilimnocola > Anatilimnocola floriformis. Next base: position 966,995 of record NZ_JAMLFW010000002.1, read on the forward strand.
CTGGTGGTCGAGCTGGTGGCGTCGGCATCAAAGGTCGAGCGCGAGAGGTTGATCGCGTAAATCGGCGTCGGAGTTGCCACCGCTCCCTGGAACGCAATCAAGCTGTCGCCGCTCGCCAAGGCAAAGGAGCTGGCGGACGTTTCGCGTGTCACCGTTCCGGGGTTGGAAGCCGGCGAGTTGACAGTGAACGTCGTGCCGTCGCCGGAAATGCTGATCTCCGTGCCGGCGAGAATGCCGCCAGCTGGCGCGGTGTAGAGCAACACGCCCTCGTTAGCGCGGAATCCACCACCTGCCAACCAACCTTGATCGGTAAAGCGGATTTCCGTCAGCGGAGCGAGATTCACCAGCGGGACGAAGGTGAATTCATCCAGGCCAGTCGAGTCGATGCCCGTGATCACAATGTCGCCTGGAGCGAGAATCTGCAAATCGTCGCTGGTGATCGTCGCCCCCGCAGCGGCGCTCGCCAGGGTGGCACCGATCGGGTTCGACAGCGTCACGGTGAACTGTTCGTTCCCTTCGATCGTGAGGTCACCGTTGACACTGACCGAGATCTGCTTGCTGGTTTCATTCGCCAGGAAATTCACCGATCCGCTCGGCAGCACTCCACCCGTGAAGTCGGTGGCGTCGGCAGCACCAGCACCAGCACCGGTGACCGCCCAGTTCACACTGGCTGTGCCGGAAACATCGCCTGCGCGAGTGATGGTGAACGTGAACAGGGTTGGACCGCTGTTCCCTTCGAGCTGAGCAGCGATATCGGCAGCGATCGACAAACTGGTCGTGGCGATCACATTCGGGGCACCGGGAGTCAGCACCGCCCCAACGGGCAGATTGGCGCTGCCGCCGGTTTGGCTGTAGGCCGTTTCGGAGTTGGGCGTGCTTACGCCGTCGTCCACCAGATCACCATTGAACCAGGCTGATGCACTCAGAGGAGTGTTGTCGGTGCTGATGCGCGAGGCTGCGTCCGGAATGGCCGTTCCCTGAATCAGAGACACACCGCCGTAGACGAGGTCGCTCGGAAACCCTTGATTGACCCAGCCGACGGCGTCGATCACAGTCGCGCCCGCAGGGAGATCAAGGCTGCCGTCGTTGTTCGTATCTAAGTCTTGACCGACGGTAATCGGAGTCGAGCTGTAGATGAGCAGCATCGATTGCGATTGATTGCTCAAACCTGCGCCCGAATCGAGTGCCGGATTCGTCACAACCGAAGTGCCGGCCGGAATCGTGTGACCACCGCTAGTCGCCTTGATGACCAGCAAGCCATTCGAGCCAACCGTGGCATTGTTGAGATCGGTCACAAACACGGCGTTGCCGGCGGTGTTCGCGGGATTCGCTGCCAACTGAACGACGTACCAATTGCTCAGCGTGGCGTTCGGCGTACCCTTGAGTTCGACGTACTCATAAGGAGTATCTGTGGCGCTCGGCGGATTCACCGAAACTTCGTTGAGCAACAGATCAGCTCGTTCGTTTTCGGTGATCGTGACCACCGACGTGGCAATCGTGGCCAACGTTGCGCCACCGGTCGGGTTCGTCAGGGCCAGGTTGATCGTCTTGTTGAGGTTCTGCACCAGGTTGTCGGTGATCGGAATCGTGAATTGCTTCGGCGCGTTGTCGCCGTCGGCCCAATTCAACGTGCCGTTGGTCGAGGTGTAGTCGGTGCCAGCCACTGCGGTGCCACCGGCAACCGTCGCGTAGTTCACCGCCACAGCGCCCGCTGCTCCACCGTTGCGATTGACCGTGATCGTCGCCGTGCCCGCGTTTTCATCGACGCTGTAAGACGAGGTGCTGAAGCCGAACGAACCGTTCACATTGGCGGCAGTCGCCGTGAAGGTGAAGTCGTCCACGGCCAGGCCGTCGTCCGAACCCGAGACATCGACATCCACCCAGCGGATGTAAACCACGCCGTTGGCAGGAATATTCGCTGGAATCATCGTGCTGGCAAACGTGGTCTTGTTCGTGTTGCCATCAATGCCACCCACCGCGCCAGTCGTATTCGGTGAGCTGAAATCGAGCAGGTTGAAATCAGTCCAGGTTCCCGTCGTCAAACTGGTCGCGTCGAGACTGTATTGGAAATCGAGTTGGTCAGGGCGACCCGCCGCCCCGATGCGCCACTGCTCACCGGTGTAGCCGATCGAGAACGAATCCAGCGCCCCGCCGGTGGTGTTCTTGATGGCGGCTCCGAACAGAGGGATTAGGTTGCCGCTCCGCAAACCACCCAAGGCACGTTCGGGATCAGAGTTGGCGCCAAAGCTGTAGGTGTCACCGGTAGTGCTGGCGCCGTTTCCTGCGCCATAGCTGGTGTTGGCGCTGGCGCCCGATTCGCTGATCTGCCAACCGGTGGGGAGAGTGCTCGAAGAGGCAGTCGCGAGCGAGTTGAAGTCTTGCGAGTAGGTCGAGCCAGGAGTGCCGTAGCTGACAAAGTTGGTAGCTGCAGCGTTAATCGTCAGACTGGTCCCAAACGAGGTCGAGCTGCTCGCGATGAAGCCGACGTTGGGGACGAAGAACGCTTGAATGTTGCTGTAGCTGCCAACCGGAATCGAGGTCGACGACACGCTGTAAGTGCCATTCGCGCCCGTGCCACTGATGGTGGTGGTGCTGGCCAGCAGCGTGCCCGACAAACCGCCATCGCGAATTTCGATCGTGCCCGCGGGCGTAGCAGTGCCCGTCGAGGCGGTGATCGTACCAGCGAAGGTTACCGAATCGCCAAAGCCCGCCGTTGTGGGCGAGATGCTGTCGATCGTGGTCGCAGTTGCGGCCCCCACTGCATTCACAGTGAGTGTGCTGCCGAACGGCGACGAATTGCTGCTGGTGAACCCGGTTCCGGCAACGAAGTACGCCTGTACGTTGCTATAGGTGCCTGCCGGCACCGTGGTGCTGCCGATACTGAACGTGCCGTTTGTTCCCGTACCGCCGATGGTGGTGGTGCTGGCCAGCAGCGTGCCGGTCGGGCCGCCGTCGCGAATCTGAATCGTACCGGCTGGCAAGTTCGAACCGCTCGCGGCTACCACCGTGCCGGTGAATACGATCGCAGTTCCGAAGTTGGCTGTCAGCGGCGAAATCGTGCTCAAGTCAGTCGTCGTGCCGATCACTTCACCAACGAAGAAGGCGACAGGCGGCGGCACGACCACGGCGGACGTGGTCCAGTTCGTAAAGTCCTGAGCCAAGGCGCGAATCTGCGCGGGCGTTCCCGTGACCAGCGAACCGATGTCCGGGTCGGCATTATTGAGCGATCCATTGAAAGTGGCGGTGCCGAAGCTCAAGGCGTCGGTGCCCACCGTCAAATTTGGCGGCAACGCAGTTGTATTAGTGTTGGCCGGAGCTCCAGTAACGAAATTGGCTGAGCTAACGATCGAAATCACGGTAGGAGCGGCCGCGGTACCCTGATAAGCGGCGATCGAATCGCCCGCATTGGCCAGGGCCGGAGCAGTGCCAGTGGTCGTCAAACCCGTCGTGGAACCATCGAAGTTCGTGACGCCAGGCGTTCCCCACACAAACCGGCTGCCGGCCGGATATGCCTGGGTAAAGGTGACCTTGATATTTCCTTCGGTCGTGCCAAAGCCGTTGGTCGTGCCGTTGTAGCCGCCATCCGTAAAGAACACTTCCGTTCCGGCGCCGATGTTCTTCAGCAGCACGAACGAGAACTGCTCGGTAGTGAGGTTCATGCCCGTAAAGATCAGATCACCTGCGGCCAGAGTCGACGGTCCGACTGCAGTGACGTCCAGCGTCGAAGCGAACACGCTCGAGCTGCTCGCCGAGAAACCGTTCGCAGGCACGAAGAAGGCTTGGATGTTGTTGAAGCTGCCAGCCGGCACGGTGTTTGAGCTGATGCTGAAGGTGCCGTTCGCGCCGCTGCCACCAATGGTCGTGGTGCTGGCGAGCAGTGTGCCCGTGGCGCCGCCGTTGCGAATTTCGATCGTGCCAGCCGGGAGTGTTGTGCCCGAACCGGCCACAATCGTGCCTGCGAACGTGATCGCGTCACCTTGGTTCGCGGCCAACGGGTTGATGCTGCCAAGGGTGGTCGTCGTGGTAATCGCATTGATCGCCAGCGCCGATCCGAACACCGAAGAGCTGCTGGCGAGGAAGCCAACGCTCGGCACGAAGAAGGCTTGAATGCTCGAGTAGTTACCAACCGGAACGGCCGACGAATTGATGCTGAAGGTGCCGTTCGCACCCGTGCCGCCAATGGTCGTGGTGCTGGCGAGCAGCGTGCCGCTGGCGCCGCCGTCGCGAATTTCAATCGTGCCTGCGGGAGTTGTGGAACCAGATCCAGCGACCACGGTGCCGGAGAAGGTCACCGGCGAACCAAAAGCGCCGCTGAGTGGCGTGATGCTATTGAGTGAGGTCGTCGTCGAGGCGCCAACCGCATTCACAGTCAGCGTCGAACCGAATGCGCTCGAGCTGCTGTTGTCAAAGCCACTGCCAGCGACGTAGAAGGCTTGCAGATTGCTGTAGGTCCCGGCCGGAATTGCGGACGACGAAATGCTGAACGTGCCATTCGCGCCGGTGCCGCCAATCAAATTGCTGCTGGCCAGCAGCGTGCCGTTATTGCGAATCTCAATTGTGCCGGTGGGTGTGGTGCTACCGCTGCTGGCGACCACTGTGCCGTTGAAAGTGACCGCTTGACCTTGATTCACTGTCAGCGGGGTAACTCCGGTCAACGCCGTTGTCGTTGCCGTCGTGGACGGACCTGCGTTGGTCCAGGTCAAGCTGACGTCGTCGATACCGAAGGTGTCGCGATTGCCGCTGCCCGATGAAGCCCCCAAGGCCACCACGCGTAGATGTACAGAACCGGGCAGGTTGTCGAGCGCCGAGCCCAAGGAATAAGTAGCAGTCGTTGAACCAAACGCGGCGGTATCGGTGTAGGTGCCCAGCGTCGTCCAGACAGTGCCACCGTTCGTCGAGTATTGCGCAGTCCAAGTCGTGCTGCGCGGCTGCACATTCAGCATTTGATTCGAAAAGGTCAAGCTGAAACCGGTGCGATTGGCGGTGTTTGCCAGCTCGAAATCAAAAGCGGCGCCAGGATCGCCGAGCGAGCCGGTTTGACGCAAGCCAAGCGCTCGATCCGTTTTCGCTCCCTGAGCCGCAGTCGATTCTGTTCCGGTGCTCCCATCCGCCGATGCGAGATTCTTGAACCCGCCGGCCGTATCTGACCAGGTTCCCGCAGCCGTGCCGGCAGTTGTCACGGTGCCGAGCGCCCCTGCCGCGGCCGCTGTGCGAACCGTCCAGCCAGTGGGCAAGCCAGAACCGAGCGTATCGAACGTCTCGGTGTAGGAAGTAGCGGGCGCGGCGGGCAGGGTCAACGCAGCCATCAGCGAGCGATCTTCCAGCCCTTCAACGTGCCCTTTGCGGAATTGATTCAGAAACTCGCGGCGGCGCTCCGCAGAAGTTTTCCGAGTTTTGCGGCGAAACAACCGGGCCAGCGAGCTGAAAAGATTCTTGAGCATCGACGACATCCTTCGTGGAGTAAATGAAATGCGGTGAATAGACCTGGGGCAAAACCGGCGCGCAGGCCGGCCATTTCGGCCACCGGCGCGCAGCTTCGCCGCGGAGGATGGCCATTCGTTTTGCTAATGGGCCTGGCGGGGTGAGGAAGCCAGGATGGGATGGAGCAGGCAATTCAGAGACGAGGCGAAGTTCCATGAACTCGCGCGCTCTGCCCGCCTAGCGCTTTGCGCTTGGCAGGAATTTCATTCGCGACAGCTGTCGCGGCTTCTTGGCGAAACTGGGTCAGAATCTAGGCAGCGACTGTTTGGATTTCGTGAATCGATCGCAAATCTACGGTTTTTTGAGCAATATCTATGACGCAAATTATTTCGTACTCTTCACTACTTGCGCGATATTCACTCACGTACCGAGGCGTAGTTTCTGATGCACGTTTGATGAAGACGTACATCTCTCCAGATGCGCGGAGTAGTTTTGTCCAGCCAGTCGGGTGGCTGATCAGCGCGCTTGAGGTTGCAGAGTCAGGCTCTGTTCGCCCGGCTTTACTTCGATAACCAGGGGCGTCGTCAGCACTGCGGAATGGAGTGGCGAGAAGCGCTGCACGATTCCCCGCCCTGTTTCGGACTTAGACAGCCGCAGATCCTGCAACACCACGCGATGCTTGCCGACGATCGCGCCTTCTTTCACGCCGCTGTCGAGAGCGCAAGCCAGGGTGAAGTTCCCCTCGGCATCGGTTTCACCAACGGAAGACGGCCCCTGCGTTCCCGCCGCGGCGTCGGGATGAAATTCAATGCGAATGTCTTCCGCCGTGTGGCCCGGAATCGTCAATTTGCCGGCAATTTTGCCGAATTGCGGCCCGGGCGCGCACCCGGCCGAACAAGCGACGAGCCAGGCAATCGCCAGCGCGGCGCCGAATTGTGAAGATGATTTCACGGCCAGATTGCCTTAATCAAGAGTCACGGTTTCGCCACCGGCGCGTGTCGAAACGGCGGCCAAGATTTGCAGCGAGATCGAGTCCCGCACAAAGCGAATCGATCCATCCGACAGCGCGAAGTTAGAGCCGCCGCCGGCGTGGTTACTGCCCCAGGCGTTGAACCGCCGATCCTGATTTTGAATGTTCGGCGTGGTAGCCGCCGTCGGACTGAGCTTGCGCACCGTCGTATTAATCGCGACCGCCGACGAACCAAAGAGCATGGCCGAACCTTTTCTGCCGCCTGCCCAGGCCCAGGCCGAAACCTGGTACATCTTGAAGCCGCTGTTCTCTCCCGTCCATTGATCGAAATCGGCGTCCTTGTGGTTCTTTTCGCCCAGCATCAGGGTATTGCTCGTGCCATCGGTAATTTCAGAAATGCGAAGGGGCGGCAGACTCTGATGGTTCTCGGCGAGCGCGTGCAGATTACCCCCTGGCACTCTCAATTCCGTTCCCGGTCCGGTCATGAACAATACGCCATCGGGACGAATCGGAAACGTCGAGAAGCTCGTGTGATAGCCACCCGTGCCGTAATTTCCCGCGTAACTGGTCCCCGAGTAGTAACCGCCGTAGGGATTGCCGCTAGCTGTTTGACTAGGGCTGAAAGCCTCGCCCGTACCTGGCAACATGAACGGATTTTCGCGAAAGATATCGGACGGGCAGACGTGAACTTTGATCTTGGTCGCGGCTCGCGAGGAACCGACCGTCAGGCTCACGTTATTCACCGAGTTGGTGAAATCCCATTTGTCATACAGCGGCTGCTGTTCGATGAACGGCAGGATGGCGACGAAGAAAGTCGAGCGCGCCGTTGTCGCGCCGCTGCGCAGTTCCAAGCCCAGAGGAAACGTTTTGTACGTCCCTTCATGATTGTGAATGCCGAGCGCCAACTGCTTTAGATGATTCTGGCATTGAATCCGCCGCGCCGCTTCTCGCGCCGCCTGAACGGCTGGCAGCAGCAGTGCGACCAGTACGCCAATGATGGCAATGACGACGAGCAACTCTACCAGCGTAAACGCTCGTCGCTCCGCAACTTGACGATCCATCGCGACCACTCCCACAGCTCGTTGGCGATTGGAAACTTTGTTTCACAGACGCCACGAACATAGGGACGCATGGTTAAGAAACGGCAAGTTCTCTACGAAGAAGGGATCACGATTGCGTGAACACAAGCCCAGCCGTCACGCGGTCCTGGGCTACTTGGAGGCAGAATTGTTCGCTGAATCAGGCATCGCAACCGGTGCTGGCGTTGCCGAAATCGCGTGGAAGCTAGCCGCAGCCTCTCCCGACAGATTGTCACTCTTCACCGCTTGCGGCGTGCCGACGGTTCGCAGCAGCGTCCGTGGCTCTTCACCAGGCATGCCAGCTGCAACTTGCAGCAGCGCTTCGGCCGCAATCTTCAAATTCGGATTCTCGACGAGTGCCTGCCGGTAGTGCTTTTGTGCTTCGGCAAGTTTCATTTGCTGAGCAAACACAAAGCCCAGATTGCAGTGAGCTTCGGCCGGCGAGTTCGTCGCTCGCAAAAAGATGGCGAAGGCTTCGTCATAACGGTCTTGATAACCGATCGCGAGGCCCAGGTTTGTCCAGGCAGCGGCGAAGCTGGGTCTCAGCTCCGTTGCCTGGCGAAAATCTTTTTCTGCCGCGGCGTAGTCTCCTTCGAGTAGCAATAGATAGCCGCGGTCGTTGCTGAGCTCTGGCGAGTTTGTGAGTCGGGCCGCTTCATCAAAGTATTTTCTGGCTTCCTCGCGGTGATTGTCACGAACGCAAACAACGGCCAGGCGATGGAGCGCCTCGGCGTTTTTGGGCGAGTCTTGCAAGATCTTTTCGTAGATGGCGCGAGCCTGATCGTTTTCGCCGCGGCGCTCGCACAGGCGCGCCATGGCGAGCTTGCTTTCGAGCGGTTTTTTCGGGGTGGTTTCATCCCGCAGCAAGTCAGTGACTTCGCCGGGCCGAACCGTCGCGCAGCCGGAAGCAATCGCCAGAATCAACAGAATCGTAGTGCAGGAGCGGAGCATCTTAAAAAGTTCCTCCACCGCCAAAGCCACCGAACCCGCCGCCAAAGTTGCCATTGGTTCGGCCGTTTTGCAGGCCGCGCAAGTAGGCGGCTTCCGCTTCTTGCGAAGTGGCCGATTCGCTGAACGCCGGCGCGACGACCACGCGCTCTTCAGCGTCCTGAGCGCCCATCAGACGTAGAGCGGCCACGACCACGGCGCGACGTTGGTTGTCGAGTGCAGGGCTGGGATGAACCGGATACTGATACTCGCTGGCAATCGGCGAACTCATCGACCGCTCGATCACCACCGGAAACGGCACGCCTTCTTGCATGCGCGCCGCGATCTGCTTGACGTGATCTTCGCCCCCGAGGTTGAGCTTCGCCGAGCCCTTTTGAAATTCGTGCACATAGATCACAAACTTCGCCGCCTCGGCATTGACCTCTTGGTCCTTCCAGATCGAGTCGGAGATCTGTCCCAGGCCAGGCACGCGCTGAGTAGAGTGGGGCGCGAGCGCCCACTCATTGTTGCTGCAGCCTGCAACGGCCACAAAACAAAGGCCGCTCAAGCAGGCGCGATTTAGCCAGGTTTTTCGAATGTTCATGGGTTACTCCGATAATCCATGAGGACTGGCGAGAAAGTATTTTTGCGACGCAGTCCGCGATTGCTGTTGGGCTTGCTTCGCGCCGACACGAACAGCGGTTCGCTGCGCGGGCAAGACTGTACTACGGTGATCTTCATCGGGGCGACCTTCGGTCAAACCGCGCAGATAGAACGCAGCAGTGGTCGGCTCTTTCACTTCCATGCCGGGCAATAGCGGCGGTGGGCAATCGGCATCGAGCGGATGAACCAACTGCGGGCTGACGAGAATCAGCAATTCGGTTTCATCTCGCTTCACCTGGTTCTTGCCAAAGATCACGTGACCGCCGGGTAGATCGCCGAGGAAAGGCACGCGCTGCCGGCTGCCGTTTTGCTGATCGAGAACCAAACCCGCGATGGCTAGCCATTGTCCCTCGCGCATGTCGACCGTAGTGAAGACCGACCGCGTGTTAAGCCCCGGAATGCCGTTCACCGCGTTGTCGTTGTTGAGCGAACTAAACGTCGGCGCGACTTGCAGGCGAATCCGATCTTTATCGAGCACGGTCGGCGTGAATCGCAACTGCGTGCCGAAGCCTTGAAACGACGTCGATGTTCCTTGAGCGCCATTCACACCCACGATCGTGGGCACGGCGAATTGACCGCCGGCGATAAAACTCGCGGTGCGACCACTGAGTGTGACGAGGTTCGGTTCAGCGAGCACTTTGGAATAGGAGTTGGTCGAGAGAGCACGCAGCAGCAACTCGATCTCGCCATTGTCGAGCAATGCGAATAAGTTCCCCGCATTGCCCAGCGTGCTGGAGAACAAAAAGTTCTGACTGGCAACTTGAAAATCGAGACCCAATTCACGCAGCGCCGATCGGCTGAGCTCGGCGACGCGAACCTTCAGCAGCACTTGCTGTTCGCCAGGCACCCGCAACAAGCTGATGATGTTCGTTGCCGGCAGAGGATCGCTCCCCGGATGCGGATCGGCGGCCTGACCTTGTTGGACCGCGAGATTCGCACTCGCGCCGATCTGGCTGAGGGTCGCGGCGTTCTTCCGCAACAGGTTCATAATGTTCGACGCTTCTTCGGCATCGCGGGCCTGGCCGCGAACGATCAGTTTGTCGGCGACAGCTACCAACTCGATGCTACTGTTCGGAAACATTTCGTTGATCATCGTCTCCAACTCGCGATACTCGAGCAGGCGACGGCGATCGATGGTTGTGTCGCGGCCAACTTTCACTCGGTAACGCAGAATCTGCACGCCGCCGGGACGATCGGCATCGGTGAACCAGAAAGTCAGGTCGGTGGTTCCTTCCTTGACGCCGATGATTTCGATTTCGTTCGGGTTGAGTTGCAGCACGTCGGCAATCGTTTGATTGACGATCGAGCTGCGAGCAACTGGCAGTCGTGTGCGGATCAGTTTGGAATGGCCTGGCTCAACATCGAGCGAGAGTTCCGTTTCGAGCACTTCGCCAATGAGGTTCCGCTGCCGCTCCAGCGTCTCGGGTCGCGCCGGAATTGGCAGCGGCTGAGCGCGAGGAGGTTGGGCCAAAGCCGATCCAGCAAACAGTGCGACAGCCAGACTCAACGAGTTGGCAATCAAACGGCTCGGCAGGTGTGCTGGATGAATTCGTGTTGACATAGTCCGGGCTCCGCTCCGAAAACAGACGGCCGGTGAAATATCACTTTCGCTGCGGACTGGCAATGCGATTCGGCAACAGTCGCGGGTTGCATCATTACGGAATATGCATTTTTCCGCGGGAAATTGGCGTTTTTGCGTCAGCCTTGCCCAGCTGCGCGCACAAGATTCATCCAAACTTCACATTCACTGCCGCCTAGCGCCCAGCCGGTAAATCGCTGACGCTGTCGATCTTCGCCTTTCGTTCCAGCAGTCCGCCGGCGCGATTTTCTTCCTCGCGAAACCGCTGCAAATCGAGCAGCGGCGGTGCTAGCAGCACGATGTAAGTTGCTGGCGCGAGACAAAGCACCGTTGGAAACAGCATCTGAATCGCAACACGATTCGAACGAGATTGCAGACGTTGCATGCGCTGCAAGCGGAGCGTGTCGGCGTAATTTCGTAGCGTGGTTGCAATGCTCACACCAGTCCGCTCGGCCTGACTGATGAGTGCGGCGAGGCCGGAGACTTCGTCGAGTTCGACTCGCTCGGCCCAGCGCTCGAAAGCGAGCTCGAGCGTGGCCGCTGCTGCTTGTCGCCGTACGATTCGCAGTTGTGTGGCCAGCACGGGATAAGTCGTCGTGAGCTCATCACAGGCCCGCGCGAGCGCGGGGTGAATCGACAAGCCGCCGCTCAGTCCCATCACGATCATCTCGAGAGCATCGGGCAACCCCAACACGGTTTGATCCGCGGCCTGATCACCACGCCAATTCAAATAGACACGCGGCAATGAATAGGCGAGCAACAGTGCGATACCACCGACGAGCAGAACTCGCAGCGCGAGCGAGTCATCTTCCGCAACGACAACCAGCCAAGCGCCAACCGACAAGATCACGCCGATCACCAGCGCGTTACGGAGAGCGAGAAAGCTGTCGTACGCCTGCGGATGCAAGTAGCCGCAGCGCTGCAAATCGCGCCGAGCTTTGTAGGGGAGCAGATCGGGCAAGACCCGCGCTAAGAGCCAAGTAGCGCTGCCGAAGATGCCCGGACCTGGTTCTTCATGAGCTTCGTCGGCCGCGTTCGGCCGCGCGCGAAACATCCAGGCAATCGCGAGGAACATCGCGGCGAGCGAAAGACCGATCAAGCCGGCAGCGATGGTTTCGCTGGAAGTGTCCATCGCTCAAACCTCCGTCTGCGAGAGGTAGCTGAGCCAGACAATGCCGATCAGTTCCAAGACCACGGCCAAGCCGAGCGCGAACTGGCCGGTGGGGTCGTTCAGCAGCCTGTCGACGAACTGCCCGGTGTACCAGTAATAGGCAAAGATCGCCGGCGGCGCGATGGCCAGGCAAATGGCGGCAAACCTCGCGGTCGAACTAGCCGCCTGCGATTGTCGCCGATAATCGAGTCGCTGCTGCGCGACCAAAGCGAGACGTCGCAGCGCTGCGACCAGATCACCGCCCGTTTGACTATGCATGGCGAGCGCGCTGAGCGTCATCTGCAATTCGAGCGACTGATGACGCGCGCCGAGATCGCGAAGTGCCTCGTCCACGGGCAATCCCAAGTCGAGCAGATCCGCACTTCGGCGAACATCGGCCGCAAACGAACCACTCAGCTTTGGCAGGCTCGACCGCAACGCATGAGCCAGGCCCTGTCCGACCGACAGCGAACGAGCAAGCATCTCGATCCACCGCGGCAGAATGCCGAGCGTTTGCTGACGGCGAATGCTCGCCAGGATGAAGCCGCCCAGCGTGACGACAATTGCAACCACAGCCGCGACTACGGCGGCAACGAGTTCATTCTCGTAAATGACAAAGCACAAGCCACCAGCCAGCAAACTACTGCCGACGATCGCAATCATCGCGGCCGGTGCAGAAAGCGGAAGTCCCGATTCGCGTACTTGAAAGAAAAGCCAGCGATCAAGACGCGCCTGCCAGTCTGCGCCGGTCGGCGGCTGGATTGCTTCGCCGACGATATGCGGGCGGGCTGCAGCATCGTGGCTCATACACTCACCTGCTCGGCTCGCGCCGCATGGCGCGCGGACTCAGTGCTCCAGCGCTGCGGCGCAAAGTCGGCATCGCTCAAATCAACGCCCGCCGCGCGAATGCGTTCGATGCACCGAGGCACATAGCCGGTCGCGTAGAATTCGCCCTGGGCAACGCCTTGTGCATCAGTGCCCGTTTGCTTGAAACCGAAGATCTCTGCGAGCTGATACTCGCCCTCTTTCAGGCCGGTGATTTCCGCGATTCTAGTCACCCGCCGCACGCCGCCTTTAAGACGAGACAGCTGCACGATGAGCTTGATTCCCGCGGCAACATACTGACGCATGACCGGCACTGAAAAATTGAAGCCCGTCATGCCGAGCATGATTTCGAGCCGCGAAAGGGCATCGCCCACATCGTTGGCATGGATCGTCGTCAGCGAACCTTCGTGGCCTGTGTTCATCGCTTGCAGCATATCCATCGCTTCCACGCCGCGCACTTCACCGACGAGAATGCGATCGGGCCGCATCCGCAAGCTGTTGCGAACCAGGTCGCGAATTGTCACGGCGCCGAGTCCCTCGGCAGAGTTCGGTCGGGCTTCGAGCGCCACAACGTGCTCGTGCTTCAACTGCAACTCAGCCGCGTCTTCGATGGTCACCAGTCGTTCGCCGGCGGGAATGTATGCCGAGAGTGCATTGAGCAACGTCGTTTTGCCGCTGCCCGTGCCGCCTGAAATGAGAAAGCTGATCCGCGCTTCAATGGCAGCCGCGAGAAAGTTCACCATCGGCGGCAAGAGCGAGTTCTTCTGCACGAGGTTCTGAATCGTAAGGGGCTGCGCTCCGAAGCGGCGAATGGAAAGCGTCGGACCGCGCAGGGCAAGCGGCGGAACAACGGCATGCACGCGCGAACCATCAGGCAATCGCGCATCGACCATCGGACTCGATTCATCAATGCGGCGACCGACGCGACTCGCAACGCGTTGAATGATCCGCAGCAGGTGCCGTTCGTCGGCGAATTCGATCTCGGTGCGACTAAGCACGCCCAATCGTTCCACGAAAACTTCGCGCGGATGATTCACCAGAATGTCGCTGATCTCGGCGTCGTGCAGCAGCGGCTCGAGTGGCCCCAAGCCGACAATTTCTGCTACCACTGCGGCGACAGTTGTCTCTTGTTCTTCGGCCGATAGTTGTGGATACCGGCGACGGCAAAGGGCTTCGGCCGGAGTGCGGAGCTCGGCTCGCAGTTGCTCCGGATTCGATTCATCAAGGCCGCGCCATTCGAGCGACTGCACTAGTTGCCCGTGCAGTTGTTGCACGCGGGCGAGACGCTCGCGCGTGGTAGCTTGTGCTGAAGCGTTCATAGGTCACTAGCTGACACGATTCATTCGCGGCGGATTCGCATTGTTGCGCGGAGCAGGTGGGGCAGGATCAGCCGGCGGGGCATTTGCGGGCGGCAGTTGCGGAACGACAGGCGGTGGAACAACCGCTGGCGGGTTTCCTTGATCGGCTTGCACGCCACCGGTCGGTTTGAACGTCAATGTTTGCCGCTGACCGTGACGATAGACTTCGGCGACAAACGGCGGAGGAGGAGGCGCGGGAGGCGGCGGCTCGGGCGGAATTCGCAGAAGTTGCGACAATGTTAGATCAGGATTGAGCGCGTCGACTTCGGCATCGCTGCTGCCGCGAAGGGCGAGGGTCAAGTCGCCATGCCCTTCGGCGACTTTCAGAATCGTGGCTTGGTGCGGCGAAACAGCGAGCGTCACGGCTTGCGCTTCGCTCTTAGGATCGATGCCGCCCTGAATGCCGGGCGTGGCGTTGTTGCCGATGGCGAGGATCTTCACCCGCTCCATTAGCGTGCGCGTGACTTCGGGAATGCGCTGTTCCGGATTCGCCTTGGCGCGAAAAATTACATCGACCACCGAGCCGGGCATGGCCTGCGCGGGGAACGAACTGTCGCCGAGCACATTCACCGTCACCGCTCGCAAACCGGGCTCGATGAGCTCGGAAATATCAGGGCCCGTTCCCTCAGGGTAGAACGAATCGGGCTCGAAGGGATCACCCTTTTTGAGTTGCTTCTTCAACGTTCGCCCGACGATCTGTTTGCCATCGGCCAGCATTACGGCGGGCCACTTGCGGGCCACGTACTGTGCTTGCGAATAGCGAACGTTCATGAAGTCGCCGGAGTGAATCACTCGCCCCGGCGGCAAGTCGACCGAAGCCATGATCACCAGATACACCGGCTCTTTCGGCTTGGCGACGATCGGCGGCGGCGCGGGTTTTTGCAAGCTTTTGCGCACGAAGTACGCAGCTCCCAAGCCGATCACGCCGGCAAAGAAGAGGAGCAGCAACGTGCCTGGTGAGATCTGCCTCAAGGGGCAATTCCAATCAGAAAAACAGCGAGCAACGCGAGAGGAACGGCCATTGTGAAACGAGGTAATTTGATGTCAAGGATTACTAGAATGCTCTTAACTTAATCCGCGAGTAATCTTCACAAACGAAGCCGGCCATCTCGCCCTTATCACCGCCGCAGCGAGGTTCGAAAATCGGCGTGCATGGTGAAATAACCCCCACCATGCGGGCGCAAAACCATCGAAATCCTCGGTAATGGCACAGGTCAGGCTCGGATTGATTCACACGGACCCTGTTTTGCGCAAGCGGAAGAAACGTCGCCATTAGCGAACAGTTGCCGCATAGGTCGGCGGTATTTTTGCACTAATTTATCAACGTCAATCGAGCACTTCATTCTAAGAGGATCAATGACAACTCAGGTCTGGAGTGCTCAGGAAGTAAGAGCTTTTGTGGCAACCATTCGCGCGGGAACGGCTGTACCCGCTTCTTCCCTCGCTTACGCGTCGGGCTACCTTTACCTCGCTGCGCTCGGCATGTGATTCGTTGCGCAGCAACGAAAAGGTAGCCCGACGCGTGAGCGAGGGGTGACATGGTCGCCTTTGTTGTTAGCCGTTCGCGCTGGCGCTGATTTCGGGAGGGCGAGGCTCCTGCCGAGCCGCGCCGGTCGAAAGCAGTCGCCAACGGCCTTCGCAATTCCACCTCGGCGGCTCGGCGGGAGCCTCGCCCTCCCGTCGCTCGCCGCGACAGCGTCGCTGGCGTGAATGGCTACCTTTGTTGCAAAGCGTTGACCGAAGTTGTCATCACATTCGCGTTTAATTGGCGAGTGTTCTTTCTCAATTAGGTTGATGTTGTTTGAAAACGAAGGTCGTCTCTGCGCTACCGGTGCGCGCTGAGAGCAGCCGATCTATGTCGAAAGGAGCCTGGTTGTGGAAGCAATCGATTCGCACGCGAACAAACGGCGATGGTTATAAAGAGGTTATAGGCCTGGACTGATTTCACCGCGTAATTTTTTCGCAAGGCGTTGACTGCCAAGACGTTGCCATAATCGCGTAAAATTTTATAACCTGTTATATATTCCACCGCACGGATTCGTGACTGATATGGTGTCGAATAATTTTCGACGGCGTGAACAGTTGCTAAGAAGATCGGCCGATGAGAAGCAGGTGCGCAAGCCGCAGCACGATGGCGAGTGTCGCCGGCAGAGCATACGGAACGGTATGTGACAGCAGGTTTGTCTTCCCTTCGCTGCCGACGGTGGTGGCCGTCGCGGTTATGAATAAGCGACCGATCAGCAAGCAGGTCATGCACACGAGCATCAATACCGCCGAGGCGACGATCACTACGAAGGTGTGATACGGCCCCAGCCACACGCCGACCGCGGCCATGAATTTCACATCGCCGCCGGCGCTGCTGCGGCAGAGCCAGAGGAGCAGAAAAATACCGAAGCCGACGCCGAAGCCGGACAAGGCGTCGAGCAAGCCCGGAAAAAACTCAGTGCTGCCGCGGAAGACCACGCCGGCGAGGAGCAAGGGCAGTGTGAGCCAATTGGGAATCTTGCGGTCACGCAAATCGGTGCTCACCGCAATGCAACCCGCCAGGATGCAGACGATAAAGCGAAGCAAGAATAGCCAGGGAAGATCGGGCATGGTGCAGTCGTGGGATAGCGGCCGAGGCAGCATTGCTGGCAGTAGCAAGACTGGCAAGGGCTGCGGCGAGCTCTGCTGCCAAGAACATCAATTTTTCACAATTGGTTGCGATTTGCGCAGTCGATACTTTCGAAGAGGCGCGAACCTGCTCTGAGTCTGTTGTGGGAACTTGCAATCATGAACCACCGAATTTGCCATTGCTGCTGGCTGCCGCTGTTCGGTGGATTGCTCGCTGGTTCGCTGTTCGCGCAAGACACAACCAGCAGTCGGTGGATTGCGGAAGCACCAGCGAAATCGCCATTTCGCGAACGCGAGATTCCTAAAGTCGAAGCCTTCGATCGGCTGCGAGCTCTTGCCGAGCGGGATTCGCTAGCGGCGGGCAATCCAACGCACTATCCGGTGAAACCAGTGGCGCTGGTGACTGCCCAGCAGCCAGTTGCACCGCCAGCGACCTTGCCACAGACCGTGGTTCAACCGACGCAAACCTGCTGCGAAGCCGATGCGCAAATTCCTGCCCGGCAATGGCGGCAGGCCGCCCGTCAGGAGCAATGGACTGCAGCCCGCGAGATGTATCCGCATCACGCCTATCAAGCGCCATACGGCGGGGCGTACTATTTTCGCCCCTATCAGGCCCAGCACATCGGCCGCCAAGCGGAAATCATCGGCAACTGGGGCGGCGATCGCGCGAACCCCTACGACAACCGATTCCTGCAGGCCATCTACGCCCAGCCCGCGCAGTAAATCGCCGTTTTTCGCGGCAATTCTGCACTGCAAGGCCCCACGACTGCGAAAATCTCAGCTCCCATTTGGGAGGAGGTTGTGGGCTATTTGCGATTTTGTTTGCACAAACTCTTGAGGTATTTGCGCGCGCATTTTCGGCAGTTAACCGGAAAAGCACTCTTCCTTATCGCTCGATTAACCAAATCTCAACAATCGAGCTCTAGATTCCTCACCGTTCTGGCAATTGCCCCCCGGGCAATGGGTCAGAGCCAGGCGTGATTGCTAGTGGCGTGCAGGGATTCATTCGCACGCACCGCCAATTGCCCAGTCTGCCTGAGCAGCCAGCAGAAATCCTCTCGCTGGTGTTCGTTCCCGCACGCACGCTCGCACAACTTCAGCACTCCAGCGCCGTGAGCGCGAGTGCTTGTTTCGTATTGCAGTCGTATCTGGCCCGCGCCCACAGCAGTCATCTATCTCCCGTAAGGACCTTGTCGATGTTCAAGAATCTGGCGGACATGTTTCGTAGCTTGTTTGGACGTCGCACACGCAAGTCGGTCACTTCGCAGCGCCGGCGGGAATTTTTTAATCAGTTTCGGAAGGGTCAAGTTGAAGGGCTGGAAGATCGCTCTCTGATGGCGCAGCTGCTTTCCTGGGACTTCTTTGGTGAAAACACGGGTGTCGCGACTTCTCCTGCCGACTTCGTGGCATCGAACTTAGATGCTTCAACCAACGTAACCCGCGGCGCTACTGCGGCAGCGAGCACAGCGAGCAATTCTTTCCGCACGACTGGATTTCAGAACAATGGAATCTCTACTGCCAACACCGATTACTTCCAGGCGACCATTTCGGCGTCTCCTGGCTTTGAACTGAATTTGGGCACGCTCGATGCCCGCTTCGCCGGTACTGCGACTTTTCGCGCGGCCCCTGGCGCTTCTGGACAGTTTGCCTACAGCACGGATGGCACGAATTTTACGTTGATTGGTTCGCCGTTCAGCCTCACCGCTGATGCAGCCATGCCGCAAATCAGTTTGAGTGGTATTACCGCGTTGCAGCACGTGCCCGACAGCACCACGGTTACTTTGCGCTACTATGCAAGTGGCCAGACTACGACAGGTGGCTGGGGGTTCAATTCTCCTGCTGCTGGTCAGTACGGTCTTGATATTCGCGGCACGGTCGATGCCGTGGGTGTGAATACTTCCACCACAACGTCTCTGACCACGGTGACCCCGCTAACGGTCACTGGTGGAGACAACGTGACGTTCTCAGGCACTGTGGTCGCGGATAGTGGAACGACTACTCCTGGAGGTACCGTTGAAATTCGCAATGGTGGTTTGGCCGGCACGTTGCTCGCCACCGCTCCCATCACTGGTAGCGGCGTGAATGGCGCGTTCACCATCACCTCGAATACGTTGCCGACTGGCACTTACAACAATCTGCAGGCCTTCTACGTTCCCACGGCGGGATTTTCGGGCAGCAACTCCGCTGCATTTGGGTCGACCTTGACCGTAAACGCCCCGGTCGGCGCGACGCTGGCTGCCGGTGACGTCGCCGTGGTGGGCTACAACACTCAAGGTAGCCCCAATGACTTCTTCATGATCGTCGCCTTACGCGATCTGTCGGCGGGAACGACCTTCTTCATTGGCGACAATGAAATTGCTGCCGATGGCGGCGCGGCGTTCACGGATCTGGCGGAAGGCGTGGCCACCTTTACGGTCAAGAATGGCCAGTCGATTCCCGCCGGAACGGTAATCAGCCTGCCTTGGGGAGCTGGCGCGGTCTCTGCGACTGCCTATGACTATTCCACCACGTCGAGCTTTGGTCTTGGTAACAACAACGACGAGATCTACATCTACACTGCTCCGACCTCCACCAGCACCACGCCGACGGCATTTATCTATGGAGCCGCGATTGGCACTTCGCCGAGCCAGCGGCCCTTGGGCCTGACGACCGGCAGTACGTTCATCACGCCCACCATTGGCTCCTTTGGACGGTATAAGACCACGGGCGCAAGCTATTCAGGCAACCAAACAACCCTTCTCGCGGCCATTGGAAATACGGCTGCGAACTGGGAAAATGTGGCTCCAGGCGCGACGACTGATTGGACTTTTTCGGTCGTTGCTTCGCCAACGGTGACTTCTCCGACGAGCGCGGCCATCACTGAAACGGCTGCCACGCTGGGTGGTAACATCACCGCCGGAACTGGCATCACCGAGCGCGGCGTTGTTTACTCACTGACATCCGACAACGCCGATCCGCTCATTGGCGGCTCGGGAGTTATCAAAGTTGTCGAAGGCGGAACGACGACGGGAGTTTTCACGACGAGCGTCTCTCCCTTGACGGCGTCGTCGGGTTATTCGTTCAAGGCCTACGCGATCAATGCCAGCGGCACGAGCTATTCGTCCGTGGCGACCTTCACCACGCAAGCTCCAGCCGCCGCCCATCAGGCTCCGCAAGGAACCGACAAGACCGTCACGTTCAATGAAGACGGCACGTACACCTTTGCCGCGGCTGATTTCGGCTTTAGCGATCCCAACGATACGCCTGCCGATGCCTTCGCGCGGGTGAAGATCACTACGTTGCCGACGGCGGGAACGTTGACTCTCAGTGGCAGCCCGGTTGCTGCGGGTGACTTCGTCACGGTAGCCAATATCCCGAACCTCCTCTTCACGCCGGTCGCCAATGCGAATGGGATCGCTTACGCCACGCTCACTTTCCAAGTGGAAGACAACGGCAGCCTGGCCGGCGGTGGACAAAACCTGGATGGCTCGGCCAATGCCTTTACCTTCAACGTCACGAGCGTGAATGACGCTCCGGCCGGCGCCGACAAGACGGTCACTGCCTCGATCGCAGCCGGTTATGTCTTCGTTCCCAACGACTTTGGTTTTGCGGATGCGACTGATACTCCCGCGAATACGCTGCTCGCAGTGAAGATCGCCAGTCTGCCAGCCGTTGGCACTTTGACGAGCAACAATGTTGCCGTCGGCGTGAACGATGTGATTCCGGTGGCCGACATCCTCGGCGGCAAATTGAAATTTGCCGCAGCTGGTGGCGCGACGGCTGGGTTGAACTACGCCAATTTCACGTTCCAAGTGCAGGACAACGGCGGCACGGCGAATGGCGGTGTCGATCTGGATCAAACGGCCAATACGCTCACGATTGACTTGAATGCTGCCACGCCGCTGGTGATCGGCGATATCGCGTTCACTGCCGTTCACTCTGATTCGGGTGCGCCGGATTCGGACTTCTTCCAATTTGTCGCGCTCCGCGATATGGGCGTCGGCACCACGATTTACTTCTTCGACAGCCCTTTCAATGGCACCGCGTTCCAGGCCAATGAAAGTGGTCTGCGCTGGGTGGCACAGACGGCAGTAACCGCTGGAACCACGTTCTCCTTTGCGTCAGCGCCGGGTGGCGGAAGCGTAGCCAATACTCCGGAATGGACCGGCATCGTGCCAACGACCGGCGCAGTCGATGCCAACGCAGCCTTCGGCTTGTCGACCAGTGGCGAGTCGATTCACGCGGTCTTTAATCCGACGTTCGGCGGCACGAATGCCTTGACGGGAACTGTGCTCGCCGCTGTTTACTTCGGTGAAGTTCCCTCGACCTTCCCGGCCGGCGTGGTGCTGGGCACGAACGCTGTGTCGATCGGCAATATCGACAACGGGCAATACGATCCGAACATCGCTGGTTCCATCGAGTCCGGCTCGCCGGCAGTCGTGCGGGCTTCGATCAACACGGCCAGCAACTGGTTGCTCAGCGATAACTCGATCTCGCCGCCGGGCACCTCGGCCGTCTTTACGATCGTGGAAACTCCCGAAATCAACATTCAAGGGAGCGGCCTGAACATCGCCGACGGCGACAATACTCCGAGCACGGCAGACGGCACGGACTTTGGCGCAGCGGTGCAAGGTGGCGCGGCCATCGATCGAACCTTTACGATTCAGAACCTCGGCGCGCAGCCGCTGGTACTGTCGGGCGGTCCCAACTTTGTCGGGATTAGCGGCGGCAGCAACTTCTCGATCCTCACGCAGCCGTCCGGCACTATCGCGGCTGGCGCTTCGGCGACTTTCGTCGTGCGGATGATTCCGACGATCGTGGCCACGCAGACCGCGACGATCACCATCGCCAACAACGATCCCGATGAAGGGAGCTATGACTTCCAGGTAACTTCGGTCGTTACCTCGTCGGCGGCTGCGACCACGACTGCGTTGACGACGGTTACTCCGGTCAACGCGGCCGCTGGTGACAATATCACGTTTGCGGGAACGGTAGTCGCCGGCAGCGGCAGCGGAACTCCAGCCGGCACGATCGAAATTCGCAATGGCGGATCGAGCGGCACGCTGCTCGCCACGACGACATCGATTGGCGGCACGGGCGTGAATGGTACGTTCAACATCGTCACCACCACGGTGCCGGCAGGAACGTACAACAACATTCAAGCCTTCTTTATTCCCGGCGCGGGCTTCCAAGCGAGCAACTCGAGTCCGTTCGTCGGCACGCTCGATGTGGTCGCAGCTCCTACCTATGTCAATTACAACGCGGCTGGCGTCACTTACTCGCAGAACTTCAACTCGCTGATCAACACCGGAACGGTGACCTTGTCCGGGAACGGCCCGTTCCACCTGGCCGACACGCAATTCGCGAGCACGCCGATCACCGGCTGGTATTTCTCGAAGTATGCAGGCACCGGCAACAACGCTCTCTTCAATGTGAATGATGGCGCGAGCGGTTCGGGATCGATCTACAGCTATGGAGCGACCGGCGCGAGCGATCGGGCTCTCGGCTCGACAGCATCGGGCACAACGATTTCGCGTTTCGGCGCTGTCATCCGCAATACGACAGGCTCGACGCTCGATACTTTCACGATCACGTTCGATGGCGAGCAATGGCGGAATGGCGTGGGCTCTTCAACTGGCGCCAACGTCCTCGACTTTGAGTACGCCATTGGTGTCGCGCCGGGCGGCACGATCGATGGCACTGGCTTTACGGGAGAAAGCGGCCTCGACTTTACGGCTCCGGTCACGAGCAGCACCGAAGGACCCATTGATGGCAACACCGCGGGGCTCACGGCTGGGATCACGAAGACGATCAGCGGTATTAGCTGGGCGGCTGGCACGGATTTGATTTTGCGTTGGACCGACATCAACGACACCGGCAACGACGACGGTTTGGCCGTTGATAATTTCGCCTTCTCGGCAAACACCACCGCGCCCAATGGATCCCTCTCGTTCAGCTCGCCGACCTACAACGTTACCGAGAACGGCGTAACGGCTACGGTGACGGTAAATCGCGTGAGCAACGCGGCCGGAGCTATCGCGGTGAACTACAGCACGGTTCCCGGCGGAACGGCAGTGGCTGGCACCGACTATACGACGACCAGCGGCACGTTGAATTGGGCCAATGGCGACAACACGCCGAAGACGTTCACGATTCCGATCACCGACAACCTGACGCTAAATGCCAACAAGACCATCAACCTGGCCCTGTCGAATCCGACCGGTGGCGCTACGCTCGCCGGCACGACCACGAGCGTGCTGACCATTCGCGAAAACGAACAGGCTTCGCAAGTGTTGCTCAATGAATTCGTCGCCAACCCGCCGACGAACAACGACCGCCCGTACGAATACATCGAGGTTCGCGGCACGCCTGGCACCACGCTGGGCAGCTACTACGTCGTGCAAATCGACGGCGGCTCGGTCACGCCAGCTAACACGGGCAACGTCTGGTTCATGAGCGAACTGAGCAACGCCACGCTGGGATCGAACGGCTTGCTGATCATTGCAGCGACAACCGGTGGCCATACGGTCAGCGGGCCGACGACTGTCGTTGGCAGCTCGCTGCTCGACGTCGCGAATGGCCGAGGCTTGATCAACACGGCCCAGACCATGGCGATTATCTTCAGCCCCACGCCGCTGGCCCTCGACATGGACCTCGACACCAACGACGACGGCACGCTCGATCTGCCGGCAGGTGCCTCGCTCGTCGACGCCGTGGGTTGGACCGACAATTCAGATGCCAATGCGGGTCTGTATGCAGGCAAGGTCTATGGTGGTGCTGAAATCCATAACGAGCCCTTCCCGCTGAATGGCTCCGGCACTCCCGATGCCGCGTCACGCATTTACAACAACACCACGCCGCTCTCCTCTGCCGCCTGGTACGGTGGCGATATTGCCGACACGGGCACTCCCTCGAGCGTCACCTACGACCCCAACAAAGCCACCGCCAATCTGCCGCCGGGCGCCAATGTCAGCCCGGGTGTTCCCAATAGCGGTCTGTCGATCAGCACCAGCTTGGGTTCGCTTTCGCAGTCGGAAGGCAACAGCGGCCTGACGGCGTACACCTTCACGATTTCTCGCGCGGGCGATCTGTCGACAGCCGTCGATGTGACTTGGACCGTTTCCGGTTCGGGAACGAGCCCAGCCACCGCAGCTGATTTCGAAAACGGCGCGTTCCCGACGGGGCTAACGAGCTTTGCCGTGAACGAAGCGGTGAAGACGATCACGGTCAACGTGATCGGCGACACCAGCATCGAAACGACCGAGCGGTTTGCCGTCACGTTGTCGAATCCGACGAACGGTGCGACGCTGGCGAGCCCGATCGCAACGGCCGCGATCGTTAACGACGACTATCAAGCGCTGACGGCTGGCGATGTGGTGCTCACGGGCATCAACACTTCGAACCCCGATCAGTTCTCGTTCGTGCCGCTGGTCAACTTGGAGCCGAACTCGCCGATCAATTTCACCGACAACGGCTGGGATGGCTTTGGCTTCACGTTGACGGAAGGAACGGTGACTTATACGGCTCCTGCTGGCGGTCTCGCCGCGGGGACTAAGGTGATCATTCAAGTCGATGGCACGGTTCTCACCGTCACCGGCGGCGGCACTGCTGCCGTGGCGGGGAGCTTTGGTCTCAACGGCACGGGCGATAGCTTGATCGCGTATGTCGGCGCTTCCTTCGTGCCGACGTTCCTGTTCGCAGTCAACACCAACAACTTGTATCTGTCGGGCGAGGTGGTCGATTCGACCACGACCTATTTGCCTGGTCAGCTGACGATCGGCACTTCGGCGGTTGCACCGTTGGCCGCGACGGGAACGATCGGCAATGCTCAATACACCGGCACGACGAATGGCACGGCGGCTGAGCTGCGAGCCTTGGTTGCCGACAAAGCGAACTGGACCACTTCGACTGGCGCTCAGGTGCTGAGCACGGTCAACTTCACGTTCGGCGGCAACACCGCGCCGACGATCAACGCTCAATCGTTCAGCGTGGCCGAAAACGCCGCGAGTGGCTCCACGGTGGGAACGGTGGTCGCGAGCGATGCCAATGCCGGACAAACGCTGAGCTATGCCTTCGTGGTCTCTGGTTCGCCGACGCAGGTCAGTGGGCCATTTACGATCAGCGCGACGACCGGCCAGATAACGGTGACCGACGCGCTCGATTTCGAAACGACTCCGAGCTACACCACGACGGTGCGCGTCACCGACAACGGCGGCCCTGCCTTGTCGACCGATGGCACGGTGACGATCAACGTGACCGATCGGAGCGAAGGCCGAGTCTTCATTCCGACCACACTCACGGCGAACGCCGGTGGCACGCTTGTTGTGCCCGTGAATCTCAACGTCACCGAAGTCGATGGCGCTGCCGTGAGCAGCGCGGTCATTTCGCTCGCTTACGATTCCTCGAAGTTCACCTTCAACTCGATCAATCTGGCCGGTGGACCGCTCGCTGGCTTCAGCCTCGATACCAGCAGCAGCACTCCCGGCAACTTGGTCTTCACTGCGACCGGAACTGCGGGCGCGTTGATCACCAGTGGCACGACCGTGACGCTGGCGAACGTCACCTTCAACGTTGCTGCCGGGGCAGCCGCTGGAGCGAGCGAGCTCAATCTGCGAGCCGCGACCAACATCAGCGATGCCACGCCGAACTTGTTCTTGCTCGGTCCTGCAATCACCGATGGCAGTACCGATGCGAATGTCGATGGCAGTGTGGCGATTAGCGCCGGTCCGCTCGCGATCGCCAGCATCGTGCCGACGGCGACTGGTTTTGTGGTGACCTTCAATCGGCCGGTCAATCCCGCGAATCTGAATCTCTACCAGCAAACGGGTGCTGGCGGCATCTTGGGCGCGGCGGACGTGACCTTGGTGGGTACGACTACCGGCGCGGTTCGCGGCTCGGTGGTATTCAATAGCACCAACACGGCATTCACGTTCATCAAGACCGGCATGCTGACGACCGAAACGGGCGTTGCCCAAGCGGCCGGTCGTGTGCCGGGAATTCTGGCGCCAGATACTTACACGGTGACGCTGCGGAGCAACGCCGCCGACGGCTTTGTCGACCTGGCCGGAAATGCCCTGCGAGATTTCGCTGGCGCGACGGCGGGAGACTACACGACGACGTTCAACGTGGCGACGCCAGCGACGGGAACGGTCACGATTAGCGTTCCCGACTTCGCCCGCGGTTATGGCCAGGCAGTGCGAGTGCCGAACACGGCGGCCACTGGGCTGCCAGTGGTGATCAGCGACGGCACGAATGTGGCCAGCGTCAGCTTCCGTTTGAACTTCGATCCGACGTTGCTGTCGGTCACCAGCTTCGTGGTCAATCCGGCAATCGTGGGCGCTTCGGCGACCTTTACGGCGGTCAGCCCAGGCGTGGTGCAAGTTACGATGAGCAGTGCCTCGGCCTTCGCGGCCACTGCCGACGCGCTTTCGCTGGGTGAGTTTGTATCGGCCGTACCCGACACGGCAACTTACGCCGCGAAAGATTTGTTGACATTCACCAACGTGCAAATCGGCAGCGTGAGCTCTGGCCCGTTGCCGACATTGATCGACAACGGTTTGCACATTTCATCGTTCCTCGGCGACGTCAATGGCTCGCAGTCGTACAACGCAGCCGATACAGGCCTGATCCAGCGGGCGATCTTGGGAATCAATTCGGGCTTCGCGGCCTACCAATTGGCCGATCCGTATATCGTCGGCGACATCAACCACAGCTTGTCGTTCGCAGCTGCAGATACCGGCTTCGTGCAGCGGCAGATTTTGAACATTGTGGTGCCGAACATTCCGGCGCTGCCGGTGGGCGTGACGCCGCCGGTGGGAACTCCTGGTCCGGATCCGAAGTTGTTCATCCCGAATAACTTGTCGGGGTCGGTCGATGCGGATGGAAATTCCGCGAATGGAATTCAGGTTGATATTCCGGTGATGCTGGAAGTGACGGAACCGTCGGGCATCACGATGAATGGTTTTGATCTGACATTCAGCTACGACCCCACGAAGCTGACGATTCCCGGTTCGGCGGGAGCGCCGACGAGCTTGAGCTTCGGCAGCTTTCTGGCCGGTGCAGGCTTCAGCGGGGCGTACACGATTCCTTCGCCGGGCCTGGTTCAGGTAACGGCGTCGTCGGGAGGCGCCTCGCCGCAGTACGCGTTCGGCACGGTGGGCGCGCTGTTCACGATTCGAGCCACGGTGGTGGCGGGAGCGACGGGAACGACGAAGCTGAATCTGCGGAGTGGGGCGTCGGTCGTTGATACCGACTTCATCGATCTGACGTTGATTCCGGCGCCGACGAATGCGGATACCGACTCCGTCGATGGTGCGGTGGTGTTTGCGGCTCCGGTCAACAACCCGCCGGTGTTCGTGGGCTCGCCGTATACGTTCAGCTTGCCGGAGAACTCGGCTACGAACGCTGCCGTGGGAAGTGTATCGGCCAACGACGCCGATGCGGGGACCACGCTGGTCTATAGCTTGAGCGGCACTGGTTCGAGCAACTTCGCGATCAACCCGAGCACGGGTGCGATCACGGTGGCTGCGGGCGCGACGCTCAACTTCGAAGGGACGGCGAGCTTCGCGCTCACGGCTTCGGTTAGCGATGGCACCGCGACGGTGAATGCTCCGGTCACGATCAACCTCACCAACGTCGTGGAACCGACGACGTTTGCGAATCAGACGTTCTCGCTGCCGGAGAACACGGCGAATGGCATCACGGTGGGCACGGCCACGGCGGTTCCGGATACCGGTGTGACGATCACTGGCTATGCGATCACGGCTGGCAACGGCACGGGTGTTGGTGCCTTCAGCATCAACAGCAGCGGTGTGATTCAAGTCAATGATGGCTCGCAGCTGAACTTTGAGGTCACGCCGACGTTCACGTTGACGGTGACTGCGACGGATTCCACTTCCGCAGTCACCACGTCGACGGTGACGGTCAACCTGACGAACGTCAACGAACAGCCGATTCAAACGTTGAACCGGACGATCACGATCAATCCCGGCCAGGTGATTCAACTCGGCAGTGCGCTGCTGAGCTTTGCCGATCCGGAGAACGCCACGCTGACCTACACCATCACCAGTGCGCCGACTCGCGGCACGCTAACGAAGAACGGTGCAGCCATCACGTCGTTCACCTCGACCGACCTGAACGCCAGTAGCTCGCTCGGCAACGCGATTCGCTACACCGGCACGACGGGAACGGCTGGCCAAACCGATAGCTTCACCGTGACGGTCAGCGATGGTGCGAACACGATCACCGGTGTCGTGGTGAACATCAACATCGTGGCGCCGGTTGGACCGGCTTCGTTCACGGGCGTGTATACGCAGAACTTCGATAACCTACTGCCGACGCCAGTTCCTGCCGATCGGTTGACGTTGCCGACGGCGATGGTTCTGCCGGCTGGTTGGAGCGTGATCGAATACGGCGGTACGTTCGGCACGGTGGGCGGCAACGCTGAGCAGAGCATTCAGATCGACAGCGGCACTTCGACCACGGGGGATACTTTCCTTTACGGTAATCCTGGCTCGAACGAACGGTCGCTGGGTGCGTTCTCGTCCGGCAGCCTGCAAGCCTATCTGGGCTTGGCGATTGTGAACAACAGCGGCGCGCCGCTGAGCAACTTCACGCTGAGCTTTGTCGGTGAACAGTGGAAGGATGGCGTGCACGCCTCGGCCGTCAATAAGCTGACGTTCGACTACAGCACGACGGCCACTTCGCTGGGCGCGACGACCGGCTTCACCTCGGTGACGGCCCTCGACTTCACCGCGCCAGTCGCCGCTGCAGTGACCGGCGCCGATGTGGTGCTCGATGGCAACCTCGCAGCTAATCGCACGGCTGTCTCGGCGACGGTGACGGGAGTCAGCTGGGCGCCGGGCGCCACGCTCTTCCTTCGCTGGAAGGACTTGAACGATGCCGGCAACGACGACATGCTGGCCATCGACAACGTGACGCTCTCGACGAACACCTCGCCGACAATCGCCAACCAAGCCTTCAGCCTGGCCGAGAACAGTGCGAATGGTGCGGCAGCAGGAACGGTTGTCGCCAGCGACGCCGATGTGGGCCAGACGCTGAGCTACGCGATCACCGGCGGCAACGCCTCGGGCGCGTTCGCGATCAACGCCAGCACCGGTGCGATCACCGTAGCCGATAGCTCGCAGTTGAACTTTGAAACGACTCCGTCGTTCCCGCTCACTGTGACCGTGACCGATGATGGTGCTTCGCCGGTATCGTCATCGGCAACGGTGACGATCAACCTGACAAACGTGGACGAAGCTCCGACGTTCGGCGCCGCCAGCTACAGCTTGTCGGTGGCCGAGAACTCGACGACGGGAGCTGCCGTCGGTGCTGTTTCGGCAACAGATCCTGATGCCGGAGCCTCGCTGACTTATTCGCTCAGCGGCACTGGTTCGAGCAACTTTGTGATCAATCCGAGCACTGGCGCGATCACCGTGGCCAGTGGTGCGGTGCTGAACTTCGAAGGAACGAACACCTTCAGTCTGACGGCGAGCGTCACCGATGGAACTCATCCCGTGAGTGTCCCGGTGACGATCTCGCTGACGAATGTCAACGAAGCTCCGACGATCGGTGCTCAGTCCTTCAGCGTCTCGGAACAAGCGGCGATTGGTGCGACGGTCGGCACGGTGCTGGCCAGCGACGTCGATGCAGCCGACACCAAGACGTTCGCCATCACCGGTGGCAACACCGGCAACGCCTTCGCGATCAGTGCCAGCGGCGTGATCACGGTGGCCGCTGAGCTCGACTTCAACACCACGCCGGTTTACACGCTGACGGTGAGCGTGACCGATGGCGGCAATCTCTCGGCGAGCAACACGGTGACGATCAACGTCACGAACGTGAACTCGGCCCCGACGATCGCTCCGCAAACCTTCTCGGTCGCCGAGAATAGTGCGAATGGAGCGGCTGTCGGCACGGTGGTTGCTAATGACGTCGATGCGAGCGACTCGAAGAGCTTTGCGATCACCGCTGGCAACAGCAGTGGTGCTTTCGCGATCAACGCCAGCACCGGAGCGATCACGGTCGCAAACGGTTCGCTGCTGAACTTCGAAGCGACTCCGAGCTACAGCTTGACCGTGAGCGTCACTGACGGCGGCAGCCTGTCGGCCAGTGCCACGATCACGATCAACCTCACCAATGTCAACGAAGCCCCGGCGATCACCAGCGGTAATGCCTTCAGCGTTGCTGAGAACACCACCGCGGTGACGACGGTCACCGGTCTCGATCCGGATGCAATCGCCACGCTGGCTTACAGCATCGTGGGTGGACTCGACGCTGGGAAGTTTACGATCGATCACGATCTGGGCCTGCTGTCGTTCCTCTCGGCTCCCAACTTCGAGAACCCCGGGGACATCGGTGGTAACAACGTCTACGACCTGATCGTCCGCGTCAGCGACGGCTCGCTCTCGGGTGACAAAGCCATCGCCGTGACGGTCACGAACGTCAACGAAGCTCCAACGATCGCCAACCAAAGCTTCTCGGTGCTCGACACTGTGGCCACGGGCTTTACGGTGGGCACGGTCGTCGCCAATGATGTCGACGCTGGTGATACCAAGACGTTCGCGATCACTGGCGGCAACACGGGCAACGCTTTCGCGATCAGCCCAAGCGGTGTGATCACCGTGGCGAACACTCTTAACTCGGCGGTTACTCCGTCGTACTCACTGACTGTGTCGGTGACCGATGCAGGGAACCTCAGCAGTTCGGCTACGGTGACGATCACTGTGAATCACCTCAACAGCAATCCGACGAACATCAGCCTGTCGAACGCGACGATCGCTGAGAACGCCGGTGTGAACGGTGTGGTTGGTCTCTTGAGCACTACCGATCCGGACCTGCCGAGCGACACGCACACCTACACGCTGATGACGACTGGCACGGGTAGCACCGACTTCGCCAGCTTCAACATCAGCGGTAACCAGTTGCGTGCGAATGGCAATCTCGACTTCGAGACGAAGCCCAGCTACTCGATTCGTGTGAAGAGCACCGATCAAGGTGGTGCATCGGTTGAGAAGGTCTTTACGATCTTCGTCACCGACGTCCCCGAGACAGGTAACCAGGCTCCGACGAACATCGCCCTCTCGGGATCGACGGTCGCACCGTCGTCTCCGACCGGCACGGTCATCGGCAACTTGACGACCACCGATCCGAACAGCGGCAACACCTTCACCTACTCGCTGGGTGGCGTGAACGCTGCGAAGTTTATGATCGCTGGCACGATGCTGCGGATGGCTACGCCCGTGATCGAACCCGTCGGCACGGTCTACAACATCACCGTCACCTCGACCGATCAGGGCGGCCTGTCGTTCACGAAGGCCTTCACGATCACGGTTGGGAATGCAGCCAACGTCGCGCCGACCTTCATCAATCTCACGGCGACTTCGATCGCCGAGAATAACCTGCCGAACGACCTGGTGAGCTTCCTTACGTCGGTCGATGCCAACCCGGGGAACACGTTCACTTACGAACTGGTGAGTGGCACCGGCAGCGCTGACAACGCATTGTTCTCGATCCCGACCGGCACCAACGAACTGCGGGCCAACGTCAGCTTCGACTTCGAGGCGAAGACGTCGTACCAGATCCGCATTCGCAGCACCGATCAGGGTGGTCTGTCGACCGAGCGGGCCGTGACGGTCTACATCGCCAACGTGGTCGAGACCGGCAACCAGGCACCGACCAACATCAGCCTGTCGAACTTGACGGTGCGGCCCGCCGCTCCCGCGGCCACGGTGGTCGGCAACCTGACGACGACCGATCCGAACCCCGGCAACACGTTCACTTACACCCTGAGTGGACCTGACGCGGGCAAGTTCATCATCAACAGCCACGTGCTGCAAGTCGCCCCTGCCGCAGTCATCGGACCGGTGGGAACGACTTACACGATCAGCATCACGTCGACCGATCAGGGAAATGCTTCGATCACGAAGACGTTCACCATCACGGTCGCCAACCCGGTGAACGTAGCGCCGACGGGACTCGTGCTCTCGAGCAGCATCATCCCCGAAAACGCTGGGCCGAACGCCTTGATCGGCTGGTTCACACCGACCGATCCGAACTCGGGCGATACCCACACGTATTCGCTGGCGTCGGGCCTCGGTGGTGACGACAACGCCCTGTTCACGATCGTGGGGAATCAACTCTTCGCGGTGAACAGCTTCGATTACGAGCTCAAGACGAGCTACAAGATCCGCGTGCGTACGACCGATCAGGGTGGTCTGTTCTACGACAAGGCCATCACGGTCTTTGTGAGCGATGTGACGGGCGCTTAATTCTCGCAACGTTCATCTGAAATTCGAAATGAATCGGAAAATCTTCTCGCTGCCTGGTGCACTCAGTGACCAGGCGGCCACCATCGGGAGGATGGTGAATCAACCGGCCGGTGAGTTGTTCGCCAGCCGAGGAAATAAGTTCTCAATGACTTGCCGTGTCGGCGGTCTGTGTTTCCAAGTTCAGTCCAAAGGTCTGCGTTCTAAACCCATGTGTGAGGAGTTTGCTGTGAAGAATCTCGTTCGTAAGTTGTGGAAAGACGAAGGCGGCTTCGTGGTCAGCGTCGAGCTGATCCTGATCGTCACCATCCTGGTCATCGGCCTGGTCAGCGGTTGGACGATGCTCCGCGACGCGGTGCTCGCCGAATTGGCCGACACGGCCAACGCCATCGGCGCGACTGATCAAAGCTTCGAAGTCTCGGGCGTCACCTACGGCGCTGCCGGCAGCGGCGCCTCGAGCGCTCACTTCGGTTGGTCGGACGCCAAGGACACCGCCGACAGTTCGACCGGCATCGGCCTCGCCGTCGACACCGGCCTGACCGTTGTCGTCAACACCAACAACGCTGCTGACAACGTCAACGAAACCGGACCGTAGGTTCCGTTTCGAAATCAATCGAATCAAATAACCTTGGGACGTTTCTGCCGCGGCCCAAGGTTTATTCTTGCGCTGAAGACTTCTAGGGAATCGAGATGCCTGCCTCGAACGGAATCAAGCATCGTCGTTTGCGCTTGGAATTCTTGGAGCAGCGGAGCTTGCTGGCCGGCGATCTGCGGTTTGTTACGTACAACGTCCATGCGACCGACAACAGCTTTGGCCGAGGCAATGGTTTGCCGGCGAGCGATCTGGGAACTGTGTTGCAGGCGATTGGGAATGAAGTGACCAACGGTCTCGCGCGCCCCGTGGATCTGGTTGCACTGCAAGAAGTGCGGAGCCAGGCGACCACCACGGCAGACGCTGTTATTCAGCTGAATGCGATCTATGGTGCGGGCATTTATGCACGCGGCTCGCTCAACGGTAGCGGCAGCGGTGCAGATACGGTGGGATTTGTTTACAACACGCAAACGCTCGATCTGCTCGATGAAGTCGGGATCGGAGTGGTTAGTTCCAGCGGACAACCCCGACAAACGCTCCGCTATCACATGCGGCCGGATGGCGGCAGCGCGGCCACCGAGTTTTATCTGTATGTGAGTCACTACAAGTCGAGTGACGGCGATGAGGAAATGGCTCGTCGCGCAATCGAGGCCGCGGCAATCCGCGCCGATGCCGACGCGCTGGGCCAGGGCGTGAACATCATCTACGCAGGCGATTTCAATCTGCAGGGGAGCAGCGAAGCGGCGTACCAGACGTTGTTGTCGGCGGGCAATGGCCAGGCGTTTGATCCGATCAATTTGCCGGGGGCCTGGCACAACAACAATTTCTTCCGCTCGATTCTGACGCAAACTCCGGCCAACAATCCCACGAATCAGAATTTCACCGGCGGTGGGCTCGATGACCGTTTTGACTTTCAGCTGATGTCGGGCGAATTGACAAATGGAACCGGCCTGGAGTACCGCGCTGGTTCGTATCACACGTTCGGCAACAACGGCAGCCTGGGAGTGAATAGCAACATCAATGACGCAGGTAATGCTGCGCTGCCCGGTCTGGCCAATCGCACCACGATTTTGAATCTGCTCACGACGGTCTCGGATCACTTGCCGGTGGTTGCCGATTACTTTGTGCCGGCCGCGGCAACGGTGCAGTTCACTGCAGCGACTCAGACAGCAAGCGAAGGAACGACGAGCATCACGATTACCGCTCAGCTGTCGGCAACGACGACTGCCAACGTTGCCGTTCCCTTCACGCTGAGCGGCACCGCGAGCGGAAATGGGACAGATTACACGCTGGCGACTGCGAGCCCGCTGATGATTGCGGCAGGAAGCCTGGCCGCGTCGATCACGATCAACCTCGTGAACGACACGCTCGACGAACCGAATGAAACCATTGTCGTGACGATGGGCACGCCCACGAATGCAATTGCGGGCGCAACGACAGTTCATACAGCGACCATCATCGACAACGATCTGCTGCGAGTGACATCGCTTACGCCAACGGCGAGCGGGTTTCAGGTGAACTTCAATGGCGTGGTGAATACCACGAGCGTCAATCTTTACGACCAGAACGGTGTGTATGGTGCGAGCGATGTGACCTTGGTCGGCGCAACGACGGGTAGCATTCGCGGTTCGCTAATTTGGAATGCAACGAGAAACCAAGCCACGTTTGTGCGGACCGGCGGCTATCAACTGATCAGCAATTCATTCGGCACGCTGCCGGCGGATACGTACACCATCACACTAAGCAGTGGCGAGGCGGGCTTTGTCGGCGCGCAAGGAGATCAGCTCGATGGCGACGGCAATGGAATTGCCGGTGATTCTTATCACGCGAGTTTTGTGGTCGCTCCGGCGGCTGCGAATACGGTGACGCTGAGTCTGCCCGATTTCGCGCGCGGATTTGGCCAGGCTGTGAACCTGCCAGCCGATACGACGGCTGGCATTCCGCTGACGATCAGTCGCGGCGCGGGTTTAACGAGCGTGGCGTTTACGCTGCAGTACGACTCGTCGTTGCTCACCATCAGCAGCGTGACCAAAGGGATCGGCGTGGCTGCGGATGCTCTGTTGAGCACGGCGGGTTCGACGCCCGGTCAACTCGTCGTTTCGTTAACTAGTGCGACCCAACTTAGTTTTATCAACGCGCCATTCACGCTGTTGAATTTGGTTGCGAGCGTTCCTGCGACGGCGGCATACTCCGCGAAACAGGTCCTCATGCTCAGTGCAGCGACGGTCACTGCCGGCGCGACGAATCTGCCGGTTGCAGTCGACAACGGTGTGCATGTCGCTGCGTTCTTCGGCGATGTCGATGCCAGTCGCACGTACAACGTGGTCGATCTGCCCGTGCTGCAGCGGGCGTTGACGGGTACCAATTCAGGATTTGGAGCCTATCGCGATCTGGATCCCGTGATCGAGGCCGATCTCAGCGGCGATGGCGAAATCAAATCAGACGATGCAGCCCTGATCTATCGTTTGCTGCAGTCCTTGCCGGTTAGCACCATTCCTGCCTTACCAACAGGCATTGTCACTCCGCCGCCGACGGGGACCGATCCGCGAATTTCCATTTCACGCGATTTGGTTGCGCGGGTTGGCGAGTTGATTGCAGTTCCAATCTGGCTCGAGGCCACCGATCCACAGCCGATCAGCGTGCAAGCGGCCGACGTGACGCTCCAGTACGACTCTGCCGCCCTCAGCTTGGTCGGCGTGCGAGGCGGCTCGCTCCTCAGCAGCGTGGCGCGAACGTACGGTCCAGCACGATCAGGGGAAATCGAAATTCGAGCTTGGAGCAGCAACGGCGCGACAGAACTGACAACCGGAGAACGCGGCACGCTGGTGGTACTGGAGTTTCTCGTGGCCAGTGAAGTAGCGGGAACGAGTTCACTGAATCTCGTGCCGGGCCGAGGAACGCGCACCGCAATTTATGACGCGCAGCTGACGTCGCTGGTACTGCAGCCCGAGCCAACTTGGGACGCCAACGACGAGACCGATGGGCTGCTTTCGATTCTGGCCGCGGAGCAATCGCTGCAGCAACGGAACTCGCAATCACGCCCGATTCAGGGGCCAATACCGCTGTTTTCTCGCCAATAAGACGCGTCCGGGGGCAACTTCATTGATTCCTAACATGACCTTCATTCCTGCCTAGTTTGAATGGAAGTAACTAGGTGAACTTTCAATTTGCCCCGCTAATCCCGCCGAAATTCCCGACCAGGACTCGCTCCCATGACCGTTCGCTCCCTGTTAGCTCCTCTGTCTCGGACCTCGCGCAAACGGCGGGCTGCCGAACGTATTCGACAAACTCGCCGTCGGTTGTTTGGGGGCTGCGAACGCTTGGAAGATCGGTCGCTGCTGGCCACCGTCTCGATTCCGACGAATCTGACTGCCACCGATGTCGATCCCGGAACGGAAGGCATTCAGATTGACATCCCCGTCAACTTCACCGTCACCGAACCGGCAGGAGTAGCCATTTCCGGCTTGGATGTAACTTTCAATTTCGATCCAGCCAAGGTGACGATACCTGGTTCGCAGTCGGCGCCGACGAACGTGACGGTAGGCAGTCAGTTGGCCGCTGCGGGCTTCAGCGGAGGTTACGTTATTCCGTCAGCAGGTACGCTGCAGGTTACCGCTTCGACGGGAAGTCAAACTTCAGTCTTATCGCAGGGAACCACGATCACACTATTCACGATACGCGGCACGATTGTCGACGGCGCGACGGGGACGACGCGGTTCAACTTGCGCAGCGGCCTCTCGGTGGTTGATTCGGATTTTAACGATCTGACTCTGGTTCCAGCCGCGACGAATGCGAACACCGACGCGGTCGATGGCTTGATGACGATCTCGGCAGTGGTGAATAACCCTCCGGTGAACACCGCCCCGGTGGGCATGGTGCCGGGAACCGAAGACACACCGCTGGCGATCACCAGCATCTCGGTGAGCGATGCGGACGCGAGCGACACACTGACGACAACGGTGTCGGTGCCTGACAATACCTACGGCACGTTTACGGCGAGTGCCGGCAGCGGTACCGCGACGGTTTCGATCTTGAATGGTGGCACCCAGGTGCGGATTGTTGGCTCGCAAGCGAATGTGAATGCCGCGCTGCAATCGCTCATCTTCACGCCAGCGCTAAATCGGGCCAATCCGCCGGATAGCGCGACGACAATCACGGTGACGACGACGGATGGCATTGCGACCGACACAGATAGCTTCAATGTCGGCCTGTCGGAAATCAACGATCCTCCGATTGTGGGCGCCGATGTGCTGCCGAATGTCAACGAAGATTCGGCGCCGATCGTGATTCCTGTCGCCACGCTGCTGCTGAATGACAATGCGGGTGCGCCCAACGAAAGCACGCAAACACTGACAATCTCGTCGACGTTCACCAACGTGGTGGGCGGAACGGTGCAACTCGTCGGCACGGATGTGATCTTCACACCGACTCCCAATTACAACGGGCCGGCGTCGTTCCGCTACACAATCACCGACAACGGCAAGAATGGCGGCTTCGATTCGCCGCAGTCGGGTTCCGGCACGGCATCGTTCAATATCGTTGCTGTGAATGACCGGCCGACCTTCACGCCCGGGCCTAACCAAGTGGTGCCGTTTGGCACGAACACGCAGCAAACCGTGAACGGCTGGGCGACCGCCATCACGGCGGGTGGCGGCGAAACGCAGACGTTGACCTTCAACGTATCCAACAACAGTAACGGGCTGTTCACCAGCCAACCAACGATTTCGCCGACCGGTGTTTTGACCTACACGCCGACTGGTGTGGCCGGTACCGCAACCGTCACCGTCGTGCTGATGGACAACGGTGGCATCGCGAACGGCGGCCTCGATTCCACCTTACCGGTCACGTTCACCATCACGGTCAACTCACCCGGCAACGCGCCGACGCTTAACGCAATCGGCAATGTGACGATCAATGAAGGTGCCGGGCTGCAAACGGTCAACCTCAGCGGCATCACCGACGGCGGCGATCCGACCCAGCAGGGCATTTCGATCTCGGTGAGCAGCACCAACACGGCGGTTGTCCCCACACCGACGGTGAACTACACGTCGCCGAACAACACCGGCACGCTCACGTTCACGCCCCCGACCGATGCCAATGGTACGTCGACCATCACGGTTACGGTTCGCGATTCCGGCTTGGATTTGATTCCGGGCAACGCCGACGATTTGACGACGATTCGCACGTTCACGGTGACGGTCAATCCCGTTAATGATGCGCCGAGCTTTGTAATCGGTGGCAATCAAACGGTGAACGAAGACGCCGGGCCGCAATCGGTCCCGGGCTTTGCCACGGGCATTTCGCGCGGACCAGCCGACGAAAGCACTCAAACGTTGAACTTCACGCTCTCGGGAAACAATAACCCGGGGCTGTTCTCCTCGCCTCCGACGATCGCTGCCGACGGCACGCTGACTTACACACCGGCCGCCAACGCTAATGGCACGGCGACGATTTCGTTCACCTTGTCCGACAACGGCGGCACGGCGAACGGCGGGGTTGATACGAGCCTGCCGCAGTCGTTCACGATCACGGTCAACCCCGTCAATGATCCACCGACCATTTCGGTCCTCGGCAATCAAACCGTGGGCTTCAATGCTCCGGCCCAAACGGTGAATGGCTTTGCCAGCGTCGTTTCGGTGGGTCCGAACGAAAGTGGCCAGACGGTAACGTACAACGTTACGGTCAATACCAACGCGGGTCTCTTCTCGAGTGCTCCGACAATCGACGCGGCCGGTGTCTTGCGATACACGCCCGCTAGCGGCCAACAGGGAACGGCCTCGATCACCGTGGTGGGCGTCGACAACGGCGGCACGGCGAATGGCGGCAATGCGACGAGTGCACCGGTGACGTTCACCATCACCGTCAATGCACCGCTGGTGAACAGCCCGCCGACCATCAGCCCGATCAGCGCTGTGACGATCAACGAAGACGCCGGTTTGCAGACCGTCAACTTCAGTGGCGTGTCGTACGGCGGCGATGTGCCGGCACAAGCGATTGCCATCTCGGTGAGCAGCAGCAATCCCACGCTCATTCCCACGCCGAACGTGAACTACACTTCGCCGAATGCGACGGGGAGCTTGAGCTTCACGCCGGCTGCGAATCTGAGCGGCACTTCGACCATCACGGTTACGGTGCGTGATTCCGGCATCGATCTGATTCCCGGCAACGCCGACGACGGCAGCGTGACGACGACCTTCTTGGTCACCGTAAATGCCGTCAACGACTTGCCGAGCTTTGTCGTTGGGGTCAATCAAACCGTGAATGAAGATGCCGGGCCGCAAACGGTCGCAGGCTTCGCGACGAGCATTTCGGCCGGCCCTGCCGACGAAATTGGCCAGGCACTAACGTTCAACATCGCGACGAACAGCAATCCTTCGCTGTTCGCGGTTGCTCCGGCGATTGCCGCCGATGGCACGCTCACTTACACGCCCGCCGCCAACGCGAATGGCAGTGCCACGATCACGGTCACACTTTCGGACAACGGCGGTGGCACGAATACGACCGCCCCGCAAACGTTTACGATTACCGTGAATCCAGTCAACGACGCGCCGTCGTTCACTGTCG
Source organism: Anatilimnocola floriformis (assembly GCF_024256385.1). Lineage (NCBI taxonomy): Bacteria > Pseudomonadati > Planctomycetota > Planctomycetia > Pirellulales > Pirellulaceae > Anatilimnocola > Anatilimnocola floriformis. Next base: position 1,005,984 of record NZ_JAMLFW010000002.1, read on the forward strand.
GCGCCAATCAAACGGTCTTCGACAACGCAGCACTGCAAACGATTTCGAACTGGGCAACCGCGATCTCGGCGGGGCCGACGAACGAAGCCGGCCAACTCGTCACGTTCAGCGTGACCGCCAACTCGAACTCCGGCCTGTTCGCTGTGCAACCGTCGGTGGCCAGCAACGGCACACTGACTTTCCGCCCCGCAGCGGGCTTCACTGGCACGGCGACGATCACGCTCGTCGCGCAAGACAACGGCGGCACCGCCAATGGAGGTGTCAACCAAAGCGCGCCGCAGTCGTTCACCATCACGGTCAATCCCGCGCCGGTCAATCAACCGCCAACGCTCAATCCGATCACTAGCATTTCGGTGAATCAAAATGCCGGGCCGCAGTCGGTCAGTCTCACCGGCATCACGGCTGGCGGCGAATCGCAGACCATCGCGATTTCGGCAACGAGCAGCAATCCGGCGCTGATCCCCAATCCCAGCATCAGTTACGTTTCGCCGAATACGAACGGCACGCTGGTCTACAACGCCGGGGCTCAGATCGGCACGACGACGATCACCGTCACCGTTCGCGATGCGGGCTTCGACGGAATCTTGAACAATGTCGACGACGGTGTGACGACGCAAACGTTTACGATTCAAGTCGTCGACGTGAACGATCCGCCGGTGGCCAACGATCAGACGTTGTCGGTGCAGTTCAACACGCCGGTCAACGGCGTGCTGACTTCGAGCGATCCTGATGGTCCAGCTCCGGCTTACGCGCTTACTTCCGCGCCGTTGCTAGGCACGATTTCGAACTTCAATCCAGCCACGGGCGCATTCACTTACACTCCGCTGACCGGCGCGACCGGCCTCGATACGTTCAGCTTCAGCGTGAGCGACGGCCAGTTCAGTGATACCGGTGTGGTGCGATTGGCCATTCAAGGGTTGACGTCGGTTGTCACGCCCATCGATGGCGACCTACTGGTGATCGGTACCCCGAATCGCGACATGATCATCATCACGCCGGTTTCGGCGGGAGTGGTTCAGGTTCGCACCGACTCCGGTTCTGGCTATTACCCCGTCGGCAATCGGCTGATCGTCAATGCCGGCGACGGCAATGATTATGTCGTCGTCACGAACGTCAATTCTCCGATGCAGATCGATGCCGGCAGCGGCGACGATTACATTTCGACCGGCATGGGCGACGACGTCATCATCGGCGGCGCGGGCAACGATCAAATCAATGCCAGTGGCGGCAACAACATCATCTGGGGCGACAACGTCGGTGAAGAGGACTTGCCCACGGGCGGCAACGATACGCTCAGCAGTCTTGGTGGCAACGACGTGATGTACGGCGGCGGCGGCAACGATCAGATCTTCCCTGGTGCTGGCGATGATTACGTCAACGCGGGTCAGGGGGACGATCTGGTTTCGGCCGGCATGGGCAACGATCGCGTCTTCGGCGGGCTCGGCAACGACTCGCTCTACGGCGATGAAGGCAACGACCTGCTGGTCGGCGGTGGCGGCAGCGATACGCTCGTCGGCCGCAGCGGCAGCGATGTGCTCATCGGCGGCCTGGGTGCCGACACGCTCAATGGTGAGGATGGCTCCGATATTCTCTTCGGTGGCAACACAACGAACGCCGCAAGTTCGCTCGCCGGCGATGCCAATGACCTGGCGCTCCTGGCAATCCTCAACAGCTGGGCAACTTCACGTCCGGCAGGACTTCTCTCCGGCAGCAGCGCGGGGAATGACGGCTCGGTCGATTCGCTCAATGGCTACACCGGCGACGACGATTTCTACATGAGCACCGGCGATACCCTGGGCGATTTCAACATGCCGTTTATGGGGACCGATCGGCTGTTCAGCGTATTGTGAAGAATGGATGAACAAGCCTTTGGGTAGTCCCCCCTGATCGTTAAGCTGACACGACTGTTTTGATCGATTTCATCTGGCAAGCATCGAGTATCTGAACATGATGTTCCGTTTGCCAGGATCTTGGATTGTCGTGTTGGTCGTGTGTGGTGCGCTGGCCGGTTGCGGACCGGCGCCAGCGGCGCGACTTCCCTGCGTACCGACGCAAGGGGAATTGTTCATCGGCGGTCAGCCTGCGAGCGGCGCCGAATTGTTATTTCATCCAGCCGATGCGAACTCAGGGCGCTGGCTGGCCGGTATGCCGCATGCCGTGGTCCGCGCCGACGGCACATTTGCCGTCGAGACTTATGAAACAAAAGACGGCAACGCCGATGGCGCTCCGGAAGGGGAGTACGTCGTCCTGGTGAAGTGGATGACGCAGCCCAGCACGCCACAAGGTGAACGGCCTCGTGACGATCACGCTTCGTACGATCGACTCATCGGCAAGCACTACAACCCTGCCACGGCCACGTTGCGAGCGAAGGTTGCCATGCCGGAAACCAGGCTGCCGCGTTTTCAACTGTAGGATCCTGCCGATGAAAAACCGCCCTCAGCACAGAACGGCTTTTACGCTCGTTGAATTGCTCGTCGTCATCGCCATCATCGGTGTCCTCGTGGCACTGTTGCTGCCCGCCGTCCAAGCTGCGCGCGAGGCTGCACGGCGAATGCAGTGTTCCAACAATGTGCGGCAGATCGGCATTGGGCTGCACAATTTTCACGATACGTATCAGACGTTGCCGCCAGGTCGCATCAAGGAATATGGCAGCACGCTCCCGTCGCAGGCGCATATCAAGTTCAGCATTCCTGGCGTGGGAACGACTGACCAGCGGCACAGCTGGGCAGTTTTTCTACTGCCGTTCATCGAGCAGAAGAACCTCGCCGACAAATACTCACTGCAAATCGACTGGCGCGTCGCGCCGAATGAAAAGGTCTATGCCGAACATGTGAAATGCTTCTCGTGCCCTTCGACGCCGCAGCCGAAACGCTTCGACGATTTCACCAGCAACGGCGTGACCGTGCACGCCGCCTGCGGCGACTACGGCCTGGCCAATGAAATCAACTCCGAGGAGCTCTTCAATCGTGCCTTGATCGACGAACAATCGGCCAAACTGCCTTACGGCGTCATGCTGCTCAACGGCCGTCCTGGTCCTGACCTGGCCGTGCTGATCACGGCTGGCAAACGCGATGCGAACGAATACAACCGGTTGCACAATTTCAAAGACATCACCGACGGGCTATCGAACACCATGTGGATCGTCGAAGATGCGGGTCGGCCCTTCGCCTACATCACGGGTCAAAAAAAATCGACACTGGCCAACGTGCAAGGTGGCGCCTGGGCCGACGATGAGAACGAATTCACGCTCGATGGTTATCATCCCAACGGCATGACCAAGTTCGGCCCGTGTGCGGTCAACTGCAGCAACGACAACGAGATCTACGGCTTTCATCCAGCCGGCGCCAACGTTCTCTTCGGCGATGGTTCGGTCCGGCTGCTGCAAGCCAATACCGACATCCGCATCGTCTCCCGCTTCATCACCCGCAGCGGCGGCGAACTCGTACCGTAGAGCTCATTGGCACGCGGCTGATCGAAAACGTTTCCAGAGGCCGTTGAGAAACGACGACGTTTTTGGGCGCGATGCGAGCCGCAGGATTCATCGCACCGCGCGAGTTGATTCGATTCGCGACGCTGTTGCTTCACGCGTCGCACCCATGATTCCGACACGCCGAAGCGAACCGCCACGACACGCGTCCCCTCACCCGCATCACACGCGGCAAGAATCTCCGCGCGAATTTCCACCGCAATTGGTTCCATCAGACCACCTCCTGGAGATGGTCTCTAAATTACCGACCTTACCTAGCTGGCGCTAGATGGATTGTGGAAACGCACTAGCCGCGGTGGTGGGATCAATCTTCGCCGCATTCGGCTTCAGGCCTTGGCAATATCTAGGGCTTGCAGCTCTGGTCTCAATTTCTATTGGCGCATGGATTCGGCTGAACTATCGACTGAGTCACGGCAGATAAGGCCCGCCGAGTCGGCAAGGCAATTGAGGCAGTGAGGGTAATGCTTGCAAGTCTTTTTGGAGAAAGCGCAGCCAAGGAATTTGATGCGGTTCCGAATAACACCGAATTCCTAGCAACTCATCTAGAGTCGCTAGCGATGCGAATTCACAACGACATGATCCGAATGGACTAGAGGCACCATGCTCTGCAAATTCACTGTCGGCGGTCCCGAAGATGACACCGAGCAAGACATTGCCGACGAAATCAACGAAGTGCGCTGCACCGGGTTAACTCGCGGCTTCGCTGATCTTTATTCCCGCGATCTGCAAAACCCTGCGCAATTCCTCTACAGCGGCACGGTGCCGGTCGAAGTCATCCCGCCCGGTGTCGAGATTCTGGAAGGACACGAAAACATCGATGACGTTCCCCTGCCGGACTGGGCGCAAGGCAAAGAAATGTACGACTTGATTACTCTGCAGCCGATCAGGCCACAGAGTTGATTTGATGGGCCGAATCCTCACTTGCCCATCAAATCAACGCGTTTCGGGGTTCGGTGGGCAAAGCCTGGCATCAGTTGAACAATCGATCGGTTCCCATGGCGCTCGCGTTGATGTCCGAGAGCAGATCGGTCGCGCTGGCATAGAAATCGTCGTCACCGGTTTGGCCGTTGAGCAAATCGTTCGCGCCGTCGTCAGCAGCGATCACGCTACTCAGCAGGCCTGGTGTATGCGAAGTATTCCAGGTGGTCAGGAGCGCGAGCAGGGCCAGATCGTTGGCATCGCCGGCCAAGCTGCTGGTTTCGTTCGTCGTGCTACTGCCCACCAGCACGTCGCTGCCGCCGTTGCCATTGACGTCGTCCAGTCCGGTGCCGCCGATGAGCAGATCGTTTCCTTCGCTTCCCATCAGCAGATCGTTGCCCGCGTTGCCGACCACGATGTCGTCGCCGGCGTCGCCGTTGAGCACGTCGTTGCCGCTGCCGCCGTAAAGACGATCGTTCCCCATGCCACCACTGGAGATGTCATCTCCCTGGCCGCCGTAGACGTAGTCGTCGCCAGCGCCCGGAAAGAGTTGATCGTTGCCGCCGCCGCCATACATCACGTCGTTGCCATCCAGGCTGCTGAGGATGTCGTCGCCGCCAGCGGCCAGGTTCTGCTCGCCGGGGACATCGCCCCAGATCACGTTGTTGCCGCCGCTGGCGTTGATCTGGTCGCTGCCACTGCCGCCGATGATCGTGTCATCGCCCATCGCGCCCGACACATAGTCGTTGTCAGGACCTGCATCGAGATAGGTCGGTCCGGTCAGACCGGCGATCATGATGGTATCGGCTCCAGCGCCGGTTTCGACATGAATCATCCCGGTCAGCGGCAAGGTGGCTGCCATGCTGTAACTGCCGCTCTGCAGGCGAACGAGCGCGTTATTGCCGGTCGCCTTCGAGACAATGACGTTGTCTGAACCAGGAGTGCCGCGAATGTTCAAATCGCCGCCGACTGCTTCCACGGTGGGAACAATCGGCTGAATAGTGATGCGAACCGTAGCCGTGTCGCTGTTCGTACCGTCGGTGACGCGGAAGGTAAAAATATCGAGGCCGACCGCATTCGGCGCGGGAGTGTAAGTGAACGCGCCGGTGGCTGGATTGAAGGAAGTCAAACCGCCGAGCAGGGGCGTGTTCACCAGGCTGAAGGTCAGTGCCGGGCCGTCGACGTCGGTCGCCACGAGCGTGCCGCTGACAGGATTGCCGGCCAGCGTGGTGAACGAACCGTCGCTCGCATCCGGCGGATCGTTGACGGCGGCGACATTGACCGTGAAGGTGGTCGTTGTGATGCCGTCGTCGGCGTCGCCCAGCGTGAGATTGAAACCGGCGTCGCGAACCGTAATGGTGATGACCGACGTGCCGCTGCCGTTTGCCACCGGCGTGAACGCCAGACTACCGGTCGTGCCGGGCGAGGCGTAAGTCACCGTAGGATTGGCGATCAGCGTGGGATTGCTGCTGGTCGCAGTGACCTGCAGGTCCTGCACTTCGCCACCCGCCGTGATGCCGCCGAGATTGATCGTCTGCGCGCCGGCGTCTTCGAGCAGCGGCAGATTGGGAATCGCATTGATCGTTGGCAAGCCGTTGACCGGCGCATCGACCGTGATCACAAACGTTTGTGTCGCGCTCTGATCGACACCGCCATTCGCGATGCCACCGTTGTCATTCAGGCGAACCGTGATTGTCGCCGAACCTTGCTGACCCGGTTGATGCGTGAATGTCAGTGTGCCGTTGCTGGAGATCGCCGGCGCGACGCTGAAGAGCGATGGGTTGTTGTTGGTGACGGTGAACGTCAGCGTTTCCGTCGATTCGTTCGGCGCACCGGGCGAAATCGCCGTGGCCCAACCTGGAATGGTTTGAGCGGGCGAGTTGAACGGAATCAGCAGGTCACTTCCCTTGGTGAAGCTCGGCGCGTCGTTCACGCTGTTGATGGTAATGGTGAAAACTTGCGGCGTGCTCGTATCAACACCGGTATTGGCCGTGCCGCCGTTGTCGACTGCAGTGACCGTGATCGTCGACACACCATTGGCGTTGGCGGCCGGCGTATAGGTGAGGACTCCCGTCGCCGAGATGCTCGGTGCCGTGGCAAACAACGCGCTGTTCGTCGCATTGACGATGTAGGTCAACGTTTGGGTCGATTCGTTCGACGGACCAGCCGAACTGCTGCTGACAAAACCATTCACCGTTTGTGCCGGCGCGTCTTCGTTCATCGTTTGATTGCCGCCAATCGTCAGCGTCGGCGCGTCGTTCACGCTGTTCACCGTTACGGTGAAGGTTCGAACGACCGTGCCGTCATCGGAGTTCCCCGCAATGAGATCGAGTCCCGAATCGCGCACCGTAACGGTAATGGTCGCCGTTCCGCTCTGGTTGGCAACCGGCGTGAAGGTCAAGCTGCCAGTGGCATTCGGCGACGTGTAGTTCACCGCCGGATTCGCAATCAACGACGGATTGTCGCTGACTGCCGTAATCGCGATCGTTTGCGCGGGAGTATCGCCGCCATAGGAGATGCCGCTGAGGTTCACCGTTTGCAGCCCTGCGTCTTCGTTGATCGTCAGATTGCTGATTGCGGTGAGCGTCGGCGGGGCATTCGTGGGTGCAGCGCCGATCGTGATCGTAAAGGTCTGCGAAGCACTCTGGTTCGTGCCGCCGCCGTTGTCTTGTGCGATCACCGTGACCGTCGTCGATCCCGAAGCGCCCGTCTGCGGACGGAAGGTGAGGGTGCCGGTGCTGTCGATCGCCGGTTGCGTGAGGAACAGCGCGGGATTGGCCGGCGTGACGAGGAACGTCACCGTTTGCGGCCCTTCGTTGGCTGGGCCGAACGAAATCGACGAAGCCCAACCGGTGATGGTTTGCTGCGGCGCGTTGAAGGCGACGTTTTGATCGGCGCCCTTGGTGAAGCTCGGCGCGTCGTTCACCGAGTTGACGGTGATCGTGAAAGATTGCACCGTGCTCGTCGGTTGTCCGCCATTGGCGTTGCCGCCGCTATCGGTGACGGTCAGGTCGAAAGTCGCCGTGCCAAAGGCATTCGCGGCTGGCGTGTACTGCAGCGTACCGTTGGTGCCGATCGTCGGCCCGGCCGAGAACAGCGAGGTATTCGTCAAATTGGTGATGTTGTACGAAACCACCGTTTGGCTAGTTTCGTTCGGTCCCGGATTGAACACGGCCCAGTTGGCAATCGAAACCGCGGCTGCATCTTCGTTGACGGCAGGCGGATTCGTCGCAGTGAAACTCGGCCGATCGTTGATGCCGGTCAGCGTGACGTTGAACGTATCGCTATCGATGGCAATGCCGTCGCTGGTCGTCATGGTGATTGTCGTCGCGCCGGAAGTCGTATCGCGATTCGCAGCCGGGACGAAGATGAGCGTTGCGAGGGCAGTGGTGATATCGGTTGGCAGGCCAGTGAGAGTGATCGATGCCGTCCCCGTGCCGGTCACAACGGCAGCGCCGCCGCCGTTGTTCGCCGTGAAGGTGCCGACGGTGGTTCCCGTCACCGAGACAGTCGTCGTCAGGCTCTGTCCCACATCGGCATCGCTCACGCTCAGGGCGTTGCCGCCGGTGAACGGCACGTTGGCGTCTTCGAAGCTGGCAATCGGTCCCGCCGGCGCGGTATTTACCGGCGCGACGTTTGGCACCCCTTCGAAATAGACCGTCAACATCGGCCGGTTCGTTACGACGGTGGTTTCGCTGGACGAAATCCCCCAGCCGTTCGTGCCGCCAGTCCAAGGAAGCCAGGCCCAACCGTTGTTGGTGTTGGTTCCATCGAGCCAGCTTTGCACATCGGCAGTCACGTCGTAGTTGTTGTAACCTGGCTGAGCATTGGAGCCCGCGGCCAAAGTCCCCGCGATTGCCGACGGTGTGATCGCCGCTTCGAACCCGTTCGCCGAAACGCCGTCGCCGCCCAGCGAAGCCCAGGTGGTGGTCGCCGTCCAGGGTTGCAGCATCATGTGCATCGTGCCGCCATCGCCGACTGTGTCGACAGAGCCAGTGCCCGGCAGCGTGAGAACGGCAGCGTAGACCTTGGTGCCGGCTGGCAATGCGCCCGCGCCGATGATGTTGTCGAAGCGGAACAAGATCTCTGACGAAGGAGCCGAGCCCGCATAGTCGGTAAACAGATCGACACCCGTGGCAGCAGTTGCCGTCGGTGTGATCGCGATGTCGGTCATGCCCGTGTAACCATTCACGCCTTGGCGGAAGGAGCTGCTGGCCGCGCCGGCAGGAATCCATTCGATTCGCAACTTCGGCCGATCGGCAAGCGTAACGGCTTCGGAAGCGCTGAAGCGGATCTCATCGCTGGCCGAGGCGGCAAAGGGCATGATCGCCCAGCCGTTGTTGGCTGCGCCATTCGACCAGGCTTGCAGGTCGGTCGTCACACCCACGCTGACCGTGCCCACGCCTGTCGTGGCGCCCGTGCCGGCCGCGTTATTCAGCGTCGAGCCGAAGGTGCTGCGAGCTTCAATGTCATCGGCTTGAATGCCGTTCGTCAGGCTGTTCCAGGTCGAGGTATTGGCATCCCAGCCGGTGAGCATGCGGCGGAACACCGGGCCGTTGCCGTCGTTGTTCACATCCAGATCGAGATAAGCCGAGGTGATGATCGAGCCCAGCGGAATCTGTCCTGGGCCGTTGCCGAAGATATTGTCGAACCGCAGCAGCGTTTGCGAAGCTGCCGTCGCGCTGCCGACCACGCCGAGTCCTTCGGCCGTCGCGCCCGTGGGATAAGCGGTCGCGGGATTGGCTTGCGAGATTTGAATATCCGCAGTCCCCGCGTAAGCACCATTGCCGACGTCAGCTCCATTCTGGAATGACGTGGTCCGACGCATGCCGACGACGATCGTCTTGCTGATCGGCAAGCTCGTGCTCCCCGCGCCGTCGTTGAGCGTCGCCGAAATCGTTCGCGTGCTGTTGGCGAACGTGCTGCTCACTTCGCGGAAGGTGATGTTTCGCAGCAGCGCTTGTGTGGCGGCGATCGTGGCCGAGCTGTTGAGCGTAATCACCAGCGGCGAAAATCCCGAGCCCCCCGTGAACGTGCCGATGGTCACACCACCGAATGTCACGTTGCTCCCCGAGATGCCGATCTGTCCAGCGCCCGTTCCCACGTTCCGAATTTCGAGCCGATCGTCGACCGTGGTGCCCGAGGTGGTTTGGATCGTCAGGTTGCCGTTATTAAAATTCGGCGAGTCGAGATCGACGATCGTCGCCTGAAAATCGACGAGCACGCCAGCCTCGCCGTGGCCGTAGACCTTGGTTCCTTCCAGCCAGGTGAGAATCGGTCGCGAATCGAGATTGGTCGCGGTTACATCGGCGGGATTGAAGTTGTTGTAATTGGGATCGCTGCTCGAGATGGGGCTCGTGATGATGGTGTAACCCACCGCGCCATCGCTGTCCCCATCCATCGTCCCTGTCAACGTGACTGTCTGCGGCACGTTCCAGTTGGCAGAGGTAAAGGTGAGGAATGACACCGAAGGATTTCCTTCGTTGCTATTGCTCGAAGACAAGTTGAAGGTGACATCGGCAGTCGGTTGCGTTGCCAGCACGGCAGTGAACGTGGCCGTGCCGCCGATTTCGGTGGTTTGCAAACCACTGCTCGGCGTGAAGATCACGCCTGCCACATCGTTGTCTTCATTGGTCACGCTCACGTCGGCGACCGGCAAGTTGTTGTAGCTGAGATCGGTGCTGACGGTGTTCGCCGTGATGATCTGATAAGCCACCGAACCGTCGATCTGCGAGTCGTTGACGCCCGTCACGGTCACCGTCTGCGGCGTGCTCCAATTCGCCGGCGTGAAGACCACGCTCGCGGGAACCGAACCTTCGGTCGTATCGCTCGACGACAAGCCGACCGTCACGTTCGCTGTCGGCGGGAAGTTGAGCACAATGGTGAACGTCGCCGTGCCGCCGTTTTCGTTGGTCACCAGGCCGAACAACGGCTGCACGGTCACGCCGGGTGTTTCGTTGTCGGTGTTGATGACGCTCACGTCGGCGGGATTGAAGCCGTTGTAGAACTGATCGGCGCTGGTCGCCGCGCCAGTGACAATGCTGTACGCAATGTTGCCATCGGCGAGCAAATCGTTCACACCAGCGATCGTCACCGTCTGCGGAATATTCCAGTTGGCGGGAGTGAAGATCAGGCTCGACTGACCAATGGTTCCCTCGGTCGTATCGTTCGACGACAACGGAATGGTGACATTGGCGGTCGGCGGCGTATCGAGCACCACGGTGAACGTCGCGCTGTCGCCGGCTTCGCTCGTAAACAGTCCCGACGTCGGCGTGATCGTCACACCGGGCGTGCTGTAAAACACCTTGAGTGTGGGGCGGGATTTTTCGATCAAAATTTCTGAGGAACCAAAGAACCAACCATCCGAGCCGTTCGTCCACGGCAGAACTGCCCAACCGTTATTGGGAAGCGCTCCGTTGACCCAGGCCTGCACGTCGGCAGTGACATCAAACGGATTGAAGCCACCCTGCACCATGCCCGACAGATCGGGGTAGCCAGCCTGCGTGGTGAACGTGGTCGCTGCTTCGACGCCATTCGCCGAAATGCCGTTTACGAACGAGTTCCAGGTCGAGTTTCCATCCCAGGACTGCAACATGCGATAGAAAGCACCGCCGTCGCCCATCGCATTGCCCGTGGTGCTGGCAAGCACCAGCGAGGCAGCATGCACGTAAGAACCGGGAGGAATCTGCCCCGCATTGGTTCCCACCAGATCATCGAATCGCAGCAGTGTTTGCCAGGCATTGGCAGGCGCAGGGTAGTCGACACCCAACGTAAAATCCGTCGATGATGGCACATCGGCGTTGGCCTGCTGCAGCGAGAGATCTTGCGCACCATTGTAACCATTCGCCCCTTGGCGGAAGCTCGTACTGCTCACTCCGGCTGGCAGCCATTGCACTTTCAGACGTGGCCGCAGCAGCGCATTCGTCGCTTCCGACGGGCTGAACGACGTGCCGTCGCCGTTGTTGGTCCAACCATCGATCAACCAACCTTCGTTGGCTTCGCCATTGGCCCAGGCCGCCAAATCGTTGGTCACGCCAATCGAAACGATGCCTGTGCCCGAAGCTCCCGAGCCGTCGACCAGACCCCATTCCGAGTCAGCCGTGGAACGGGCTTCCAGATCATCGGCGTTCACACCCTGAATGCCGTTGCGCGGGAAGACATTGCTGCCGAACGAGTTCCAGGTTTCGGTGTTTTCATTCCAAGGGCTGACCATGCGAAAGAGCCTGCCGCCGTCACCGGAATTGATGACGTTCACCAGCAGTTCTGCCGAAACGATCGTGGCACCCAGCGGAATCTGCCCCGGACCATTGCCAAACAGATTGCCGAATTTCAGCAGGATCTGGGCGGTTGCTCCCGAGGCATCCCAGTCAACGAGCAGTTCAGTGCCGTTGCCAGCCGGGCGCGGCGTCGTCGGATTGGCCTGCGAGATTTCGATATCCACCTGTCCGTCATAAACGCCCGTTCCTCGATCGACGCCTTGCTGAAGCTCGGTCGCCCGCATCAAACCGACGTTGATGTTGCGCGTGACCACGTTGCTGGTGACGCCGCCCAAGCCGTTGATCACAATCGAAGCCGTACGCACCGTCTGCGGCGGATTGGCGTTCACGCTGCGATAAGTCAGCGCTCGCAACACCGCTTGCACTCGCGCCGGAGTAGCGGCCGTGTTGAGGGTCAGCGTGAGCGGTGTGGAACCGCTGCCGCCGGCAAACGTCCCCACGACGGTTCCGCCGACAGACACATTGCTGCCAGAGACTCCGACTTGTCCCGCTGCCGTGCCGTAGTTGCGAATCTCGATCCGATCATCGACATTCGCGTTGGCAGTCAGCGAGACCACTAGTTGATAGTTGTTGTAATTCGCGGTCAGCGGATCGGTCAGCGTCATCAGCGAATCGATAGAGATCGCCGGCGTGCCAACGCCATACAGCACAGCCCCCGTGGCGATCGCCAGGAAGGGATCGTTGTCATTCGTCGTAACCGCAATGTCGTCGGGATTCATCGCTGCGTAAATCGCATCGGTGGTCGTCACCGTCGTGACGATGGAAAACGCGATATTGCCATCGCCGACAAGATCATTCACGCCCGTGATCGTGACCGTTTGCGGCGTGTTCCAATTCGCCGCCGTAAACACCAGCGCGCCGGTGCTGACCGTACCTTCGGTCGTGTCGGTCGAAACAACGTTGATGGTCACGTTCGCGGTCGGCTGGCTCGTGAGAACCACACTGAAGTTCGATGTCGTGCCGGCTTCGGTCAGCGTCACGGCGGTGCTTGGGTTGACAATAATCCCCGCCGTGTCGTTGTCGATGTTGACCACCGACAGATCGGGAGCGTTGAAATTGTTGTACAGCGGATCGCTGGAAACAGCCGGCGCGGTGACGATGCTGTAGGTGATATCGCCATCATCAATCGCATCATTCACGCCGGTGATCGTGACTGTTTGCGGCGTGTTCCAATTGGCTGCCGTGAACGTCAGGCTCGGAACCGAAATCGTTCCTTCATTGATGTTGCTCGAAGTCAGCCCGATCGTCACATCGGCAATCGGCGCCGTGTTGAGTCGCACCGTGAACGTCCGCGTGCCGCCGGCTTCGGTTGTGGTCAGACCAGTCGGCGGATTGAACGTGACCCCCGGCTCGTTGTCGGCGTTGGTCACCGTGATATCAACCACCGCGCGGTTGTTGTAATTCGGATCGGAACTAACGGCAGCCGAGGTGACAATGGAATAGTCAATCGAGCCGTCAGCGGCGGCGTCGTCCTGACCCGTGACCGTTACATTCTGCGCGATGTTCCAATTCGCCGGCGTGAACGTCAGCTGGTTGACCGAAATGGTTCCTTCGGCCGTATTGCTCGAGGACAAATCGATCGTCACATCAGCCGTCGGCGCGGTATCAAGCTTCACCGCAAACGTCGCCGTGCCGCCGCTTTCTGTAGTGAGCAAACCAGTGCTCGGCGTCACATTCACGCCCGGCGTCGGGCCTGGGATGAACACAAACGACACGACGTTGTCGGCCGCATCGATGTTTTGCAAACCCATATTAGGCAAATCGCGGGTTTGAATATCCCAGCTATTGCCGTTGGCCACGAAAGACACGGGATTGTCGATGTTGTTGCCGGCGCCACCTTCCGCTGAAATGATCAGCACGCCATCGGCCGGCGAGTGCCCTGGGATCGTCAGGCGGTAAGTTCCCGTCGAGGGATTCGTCACCGTAAACGGTGCGTTCTGCATCGTGATGTTATTGGCGCCCCCCCTAAACTTGCCGACGACTACATTGGTGTTCGACAGCGGTGCATAGACGAACGCCACCGGATCTTGTTCATAGCTGGTTCCATCTTGATTATGACCTTTGACGAAGACCGTCCAGGTACCATCGGCATTGGCTCGCGACAGCGCGAAGTTGTTTTCGTTCTTGGCGCCATTGACCAGCAGCACGCCGTCCTTTGTCGAGTCAATACCCATCGAGCGCAAGTCGACCGTCGATTGCCCTGCAACCGTGTTGGTGTAGTGCGCACCAAACGTGAGCCCGGGTGAGCCAATCAACTGATCGTTGAGCGCAGTAGCGCTGCCGTTGGCGCCATCAGCACGTCGGGCGATGCCGCCGATCCAGCCATCGGCATAGGGAAAGTAGGCGGCCGACAGATCGAAGTTGTATTCAATCCCTTCGTTGTCAGCGACATTCACGGCGTTCGACGTGTTGAAAACAGGAATGGAGTAGCCCGTCGCTGTCGCCGAAACAGCCGAAATGCCGTACTGCACGCCAGCCGCGGTGTCAGGCTCGGGGGGAACGCTATTCACTTCGCCGTTGTCGCGGCCGTTATTGCGAATGCTCGTCATCAAGATGCCGCCGGCCACGTCGTCGGTGGCGCTCGGGCCGATTTGCACGTCGTAATCGGCGCGATTGCCGCCGCGAATGCGAAAATCGTTGAACGAGTAGGGAGTCGTAATCGTCACCGAGGTAGCCGCATTCCCCGGATCATTCTGCTGCACGTTGATATTGGCTGCGGCAATGTGATGCGGCGTCGCATCCATCACTTCTCGCGCTTCGAGTCGTTCGATTTGTGCGTTACGGCGCTGCAAGCCAAAAAAATCCCGGCGGCGGGCGCGGGCGCTGGATTGACGGCGGTTTTGCTTGCGGGCTGCGAACAATTGAGCAATCTGATTGAGCATCGTCTGGTTTCCTGCGCGATCGGAAAGGTGTTGAGACCTTCCTCGCTGGGCAGTTAAGGGCGGGGACTTCTTGGAGAGGACTGCGGCGGCAGAAGAATCCGCAGAAGGGACCAGACGAGGGTAGATAGGCGATGTTCAGATTGTGTTAATACACTGCCAATTCCACCGCCAAGACACGGTCGCAATGTGCGGACTGCCGCACAAAAGCCGACGATTTCTCGTGTCGGAATTACATTGACAGGCGATATATCGCCACGCTATACATAGGCCTGCGATGGATGCTCGCTCGATGATAGAGGCGAAACGGAAGACGGCATGGCTGAGAAACCGGGACTGGACAAATTCGAACGCGACCTGCTCCGCGGCAGCTTGGACCTGATGTTGCTATCGGTCCTGGCCAGCGGCAAGAAATATGGTTACTTGCTGCAGAAGCAAGTCCGCGATGCGAGTGGCGGCCGTGTCGAGATCGCCGCCGGCACGCTCTATCCACTGCTCCATCGCCTGGAAGAAGACAAGCTCATCCGCAGTTCCTGGGACGACGACACCGGCCGTCGCCGCAAGTGGTACGAACTAACCGCCGCCG
Source organism: Anatilimnocola floriformis (assembly GCF_024256385.1). Taxonomy (NCBI): domain Bacteria; kingdom Pseudomonadati; phylum Planctomycetota; class Planctomycetia; order Pirellulales; family Pirellulaceae; genus Anatilimnocola; species Anatilimnocola floriformis. The sequence continues at coordinate 1,021,131 of NZ_JAMLFW010000002.1, forward strand.
GCCACCGCCGTCTAAAAACCCAAGCCCAAGAATGGCTCGACTACGCAGCCTGCGTCCGTGAACTATTGCAACTGGCTTCGATTATGCCGAGGAGTAGTTTGGAGTTCTAAGTTCTGAGTTTTGAGACAAGAGGGCTTCTCCTGTCTCAGAACTCACAACTCAGAACTGAAATCCCATGAACCCCCACGAGTTCGACAACTACCTGACGCTCCTCACCAGCTTGCTGCGGATTCGCGGCGAGCAACGGGATGTGATTGCGCAGGAACTGCGGGCTCACCTCGAAGATCGGCTCGATGATTTGCTGGCCCGCGGCGTCGATCGCGACACGGCGGTCCGGATGGCCCTCGAAGATTTCGGCGATGCGGCTGGTCTAGCCGCCAATTTTTCTCTTCTCGTTCGGAACAGGCGAAGGAGGTGGTTTGTGAAGGTGACGTCTTATTCCACAGCGGTTCTCGTGTTACTCGCGCTCGGAGTCATCGCAATCTGGCCGGAGCGTCGGCCCGGTCCCGCGCCGCCCCAAGCTCAGGCCCAGGCCGTGGCCAAGAACGGACCGCAGATTCCCGAGCAGGGACCTACCAAGCCGACGGCTGACAACTCATTGAGCGACAAACTCGCCCTGCGCGTCACGGCGGAGTTCTCCCAAACTCCTCTCGAAGACGTACTGGCCTTCCTGGCCGATACGAGCGACGTGCAGATGTTTATCAATCGCAAAGCTCTCGAAAGCGAAGGGCTCGAACTCTCGGCGCCGATCACGATCAATCTGAAAAAAGTTCGCCTCGACATGCTGCTCGAACTGGTGCTCGAGCAAGCCAGCACGAATGGCAGCCTGGCCTATGTGGAACGCGACGGCATCCTGATTGTCTCGACGAGCACCAACCTCGAAGGGGCCAGCGAAGTACGAGTCTACAACTGCCGCGATCTGCTCAACTTCGAAGAGCCGCGTGGTCCGCGCGCGATGCCCGGAATGGGAATGCCGCCGATTGGCGGCGGTGCTGGAGGCATCATGCTGCCGGGTCCAGGCCCCGGTGGTCCGCCAGGGGCAGTTCCAGGTATGCCAGGTGGAATGGGCCCGATGGGCGGTGGCGGTTTTGGTGGGGGAGAAGACAAGCCGCTGACCGAAGCGCAACAGCGCGCCGAATCGCTCAAGCAATTGTTGCAAACCGCCGTCAAACCCAGCAGCTGGAGTGAAGTGGGCGGTATCGGCACGATCTCGGAATACAACGGCTTGATCGTGATCAATCACGACGCGAAGACGCACAAGCAAGTCGAGAACGTCCTGAAGATGCTCCGCGAAGCCGCCGGCCTGGAACCAGGCAAGACGGCGAAAATTCCGAAGCAGTAACTTCCACTCGGCAAACCGTCCCTCTCCTCGACTCGCGCGAGGAGAGGCCCTAGCAACGCTCGAAGCGGAGAGCCTACTCCGCAGCTCGTCCACCTGGCAAGTTTGGAAGTTCGCTTTCGGACCACAGGACTGATCCGGTGCGAGAATAGCGCAACATCTCAACGGCATCTTCCCAAGGGGTTGCCGGGATGTCCTCAACGGACTCAAGCTCATGCACATGGAGTCTCAACTTGTTGCGCCTCGATAGTTCGCTGCAGGTGCTCATCAGAGTCTCGTACTGCATCAGCGAAATCTCTAAGTCTTGAATCCGCTCACACTGCACGAGTGCCGTGACAGAACCAATCAGGTCGACGCTGCGCAAGTCGATATGCACCAATTCGGAATTCGCCATCGCCAGCACATCAGCCTCATCCAACTGCACGGCGGGAAGTGCAATCTCTTGCAGTTTCAGCTGACTCATTAGTTTACGCACGCCTGCCGTCGAGATGCTGGTGTGAGCGATGCCGAGTCGACGCAACGACTTCGAGGCTGCCAGGGGCTCTGCGGTCTTGTCCGTGATCAATTTGTTATTGATGTAGACCGCCGTAGCGGCTGGCTGGTTGGCGATCCACTCCAGGTTTTCGTCACTCACATCGCCCGAGAGAAAGCTGATGTTGTTGAGGTGCGGGAGTGGGGGAATGACGAATGGCTGCGAGCTGTTGTTGGGCTCCCAGAAGATGAGTGACTCCAGTTGGCGCGCATCACTGATGGTGGCTGCCAGCTCTGGTGACAAGTCACACGCATTAAACATTAGTTCGCGCAGGTGCTCCTGATTTTGTTGCACAAGTTCGCGAAACTCAGGACGCTGGATATCGGGATTCCAAATCGCTATTTCTCGAAGTTCTCCGAGCCGGCGAAGATGGCGCCAGTCAGTGCTCGTAGCGTCGCAGATCTCCACGGCCCAGCCGTTGGGTTCTGCGAAATAACCGCACAAGAAACGACGCGACTCTAAATGTTTGGTGGCACGCCATGTCGAATAATAGGACGCCGCAAACGTCCCCAGCCACACCGCAACAGCGACGACGCTTACCGCGATCAAAAAGGTTCGCAGAGAATAACGGATGCGCATCACGTCCGCTCAATTGCGTGAAATTGAACTAGTGGCACTTTACTTTTTATCCGTTGGCGGCAACTTCTTTTGCTGCTCCACCAACTCGGCCAGCTTGGCGAAAGTGACATTCTTCGCCCCTTGCTGCCACTCTTTGGTTCCGAAGAGACGTTCCGTTGCGTCATCGGGTATCGAAACGTCGAACTCCTCTTCCATTTCCATCACGAGCTCGACGAAGTCCAATTCGTCGGCGCCGATATCGGCCAGCGAAGTTTGGCCGTTCAACTTGGCGCGATCGACTTTCATCTGCTCGGCCACCAGCGCGCAGATCCGCTCGGTGGTGGTGCCGGAATGAAGCGGCTGTGCTTGACGTGCTGCGGGGCCGCTTGGCGTCGGCAGAGCTTTGGGTTTCGGCTGCCTGCATCCCACGAACAGGAGGCAGCCGAGCAGAAAACAACGAGTGAGATGAAGGTTACTCATCGCAACATTATAGCCACGTCATTCAGTCTTCCAGCACAGGCTCGTCGCTCGGCTTGCCGACTTCTTCTTCATTTGGTTTGTCAGCAGGCGGGTTAGATAGCGATTCTTCGGTCTTGGCTTCGGCTTTGGGTGCGGAAGGTAGTTCATTGGCAAGCGAAGGTGATCCCGCTGGCGGCAGCATGGCAGGTGCTTCATTGCTTGCTGGCGGCGTGCCATACATGGGGGGCGCAGGATAAGCGACCGGCTCGAGCGGTGTATTCGAAGATCCGTCGCTCGAGATATTCCAGCTGACGTGCAACGCATCGGACGGGATCAGTTCTACGCCGAGCGACAGCACTCCGACCAAGCCGATCAGAAGCGGCAGTGCGCCGGTGCACAAACCGGTGATCGCCCAACCCGTGCCCGTAGCCGTTTGTCCGCGACGAGCCAGTCGCAGGATCGACACGCCGCCGCAGAACACGGCCAAGCCGCCACCGCAGGTAATGAGCAGCGCGAGCAACACGAGCAGCAAGATGGCGAACGCTTCGCCCAGCAATTCGCCGAAGATCGAGAGCACGATGAAGAGAACCGGAGAAGCCAACAAGCCCGCGGCGACCACGATGCCCAGCACCCCAGAAGAAAAAGCCAATCGCGAACGACGCCGCCGGCCGGTGCTTGCCGTTGCGGTTGCTGTCAGCACTTCTGGCAGATCGCGACCAAGATCCACTGCGCCGCCGAGCTCGCGCACGCGACCTTCGACACTAGCCACCAGCGCCAGCCGTTCTCCGCGCGGCAGCAACCCCAGCAGCAACCGATCGAGTTCATCCAACCGCCGCTCGACTACGCCCCGACGCTCATCGGCTGACAAAACTGGTTCCGCTGCCATCCTGCACCTCCGTGAGAGAAACGCCCGACTCCAAATTCGGTTCGCACCACAGGGAAATGGTATGCCAACTCGCAACAATTCTCCTAGATCAGATCGATAACGAATCGTGCAGTGATAGCACGGCAATTGACGAGCTATACGTCGCTAGTGCCTTCGATATAAGCGTGCGCTAGATACACAAATTTTCTAGAAAAGGCCGATTTGCGAGGACAGAAATTGGCGTTTGTCCTGGTGCATGATAGGGCACACTATGACCCGCACTACAACTGCCGACAGCGCAACCAATCCGCTGGGCCGACTTCTTTTCCAACGGCAGCGGACGCTGTCGGAATTGAAATGGTCCTTGCTGGCTGCAGCGGTTGCGATTGTCCTGGGCATTGCGGGCTGCGCCGTCTCACTGCTCATTGAGTGGCAGACCGTCAAGCTGGGCCAGGATGCCCTCATGCTGTCGTCAGGCGCGGTCGGGGCCGGAGTTTTGTTGGCTGGCTTGTCTTGGTTTGCCTGGCGTGCCCAGTTGTTCTGTTACGAGCACGGCGTGGTGCGAGTTTCCGCTTTGGGGGGCGTGCGGCAGCTGCGGTTTGAAGATCTGGAATCGATCTCGTTCGCCAGGCATCGCTACGCAGGCACGCTCTACTTGTTGTCGCTTTACCCGCACTCCAATACTGCCAGTCAGTCGCTGACGCACAATGTCTGGCTGCTGCAAGGCGAAGATGTCGAGATGCAGTCCATTCGCGATTTCATCACGCGGATGGTCCTCGAAAACATGCGAGCCGAATTGGAGCAGACGGGGACCGTAGCTTGGACGCCGTTGCTGCGAATCACGCGCGCGGGCATCGAGCATGTTGGTAAAGCAGATGACTGGAAACTAGTTCCTTGGGCAAATTTGCGTTTCGTTTTGGAAGGTGATACTGGCGTTCATGTCTACGACAGCCGAATGGCTTCGCCCGTGATCTCGTTCGGCCAAAACTTCCCCAACTTCTGGCCCGGCTTGCGACTCGCCGAACAGCAGTGTGAGCAGCGCACAGGATCGGCGAATGACGTTGCTGCGAAAGGGCCGTCACCGGCTGCGCCCGCCGCAGCAGCCACGACCTCGGCGCAATCTACTGAGGTTAGCAACACCACGCACGAATTGGGTCGGTTGCTGTTTCGACAGCAGCGCGCATTCGCCGAAGCTTGGTGGATGTTTTTGCCTGGCGCTGGTCTGCTGTTGCTGGCTGTGGTTCCGGTCGCGCTGTGGATATTGAACATCGGCAGCGCCGACGCACTTGAACGCGGACTGGCCATGGGTCTAGGTGCGGCCCTTTGTGGCAGCGCGTGGATCGGTTACTTATGGGCTTCGCTCTTTACGCAGGTTCGTTGCTTCGAAACAGGAATCGTGTACTCCACACTTTTGGGAACACGGCAGTTGCGATTTGCTGATCTTGAGTCGCTAACCTTCGCCAAGCGCAGCCAGCATACAGGCCGAGGCGTGTACTCAGACTACTTTGCGTTGCTCCGACCAATTCCAATCACTGGCGTTCGTCCAATTTCATTTCATGTGGATGGAAACTGGCGTCGCGCCGACATCGAAGCACTCCGAGACCACATCGCGGCAATTCTCGCGCAGAAAATGCTGCTCAAGTTGCAGCAAACCGGCACGGTTGATTGGACACCACTGATGCGAATCACCAGAACGGGACTGGAGTGCTTGGACAACCGTGAGTGGCAGATGGTTCCCTGGACGAATCTACGTTTGGAATTGGAGGATGACGAATGGCTCAAGGTGAGAGACTCCCGCGTACGATCTGGCGTATTGCAGGTATCAAAGGAATCAGAGAACTTTTATCCCGGCTTGCTAGTTGCTATGGAGCAGTTCAATAAATTCGGCGGCAACGACAACAACTAGTTGTACTGAACGACTGGAGCTCAACTCCCGATTCCTGAAGTGTGGTATTCCAACTGGCAAATATGCAGTGGTTAGTCGCCGCTAATGCCTTCGATATAAGCGTGCGTCAGCCGCTCGCCGGTGTAGACCGGCACGTATACAGGCTGCAACCGTTCATAGGCCCCCGGCCTGCGCTCGCCGATGAGAAATCGGCGATTCACGACATTTTCGAACTGCACACGCTCCTTGCCGAACACCGCGATGCGATCGGCTTCGACCAGCGGGAAGAGATGAGCACTCTTTGCATGATCGGCGACATCGCAAATATCGAGCGCCGAATGAGTGCCATCCCACGATAGGCACTGCAGCACTCGCAAATCATCGAGTGTAGCCACCGTCTGGTCTTCCTCACGCTCCGCGATCCACGGCAACACTCCCTCGAGGCCTACTCGCTCGGCAAGGGACATAATCGGCTGCAAGCCGTAATCCTCCACCAGTTCCTCTCGCTCCTCATCCGGGACTTCAAAGAAGTCCATCTCTTCCAGAAATGAAATGTCCGTATGTGGAAATTGAAATAGCCGCTCGGCGAACACATACTCGTGCAACAAACGCAGCATTCGTTCGGGATCGCCATCGAACTCGCGAAGATAGGTCCAACCGGTTGCGCCCATTGGGTGATTCCAAGAGATCGTTCAGTAGCTGCTAATCGTTGGCAGCAACCTAATGCATTCCCAATGAAGATTCACCCTCTGACAGCCCTGGGCGCAGTCCCGAAGCGTCCGATGTTATTCGCAGCCGGGCGGTTCGGCTGGATAGCCGGCGGGAAATTGCTTCGCCTTTTCGCCCGTGAGTCTATAGAGGGCGATGGCAGCCTGCGCTTGAATCGCAACTTGCTCATCGTCGAGCAGTTTCCGCAGCGGATCTGCCAGCGTTGCAACCTTCATCCCACCGATAGATAGAATCGCGTTGCAGCGGACACCGAGCGATTCGCGTGTGTCGGCTGCCACTTCGAGTAACTGCGGCGCCGTCTTGGCGTCGCGAATTTCGCCTAAGACGAGCGCTCCCCACAACCGCACGCCCTCAGTTTCGTCCTTGAGTGTCGCGACGAGCTCGGCTGGAGCCTCTTTCAAACGCAAAAAGCGAAAGGCCACCACACCCGACTCGCGGGTCTTGGCGTCGCTGCTCGCCAATCGATCGTAAAACGGTTTGAGGAGCGCGGTGTCCTGCGTCACTTGATAAAGCGCCTGCAGTCGCACGTCGGCCAATTGTTCGCCGTCCTGCGGCTCGGCGGGTTTGAGGTTGCGCAGTTCTTTTTCCACCGCTGGTTTCAGCGCCGGAAACCGCGCGGCTAGATCGGCGAGCGCAAAAGTCGCTTGCCGCCGAGCGCTGGTGCGGAACGCAATGCAGCCGCGAACGCAATCGCTGGTCTTGTCATTGGCCGCAGCGTGAGCCAACGGCGCGAGCGATTTTTCAGTCCCATGCGTTCCCAGCAGGCTGGCCGCCTCGCCCCGCAGACCCGAGTCCTCTTCATTGGCCAGCACGTCCCCAAAGAACAAATCCGCCTCGGCTGCCGGCAGCCGAGCGGCGGTGGCAACTCCCTTTGCCCGCACCTCAACACTCGGGTCCTTCATCCATCGCTGCAGCACTTTCCGCTGCTCCGGCCCCGGCCGCGCCGCCGCAAACTGCTGCTGAAAGTCCGCCACGACAGCCGCCTGCCGCTGCCCCTCCTCCGCGCTCTGCGGCTTGGCAATCGCCCAACTCGCCGCTGCCCAGAGGATTAAGAAAGTAGCTGCTCTACTCGTAGTGTCGATTAGTCGCATAGCCGTGCCCTATATTCGTGCGTTACCTCTCTGACGAACCATCGAGCTGATTGTTTCAGGGGTAATTCTGAAAATATCCTAAAGCGCGTCGTGGAGCACAATTGATCTTCAATGGCCGAAGGCTCAAATGACGAATAGTCAATTGACTATTACCGTAGCACCGGTAAAATAAACGCAGCGAAAGGCCCCACATCCTGCCACGGTTGGGCTGTATGGATTTTCAAAGCATCATTTGGGACGAAGACGACGATCCCTTAGGCAATGTGCAGCATGTTGCCGAGCACGATCTAACGATTGACGATGTTGAATTTGCGCTGACACAGCCTGATACCGAGGGCACAAGCCGCTCCAGTGGTTTGCCGGCCATTTGGGGTTACGCTGAAGACGGCAGATACATCATCGTCGTATACGAACAGGTCGATGCCGAGACAATTCGTGTGGTAACCGCGTACGAGGTTCCCGAACCTGGGAGGTGACAAACGATGGAACGCAAAAAACTAACTCGCAAAACTCGCACATCCCCCGTGACATCGGAGGAATTCGCACGCGACGAGCAAGTGCGCCAAAAGATCCAGGGCGAATTTCCGCCTGTCGAATCAGCGTCACAGGTATCGGGAGGGCTCAGCGAATTCCTCAAGCAGGCGATTCAATCGAGCGACAAATCGGTTTATCAGATCTGCAAAGATGCCGGCGTTTCGCAAATCGTGGTTTCACGCTTCCTCTCGGGCGAGCGCGATATCCGCCTCGCCACGGCGGATCGATTGGCGAAAGCTTTGGGATTGACGGTGGCGAAACCCTAGTGAGTCTCTTTTGAAAGTCGACTTCGAAATCGCTGTCGGAATTTTGAGCTGCCCACTCGCGGTTGCGCCCACCCATTTTAGTGGCAATAAGATGCAATATTTTCGGAGCGATATCACTGCCACTTTGCGCCCTTAAGTCTTGTTTCGCAAAGACTTGCAGAGAAATCGATTTTCTGCGCGACCTGTTATAATCTGGGGGCACGAAAGGGGGTGGCAGGGCGAGAGAGCCTGGTGCGTTCCACGCCTAGTTCTCGCTGCGATGCGAAAGGCTTTTCTTGCCAAGCATTCGCAATTAGTTTTTATTTTCCGCCGACTTCGGACCAAAGTTGTCAATGGCTGCGCGTCTACTATTCGTAAATCGATGCGATCTTTGACAATTGAACCTGGAAACTTTCTGGGCTAAACGTGCGTTGCGGAAACAGGGCGGCAGTTATGCCAAAATCTCTTTCACCAACTTCCCTTCCACGTCCGTCAGCCGGAAGTCGCAGTCCTGAAAACGATAGGTGAGGCATTCGTGGTAGACGCCGGGGCAGTGGAGGATGGTGACGTTGAGGACAGCTAGATGGTGAAGGGCCGCCTAGAATGGGCCTGATCATCTTCTTATTCTCTCAATAGCCCTTCTCGTCAACCTTAGTAATCACGACCGTAACGCGAGCAGCCGGTCGTCCGAGATGTTGTGGCAGCTTATGCCCCATACCTTTTGGCGAGACGTGCGTGGCACCCGAGGCAACACCGGGCTCATCGCTGGATGTTGCGTAGATGCAGTATGCAGGTGCCGAATACACCACCTTGTTCTCTACGTCGAACGCTTTAATGTCCGCATATATCGCGCGCACTGGCCTCTTTCCTGTATTCTTCCAGTCAACATGAACCTCATGTGTTTTGAAGCCAGTGGCGGCCTGAAAGGGTTCCAAACGACTCCTAATAATTTCAGCCGACAATGTACCTCTGGAGCTCTTGACCTTCCGTGCAGAAGAATTTCCGGTCGCCTTGACCTTTTTGTTCGAGCTATTCACCTCCCCACAACCTAGAACCATTGCGAACCCAACCGCAAAGAAACTAGCCACGGCCGCCGATCGTAAAATATTCATGAACTTGAACCCGTTTCATCGTGTCGCTCATAATCGTGCCGACTCCGGAACACCCACATAACACGTGCCTATATCTAGCCGTAAGCGACACTCTCACGACGAATGAATGGCCTACGGCAATTCGCGGTAGTTGCATGTTTAACTTCACACCAAAATCTCTTTCACCAACTTCCCTTCCACGTCCGTCAAGCGAAAATCTCGTCCCTGAAAACGATACGTCAGGCGTTCGTGTTGAATGCCCATGCAGTGGAGGATGGTGGCGTTGAGGTCGTGGATGTGGACCGGTTTTTCGGTGACGTTGTAGCTGAAGTCGTCGGTCTCGCCGTGGACGATGCCCGGCTTGATGCCGCCGCCGGCCATCCACATGGTGAAGCAGCGAGGGTGGTGGTCGCGGCCGTAGTTGTCCTTGGTGAGCGTGCCTTGGCTGTAGACCGTGCGGCCGAATTCGCCGCCCCAGACGACGAGCGTGTCTTCGAGCATGCCGCGCTGCTTGAGGTCTTTGACGAGGGCCGCGGCGGGTTGGTCCATGGCTTTGCTGAGGTTGGGAATTTGACCCGGCAGGTTGCCGTGATGATCCCAGCCGCGGAGAAAGACCTGCGTGAACCGCACACCGCGCTCGGCGAGGCGGCGAGCGAGGAGGCAGTTGTAAGCGAAGGTCCCCGGCGTCTTCACCTCGGGGCCGTACATGTCGAGCGTCTCGGCTGACTCCTTCGAGATATCGACGAGGTCCGGCACGCTGCTCTGCATGCGGAACGCCATTTCGTACTGCGCGATGCGACTGGTAATTTCAGGATCGCCGACCTGTTCCTGCTTTTTCTGATTCAATTCAGCGAGGCCATCGAGCATGGTGCGGCGCGTCTCGGCAGACACGCCCGGCGGATTGGAGAGATACAGCACCGGATCGCCGCTGCTGCGGAGCGCGACCCCGGCATGCTTCGTCGGCAAGAAGCCAGCGCCCCACAAGCGCGAAAACAAAGCCTGCGTTTGCGAGCCCGCCGCGATCCGCGAATGAAGCACGACATACGCGGGCAAATCTTGATTCACACTGCCAATGCCGTAGCTGGCCCATGCCCCCATGCTCGGCCGGCCGGGAATCTGGCTGCCCGTTTGAATGTAGGTGATGGCCGGGTCGTGATTGATGGCTTCGGTGTTCATCGTCTTGATGATCGCGAGGTCATCAACGATGCCAGCTAGGTTCGGCAGGAGTTCGCTCACCCACGCGCCGTGCTTCCCATGCTGGGCAAACTTGAACTTGGTCGGTGCGCAGGGAAAGCGGGCCTGGCCGCTGGTCATCGTGGTGATGCGCTGGCCGTTGCGAATGCTCTCGGGCAGATCCTTGTCGAAATACTCCGTTAGCTTCGGCTTGTGATCCCACAAGTCGAGCTGCGAAGGACCATCGGCCATGAACAGCCAAATGACACGCTTGGCCTTAGGCGGATGATGCAGGGCTTTGAGTTCGCCAAGCGTGGCGAGCGGATCTGCCGACGCTTGTGCTGTAGCTGTATCCGCGGCGAAGAGCTGCGGGTTGGTCAACGAAGCGAGCGCCGCAGTGCCGACGCCGGCGGCCATGCGGCCGAAGAAGTAGCGGCGTGTTTCGGCTTGCAAGTGTTGTTCGATGGGGTTCATGGCTATTTTTCGATAATATGAAAGCGATTGATTGCCAAGCAGGACTAACCACTAGGATCGTCGAGGAGTGTTTGAAGCCGCTGGCCGATTTCTGTAGGGAATCGCGCGACCCAGGTTTGATCAATGAGGCCGACGTCGATGAGGTCGAGCACATGAACCTGGTCCTTGCGACGGTTGGACGTGAGTTTCATCCTCACAAGTGATTCCAGGTTAAGAACAGAGTATCCCTTGTATTCATCGACTTCATCCACATTCGGCGTCGCCAACAGGTACTCAGGCCGGACGCGTTCCGCGGCGAAAATGACGTGCACTGCATCGCGCGCTTTGGCATCGGGTCCATCGAGGAACATGTCGATGCTCGCGGCATGACGATAAACAAATCCTGCGTTTTCGAGCGCAGTTTTTGCTAGTGGTAAGTCTTCTCGCCGGATCAAAATGTCAACATCCTGAGTATTCCGCACTGCGGCTTCGTCAACACGCGACACCCAGGCGGCAACCGCATTGCCACCGATGATGGCATATGGAACCTGGTGTTGATTCAAGGCCGCCGTTGCGCGGAGTAATCGTTCGCGGACTTTTTCCACGGCACGTACCATCCGATCGAGAGAGAATTCACCAAGATCAACCACGACTATTCCTTCGTCATCGTTTCATCCAAGTTCAAAATCAAATTGCAAACCATCGCGTACGCTGCGAGGTTCTCGACGGCTAAATCCTTGTCGCGCGGGGCGAGGCCGACGGCGAGGAGTTTTTCGGCGGCGGGTTTGTCGGCGGTGAAAGTGGCTTCGTTCTTTTGGAAGACGCGCACGAGGACTGCTGTTTCATCGGCAGCCGGTTCGCGGCCGGTGGCGAGGCGGAAGGCATAGGCCAGTCGCTTTTCGGGGGTGTCGCCGCCTTCCTTGATGATTCGCTGCGCGAGCATCCGTGCGGCTTCGACGTATTGCTGATCGTTCATCAGCAGCAGGGCTTGCAGCGGCGTGTTGGTGCGAGCGCGGCGCACGACGCAAGCTTCGCGCGAGGGCGCGTCAAGCGTTTGCAAAGCGGCCGGCGGCGCGGTTCGCTTCCAAAAGGTGTAGATGCTGCGGCGATAAGTCGCGTCGCCGCCGTCCATCTTGTAGTTCTGCGTGTTGCTTCCTTGAAAGCTGATTGCTTCCCAAATGCCGTCGGGTTGATACGGACGCACGCCGCGGCCGCCGGATTTTTCGATCAACAGGCCGGAAGTGTTAAGGGCCGAGTCGCGAATGGCTTCGGCGTCGAGCCTGAACCGCGGACCGCGGGCGAGCAGAACGTTGTCGCCATCGCGCTTGAGTAGCTCGGGCGTGACCTTCGAAGATTGCTGATAGGTGCTGCTCATCACAATCAGCTTTTGCAACCGTTTCACGTCCCAGCCGCTATCGATGAACTCGCGCGACAGCCAGTCGAGCAACTCGGGATGACTCGGAGCTTGTCCTTGCGAGCCGAAGTCTTCGGCGGTCTTCACGAGACCGGTGCCGAAGTATTGTTGCCAGAAGCGATTGACCGTCACGCGGGCCACGAGCGGATGTTGCGGATCGGTCAGCCAGCGCGCGAGACCGAGTCGATTGGCCGGCGCATCGGCAGCCATCGGCGGCAGAACCGCGGGAGTGCCTGGCGTGACCTTTTCACCCTTCTTGTCGTACGCGCCGCGGATGAGGATGAACGTGTCGCGCGGGCTCGGCATGTCGGCCATCACGAGCGAGGCGGGAATCGCGTTGTCGGTGTCTTTGCGTTCCTGCTCCGCCTTGTCGACTTCTTTCTGCAATGGCAGCAGAATCTCTTTGGTCTTGGAGTAAACGTTCTTCAGAAAATGGTCGCGGATCGTTTTCTTTTGCGCGTCGTTCCGTTTGTCTTCGGCAACTTTTAGCGCATCCTGCACGGGCTTCGGCAGCGACGACTTCTTCTGCGTCTTTTCATACGCTTGCCAAACGGCCAGCGATTCAAAACCTTGGCCGTCTTGCGGAGTGCTCGTCAGAATGCCAGCCGTATCCCAATGCACGGTGCCGCCGAACTGCGTGAAGGCCCAGCCGTTGATCACCGCGCCGGCTTTCAGGCCGACGTGGGCCGCATCCACTTCGAGCCGGACCCATTCGCCGATGGCCGGCAGATCGCCGAGGCGACGATGGCCTGGCGAATCACCGCTGCCGAAGGGAATCGCATCGTCGCCCCAAAAGGCCCGATGCTCCCATTGGCCGTCGTTCCACTGCAGCATGACGGTCTTCGGCGGATCAAGCGGATCGAGATAGACGTAGGCAAACAGCTTGTCCCCGTCGCCCACCTTGAGACCAGGACTCGCATCCGTGAAAAAGTGCTGACTCTGGCCGGGAGCCTTGCGAGTGTTCGATTTGTCGCCGCGATGGACCGGGCCGTCCTTCTTCTCGACAAACTTCCAAGGCGTGTCTCCCTGGAGCTTCGCGCCGGCCGGCGTGCCGTCGTCAATCCAGACATATTCCTTTGGCTCGATCGTCTTCTCGGCCGCAGCGCCATCCGGAGTCGGATCGGTGTATTCGATCGTCGCGACCTTCTCGTCCATCTGCTTGCGCAGTTCGGCGACGCGCTTTTCGATGTCGGCGAGCTTCGTCAGTTGATCTGGCCCGGCCACTTTCATGATCGGCGCGGGCAGCAGGGCGTTGCCGTCCATGGCTGCATCGGCGGCAGAGTTGAAGAACGCATAGAGTTGATAAAACTCCTTTTGCGTCACGGGATCAAACTTGTGGTTGTGACAAACGGCACAGCCGAGCGTGAGGCCGAGGAAGACCGTGCTCATCGTCTCGGTTCGATCGACGGCGTAGCGCGCGAGGACCTCGTCGTTGATCGAACCACCTTCGCTGGTCGTCACGTTGCAGCGGTTGAAACCGCTGGCGATCTTTTGATCGAGCGTTGAATTCGGAATGAGATCGCCGGCGATCTGCCAAGTGGTGAATTGATCGTAGGGAAGGTTGTCGTTGAACGAGCGCACGACCCAATCGCGATACGGCCAGAGACTGCGCTCGTTGTCAAAGTGTAAGCCGTGCGTATCGCCGTAGCGGGCCGCGTCGAGCCAATAGCGGGCCATGTGCTCGCCGTAGCGAGGCGACTTCAGCAGGCGATCGACGAGCACTTCGCAAGCATTCGGCGCGGTGTCTTTGGCGAAGGCTTCGATCTCGGCGATCGTGGGCGGCAAGCCGGTGAGGTCGAATGTCAGGCGGCGAATCAGCGTGATCTTGTCGGCAGCCGCGGCAGGCGACAGTCCTTCTTTATCCAGCCGAGCAAGAATGAAATTGTCGATTGGGTTTTTCACGCTGGCTTGCGTCTTCACCTGCGGCAGTTCAGGCCGGACCGGCGTGACGAACGACCAATGGCCTTGGTACTTGGCCCCTTGATCGATCCAGCGCTTGATGAGTTCGATCTGCTGCGGCGAAACGGTCTTGCCCGAGTCCGGCGGCGGCATTCGCTCGCTGGCATCGGTCGCCGTCAGCCGTTTGATGATTTCGCTCTCGGCGTGCTTGCCAGGAACGATGGCCGCAGCGCCCGATTCGAGTTTCTGTAGCGCCCCTTCCTGCGTATCGAGCCGCAAGCCGGCTTCCCGCTTGGCCGCATCGAAGCCGTGGCACTTAAAGCAGGTGTCGGAAAGAATCGGCCTGATGTCGCGATTGAAATCAACCGGCGGATCGGCGGCTGAAACAACCGACACGCTCAGCGCGATGCCAACGACAACGTGAAAGACTGCGCACAGAAACTTCTGCAGCATGATGCAATCCCGCAGGTGGGAAGTAAGGCGGGTGAAAGGAAAGCGGACCTTTTAATTACAACACACGGGTGGGGCAGAGTCTAGCGCGGAAAATCTGGCTCAATAGAGCGACGGCAGCTCACCTCGCTCGCGCTGCACGAGGTAAGACTGCTCGATTCCGCTCGGTTTGCCGTTTCCACTCGGTGGCTTGAGCAAGCGGAGGTCTGGAAGGTCGGCTGGAAAGCCCATGAGTTGAAGGTGTAACTGCGGGTTACATTCCCTCGCCATCGCAATAATCTCGAGCCATAAGCGACGAAAGTGGATCATCTCCGAACTATTGAGGCGCAGTTGGGCGATCAGTCGCAGGCATTCCGAATCTGCGGTTATCAGCTCTCCGTGTGCGGCAATCGCAACGTTGCAAGCCAACAGATGATGAGTGGGATTGCCAACGGCTAGCGAACCCTTGATCAAATTGCAGCGCGAACAAGCGTACAAAAGATTGTCGTAAGACAGTTGCTGCAGGGGAAACTGGCTCACCGGCAGGAAGTGATCGATATGCAGACTCGCTACCACATCCCACTGCTCTCGGCGGAGGCAATAAACGCAGCGAAAACAGAACCCATCGCGGAGCCACGGGAGAAAGCTCGATACATCGAGATAGCCTCGAGGTTGATGGCGACGGACATGCGCGGCGGCTGGATATTCAAATGGCTCCATGCGTCACGGCTGCGAATTTCCAATAGCCCCGCGTAAGCGTTCATGGATCGCCCGTGCTTCAGCAAGTGGCAGCGGCGCAACACGGCGCAAATATTCGTCAATCTCGTGTTGCAGCTGCTGCAGTTCCCGCTGCTCATTAGCAGAAATGGTTCCGGCGATGTCCTTGTCGATCAGTGCAAACCGCCTCGCGTTTTTAGCTTCGTCCCAAGTGCCATTCGAGGCTGTGCCAGGAACAGTTGCAAACTGCTCCTCCGCGACGATGACGTAGACCTTGTGGTTGCGCGGATTTTCGACCCGCAACGGGATATTTCCGTTCCGTTCCAGTTCCTGAGAAAGCTCGTCCGAAAGTCGGGCAATCATGCGAGTGGTTCAACCATCAATTCAAATATCGAGGCACCATTTGATTACAACACACGGGTGGGGCAGAGTCTAGCGCGAAAAAGTCGTCTGCCAGGTCGTTCGCAAAGTAGCTGAATTCGCCAGAATTCTGATGGTCACTACTAGCTGCAGGCTCTGAATTCTGGCGAATTCAGCTACAGTTCGAATCTTGCTTTGCGCGCCGCCGTGCGGCGACCATCCTTTCCCAAGCCACACACTGCTACTAGAATGCACCGGCCTCGTCTCGATTGGCATGTCTCTTGGGACACGTCTTCAGGGGCAACTGCTCCTGTTCCGCACCGCAGCCGCTATTGGGTGAACCATGATCCTCTCCGGTGACGAGATCCGCCGACGCCTCGGACAGGACATCAACATCGATCCGTTCGAGCCCGAGCGGCTCAACCCCAACAGCTACAACCTGACGCTGCACGACGAGCTCATCACGTACGAAGAAGTCGTCCTCGACATGGCCCAGCCGAACCGCACGCGGCGGCTGCGGATTCCCAAGGATGGCATCGTCCTCGCGCCGCAGAAGTTGTATCTTGGCCGGACTGTCGAACGGACCGAAACGCACAACTGCGTCCCCATGATCGAAGGTCGTAGCTCGATCGGCCGGCTCGGCCTGTTTGTGCATGTGACGGCGGGCTTTGGCGACGTCGGCTTTTGTGGCTATTGGACGCTCGAAATGTTCGCCGTGCAGCCGATCCGCATTTATCCCGGCGTGCCGATCTGCCAGATCTTTTATCACGAGATCGCCGGCACTTACAGCGAATACAACAGCGACAAATATCAGCACAATCGCGACATTCAGCCGAGCCTGCTCTATCGCGAATTGAACCCCGGCAGCGACCGCCGCGATCCGCAGCTGACCCTCTCGTTTGGCAACGACGGCGCGCAGTAACGCCGGCTGTCGCTCGCGGAGATTCATCGATGCCCAAGCTCTTCGTTGCGCTGGCCTTTGTTCTCTGCGCCGCCAACTCTTTCGCGCAAGTCCCGACGGTTCTCGGCAAGACGGCCGATGACTGGCATTTGCGGCTCGCCATGGGCGATGGTCAGGATCGCCACCTTGCGGCATGGGCTTTGGCTCAATCTGGCAAGTCAGCCGATCGCTGGTTGCTCCATCAAACGCACCATCCCGATCCGGTCGTGCGTTATTGGCTGATTCAAGGCCTCGGCCGAAATGCTGCGAATGAGAAGACGAAGGATGGCCGTGAACCCTATTTGAAAGTATTGCGCAAGCTGCTCACCGACGAATCGCCTGCGCCCCGGCTGGCTGCTGCCGATCAACTCGCGCGACTCGGCGCCGTCGACGAAGCGATGCCGGTGCTCATCGCGGGTCTCGATGAACCTCAGGATTCCGCGGGCATGCAAGCCGCTGCCACGCTCGCTGCGTTA
Source organism: Anatilimnocola floriformis (assembly GCF_024256385.1). Classification (NCBI taxonomy): domain Bacteria; kingdom Pseudomonadati; phylum Planctomycetota; class Planctomycetia; order Pirellulales; family Pirellulaceae; genus Anatilimnocola; species Anatilimnocola floriformis. The sequence continues at coordinate 1,038,320 of NZ_JAMLFW010000002.1, forward strand.
GGGAAGCAAGCCGCGCCGGCCCAAGCTAAACTACAAACGGCCGCCGCGAATGGTGGTGAATATGTCAAACGCCTCGCCAACCGAGCGCTGCAAAATCTGGGTGTGCCCAGCAAAAATCTCGAGGAATGATTTTCCATGCCTTCTCCCCGCTCCACGTTTCTCGCGTTGCTGTTGATCGGGGTTGGCTGGCTGAGTTCTGTTCTCCAGGCAGAAGAAAAGTTCACCGTCGAGCAGCTCGCGAAGAATGCCCGTCAGTCGATCGTGGTCATTTCCATCTCCGGTCGCGACGGCGGTCAGCAAGGGATGGGGACCGGCTTCGTCATCGATAAGACGGGCTTGATCGCGACCAATCTGCACGTCATCGGCGAAGCGCGGCCGATCAAGATTCAAACAGCCGACGGCAAGAGCTTGCAAGTCACTGCCATTCACGCCACCGATCGCGCTCGCGATCTCGCCATCCTGCGCGTGGCCGAAAAAGATCTCGCCGCGCTGCCGCTCGGTGATTCCGACAAGCTCGAGCAAGGTCAGCCGATCGTGCTGCTCGGCAATCCACAGGGTTTGAAACACAGCGTGGTTGCGGGTGTCGTCTCCGGCACGCGCGAGGTCGAAGACCGCACGCTCATTCAGCTCGCCGTGCCTGTCGAACCGGGTAACAGCGGTGGCCCGGTGCTCGATATGCAAGGCCGAGTGCAAGGCGTGATGACGATGAAATCGGCAGTGACCGAAAACCTGGGCTTTGCTGTCAGCGCGAATGATCTGCAACCGCTTCTCGACAAACCGAACCCCGTGCCGATCGAGCGCTGGCTGACCATTGGCACACTCGACAACAAAGAATGGACCACGCTTTTCGGCAGCCTGTGGCAACAGCGGGGCGGCCGAATTCTTGTAAGTGGACTCGGACAAGGCTTTGGTGGACGCAGTTTGTGCCTCGCGAGTGCGACGCCACCGGAGTTACCGTACGAAGTCGCAGTCAGCGTGCTGCTCGACGACGAAGCGGGCGCCGCCGGTCTCGTTTTTCACGCTGACGGCGGCGATCGGCACTACGGCTTTTATCCCAGCAACGGCAAGCTGCGACTCAGTCGCTTCGAAGGGGCCGATGTCTTCAGTTGGAAAGTACTGCTCGAAAAGCCAATCGATTCTTACAAGCCGGGCGAATGGAATCGTCTGCGCGTGCGAATTGAAAAGGACAAGTTCCGCTGCTACGTCAACGACGAGCTCGTCATCGAATCGACCGACGATGCCTTCACCAAAGGCAAGGTCGGCCTCGCCAAGTTTCGCCAAACGGCAGCTCAGTTCCGCCGTTTCGAAGTCGCCCGCGAAACTGTCAGCAAACAGGCCGATGAAAAACTGGCGTTGGAATTGAATGCGGCGATCGAAAGACTACCCCAGCTCGCGGAAGTGAAAGCGGAGCAACTTTCGCCACTCGAAAAACAAGCGGGCCTTAGCAGTGATCTCCTTCGTCAGCGCGCGAAAGAACTCGATCAACGAGCCACGGATCTCCGGCGTCTCGCTGCCGACGTGCGGGCGGCCAGCGTTTGCCAGCAACTCGCGAAAGTTGCCGGGCCAGAAGTAAAGGAAGTCAATCTCGTCCGCGGCGCGCTCCTGGTCGCCACGCTCGACGAAGAGGACATCGACATCGAAGCCTACGTCCGTCAGCTCGATCGCATTGCCGGTGAAGTGCGGGCTTCGCTGAAAAAAGACGCCAGCGATGCCGACAAGCTCGCCGCGCTGAACAAGCTGCTGTTCGATGAACTCGGTTTTCACGGCAGCCGTAGCGACTACTACAACGCGGCCAACAGCTATCTCAACCGCGTGCTCGACGACCGCGAAGGGCTGCCGATCACGCTGTCGCTCGTCTACATGGAGCTCGCCCGTCGCCTCGACTTGAAAGTCGTCGGCGTTGGTTTGCCGGGGCATTTTGTAGTTCGTCACGAACCGACCAAGGGGGACAAGCAGCTGCTCGATGTTTTCGATGGCGGCAAGCCACTCAGCGACAAAGAGGCTGCGAAGATCGTCCTCGATAACACCGGCGAACCAATCCAGCCGCAACATCTCAAGACAGTCACCGAGCGGCAGATGCTCCTGCGGATGTTGCAAAACCTCCTCGGTGTCGCGCAGGGCAAAAAGGATCGCGAAGCCACGCTCCGCTACCTGCAAGCGCTCATCACGCTTGAACCCGAACTGCCGCGCGAGCGCGGCTTGCAGGCGATGCTCCGTTTCGAAACCGGCCGCAAGCAAGCCGCCATCACCGGCCTTGATTGGTTCCTGCAAACCAAACCGGAAGGGATCGATCTGGAGCAAATCGAAAAGATGCAGCAATTCTTCCGCGACAACAAAGCCGAACGCATCGTGCCGTAGTTAGTAACCGTATGAGAACACAGTCTCCAACTGCTCCGCCCGCGATAGATCGCGCGGCGTGATCATCTGCCGATCGAGCGGCGGTGGCGCTTTCTCGATTCGTTCGATCAGTTTTTCATAGGGATTCCATTTCAACTCACCCAGCGCGATGAGCTGGCCTAACTGTTCTCCGTCGGTCGCATCCTGATACGCCAGGTAAATCAGCTCCGAACAATAAATGGCCGCTCGGTCGTCATCGAGTCGATAACGGATGTCATATGGCCGGCCGCGCAGTGAGCGCACACTGGCGAGCATTTTCGGCACGTGAGGTTGCTCATCAGCCTTCAAACGCTTGACGAGAAATGCTCGATCGCGCCCCCGCGCGACGAAATCGCCCAAGGGCGTCGGCCCCACCGGTGCGTATGCTTCATACACTACCCACCGGCCGTTCTCCCGCGCAACAATTCCGCAATGCGACAACGGCGACCGCGTGCCACCCTCAATCGCGTTCACCAGCGGCGAACGCGGCAGCGATTGAAAAATGACGTCCCCTTCCTGCGGCTGGTAGCTCGCTAAAGCCCACAGCGCCGGCCCGAACGTGAATCCCCAAATCGTTCCGGCGACGACCACAAACACAACCAGCACGATCGCCGACCAGAGCAACTCCCGCCGGCTATTCCGCCCACCGTGCGATCGTCGAATCATCTCGTTCATCGCGCAAACCTCCCGCCGTAAGATCCCCAATTCCCATTCGTTCTCCAGGCCTGGCGATATTCCTGCATTGCCTTCCTGAATGCCCCCTGCGATTCGAGTTGTCGCGATCGCATGGCTGTGCCAGACTGAAGGCTCCGATTCTCCCCGCCTGGATTTCCCGCCATGAAACGCTATTGCCTGCTGTTCGTTGGTTTGCTGATGGGGCTATTGGCGGGCAAAATCTTCGCTGCCGATGACGCGCCGCAACTGGCGACAAAACTCCGCCGGCCGATCGCGCTAACTAGCGACCAGGCCGGTGATTGGTGGTATGTCGCCAATCGCGACAGCGGTTCGATTTCAGTGCTTACTTCGGCTGGCAAATTGCGGGGTGAAACCACTGTCGGCAAAAAACTGTCGGACTTTATCGCGGATGGCGGCGATCTGTTTCTCGCGACGGATGAGCAAGCTCATCAGCTGTTGGTTCTGCAGATCAACGGCGAGAAGGTCAGCGTTCGGCAGCGACTGGGAGTCAGTCCTTATCCCGTCGGCGTGACGGTTTGGGACAATGGCAAACTGGCGGCCGTCACATCGCTCTGGTCGCGGCGTGTTTCGTTTCTTGATTTCAATGCAACAGCCGATGCGCCAGCGAAGATCGCCCAGGTTCTCGACCTCCCCTTCGCGCCGCGCAAGCTCATTCACCTGCCGCAGCAGGGCAAGCTGATTGTCGCCGATTCGTTCAAAGGGCAGCTCGCAGTCATCGAGCCGAACAAGCACACGATCGAAGCCGTCCGGCAATTCCCCGGCCACAATATTCGCGGCCTGGGCATCAGCGCGAATGGCGAGATGCTGCTGGTGTCGCATCAGATGCTGAATGAACTGGCCCACACGATTCGCAACGACGTGCACTGGGGCCTGCTGATGTCGAACGATCTCCGCTGGCTGAAGATCGAGTCGGTTCTCGCCGGCGGCCGCGAGACGTACTTCGGCTCGCACATGCATCCGCTGGGCGAAGCCGGCCAAGGTGGCGGTGATCCGGGCGGACTTGATGTTTCGCCGACAGGCACGGTGGTGGTGACCATGTCCGGCGCGGGGCAAATCTCCGTCGGCAAGGAAGACGACTTTTCGCTGTATCGAATCGATGTCGGGCAACGGCCCGTGGCGGTAAAGTTTTCGCGCGATGGCAAAAGCGTTTGGGTCGTCGATCAATTTGCCGACTCGCTCGTGCGCGTCGATCTCGTTGCCAACGAAGTGGCCGAAAAGATTTCGCTCGGACCAGCGCCGAAACTGACGCTCGCGCAGCAAGGTGAAGTTCTCTTTCACGATTCGCGACTCGCTCACGACGACTGGATGAGTTGTCACAGTTGTCACAGCGATGGCCATGCCAACGGCCAGATGAACGACAACTTCAGCGACAAATCGTTCGGTGCGCCCAAGCGAGTGTTGTCGCTTCTCTCGCAAAAAGACACGGCCCCTTACGCCTGGAACGGCGAGGCTAGCGAGCTCTTGCAGCAGATCCGCAGCTCGCTCGAAAACACGATGCAGCACGACGATGAAGTTCCCGATGCCGATGTGAAAGCGCTCGCGGCGTATGTGGAAACGCTGGAATTGCCGCCGTCGGTCGACGCACTGCGTGGCACGAGCGATCCCGCCGCGATCGCTCGCGGCAAAGCCGTTTTTGAAAACCACGACTGCTCCCGCTGCCACGCCGCGCCGACGTTTACCACGCCGAAGACCTACGACGTGGGGCTGACCGACAAGCAAGGCAACAAGCTCTTCAACCCGCCGAGCCTCCGCGGCGTGAGCCATCGTGGCCCGTTCTTCCACAACAACCGCGCAGCCACGCTGGAGGAGGTCTTCCTCAAGCATCAGCATCCGGGGAATGCGAAATACAGCGCGGAAGAAATCGCGGATCTAGTGAAGTACCTGAAGAGCTTATAGGCACACTCGCGCCAGCGGGCCCATTCACCTTGGTAGATGAACCGCGAAGTGATGCAATTCAACTTGCCGTTTGACCGCTTCGCGAGCACCCTGCGTGTCGTTGCGCGGTTCAGCATTGTGCGACTTGCCGCAGAGCGGGCAGTACCATTCGCCCCAATACCCGATCCGGCCAATCATCAGGCGAATTGCGTAAGTAACATTGCCTAAAGCGACTTGATAACTATCTTGCTGAATTGGCTTTGACATCGCGCGACCTTCCCACCGACGAGTCGGTTTTGCCCTGTCGAAATCGCCGCTACTTGCGCGCCGCTAGCGAGAACGCAGCTGGAAGGAAATTCCCCAGTCATTACAAGCGCGAATAGACAGCGAGCTCCGTGGCCAATACTGCCGTGAACGCGAACCAGTGCCATAGCAAGAATCGGTAGCGCAGAAAGGGACCGACGGCAAATGGCAGCAACAACGTGATCGCAAACGGAAGGGGAATCCACAGCGTGTGGCGAAAGCGCGCCAGGGTGTAGTCACTCCTTGCATAGCGGAACCGGCCCACGTAGCACCGACTGGGAAATTGCCTGGAAACCTCCGCGTGCACTCCGACTGGAAAGGCAGGACTTGGCGGCCGTAGAAAAAGATAGCGAAGCGTTCCGTCTTGAATATCAACGATGCCACTTCCCTGGGCGAACGGGTACGCTACCCAGACAACTCCCAACTGACTCACCAACCACATCACGAAAAGGATGCAGCAGCTAATCGCCGGTAGATACTTCGCACTATTGAAGACCGTCTTCATGACGTCGATCTTACATCCCGCTAGTATCCCATACCTTTGTGATCTGAAACCGGCCAACCTCGTTGCTCACCGGCGAGTTTGCGGCTCATTCCGAGCACCGTTAGAATATCGAGGTTCTTCGGGCTCTTCTCTACTCTGGACGCGATCGTGACAAAGCTCGTTCCCCTTGGCTTACTCTTGGCGATTCTCTGCGGCTGCAATTCGGCGCCGCCGCCAACTCCTGCCGCTCCTGCGCCGCCGGTTGCGCCTGCTGCAGTCACTCCTGCGCCAGCCAAGATCGAAAAGCTCACGGCCAAGCATCTGCCCAATCCGGTGCGGGTGCATGAGAAGGTGATCTCGGGCGGATTGCCCGAAGGGGACGCGGCGTTTGCCGAATTGAAAGAGCTGGGCATCAAAACAGTGATCAGCGTCGATGGTGCCAAGCCCGATGTGACGCTGGCCGAAAAATATGGCATGCGGTATGTCCATCTGCCGCACAGTTACGACGGCGTGCCGGAGAAAACAGCGCAGGAGCTGGCGAAAGCGGTTCGGGATCTTCCTGGTCCGATCTACATACATTGCCATCACGGCAAACATCGCAGCCCAGCCGCCTCGGCCGTCGCCTGCGTTGGCGCGGGGATGATCACTCATGACGATGCTGCCGCGCTCTTGAAAGTCGCCGGCACCAGCGAAGCCTATCGCGGCTTGTTTCAATCGGCCGAGAGTGCGCAAGCGCTCGATAAAGCGTTGCTCGACAATCTACAAGCCGAGTTCCCCGCCACGGCGAAGATCCCGGCGATGGCGCAGCACATGATCGAGGTTGAGCATGTTCATGATCGCCTGAAAGCCATCGAAAAAGCCGGCTGGAAAACTCCTGCCGACATGCCTGCACTGGTCCCCGAGCATGAAGCGCTGCTCCTCCGTGAAGCATTCACCGAATTGCTCCGCACCAAGGAAGTCATGGAGAAACCAGCGAAGTTTCAAGAGCTGACCAAGGAAGCAGAAGCTCTCTGCCTGCAACTCGAAGAGCTGCTGAAGAAAAACCCGGACGCGGCGGATGCTTCCAAACTATTCACCGCCGTGAGCAACAACTGCAAAGCTTGTCACACCGCATTTCGCGATATTCCGCTGAAAGAAAAGGGAATCAAATGAACCGTTTCCATCTGCTGCTAACCACGGCCTGCCTCGCGCTGTTGCCTGCCTTCGCTTGCGCTCAAGAAGCAAAACCCAAGCCGACCAAGGACGAGCTCGTCAAACAACTCGAACAACTGCTGACCGGCGCGAAGATGACCGGCACCTTCACGGTCGTCGGCAAAGCCGACAAGCCTCCAGCCGCGGAAGAATACTCGGTCGTCAGCGCCCAACGCATCGACGGCGACACCTGGCTGCTCAAAGCCCGCATCAAGTACGGCAAGACCGACACGACATTGCCCGTGCCGCTCGAAATTCAATGGGCAGGCGAAACGCCGATCATCACCATGACCGACATGTCGATCCCCGGCCTGGGCGACAGCTTCAGCACCCGCGTAGTGATCTACGACGGCATGTACGCGGGCACCTGGGCCCACGGCAAAGTGAAAGGCCACATGTTCGGCACGATCACAAAGGGTGACGAGAAGAAAGACGAAAAGAAGGAATAGTCACTGCACGAAGCGAATCAAGAACGGCAGCGCAGTCGTGTAGATCAAATAACCCGCCACCACGATCACGCCGATCCAGTGCACATTGTCGCGACGCACGCCCTGCCGCAGATCGGCAACGGCCAAGACGAGCAGCGCGAGGCCATATCCCCAGCCGAGCAGCTGCCGCAGCAGGTTGACCGCCACCAAGAACTGAAAGTCCAACCGCAATAGCAGCATCATGAAGATGGCCAAGGCATTGGCGGCCACGCCGATCGCAAACAAGATTCGCCAGCGATCGCGCGTGGCAATCGAGGCCGCGATATTCAAGATCATCGCGAATGCGAGCGCAACAAAGTTCACGCCGACGTAAAAACTCGAGCCGGGCAGTCCTGTCAGCGAGATGAAGGTCATCATCCGCATGAGCAGCGTCGCCACGCTGGTAAAACCAAACGCCAGCAGCAACCAATGCCCCGGCTGCGATGGAAACGGCGGCCCCTCGGTGTACCACCGCCAGAGCATCAGCACCCAAGCCGACAACCCCACGGCAACGAGCGGCGACACCACAAACGCCATCAGCAGCGGAAAGCTGCCGAGTTCACCATTCGACGGCTGACTCGTCGCCCGATCGTAGCCGAGCAGCGCCGCAGTTACCGCCGTCCACAAGAGCAACAAGCCGATGCTCAGCCGTTCTTCATGCGGCTGCTTCAGTCGCTGGTCGATCGGCGAGAACGGGTCGCTCATGATTTGAGCAGGCCGAATGCTACCGATTCGATGTGCTGTTCCGCCTGAAAGACTTCGTCCCAAGTCACTGCATCGGTGGATCGCAAAATTCGGCCCCGCCAGTTGGAACCCAGGAATTGCCCCTCGCCGAAGACCGCAATCAGCGGCGCGTTCTTATTCGGAATCCGTTCCCACGCGAGGCCGTCGGGCGAAAGATACGTCGCCCCCTGACCGACCGCGACAAACCGCTCGCCGGTCCAAACCACCGAGTTGATGTGCTCCCCTTCTTCACCGACGAGGCGCTCCGACCACGCCACGCCGTCTTCGCTGCTCATCCGCAGGCCGTGCAAACCCACGCCCACAAATCGGCCGTTCCCAAACGTGACATCGATCAGCGTATCGATGGCCTTCACTTTTTCGGCGTCGATCCATTCCTTCGTGTCTTTCGTCATCGCCCGCCGGCCGCGATCGCCAACGGCGACGTAGCGATCGTTCCCCCAACAAATCCGCCGCAGCATGTTCTTGCCGCCGATCGGCTGCGCATCGCTCCAGGTCATGCCGTCGGTCGAAGTCATCAGAAACGGATTGGAAATGCCCACCGCGCCGGGATCGCCACCCAAACCCATGAACTGTCCGTTGCCAAAACCCAGGCCGCGCAAGTACTGCACATACTTCGCCTCGCGCTTGCCGGTCTTCCAAGTCGCACCATCCGTTGTCGCCGCGAGAATGTTGTCGCCGCCATACGAACCGACCGCAGCGAACACCCCATTTCCAAAACAAACCGCGCGATAGGTTTCCCCTTCTTTGCCCGTCTGCAGGTTCGTCCATTCCTTGCCATCAACAGAAGACAAGCGGAGACCGCGATGACCAACAGCAACAAACATTTCCCGCCCTCTCTCTCTCTGCGTCCTCTGCGTCTCTGTGGTTAAACAAACCCCGGCAGCCGCCCATCGAGCGAACCCGCAAACCGCGACGTATGGCTATCCCCAAACGTCGTCGTCGGCACGCCGAGCAAATTCAATAGCTCGACATACAGATTCGCCATCGGCGCCTTCTTCTCAAAGGCCAAATGCCGCCCAGTCGCCAGCTTGCCGCCAGCCCGGCCCGCGATCACCACCGGATAATCGTCGCGCCCGTGCCCGCCGTCGGCCATGTACGAGGTGTAAAGGAGCGCACAGTTATCAAGCAGCGTGCTGCCCCCTTCATCGATGTTCGCCAGCTTCTGCACCGTCTCGGCAAAGAGCATCGTGTACCAGGCATGAATCTGCCGCAGAGCCTCGCGAGCGATCGGGTCGGCATCTTCAGGCCGGCCTGCGTTGCCTTGATGCTCGAGCGTATGGCAGTGACGTTCGTAACCGACCGTCACCACGCCGGGGAACATGCTTTCGTCGCTGCCAGCCGCGACGGTCGCCACGCGCGTCGTATCGGTTTGAAAACCAAGCACCAGCATGTCGGCAATCAACCGAATGTAATCGGCATGCCGCGACGGATCTTGTTCCGTCGGCCGCGTGATCTCCCAAATCGGAGTGCCGTGCTTCGGCAACGATTCGGGCAGCACCAATTTCGACTTGCTGGGACTCGCCAGATCGAGCAAGTCCTGCCGCTGCCGTTCTTCTGTTGCGGCGATTCGCTTTTCCACGGAGTGAACCGACTCGAGATACTGATCGAGCTTCTGCTGATCTCCCTTGCCGAGGACGCGACGCAAATCGTTCGCTTGCGAGAGCACCAGATCGAGCACGCTGCGGTCGAGCGAATCGCTGCTCGGCTTCTCGGGCGCTTTCGTCGCGCTCGCCTCAGCCCGCCGTTGCCAGTTGGGCGCAACCGGCGTGCGGCCGCGGAACATCCGATCGAAAATGAGTCGCGGATTTCCTTCGTAGGGAACCACCGACTCGCGCGAGCGGAACGAGTAGTTCTTCTCACCACCGTTGAGACCGATCTCGAGCGACGGCAGAAGCGTATCCTTGCCGATCACCGCCGCTGCCGCTTGATCGACGGAAATGCCAGCGTACAGTTTGCCACCTTCCTTCTTCACGCTGCTCGCGCCAGTCAGGTGGGTGAGCGAGCAATGCTCGTGAGCGTTCAGGTTTTCTGAGCGCCCGGCATGGCAGAGGCCGCTGACGATATTGATCTGATCCTTGGCAAATTCGAGCGGCCTGAGAATCGACGGCAGTTTTTCAATCGTCCCCGCTGCCGCCGGCTTCCACGACTCCACCACCGTGCCGCCGGTGACCGTAAAAATTCCCAGCCGCTGCGGCGGTTTGGCGACGGCAGCTCCTTGCGCGATCCGCGTGGGAAACAGCGTCTCGAAAAACGGCAGGGCCAACAGGGCGCCACTCGCGCGAAGCAGACTGCGGCGGGAAATTTGAGGTTTGGAATTCATAGCAACTCGGTTAGCGAATCAGTTCGCGGCACGCCGGTGTTGGAACGGATAACTCTTCACGATCTGCAGCACCAGCGACAAAAAGCGGTGCTGGTCGACCTTCAATTGTGCGGTGATTTGCCGAACGGGGCAATCGTCAAAATCCTCGAGTTCCCTGCCGAGCGCGTATGTCAGCAACTGTTCGCTCAGGTTCCGCACGAAATCATCTTGGCGGGCGAGGATCACTTTTTTCAGATCGGCGGCGCCGTTCAACTTCTCGCCGGTCGGCAGTTCGCCGCTGACGTCGATCGGCTGATCGCCAACCTTGTCGCGCCAACGGCCGACGGCGTTGAAGTTGTCGAGCGCAAAGCCCAGCGGATCCATCTTTTGATGGCAAGCCGCGCACGCTGTGTCGTGCGCATGTTGGGCGAGTTTCTCGCGAAAGGTTTGCACATCTTTCTTACGCTTGTCGGTCTCTTCCTTGATCTGACTGACGTTCGCCGGCGGTGGTGGCGGCGGCGTGCCGAAGATCACTTCCAGAATCCATTTGCCGCGCATCGTGGGGCTGGTGCGCGACGTGTGCGAAGTCACCGCGAGAATGCTCCCCATGCCGAGCAAGCCGCCGCGCGGATCGCCGGCAGGAAGTTGCACGCGCTGCAACTCCTTCCCTTTTACTTCGGCCAGACCGTAATACTTCGCCAGTTCTTCGTTGGCAAATGTGTAGTCGGCGTTCAGCAGTTCGAGCAGGCTGCGATCATCGCGGCGGAGCGTATCGAAAAATGTCGTCGTCTCGTCGAACATCGCCTGGCGGATGTTGCTGTTGAACTCCGGAAAAAACTCCGTACTTGGTCGCGCGACAGGCAGCTTATGAATCTGCAGCCAATGGACCGCGAAGTTGTCGGTCAGCGACCGGGCTCGTTTATCGGCGAGCATGCGCCGGACTTGCTGTTCTTGAACTTCCGGCTTCGATAGTTCACCACTCTCAGCCAGCCCCAGCAATTCGTCATCCGGCATGCTCGACCAGAGAAAATAGGACAACCGCGTGGCCAGTTGTACGTCGCTCACCCGCACGATGCCCTTCGCGGTCGCGTCATCCTGTTCGATCCGAAACAAAAACTTCGGCGAAACGAGAACGGCCTTCAGCATCACGCGCACGGATTCACCGTAGCTCTTTTGCTGCGTTGTGGCTCGATCGAAGATGGCCAGCAAGCGATCCACATCGGCTGGGGTTTGTTGGCCACGATAAGCGCGGCGAACTAGCGGCGTGATGAGCGCGCGGGCTGCGTCGCGCGGCTCGCTCCCCATCGGCGGCGCGACTTCGTAATCACTCTTCCGCCAGGTTCCTGGCTTGAGCGAAAAGAGTTGCTCGCGACTCACGCGGGCTTGATCGATGATCCTGCCATCGACTGATGAGCTCAATTCCACTCCGTACAACCGATCAAGCAGTTGATCGGCAGCGGCAAAGTACTTTTCCAAGAGCGCCGGCGGCATATCGAGCGCGGCGGCGAGATTGCCAAAGCTGTTGCCTTCGCTCACGTCGTTCGCAATGCCGACCGATGCCGCGTCAAACTCTACGCCGAGCAGATCACGCACCGTGCGGTTGTATTCCGAGAGCGTCAGCCGCCGCACTAGCGCGGGACCAGGATCTTGATTGGCGGGGTCGTTGCAATCGACGGTCTCGATTGCCCTCTTCATCCAGGCCAGCAACTTCTCTTTTTCCGCTGCAGTCAGCTGCGGTTCGTCGACGGGGGGCATCGCGCCGGCTTCGAGTTGCGCGACCACTTTCCGCCACAGCTTCCGCTGCCGCGCTGCCGATTTGTCGTCGGTGATCGTGGCGAAGTTGACGTTCGCCGATTTTTCATCTGGGCCGTGACACTTCACGCAGCGCGAGCGCACGATCGGCTGAATGTCGGTCGTGAAAACCGGTTCGGCGGCGCTGGCGAACGAGCAGGCAGCGCACACGGCCAGACAGAGGACGGAGATAGGGAAGCACACGATGCGGAACGACACAGAAACTGTCTCGGCGGGAAGTTGGCGGGAATGCCTCAGTATAGCCACTGTTCCCGGCGTTTGCTCTTATTCAGCGACTGCGGAGTGCCTGACGACTGGCCGAAAGAAAGTCCACTGGCAGCGACGTCGCGCCGCTGAGCGTCCAATCGGCGAGGACCTGGCCGAGGACTCCCGTGAACTTAAAGCCATGGCCCGAGAGACCGGCGGCGAAGCAAACGTTGGCATGCTCCGGATGGCGGTCGACGATGAAGTGCTCATCGGGCGACATCGTGTAGAAGCACACGCTGCGGCTGTGAAATTGCGGCGCGACTCCCGGCAGAAAGTCGCGAACAAACTCGGTCACCCGCTGCTGATCGCGCTCATCGGCCAGACGCGGATCCGACAATGGATCGGCCACTCGTTCGCCGCCGGAGTGCTCACCGCACTTCAACCCATCTGCGTTGATGCTGGGCAAGCCGTAAAAGCAGCCGTGCGGCAGATCGTAGAGGAAGGTCGGTGCACCGGCGCTGGCTTGATGCTCTGGCCGCGGCGCGGCGAACCAATAGAGATGTTTCCGCAGCACACGCAACGACAACTGCGGACAACCGAGCAACTCCGGCGACCATGCGCCGGCGGTAACGATCAGCCTGGCCGCGTGAAAGTCGCCCTGGTTGGTATGCACTGTCACTGCACCCGGTTTCGCATCCCAGCCATGAACCGTCACGCCGCTGAGAAGCTCCGCGCCGGCGGTCATGGCAGCCAGGCAATGGGCGCGCACGCAGGCTTCCACATGCAGCAGACCGGCCCGCGGTTCAAAGACGGCGGTCAACGCTTCGGGAACATGAAAGCCAGGGAAGCGCCGGTTCGATTCAGCGGCAGAAAGCGTTTCTACGGGCAGCTGATGGAGCGCCGCTGCATGCAGCACACCCGAAATCACCGCGCCGTCGTCAGGGCCGATTTGCAGCAGGCCCACTTGCTCGAATAGTTGCTGACCGACTGTTTGTTCCAACTCGGCCCACAACTCGTAGGCGCGGAGCAGCAGTGGCACGTAGTCGGCATGCTCAAAGTAAGCCTGCCGAATGATCCGCGTTTGGCCGTGGGAGCTGCCGCGGTCGTGGCCTGGAGGAAAGCGATCCAATCCCAAGACCGCGGCGCCCCGCTGACTCAGTTGCCAACAGGCGGCGCTACCTACGCCGCCCGTGCCTAAGACAATGCAGTCGTAATGCTGCTTCACACAAACTCGGCTTCAATCGCTGGGAGTGTGTTATTTAAACGGATCGTCAACCGGAGCCATCGGCATGGGAACGCCCATCGGATTGGCGGCTGGCGGACCAAAGCCCGGCACGCCCGAAGGACCAGCGGCAGGCGGAGCAACACCGCCACCAGCAGGAGCAGCAGCGCCGCCCGGACCACGCTTCTTGAACTCGTTCTTGGCTGCATTCGTGCCAAGCTCGACTTTCCGTTCTTCCGGCTTGTAGCCCATCATCGACATCAGCTTCTGAACGTTGATGGTCTCGGTACCGTACTTGTTCACTTCGCCGAGCATGAAGTTGTATTCGGCCAGCACGCGAGTGCCCGACCGTTCGTTCGGCTTTTCGCCCAGCACCAGGTAACGGGTGTTGACGTTGATGCTGCCCGTGCGAGTGCCGTCGTCTTGCAGTTCGGCATCGATGATGCCACCGCTCATCTTGATAACGTTGCGGATCATTTCGCGATCGCTCACGCTGTCCTTATTGATATCCATAAAGCCAACCAGAGCGAAGTGAACTTCCACGCCCGGCGACCAGGCCGGCGTGAAGATCACGTCGTTCTGCAGAATGGGATTGGCTGGCTTGTCTTCCAGAATCCGGCATTCTGCCAAGTGATCGCCAACGATGCGGACCACTTCCAAACGGGCCTTGGGTTCGGCTTGAGCGACGCCGTTTTCATCGTGGTTGAACACGCTGAAGGTCGTCTGCCGTTGCAAACCATCTTTTTGACCCAGGTTGATCCACACCAGACGCTGGGCTTGGTTGACCAGAGTCACGCGGCCATCGGGAGATTCAAAACGATTGACCGTCGAGTTGTTGAAATCGAGAACCTTCTTCTTCATCGTTTCGGCGAGACCTTGCATCGTGGTCAGCTGGCCGGAGATGGTCGCGATGGTCTTTTGCGATTCTTCGCGTTCCTTCTTCAGCAGTTGGTCTTTCACCGTCAACTGACCGGCGACGCGGTCTTTTTCTGCCAAGGCGGCAGCGCGGTCCGTGGTGTAGGTCGCGGTTTGATCTCTGAGATCGGTCTCGGCTTTGGCCTTGGCGTCTTCGGCCACTTTGGTGACGGCGACTTGTGAGGCCAGATCTTGCACGCTCTTGGCCTGCACGCGGCGGGTCTCGGCTTCGGAATCGACCTGGGCGAACTGCTTGTTCGTGATAATGCCCAGCAGGTAGTTCGGCAGCACGACGTAATTGCTGGCTCCTTGTTCGCCCACTTGAGCAGCGTACATAGCCATGTCGGTGTCGAACTTGGCGAGGATTTCGTCCACGGCTGGATCACCGGCAACCGGCTTGGCCGACATCACGGTCGGACGATCGATGTTGCCGTAGCCGATGACGAACTTCAGCGCTTGGTTTTGATAGAAAACCGCGGCCCGTTCCTTTTCCTTAGCGGTGGTGGCGGCTTGGGCGGTCGCTACGTCCTTCTTGGCCGTTTCGGCTTGGGCGTAGAAGACATAGGTGGTAACCGCGAGAACGATGGTGAGGACCGCGAAGATAATGACCGCGATCTGCAAACCCTGACTTTCACGTGACGATGCTGCTGCCATTCTCGGTTCCTCCCCACCCTGTAGAAAAGTTCGCACCCCTGACCCATTCGGACCGGCTGCGGCGAGTTATTCCCGCGGCCGAAAAAGGGGTGCGACGAAAGGGCGTCCAATTCAGTCTAGATACGGGGTGGTGGAGAGTCAACGAAATCTGGCAGGTTGTGTCTAGGGGTTGGGAACTGGGGACTGGGGAAACGGCAAAAGGAGTTTCGCTCTGCCTGCGGAACTCCCGCGCGGTGGAGTGACCAGCAATTTTGGAACAACCCACCCCCCCCTTTCATACCCCAGAATATAACAGGTGATGCAAATAATCATTTCATCCACAAGTCGTTGCCAAACCAGACTTAAGAACAAAAACTGACAGCAGTATCGTGTCTTCCATATCACACTTTATCACCATCACCACTCAGCCAAATAAAGACACGCCGGCTCGGACAACTTTGGTCCGGCACAAATCCGCGATACTCCCTGACTCCTGGCCCCTACCTCCCGCCTCCCGCCTCCCGCCTCCCGCCTCCCGCCTCTCGCCTCCCGCCTCTCCCTCACTTACTATTGCTGCTATCACATTCCGGTCCTCTCCGACTCGGGTTTGCGCAAAGGGTGTTCCGTGGACAGGCTGATCAGCTTTCTCGGTCTTGCTGTGATGATCCTGCTGGCCTGGCTGATGAGCAACCACAAGGGGAAGTTCCCTTGGCGGATGGTGCTGTTTGGCGTCGGCCTGCAATTCGCGCTGGCTTTCATCACCATCAAGACCATTCCCGGCCAGTTGTTCTTCGGCGCGATCGGCGACTTCTTTACCAAGCTGCTGGAGTTCACCGACAAGGGAAGCTCGTTCGTCTTCGGCGCGAGTTTCAAGGACCACTTCTTCGCCTTCAAGGTGCTGCCGACGATCGTCTTCTTCTCCTGCCTCATGACGATGCTCTACTACATCGGCGCGATGCAGTGGATGGTCAAGGTCATGGCCTTCGTCATGCAAAAGACGCTGGGCACGAGCGGCGCCGAAACGCTGTCGGCCAGTGCGAACATTTTCCTGGGACAGACCGAAGCGCCGCTCGTCATCAAGCCCTACCTGGCAACCATGACGCAATCGGAACTCAACGCTGTGATGGTCAGCGGTTTCGCCGGAGTGAGCGGCGGAGTGCTCGCGGCGTTTGTCAGTTATGGCATTGATGCTGGGCACTTGGTAACTGCCTCGGTGATTTCTGCGCCGGCCAGTTTGCTGCTGGCGAAAGTCATGCTGCCGGAAACCGAAAAGCCCGCGACGCTCGGCGTCGATCGCATCGAACCGCCGCCGGTCGGCGCCAACTTGCTCGAAGCAGCCGCCATCGGCGCGAGTGATGGTTTGAAACTCGCCCTCAATGTCGCTGCGATGCTCATCGCCTTTCTCGCGCTCATCGCGCTGCTCGATTGGTGTGTGCAGATGACAGGCGATGGCGTGGCAGCCGTCACTGGCTGGCAGGACGCCGCCGATTGGTCGATGGAAAAAGCGCTCGGGGCTCTCTTCGCACCGCTGGCCTGGGTGATGGGCATCGAATGGAGCGACTCCGGCAAAGGTGGCCAGCTGCTGGGCTTGAAGACCTTTGCCAATGAGTTCTTGGCATACACGCAACTGGGAGAGTGGATTGCCGCCGACAAAGCCACGCTCACCGAGATTCTGAAATCGGCCGGCAAACTGGCAGCCGATGCTGATCCGGAGACCATCAAAGAAGCGTTGAAGCACTGGATGCAAGTCGACCGCAGCGCCATCGATGAACTCGTCTCCCAAACCCGCGATCACAATTGGATCTTTCATAGCCGCGAGACACTCACGGCCGTCCTGCAAGTCGCTGGCGAGTTGAAAGACAAAGCCGATCCCACGACCGTCGATGCCGCACTGAAGCAATGGATGGCAGCCGATCAGACGGCGCTCGACGAACTGCTGCGGCAAGCGCAACACCAAGGCTATCAAATCCATTTCACGCGGATGGTGCAACCGCGCAGCGTCACCATTCTCACCTACGCTCTCTGCGGTTTCTCGAACTTCAGTTCCATCGGCATTCAGATCGGCGGCCTCGGCGCGATGGCCCCGGAACGGCAAGGTGACTTTGCCCGCCTGGGTTTGAAAGCCATGCTCTGCGGCGCGCTCGCCACCTGCATGACCGCATGCGTGGCAGGGATCTTGATCTAATCAAAACGCCACCGGGCTCCCGCCGCCGAGCCGCGGCGGTCGAATGCAGTCGCCGTTTCCCTTTGTGAATCCACCTTTACGGCTCGGCAGGAGCCTCGCCCGCCCGAAGGCAAAGATTAACGTACCCGGCACAACTTACGACGAAGCGGAGAATCCCATGAAAGTCATGGTCATTGTCAAAGCTACCAAGGATTCCGAAGCCGGAGTCATGCCCGGCGAGGAGTTGCTCACCGCGATGGGCAACTACAACGAGGAACTGGTGCGGGCCGGCGTGATGCTCGCCGGCGAGGGTTTGCACCCGAGTTCCAAGGGGGCCCGTGTCCGCTTTGCGGGGAAGAATCGCAGCGTGATCGATGGGCCGTTTGCCGAGACCAAAGAGCTGATCGCCGGCTTTTGGTTGTGGCAGGTGAAGTCGCTGGAGGAAGCTATCGAATGGGTCAAGCGCTGCCCCAATCCGCATTACGAAGACTGCGAACTCGAGATCCGGCAAGTCTTTGCCGCCGAAGATTTTGGCGCAGAGTTTACGCCCGCCCTGCGCGAGCAAGAAGCGGCGCTGCGGGCCAAGACGCTCGGCCTTGAAATGCCGCGGTTCGAAGATGGCAAGGAATTGCTCATCGCGGGATTAAACGAGCGGTATACGTTCGAGACCCGCGTCAACATTCCGGCGCAGTGGGGCCGGTTTTGTGAATATCTCGGCAAGGTGCCGGGACAAGTCGGACAGATGTCTTATGGCGTGAGTTGGAACTGCGAACCGAAGGCCGGATTCGATTATCTCGCGGGCGTCGAGGTGAGCGATACGTCGCAACTGCCGGCCGGCTTCAGCTATGTGAAGATCGCGGCGCAGCGTTATGCGGTGTTCGTGCATCTGCTGCACGTTTCGAAGTTGCCGGAAACCATCGACACGATCTGGCGCAAGTGGGTTCCCGACTGCGGCCTGGCAACCGGTGAGGATTGTATCGAGCGTTACACGGCAGAATTCAATCCAGCGACCGGTCTGGGTGGCATGGAGATCTGGATTCCGCTCAAGAGCTAATCGCGGCGAATTCCGCGCATGCCGTCCGTGACGATTGTACGGGCGCGGTGCTAGTAGTGAATCTCCCACTGATTGCGACAGTTTGGCCGAAAAACGCTGCAGAAAACGTGCGGGGGGTGCGGGACGTTCCGGTCGTACCGCCTTTGCGATCAGCGTTTTTTCCGCACCCACGTTACATGCGTTCTAACCAGCGCGCGGGGCCCTGCTCTGGCCGATAACTCGGGAACAACCGTTCCGTGAGGCAGTAGCAGAGCATCCGATGTTACTCATACGACAGCGCTTAATATTCACGATTCTTACGATCCTCTTGGCAGGAGCATCCGGCAGTCTAACGGGCTGCCGGACCGCACCCTTGGAGTACGTGAAGAACGGCTTCAAGGTCGGCCCGAACTACCAGACGCCCGGCGCGCCGGTAGAGTCGTTGTGGATCGACGACAAGAACAAACAGCTGGCCAGTTACCAGGAACCCTATTGGGATTGGTGGCGGGTCTTTCAAGATCCGTACCTGGAGATGCTGATTCAGGATGCCCACCGGCAGAACCTGACGCTCCGCCAGGCCGGCTTCCGCATTGAAGAAGCTCGCGCTCGGCGGGCCGTTCAATTCGGCAACCTGTTCCCGCAGCAACAATCGCTGTACGGCTCTTACAGCCGCCGTCAGATCAGTAAAGAAACCGGCATTACGGCGGGTGGTGGTGGCGGTTTGCCAGGCGCCAAGCGGGCCTTCGACGTGTACACCGCGGGTGGCCAGTTTGCCTGGGAACTCGACTTCTGGGGCCGGTTCCGCCGCGCGGTCATTCAAGCCGATGCGCAGCTTGATTCGACCGTCGAAGACTACGACGATGTGCTCGTGATCCTCCTCGGCGATGTGGCGCAAGCCTATGTCGACATCCGTGTCACACAGCAGCGCATTCGTTTTGCCGAAGCCAACGTCCGTTCGCAGACCGTCACCTACGACAAGGAAGTGATCCGTGCCAACGGCGGTTTGAGCAGCCCGCTCGACGTCGCTCAAGCCCGTACCAACCTCGCCCAAACCGAAGCCAATGTTCCGCAGCTGAAGACCGATCTCCGCCGCGCTCAAAACCGCCTCTGCATTTTGATGGGTATGCCGCCAGCGGATCTCGATCAGATGCTCGGCAGTGAACTGTCGATTCCCGGAGCGCCGGCGAAAGTCGCGGTCGGTATTCCCGCCGATCTCATTCGCCGCCGTCCCGATGTCCGTCGTGCCGAACGCCTGGCCGCGGCTCAGAGCGAACGCATCGGTATCACCGAAGCGGCCATGTACCCGGCCTTCACGATCAACGGCAACTTGTTCGTGCAAGCCAATCAGCTCAACAACCTGTTCGTCCCCACGGCGACCGCAGGCAACGTCGGCCCGTCGTTCAACTGGAACCTGCTCAACTACGGCCGGATCTGGAACACGACCAACGCCGAAGAAGCCCTGTTCCTGCAACTCGTCACCGCTTATCAGGTGGAAGTGCTCAACGCTCAGCGTGAATCGGAAGATGCGATCACCGGGTTCTTGAACGCCGAAGAGCAGAGCCGCATTCTGCGAATCGGTGTCGACAATGCCGTCATCGCCCGCGACCTCACCGCTCGGTTGTACCTGGAAGGCCGCGAACGTTACGACCGGTTGTTCATCGCTGAATTGTTCCTCACGCAGCAACAAGATTCGCTCGCGCTGGCCGAAGGGGCCGTCGCCGCGAACCTGGTCGACCTCTTCCGCTCGCTCGGTGGCGGTTGGCAAATTCGGCTCAACGGCGCCGACGGCGTGAACACGCAGCCAATGATGGACATTCCGCGAGACCAACTGGCCCCGATGCCGCAACGCTTGCGACCCGTGGAAGTGATTCCGGAAAACCTGCCGCGGGGCAACGCCGCCCCAGGTGGACCAATGCCCGCTGGCCCGATGCCCGGCAATGCACCCGGCAACGTGCCAATGCCGCCGCCGAACTAGGAATCGATCCCGCCGTGGATCACCAACATCAACCCCGGGTCGCTGCACGAGCGGCGCACCCGGGGCCTGCAACGTATGCCGG
Source organism: Anatilimnocola floriformis (assembly GCF_024256385.1). Taxonomy (NCBI): domain Bacteria; kingdom Pseudomonadati; phylum Planctomycetota; class Planctomycetia; order Pirellulales; family Pirellulaceae; genus Anatilimnocola; species Anatilimnocola floriformis. Next base: position 1,058,777 of record NZ_JAMLFW010000002.1, read on the forward strand.
ATCGATCATCAACGAGGATGAGCAATGCAGATTCATAACCGCTGGCTCCAAACAACGCTGCTACTGCTCGTGGCGAGCACACCTATCATCGCTCGCGCGGCAGAACCAACTCCAGCAAACGCAGCTGCCCCAACCGCGCCGGCCACCTCGTGCGGTTGGTTTCCCTTCTTTTGCCAAACCGCGCCCTACTGCTGCAAGCCGGCGCCCTGTTCGCCGCCGTGCGACTATCCGAAGGTCTGTGCACCTTACTGCAGCAAACCCTGCCCCTGCCCGCCGAGCCCTTGCCAGCACTGGTATCCCAACTGCTACTGCTCGAAGCCGCCGGTCTGCAACTTTCCGGGCGATCCCTGCCCGCCGTGTGATGCGAAATGCAAGCGTTGAACCGTCGCGAGCGATCTGACGTATAACAGGCCTGATGCAAACAGAGGTGAAGCAGCGAACATCGGCAGGTGACTGTGCGCGCAATCAAGACTTCGATACTGGCGGCCATATTTCTGGTGTTATCGCAAACGTGCGTTCACGCGATTGGTCCGCCGGATCTCGGAGAAGTGAACTCGGTTAACAAGCGGGCCTGGGATAGCTTGATTGCAATCACCGGCGTAGTCACCAAGGTCGAACCCGGCGAAAGCACTTGGGTTATCGCCGGCCTCAAGCCCCAATCTCTGTTGAGTGGTTCCTTTGATCCCGGCACGTGCTCGAGTATGCGGATTGCCTATCGGCAATCCATCATTACCATCTATCCCGATTTAAAAATTGGCGACGAGATCATAGTCGTCTGCTTTCGTAAGCGTGCAGACACCAGCGTTGACGACGCCGATGCCTTACCAGAAAACGCGGAATACGGCGTCATCTGGGCCAACGTCGATTTGGCCAAAACTCGCTTTATGGGGCTTGAAATAATCAGCGGTCCCGATCGCGAAATCGATGTCGACGCCCGCCGTGAGCGCGTGAAGCTGCTGCAGGAAAAGATCCGCGAGATTCGAGCATTCAAGAAGTAGGTTGCCGGCTAACAGCAGCACTCAGCAATCAAAGTACTGGCTGAATTCCAACGGATGAGGCCGGAGCCGCAGCGGTTGAATTTCCGTGCGCCGTTTTTGCTCGATCCAGGTCTGCAGCACTTCGGGTGTGAAGACATCGTCGCGGAGCAGAAACTCCTGATCGTCTTCGAGGGCGGAGAGCGCGTCGTCGAGCGTGGCGGGAATGGCTTGCTCGGATGAGCGCGAACCGTTGCGCTGTTCCTCGAGCGGTTGACCGGGATGCAACTTCAATTGAATGCCGTCGATCGCGGCGAGTACGATGGCGGCGAAAGCGAGATACGGATTGCAGCTGGGATCGGGCGTGCGAAACGCAACCCGCCGGCTCTTGGGACTCGCGTTGTAAACCGGAATGCGGCACGTTGCCGTGCGGTTCTGCTGCGAGTAACCCCACTTCGCTTCGCCGGCGCTGCCGGGGGCGAGCCGTTTGTAACTGTTCGTGGTTGGATTGCACAGCGCGAGCAGCGCCGGGGCATGCCGCAGCACGCCGCCGATCGCATACAGGCCGATTTCGCTCAGACCCGCATAGCCATGGCCGGCGAAGATCGATTGCTCTTTCTTCCAGAATGAAAAATGCGTGTGCAGTCCGCAGCCGGGTCCTTCGCCCAGCGGTTGCGGCATGAAGGTCGCTCGCTTGTTGCGGCGGCGAGCCACCTGGCGAACGATGTGCTTGTACGTCAGCAGCGCATCGGCTGTCGCCACAATCGGCTGACGAGCCAGGCCGATGGCCGTGGGATGCCAAGGCGAACTGGCTTGCAGCTCACCTTCCACCGGCAAGCCGGCTTCGCTCAGCGCTTGCAGAATTTCGCTATGCAGTTCGGCCTGATTGGTCGCGCTGCTAACCTGACAACTCGAAGCCGTTGCCGTGTTCGCAAAGCTGGCTTCATCGAAGACAAAAAACTGGGCCTTCGCGCCGATCGACGCGGCATCGGCAAAACCGGTGCTGCGCAGATAATTTTCGGCCCGCTGGGCGATCTGCCGCGGATCGCGGGCGAATGGTTCGCGCGTGAGCGGGTCCTGCAAGTTGCACAGAATGGCCAGAGTGGGAATCGCCGCCGTGGGATCGAGATAAGCCGTGTCGGGCTGCGGCAGCGCGATCAAATCGCTGGCTTTCGCCGTCGGCCCGCCCCACAGCTGACTGCCATCGAAGCCGATTCCTTCTTCGAACAGATCTTCATCCAGCCGGCTAACCGGCACGCTGATCTGAGTCCAACGACCAGCCAAATCGGCGAGCCGCAGATCGACGACCCGGACTTCCTTTTCACGGCAGAGAGCGAGAATTTCACGGGGAGTCACTATCAGCTCGCAGTCAGTTGTTGTTTGTAGATTCGCGGCATGCCTTGCAAGGCTGCCTGGTAAGTTGCTTCTAGGGGAACGTTCACGTATCGACCACGTTCCAAAAACAGCGGCATGTCGATGAGCTCATCACCGATGGCAGCCGGCTGAATGTAGGCTTTGAGCGGTGCATCAGATTCGTAAGCAACGAGCGTCAGTCGCTTGTCGGCCGGAGCCTGATATTCGCTGCCGTCAAACGTGTTGATGATCGCGCCGTGAATGCCTTGCGGGTCGCGCTTGGTTGGTTTGTGCGGATCAACGATTAGAACGGAAACGCCAATTTCAAAATAGTTATGCAGACGCGACAAAAGCACATCAAACTCGAACTGACTTGACTTATTGCCAGGCGACAAGATTTCTATCGCCGCAATCAATTGATCGCTTTCCGTCAGATGGATTCCCAGCGTGCGTCGGCGCCGAACATAGTGCTCAGTGGATTTCGCGGCAGTTGAAAAATCATCGACTTGGGAAATCACACTGTCGCCACGCCATTCATTGGCGATCTGAGCCGTAACCGCAAGCGAAGGCTCTTCTTCGGCCTGCATGATCATTGCGTAGCAATCGTTGGAGAGCAGACCATTATTCAATGCGCACTGTATCTGCGCAACCCAGCCCATGTGAAAGCTGTGAAATACCCCTTCGCTGACGCGCGACCAATCATGAACCGGCATGCAAATCTCGCCTTTTTGCATGAGGAAAGTCCACTCGCGGCACTAGCCCCTCACCCCAACCCTCTCCCCGGAGTACCGAGGCGAGGAGGAGTCCATCATACCTTCAGCTCGACACTGAAAATCAAACATCCAAACAACACGAGCGGAAGGCCTATTAAAAGGACCTTCCGCTCGTGATTTGTTAGGTGGAATCCGTTCCGAATCGGCAGGCGGGCAATCGAGGAGATTTGCCCGCGGCCGATGCGATCCCTGTTAGAGGAGTCTGAGTACAGACGGAATCAGACTACTTGATGAACAGCATTTCTTGATAGGTCGGCAACGGCCAGAGGTCGTCGGCAACCATGCCTTCGAGCTCGTCGGCGAATTCGCGAACCTTCAGCATGCCAGGAAGAACAGCCGTGCAGATGTGCTTGGCTTCTTCGAGCAGACCGCCGCTGTGATGGCTCAGCGTCTTGTCGAGCGCACTCGCCGAATCCTGCAAGCCCTTGACGAGCTTGGTCAGTTTGTCGAGCGTGTCGGTGTCGAAGCTGTAACCGAGCACCTTCAGATTGGTGCAGGTCGTGGCCAGTTCGCTTTGATAGCGAACCGCGGCTGGGAAGATCATCGTCTTGGCGATCTCGAGCGTGAGGCGGGCTTCGGTCAGCACCGTCTTCACGTACTGTTCGAGATAGATGTCCTGGCGCGAAGCAGTTTCCCGCGGCGAGAGCACACCGTACTTCTCAAACAGCGCGACCACTTCTGGATTGGTGATCTGTGGCAGAGCATCGACCGTCGTCTTCAGGTTCAGCAGCCCGCGCGACTCGGCTTCGTTGTGCCAGGCCTGCGAGTAACCGTCGCCGTTGAACACGACCGCGCCATGCTTGGTCACAATGTCTTGCAGCACCTTTTGCACGGCGCCAGCCAGCTTGCTGGAGTCGCCGCCCGTGGCCTTTTCCAATTCCGTGGCGATGTAATCGAGCGATTCAGCCACGATCGAATTGAGGGCAACCAGCGGGCCACCAATCGATTGGCTCGAACCGACCGCGCGGAACTCGAACTTGTTGCCGGTGAAGGCGAACGGGCTGGTGCGGTTACGATCGCCAGCGTCCTTCGGCAGGACCGGCAACGTATCGACACCCACGGTCAGCGTGCCAGCGGCCTTGCTGGTCTTCGCGCCACCCTTTTGAATCTGCTCGAACACGTCGGCCAATTGCGAGCCGAGGAAGATCGAGATGATCGCCGGAGGAGCTTCGTTAGCACCCAGACGGTGATCGTTGTTCGCCGTGGCGACGACAGCCCGGAGCAGACCGCCGAACTTGTGCACAGCGCGAATGACGGCGCCGGCAAAGACGAGGAACTGCATGTTGTCGTGCGGATTATCGCCTGGTTCGAGCAAGTTGCCTTGCGTCGAGTTGCCGAGCGACCAGTTCAAGTGCTTGCCCGAGCCGTTGATGCCGGCGAACGGCTTTTCGTGCAGCAAGCATTCCATGCCGTACTTCTGCGCGACCTTCTTCAAGGTCAGCATCACCAGCTGTTGGTGATCGGTCGCGACGTTGGCGTCTTCATAGACCGGCGCGATTTCGTACTGCGAAGGAGCCACTTCGTTGTGGCGGGTCTTCACCGGAATGCCGAGCTTGAACAGTTCGCGTTCGGTTTCCAGCATGCAGGCCAGCACGCGATCCGGAATGTGGCCGAAGTATTGATCTTCGAATTCCTGACCCTTCGGCGGCTTGGCGCCGAACAGCGTGCGACCGGCGTTGAGCAGGTCGGGGCGAGCGTAGAAGAAGTTGCGGTCGATCAGGAAGTATTCCTGTTCCGCACCAGCCGACGACGACACGATGGTCGGGTCCTTGTGGCCGAACAGCTTCAAGATGCGCTGAGCTTGCGCGTTGAGCGCCTTGTTCGAGCGGAGGAGCGGCGTCTTCTTGTCGAGCGCTTCGCCGGTCCAGCTGACGAAGCAGGTCGGAATGCAGAGCGTCGTGCCGTTCGGATTTTCCAGAATGTAAGCCGGGCTGGTCACATCCCAAGCCGTGTAACCACGGGCTTCGAACGTGGCACGAATGCCGCCGCTCGGAAAGCTCGAGGCGTCCGGTTCGCCTTGGATCAGCTGCTTGCCGGTGAACTCAGCGACCGTGCCACCCTTGCCGTCGGGCGAGAGGAAGCTGTCGTGCTTTTCGGCGGTCAAACCGGTGAGCGGGTGGAACACGTGAGCGTAGTGCGTGGCGCCGTTTTCGATCGCCCAATCGCGCATCGCGCCGGCGACGACGTCGGCCACGCTGTTGTCGAGCTGCGAGCCAGTCTCGATGGTCTTCTTCAAAGATTTGAAGACCGGCTTGGGCAGACGCTTTTGCATCTCTGCCAGACCGAAGACGTTGGCGCCATAGGCATCCTTCGACGAATCGGCTTTGAAATTGACCGGCAGACTGACCGGCTTGTAACCCGTAACGGCCGCAATGGCCTGCATGCGCGCTGTGCTACCACTCACGTAAAGAACCCCCTATATCCCAATACTTAGAAACCAGGAAACCGCCTTGGGGACGAAAACCCAATGGGTAAAGACCCAAGGCCCGGCGGAATCGCACCTTCTGTGCCAATCCCTGCCGCCGCTAGCATTCCGCTCAGCCGTGCGCCAAAACTGTTGCCAGATAACTACTTACTGCCGACGCTAATTTGTCTGTAGAAGTCGTTAAATGCTGTTTTTGCCCGCTTCCTTGGCAGCCGTGCACAAGAGCTGGGCAATTTGGGGAGAAGTGCTCGAAGAGCAAGCGCAAGCCATCGGCATGCGACGGCCTTTGTCACTCGATAAGCTCGCTCCGCCAAGCGCGCACACCGCGACCAGCGATGAACATAACGGCCAGCTAACCCTATTGAACACCCCCTCTTTCATACCCCCAGAATATAACAAGCGATCGAGATTTTCGAATCTGCTGTAAGTTGCTACAAGTAAACGTGTTACGCGCAAATCTGCCTGCAATATCGTGCTGAGGATATCACACTTTATTCTAGCTAAATCGGGTGGATTGAAATCAGCTCCTAACTCAGTAAACACCCAGTCACTGACAGCTCTGGTCTGACGTAAATCCGCCAAGTAGCCGTTCGCGACCGCGACGCTGTCGGCACACGCTGGCGACCACCGGCCTTGTGCCGGTGGGGCGATCACTGGTCAGCTACAACAAGTGACGCGAGAAAAACGCTTTCGCGACCACGGGGTTCATCCCCGTGGAGCGATCACTTTCCGCTTCCTCAAGCTGGTCAGTGAGGGCCCCATCGGCACAAGGCCGATGGTCGCCGTGTCGATTGGTCCTTGCGGGTAGCTGTCCAGTGAACGCCCCACCGGCACGAGGCCGGTGGTCGCGGTCACGCTCGCCAAAGTGCTGGAATATCGCTAACGCTCATTCCAGCGGGCCGTTGCCTGCCACCGCCACCACCGAATATGGAATATTCGGCGACGATAAATCACGTCTGCATCAGCGCCGTGGCCAGCGAGCTGCAAACAAACTCCGGCGTCTCGGTCCCGACCGAAAGACGAATCGTCCCGCCGGTGATGCCGAGGGCGGCGCGACCTTCCGGGGTCAAGCCGCGATGACTGGTGGTTTCGGGATGGCTTAGCGTTGTCGAGAGTTCACCCAGCGAGGGACAAAACGGAATGTCCTTGGCTGCCGTGATGAATTTGTCGGCGGCGGCGCGGCCACCTTTCAATTGAAACGCCACCATCGTGCCGAACTGCGGGCCGGTGGGGCCCACGAACTGCCGCTTGGCAATCGCGTGCTGAGGATGAACGGCCAGGCCCGGGTACTCGACGCGTTCCACTTCGCGGCGCTGCGATAAGAACTCTGCGGCGCGCAATGCATTTGAGCAGGCTCGTTCCAAGCGCAGATGAGCAGTCGCGAGTCCGCGCGCTGCCAACCAGCAATCAAAAGGGGAAGCCGAAAAGCCCCAAGCGCTCACCACCTGTTTCACGCGCGGCCAAATGTCGGTGCGACAACCGAGATAACCGAGCAGCACATCGCTATGGCCGTTCAGCGTCTTCGTCAGGCTCTCCATCACGATGTCGGCGCCGAGCTCCAGCGGTTTGCAGACCAGCGGCGAGGCAAACGTGTTATCGACCAGCAACCGCGCGCCGCCCCGATGCGTGATCTCGGCCAGCGCGGCGATGTCGGCGACCTGCAGCAGCGGATTGGCAATCGTCTCGGCAATCACGAGCTTCGTCTTCTCGTTCATCGCGGCAGCAACGGCGGCCAGATCGTTCGTATCGACAACAGTCAGCGAGATTCCGAGTCGCGAAGCTTCGGCATTCAACAACTGCAGCGTCTTGCCATACACACGACTCGCCGTGACGACATGTTCCCCCTGCGCGACCGTGGCCAGCAGCGGCACCGAGATCGCCGCCATGCCCGAGGCCACCACCATGCCATGCGGCGCTTGCTCAAGTTCGTTCAACTTCGCCGCCAGCGCCGCGCCATTGGGGTGGCCATCGCGCTGATAGACATACCCCGGCTCCTGCCCACCGAGCATCGCATCGGCCTGCGCCGGCGATTCGCATTCCCACACGCTCGTCAAATAGAGAGGCGTGGCATGCGGCTGTGTGGCAAAGGTCTTTACCTGATCAGGCCGCGGCAGAAAGTCATCGGGTTTCATGGTCACGCCGTTCTAAGAGAGAACTATCAGGCAATCGACTCGCCTTTACTGAGCGACATGCCCGTATGAAAGCTTACCAGCATTTCGGCTTGCTTTGCGCTGCGGCTCACATCGGCGAAATGCAAGCCACGCCATCATGGCCAACGGCTGGACCGGCTGCGACACGATCAACTTCACGACCAAAGATGTGGCCGCCCTGCAAGCATCGATCAAGGCCGAACCGGCCTACAGCAACTGAGCGTCGACCGCCGTGCATAACGGATGTTGAAAGCAAATCACTTCAATCCTGGCACCAGGCTCGCATCGTACTTCGCGCCGGCCGAGACCTGGATCATCGTGATCCGCATCTTCGTGGGGAAGAACTTTTCGTGGTCAGGCCGTTTGTGGGCATGACCATTTCCGCCGCTGTTGTCCTTGATCACCAGGTCCATCTGCTTGATCCCTTCCGTCCAGACAATTCCTTCGTTCTGCCAAAAGCTCTTCATCGAGACATCGGACTCGTACACTCCCTTTTCCTTGTACACCTTCGTACCGACGCAGCCGTAGCCACCTTTCTCTTTATCGCCCTTGTTCGGGATGTAGCACAGCGTCCACATCGTGGCTTCGCTCCCTTCGGGCTTCTCGAGCACCTCGGCCCGAATGTGCACCGTGCCGTTGCGATAATCGACCGGCGCCGTCCAATCCTTCGGCCGTTCTTTATTCAGCATGTCTCCCTTCACGTAGTAATGCGACTTGCTCGGCTTCGAGTTATCGGCATCGTCCTTCGTAAAAGTGAACGTCACATCAAACAGCACAAACTGCTCGGCGTGGGCGAGAGAAGCGGTAAGGATCAGAACGGCGAATGTCAGGTATCGGAGCATGGTTGACCTCGGGAGAAAGTAATCGGTCGTCAGTATAACAACTACGAAGCACTCAGCGCGCATTCTGGAAGCGCACGAGTTCTCCGTTTCCTTCTATCGATCTGCGTCTTCGAACCGCCTCCCGTGACCACTGGGCTTGCCCCAGTGGAACGCTCACTGGCCAGCTACCCACCTGCGTCTTCGAACTGCCTCCCGTGACCACTGGGCTTGTCCCAGTGGAACGCTCACTGGCCAGCTACCCACCTGCGTCTTCGAACCGCCTCCCGTGACCACTGGGCTTGCCCCAGTGGAACGCTCACTGGCCAGCTACAAGTTCGGCAACCGATTCCGAATGGCCTGGTGATCGTAAGGACCGAATGTACCCAGATAGAAACTGCTTTCAAAAACCCGTTTCATGCCGTGCGCAAAGGCCAAATTGTTCATGAGACTCAAGGCGACGTCTTGCGGGATTTCATCGACATCGCAGCCCAGCAAAATGTGAAGATGATTCGCCACAATGCCCACTCGCGATAATAGCCAGCCTTTCTTTCGGCAAGCGCGGATGATCATTTCGCGCGTGGTCACGAGCCACTCCTCGCGAACATCGTTCAAGTGGTCAGCGTTTTCAAGAACGATGTGCAGGCTATTGGTGAACCTGCCGTGCGCGCTGGACCGCAGTTCGTCCAACAGCACGCCTGAGTCGTGGAATTGAACTTGCTTCAACCGCTCAACAACTCGCGCGTCGGCTTGTGGATGATGTTCGACCTGCCGGCCTACGTATGATTGCAAGACTTCGTTGTTTGCCGATCCAACACTAGTGATTGCGTAGTGCCGCCTCCACAACTGAGGAATGGTATTGCGTAACAGGTATTGCAATCGGCCCTTGATCGAACGAACGACTGCGGCAGGCGCGACATCCGGACGTGAACTTAGAAAGAACTGCCCGGCGGCATTCTCGACGGAGGAGAATTCCAATAGCCGGACACCATCGGCTTCGACGGCGAGAGATAACGCTTCGCGCCATTCGGACGCGGCGGGAATTGGACATTGGCTAAAGACGCTTAGGGACCAGTGGAGCTGATAAGCGACGCTGCAGTTTGCTGCGATGTATTGCGGTTCTGGCATAATTCCGTCTTCACGTCTTTGCCGGCATTGTAGCTGGCCAGTGAGCGTTCCACTGGGACGAGCCCAGTGGTCACGGGAGCGGGAGGCGTTCGATGACCACAGCGGCAAGCCCGATGGTCATGCCGTTACAAATCACTACGCTAATGGGCAGACCTAAACGAAAAATCCTCTTCACGCAGCGGGAGTTACCATGAGCGGCAAAAAGTGGAATGTGGCCATGATCGGACTCGGCTTTGGCGCCGAGTTCATTCCGATTTATCAAGCCCATCCGAATGCGAACGTCTACGCCATCTGCCAGCGCAACACGGAGAAGATGAACGTCGTCGGCGATCGCTTCAAAATCGAGAAGCGGTACACCAGCTACGACGACGTGCTGAAGGATCCGAATGTCGACTTCGTCCACATCAACAGCCCGATTCCCGATCACGCGTCGATGAGCCTCGCCGCGCTGAAGGCCGGTAAGCACGTGATGTGCACGGTGCCGATGGCGACGACGATTGAAGATTGCAAAGCGATTGTCGAGATGGTGAAGAAGACCGGCCTCAAGTACATGATGGCCGAGACGGTCGTCTATGCCCGCGAATATCTGTTCATCAAGGAGATGTATCAGAAGGGTGAGCTCGGCAAGATTCAGCACCTCGCGGCGTCGCACCCGCAAGATATGGACGGCTGGCCAGATTATTGGGAACGGATGATTCCGATGCACTACGCCACGCACGTGGTGAGCCCTTGCCTCGGCTTGGTCGATGGCAAAGCCGAGTACGTCAGCTGCTTCGGCAGCGGCGCCGTGCGCGACGATATCGCGAAGAAATCGGGCAACAAGTTCGCCGTCGAGAGCTGCCACATCAAGGTGAAGGATCAGGACGTGGTCGCGCACATCTGGCGGTTTCTGTACGACGTCGCGCGGCAGTATCGCGAGAGCTTTGATGTCTATGGCACCAAAAAGTCCTTCGAGTGGACGCTCGTCGAAGGGGAGCCGCACGTGCTGCACACGGCGAAGAAGCCGGAGCACGAGATTGCCTCGAAGATCGAAGTGACGGACTTTGCACACCTGCTGCCCGAGCCGATTCGGAAGTTTACGAAGAGCATTCAAGATGCCGATCACCTGTCGTTCATCCAGGGCGGCGGCCACGGCGGTTCGCACCCGCACCTGGTGCATGAGATGATCTCGGCGCTGTCGGAGAATCGCGATCCTCGGCCCAATGCGGTGACGGCCGCCAACTGGACCTGCGTTGGCATCTGCGCTCACGAGTCGGCGCTGAAGGGTGGCGAGATCGTACGGTTGCCGGAGTTTACGCTGGGTTAGGATGACTACCACAGAGGCATTTCTCTGCGTACTCTGTGTCTCTGTGGTCATTTTTCTGCAACCCCGGCACGCCAGCTGCATTCCTCGCGTCAGCCTCCAAATTGGGGGCCTCCTGTCGCACCCTGAGGTTTGCAACCATGAGGCTGGCACTGTTTTTGGCGGGCGCGTGGTTTGCGCTCGCTCACCTTGGCGTTTCGGCTGCCGAGTCGACTCCCGAACTGCGCGATACCGCAGGAAATCGCCATCGCTTCGATCGCATTCACGATAAGAGTGCGAAGGCGACAGTCTTTGTTTTTCTCGATGACAACTGCCCCGACGCCAACCGCTACGTCGATACACTTCGGAAATTGCACGATCGCTACAACGCCTTTGAAATGGATCGCCGCGGCAAACCGATTCGCAAAAATGCGGAGGGCAAGTGGGAACATTCGGGGCGACAAGGAGACGCGATCAGCTTCATCGGCGTGTATAGCCGTGGGCCCTTTTTGAGTATTCGCGAAATCGCTCGTCACGCGCTACGGCAGAATATTCCGTTTCGCGTGATGCACGACGCCGAGCAGGAGTTGATGACGAAATTTGGTGTAACGAATTACACCGAAGTTCGCGTCTGGGATCCGCAAGCCAAACGTGTCATCTATTCGGGGCCCATCGACGATCAATATCAGCGCGGCGCTGGCAAACCCGAGGCGAAAAATCTGTTGCTGCAAGAAGTGCTCGATCGCATCGTTGCCGGCGAAAAGGTTGATGAGATCGACGAGCCGGTGAATTCTGGTTGTCCGATACCGAAGCTCGCCGATGCTCAGTTCGAACCGTTCACGTTCTACGAAGATATCGAACCGATTCTGCAACGACGTTGTCAGGAGTGCCATCGCGAAGGTGGCGCTGGGCCGTTTGAGTTGATGTCGCTACGCGACTTGCAGGACCACGCCGAGATCATCGATCAGGTGGTGCACGATCGCACCATGCCGCCGTTTCCCGGTGATTCGCCGCATGAGCTCGAGCATGATCGTCGGCTGACGAAGGACGAATGGTACAAGCTGATCTCTTGGCTTCGCGGCGAACGGAAGCTGGGAGATCGCGCCAAGCGGCCCGCGCCGCGCGAGTTCTCGCAGACGAAAGAATGGCAGATCGGCAAACCCGACTTCGTCGCCAAGATGGGTCAGCCGTTTCAAGTGCCGAAGGACGGGATCGTCGATTACGTCTACGTGCCGATTCGTGTGCCTGATGAGGTTCGCGAAAAGTACGGGCACGACGGCAAGCTCTATGTGCAAGCCATCGAGTCGCGGCCCGGCGCCCATCCGCAGGTCGTGCATCATATTCAAGTGCATGAGTACCACGGCAAGATCAACGAAGCCACGCAATCCGCGGCAGGCGGTGGAGCAGCCGTCGGCTTGAACGCGCTCGATTTGCTCTTCATGTATGGCCCTTCGATTCTCGGCGCCCGCCGCCTCGGCGGTTATGAACCGGGCGATCCCGACAACGCCCGCACCTTCGATCCGCAATTCGGCACGGTGCTCGGCGGCGACATCATTCTCGAGATGCATCTCACTCCCGACGGCAAACGTTCCTATCCCGTGCAGTCCGATGTCGGTTTAATTTTTTCGAAAGAGCCGCCGAAACGACTCATTCAAACGAACTACTTCTTCACCAAACGTGGCAACTTTCTCGTCCCTGCCAACGTGAAGAACCACACCATTCAAGGGCTGTTCCCGTTTCAGAAGCATGTGCGCATCGAGAGTGTGCGCGGTCACGGCCATTATGCGTGCACGCGACTGAAGCTCGAAAAGATCGGTGCTGCCGACGTGACGATCGCCGATCTGGAAGATCGCAAGCAGCACTGGCAGTTGCGGGGCGAGACGCTCCTGGAAGTGCCGAATTGGGATTTCAACTGGCAAGTGACTTACAAGTTCAAGGAGCCGCTGGTCGTGCTCAACGACGAAGCCGTGCTCGGCACCGGTTTCTACGACAACACCGAGCACAACCTGCGACGCGTCGGCAAAGGGCCGATCGAAGACATCGTGTGGGGACAGCAAACGTTTCACGAGATGTTCAACGTCCTCTTCTTGTATGAAGAGCTGGAGGACGATCATCCCCTCGTGATCGAAGCGAAGCGCAAGCGAGAGCAACCATGAAATGCAACTATGTTCTGACCATCCTCGTTTCTCTTTTGTCCGCCTCGGCTTGGTGCGCATCGCCCGAACAGCCAGCGAAGGTGGTGAAAGTGGCCCGGCAGGAACTCGCGCGCAATGAACTGCAGCCAGCCGACGAAGCCGATCGGCTTATCAACGAGTGCCGAGCAGCGTTGCAAGGTTTGAATCGACATTTCGAGCAAGCTTCGTCGCGCGACAAGAGTATTTTGAATCGCTTGCTCGATCGCGAGGCACTCACTGAAGCGCTGCAGGCCGCGCGCCCTGATGCAAGTCGCCTGCTGGTGCTCTCGAAGCAGTTCTACGCACCGCGCGAGGGGTTGGAACTCGATGCCGTGCTGCAGATGCGCGCTGCGCTCGATCGCTATCTCGATTCTCAACTGCTCACGAACGATCGCTTGCCGGAAGACTTGCGTGAAGAGCGCGCCATTCACATCGAGCGGATCATTGAGTTGTTGGCAAATCGCGAGTTGGATCACGCCGCTCTGCGGGAAGAAGTCGCTTGGCTGGCGACACTGAATCAAGCGCAGCCGCTGGTCGCCGCGCTGCAGGACGAATTTCAGCAACCCAATTTGCAGTTCACTATCTCGCGCAACATGCTGCCGGCGATGGCGGAGAAATTTCAGAAGCAAGTCGAACGGAGTCATTGGTCTTCGAATGTCATCCTGGGAAACCGCGTGGAAGGGATGAGCCACTTCCAAGGTCAGCTTGGCGGCCAACCCGTCGCCAAGCAGGAGAATGCCCTCGAGCTCGCACTGACCGGCCAACTGCAGTCGCCGCACAATACGGCGTACGCTGGCAAGTTTCAAATTCACAGTCAGGGACAAACCGCCATCCAAGCCAAGACCAAGGTGGAGTGGGATGGAACTAAGTTCACCGCCACGCCGGCGCAGGTGGCCGCTCAGACAACTTCGGCGCTCACCGGCGCGAGTGTCGAACGGCGGCGTTTGTTTCCGAATAGTCGCCTGGCCGGTCGCATCGACAATCGCATTCAAAGCGAAGTGTTGAGTCGCGCATCGGAGTCGCTGCCACAAGCTCGTCAGCAAGCATCCGGTTTGGCCGCGACGCGGATTGCTGAGTCGTTCAACACCGAAATCAAAGCGCGGATGGCCGAATGGAATGCACAGGTGCAACATTACTACACGCATCCACTCGTGCGCGTCGGCATGCTGCCGAAGTCGTCGGCGTCGCTGAACGAATCGCACGCCAATTTGCACTTCAACATTCCCGGCCGCAGCGGCATCGCGGCCCGAACTGCGCCCGACATGAATCTGCGCGGCGACCTCAACGTACACATTCACGAGTCGGCATTTCCGAACTTGATCGAGCGCTTCGCCGGCGGCGGCATTTGGGATGACGAGTTCTTTGCTTACATTCAAAAGGAAGCGCTCGGCGACAACGATGTGGAGCTGCGCGTTCGCGAGAACAGCGAGCGCTGGGCCGTTCAATTCGAACGCCTTAGTCCTTGGTCAACCCGCATCGATCGCGACGGCGTGCACTTCACGCTGGCGATCGCGGCGTATTGGATCAACGGCCAGGAGCGGGCCACGCCGTTCACGCTGCATTGCACTCTGGCTCCTGTTGAAGAAGTCGGCAACGAGCACGGCTGGCAACGTGTCGGCGACGTGAACATTGAAGGTGACATCGCGTCGCAAGATCGCGCGTTCCTGCGGCAAAAATTCTCTGGGTTCTTCGCGAGCCGCTTTCATCTCGATGGCTTGAGTTCGCCGGCTGGCGGCGCTTGGGATTATTTGAGCACCGTCCGGCTCCACAAGCTCAAGCTGGCCGATGGTTGGCTGGGGATGGAATTTCGGCGGGAGCAGAACAGCACCGATAAGGTGGCGGCTCAGTAAGCGAGCACGGAGTCGTTTTCTCAGCATCCTCTGGTCTCTGTGGTTATCCCTTCTCCCCGAAAATCGGTTGATTAATTCGCCCAAGTGGTTTCCAGCGACCGCTCCTCGGAACATGATGAAGCGGATACTTCGCGTCTCTCAGCGAGAAAGTTTCGCATGCATCGCCTCCTCTCCCTCGTATTATTCGTTTCGTTCTTGAGCGCCTCGGCACTTCAGGCCGCCGAACCGGCGCGTCTCAAGCTCCTCTTCCTCGGCGATCGCGGGCATCATCAGCCCGAGGCTCGCTTCAAGCAGATCATGCCCGTGCTGAAAGAGCGCGGCATTGATCTGACGTATACCGAGAAGATGAGCGATCTCAACGAAAAGACGCTCAGCGAATACGCGGGCCTGGTGATCTACGCCAACACGACCGAGATTTCGCCCGAGCAAGAAAAAGCGTTGCTCGATTATGTCGAAGGTGGCAAGGGGCTGATTCCGCTCCACTGCGCTTCGTACTGCTTTTTGAATTCGCCGAAGTACATCGCGCTCGTCGGCGCTCAATTCAAACGGCACGGCACGGGCACGTTTCGCACGACGCTGGCCGACGAAGATCATCCGCTGCTGCGCGGCTTTGGTGGTTTTGAAAGTTGGGATGAAACGTACGTCCACGAGAAGCACAACACGACCGATCGGACGGTGCTGGAGTATCGCGAAGACAAAGAGGGCAAAGAGCCGTGGACTTGGGTTCGCACGCAAGGCAAGGGGCGCGTGTTTTATACCGCGTGGGGCCACGATCAACGCACGTTCGGTAACCCGGGCTTTCACAACTTGCTGGAGCGCGGCATTCGTTGGGCGGTGAAAGACAACCTCGATGCGGTTCCGGCATTTGTCGATCGGCCGAAGATGACCGAGGTGGCGAAAAATGTGAAACCCTTCGAGTACGAACCCGCCGACGTGCCGTTCTACCCGCCAAATCGCGGCGCGGGTGCGAATCCGAACGCGAATTGGCAGATGCAAAAGCCGGTCTCGCCGGAAGAATCGATGAAGCATCTCGTCACGCCAGAGGGTTTTCATGTCGAGCTGTTCGTGGCTGAGCCGGAGCTGCAAGGCAAGCCGATCTGCATGAACTGGGACGAGCGAGGCCGACTGTGGGTGAGTGAGACGGTCGACTATCCGAACGAAATGCAACGGAAGGGCGAAGGCCGCGACCGCATTCGGATTTGCGAAGACACCGATGGCGACGGCCGGGCCGATAAGTTCACGGTGTTTGCCGACAAGTTGAGTATTCCGACGAGCCTCGTCTTTTGCCGCGGCGGTGTGATTGTTCATCAAGCGCCGGACACACTCTTCCTCAAGGATGAAGACGGCGACGACAAATGCGACACGCGCAAAGTCCTCTTCACTGGTTGGTCGACGGGCGACACGCACGCCGGGCCGAGCAACTTGCGCTACGGCCTCGATAACTGGTACTACGGCCAAGTCGGTTACGCGGGTTTTCAAGGTGAAGTTGCGGGGCAACAACAGTCGTTCAAGCAAGGCTTCTACCGCTTTAAAGTCGGCGCGGAAAAAGGCGACGTGAAGGTCACCGAGTTCGAATTCCTCCGCAACACGAACAACAACAGCTGGGGTGTCGGCATTACCGAGGACGGCATCCTGCTCGGCAGCACCGCCAACGGCAACCCGAGCGTCTACATGCCGATTGCCAATCGTTGCTACGAACGCGTCCGCGGCTGGAACAGCAGCGTGCTCGGCACGATCGCCGAGAGCGACCGCTTTTATCCGATCACCGACAAGATTCGCGAGGTCGATCATCACGGCAGCTTCACCGCCGCCGCCGGCCACGCGGTTTACACGGCTCGCACGTATCCGCGCGAGTATTGGAACAGCACCGCGTTCGTCACCGATCCCACGGGTCACCTGGCAGCCACATTTGTGCTGAAACGCAACGGCGCCGATTTCAGCAGCAAGAACAGTTGGAACCTGCTCGCCAGCGACGACGAATGGACCGCCCCGATCATGGCCGAGGTCGGCCCCGACGGTCATGTGTGGGTGATCGATTGGTACAACTACATCGTTCAGCACAACCCGACGCCGGCCGGTTTTAAGAACGGCCGAGGCAATGCGTACGAAACGAACCTACGCGATAAGAAACACGGCCGCATCTATCGCGTCGTTTATACGAAGGCGGAAAAAGAAAAGCCGCTAACGCTGAAAGATGCTTCGCCGGAAACGCTGGTGAAGACGTTGTCGAATGACAATATGTTCTGGCGGTTGCATGCGCAGCGGTTGCTAGTGGAGCAAAATGGCACGGCGAACACGGAGCAACTTCATGCACTGGTGAAGGCGGATGAGGCTATTTCGCCAGAGACGCGACAGCATGCGATTTGGGCCCTGCAGGCTCTGACCACGCGCGACGAACGGGCGAAGTTTGCAGCCACACTCGGGATGGCTTTACACAACTCAGCGCCCGGTGTGCGTCGTAATGCGGCACTGGCTTTTGTCGCCGATGCTGCCCGCACTGGCATGGACGAAGGGTCGTACATTGACCTGATGATCAGCTCAAAAGTCTTGCAGGATCCGGATGGCCAAGTTCGCCTGGCTGCGTTTCTTGCGCTCGCGGATCGACAGCCGTCGCCAGAGGTGGCCGACAGAATTCTGGCCGCGATTCAAAACTCCGAGACCTTGCGCGATCGCTGGCTGCTCGACGCAGTGACGGCCGCCGCTGCGAAAAATGACGAACACTTCCTTGCCGCCGCCCTTTCCCGAACTGCCAAGGGAGACTTCGCCCAGTCGCTGGTCCGCGAGCGAATCGCGCTCGTCGCGCAACACTTCGCCCGTGGGGATTCGGCAGGCGATAAGGTCGGTGAAGTGGTCTCCAACTGCATCATGGCTCAGCCCGAGGTGGTCTCTGCCGTTCTCAATGGGCTGGAGAAGGGTTGGCCGCGCGCGAAGAAGGCAAGCCTGAACGACAATCAAGAACTGGCGCTGGCGCATCTGCTCAAAGTGATCCCCGCCACCGAGCAATCGACCGTCATCAGCCTCGCCCGCAAACTCGGCAGCGAAAAGCTCGACAAGTTCGCCGCAGAAATTGCCGCGACACTCCTTTCGACAGTGCAGAACGACAAAATCGAAGATGCGGCGCGGGTGACTGCGGCGAAGCAACTCGTGGAATTTCGCAAGAATGATTCTGCCGCGGCCGCAGCACTGCTGAGTCTCATTTCGCCGCGGATTTCTCCGCAGCTCGCGCAAGGACTGATCGAAGCCGCCGCGAAAAGTGAATCAGCCGAAACCGGCGCGGCGTTGCTCGACGCGATGAAGCGCGTCACACCTGGCAATCGTGCGAGCGTGGTGAATGCAATCGTCTCGCGCAGCGAATGGACAAAGACGATGCTCGATGCTGCCGAGAGGGCCGAGTTCGCGCTTACTGAATTGAATCTCGATCAAAAGCAGTCCCTCGCCGCGCATCCCGATCGCGGCTTGCGTGATCGTGCGAAGAAATTGCTCGAAGCCGGTGGCGGTTTGCCCAATGCCGATCGGCAGAAGGTGATCGACGAGCTGTTCGACATTACGAAGACCACCGGCGATGCAGCCGCGGGCAAAATCGCGTTCAAGAAGGTCTGCGCCAAGTGCCACACGCACAGCGGCGAAGGAAACAAGGTCGGCCCCGATCTCACCGGCATGGCCGTGCATCCCAAGAAGGAACTCATCATCCACCTGCTCGATCCGAGTCGCAGCGTGGAAGGGAACTACCGGGCATATACGGTGCTGATCGACGACGGCCGGGTGCTGACCGGGCTGCTCGCTTCCGAAAGCAAGACCGCCGTCGAGATCATCGACGCCGAAGGTAAGAAGCACGCCGTGCAGCGCGAGCAGATCGAAGAGCTCGCGCAGTCGCAAAAATCGCTGATGCCCGAAGGCTTTGAAAAGCAACTCACGAAGGTCGAGCTGACCGATATCCTCGAGTTCCTCACGCAGCGCGGCAAATTCATGCCGATTCCGCTCGATAAAGTGGCCTCGATCGTTTCGACCAAAGGCATGTTCTACGACGAGAAGGCCGCGCAGGAACGGCTGGCCTTTGACGATTGGTCGCCGAAGACGTTTGAAGGTGTCCCCTTCCAACTGGTCGATCCCAAGGGAGACCAGGTTCCGAACGCGATCCTGTTCTACGGCCCGAACGGAAAATATCCGCCGACGATGCCGAAGAGCGTGACGCTGCCGTGCAACTCGCCCGCAAAGCAGATTCACCTGCTGAGCGGCGTGGCGGGCTGGGCGGCGCCCTACAACGCGAAGGAGACGACCAGCCTGATCGTCCGCCTCCGCTACGAAGACGGCAGCCGCGAGGATCACCCGCTGCAGAACGGCGTGCACTTCGCCGACTACATCCGCCGTGTCGATGTCCCCGGCAGCAAGTTTGCGTTTCAACTCCGCAACTCACAGCTGCGTTACATTGCCGTCACGCCCAAGAAGCCCGATACGATCGCGACGATCGAACTTGTGAAGGGGAACGACGAAACCGCCCCGGTGGTGATGGCCGTGACGGTGGAAACGTTGACGAAGTGAGAAAAAAGTCGTCGAACGCTCTGCGGTCGATGAAGGGACTCGAACCCGCCGCGCACCGCCGAAAGAGCGATAGCGAATTTCGGCACTTCGGCGAGTGGGAGGGGACGCGCGAGCAGATCGAGGTGGTTTGCAGGTCGCCCCTCACCCCGGCCCTCTCCCCTGAGTACAGGGGCGAGGGAGTGAGGAGAATGAGAACGTTTACCGCGGGCCCACGAAGACGAACGGGGCCCAGAAGTACGGGCGGTTCCATTTTTCTTGATCGCGGGTCCAGCGTTTGGCATCGCGGAGGGCCTTGGAGTAGTCGAGCGGCTTGTCGGCTTTGCGATCGAGGGCCAGACGGCTGCAGAAGATGCTGATCAAGCTGCCAGCCGCGGCGTCGTCGACAACCCAGTCGCTGGCGACCACGCGGCGAGCACCGGCGACCAGGAAGCCGCGCGAGAGCGCCCACACGCCTTCGCCTTCTTGCTGCGGGCCGTGGTTGGTGAGGCAGGCGCTGAGGATGGCCAGCTCGCAACCTTTCAGATTCAGCGTGTTGATCTCGGCGAGCGTCAGCATGCCGTCGTCCATCGGATTGCCGACCTTCTGTCCCGGGGCGACGGCCAGTGCGCCGAAGAAGTTGCCGTACGAGGCATCACTCGATCCGTGGCAGGCCAGATGAATGATCTCGCGGCCTTCGATGTTGGCGCGGATGTTCGCTTCCGTAGCCGTGCCGAGCAGGAACTGCACCGATTCGGCGCCCGACTTGCGAAAGGTTTCGGCGACCCAGCGCGATTCGGTGCCGGTGAAAGGCAACGGCCGCAGCGAACTGCGGATGACGGCAGCGCGACCGGTTTCGGCGAGAGCATTGGCAGGAGCACGAGTGTAGGTCGGGTTGCCTAACGTCAGCACCGAGATTTTCTTGGGCGGAACTGTCGGGCGGTCAGTGAGGGTCATCAGCACGGCAGCCGACGGGCCATATTCGATCGGCGGCGCGACGTCGAGCAAGTAGACAATGCCCGCCGAGCGATCGACGATCAACGCTTCGAGCGGCAACAGCGACAGCGGGCCATCGGGAACGACGATCAACTTATCGAGTCCGCCGCCGGTTACCTCAGCCCGCAGTTGCTCGGGCACGAGAACCTGCCACAAGCTGTGCAACTTCGGTTCGACATCGCCCAGCGGCACGTTCTTGGCAATCCGCGGCAACACGGCCGATTTGTCATCGCCAAGCAACACTTTCTTCAGATTATCTCGAGTGAGCGGTCCCACTTTAAGCGCCAGCACGGCGGCGTCTTGTGCGGAAACTTTCAACTCGAGCAGGCGAGCGTTGGTTGGAGTGACGGCCAGCACATAGCTGTTGTGCTCTCCGATGAAGTAGCTCAGGAGCAGCGTTTTTTCCTGCACCAATTTCTTCTGAACTTCGGCCAGCTCCTGAACTTTTGGTTGCGTCGAAATCAGCTGGCGATAAGCCTGGCTGGCGTTTCGCAAGTCGCGCTCGAAGTTGTAGAGTTCGTCGCGGGCGTCGAGCAGATTATTCGCGAGCTGCTGCCGTTCTTCGGTCACGGCGCGCTCTTCTTTGTCGGTGGCGGCGGGAAACTCAAGCCATTCGGTTTGCAGTTTCGAAACCTTGCTGTTGAGTTCGACTTGTTGCTGTTGTTCGCGAGCCTTGTCTTCAGCCGAACGGCCAGCCCACAGATCGACGCCGGCCTGATCGATCGATTCCTGAAAAGTTCTAGCCCGTGCGCGTTCAAAGGTCTTGAAGGCTTCGGGCACATCGCCGAGCTCGGCTTGCCATTGCAGCAAAATCTCGTGCGTGAGCGTGAACTTCGAGTAGTAGGCCGCTCGTTCCACTTCGCTGCCACCAGCCGAAGCTCGCGAAGAATCGACCAGTTCGATGGCTGCTTTCAATTCGCGAATGGCGCCCTGCTTGTCGCCTCGCTTCCACAGAATGCGAGCTTGCGTTCGCATCAGATCGTGACGCCGCGTCAGATCGGTGCCGCGTTCCGTCAGGTCACTCAGGGCCCGCTTGAGCTCGGCTTCAGATTGGTCCACTTTGTCTTGCAGGAAGAGAATATCGGCGAGCAGCGTACGCAATTGAGCTGCCAGACGCTTCTCGCCGTTGCTGGCCTTTTCGGCGATGGCCAAACCGCGACGAGCCACTTTTTCGGCTTCGGGATAGTCGCCATCGTCGACCAGATCCCAAGCCAACGCATAAATCATGGGGCACAAGCGGGCGTGCTCGGCGCCGTAGACGCCAGAGTAAATATCGATCGCTCGCTTCAGCAGCTCGCGCGCTTTCGCGGTTTCTTTCAGCTCGGTGTAGCACACCGAGAGGTTGGCACAAATCGAACCCGTATCAGGATGATCAGCGCCGAGCAGACTGTCAGCGGCTTTGAGAGCCTCTTCCAAAATCGGCCGAGCTTCTTCGTAGCGATGCTGAACCTGATAGGTCATGGCCAGACGTTCGAGCAGCATGATGGTCTTGGGATGCTTCGTGGGCAAACCCAAGGCCTTCACCACGGTCAGCCCGTAGCGGGCGATCGACTCGGCCTGCTCGTAACGTCCTTGGTATTGATAGAGCAAGGTGAGATTGCAGATCGGTATCATGCGTTCGAGATTGCGACTGCCGATGCGATGCTGGCGATTGATCGTGTCGCGAAACAGCGTGACCGCGCGGTCCCACTCGCCTGTCTTTTGATAGACGCTCGCCAGGTTGGTCTGCGCGTCGAGCGTGGTTTCGTTGTCGGGGCCGAGCTTGCGCACGCCCATCTTCACGGCTTCTTCCAAGACGGGAGCGGCTTCGTCGGTCAAATCCATCTCGATATACAAACCGCCCAAGGTCATCAGCCCTTCGACGGTGCGGATCTCTTCGCCGTGGTTCTTCTTGCAGAGCTCGACATACGATTCGAGCAGCGGCCGGGCTTCGTCGTAACGGCCCTGATTTTTGATGGCCAGGCCGAGAAAGATTCGCCAGGCGAAATTCTTCGGGTCGAAACGTTCGTCGTTGGCTTTTAGCTGCAACGCGTAACGCTCGGCTTCCTTGTAACGTCCGTTGTCGTTGGCAGCGAGCGTTGCCGCCAGGATTTCGTTGTAGGTATCGTCGTCCAGCTGCGATTGAGCCAGACAGGGAACAGCAAACGCCAGCATCAGGCAGACGGCCAGCGTTCGGTAAAGTTGCTGAAGCTTCATCTCATTCTCCTCACTTCGGACCCGCGAACCAGGCAAGAGTACTGCAGGGCGAATGCACGATTCAGCCCCAGTGTATGGTCCATACCGGCGGGATTCGAGTTTGTGACAGCGAGGCGAGATTTGCCTTACGAAGAAGTTAGCTACGGCAATTCCCAGAGATAAGCCGTGCCAACGTTGCTGCGGGCCGTGACTCTTTTGTCGTCGGCGAGCAGCCTGACATCGGTCAAGAACGAGGTTTGGCTAGCGGCCACGGTTCGCTTCGTGGCGAAGTTCATCACCTTCAACTCGGTAATGCTGGCGCCGACGATCTGGGTTCCTTGCTTTCTGGAGAACTGCAGGCTCGACGGTTGCTTGTCGAGCTTGGTGATCCGCATTCCCGGCAGATTGTCGAGCGGAACGATACCAACCTGGTCCAGACTGCCAAAGGTCAGCCAGCGCGAATCGGTGTTCGCGGTGATGTCCGAACTTTTCAGCTCTTCCGGAATCTTCCAGAGTTCACGCTGCACGCCCGTCGTGCAGTGGACGCTTTCGATGGTGTGGTTGCCGCGGAATAGCAGTTCTTCGTCGTTGGCCGAGAAGGCGATAAACCCGGAATCCGCCTTCTTCACGGGCAAGTTTTTACGCTGCTGCAGATTTAGCAGATTGATGAGTTCAATGCTGCCCGCGCGCATGACACCTGCCAAGCGTCCCGCGTGCGAGATCGTCAATCGCTCCGCGCCGGGCAACTTGATGACTTCCAGCACCTTGCCGGCCTTGGGGTCGATGCTGACGAACTCGTCTCTCGTCAAGTAATAAAGTCGCGAGCCGTCGGCAGAGAACTGCGCAGTCAGCCCCTTGGTGAATTTTTGATCGAGCGGCTTGAAAGGCTGTTCGCCGATGGCGATCTCGATCGTGCCCGCGAAATCGGCATAGGTGCTCATTCCGCCATCGAACGACACTGCCCAAGTTCGCGGTTCGCGACCCGAATCGATTTTCCAAGTCTTGACGAGCTTCAGCGCTGGCGCTGGTGGTTCTTGCACTGCGGGCGCAACCACTGGCGCAGCAGGCGGTGGAGCCGCTAGGTCTTTCGCCGGTGCAGCCGCTGGTTTGCTGGCCGCCATCACCAGGCTCACCAGCAGCGCGAGCAGACCAACCCCCGCGGCGATTCCTGCGCCGATCCACTTCACCGGCGATTGCCAGGTGGGGACCCATTCGCGCTTGATTTCGGTCAAGCGTTGCAACCGCACGCCGCGAGCCGTGAGAAATTGCACCAGGTTTTGCAGCGGAAAATCGCCGGGGATCGCCAGCACATCGAACGCGCCGTCGGCGCACACCACCAGCATGCCATGCCGCTGCGTATCACTCGGCGGCAAGATGCCGCAGCTCTCAATATCGGAGTAGGGCCAGGTCATGTCGCTCCATTGCGTCACCACGCCGTTCACGCCCATGTACATCTTGGTCGTCTTGCGCACGAGCGCCATCGGCTGACATTCGACGGTCGAGGTGCCCGGCCAAACGCGCTGCAACGCGACGAAGGCGACAAACAAGCCCAGAAAGCCCGAGAACAATAACCAGGGAATACCCTGCATCGTAAACTTTTCCGCAGGAATCGAGGCAATGGCCGGCGAAGCGACCAGCGTTGCCACGGCCAGGCCGATGAGCGCAGCAAAACCCAACCGCTGCGGAACATCGCCAGCCAATTGCAATTCAAACCAGCGCGGACATGGCCACTGCAGCGCTGCAGGGGAATTCGAATTCGTAGTCATTATTGTGGCTGACTAATGCGTGTGCGATGTGAGCGCGAGCAACATGCGATCAAGCTGTCTTTGGACGAGCGCCAGCAGGAAGATTCGGCAGCCGCGAGAGAAAGCCGACACCTTGTTGCTTGAGGCGAGCGATCTCCTCAGGGCTGCCTGGCATCGTCCCGGATCCGTCGCGCTTCGACATCTGCACCACGTTGGCGTGCAGCTGAAGTAACGGCGCGAGATTGATCGCCAGCCCCGCCTGCTGATAGGCAGTAGTCATACCGACCATCGCTTGATCGAACGACTCTTGCTGTCCGGGCCAAATCTTGAAAGCATCGTTGGTCCCCACCGTAATGGCCGCAGCTGCTTTGTAAGCGACGACCGCCTCGGCGAGGTTTCCTTTTCGCAGGCTCGCGTTGCCGGCCCAAATCTTCGCCTTCGCTCGGCCCAACTGGACCGCTACAACGATCGCCACGACCAGGAAGAGAAGCACCACGAGGACCACCAGCCCGGCGATCATTTCAGGAGAGAGTAACAACATGCAGAGGCTCTACACAATTACGAGGAAGCAATCTGCTCTACTATAACTAGACCAGCCCCGCTAACAAACGGCTGAATTGCGACCAGGAAACGCGCATGTCCCTCGGCGACTTCTCTCCGCAGGCCGATGCCTATCGTCAGGCCCGGCCGACCTATCCTGCCGAGCTTGTCGAACAACTAATTGCCGACGCTTGCCTGCCGTCAGGCGCTGCCGTTGCCGATTTCGGCGCGGGGACCGGCATCTTCACGCAGCTGCTGATCGACCGCGGTTTGCAGGTCACTGCGCTCGAACCCAACGAGCAGATGCGCTCGCAAAACGCCGTTCCCGCCGCGTGCTGGACGGCGGGAACCTTTGAAAACAGCGGCCTGGCCGATGGCTCGCAGCGCTGGGCTGTTGCCGCGCAAGCCTTTCATTGGGCCGATCCACCGCGGGCTCTGCCGGAGCTCCGGCGCATTCTCGCTCCCGGCAGTTTGTTCACCGTCGTCTGGAACAACCGAGCCAACCGCGACAGCGAAATCCTCGGCTGGACCGAAGCGACCATTCGCCGCCTCATTCCCGAATTCGACGAAGCCTATCGCAATCGCCCCTGGCCCACGATTCTCGCCTCGACCGGCGACTTCACCTTCACCACCCACCGCACCGCCACGCACACCATCCGCATGTCGCGCGCCCGCTACCTCACCCTCTGGCGCAGCCACAACCGGCTCACCATCACCGCCGGCCCTGAACGCTTCGCGCAGCTGCTGCAGGAAATTGAAAGCCACCTCGATCAACTTGGTTTAGCAGAGGTCGACGTGCCGTACCGCTGCGAAGCCTGGTCGGCGCGGCGAAGCGATTAGTGCTTATCGGTGAGTTACCGCCGCAGCCAACTATCCACCGCTCCCATCGCAAAGATCCCCAGCGTTTGCGTAAGGATATTCAGCGTCAGGCCGGCGCCGCTGCTGAGGGCGGCTTCTTTGGCTTTGTTCCATTGGCTGTCGTTGCGGGCCGCTTCGAGAAAGTCGTGGCCGGCGTTGGTCAGATGCGTGAGCAGTACAAAGGGGAAGTCGCCGCCACCAAGATTGCTCTGCTCGATGCCGATGGCCAGGCCGGCGTCGTGAATCAGATAGAGGTGATAACTCAAATGCCGCACGGTAAACGTGCTGGTGATGAGCGGCCGAAAATCGGGTTGGCCATCGCTCTCTTCGAGCATGGCCAGGATCGAACGGACGGCATCCATGTCCCGTTTCATCGTGTTCCCTCACCGTGAGTTGGTTGGCAGATTCCGACGTAGCAGAATACCAAACTCGAGGCGCTGACAAAGTTCAGCACGTACCTCGCAAATAGTCTTTTCCGTTGTATTCAATCAAGCCCGACGTAAGCACAATCTCGTCGCCAGCGCCGCGTTCCACACCAAATAGCAGGCAAATGCCCGGCGATCGCCAGACCAGTTCGTCGAGGTGCCGGATCATGAACTCCATCTGGCCGAGCAAGCAGGGCTGCGTCGTGCCGAGCAGCAAAAGTCCCCAGGCGCACCGGCCCGCCAGTGTTCCCCGCGACCAGGCCACGGTTTCGTCATCGCTCGCTTCCGACCACTGCAGCACGGCAGAGGGAACCTGACCCCAGTCCACGACCGATGTTGTCGCTTTGGTCTGAAGTGGAAACTGCTGAGCCAAGTAACGATCGGCCGCTGCCGACACAGCAATCGGCAGTAGTTCGACATGCCCTTGCTGTATGAACAGTTGAATCGGCTCGGTCGTCAGGTGGTCGTTCATTAGGTTTGTCGGCGTTATCTAAATCGCTGCTAACGATACCGATGATACGTCACACCAAATAGCGCAGGGACCAGGTTCGCGAACGGTGTGTAAGAGAAGGTGACGAGCATCACCATCCAGGCGATGCCAAAGCAGACGACATACAAGCCGATGGGTGGACCAGGGTTGACCACGTTCGGCGGAATGCACGCGATGGTGAGCAAGCCGGCGAGCGGCAACAACAACAGGTAGTGCGCGATCGCGCACGCGGCGGGAGTTTTGCGCCACATTCGTTTGCGAAAGGCTTCGAGGGTTTCGCCGGTGTCGGTCCAGCGCAGCTTGCTCAGCACTGGAAACTCTCCGCACCCTGTGCACTGCGCGACACTCGCGACGCGCAGCGGATTGCACAGGCGTTTCAGCACGCTGTCTTTGGCGAGCGTTTGACCGCCGCAAATCTCGCAGGTGAACGAGCGGCTTGGCGAGCCGGCTTGCACTTCATCGCGCAGCTCAAGTGGATCGGCTGCGGATGGAATCTTCGTTTTGCGAGGCACGCCCGCCGAACCACCAGCAGCAGCGACGCGCTCGCGCAAGTAGTCGATAAATTCAAACGGCCCTTCGATGCCGTCGATCAACCGATAGTTGATCCGCTGGCTGATCATCGGCGGCGGCGCGATGCCGGGCGCCGGCACCTCCCAATAAACCTGATTGCCTAGCTCCCTGCTCGCGGTCGGCGTGAGCCACACGAGCAACATCGGCACCCCTTTTCCCGACGGCAGCTTGCCGTTCGTCAGCTCGATTCGCGTGATGGTCTGCCAAGGGATGGCCAGCTCTTGCTGCGGAAAATCTAAATCCTTGCGCGAGAGAATGAGCCTGACCACTCCCTTCTTCATACTGATCCAGCCGTAGCCGACGAGCAGCAACGCGGCAAAGAGCAGCACCCAGTTCAAGGCCGACTCATTGGCTGAAACCTGCCTTAGCAACAGCCACTCAGTAAGCATCTTCGGCACGATCGTCGACAGCATGATGATGCCGAGCCACCGAATGATCACACCCGGCAACCAGGTGGCTCTCAATTCCGTGGTGGTGCGAGAGGAACTCATCGGAGCGAATTGAGAAAGGTGAATTGGCAGGAAACGCGTTCCGGATTGTAGTGGCAGCGCGGTCGATCTTCCAATGAACTCGCGGCGTGTGCGTCAGTAGCTGAATTCGCCAGAATTCAGATGGTGGCGTCTAATTGCCAAGTCTGAATTCTGGCGAATTCAGCTACTTAAGCGCGAGTGTCATAAACACGCTGTGCGGATCGATCACGTAATCGCCGAACGGCCCGCACTCGGTAAAGCCGAAGTCTGCGTACAGTCGGCGCGCGGGTTCGAAGGCAGCGGCGGAACCGGTTTCCAAGCTCAACTGTCGATAGCCGCGCTGCCGGGCAGTGGCAATGATGTGCTCGAGCAATCGCCGCGCGACGCCCTTGCGCATGTGAGCGGCGGCGGTCCGCATCGATTTGATTTCGCCCTGCTGTGGATCGAGTTCCTGCAGCGCGCCACAACCGAGTAACTCGGCGAGTGACTCGTCGCCGTCCCAAATCGTCCAGACAGTGATAGCAGGACTGCGCAGGCCGGCCAGATCGAGTGCATGCACGCTTTCTGGCGGCGAGTGCAAGTGCATGCTCTGCAGATGTTCCTGCAGCAGTTGCAGAACGGCAGGGCTGGTCAGATCATCGACGCGGATTTGCATAGCGTCAGTGTAGTCATTGCGGCTGGTCGCTAGCACAGCAGTGAATTTCTCCCGCAAAGTCGCGCCAAACCTCAAGATCGTTAAATTCGATTCCGATAAAGGGAAAGCGACAACATCCCTTCGCGCGCTCAGCCGCGCGGCAATGTTCTGCTCGGCGGGCAGCCAGCAGACGGGGAAAGGACTCCCCCCAATCATGAACAACGCTACCGAAAACCAGACCGGTCACTGGCCCGTTCGCAACGCCGCTGCGGCCGCCGATCAGCAGCGCACTCGCGAGATGCCGCTGCTGTTTCAGCTGGCCGATGCCACTCGCGCTGCCGCTGCCAGCATGCAGGCCTCCGCGAACACGCAAGCGTTCGCCACCAGCCTTCCGACTGCGATCGCGCCGCCAGCACCGAAACTGCACACGAGCAACTTGCCGCCGGTCGTCGCCGCGCCGATCGAGCTTCCCAAAGCCGATCCGTTTCCGCTCGCTTCGTCGGTGCTCGACTCCTGGCCCAAGGCTCCGTCGAGCATGTTCGAGATTCCCTCGGGACTCTCGACCGCCGCCCTCGCCATCGGCGCTGCGGCTCACAAGGAAGAAGCCAAGCCGGCCGCCAGCGCCACGCTCGCTCCCGAGTCGCCAGTCGCGGAAAAGAAACCAGCCGAAAAACTTGCCGACAAGCCAGCCACGCCGGCCGTCAGTAGCGGCTTGCCTGCTGCCATCGAATCGGCAGTAAAGGCCGCGACCGAAACCAGCGAAGCCAAGGCCGAAGTAAAAATCGAAGCGAAGGCCGAAGCCAAAGTCGAAACTAAAGCAGCCGCCAAACCTGAAGTCAAAGTCGAACTCAAACCCGACGCCAAAACCGCCAAGCCAGCTGCCGACACAACCGCCGCTGCCACGCCAACCACCGAAAAGCCGTCGCCCGCTTCGCTCCGTCGCCAACGGGCCGAAGCTCGCCAGGCCAAGGTCGAAGGGAAAAAGGATGGCGATTGGCTGCAGTCGCACGGCAAGGTGATTGCCATCTGCTTTGTGCTCGCCCTCCTCGGCACGATTTATCTGGCTCGTCGCAATCGTGGCGCGGCGCTGCCGCCGCCGACCATCGACACGCCGAACCTGGCCGTCGAAATTCCTGGCGAACACAGCCACGACAAACACGACCACACTCCGGTCAAGCCCGTCGAAGCGGCCAACACCGCGCCGCGACTTGTCGAAGCGCCCAGCCATCCGCAAGACACCACTCCTTCGCCGGCCACACCCGTCGAACCAGCTGCTCCACCGACCAGCACTGCCGAGCTCCATTCGCCCGTCGTGCCCAACGCCGGTCAATCGACCACTCCGCCGACGAGTGAGCCGCTGTTCCCCTGGCAAAACGAATCGCGCGTCGCCACTCGGCCCGATGCAGTGCAACCGACGGCTCCCGCGCACGCCGCGCCGCCAACCGCTGCACCTAGCTTCAATCCGCCGACCTACAACGCACCGGCTGCCAACACTGCTCCGCCATCGGCGCCCACGCTCAACGCACCGACTTATCCTGAAACGAATCTCCGCGACGCTCCTCTCTTGCCTCCGGCTCCACCTGCCACGCCGACCACTGCACCCGGCTCGGGCCAAGGTGGATCGACGGGCCGCGTTCCTCGCAGTTTTTCTCCTGCATCGTTCACCTCAGCCCCCGGCGGTAATCGCTATGAGCGCACTGGATCAGGCCTTTATTAAAGCCTTCGCGAAAGAACCGCAGATGCAGACTCCATCCCAATCTGCCTACGCGCCATCGGCCCCGCCGTCGCGATCCGCTGCTCGTAGTTCTACGACAACGGAACGGACCGCAGCGCCAGCGCGCGATCCGTCGCTGTTCGACGAGCAGTACGACGCGGGGACGTTCTATCGCGTCGACTCCGCGGCCGCCAATCCGGTTCCCGCCGCACATGTGACGGCCGAACCGAAGGTTCCGCGCCGCTTGCAGCGCCGCGCCGGTCGCTTCGATTCGACCATCGAAGACGTAGCACCGCCGCCGCAGCCCGCTGTCGAACCCCATCCGCACACGCTGCCGCCGCGCCGTCAGTGGTCGCAGAGCATGCTCGAAATCGCGCGGCAACTCGCCCGCCTCGATTTCAAGGGCACGCCCCTCAGCGAACTGCCGCCGGAAATCGTCTACGTCGAACCCGAACTTCCCGCACCGCCACCCACGCCGGTCGTCCCTGCCGAACAAAACGTCGTTGAGGAAGAGATCGCTGCCGAGATCGAGCTCGAGTGCCCGCCGCAAGCGTTGGCCGAACTCTGGTCGATGAACGCGATCATCATGCAGTCGTCGCTCGTCGAACTGGCCGATGCCGAAACCTGGCTCGCTCAGCCCGTCGCGCCATCGGTCATCTGCCACGAAAATATCGCTAATGGTTGGTCGGCTGCGGCTGAAGTTGCCAAGCCGGAAGCAAAAATCGAAGCCGCTATTCAGCAGAGCATTGAAGCGAAGTTCAAAGCCTCGGTGGTGATCGAAACACCAGTCGAAGAAGTCTTCAACGAAGTAGAAGCCGAATCGATCGTCGAAGAGATCATCGAGCCGGTTGTCGAAACCAAAGCAAAAAAGAAGTTCCGCATCGACTCGGCTCACGCGCCGATTCGCGGCCCGCACACCAAGGTTGCTGAACCGGTTGAAGAAATCGCCGACGAATTCGCCGCAGAGATTGTCAGCGAAGAACCGGTTGCTGAAGTGAAGCCCGAACCAGTGGCTGAAAAGCCCGCCGAGGCGCCGACCGTGCCGAAGCGGCCTTACGTGCCGCTGTGGGAAGTCGATCGCCTCACCTGGCCGCCGTTGTGCGACAAGCTGATGAAGGATCCGCAGGGCTACTTCGCCACGGCCAGCAACAAATTGCTGAGCGTGGTCCGCGGCGGCCTCAAGGTTCTCGGCATCACGGGCAGCCGGCGCGGCGAAGGTCGCACGACACTCGCGCTCTGTCTCGCTCGCGCTGCCGCGCAGGCCGGCATTCACGTCGCCCTCGTCGATGCCGACTTTGCTCGTCCGCAGTTGGCCACGATGCTCGGCCTCGAAACCGCTTACGGCTGGCAGGAAGCCGCGAC
This sequence comes from Anatilimnocola floriformis, assembly GCF_024256385.1. Lineage (NCBI taxonomy): Bacteria > Pseudomonadati > Planctomycetota > Planctomycetia > Pirellulales > Pirellulaceae > Anatilimnocola > Anatilimnocola floriformis. The sequence continues at coordinate 1,090,198 of NZ_JAMLFW010000002.1, forward strand.
CGGCAAGATTCCACTCAGCGAAGCCGCCGTGAAATCGCTCGCCGATCGCCTGACGGTGCTGCCGCTCGAAGTTTCGACCTCAACCTCGAAGCTCTCGCTCGCCGATCCCCGCGTGACTGCCACGCTGCGGGCCACGGCGGCGACGTTCGACCTGGTGATTGTCGACATGGGTCCGCTCGGCACGAGCAATGAGCCGCTCTTTCCGGTCGGTGAGAACTGCCCGCTCGATGCTGCCGTGGTCGTTCGCGACGTCCGTTACTCGCTCGTCAACGAAAGCCGCTCGGCTGGCGATCGACTGTACGACGCAGGCATCGAAGCCGTCGGCATCGCCGAAAACTTTGTCACGCAACCCGAACTCGCTTTCCTGTAGTCATCACTGATTAGCTCCGGATTCCGTCACCATGTACGAAGCGTATTGGCAACTCGCAGCCCGGCCGTTCGATCATTCGGCCGACGCGCGCTTCTACTATCCGGGCGAGAGTCAGCAGGGCGCGCTCCTCAAACTGCGCTACGCCGTCGAAATGCGTCAGCCGGCTGCGCTCCTCGCCGGACCGGCCGGCGTCGGCAAGACCGCGCTTGTGCAACATCTACTGCGCAAGTGCAGCGACGCTCTCGCGCCGCGACTGAGCATCGTCTATCCACAATTGCCCGGCGACCAACTCCTCAGTTATCTCGCCGCGCAGCTGAATCCGCACGCGCCGCGCCTCAGCACTCCGGAACAAAACCTGCGACAACTCGAAACCACACTCGGCGACAACGCCCGCGCCGGCAAACACGCGCTGATTCTCATCGATGAAGCGCATCTCCTCGCGCATAACGGCGGCCTCGAAACCGTTCGCTTGCTCCTCAACCTGCAATGCGAAGGCTTGCCCGTCGCGACGCTCGTGCTGCTCGGTCAAACGGGTTTGCTCGTTGCCGTCGAACGCTTGCCAGCCCTCGAAGAACGGATCGCTGTGAAGTGCCTATTGCGCCGGCTGACGCAAACGGAAACACTCGCCTACGTGCAACATCGTCTGCAAGCCGCTGGCGCTACTCGGCCTCTCTTCAGCGATGCCGCGCTGGAAGCCGTTCATCAACATTCTCTGGGCGTGCCGCGGCGAATCAACCGCCTCTGCGATCTGGCCCTGCTCGTCGGCTTTGCCGAAGAAGCTACCACCATCGAAGCTCCGCAGATCGATGCGATCTCGGAAGAGCTGCTCACGTCGACGGCGGATTAAACGCCGGAGCTCTCATTCATCCACCTTGTAACGCACCAGGGCGTAGATACCTGCTGCACACGTGATTGCCATTAAAAGGAGCGTCACGAGCTCAGCGGCGTGATTCTGGATAGCGCGCCAAGGAGTTGAGACTACGAACAGCTCCACATACAAGCCATGCAACAGCCCGACAAGAATCACGCCGAGGACCAGCACGGGGAACCACCGCAAGAGACTTCGAGCTGACCTTTGCCGGGGCCGTGGGTCAACCGGCAAGGGCTCGTCCGGCAGCGGCGACTCGTAGGGGTTTTGCTCCATGGGGCGCTGCTACTCGCGTTCGGCGTAATAGAGGAAACCATCCTCGGCGCCGATCAACAGATTCCGCGCCGCATACGCTTGCCAGCCGATTGTCGTGGGGCTGGTGTCGTGCCCCGCGAGTTCTCGCTCGGCGAGGTCGCCGATTTCCTGAAACTCGATGCGGCCAGGCGCGGACTTTACGCATTTGAAGAACGTCGCGTTCTTGCCATTCAGCAGTAGATCGGGCAAGCCATCGTGGTCCCAGTCAGTGACCGACAGTTTTCGCCGTCCACTCTTGCCGGCTTCGCCGTTGTTGAGGCGGAGTTCACCGGGCTCTTTATTGACGAGCTTGCCGTTCGATTCCCACTGCGAGCCATTCGCGCCGAAGAAGACGCGCTGCGGCGGCTCGAGCGTCAGTCGTTCGCCGACTTTCTTGCGCGGGAAGAGAGCGAGATAACCTTGCTGATCGATCATGGCGAGATCGACGAGGCCATCGCCGTTGAAATCGTAAACAAGCGGCGTCGTGCGCCACTGCGTAACGATTTCTTTCCCCTGCGGATTCCACCAGACCCACTCGGGCTTCGGCGTCGCGGCTGGCCAGGCCACTTCGATCGCTTGCATCTTGCCGAGCCTCGGCTCGCGCCGCGTGCCGATGTTTTTCCACCACACGACTCGGCCCCAAATGCTGTTGGCCACGATATCGGGCAAGCCGTCTTGATCCCAATCGGCGACGCTGATCGTGGTGTAACCCCACTTCGCTTCGGCAGGTCCCTGAATGCTGCCGTTCGGACCGGCTTGAATGCGAATCTCTTCGCCATCGGCGGTGAAGTTGCGGGGCGCGGCCCACTTCGGCGTCTTGCTCTCTTTCGCCGCGCCGAGATTTTCTACCCAGCCGATGTAGCCCGCGCTGTTACCACTCACGATGTCTTCGTCGCCGTCACCATCCCAATCGAAACCGACTGGCGTGCAGAGCACTCCATACTTCACACAGTCCGCTTCTTGCTGAAAGAATCGCGGCGCGGCGAACTCTGGCTGCTCGCCTTTCGCTTGCTTGATGTTCTCAATCAGCGCGACTCGGCCATCCTCCTGACCGACGACCAAATCCGCATCGCCATCGAGATCCCAATCGAAGGGAACGACGATCAGCATCTGCAAATCCATCTTTAGCTCACTGCCGTTCCGCTTCACGCGCTGGCCGGCGGCATACTCCGGTTTCTTGCGCGTGCCGACGTTTTGAAAGTAAGTAAAGCCATCGAGAAATTCGCCGCAGAGCAAATCAAGATCGCCGTCGCCATCAAAATCGGCGAAGCTCTGGGAAGGGCAGCCAAAAATATCTAGCGTCTGGCCACCAGCGGTGATCTTCACCGGCTTCTCGTAGTCCGGCTTCTCCGTCGAGCCCGCATTCCGCAGCAGATAGATCTGCCCATGCAAGGGCCCGCGGGTCCACTCGCCTTTTTCGTTGAACGCGCGATCCCAACCATACTCGGCCCAGTCTTCGATGCCGATCGTCAGATCGAGCGCACCATCGCCGTCGTAGTCGACATATCGCCATTGATTGAAGCGGACCTTGCTGCCGTGCACGTTGGCCGTGAGTTTCAGCTTTTGCGGGTTCGCGAGACCGCTGCGGAGAAAATCGGGATACTCCACGGCTGGCGTCATCACGCGTACGGTCGTCTTGCCTTGCGCGTCGACGACGTACGACGGCGTGACTTGAAAAGCCCCTTCGCTGAGCTTGCGCGCGGGTTTGAAGATCGGAAACTTCTCTTTCCCCTGCGTGTTCTCAAAAAACCACGTGCCGTTGGAGGGAACATCGGGGCAGACCACAATCAAATCATGATCGCCATCACCGTCGGCATCGGCAGGAACCGGCCAGGCCCAGAGACCCACGCCCAGATCGACGACCAGGCCGGGGTTGTTGTAGGGAAGACGTTGCAGCTCGCCACCGTGTGCGGTGAAGACGATCGCCACGGTTGCCAGAGTCAAGACAGCGAACGTTAGGGCAGCAGTGCGCATAAGACTCTCCAGATATGCTGAATGCAGGCAGTCTACAATATCGATGCGAGGTAGCCGAGCCGATGGCAACACTCGCTGGACATCGCACTTGCGATTGGCCCAACAAAACCGCGATTTCAAGAGATGGAAAGGTTCGTGATGCTGCGATTCATCGTTATGCTCGGCCTGTTTTGCCTGACGCTCTCGGCTGCCAAGGCCGCCGAAACCAAGCCGTCGGCCGAAGAGACTGCTGTTCGCAAAGTGTTGAATGACCAGGTCGCTGCTTGGAACAAAGGCGATCTCGACGGCTTCATGGCCGGCTATTGGAACTCCGAGGAGTTGACCTTTTATTCCGGCAAGGACAAACAACTCGGCTGGGCAAAAACGCTCGAGCGCTATCAAAAGCGTTACCAGAGCGACGGCAAAGAAATGGGGCAGCTGGCATTTGCCGAACTGGAAGTGCAAACGCTGAGTCCGGAATACGCCATCGTCAAAGGTCGCTTCAAAGTCGAGCTGAAGAAAGAGACGCTCGAAGGGCTCTTCACACTCGTGATGAAGAAAATGGACCGCGGCTGGGTGATCGTACACGATCACACGTCGTCGTGAATTCATACGAGCTGCGCGAGGAGTGAGTAAGTCTCCGCCGTGGCATAGCGACGATCGGAGGCGAGCAATCGACCGAGGCGGAGTACTTCGCCGCGCATCGCCAGCGCGACGTGTACGGGAAGATGCCCGCGGTTCGCTTCTTGCACCAAGGCCCGCAACACGCCGTGCACAGCCGTCAATCGCTGAACTGCTTCGTCGGGACCGGGTGCGTCGAGCGTCACTTGGAAGTCGATGAGTTCCGTTTTGGCCCGCTGCAACCGCTTCTTCACCGCGGCCTCGGAAGCGCCGATGGCTTCGGCCACTTCGGCGGGCGAATAGGCAAACAGTATTTTTAAGATCAGGGCGATGCGATTCTCGGCCGCCAGTCGCGGATGGCAGCAAGCAAAGATCATCCGCAACTCGCTGTCGGCTAAGACGGCGTCGTCGAAGAGTTCGTCCAATTGCAAATCGGCCGCTGCATCACCGCCGGCACGACTGACGGCAGCTCTCAATTCCGCTCCTTGTCTGCGCAACGCATCGATAACCTTGTTGCGAGCAATGCGATGCATCCAGGCTTCGGGGCATTCCGGAATGCCATGTCGCTGCCAACATTGAAATGCATCCAGCAGCGATTCCTGCACCATGTCTTCGACCAGCTGCAGCTGTCCCCAGCCGAAGAAACGCGTCAGCACCGCGATGAGTCGCGTGGCCTGATGACGAAAGAAGTGCTCGAGCATCGGCCTGATCAAAGCGGTGTGGCTGTTGTCAGTCATGGAACGGTCGATCGTTGAGGAAGGCCAGGAAGCGGGCAAAAGCGTGAGCAGAACTGGCTCGCTGCGGGCGACGTTGTGACGTCGCCCGCAGTTCACCGCACCGTTTAGCCTTCGTATTCACCATCGAACAACGGTCGCACTTCCACGCGTCCCCCCGCGAACAAGCCGGGGCATTCCTTGGCTCGCTGCGCTGCGGCTGCCAGATTTTCGGCCTGCACGATCGAGTAACCTCCCAACGTTTCGCCACATTCGGCAAACGGCCCGTCGGCAGATTTTCCATCGGCTGCCACCACGACACCAGCGTGATCAAACTCGTTGCCGGCATCGAGCATCCAACCCGCGGCCTGCCCTGCGGCGATCCAGCGGAGCCATTGTTGCATGACTTCCTGCATTTTTTCCGGCGAGGTCGCCTGGTAAACGCCCACGGGATAACGATAGATAAAAATGAACTTCGGCATGACAGCCAACTCCTGCGATAGGGGAATGGATCGATTCGCATCAAGAGCGGCTAGCCTCGCTCCAATGAATAGACGAAGACGAGCCTCAAATCGGGACAACTTCCCGGCCGGTTAGGCAGAATAAGTTTCGCGCGCCGCAAATGTCTCGCGGCCAGGCAGCGTTATGGCGAAGGCGCGTCAGCGGCGGGGATCTTCCAAAGTCGCACAGGCCCATGCTGATCCCAAGTAGCGAGCCAACTGCCGTCGGGGGAGAAGCGGCCTTTGATGAGCGCTTTGTCGGCGTGACCCTGGATGCTGTGAATCTTTTTGCCGTCGCGCAGGCGATAGATATTGATCTCGGGCTGATGGGCCGATCGATCGGGACCGCAGGCGACCAGTTCATTGCCGAGAATGGCCATCGGTTGATCGCGCCGCTCGAGGAGGCCTAGCTTGCGCATTTCTTGGGTCTCCAGATCGAAGACGCTCAGCGTCAGATCACTCGTGCCGGAAGTTCGTTTGCGACTGCGGAACAGTGCGCTGTGATCGGGCAGCAGACCGCCAAAGCCCATGAGAAATTCCGTGCGCACCATTTTCTCCGAGATCTCGCTCACCTTCGTTCCTTGTTCGCAGTCCCAAATCTCGATGCGTTCTTGCGCTTGCAAGGCCAGCAATTTGCCATCGGGCGAAAGATGACGCGTCTTGCTTTCGATCGAGCTGTAGGCGTCGCCGACGTTGAACGACTTGAGCTTCTTCGCCGTCGCCGGATCGAAGACCTCGACGTCGCCGCCCAAGTAAGCGACGGCAACCTTGCCGTCTTCGCTAATCTCAAAGAAGCCGCGGCGGGAGTTGGCAGGGCCGCTCAGCGGATTGACGGTGGTGGCCTCGATCCGCGGACGATACCAGACGACCTTGCTGAATTTTTGGGGAACCGGCTCGGCCGATAAACGGAAGATGCGCGTGATCAAACTATGGCGGCCGACATCGTAAACCAGCAGGCAGTCTCCCTGCCGATCGACGTCGAGCTGCCAGCCCATCGGTTCGTCGATCCGAACGTGATGTGGTTCGCCGAAATTTTCGTCAGCCATCGGCCAAACGCAGAGCGCATCCTGGTTGCGATCGCCGCCGGTAGTAACGACATACCGCCCCTGATCGACAAAGACCATCGCGCTGACTCCTGCCGGTCCCGGCCAAATCAGTCGCGCGGCTTGATCGCGTGGCGCGGTGGTCTTGGCGAACTCTTGAAAGTTCCGCCAATGCGCTTCCTCGCCCCAATCATCCATGCTCGGCTTGCGAGCAGTCAGCTCCGGAAGAACTTCCTGAGCCAGCGCGCGGTCTTCCGTGAGATAAGCCACCACGCCGATGAAATCGATCAGATCGGCTGCCTGCGGATAACGTTGCAACAGCAGCTTGCAACCGGCGTTTAACTTGGCCAGATCGAAACCGCTGCGCAGGATCGTGCGACGATCGACGCGGTTCGCGGCCCGGGCGATGCGCGTATAAATCTCCAAGCCTTCGTCGCCCGGATGATCGGCCAGCGCTTCGCGAGCCAGCCGCGCGAACTGCGGCAACTTGCCATCGATCTCGGTCCCTTCCTGGGAAAGTTTGGCCAAGAGATCGTAGAGCGGGTAATACTTGGGAGCCAGCCTGACCGCCTGTTCGATGGTGGGCCTGAGCAACTGCGGCGGCATCTCGAGCTCCAATCCCGATTGCACGAACAGCCGAAAGGCTTCCGGATCTTCGATCCCCTGCTCTAGCGCTTCGGCAGCGCGACGATGGGCATCGGTCAAGAGCAAGACAAAGCGTTCCTTCTTCTTCTGCGAAACAATATCGCCATAGACTGCGCCGCGCGCGGTGTAAGCCTGGTTGAGGCTCGCGCGGGCAATGGCCAATTGCGGCGCGGGGTCGCTGTTGTCGGCTTGCAACCATTTCTGCAACTGCTGATCGACTTCCTGCGAGTTCGCGGCGCCTTGAAAGCCGCGCGAAACAACCAGGTGATACAAACGATCGAGCTCGGCACTGCCGTCGGGCAAAGTCTTTTGCTCTTTGCGTGCCTTGGCGAAGCGCTGCGAGAAATCGGTAAAGCTGGCATCACGAGCAATGTCGAGCGGCGCTGAGGTAATCATCTCGCGCGCTGCCCGCTGCGTTGCCGGTACTCCCGGCGGTGTACCAACCGGCTGCACGGCTTCCTTGGCGGTTTGCGCATTGGTAGGAACGGGGACCCGCGCAACGGCTTGGCGGTCGTCGTTACTCGCTCCGCAACCGACGAGCAACAGCAGCGCGAGCAGGCAATTCAGATGACAGATACTTTTCATGAGCAGAGATAATCGTTCGTTTCGATGCCGACACGCGAGCGACGGAGTTACCTCAATTGGCTGCCGCTGCCGGCAACTTCCAAAAACGGATCGGGCCGAACAACTCGGCGACAGCGAATTCGCTTTCGTTGGGAGCGATAAGAACCTTCGTCATCGGTCCGTAATGACCGTCGATCGTCCGCAGGTACTTGCCGTCCGGGAGGCGATGAACGTGCAGCAGTGTCGAAGCCGGGTGGCGCGTCTCTTCCAGAATCAGGAAGTTCTTGCTCACTGTTTTGACAGACATATGGTGCTTGGACGGAATCAGCAGGAATGGTTCCCCCTTTTGCTCCGTGGTCAGCCACTTGGCGAACGACGTCTTTCCTCCCGTCGAGGTGCCGCGAAAGAAGATCGTGTCGGAATCGAAAAAGTCGCTGAACTGACTCAAATACATTCCGGTCAATCGCTTCGACGGCTCGATTTCGGCGACCACCTTGGCATCGACCACGTCGTAAAGTTTCACGGCTTTGCTCGTGGCAACCAGCAGCCGTTTGCTGTCGGGCGAAAAAGCCAGTTTGGTGTAATCGGGCGCGGCGGGAATCTCGTGCAGGACATTGCCGGAGCGAGGATCCCAGAGCGCGATGTCGGCTTCGCGCCGCGTCGCAGCGGTGTTGCCATCGGGGCTGAGAATGACAGCGGCATGCTGCGCGGTGGCTTTAAAGATCGCAGGCTCCTCGGGCGTATCGAGATGAATGGCGACGGTGTTGCTTTCCTTGCCGTTGATTGCCGTCAACAGCAACTGCTTACCGGCGGCTTGCAACTGCTGCACCTTGTCGGGAAATGGCGGGATGGCCCCTTTCGGGGTTTTCAGATTTTGGCGGTCCCACAGACGGACCAGTTCCTCTTTGGCTTGCGGCGAAACCACCAGCGTCGCGCCGCCGTCGAGGTAGGCGATGTCGCCGGTCCCTTGGCGGAACGGCCAATGAATTTCATCGGCGACATCGGGACAAGGAGGCGCTTCGCAGTAGTGCGTGTATTGCTCAAACCGCCACTGAGTTTTCCAGTGACGAATCTCGGGTTTGCGACCTTTTAGTTGCGGATAATAACTGCGCGCCAGCTCGTGGTTCTGCGCCATCCAAGCCACCACGGCTGCAAAGCTGATGGGCGCTCGCGCGAGCGGAAACCGCTTTCCCATGATCTCGCAACCCGCCGCGATTTTCTTGGGATCGTATTCGCTCGTATAAAGCATGTCTCGGTCATAACAATTCGTGGTCATCGCGATGCGCGCATACGCCTCCAAGCCATCATCGCCCCCCACGGCGGCACAGATCGACTCGGCAAAGGCTTCGCAATCGCCGGGCGCACCATGCCACCGCGGCAAAAGATATTCGACGGTCGATTCGTAGAGAGGAAAATAGTTCGGGCAGATCTTGCGGCCCGTCTCTACATAGCGATCGATATGCTTGCGCTCCGCACTCAAACCTTTGCCCAGATCGACGAGCGCGCGATACAGTTCCGGATCCTGCGGCTGCAACTTCTCAGCTGCCAAGGCATACTTCAAGCCTTCACCCAGACGATCCTTGAACTGCAGGTAACCATCGCCCGTAACGGTGTTGATAAAGCCGTTGCCGCGCGCCTCCCAACCCCACGTGGTGTAAAGGCGAGCGAGAATGATCAACGGCGTCGGATCTTCGGGTTTGGTGGTGGCCCATTCTTGCAGAATGGGAACGCGCTCTTCGACGGCCTTTTTATCGCGAAAGGGAGTTCGTATCGCCGCGTTGTAGAGCTCCTGCAACTCAAACTCGCCGATCGGCAGTTGCTTCATTTCCTGACGGGCTGTGGCGAACCGCGCCGATAAATCGTCGAAGCTGGCCTGCGGATCGAGCTCGATCTTTTCTTCGGCAAAGGCCTGATTCGTCGCCGGCGTTACAGGCTGGAGAGCCTTCACCGCGATTGGTTCTGGCGGCCCCGCCAACGGCAGCGGCGGGCCTTCGTCTTCGACCGGCTTCGGCGGTGGTGCAACCGCGACAACCGGATTCGCGACGGGCGCGGGCAAATTGGGTTTGCCGCCGCAACCAGCCGCCAACAGCAACAGAGCAACGAGGCAGAAACGCTGCACTACCATCGGAAATAATCCCAACCGAAGAGGATGATCGCCGCCCTCGGAATCGGGCAGCAATCAGCGATTGAAAAGTGCCATCAGCTTAATGCAGGGGAGAAGTGGGCGGCAAATCTTTTTATAAGACAGCAACAGCGTAAAGCCCGCGTGAAGGTTCACAAAAAAACTTATAAGCGTTTCTCAAACCAATCGAGCGCCGCCGTCCTCTGTTCTGCTGTCACCGAGTGCCCCACTCCTTCGGCGACCATGATTTTTAAATGGTCGCTCCGTTTCTTTTCAGCGAATGCTTGTTCAGCCGAGGCGAACGCGATCTTCGCGCCGCCGATCGGGCAGTTGGGATCTTTTTCGCCGTTGACGATCAGCAAATCGCGATCGGCAAAGAGCCGGAGCAAGCTCGGGCAATCGTATTGAGCGAGCATGCCGGGGATGACTTTGTTCCAGAGTTCGCGGCAAACACGCTGATTGACTTCCTTTTCGCCCAGATCTTTCGCCGCCGCATCGTGCGCCGCTTTGATGGTCTTGGCTCGGCCTTGCCATTCGTCGTGTTCGAGGCTCCAGCGAAAGCTCTGCACTGCGATCGCCGGCACGGCGACTTTGATGCGCTCGTCGACCGACGCGGCCAGCCACGTTTGAATGCCACCCATGCTGAAACCGATCATGCCGATGCGGGTGGCGTCGATATCATCGCGCGTAGCGAGATAGTCGACGGTTCGCCACAGATCCCAAGCCGTGTCGTAATAAAACGGATGCTCTTGCGGTTCGCCAGCCTTCGTCTGCCAGGCTCGCTCGATGGCAGCGACGTAAGCTTCGGCCCCCTTCTTTCCACCCGAGCGTTCGCCGTGATAGCGGGCGTCGATGGCCACGCCGATGATGCCCCGCTTGGCGAGATCAACCAGAAACCCCCGCTGACTTTCCTTATTCCCACCCGTGCCATGCAACACGATCACGCAGGGCAACTTCGCCTTGTCCGACTTCGGCCGCACGAGCAGCAGCGGCACCCGCTCTGTCACGCCATCGGCCTTCTTTTCGCTAGCGAACGATAGCTTCTCTTCGAGCATCCCCGCCGCATCGGTTTTCGATTCGCTCACCTGCGGGTCAATCGCCACACGTGGCCGATCGAGCATTTTTAGGAACGAGGCCTTCACTTCCGCCGCTGGCGGATACTTCGTCGGCGAGGCTTCTTGCCCATAAGCAGGGAGCGCCAGCAAGCCCAACAGCAGCCCGAAGTAAAGCCAAGGTAAACGCATCGCAATTGTCTTGTTCATAGAGAAAGCTCAGCGGGATTGCGGCAACCAACTCCTGATTACCAGCCTGCATTGCACTGGCTGCAAACCGGGAGTACTGCGTAAAATAAGCAACGGGCGAATCGCCAAGGATTCGTTCAGGACCAGAATAGCGGACGATCATGGGCGGATACAAATCTCTCAAGCGCGTGCTCGGCGAAACCCATCTAGGGCGGAAGCTGCGCTGGTTGTTTGGCGTGAGCCTGTTCGCCCTTATTTTTGTTTCGTTCTTCCTCGTCGACTGGATCGGCGAAGATCTGGTCATGCGCAACATCCACCGCAACGGCCGCGAGTGGGTCCGCTATTACCTGCTCGATCAGCACTGGAATTTCTGGGACACCAAGCCCGAGAACAAAGCGTTTCGGAGCGAGGTCAGCAAAAAGTTTCTGCCGGAGACTTACGAAGCCCGCACCATTGGCAAGGATCCTGCCTGGGTGAATTCGCTTCATGCGGGATTCAATCAGCGTGAAGGCAAGCCGCGCATCTGGTCGCCGGAGAACGACGAAGAGCAAAAACTGATTCGCGAGTTGCAAGTCGATTTTGCGCGCGTGCTCAATGGTCAGCCAGCAGTGAATCCACAAAGCAGCCCCGAAGAACGGCGAGCCGCCCGCAACCAACTCGAGGACAAACTCGACGATGTGTTTGCGACCCGCGTCGATGCAGCCAAGGACAAGTTCTACTTCTATCAACCCGTGGTTTGGGACCAAGCGCTCTGCTCGCATTGCCATTTAGACACGTATCAGGTCGTCAAAACGGGCGAGCTGGCCGCGAGCGATATGGAAGCGCAACCGAGCTCGGCAGAGCTGCCGTACCTGGTCACGCGCGTGGCCCTGCCTTACAGCAAAACGCGGGCTTCGGTCTCTTGGATCCGCGCGATTCTCTCGACCGTCGGCATTCTCACCGTGTTCCTCTCGATGGTCGCGCTGTGGATGGTGGTGCGCTATGTCGTCCTCAAGCCGCTCGCGCACTTGCGCGAGGTGAGCGACTCGATCACCCGCGGCGATCTCGAGCAGCGGGCCGAAATCAATACCAACGACGAATTCCAAGAGCTGGCCGCGTCATTCAACAAAATGTTGCGCCACCTCGTCGAAGCCCAAGGCCAACTGCAAACGGCCAACGATGAACTCGACGGCAAGGTCGATCAGCTCGCGCAGCTCAATATGCAGCTGCATGAGCTCAACCGCCTGAAGGGCGAATTCCTCGCCACGATGAGCCACGAGCTCCGCACGCCGCTCAACAGCATCATCGGTTTTTCCGAAGTGCTCGCCGGCATCGACGCGCTCGACGATCGGCAAAAGCGGTTCGTCCACAACATTCAAAAGTCCGGCCAAAAGCTGCTGGAGATGATCAACGACATTCTCGATCTCTCGAAACTCGAAGCCGGCAAGATGGACGTCAGGCCGAGCGAATTCCGGATCGATACGATCGTCGAAAGCCAGTGCGACTTGGTCCGCGCACTTACCGAAGACAAAAACATCGACCTCTCGATCGAGGTCGAGCCCGAGCTGCCGCTGCTGTTCCAGGATCAAACCAAGGTGCAGCAGATCCTGACCAACTTGCTATCGAACGCCATCAAGTTCACGCCCGAGGGAGGCCGCATCACCGTCGGCGCCAAGGGAAACTCGCGCGGCTTCATCGAGCTTTATGTCTCCGACACCGGCGTGGGCATCGCCGAGAGCGATCGCGAAATCATCTTCGAAAAATTCCGCCAAGGCGCTGCCGTGCTGGGGACCGACAACTTGACTCGCGAATACAGCGGCACGGGCCTGGGCCTGTCGATCGTCAAGGAACTGTGCAAACTCCTCGGCGGCGAAGTGCACGTCGAAAGCGAACTGGGCCGCGGCAGCACGTTCCGCGTGCTGATCCCCTGGATGCGCGTCGACGCCTCGCCGAAGCTCAACAACCGCCTCGACGACCTAACCCGCCCCCGCCGCGCCGACGTGGCCATCTCTGGCGATACGGTCGTCATCGGCAAATAAAAGTCGCACTTTCGTCATTGTCGTCGATCACTCCGTGCTCGATGGGTTGAGGTTAACCAACCGCGCGCCGCCGAAAGAGCTCCGCGATTTTCGGCACTTTGGCGAGTGGAGGTTAGAGCAGAGACTGCGTTGGTGGTGAGGCGAACTTCAAACTCTGCACGCCAAAACCGGAACTTCGCGGAGCTCGTTCCTTGGCGCGCTGCAGAGTCAACTCAACCCACCGATTTCGGAGAAATCGGCGACAATGTCGATCCACCAAAGAGAAGCAACGAACACATTCAGTAGCGCGCGATGTTCAACTTTCTTCCCACCTTTCGCGTTCCCCGCCTGCGGTTCAGCCTGCGAACTCTGCTATTGATGATGGTCGGCGTGGGTGTCGCCCTCACGATTTACCGTTGGCCCTGGGAGCAAGTGGATGTAAGTAGTTCACCACCCATCACAAGTCGTTATCACCGAAGTTGGACTGGACGAGCGGTCAAGCATGGTTGGGAGATCCAAAAAGATTCGCAGGAAAATTGGCGTTCGGAGACGCTGTACGATGAGGGAGAACTGCGGCTCAATCGCACCTGGAAAAACGGCGAGCTGACTCACGAGTTGAACTATCGCCAGGGCGATGTACAGGGTCACGTTTTGTGGGTGAACGACGGCGTGCGGATGGAGGGAGAAGGCCTGCGGGGCAAGAAGCACGGACCTTGGACGGAGGACAGCGCAGATGTCCTGCTGCGCGAAGTTTGGAATCACGGCAAGCTGCAAGGCCGACGAACTTGGACCACGCCTGCTGGCAGAGAGTTGCAATCGGCTGAGTACGACGACGCCGGCCAATTGGTGAAATGGAATGGCCAGCCGATAGCGACCGCGGTGCGTCAATGGCTTGACCAACACATGGAGGATGATGAACTGCGCCGGTTCCTGCTCGAGACCCGCGTGACCCGCAGCGAAATCCGCATGCAGTATTGCAACTTTTTACAACTTCAATATTCCATCGGCCGGCGAAAAATTGCTGTCCAATGCGTCCGCCGTTTTGTTGCGCCCGACACCGAGTTCGCGGCGTGCCCGCTGGGTGAAGTCCTCCTGCAAGATGCACTGTCATTCAGTTGCACGCTGGCCTACCGGTTTGGCGCGCTCCATTTCGTACCGATCTCGCCGGAGTCGCTCGCCTGGCAAGATCGCACACGCATTGGCGAAGTAAATTTCGAGGCTGGCTCGTTACAAGAAAAGGCTTGGCTCAGCGAAGTCGCTGCCGATCAAGCAGAGTGGGTGTTTCCTGCTGCATGTATGTCCAAGATGTTTGAGCCCGTGAGCGCGACGGGTATCACGATCGATACTACGGCAATTCCTGATTCGGCGGACCCAACACTTCGCGGCTTGTCCACTAATCGACCGAATCCGCCGCGCGCCCGACGATATCTCCTCGGCCAACATCTCGAAATGGAGAACTGCTACTGCGAACAGCACGGTAACGTGCTGGTTATCAAACGCCGAGAGATGGCGAAATAACATGAGGCTCGCTGCATCACAACGTCGTCGATCACTCCGTGCTCGATGGGTTGAGGTTAACCAACCGCGCGCCGCCGAAAGAGCTCCGCGACTTTCGGCACTTTGGCGAGTGGAGGTTAGAGCAGAGACTGCGTTGGTGGTGAGGCGAACTTCAAACTCTACACGCCAAAACCGGAACTTCGCGGGGGTCGTTCCTCGGCGCGTGATGAGTCACCTCAACCCACCGATTTCGGAGAAATCGGCGACAATGGCTTACTTTCCATCTGCCGGCAGATCGAATGGCAGGTCGTTCTTGCCGCGTTTGACTTCCGCGGTTAGCGGCGTGGTGTGCAGTTGCGAGTATTTTTCGGGGACGAGCCAGGTGACTTTGCCGGGGACAAGTCGCTTGCCGGGGGCGCCCGGCGTGGCGAGTTCGTCTTCGATTGATTTAGGTTCGACGATACTGCTGGGGCCGATGCTGGTGGCTTGGATCACGACGCGATGGCTGCCGATCCAGGCGCCGTCACCGGGTTTGCTCGTCGTGAGCGTGTAGCTGCCGTTTTTAATTTCGCCCACGGCAGCCGGACCGCCGCTGGGAGTAAACATGATCGTGCCGCTGGGGACGGGTTGGCCGCCGACGCTTACCGTGCCACTGACCTTGGCCAGCTTGTTGTCGGAGCAGCCGATGAGGATTGGCAGCGTCGACAACAAAAAGAGAAAGACGCCGCGCGGCATGTTAGTAATTTCCACCAGGCACCACTTCGCCATCCTGACAGGCAGCCAGCATTTGATAGATGTTCATTTCTAGGCCGGTCCGCAGGAAGCTCACATGGCCGTCGGCGAACACAAAGTTTGCTCCGCCCGGATGCTGACTTCCCAGCGGCGAGTCGTTTTCGTTGTCAGCCAGCAACGGCACGATGGCGTTGATGGGGAATCGCGTGTTGCGCATATCGCGTCCATACGACCGATCGGCGGGTAAGCAATTCGGTTTGATGCACGCACTGCCGACGATCCAACCGACGGGCCCACCTTGGGTCGCCACGCCATAACCTGGCCCGAGTCCCCACAACTGCGCGTGACACGATTCGCCGACGGCCATCGTGTTCGACGTGCCGTCGGTGATCTCGGCGAGTTTGCGGCGCTGATTGATATTGAAGATGCCGTCGAGATAAACATCGCCCCGCCAGCCGTGGCTATCGCGCACCCGGCCACCTGCAATGCCGAAGAAATTGCGGCGGTTCTTTGTCGTCAGCCATTTGGCATCGCTCGGACAGGTGTAGGTCGCAATCGGCACCGCGCCGAGCACGTTCACATGATTGGCCACGTTGTAGCCCAGCGAGTCGTCGTATCGATCGGAGATATTCCGCTGCTCGATATACGGCAGCAACCGCGTCCACATCGCATTGCCTCGGCAATCGGCAGCCGTGCAATGGATCGACAGTTCCACTTCCATGCCGGCCGGCAGCCAGACGTGCGTGTCGTTGTAATTGTGAATGGCCAGGCCGATTTGACGCGAATGATTCTGGCAAGTCGTTCGGCGGGCTGCTTCGCGGGCGGCCTGCACGGCCGGCAAGAGCAACGCGACCAGTACGCCGATGATGGCAATGACGACCAGCAATTCGACAAGCGTAAAAGCTCGCCGCGCGATGGAAAAGCGATTCATAGGTAGGCCCTCCAGGCCTCAAGTAAACATGCCTGGATGCGAGCCGTCAACTAAATGTTTCATCCCGTCACGATTACGAAGATGAGTCCGCTACGAACTTCTGATTCTCTTGACGGATTCTGGCAGCCGCTTCGTCGTAGAGAAAAGGAAGATAGGCGTAACGCTTGCCGCGAGTGATTTTCGTCGCTTCGTGAAGCAGCGAACAAGAAAAGACGACCGCGCCGCCGGCCGGGGCTTCGTATTGCAACCGGCCGAACTCCGGAAAGCGCAAGCGGCCGCCATCGTACTCGCCCGTGTTGAGATTGAGCGAGACGGCGAACTTGCGGTGGGCTGTTCCCTTCGTCGTATTGTCGCGATGGGCACGAAAATGCCCGCCGTCATTGGCGTCGTAACAAGCGACGATGTGCCGTTCGATGCGCGTCGCATGAAATTGAAAGGCGCGCTGGATCTCCGGGCCGACTCGATCGTGCACGGCAAACATCGCTCGCTTGCGCAGATCTTCGTCGGCAATCTCACAGTCCTTCCGCTGCTTGTGATCGGGGTTGTGAATCTCGACCGTCTTGCCGTTCACATCTTTCATGAATCCTGAAACCTCACCGCCCTGCGTTTCGTAGTAAGCGATCAGCTCGCGGCAGAGCGCCGGCTCAAAGACTCGCGGCACGATCAGAATCGGCGCTTGCACCGCTGCCAACGATTCGGCGGGGAGCGGCGGCAGACGATCGAGGATCGCTTGCAGTTGTTTTAGATGCTCGTCGGCACGATTGTCTTCCAGCAACAGCGTGGCGACGGTGCGCAGTCGTTCATCGATCACGACTGTCATCCGGCGATACAGGTCACGTTGTTCTGGCGACGACACCGGATCGAGCGTCGCGGCGCCGAACTGTTTGCTCGCGCTCCGATCGAGATCGTAGACAAACCGCACGCCGTTGCCCCGATCAGCCAAGCGGTTTTGTTCCTGATCCTGTGGATCGACACTCACGCCAACAAAACCCACGTTGTCGTAATCAAAGCGCTGACCGATCGCAGCCAAGCCGCGCAGTAACTGCTGGCTCGTCGCGTCGCCCGCGGAGCGGAAGAAGCTGACGACCAGATAACGGCCGGCGTGCGAATCGAGCTTGTAAGGGATTCCGGCGATCGATGTCGCCAGCAACCAGGGAGCAGGATCACCATTCTGAAGCAGAGCTTTGGCTTGCGGCATGAGCGATGGTCTGTGAAGGCAAAAGTGAAGTGGAGTTGTCTATCGTAACTCGATTGGCAACGTGCTGGCACGCTCGCGGTAGCAGCAGATCATTTCCTTTGGCCCGCTGATTGCATAATGGTCTGGCAGCCAGTTTGGACGCTGGAACCATCCACGATAGCAAGGAGGCTTACCATGAAAACCGCCAACCCAGTTCACTTTATCGGTGGTTTGTTTCTCGAGTTCGGTGCTGCTGCCGCTGCAATCGCGGTTCTTTGGCCAACTCACAAGGCAGAAGTGTTGCCACCACCGCCACAACCGGTCGAATGGTCAATGTCGCAGCCTGCTCCCTTGGCTCAAGCCCCTATCTATTTTCAGAACGACGCTTTTCAAAATGATGCAGTTCGCGAACGCGAGAGCTTCGCGACTCGCCCGTTGCTGCCGCCAGCTCCCGCGCCGCGGTCGGCCGAATCGGACCGCTATTTCGTCCGCAACTCGTTCAGCACGAGCGACTATCGCCCAGCCGAACCACTGCCGCAGCGCGAACTGCCGCCTGCGTATTCGCAGCGGGAAACCTCGTTTTCGCGGCCACAAACCGCCTATTCGCAACAGCAACCGAATGCGTATCCGCAGCAGCAAACCAACTATTCGCAGCAACAAACTGCTGTGGCTCGGCCGCGTGTGCGAACCTTTGCGAACGATCAGTATTCGCCAGCTCCCGCCTATCGCACTGCCGAACGCTTGGATGACAACTACCACAGCCGCTACTAAGCATTGTTGATCACTGACGCCTGCCGGCGAGTCGCGCTCCCTCATCCGATTAGTTCTTCTTTCTCGCGCCCCACAGCTGCCCTTGGCAGCCTTCTTTCTCAAGCCGCCCGACGTGCCGCCACACGTCATCTTCTGGCGATGCTGTCTCAACTCTGGCCTGGCCAATCTCATTTTGAGCCGCTGTTTTCACCTGCCGGTCTTCAACGATTTTTCGTCCCTGGCAAAATCTGCGGCTGATCGAATGTTGATCCGCCGGGCTGGCGACCAACCAGAACACTCACAACGGCGAGCAGACCAAAAGATTCTGTAAAAAGATTCGGCCAATGCTAGCGAGTCATCTCGATGGCTGAGAACCTATCGCTTCGGTTGCTGCGGAGACATCGTCGCCGCCAGAATGCTGCAAAGAATTAAACCCATCAGCAGACCGATGCCAATCACGCCGAGGAAGGCGTAGGGAGCGGGGATGACTTGTTCCAAGCCGTGATTGAGCGACACGCCGAAGATCGAGCAGAGCGTGACGATCGGAAAGAAGAAGGCCGCGAGCAAGTTGAGGCGGTGCGCAGCAAGAGCCATCTGATGGGCAGCGGCGGTTTGCTCTTCCGTCTTTTTGGCGAGGGCAAACTCGAGCGCTGTCTGCACTTCATTGAGTAGCAGTTCCGCGGCGCGTTCGATTTCATACGCGCGGTCGCGAAAGTTGATCAAATCGCGATCACCCGAGATCAGTGTGCGACCTTCTTGCAGCGCGACGTGCAAGTTGCGCGTGCTCCGCTGCAGCGGGCTCATCGCTTCGATGATGTTGAACATCTGATCGACGGTCGTCGCATTCTCTTCCAGACGGTCAAACTTTTCGACGAGATCGCTGTACTCGCCCAGATGCTTGGTGATCGAGACGGCCCCTGGTCCCAACTCATTCGAGATCCACGAGCCATCGGGCTTGCGCCAAAAGAATCGACCGAAGCGTTCGTTGTCGTTCACCTTCGGCGGCCGATGCAGCACGAGCAGCAAGTGACCATCAGCAGCCATCGCGCGCTGTCGGCCCACCTTGTCGCCCAATCGTTCACGAATGGCAACAGGAATGTCCCAGGTCGGCGGCAGAATGTTCTTGGCAATCGGCATGCAATGTTCTCAGGGGCCAAAACTCAGAATGTAGAACGCAGAATGCAGAATTAGAAATTCAAAATGCATTTCATTTTGCATTCTGCGTTCTTCGTTCTTCGTTCTGCATTTTCCTAACCCTGCCAGCCACCTCGCTGATGAAAGGCAATCACCGCGTCGACCAGTTCGTCGGGGCCGTCGCGGAGCACGTCGCAGGCGGGCAAGCCGAACTCCGCTTTGATGCGGGCTCGTTCGGCGGCTGCGGCAGCGGCGTCGATTCGTCGGCTGTTGATCGCTATTCCAATGACTTCGCATCTCTGATGGATATTCGCCATCAGCTCAAACATCTTTTTAATTTCCGCAAGTGGTGGAATCTTCACGCTTTCCACGCCGGTGACGGTGTCGCGGCCCACCTCGTAACACAAAATTAACGCCTGCGGAGCACAGCCATGCAGCAAGCTGAGCGTGACGCCGGAATAAGACGGATGGACCAAGCTCCCCTGCCCTTCAACCAGCAGGATCTGATGGTGCTGATGCTCAAGTACCATCTTTTCGGCGGCTCCGGAAACGAAGTCGGCGACGATGCAATCGATGGGTAAGCCGTCCCCTTCGATCATGATGCCGGTTTGGCCGGTGGCGATAAACTTCGAGTCCCAGCCGCGCTTCTTCAGCGCATTCGTGATTTCGACCGACACCACCATCTTGCCGATGCTGCAATCGTGACCGACGGTATGCACTCGCAGGCAATCGGGCCGCAGTCCTTTCCGCCGCGCGATCGACTTTTCGCTGTTGCTGCGAACGTCGATCAACTTCACGCCGGCCTGATCGGCAGCCGCTTTGAACTCGGCGTCGTTATTCAGAAAATCATGCAGACCGGAGAGGATGTCCATCTTCCGCGAAATGGCCTCGAGGATGATCGGCCGCCAGCTGGCCGGAATCTTTCCTCCCGGCGGCGCGATACCCAGCAACAGCGTGTTGGCCCCGGGCGCCTCGGCGAGCTTGGCGATGACCGGTACCGGTTCGCCGGTGGTGACGGCCAGCAGTTCGCGGCTGGTTTTGCCGACCTGGGTGCTATCGAGCATCGCGACAACTTCTTCGCGGCGGTAGCGAATGACATTGGCCGCGGTCTTCCCCGCGTGTGGTTCGGAGTGCCCTTCGGTGAGACAGACAATTTTGCGTGGCATGGCGCTAATCGATGAAGGTGAAAGTGCGAAATCCGCCGGATGGCGATTGTAGCGTGCGCAATTGTATCGCATTGAGCCAGGCACCCGCTGGCCCGCGCCGCTGAGCCAACGGCGCAGAAAAACCACCAAATTCTCGTAGCCGACCTTTGACTTTCACGCTATCCTGAGCGGGTATTCAGCGCTTCGTCCTCTCTCCTGTTCTTCGTTAGCGCGGCTGCGCCGATTCATCGGATCAACTATGCCTCTTCAACATCCCCAGCGCTCGGCGCGGGCGTTCACTCTCGTGGAACTCCTCGTCGTCATTGCCATCATCGGCGTCTTGGTGGCCCTGCTGCTTCCGGCGGTGCAAGCCGCTCGTGAATCAGCGCGGCGAATGCAATGTCAGAACCATCTCAAGCAGATGGGGCTGGCGTTTCATAACCATTTCG
Organism: Anatilimnocola floriformis; assembly: GCF_024256385.1. Classification (NCBI taxonomy): domain Bacteria; kingdom Pseudomonadati; phylum Planctomycetota; class Planctomycetia; order Pirellulales; family Pirellulaceae; genus Anatilimnocola; species Anatilimnocola floriformis. The sequence continues at coordinate 1,110,944 of NZ_JAMLFW010000002.1, forward strand.
ACACGATGGGCCATTATCCGACCGGCGGTTGGGGCTGGAACTATGTGGGTGATCCTGACCTGGGTTTCGCCGAAGGTCAGCCGGGTGGCTGGACCTACAACATTCTCCCCTTCATCGAACAGAAAGCGGCCCGCGAAATTGGCTTGGGGCAGACAGGCCCGCTGAAACAAGCCGAGCTTGAGCGACTCGTGACGATCCCGATCAAGTTCTATAACTGCCCCTCGCGACGGCCAGCCAAGGCGTATCCCATCAGCGTCCATCCCACGAACGCACCGAATGTGAGCGCTGGCGCGAAGCTCGATTATTCGGCCAACGTTGGCGATGGCACGGGTAACCAATGGAAAGGTGGACCTCCCGAGGATCGATCGGATCCAACCATTTGGACCGGCCTGCTCTACGATTACAGCAAGGTACGGCAGTCAGAAGTGACCGATGGCACTTCGAACACGTTTATGGTGGGTGAAAAGTTTCTGGATCAGAACCATTACTCCGACGGTCTGGACGCGGCCGACAATGAGAACTTGTATGTCGGCTTCGACAACGATAACTGCCGTTCAACCAATGCCAGCTATTATCCTCCGCGCCGCGATTTTCGCGTGCCGCCGACTGAAGGTCCTTACTACGTATTCGGCAGCGCTCATCCCGCCGGTTTCAATGTAGTTCTTTGCGATGGTTCGGTCCGTCTTGTCGCGTACAACATCGATAAAGAGAACTATCGCCGCCTGGGCCACAAATCAGACGGCGAAACCATCACGAACTACTAGTGCGTACGTGACGATTCGTCACGTACTACATCATGATGTGGCTCTAAGCAGCTTCGGCACAACTCCGCTGCGGAAACTCCTCAGCGAGCACGGCCTGCGCTGGATCGCCGTGAATCACCTCGTTGTAAGTTCGCGCCCAGGCCGTCGCCTCGCGCAGCGACAAACCACGAGCAACCAGTTCGTACTGCGGCAGCAGCAGCACCGAATACGAAGCTGGTGCTGGCTCGGCCAGGTGCGCGCGGGAGGAAATCATCGAGTTTGCAACCTTGTTCATAGGCAGTTCCTTTCCAAAACCATTAGTGTACATCTGTGCCAATTAGAGCGTCGGCCTGGACAACTTAGGTCCGCTGCCAGCAGAAAATGCTGGCGTGATTTTTCGGGCCTACGCCGGCGGCGCAGCGACACCGCCAAAGCGCTCGCCGTAGGTTTCCGTCAGTGGTTGCGGCCGGATTTCATACTGCGGCACGACGCCGAAGTTGAGTTGCGCGATCGGTCGCAAGATGTCTCGATCGACACAGCGCACCAGCTCGGCGAACTCCGTTTGCACTGCGCTGAGCGCGATGACGAACGGAATCCAGCGGCCCGAGTAGCCGCTGCCCGTGCTCGCGGCCTGAATGATTTCGGGCGGCACTTCGAGTGCTTTCCAGATTTCGATGTCGAGGTCCTTCTTCCAATCAAAGATCGCTGTGTGCCCGCCCATGCTTTGCGGCGGCGTGTAATCGACCAGCTTCCTGCCGTCCTGGTCGTACAGCAGCGGCAACGTCATCGCGCCGCCTGATTGCCGGGCTTCGATCATGCCGCGAGCAATCTCCTGCCAGCTCACTTCCGTGCCGTCGGCCATTTGCACCTTGCGCTCCGGTGGGTACCAAAAAATATCTCTCTTGTGTAGGATTCATCCCTGACGAAAGAGAGTGCGAAAATGAGCGGAGATGCGTACAGTTACGTCCGATTCAGCGCCAAGAAGCAGGAACTCGGCAGAAGCCAGAAACGGCAAGCTGAGGCAGCCGCCCGATTCTGTGAGCGGCACAATTTGAAGCTGTCCCCAAAAAGTTATCAAGACCTCGGCGTAAGTAGCTGGAAGGGCAAGAACTTTCACGAGGGAGCGCTCGGAGCATTTCTAACGGCAGTGAAAAAAACGAGTAGCCCAATCAAACGAGGCTCGGTGCTGGTCGTCGAATCCCTAGATCGCATCAGCAGGGCCTCTGCTCGGAAGGCGCTGCGAATCATGGAAGAAATTATTGAAGCAGGCGTTACGATTGCCACGCTTGACCCTGAACGCTCCTACGATGAGAAATCTCTCGACGATCCGTTCTCCCTGATCGAAATGATTCTGGTGTTTGTTCGAGCAAATGAAGAAAGCAATATGAAGTCAATGCGGGTTCGTGACGCATGGACTGCAAAGCGAATGAATGCTGCGAACGCCCCGATGACAACACGAGGTCCTGCGTGGCTCATCCCGATTGCGGGCGGGTGGAAGAAGGACGAGCGAAAGGCGGAGTCAGTTCGGACAATCATCAGAATGTCCGCCGACGGAAACGGCGCTCCCGCAATCCTGCAATATCTTCACGATGCTCAAGTGCCGAACCCATCAACCGGCAAAGCTCGATGGTCGCTCGCCTATGTTCAACTCCTAATGCGTGACCGCCGTATCATTGGTGAGTTGCAACCTTGCGTATGGACAGATGGTAAGCAGCAGCCAGTCGGCCCGCCATTAGAAGATTACTACCCTGCGATCTGCGACCTCGATACATTCGCTCGGGCGCAGTCCGCTCTTGCGAATCGACGAAAGAACAACAACACAAAGCAAGGTAACACCATCAACTTGTTTGGCGGACTGATGATTGATCCTGAAAGCGGCTCGAAGTGGATTGTCGGTAAGAAAGCAGCAAACAAACCGGCAAGGCTGCAAACTATGGCTGCTCGCAATAAGGTCAAGAAGTCGCTCTCAGTCGATTATGACGAAGTTGAGAAAGCCGTCCTTCGATTCATTGAAGGACTAGACCTTGAACAGTTGCTGCCGCACGAGGCTCATGCGAACCGTGGCAGGCTCGGAACGGTCGAGCAGCGTATTGCGATCTTGCAGCAACGAATTGAAATGGATGATCCGGCAACGCTCGGGCCGCTGATGGATACACTCGCAAAACTAGAAGCTGAACGGCAACAACTGAAAGCAGACTTCAATGAAGAATCGGCGCTCCGCCATTCGGCGGTCAATGCTCACGATGTAATCGACAAGATGCGCAAGGCGAAGGGCGACGAACGGAAGCGATTGCGGCTTCAACTTCGCACCCACCTAGCAACGGTTATCCGTAAAATCACGATGACCACCGCACCGTTTTGGCGTCACAGTATCGGAATCCTCGATATCGAATTGATCGACGGAATATTACATAGAGAGATTACACATCAGGATATTATGCCAGTCGAAACGCTCGCAGAAATTGCACTTTCGGGCCTATTGCTGAACGACAAGCGTAGGGAATCAGTTAGAAAAGGAATCCTCTACGTTGCTGAACGAGGCTTCACGTTGCGAATTGTCGTTGAAGGCGGACGAAAGGGCGTAAAGCTGATGGCCGTCAGGCCGAAGGGAACTGGTAATCCCGTCGTTGATGTTGAAAGCGCTATGACGCCCGAGGAATTATCGGGCGCTGCTTGGCGCTAGTCCGATACCAACCCCACTCCCTGCGTTGCAGGGAGTGGGGTTTTTCATGCGGTGGCATTACTCAACAGTGAACGACCGCCGGTACTTTTTGCCGATCCAATCGCTCTTTGTATCCCACAACGAGTTGTCTTTGGCGATGTCCGACGAGAACTCTCCGATATTTTCCAGCCTCGGATAGCCTGCTTCCTTCATTAGGGCGTAAACGCCCACTAGTAGAGTCTCGGCGGTCTGTTTATCGCCTAAAACAATCCCTGGCACTGATTAGCTCGATCCTGCCACGCCAAGGTCAAAGTCGGTATAAACGACGGCGGCTCAGTTATCGGTTAATCTCCGAGTGATCCGACCATGCCACCCAGTGAACGCTAGAGCAGCAGTTCCTCTCCCAACGGCCGAGGGTTTTAGAGATGATCAGCGGAGAGAATAACAAACGCAAGGACGTGCCATGAAGCGCAATGCGAAACGTGCCCCCTCACATCGAAAGACCAGCAAGACGCCGTGATCGAAGCCACGCTCCGGGCCGCTTACCTTGGTCCTCATTCCCCAACGTCGCATCGAGCGATTGCTTCAATGCTCCCTGCGTGGATCAAAGCCGATCATAAACGTGTTGGGCGGCGAGCTACCTATTCACGAGCAATGGATGCCCTGCCAATGACTGACCAGAAAACTGCTCTCGGAATCGACCCGCTAAGAGTATTCGCTGAGCCGATGCGGCAACTCCCTTCCTGAGCATCATTCGACAATTCCCCTGAGCAAACTGACAGCCCCGGCCGTTTCGCACGGCAGCGGTTTTACATGCGCTACTTCCCCCTTTTTTTTGGGCATTGCCATCGGCGAGGGCTTGGGCGATGATTTCCTGATGGCATTTAACGTACTTAGCATGTTCTGTGGCGGAGGGGGCTTCGACCTTGGCTTTAAGCAATCCGGCTTCGACATCATCTGGGCCAATGATTACGACAAAGATGCTTGTCGTACTTATCGGCGCAATTTTGGTGATCTTCATTTGGTGGAGGGCGACATTACCAAGATTCCGATCCCAACCTTGAAGCAACCAGTCCATGTGCTCTTAGCGGGCTTTCCCTGTCAGCCCTTTTCGACTACTGGCAATAGATTATCTGGCGATGACTCACGAGGCCGACTCTACCAAACCTGCTTTGACTATATTGGCAAATTCCAGCCACAGGTTGTTTTCTTTGAGAACGTGCGGGGAGTTCTCAAATCCCAGGGCATCGAGCGCAAGTACATCATTGAGGACATATGCGACGATCTTGTTGGACTGGGTTACGAACATGTTTACATCTCATTGATCGATGCAACCATGTATGGCGTTCCTCAGAAACGTCGGCGAGTAATCATCACAGCATGCAGGAAGCCATTCATTTTCCCCCAGCCGATTGCTGAGGAATGTGGCCTAACCATACAATCCGCTTTAGAGGGCATCCAAGAGGCTACACCGAACAGCCAGGAGATTCAGAAGATATGTGATCGGTATTTGACTTTGCTTCGCTACGTGCCTCCTGGGGGCTGCTGGGACGACATTCCCTATGACCAATTACCGAAACGGTTTCAAAAGATCAGGGACGACAAGAACAAGTACAGAAGCCCTCGTTTCTTTCGCCGGCATGCGATGAGCGACATCTCAACAACAATTAAGGCAAAAGCACTACCAGAAACGAGCGCTATTTGGCATCCGATGTATGATCGTTCGTTCTCCGTGCGGGAAGTTGCCAGGATTCAATCGTTCCCAGATGACTTTGTGTTTGATGGCCGAAGTGTTTGTAGTAATTATCGGGTAGTCGGAAATGCCGTCCCGCCCCGCCTGTCCTACAACTTGGCGCAGGCAGCTAAAGAGATGCTGTCAGGCAATAATCATACGACCAACATCTCCATGTATCAAAGCGAGGCGATTTTAGCATTGGGTGAAACCGTCAGATATCCGAATAGTGTAACTTCCAAGTGCCAAAATATGGTAAGCAATTCGTTACTACAACCCATTGAGGGAGCCATGAAGCCGCAATGCAATGAGTGCCCGCTCACGTCGAAAGACCAGCAAGACGCCGTGATCGACGCTGCGATTCGGGCCGCTTATCTCGACCCTCACTCGCCAACGTCCCACCGAGCGATTGCTTCGATGCTCCCTGGTTGGATCAAAGCGGATCACAAGCGGGTTGGGCGTCGAGTGCAGGAGCTGGTTTCAACTGGGGCATTGCCCCAATTAAGCAGGAGGGTTGGGCTAGACGGGAAGTTGCGGCAAGGCAGGCAGATTCCTAAGGCGGACGTTCCTGATGACTTCCAGCCGCAAGTGTCCCTTCACTGCGGTGATGCCGAGCAGCAACTGCGAAAGTTGGGCGATGATTCCGTGGATTGCTGCGTCACCTCTCCGCCGTATTTTTTGCAGATGGATGTCTGCGCCGAGCAGCAGATCGGCCAATAGCAAAGCGTCGAACAGTACATCGCCAAACTTGCGAAGGTCTTCGACGAGGTTCGCCGCATCCTGCGGCGAACCGGCACGCTCTGGATCAACATCGGTGATACGTTTCGTGATGGCCAGTCGTTGCTCGTTCCGCAACGACTGGCTTTGGCGCTCACAAGCCGGGGCTGGAAATTGAGGGGCGAAATCATCGTTGAAAAGTCGAATCCGGCACCATATCGACACGAAGGCAGACTGTCCCCGACACACGAAACGATGTTGGTTTTTGCGCTCAACGTGCCGCACTATTTCGACATGGATTCACTGCGGGTCGATTTTGCAGATACACAGAACTGGGGGCTGGCTCGGCACCATGCGCCCATTCGAGGTACGGTCTGGCGATTTCCGCCTGTCCGCCACGAAGTTGGCGGTCACCCGGCCCCGATGCCAATTGAATTGGCACGGCACTGCGTGACGCTTGGATGCCCTCCAGGCGGCATGGTTCTTGATCCATTTGCCGGGATCGGGACGAGCTTGATCGCCGCCGCAGAAAACTACCGTCACGGCATTGGGATTGAACTCTCTCCGTACTACCTCGCCTTGGCCCGGCAGCGTCTTCCTCAGTCTTCATTGGTCTAGGGCTCTTAATGGGTCGTGCTCCGAAAGCGACGACCTAACTCTCGATACCGCCTTCTTTTCGGTGTCGACAAGGCTGGACCTCGGCCCTTCTTCCGCTCATTTCTGCGTGAGTCTTCTGCACGTTTGTCGCCTTATGGCAGCGATTCGCAACGCAAGGGAAATCGTCGATCTCTTTCCCAGGTTATCCAGAGTTTCCGACGGGTGTCATGAAATTCTGAAACCTGGGCAGTCCAGGCCAAGAAATCGCATCGAAAGGAACCAGTTTGATGAACGTGACGAAGCTGACCGGTTTGAGCAAGCGACAACTCAACCGACGGATGAAGGCTCGGTGCCTCCGGCAGACGCCATGCACGATTTATTTCGTGGATTCGTATGACGTAGCCATGCGTTGGCACAGCCGGAGGCCGGAGCTGCTTCGGGTTCTGTTAGTGGCGGCAGGGCCATCCCGTTTCGCAAATCGCCGCCCAGCGTGCGGATGATGATGCACAGCGCCGGGCAAGTCTTGAGCAACTCCTTCGCCTCGTGAGTGACCACGGCGAGCGCCGTGATTGAACCGTTTCTGATTCGGTCAGGGTTGATCACGAAGGACAAGAGCGGGCTGCGTGAGTTGACCGCCGACGGGCGAGAGTTTCTGTCGAACTCGTGTCAACAAGCCGTCTAATTTTCGTAGCAGGAGTGTCGTATGAGCGCCCAAATGCAAACCCAAACGAAGGCCATCGTGACCGTTGCTGAAATGGCTCGCATGGTCGGATTGTCACGAGCGAGGTTTTACCAATTGATCGGGTCGGCGTTCCCAGCGCCGGATCGTGACCCGGAAACTGACCGTCCATATTACGTCGAAGATGCGCAGAAAATCTGTCTTGAAGTGCGCCGGCGAAACTGCGGCGTCGATGGCAAGCCGATCTTGTTTTATGCACGACGAGGAGGAGCGCCCACGATGCCCAAACGACGGGAGTCCAAGCCGCAGGCAAAAGAAAAGAACAAGTACACCGCCATCGTCGATGCGATGAAAGGTCTTGGCCTCGTCGGCGTGACCGATCAACAGGTCAGTGCGGCGGTCGCCAAATTGTTCCCTTCGGGGATCGCAGGCGTCGATGAGGCCGAGGTAATCCGTTCCGTTTTCGTCCAAATTCAGCGCCAGAACTCGACCGATAATCTCGGTCGATAATAGTCAATATCAGCCCAGTTAGCGGTGAAAGGTGTCAAATTCATGTCTACTTTCCGTCAGGAAGGCCGTGAGAATTGGAGCGATAATGTTTTCAGCGGCGTCCCGACCGGGCCGGACGAGGCAGCGCTGTTCGGTCAGTTCCTCGGATCTCTCGATCTCGCCGCCAACAGTCGGCAAGCGATGTCCCAGGACGTGCGAAAGTTTGCTGCGTGGTTCAGCACCTCGAACAAAGAACCCTTCGTGATCGGTCGAGTGACGACGAGGGACGTGACGGACTTCAAAGAGCATCTGCGCCGTGACAAGCAGCAGGCCGTCGCCACCGTCAATCGCTGCCTCGTCACTATCCGCCGTTTCTTTCGATGGCTGACCGAGAACGGCCATGCCAAGTCGAACCCTGCCAAGCCGGTGAAGGAACTGCGCCGGCAGCAACTGTCGCCAAAGGGATTGGATCGTAGTGCCGTGCGCCGGCTACTTCGTGAGATCGAACTGCGCCAGGACGTGCGGGCAAATGCGATCTTCAGCACGATGCTCTACACTGGATGTCGAGTGGGTGATCTAGTCAATCTCGAACTTTCCGACATTCTGGTCAACGAACGCAGCGGCTCGGTCCTCTTCCGCCACGGCAAAGGTGGGAAGCAGCGGTCGGTGCCGCTCCCGCTTCCTGCACGGCGAGCATTGCAGGCGTACCTTGAAACTCGACCACCTGTCCAGTCGGACAAGGTGTTCGTCGGAGAGCGAGGACCACTTACAGATCGAGGGGTGCGGGCACTGTGCGACAAGTACAGTGCTTTGATTGGGGTGAAGCTCCACCCGCACCTGCTGAGGCACACGATGGCGCACCAGTTCCTGGCCAATTCGCAGAACGATCTCGTCAGCCTTGCTCAAATCCTCGGCCATGAGTCGTTGAACACGACGGCCCGGTACACGAAGCGGTCGGCAGATCAGTTAGCGGATATGGCGGAACGGCTGAATTATTGACCACTGCGTTCATGGGCGTGACTTGTTGTCTCACCGACGATGCTTCGGCTTCTTTTGTCCAAAGCTATTCATCATGCCCAGCATTTCCGCCATCATTTTCTTGTGCCGTGCCTCCGAAACATCATCTGGTTCTTCCAAGGCCGGAAGTCGATAGGTGACGTTTCCGACCTTCACTGGCACATGCTTCTCCTTGTACTTATCGAGTGGGTCCAGCCACTTTCGATCACGACACGCAGCCCAGAACTTCACGGGCGATGCAAAATGGTTGTCACGCAATCGTGTCTTGATTGCTTGAAGGGAAATGCCGGGATAGTTCGAGTGGTCGTAAAGGTCATTTGGCTCTGCGTCCAATGCCACCACCACTCCTTTGATCGTCTTTACGTTTTTCCATTGAACGTACTTGAACGTGGCCTGCCGTTCTTCAAGACTTAGCTTCTGCAAGAGTTCAATGGATCGTGCAAGTTGCCGTTGGCCCTTCTGCATTTCCTTGGTCGCTGACGCTACCTCTCCAATTTCGTCAACGCCGAGTACCGCCTTGCCTTCGAGTACAAGCACTTCTTCGGGGAACTTTGTGTTGAATCCCAGCAAGTCAATTTCTGCCTCTTCATTACCGACTTTAATTGTCGTAGTGAGCTTATATTGAGTGCCACCCTTTCTCGAAAGATGCTGCCCGATTTCGAGCAACATCTTCGGTTCCTGGCTGCCGATAAGCGTTGCTGTGTGATCTCTGGTTGCAGCGGTCCGGCTCATTAGCTTGAGCATATTGCGTATGTATCTGGAGTTGAGCACAACCATCGTGCTCCACGCCACTAACGTCGGCCCCATCAGCAACGGTTGCTGAAATATGTCGGGGCTGTTAGTTCGTGCGTCAAGCACCAGCCTCTGTGTAATGGCATTTACCTTCTCTTCGGTTAGTCCAGTAATTGCTATCATCGTGTCTCGAAAATGGTCCACGTTCACAGCCTGCGTAGGAATGCACTCCAACTGCTTCTTGCCGCTTGTGACCTCTTTCATGAATGTGAAGGTGGCGCAAAGACTCCAACGTCGGAGAGCCTCAAAAAACGTCGTAAACTCCGAAAGAGAGAATCCAACGAGATCGCAATTCCCGTCGAGCAGCACTGCCTCCTTCGGGAACACCACATCCAAAAGCTTAGCAATGGCGGGATCATTGACAATGCTGAGATTATCGAGAACTACTCGACCTTCGACTGTGTGAACTGCTGCCGAATCGAGAACCTTAAAAGCACTTTGTCGTGTTTGCTCAATTGATGCAGGGTCATTGAGGGCGGGGATTGCTGCTAAGCGGTGAGTCTGCTCAGCCATTCCGCTGATCGGAGTGCGACCTGGATTCCCTGGTGGAGACGAAAATGTAATAATACGAGCGCTTTCATCTACGCTCACGTCCATCTGCTTTTGACCATACATCTTGTGAAAATCGGCGATGTTCACGTAGTTCCCGGCAAACTGGCCGAAACTCCCTGCTTCATCGAACACTTTTTCGTCAATGGCCGTCGAAACATCAGTCGCACTGCCGTCATGAAACCACTTAATTGCCTGCGAAAGCCCTTCTTCGATGGACTTAAATCCCTGTACTGCGCCCATGTAAGCCCCGCCGGGCATGAACAGAGCAAGGATAGCAGTGCAGTCGAATTGTGCGAGTAGGGAAAACAGTGCTTGAGTGGCGGGTCGTTTCCACAGTGGCAACTGCTGATGATGCTTGTCGAGCACGCTTGTCTCATAATCTCGAAATACTTTCTCGCTGTTGGCATCAAGTGGCATAGTGGTTACTCGTTTATCGAAGTTGCGCTGTTGGGGCAGCCTTGCTCAACCCATTTCTTCAGTGCTTCGTAGCTCCATCGTACCGCTTTTCCAATTCTGATCGGCGCAGGCATCCGCCCATCGTTTTGCATTGCCCAGAGTTTTCTCGGCGACACCTTGAGAAGTTTGGCCGCTTCACGGGAGTCGATCAACAATCCTTGGTCTTCCGGTGGCTTCTGCCCGGCAAAGAGGGCGTTCTGGGATGCTCGAACACGGGCCTCCCGTCTCTCGTCTACATCGCTGCTGGTCGGCGTCTGTGCCTGTTTGATTGCAGGCCCAAAAATCTCAGCAAGAATTCTGGCTGCGTCGTCACCAATTGTTACCGAAAGTTGCAACTGAATCGTTTTCATAGTCGCTCTCCCTCAGGTTTGTTCGGTTATCTTCTCCCGAAAACGACATTGGACCACGAAGGATCGACTGTCGGGCGTAAATTGCCCGCTCGGCCAACGGAGTCGAGCGGAAACCTTCTGCGGTTCTGAAGTTGAGTTGTAAGCCATGTCCAAACGAAAACGCCGAGAAACCAGCGGACGGATTCAAATCGTCGTGATCGGCACTGAACACGTTGGTGCGATCCTTGTTCCTCAGATTTGCCAATTGCTTACGAGCGGCCAGGAACCCTATCAATTCAATCATCCCTTGCTCACTCTCGTCGCCTCGCACGGCGTCGATGCCTTGGCTGACAAGTGTCGGAGGGAGTTTGGGGAAATCAAGATTGCTTCTCGCCAAGCAGCGGTGACACCAAAGTCAGCGCCGGGACTCTTTTCCGAAGACGCACTGGTTTTCTGCTGCGACCAGAGCCGATCCACTGCACGGGTCGTCTCTGACCATTGCGGCACGCTTCAGAATATCACGGCAATTCGATGTGGCTGCGGTGGCGACAACGGAGCCATCTACGTTTTCATGCGCCGGAATGGAGAGAACATCACGCTGCCGTTCGTCAACGACTTCCACGCCGACTTGGCAGCACCGAGCGATAGCGGCTCGGAGCGGCAATTCATGATCACAAACATCGCCGTTGCGAGCCTAATGCTCAATGCGCTCCACGCTTGGCTCTTTGGTCGTCTCGGAGAATACGACGAAGCATACGTCAACGTCACGGAGCAAACGGTGCGGCAAGTGAGGCTGCCGACGAAAGTAAAGTGATCGGCGGCCATTGCACCCGAAGACAGGCTCATTTGAATGTCGGAACTTCCGACATCTAGTTTCGGAATGCAGCAGGTCGGTCATCTTCCGTAAAGGGATCGCCCTCATGGGCGTGAAGCTCCACCCACTGATGAGCCATTCAGCCTTGCTAAAAACCTCGGCCATGAGTCGGTTGGCCGAGGCGGCGGAACAGTTGCATTACTGACCGTTGCGCTCCTAGATGAAATGATTGCCGCCACGTCGGTGGCACAGTTCCTGCGTTTCACAAGGAGCGGTCTTATGGCGATTGATGTCTTCACGGAGAAGGTTGTCAGCCTGAAGGAGGCAACGAAGATTCTCCCAAGCCGAGTTCCCGGCAAGAAGTTGAACTATGCCACGATCTATCGTTGGGCGCTTCGGGGTTGTCGATGCAAGGATGGCCTCTGGGTGAAGCTGGAGACGATCAAACTCGGTGGCACCCTTTGCACCAGCAAAGAGGCTCTTCAGCGGTTTTTTGACCGTTTATCCGCTGAGGAACCCATCGTAGTTCCGCCGCCTGTGACAACCCGCAGCCGTGAACGAGCGATCCTCGCCGCCGAGGAAGAAATGCGGCGGGCTGGAGTCTGATTCGCTTTGCAGCCCAGTCTCCCCGGCATGGCCGGGGAGACTGGGCATCGAGCGGCGACATTTGAAGTCTCCGTTCTGCTCTGCTGTCGGTAGACCGCCGAAATAAGTCGATACAATTGGAACATCGACGAGGCGGACGTGAAATTTCAAATCACAATAACTGCACCCGAGGAACCCGACCTGGATGGACGTGAGATCGAGTTTGTATGTCCGAAGTGCCGCCTCTTCAACCCGGATTGAACCTGAGTACGCCGAACGGCGTCCTTGGCGGGTGTATCAGGAATCAGGCGTTTCGGTGACTTCACTGGCAACTTCAAAAGGCACACAAGTGACAATCAAGCAATATGCATTTTGGAAGACACCGTGGGGCAAACCTTACAAGGGGAAAGACGAATCGTCCGAGGCGCAAGACGATCACAAGCATATACCTTCGGAGTTGATCAAGAAGATAATTGAGAATGCAGCGGTTAGCGCCGAAGGGAAAGTCGTCTGGTTGCCAATCGTCGGTTCGCCGATGTTAGAAACCGCTGTCCGCAGCACACTTGTGATATATGGAGAAGCCGGGCAGGTTCTTGATGAGGGTACGTCCTGGTCGCTTTTCACGAAGGCTCTGTCGAACTTGATCGAGAAAGCGGGCAAGAGAAAGCACATTCCAATTCCCGACATCATGAAGGAAGTTAATAGCGTTGTCGCCGAACATCTCAGGCAGGCTCCGCAGGACTTCATTCTGAAATCATCGTTGTCAATTCGAGAACTGCCAGCCAAGTGCATCACCGTGAATGGCTGCGATATTCGCTCCTGCGACGATACAGCAAAGTTCAAACACCCGGAGTCGCTTGACAACTATCTCCGGCACACGAAGTCAGATTTTGCAGGTGGATACCATGTCGTAACAGTCGCCACGAAGGGCCGTTCAAAGACCGAAGCCATAGATACATCGCTGACGGCTCTGCACGTATTAAGAGGAGTCTGGACGCTATTTGCCACTCATGGGTCGTGGCGAATACCGCTCATGTCTTCCCCCTCAACTCAGAAGCCAGTCGGAGTGATTCACTCCGGGCAATTTCATACTCTGCATAACGCAGACGGATCATCGGCGACTCACATGTACTGGTTTGAAGTGGCGACAGGTGAGAACACCAAGATTTTTCATCCCAAGGATGATTGGAAAGCGCTCGAAAAGAAGCGGCGTTGGGCGCTCAAGAAGCTGGCGACTCATCCCTTCAAAACGGAAATGGAATCGCTCCTTGTCCGATACGTGTCCGCACTCGATCATGTCGATTACGACGTGGCTTTTCTCAAGTTGTGGAGCCTATTGGAAACGATCACTGGGACCGACCAGTACGATCAGACGATCAAGCGAGCAACGTGGTTTTTCGGCCACCGCCGATATTACAGGCAAGTCCTGGAATCTCTCCGAGTGCGCCGCAACCAATATGTTCATGCGGCCCAGCAAGGTGAGGGCGGCGAGTACGTTCTTTACATGATCAAAGAGTTCATTGATCCGCACTTGTATCGGTTGCTACGCAATTCGTTCAATGTGTCCAGCCTCCACGACTACGGAGAGTTCCTTTCGCTTCCCGCTGATCACGACGGGATCACGAAGCGAAAGCGGCAGACGGACAAGGCCGCACGATGGATCAAGAAACATGTGAAGGAATAGACTTGATTCGCTCCGAACCTATCACTGCCTATTGATGTCCTTCTTAACTGGTGAGTTCGATGCCGGAAAATATGGGGGCGGGGATGACCAAGATGCGATACATGTTGGACGAGGATTTCGAGGCTGATGGCCGATGGTGGCTGCCTGACCGTCCCGATGAATGGCGGTACGGCACGATTCTATTTTCGCAGCGTGACCTGAAACTGAAAATCCACGGCTCGCTGGAAAGCAAGGAAACGGTTCAGGCCGAAGCAGGCGTATGGCGTCGAGATTTCCGGCGATTCGATACGATCTATGGTGTCCTCAACGATGGAAAGCGGGTCACCCTGCTGAAGTGTCGGGCGCAGGGCGGCACATCCGACATGCAGGAAGCGCTGATTTCGATCTACGGGGCGATTTATGGAGTTGTCGGCCACCATTGTCAACCGTTCGATGAACAGCGTTTCACCGATTGGCGATTCAACTGCAACCGGCTTGATGACTTCACTGCGAATCTGACGATCACTTGGGACGAACGAACGAACGAGGTAGGCGACTTTTCCGGCATCGGTGTGGATCACACTGCGCCGCCGAAGCAGTTGTACGAGAGCCAATGCACGGATGCCAAATGGCAATTTGAATCCGAGTTATGGTTCAAAACTAAGATCGGCAAGCCAAAGGTTTCGATGAGGGGAGTGCCAGTTGTTAATGTCCAGCCGAACCAGCCGCAGACCATCGATTGGTTCGTCAAACAGATGTATCACTTCTGCGGATTGCTCTGTCTTTTCATGGATCAGCGGATACTGCCAAGGTGGGTCCGATGCAGCATTGGCGAGGAAGCAACGTGCTGGCTTCTGTTTCCCAACGGCTACACCAAGGAGGAATCAGAACGTGAGACTCTTGGAGCGGACTTTCCGCTATTTGTTCTCCCCGACTTTGGCGAGGGATACGGATCGAAGTTGGAAAAGTGGATGTCTGCGCCCGAGATGCTGCGAAACGCCATCCATCTGTTTCTTGACGCTCGGTTCTCCGAAGGCGATTCCGACCAGGGCCGGTTCTTGACTGCGATGAGGTCATTGGAAACCGTAAGCCGAGCAACCCAGCCCGGCCTGTACATGAAGAAAGAAGACTACGCCGATGTTCAAACCGCTCTTGTCGATGCGATTCCCAAGTCGCTTTCCGGGCCTCATCGGAGCAGCCTGGAAAGCAAGATTGAATACGGAAACGAACTCTCTCAACGAGTTCGGATCGTAAGTCTTCTGGAATCGCTTACGCCGGAATTGCTGAACTGCGTTTGCGTTTCGCTCGTTAAGTTCAAGAACGGAATTGTCTTAACTCGGAACTATCTGACGCACTATTCGGAAAAAGACCGCTCCGTGGCGCTGCGTGGCGGAGAACTGATTTGGGCGAGAGATAAGATCATCATGCTTATCAGGATTCTGTTGCTAATGCACCTTGACTTACCTCAGGAAAAGATCGCCGCTCGGATCAGCAATCATCCCCGATTCATGCAGCAAAAGTGGATTTGGAAAGAGGTCAGGGAGTGCTAAGGTTGGGGCAGCGCCAAATTGTCCTCGGATATTTGCGGCTTGCTCAGTCTGTTAAGTCATGGAGGGGATATGAACGATCTCGAACTGCGAATCGAGCAATACCGAGCCGATTTTAAGGCGACAACAGGAAAGCCCTTCGACCATTTTTACTGTCCGATCTTGATGCGAGACGAACAGACTGAAATGTGCCGAGGCCACGTCGTGGCCGATGCATTTGGGACATGTGGCAAGTGGGTGCCACAGCGCAAGGACGTAGATAATTTCTACGGGTCAGTCGTTGAGGCCGACTTGATCACCGTCGTCGAAGACAGAGGCAAAGACCCATTCAGGCTCTGGCTCGAACCCAATGGGCGAAGGCTACACCGCCCTCGGCTCGAATACGATGGAACCGTATGGTCGCACTATTTTCCTCAAGGTGATATTCCCAAGGTTGAAGGGCATACGCCAATCCTGATTGAAGGTTCCGATGGCAGCAACTACAAGATGGTTGTCAAGGTTCCGCCAAGCGTTCTCCAGTCTGCAGAGAACCCGAAACTCAGTTTGATAATCGAGCGAGATTATCGTCCTGCGGTCACCGCATCCATGCTTAAAGCGGCACATCTCACTCTGTTCGAGATTTTCGGTTACGAGCATGTGTTTCGTTCATCTGGGCAGTTTTTGGCGAGCATTCTCCGTGAGTTCTTCGACAGATTCAAATCTGCGAAGAACGTCACCGAAGACGATGTCGCTGACCATTTTATGAAATTCGAGAGGATGATTTCCCCGATTGTCCTCCAAGACAAAACTCTGTTGCAAGGAACGATTACTGACCGGCGATTTATCACATGCATCTCGACGAACAAGGACGTTTTCGCACTCGGCGTTATCGTCAGGGCCAAAGATGATATGTTCTGCGTCTTTCTCCCAACGGATAAGTCGATTGATACGTATTTCAGCTTCTTGAAGGAGCCGCCAAAGTCCATCGCTGCGAGAATCACGCAGTTTTTCGAGAAAGATGACAAAGGTGGCCCTCGGTGGCGGGACTTGCACGCTGACACTCTTCGGCTCCCACTGGATCAGTCGATGCCGGACTATTTTTCACATGAATCCAACGGAGGTCCAGATGAGTGATTCAAACCCGCAGGGCGAAAACAGTTCGATGGCAAAGCAGGCGGCTGAACTGCAAGCAATGCTGAAACCTATCGACTTTGCGAAAATCCAAGCGGCGACCGCTGCCTTCAATTCCATCAAGATGTCGGAAGAGGTGAAGAATGCGGCGAAGATGTTGGCGGAACTCGCCGTTCCTAAGTTCGCCGAATCGATGCCAGATATGAATCTGTTGGCATCGCTTGTGGTGCCTGACCTGACGGTGATCAAGCAGTTCGAGATGCCGAAAATCCCGAAGATCGAAATGACAGACTTCCCGAAGATGCACACCGATTTCGAGCGGGTGCGTGATCTCGTAATTGGGGCACAAGCGAACTACACGGAGCAGTTCAATCACATCAAGTCGATGCTCGATGGCATTTCAACAAGTCTTACCACTCCCTTTGAACACCTGTTCTTTGAAAACCGGCTCTCATCGCTCGTCAATGACTTGATCGGAATCAACAACAGCAAGATTGCAGAGCGGCTGCGTCGTCATCATGAGCGACATCTGATCGTCGGCGATAAGTTGCCAAGTCGTGGCTGGTATCTCACTGGCACCGAACCCATCGGTCTGACCTTCACTCTGGCCGAAGCCATCGAGAACAATGACTGGGATCGTGTTGATCAGAAAGTCATGGAACATCTCCCCGTATTCGACGAGGACAAACTCCGGGCCGCTTTGGTGGATGAGGGCGTCCCAGAACACTGCATAAACCGTCTGTGCAAGTTCTTGCAGCATCATCGTTCGGGGAATTACGAGGAAGCGACCTATCTCGGCGTGCCGCTCATCGACGAGTTGGCCCGGTGCATGTACAAGGGTAAGGACTTCACGACAAAGGGCAGGGCCAACCCCAAGAATGGCAAGATGCGCCCCCAGATCGCAATGGCGTCAGCGGGTGCGCCGGCGCTCAAGGAATACCATAGCGCTTTCGTGAGTGACTTCGGATCGCTCCAGCACGAATCCAACACGGCAAAAGTCGCCGACGAGAACTATTGGAATCGCCATGCCATAGTTCATGGTCAGATGAAGCGACCGATGGGTGCAAAGGACTCAGCAAAGTGCCTGATGGCGATCTCCTTTGTTCTGTCTGCGAAGGAGGAACCGAAGCCAACGCCGCAGGAAGAAGTCGAACGGCTTGTTGCCGAACTTGAGGGCAGGAACTGAAATTGCCCCTCTGCTCGATGCGTAATTTGAGAGGCATTCGCTTAATTTGGTAGAAATCCGCCGACGACGGGCGTCCTGAAACTCACCAGCAAAGTGAGGCTCAGGAATGTGCAGCGAATCACACGTCGTCGTTTTTCGGAAGTGGCGAGACACCGGCACGGTCATCGCCCTTTTCCCCGAACTGCCGTCCGACATCAACGGATGGTACTGCGACTCATATGAGCAGATCGGCCAGCACGGCGGAGCCGACTATCACGGCGTCATCCAGCACACCACGCCTGCGTCAGCCGAAGTCTGTGCAGGTTTGTCCAGAGAACTAACCGGCATCGGATACAACCTCAAGCCGATCAAGCGTGCTTCGTACCGGCACCATGAGCGCCGGCGTGAAGCGGCTCGGCAATTCCGCTATCCCCAGACAACGTAACGAAGATTCACCTCGAATCCGCACTCAGAACATCTGGGCTTTGCGACTCCGACTTTGCCCTTCTCGCAATGCGGGCAAACGTCAGAGTCCAGTAGTATCTTCACTTGCTCGCCAAGCCTGATTCCGCACTCACCGCAAACGGGCTGATCCATCTTGAAGTCCCAGACACCCCAGCAGGCCGGGCAGTGATCGTGGGGAACGATCATCATCTCACCGTTAACGACGTATTTTTGCGGCGACGAATCGCCCCAGGTGCGGTACGGCTGTTGGCCACGTAGTGACGATAGGCCAGTGGAAAGCAGCGGCAATGATCGCTCTCGCTTGGAATCGAACACATCGAGCCGACAGTCGAGACTCACCGACAAATCGCTGCCAACGGCTTTGCTGAGTTCTGCCAACTTCGTCTTGAGCAACTCCGCTTTCTCCGACGCCAACATCTCATCAACGATGTCGGCGATCTCATCGACGAGCGCATCGGCGGCTTCAAACTTCTCACGGTCCATTGCTTCATTTCCTTCGGTGGGTATTGCGCCAGCGTACCGACCAACGGCGATTATCACCAGCAGCCGACGGGCGTCCAAAAGTCAGTGGCAATCCAACTGACTCAAAAGGACGCTCAAATGATCGCTCAGTCTGATCTCTACCAGCAAGTCACCGATCAAATCATCAAGCAACTCGAAAGCGGCGTCGGTGAATGGCGCAAACGTTGGGCGAGCGCCGGCTGCGGCCTGCCACGAAACGTAGCAGGCCGCAGCTACCGTGGCGTGAACATCTTGCTGCTCTGGTCTGCGGCTCAGGATCGGAACTTCGATTCGTCGATCTGGGGTACGTTCAATCAATGGAAGGGGATCGGTGGTCACGTCAAACGTGGCGAGAAGGGGACTCGCATCATCTTTTGGCGAGTTGTCACGGAGACTGTCACGGACCCGAAGACTGGCCAGGACAAAGAAGAACGCCGGTTTTTCTGCAAGCAGTTTGTTGTTTTCAACTTGGACCAGTGCGGCGGCGACAAGCTCGAGCGCTTTCGCACGGTTCGACCCGTTCGTGAATTTGTCGATTTTGGCCCGGCAGAAGAGGCGATCTCTGCGACGGGCGCTGACATCCGCCACATCGGAAATCGGGCTTTCTACACTCCCGATTCCGACTTCGTACAACTGCCGCCGAAAGTCGCATTCGACAGCGAAGCGGCCTATTACTCGACGGCACTCCATGAATTGGTTCACTGGAGCGGCCATGAAAGCCGTCTTAGTCGTCTCGACAAGTTGGCCCGGTTCGGTGATCAGTCCTATGCGGCTGAAGAATTGGTTGCCGAGTTGGGGGCTGCTTTCTTATCGTCGTCGCTTGGCATTCCCAACTTGCCGCTGCAAGACAATGCCGCCTACCTGAAGTCATGGCTTGAAGTGCTGCGTGCCGACAATCGAGCAATCTTCACCGCCGCAACTGCCGCCAGCGCCGCAGCGGATTTCATCCTTGGATTCAGTCGGCAGGATGAAGCTCAAGAAGCGGAAGAAGAGGAGGCAATGCTGGTCTAACCACACCGACGGGAGTCGGAAATCTGTCCGATTCACGTCGCATTAGTGGAGACAAGCAATGGTCGCTCTCGGTGAAGTTGATCTGAAAGACGCCGCTCGTGAAGCGGCGGGCAACTGGCAGGACTTCAACTGCTTCGTGTGGTTTCGCCGCAATGAACTCGCCAAGCCGGAAGACTGGGCGGTTATCTATACCAGTAACCGAGACAGCGGGCTGCTCGACCAAAGCAATGCTTCAGTGATCCGGGCAGCACTGAAGCCCTTCGGGGAAGAACGCCGCGTGCGTATCGTCGATCAGCTTGGCAAACGTGTGGCTCGAGCCATTCCAGATGTCGAGACCATAATCGATCACGTGAAACGTCACCCAAGGAATCGCCCGCAGCACCACCGAAAACTCACCCGCGCCGATCCGCTGCAGCGAATCGAACACGACGTTGGCCGAACCTCCTTGCGCTTGCACCTTGGTGTTATTCACCAGGTATTGCCAGCCGACGCTGGTGAGCGCGACGTGCGCGAGCCCCAGCCCCGTCAATCGCACCATGGCAGCATTGATCTGGTGCAAGTGCTGGGGAATGTCGGTCCCCGCCGAGGCCCAGTCGGCATTCAAGATGTCCCCCTCGCCGAGCATGTCGAGCTGACTCGTATTACCGGTGGGAACCGAGAACGAGATCTGCACGCCATTACCCGTGAAGCCATGCCGCAGCTCGTCTCCTTCTTCCTGATAGGCATAGCTGCCGCGCAACATGGCCGCCGTCTGAAACTCGATCAGGTTGGCGAACCGCTGCGCGAGATAAGCTTCCTGCCGCGTGACGTATGTCTCGCCGCGCGAATCGAGTTCATCGCTCGGCCCGCCGATGGCGCGACGATTGAGCAGGTCTTCGTCGAACAGCGAGATCGTTTCTGCCGAGCGCGGAAACGTGCCGGTGCTCGCCTGAATCTGCTGTGGCCGCTGCCGCGACGAAGCCTGGCCCGGCACACGGGCAGTCGCAATCTGACGCGTGTTTTGGACCACATCGTAGGCAAAGTTGCGACCCGACTGCTGCAACTTGTTCGTGCCGCTGAAATGCCAGCCGAAGAGCCGCTGCAACGTGGTGCCCGGCAAATTGAGTTGCTGCACCGCTTTGACAATCGTCTTCGGGGCAAGCACTTGAGAAACGGAAAGACCCATGGTGAAAACTCCGGGAAAGGGGGCTAGGAACTGAGAACTAGTGACAAGGGACTTGAGACTGGGGAAAGAACAGAAAGCTCGATTCATGGACGGAGCGAGAACCGGGATGGAACTGGTTTTCCCCAGCTCCAAGCCTCCAGTTCCCAGCCTCCGCCTACGACACCGTCGCGGTCGTACCGCCGAGGTTCGTCACCAGCCACTTCAGCGTGGAACTGGCCGTGTAGATGCATTCCACAAGCACCTGACTGCCGATCTTCTGGCCGGTCGTGCTGAACACGACCGAGCTGGCGGCGGCGTTGCCTTTGTGAATCAGATCGCCGCTGCCGGCGATCGTCAGATCGCTATCGGCGAGTTGCACGATCCGAAACGCCAGGCCATTGGCTTTCGTCGGCAGCGTGAACGTCGCCGCGCCGGTCGCGGCAAAGAGCAAGCCGTTGTCACCCTGGGTCAGCGAGTAGCTGGTCGTCTTGCGATACACGCCCCGCGGCGCCAACATCGGCGCCGGCGACAAGGGCTTGCGATCGAACACGACCTGCTGGCTCAACTGCTGCCGGGCCCGCGTGTCGAGATTGATCAACTCTCCCTCGCGCACCAAGCCATGCACGATCATCTGCGTGTACCGCTCCGTGGCCACGCCATCGACGAGCATGTCTTGATGTTGATCGAGCACGCCGACGGCGATTTGCGAACCATCGTTCGCGTCGGGCGTATACTTCGTCACCTTGCTGTCGGTATCGCGAATGGCAACGACCAAGCCGGCCCGCAGCGTGGTCGTCGGCGTGTTGCCGCTGTCGGTCGTACTGCTGTGAATCACCGCCCGCTGCGTGACCACCTGATCCTGGCCATGCCGGCCCGACCAGGTGATCTGCTTCTGCTCCGAGGTAACTGCGGAACCAACGCCGGGTGCATTGCCTGTGGTGAACTGCGTCATAGCGAACTCTCCTGGAAACGAACTGTGAAACAAAACAAACGTTGAAAAACCGTTGCCAACTACACTGAGCGCAACATGCCGGCCCGTTGCAGTTGCTGCCGGGCGATCTGCTCGGCTTGTTGATCGCTGAGGTCTTCGCCCGCCAGCGCGAAGAACGCATCGCCATCGGGATGATGCGGCCGAACAATCTCGGCTGCCGCTTCGTGCCGCAGCACCGGCGGCAACCCCTGCGCGAGCAGATCGAGAACTTGCCGCGTGGCCAGAAGCGGCTCGCCGGCGACATCGAGCGTCACGGCCGACTGCACCAGCGTTTGCAACCGCTCGCGCACTCCCGGCGGTAGCTCGCGAGCAGTTTGCACCGCGGCCAAAACCGCCGAACGCTGATCGAGAGCAGCGCTCGCCGGCGGCGAAACGGCAACTTCCGCAACAGTGGATTCTTCCAGGCGCACTTCGGCCGGCTCTTCAGCGCTCGCTTCTACAGAAATCGCCTCAACCGCTGTAACTTCTTCCTCAACCAGCATCGAATCGGACATGACAACTCTCCTGCAATGAACGTTTCATTCACTCCCGCGAACCACTCCGCAGATGTGTGTACGAATGTTCATAATGTGCTGGCTGGTTGTCAACAGTTGTTGGAAAGATTTCCAATACCTCTTCATCTCGATCGGCGGAAGACCTTATCGATCCTTGTGTTGTGACGCGGGAAAATCTGGCGAAATCTTCTCCTGCAGGCCGCCACTCCCCCGGCTCGCGGTCAGAATTTAGAATGAGTCTCTCGGCGTCGCGCATCGTTTGCGCCGGTTCGCTCGCCAGGCGGGTCGTCTCGTTCCCCTTCAGCTTTTATTGCTCGACCCCCATGCACATTTCATTTCGACCGATCGGTTGCCTGTTGCTGGGTTTGTGCCTGGCCATGGGTGGTTTTGCGCGCAGTAGTCACGGCCAGGATTCGCTCGAAACGCAAGTTCAAGCCCTGCTCGATGAACCCATCTATCGCCAGTCGCATTGGGGTTTGCTGTTCGTCGATTTGCAGTCGGGCGACGTCGTGTACGAGCACAACCGCCACAAACTCTTTGCGCCGGCATCGGCGACAAAGATTTTTTCTACTTCGGCCGCCCTCGATGGCCTGGGTGCCGATTACCGCTTTCGCACGCCGGTCTTCGCCCGTGGCAGCGTGAATAGCGCGGGCAAGCTAAGTGGCGATTTGATTTTGCGGGCCAGCGGCGATCCCACGCTCGGCGGCCGCACGAGCGATAAAGGAACCATCGAGTTCGCCGATTCCGACCACACGTACGCCAACTGGAGCAGCGAAGCCGGTCTCACTCCGCAGGAGCCGCTCGCTGGTCTCAACGATCTCGCCCGCCAGGTGCGAGCCAGCGGCATTCGGGCGGTCGACGGCGAAGTGCTTGTTGACGATCAACTATTCGAACGAGCCGAGAGCTCGGGGAGCGGGCCGAAGCAAGTCTCGCCGATTGTGGTCAACGACAACGTGATCGATCTCGTGCTCAAACCAGCCGAAGCCGGCAAGCCAGCCGAGGTTACCTGGCGGCCTCATTGCGGATTGCTGCGAGTCGAGTCGCGTGTCGAAACCATCGCCGCCGGCGGAAAAACTGAAATGTTTCTCCGCGATCACGATGGCTTGATCACCATCACGGGCAAATTAGCCGCCGACAAACAGCCCGTCGTCCGCATTCAAGAAGTGAGCGATCCCGCCGGCTGGGCCCGCTCGCTCTTCATCGAAGCCCTCGAGCGCGCCGGCGTGACGGTTTCGTGCAGCCCCTCGCTCAAGCATCCCACCCATTCGCTTCCCAGCGCAAGTCAGTATGCCGAGCTCAAGCAAGTAGCCGAGTTGAAGTCGTTACCCTTCTCGGAAAATGCCAAGCTCATTCTGAAAGTCAGCCATAATCTGCATGCCAGCGAGTTGCCGCTGCTGCTCGCGGCCAGCAAGGGAAAGAAGACACTCGCCGATGGCATGAAGTTGCAGCGCGAATTTCTGCAGCGCTGCGGCGTGAATGTGGAAACAATCTCCTTCGGTGGCGGCGCGGGAGGCGCGCGGGCAGACTACGTCACGCCGCAGGCCACCGTGCAACTGCTGCAACATCTAGCCACGCGCAAAGATTTCGCCGCGTTCGAACAAGCCCTACCGGTGATGGGTGTCGATGGAACGCTGGCCAAGACCGTGAAGTCCGACAGCCCGGTGCGCGGTAAAGTACAAGCCAAGACTGGTACGCTGGTGTGGGACAACGTCCTCAACGATCAGGGCCTCATCACCAGCAAGGCGCTCGCCGGTTATCTGACGACTGCGTCGGGCAAGCGTCTCGCCTTCGCGGCCTTCATCAACGGTGTGCCAGCCCGCGATGGCGTCGACAGCAAAAAGGTCGGCAACGATCTCGGCCGGCTGTGCGAAATCATTCATCGCGCCAAGTAACTGCAGAAGTATCACTCGAAACATGACCGAATCAGAGGCCACCTGCCGACTCTACACCGCCGCGATGCTGGCCGAACTCTCGGGCGTCGAAACCTGGCGGATTCGCAACTGGCAGCGCCGCGGCTGGCTGCAAGCCTGCGAACAGCAGCACCGCGTGTCGTATTTCGATTTCGCCGAAGTGGCCGTTGCGCGGCAGCTCGCGCAACTCCATCAGGCCGGCGCCGCGCCCAAACAGATTCAAGCCCAGCTCCGCAAGTTGCAGCGCGCTGCTCCGGATGTCGCACGGCCGATGGCAGAGTTGAGTGTCGTGCTCGACGGCCGGCAGATTTTGCTGCGCAGCGATTCCGGCTTGATCGAACCGGGGGGCCAAAAACGCTTCGAATTTGATGGCGACGAAGCCACCGCCGAAACACCGGCGACCATCCTTTCGCCCGCGCAATTTCTGGCCAGCGGCGGCGCGAGCACGACGCCCGCGGCCACACTCGCCGAATGGGCGCTGCAGCTTGACGAACAAGGAGATTTGCCCGGCGCGCTCGATTTGCTCCGCGCCGCTCTCGCCGCCAATGGCCCGTCGGCGGAATGGTCGTTCCAGCTGGCCGAAATGCTGTATCGACAGGGAGATCTATCAGCCGCCCGCGAACGCTATTACTGCGCGATCGAGCTCGACGAAGACTTCGTCGAAGCTCGCGCCAACCTCGGCTGCGTCCTCGCCGAGCTAGGACAATCCGAACTGGCCGTCGCCGCGCTCGAAGGGGCGATTCTGCACCATCCAAACTACGCCGACGCGCATTATCATTTGGCGAGATTGCTCGACGAAGCTGCGCAGGCCGGCGACGCCGAGACGCATTGGCAGCGTTTTCTGGAACTGGCCCCGGAGAGTCCGTGGGCAGAAGAAGCCTTGCAGCGCATCGAGGCTGCAAGGCTGTAAGCGTGGGGGTTTAACCCTACAGCGTTTCGCGTGCGGTCTTGGCTTCGCGTACGGCTCGCGAGGCGTTGTCGAGGAAATTTTCGATCTGGTTCAAACCGCGAATCAACATCGCGTGGCCATCGACGACGATGGAGTCGATCTTGGCGTCATCCAGCGCGCGGGCCAAAGCCGACATCCGCGTGGCTTGTTCACGAATACGTTCGAGCACGGCGCCCATCCGTGCGCTCGTGTAGGGTTCTTTGCGAGGTATGCGGTCATCCGACGCCGCGTCCACTTTCTTCACCGCTTTTTTCTTGCCCACCAGAATACCTCCTACGAGTAATTGCAGCCCTAAGTAATTTCAGCACTGGGCCGCGAGTCGTGAAACATTTCCTCGCTATTTATGCAGGGTTTCTCTCGGCTCGTCAAGCAGTTTCATCAAAAAGTCATCAGAACTATTGACAGAATGTGTACGTATGTATACTATCTGCACCGTGACAAGTTAGTGGCCAGGAACGGCTGACTTCCGCAATTTTAAGACATTTATTGCTGAGGACCTGCCCATGATCACTTCACGCACTGCCATCAACTTCGCGCGCATTTTAGAGCTGGCGGCGGAGGGACATTCGCAGCGCTGGATCGCCCGCCGCTTGGGCATCGATCGCGCCACCGTCAGCCAAGTTGTGCAAGCGGCGGCAGAGCAGCCGAACCCACAAGCAGCATCAAACGCGGCAGAAATCAACTTTTCCAGCGATCTGCCGAATCCCGACGATGCTCCCCCGGGCTTCGATCCGGCCAACGTCCGGCGCTGTTGCGGTTGTGGCGCACTCGTTTATCTCTGGCCCTGCCTGGCTTGTTGCCATGCCGCGGGAATCTTCGAAACGACCTCGCAGAAATAGGAGACTTGCCATGCAAATCCGTGATCGCATTCAAGACTTTCGTCGGGTCCTCGCGCGGGACCTGCAGCCCAATCCACGCAACTGGCGAACGCACCCCGCGCCGCAGCAAGATGCCCTCCGCGGGATCCTCGCCGAAGTGGGTTACGCCGGCGCACTTTTGGCCCGCGAAGTCGCCGGCGGCGGCCTGCAATTAGTCGATGGACACCTGCGCGCCGAGACGACGCCGGATCAACTCGTGCCGGTGCTCGTGCTCGACGTCAGCGAAGCCGAAGCCAACAAGTTGCTCGCCTTCTACGATCCTCTCTCGTCACTCGCGGGCCGTGACGAGGAACTTGCCCGACAACTCGCCGCGGAAGTGGAGACCAGCTGCCCTGTTCTACAGGAACTGCTGCAATCGCTCCGCGGCGACCAAGCCGCGGATGCCCACGCTGCCGAAAGTGATGATGCGCTCGCGGCGTCGTACCAGCTCGTCGTGCAATGCGCCGATGAAGCGCAGCAGCGCGAACTCTTCGAGCGACTCTCGGCCGAAGGATTGAGTTGCAAAGTTCTCACGATGTAGCGCCGTAGGGTGGGTCGAGCGGTACCCCCGCGAGGCCCACCGCAATGGACGCTGAACTCATAGTGGGCCTCGCGGCGTACCGCTCGACCCACCCTACACTTCGCGCGAGGAGCCCATCATGCAATGCACCGTTTCTGTCGAGTCGCCGGTTCGCGATAGTTTTCGCGTCCGGCAGATCATCGGCATGTTCGATCTGCCGGAGAAAAAGGCCTGGGGCGAAACCTTCACCGCCGATATTCCCGCACCGGGCGACGAGTGGTCGATCGGTTGCATTGTGGGACCCTCAGGAAGCGGCAAGTCGACGCTGGCCCGCGCGGCATTTCCCGATCACTTCTATGAAGCGCAACCTTGGCCGCGGCAGCGCGCGGTGATCGATTGCCTGGGCGCTGCGCCGATCCAGCAGATCACGCACACGCTCACCGCCGTTGGCCTCGGTAGTCCGCCGGCCTGGCTCAAGCCTCACTCAGTACTCAGCAATGGTGAAAAGTTTCGCTGCGAGCTCGCGCGGGCACTGCTGACGACTGCCCATTCAAAAGGTGAAGAAAAGTTGCTCGTCTTCGATGAGTTCACTTCGCTCGTCGATCGCCAGGTAGCCAAGATCGCGAGCGCTGCCATCAGCCGTTCGATTCGTAGCGGCAAGTTGAACTGCCGGTTCGTCGCCGTCACTTGTCATGCCGATGTCGTGCCGTGGCTGGAGCCCGATTGGGTGCTCGATTTGAGTCAGCCAGCCGGTTCGCAGCTATCGCGGGTGCGTCTTCGGCGACCGCAACTTCAGTTCCGCGTTACCAGCGTGCCGAAAAAACTGTGGCAACTCTTTGCCCGACATCATTATCTGAGCGGCGGCTTGAATGCAGCCTCGAGTTGCTTTGCGGCCTGGCACGAAGAGCAGCCAATCGCGTTTTGCGCGCTCGTGCCAGTGCTCGGCAAGAAAGGTCAGAAGCGGATCAGCCGCATCGTGACATTGCCCGATTATCAGGGCCTCGGCATTGGCCTGCGACTGGCCGAGCGTGTGGCCGAGTTCGGCCGAGCGCTGGGTTCGCGCGTGAGCATCACGGCCAGTCATCCCGCTGTGATCGGCGCTTGTCGCCAGTCGCCGCGCTGGCAACTTCGATCCTTCAAACCACTGGGCAATCTTGGTCGCCAGCGATTCGAGCAGCGAGTGATCGTCGGCTCGGCTGGCCGCGGCGTGGCGTCGTTTGAGTATCTCGGTGAGCGCATAACAAAGGAATAGAACATGAGTCACTCGCAATCAGCGCAAAATCTGCTCAGCACTGAGGCCGCGGAACCAACGCAACCAAAGGTCGAGTCATCGCGGCCCGTCGCTTGGGTGCCGCATCGTCCCTGGCCAAAACAGCAGACATTCATGCAGCTGACTTGCCTGGAAGCGCTCTACGGCGGTGCGGCTGGCGGCGGCAAAAGTGAAGCGCTGTTGATGGCAGCGCTCGAGCATGTGCATGTGCCCGGTTATGCCGCGCTGATTTTGCGGCGCGACACGCAGCGGCTGAACCTGGCCGGCGGTTTGATTCCGCGTTCGCACGAATGGCTGTCCGGCAAAGGAGCGACGTGGAGCAGCGCGCAGAAGCGCTGGACATTTCCCACCGGCGCCGAACCGGCCACGCTGACGTTTGGTTATCTACGTGATCGGCACGACAAGTATCGCTACGGCAGCAGCGAGTTTCAGTTCATCGCGTTCGACGAACTGACGGAGTTTCCGGAGGAGGATTACCTCTTTCTCTTCAGTCGGCTGCGACGGAAGCGCGGGCTGCACGCGCCGCTGCGGATTCGCTCGGCGAGCAATCCGGGAAACATCGGCCATCTGTGGGTTCGGTCGCGCTTCATTCATCCTGACTACCTTGCTCACGGTACGGATCAATCTCGGGCTGCGATTATCTGGCATCAAGATCGAGCTTATGTGCCGGCGCAGATCGGCGACAATCCGGCGCTCGACGAGCAAGAGTATCGACAGAGTCTCGTTCATCTGCCGCCCCTCGCGCGCGAACGGCTGATGCACGGCGATTGGACGATTCAGGAGCAAGGACTCATTCAAAGCGAATGGTTGCGGTATTTCCAAACGACGGGCGCGGGTGCTGAGATCATGCTGCACTTGCTATCGCCGCCGGGCGAGATCGTGCAGAGCATTGCCGCGCGTGACTGTCGACGGTTTGTCACCATCGATCCGGCCGGCACGAGCGCCGATCGGGCTCGCGAACGGCAAGGACGTTCAGCGAGTTGGAGCGTGGCGCAAGTTTGGGATCAACCGCGCGGACCGTTCTCGAAGCTGCTGATTCTCCGCGATCAAGCGCGCGAGCGCGTGGGCTTCGATGGTTTGTGCCGCATGCTGATGCGTTTGCACGAGGAGTGGCGGCCCGGGGCAATGTGGATCGAAAACGAAAAGCTGGGCCAGGCCGCGGTCGATGTGCTGAAGAACCGTCTACCGCTGCGAACCATCGCCACGCAAGCGCGCGACAAAGTGGCCCGCGCGGCGCTGCTACTCGACAAGCTCACTCGCGGCGAAGTCTTCCTGCCGCAACAAAGCCTGCAATGGCGTCCCACCCTCGAAGCCGAATGGCTGGCCTGGACCGGCGACCCATTGGAAGCCGCCGATCAGATCGACGCGGCTGCCTACGCGGCGATTCTGGGGAATCAGCAGCCCAGCGGGCCGGTCAGTTTCAGCATGCTGACGTTGCCGTTATTCTCCCGCACGCTTCCATGACAAATTCGAGGAAAAAACTACCACGGATGCTCATTCCGGTCTCAAGAACGGCAAAACAGGCACGAATCGGCCAATCGATGCTATCACCGCGACCCGCAATATCACTAAAGCCCGGGCAAGATGCGCTCCGATGGTAATATCGGGGGGATTCTTCGAGCCAGATTCGATACTCAGGAGAATAGCATGGACGCTTTGACCTGGATTGTTGAATCGGTGACGGAAGCCGCTGCCGGAATTTTGGTTCTGTGCGTGGCGATCGTGGCCGTTTGTGTTGGCGCCTGGCAAGGTGTGGAACGGGCTTTTCGCCCGCGCCGCCGTTGCTAAAGGTAAAGCGTACATGCGTATGCCTGCCAAACTGTAACAACGAAAAAGAGCCGCTGAAGCGAACGCTTCAGCGGCTCTTTCTTTTTGAGGTGAAGTAATGTCCGCGGCGACCTCTAAAATTTCCAGACGGAACGCTCTTCTGGTCGCGTTCACGGTAGTTGGATTGGTTGCGGTCGGTGCATTCGCACTTAGGCAAAAATTCCAATCCGGCGGGTTCGGGGCGGTTCAGGTACTGGCCGCAGATGGCGTCATTTTTTTCGGGAGGGAGGGTGGAGAGTACTCTGGCGTCGCTGCCAGCGCACTCCAGCCCAGTGACATTGTCGGCCTCAAGTTTAGTCGCTCAACGGCCCAGCCTGCAGACCTAAATCGCATGCGACAGCTTCCGGGGATTTTGACAGTTACGATTGAAAAATGCGATAACGCCGACAACATTCTGGAGACTACGAGTACGCTCCCGGGATGTCGATGCGTGGATATCTTAGGATCACAAATATCCAACAAAGGAGTTGACGCGATTCGCCGCCACGGCGAGCTGGCGCAGCTGACGGTGAAAGACATTTCATTAAAGGAACTAGATATGCGACTACTTGGGAAGCTACCCAAGGTTCGAATTTTAACTTTGCAAGGTCGGACAATCGATGATTCCGTACTGGATGCTGTTACCGAACTCTTCGATGTTCAGTTTCTGGGCCTCGAAGACTGCAGTGTTTCAGATCTTTCCTTTGCGAGCATAGCAAGAATGTCGAATCTGGAGTCACTTGCAATTATTGACACTTCAATTACAGGGGCCGGATTCAAACACCTGGCGAAACTGAAAAAACTGTCGCGGGTCAGACTGCAAGACTGCGACGTTGACGACAGCGGCCTGTTCAGCCTGTCCACCATCGGCTCTCTGGAGACCGTTCGGATTGGGTCTCTGAAAACAACTGCTTCTGGAGTTTCGCAGTTGGGCGAGAAGGTTAGGGTAATCCGCGACTAACCAAACTGAGGGCCTAGAACGGCCGACAAATTTCAAGAAAAGAAAAAAGCCGCTCAGGTCGTAAACCCAAGCGGCTTTTCGAGTGCGGGCAAGAGGAGTTGAACCTCCACGTCCTTACGGACACAAGAACCTGAATCTTGCGCGTCTGCCAATTCCGCCATGCCCGCAGACTGATCAATGGAATATAGGACACGACACCCGCGCGTCGCAAGGGGTTCGCGCTTTCTCTCCGGGCTGTGAAGCACACTCACCCGGATTGACTGCCAGAACCGCTACAACCGGCCGTCGCCAGTGTAGTGGCCACACTCCGTGTGGCCTGACCCCACGCGGAGCGTGAGGACGACACTACTTCGCCGGTTCGGCAGGTTTCGCTTCGGCTTTTTCGGCCGGCTTCTGCTCAGTTGCCTTTGGCGAGGCAGCGGGCAGGGTCCAAGCCAGGGTCAACCAACCTTCGGCCGACTTGGCCGTGGTGGTCGGCAGCGGCGGCAACTTCGACCAGTTGCCGAAGTTCTGCGCCGTACTGTTAGCACCGGTCGACTTCTTTTTGGAGAAATCCATCGGGCCGACCTTGATCACGATCGGGAAGACATCGCGGCGCATCCGATTGGTGAACTTGGCTTGTTCGGTCCGGCTGACCAGCGTCGAACGCTCCTTCGAGAAGCGGGCGCTGTACACACCGCGGCGAACATCCGGAATGTCGGCGGCTTGGCCTTCGCCACCTTCTTCGACGTCTTCACCCATCTTGTCGCGTTCGAGCACCCAGTCGCCGTCGACTTGCTTCAGCTCGTAGAGGGCGGTCACTTCGATGCCCTTGGCCATCACCTGGCGTTCGTCCTTCGGCCCGCCGTAGTTCTGCACGCGTTCGAGTTGCTTGACGCGCATCACGATCAGCACGTGACCGCCGCGGAACTCGACGCGAAGCGGAATCTCTTCGTCAAATGTAATCAGCGAACCGGCCAGCTTGGCGACGGCATCGTTGGCGCTTTCGTAACGGCGTTCCTTGGCGAGTTTTTCCAACGAAGGAACTTCGCCACCCATTTGCGCCTGCATCTGCCGCATTTCGAGGGCCGTATAAGTTTGGCCAGCGAGCATCGCATGGGCATAGTTCATCACAAACGACTCATGCACCTGCGCGGCAATGTCACCCTCGGGCGCTTGCGGCGGAGTCGTCGGTGCGCCGAGCTGCCCAGCGCTGGCTTGCGACAGGACGACCTGCATCTTGTTCGCACTGGTCGCAGTCAGGAACTGCTTGGGATATTCGCCGCGGATGATCAACGGCCGACGATACTTTTCTTCAAAGCCCTTGTTGATCTTGTTCGTCGAATCCACACCTTGCGAATCCATCTCGGCGCTCAGATTGGCCGCGGCGTGTTGCGAGGCAATCGCTTCGGCTTCGGCTTTGCTGGCCGAGGCCCGCTTCCAGGCGATTCGTTCGATGAGCCGGCTGCGAGCACAAATGCTGTTGATCGTCGTGCAGGTCGAGGCCGACGCGGTGGCCGGGCTCGGTTGCATGCCGCCGATTTCGTCGTCGAAGTGAATCTTCTTTTGACCGCTGAGTTGCGTTACGCCCGTGCTGTAAATCACCACTGGGCCGTTGTAGCCGATGGTGTTCGAGTTGGCCGTCGCGCCGAGCTTGATCAAGTAACCGGCTTGCAGCGGATTGGTGAGCATATCGACCGTCGTCGCGCCGACCACGTGGGCCGTGCCGCTGACGCTCGTGCCGAGAATGTTGTCACTCACTGGGCGAACGCGATCGATCTCTTGTTGCAAACCGCCCGCGAAGAAATCTTGCGAGGCATAGACCACGAGGTTCGGCAGCGAATAGCCCGCC
Organism: Anatilimnocola floriformis; assembly: GCF_024256385.1. Classification (NCBI taxonomy): domain Bacteria; kingdom Pseudomonadati; phylum Planctomycetota; class Planctomycetia; order Pirellulales; family Pirellulaceae; genus Anatilimnocola; species Anatilimnocola floriformis. Next base: position 1,143,303 of record NZ_JAMLFW010000002.1, read on the forward strand.
ACGACTTCGCGCGTCACACCGCCGGCCTGACCCGTGCGCTGCAACTTGCCGAGCGTATCGGCAGCTTCGACGGCAGCGGGAAACGGCAGCGGCTCGGTCGTTTTGGGATCAATGCCCTTCGGCACGGCGTCGGCGCGGAGATTTTCTTGCGACTTGGCGACGTCGGCGGCGAGCTTTTCGAGCAGCGTCTTCGTCGAGCCTTCGCCGTCCTTGAGACCAGTCGTGGCGTTCAGATCTTGCACGCGGCGGATGGCGGTGCGGAGTCGCGAGAAGGCGGCGCCGGCGAGGCCTTCGACCTTCGTTTCGTTCCATAGCGCCAGGTCGGCAACTTCGATGGCTTCGAGTTTTTTCTCGGCCTTCAGTTTGGCAACGGCGTCGATATATTCCTTGTCGTAGACCAGCCAGCGATACTTGGCGAGCTTGGTGCCGAGGGCTGCGAGCTGGGCATCGTCACCCTTGCCACTTGCGATGGCTTGGAGCGCGGGAAGATCGAAGTAAGCCCGTTGAGCTGCCGGCAATGCCTTGACCTGCGTCTGAACCGCAGCAGCGGCCTGGCGGAGTTCCGTTTGAGCCTTGGTGACAACATCGTTCGCCGGCGCGGCGAACTTGGCATCTTTCACGGCCGCGGCGACTTGAGCGCGAGCGAGCTTCGTACGGTTATTAATGTATTCGTCGAGCGCGACGCGGACCTTTTGAAAGCGAGCTCCTTCCAAGCCGGCTTCGCCGCTGTTGAACCGCCGCCAGGCTTCGACCAGCACGGCGGGATTGGCTTCGCGGTCGCCGCCGACTTCGGCTTGCAATTCCTTGAGCAGCAGATAGCTGCGCCAGGTCTTGGCATTGGCATCGGAACCGAGCCATTTGTCGAGCGACTTGACCTCGGCATTGAGCGCGGGTGCATCGTTCTGAGCTTGGACCGGAGCTTGTGTCACCAGTCCGGCCAGCGCAAAGGCACCCCAATAAAGAATCTTCCTCATAATCGCCACCTTGCTTGTGCGTGCATGCGTGCGCTAGCTGCCTTAGGACTAATAACCATCGGTTCCACCGAGGGGAGATCAGCAGCCCGCAACGTCGACTTCATATTCTGCAGACTTCTCCCGTCATGTAAATCATGTATCAGGCAAAGTTGACCTACTTGACGCAAGACTCCCGCCTGCCCTATTCTCTGCGACTCCTACGAACATTCTCTGCGCTCGCTGTGAAAACCGCGCACTCAGAGACAACCCTGCCGCGCGGGCATGACTGCCCCGCCTCTCTGGCAAAGGATGTGCCACGCTCCGCACCCCTGCGAGAGTGGTCTTCGGTTCTCGCCAATCTTCCCCCGTTTTGAACTGCGCTGTGGCTGTTCTGCGTATTCGCAGCACGTTTTGGCTTCACGCCCCAACAGCACCGCGCGAAAGGAAAGGCTCCGATGCGCTGGCAATCTGGTTTCGCGGCAACACTGTTGGTCTCTTTCGCTTCGCTAGCACTCGCTGCCGAAGCCCTGCCGGAGATTCGCACCGAAACACCGCTGAAATGGCAAGACAACTATCTCGACGCCACCGAAGCGGCCCGCGATGCCAAACAAATCCTGCTCGTATGGTTTGCAGATGAAAAACAGGAACCAGCCAACGAGAAGTTTGCCGCCAGCGTGCTCAACCAAGCCGACGTCGCGCCGTTGCTCGCGGGCATGACGCTGGTGAAAGTGAATACGAGCACCGAGATCGAATCGAAGGGAAAGACCTTCAAGCTGATCGAGCATTCGACGATGAAGGAGCTGCTCGGCGGGCCCGGCCTGGTGATGATCGATTTTCGTGATGCCGAACAAAAGGTGTTTGGGCACGTCGTAACGGTTTATCCGTTTCAGCATGGACCGATTACCGCGGCGAAGCTGAAAGTGCTGTGCGAATTGCCGACTGGCACGCTCACGCAACGAACTTTGATGTTCGCCGTCCGGACGCATCCTGCCAAACCGGCCAGCGCCTGGTCGCCGCACAGCGACTATCTCGCCAAGGAAGCCGAGAAACATTCGCAGCATCAGGCCAGCATCAATCTGCAAGGTCATCACAACTGGGAAGCCCGCTTCCACCAGATCAACGCCGGCTTGGGCATTGGCGGCGCGAAGGAGGTGTGTGCCGAAAGTTGGCCGGGGCAAAATCTGCTCGACGCCGCCGAAGAATGCGTTCACAGCTGGAGCCAATCGCCGGGGCATTGGGCAGGCGTGAGTGCTCGCCACTCGTACTTTGGTTACGATATGAAGCGAGGGACGAACGGCGTGTGGTATGCCACCGGCATTTTCGGTGGGCGTTGATTGTTCCAATTTAGACTCGGGCGGGATCGCACCACCATGGATGAAGAACAACAGCGGCTCGCGGCGCTCGACGCTTATTTTGCTCAGCACACGGGCCCTGAGTTAGAAGCGCACTCGCAGCGATCGCCAGTCAAGCATGATGCTTCGTCGGCGCTCGCCGCAGTCTCGGGCATCGACGATCCAGAACTGCTGCGCGATCTGCTCGCAGCCGGCATTCGGCCCGAAACCTTCGCTTGCCTTGCCTTGTTGCCGCTGTGCGAAGTGGCCTGGGCCGATGGCGACATCAGCAGCCGCGAGCGCGACGCCATCCTCAAAGCCGCCGTTCAGCACGGCATCGAATCGGGCACGGCAGCCCGCGCCCTGCTCGAAGTTTGGTTAGCCACTCGCCCCGAACTAAAAATGGTCGACGCCTGGAAGGAATACATCGCGGCCCTCGCTGTCCGCCTGCCGCCCGACCGCGCGAAGCATCTCGCCGAAGAAATCCTCGGCCGCGCCCGCGACATCGCCGCTACCTCCGGCGGCATCCTCGGCTTGGGGGCCAAAGTCTCCGTCAGCGAACAGTTCGTGCTGGATGAGTTGGAACACGCTTTCCGGCCCTGATTTTCTTATTTTCGGCGATTTTCCCAGCTGGGAAAATTGGCATTTTCAGGAAAACAAGCTACAATTTCCTGAAACAAGCCGATTTCCCGGATGGGAAAATGAACGCAATCGAGAAAATCACCGAATCAGAGATGCTTCGCTCCCTCGTCGCAGGCAGCGTCGTCTTGGATCGCTTTATCGTCACCGAATCGTCGCGCAATCGTCGCGACCAATCGATCGATGCCACCATCGAACTCGAATTGTGCGGCGAGAAGGATCGCTTCCGTTTTGCTGTAGAAGCAAAAACGGCGAGCGCACCGCGCGCCATCGAGAGTGCGGTGGCGCAAATCCAGAAAGCCACCGGGCCCGACGAAAATCCGATGATCTTCGTCCCCTACCTTTCGCCCGAGAGCTTGCGCTCGCTCGAAGAAGCCAAGGTCAGCGGCATCGATCTTTGTGGCAATGGCGTAGTGATCGTGCCGCGGCGTCTTTATGTCGTCAGCACCGGCCAAGCCAATCGCTATCCCGATTCCCGGCCGCTGAGCAATCCCTATCGCGGCCGCTCGGCCATGGTCGCCCGCACGTTGCTCAGTGGTGGCCGTTGGGATTCACTCAATGCGCTACGCGAGTCCATTCAAGCGGCTGGGCTCGATCTTTCGCTGTCACAAACCTCGAAAGCCGTGGCTGCGTTGCAAGATGATCTGATCGTAACCAAGCAGGGCGGAGCCATCGTTCTCAACCAACCGCTGAAGCTACTCGATCAACTCGGCGCTGAATGGAAAAGGCTGTCGCCGATCCGCAGTCGTCAGGCCTTCCGTTTGCCACTTGGAACTGACGTGGCTAAGTGCTTTGCGTCAGCAGCCAATTTGCAGTGGGCAATCACCGGCGAATCGTCGGTTTCGCGCTACGCCATGTTCGCTCAGGGCGGACCGCAACGCATCGCCGTTTCGGATCTGCAACTTGCTCAGTCGCTGCTACCAGGCAAACCCGAAGTTGCAACGACATTTGCAGATATAGAATTACTAGAGACAAGTGAGCCCGGCTACTATTTTGAGAACACGCGAGACGAGCAAGGTGTTCGCTGGGCAAGTCGCCTACAAACGTGGCTTGAACTGCAGGCCGGTGATGCCAGACAGCAGAATGCCGCCGCCGAAATACGCAACCAGCTTTTGAGCCAAAAATAAACCATGGCACAAAACTCCGATCCCTTGTGGCCCCTGTTTGCCCCGCTGTGGACGGAACTGCGTGCAGTATCGCCTGGCCTGCTGTTAGCTGGTGGTTATGCGCTATTCCTGAAGCAGCAATGGCTGATTTCCCAGTCGCACCTGAACTTGGGAAATCACGTTGCACCGTTCATTTCGATCGAACGCTGGCTTGACCCCACTCCGCGGGCCACGAATGATCTCGATTTCGTCGTGGGAGTAGAAATCATCGCATCGCGCGGCGAGCAACAGTCGTTCGACGCCGCCCTGAAAAAGCACGGCTTTCGCGTGGTTCCCGAGAACCGGCTGTGGCAGTTTTCCAAGGCGATTTCCGCAGAAACGGAACTCAAAATCGACTTTCACGCAGCGCCACCAAGCAGCGACCGCGCTGACGTTCGTGTCGAAGCACGCCGCGTCAAACCAAATCCATCGCTGGCGCAACTCGGCATCCATGGCCGTGAAAATGCTGAAGCGGCCGGCTGCGAGTGGCATCCCTTTCGATTCGAGATCGACCATGTCGAAATCGCGATTCCCAATGCAGTCACCTTGAGTGTAATGAAGCTGGTGGCAGCCCTAGAGAAGCGACTCAAATCACTTGAGGCTAGACGATCGCCGGCTGAGCGGAATATCCTGGAAGCGGAGTCGCACAAACATGCTCGCGACGTATTTCGGGTGATTGCCATGCTGACGCGTGAGGAAAACGATCTCGTGCCGCAGATTGTGGCTCGATTTCGGCCGATGAGCAGTTTCCGAAACGCCGCCAACGCCTTTCACTTGATGTTCGTCAGCGACGAACAATGGGCCGCACCGATCGTGGCCAGCCAATGGCAGCCGGCGGATTATGAGTTGATTCGCAACTTACTCGCGCAATGGCTTTCCCACGCGGAGTCTCAGTCATGAAAGAATCTCGTGCTCCGCTCGTGATTGCTGTCGTGCTGTTGCTGTTGCCGGTGTTGTATGTGGGGAGTTATTGCGTCGCGCTGCGGTCGAGTTCGCAGATGGTGGGGCTGAACGCGTTGTTGCCCAAGGGCGCCTCGCCGGATTACTATCGCTTTGGTGGTGTGTGGTCGAAGCGTGTTTATTGGCCGCTGGAGTGGGTCGATCGACGACTGAGACCAAAGGCTTGGGCGCAGATCGATCCGCCGATGGTGCAATGGCGCATGCCAACGCTGCTGAATCTGGAAACTGGCGAACCCGAATCATTTTCACCCGATCCAACTGAGTAACCGCTCACAACGGTGATTCCTCCTTGACGTTCGGGCAAAAGGACCTAGACTTAAATCCTTCCTCGCGGTCGTGGCGGAATTGGCAGACGCACCAGCTTGAGGGGCTGGCGCCAGCAATGGCGTGGAGGTTCAAACCCTCTCGACCGCACTTGAATCGAATTGAATGAAGTCACCATTGCCTCGTGCGATGACGAACTTCACGAGAAGCCGATCCTCATCGCGCTTCACTCAACACGCTTCTTCCTCAACAATGAAGTCGTGCAAAAGCCGTTGAACCACCGCCGAGAAGGCGGTGGCACGGCCTTCTCTGGCCCAACTGGCAGCGGCAATCGCCCGGCCAAATCGTCCCGCGGGACATGTCAAGAGCCGGATTTCATTTGCCGTAACTCTATACGGCTGAAGTATTTACAAAACTTGCTTGAATCCCCCCAGGCGTCCCTCGTAGGATAGGTGTGTGGGAATTGCCCGCCGCATTTGAGCCGGAGACCTGTAAGTCGACAGGTCAGGACAGGCTCAACGGAAACCGCCAGCAGGATGCACTTACGAAGCGGCAAATGCAGATCGGTCATTCCGCTTTCCATCCTAGGTTGCTGTCATGTCCCGCCGTGCTCCGCTCAATCTGAAAGCTCCCGCTCCTGCGCACAACAACACTCAGCGAGCGCCGTCTCGCCGTGTCGCTGCTGTGGGCAAAGGTGCGCGAGTCGCCGGCTCGCCCATCCGCGGGCCCTATATGCCGCCCGAAAACTGGTACGAACCCGCCGAAGAACACACCGGCAGGTACAACGTTGTCCAGCAACAGCCGGGTCTCGGCTTTCGCCACATCCTTTCTGAGGACGACATCCGCGAGCGGTTGTCACTCCTCCCCGCCGCCATGGTCAAGCCGCTGCAAGTCGTGCAGCTGAGCCAAATGACCCGCAAAAAGCGCCGCGCTCCTTGCTACGGCATGCAGTGGGGCAACGCCATTTATCTGTATCCGATCGAGCTCAATCTGGTCGAAACCTTTCAACGGGCGCCGAAACCGGCCCAGCTGATCGAAGCCAAGATGTATGGCGCTCGCTGGGAGCGAATGTCGGCAAGCACTTGGACGCTGAACTGGACGGAAGACACCATTCGGGACTTCTATCTCAACAACGTGCTGATCCACGAGCTGGGTCACATCCTCGACGAGCGCAACACCCGCTCGATCGACCGCGAACGCTACGCCGAATGGTTTGCCCTCGAATACGGCTACAAGCCGACGCGCCGCAAGGTGCTCGCGGCCCGAGCGGCATCGCTCTACAGCGGTGAAGCTTCGTAACAGCCCATTGTCGTCGTTCGCTCCGCGAACGACTGCCGTAGGTAGCTACTGTCCTAACCGCGGCAGCGGTGCCAGATGCCCAGCCCACAGCGTTAGCTGTGGGATCGAGGACGCATTTCTGCGAAAGCTGCGGCAGCAGCGAAAGGTGATCCGCAAGTTGGCTAGATTCGCTCTTTCGCCCCTGCTGGGGCTCTTGGCCCGTTTTTCGGCTTTACCCACAGCTTACGCTGTGGGCTAGGCATCTAGTCGCCGCTGCCGCGGCTGCAGGTTTTGCAACTTTCACGGATGGCGTTCGCTCGGCCCCAGCGATTTCGCTCCACACGCCAAAGCCGGAACTTCGCGGGGCTTGTTCCTGATTCGCTTGTGATTTCGCTGGCGGTTTAACTTTCGCGGAGCGAAAGTCGACAATGGGGCTCAGCTGAAGGTCGTCGCATGCTTGACCCATTGTCGTCGTTCGCTCCCGCGAACGACCACCGTAGGCGGAGTTGCTCGGAAACCAACGATTTCGCTACGGACTCCGCACGCCAAAACCGGAACTTCGCGGAGCTTGTTCCTGGTTCGTGGTGATTTCGCCGGCGGTTTAACTTTCGCGGAGCGAAAGTCGACAATGGGTCACTTGTGGGCCTGCCATTGCTTTAGCCAAGCGGTGGCTTGCGTGGTCGTTTCATCGTCGGGCCAGGTTTTGATGTGCTCGCTCAGGATTTCTAGGTAGAAGGGCGAGGACTGCGGATCGCGGCGGACTTCCTGGGCGGCGAAAAGAACGGCTTGCAGGTGAATGGCCGCACTGAGAATGTTCGACGGTTCCTTGAGGCTCGCGCGGCGCAAGCGGCGGGCAGCATCGGTGAAGAGCTCTCGCTTGAACTGGATGAGCGCTCCTTTAAACGCCAACTCGAGCGCGACTTCGGTACCTCCGGCGTTGAAAGCTTGGTCCGATCCTTTCTCGTAAGTCACCGCTGCCTGGGCGAGATCTCCCTGCCGATAGAAATGATCGGCGGCGCGCGACAAGATGGCCGCTCCCGCGCCGTTGGGATTCGCGGCCAGCGCTTGGACCAAAAGTTGATCGCCGCGGCGGCCCCAGTACGCACCGTGGGTGGTTGCCATGAGTCGCGCGAGATCTGCCGCTTTCTCCTGCCAGGCTTTTGAATCGGCGGTGTTTTTAGCCTGCTGCCACGCCGCCAGGTATGTCTCCAGCCAGGCCAGATCGAGCTCGGCCGCAGGTTTTTCTTTCAGCAGCCGCCCTTCTTCCTGAATCTGCACGGCCTCGGCGATGTTCTGCCCATCGAGCGCGGTGCGAATTCTCTCCGCTCGCGCACGGAGTCGAAACTCGGTCGGTTTGGGTTCCTTATCGAGCGTCGCCAGCAATTCTGCTGCGTTGGCAAGATTCCCGAGAAGTCGCTCGCTAATGACGAGTTCCAAGCGTACCTGATTGCCGAGTGGATCGCTGGGGACGACCTGCGTCAGCGGCGTGCGGAGAATTTCCTGGGCCTGCTGCAACAGCGTGATGCGATCGGGCGACTTCGGCGGATAGAGCTCGCCGCGAACCCGGCAAACGTGAGCCCATTGATAAAGGACATGCTGCTGCAGCGAGAAGAGTTCATCGGCAGAAAGTTCCGCCGCGGCCGGCTTGCGACGACGCAGCAGTGGAATCTCCTTCGTGAGGAATTTGTTCAGCTCATCAAGGGCCGCCGTTGCCGTGCGGAGTGGTTTCAGCGCGCGATCGAGTTCGGTACCGGGCACCGCTCCCGCGCGGATCTCGGCAGCCACGAGTTCACCTTCGGCGAGCCAGGTCAGTGCCGCTTGCAGTTGCACCGGCACGGGTCGCGGTGATTTCTGCTCGAGGAATTTCTGCGCGACATCGTGAGCCAGTTGAAACCAACCAGCGCGTTGGCTGGCCGGGCCGTAGATCGCGCGAGCCGCGTGCGTCTTGAGCAGTTCGACGGTCAGCTCGCAGCGCGAGATTTCATCCGTGCTCGGCGTGGCGAGCTTTTCCAGACAGTAGCTTTCGGCCCGGTCGAAGAGGCGGAGTTCGCGAAGCATCGCGACTTGCCGTTGATCGGGAGAATCGGCGCCGCTTGCGCGGAGTAAAGAGCAGAACAGAACCAGGCATGCAATCCACGGAGCGATGAAGGGTGATCGCATGGTTCGACCGATCTCGGCTCCACCGAGTTTGCTCGGTGGTGAAACGATTCTGCCCTAGAAACCGCGGACCAATCATTCGCTCCACCGACGCAAGGTCCGCGGGGGCGAGCGTTTATCGTCAACGCAGCTAGTGCAAAATCATCGCTCCACCGAGCAAGCTCGGTGGTGGCGAACAACTAGCCCCTACTTCACATCCACTTTAATCGGCTGCGGGCCGAGCGACACCACGGTGAGATTTTTTGGCGGATGCTTTTCCAGCCAGCCGTTGATCGATTTCACCGTGAGGTTGTCGATGAGCGACTGCAGCTCTTCCTTGGTTCGCACGTGCTGCAGGTAGTACCAATCGAGGGCGATGTTGCCGGCCCGCGAGGGGCTCGATTCCTGCTGGATGATCAGCGAGCGCTTGATGCGCCCCTTCAAGCGGTCGAGTTCGGCTTGTTCGATGCCAGCGAACATCCGTTGCAGTTCGCCCCAGGTCACATCGAACGTATCCTGGCCGTGCTCGGGCGTGGTGCCGGCAAAGGCGATGACGCTGCCGCGGTCCTTCAGCGAGTTGCACATCGCGTACACGCTGTAGACGTAGCCGCGCTTCTCGCGAACCTCGGTGAAGAGACGGCTGCTCATGCCGTCGCTGAGAGCGCCGATGGCGCCGCGCAGCTGAAAGTAGTCTTCGTTGGCGTACGACAAACCATCGATGGCCAGGCCGACGAGCGTTTGGCTCGATTCGTGTTCGATGTGGTGATAGCCGCGCTCCGGCGCGGTTTCGACGAGTTGGTTATCGAGGCCGGGCCGCCAGTCGCCGAAGAGATTTTCGACGAGGTCGCGAACCTGCGGCCAATCGATCTTGCCGGCGATGCTGAGGATGCCGCGGTTCGGGCGGATGCGATCGTTGAAGTAGTTCTTCACGTCCTTGTGCGTGACGGCTTGCAGCGTTTCCGTCTTTCCTTGTGAGCTGCGGCCCCAGGGATCGCCGTAGTAACGGCGACGCAGTTCCTGCATCACGCGCTGGCCCAGGTCGTCTTCGACGGCCCGCACTTCTTGCAGACACGACAACTGCGCGTCTTCGAATTGATCCTCGGGCAGCAACGGCCGGCGCACGACATCGGCATATAACCCCAAGACCTTCGGCAAGCTTTCGCAGGGCATCGAGCCGCCGAAGGTGGTGTGCGTGACGCTGACCGAGGCGCTGGTATCGGCTCCGAGGTTTTCGAGATCGGCGATGAACTGCCGGCTGTCGCGTTTGCCCGCGCCGCGCTGCAACATCTCGCACGTGAGCGAAGCCAAGCCAGCTTGGTTCTGCTGTTCATGCACGCAACCGGCGGGCAACAGCAGAGCGAACGCGGCGGACTCGAGCCAGTCCATTTCTTCGGCCACCAGCGTGAGGCCGTTGGCGAGCGGGTGGACGTGGATTTTTTGAGCAGCAGTAGCGGGCATGGGAGTCCTAATTTCAGATTTCAGATTTCAGATTGCAGATTGGAAAGCAAATACGGATGAGCCTTCCTCAATCTGCAATCTTCGATCTGCAATCTGCAATTCTTCCCCGCCTCCTACGCGTACGCAACCTCACTAGCCTTGTACACGGTCTTCGTCTTGCGAAAACCGATCCGCTGATAGAGGCGGACGGCGGGGGTGTTTTGGGCGGTCACTTCCAGAAAAACCCGCGATAGGCCGGCTTGCTTGAAGCCTTGCAGCGACTGCCAGACGAGAATCGCTCCCAGGCCGCGGCCGCGATGTTCGGGGGCGATGCCGACGTTTTGGATCGCGCCGTAACCGCCACTTTCGGCGACACCCTGAATCGTGCCGCAGATCTCCGGCCGACGGTTTTCTTCCGGCCAGTGCTGCACCAGCCAAGTGGCCGACGGCAAAAAGCCGTCGCGGGCCGCGATCTCGGTCATCAACCGTTTGCAACCTGCGCGGCTCCCAAGGCACGGAAAGACACTGGCGTCCATCTCGTCGCAAAAGCAGCGGAACTTGGCATCGGCATGGAGCGGAATCATCTGCTCCGACCAGGCCAGCAAGGCATAATCGGCGGGCAACGCCGGCGCGTCGGCGGGGATGAGCCGCAGCTCAATCTCCATGCGATAGCGCTTGAAATAGGTGATGCCCATGTCTGCCCCTGAGTCGCCTTTCACTCCGTGAAAGGACGCGTCATTCTCCCGTACCCAAAAACTCTACCACGCTTTGCGCATCTCCAAGGGAAGACGCATTCCTTCGCGGGAGCGAAAGACGACAGTGAAATCGTAGATTTTTCCACCAGCAGGGTCAACGAAATACCGAGCCAGTCGGCAAAGAAAGCAAAAATCGTCAAACCTTGTCAGCTACAGATGTTACGACGAGACGGTGCGACCGGTTCGAAGGCAACCGGCATCTATTATAACCACCCGGTATAGCTATTATATACGACGCTCGATCGGGGGAATAAATGCAATATGATTCTCGGCAGATTTTGCTTTAAGCCGTTGTGACATAAAGGCCTAGAGTAATTTTGAATCAAGTATCACTTGTTATATTTTCCTCGCCTGAATTAGGGGTGCCCACTGGAGCCCTGGGAACGGGTTACCTCCGCGATCCGCAGGCGGAGCTCCGACTTTGCCGGAGCTGCTTCTTGTTTTTCCAACCATTCCCCGCGAACCACCTCACCCGTTGCCTTGTCGAAGAGGAACATGTGGCATAATCTGAAGGGTTCCCCGTGCGGCGAAGCTGCGCCTTGAGGCAGCGGTTTCGAACACGCGGGCACCCGGAATATGCCGATTTTGCTGAGTTTTTTGGAGTAAGACGCCATGGCTACTGCCACCACCCCCGCCACTGCCACCGAAACCCAAGTGATGAACGGGGCCCACATCCTCGTCAAGTCGTTGGTCGATCACGGCGTGGATGTCGTCTTTGCCTATCCGGGCGGCGCTTCGATGCCGATGCACCAGGCCCTCACCAAGTACGCCGACAAGATCCGCACCATCCTGCCGCGTCACGAACAAGGGGGCGCTTTCGCTGCTCAAGGTTACGCCCGCTCCACCGGCAAGCCGGGCGTGGTGTTTGCCACCAGCGGTCCGGGCGCGACGAACCTCGTCACCGCCATTGCCGATGCCAAGCTCGACAGCATTCCGCTGATCGCCATCACCGGCCAAGTGCCGACGCCGATGATCGGCACTGATGGTTTTCAAGAAACGCCGATCGTCGAAGTTTGCCGCCCGATCACCAAGCATCACTTCCTCGTGACGAACGTGAACGACCTTGCTCGCGTGATGAAGGAAGCCTTTCACATTGCCACGACTGGTCGCCCTGGTCCGGTGCTCATCGACATGCCAAAGGACGTGCAGAACCGCGACTGCGTGCCGGACTGGGATGTGAAGATGAACCTGCCGGGCTACAGCGGTGCCGCGCCGAAAGCCAAGCCCGAACAGATCAAGCAAATCGTCGCTGCCATCAAGCTGGCCAAGCGGCCTGTGATTTACGCGGGCGGCGGCGTGATCTCGTCGGAAGCGTCGGAAGATCTCCGCACGTTCATCAAGAAGACCGGCATTCCGGTCGCCATGACCGTGATGGGCCTCGGCGCTTATCCGAACGAAGGCCCGCTCTCGCTCGACATGCTCGGCATGCACGGCAGCGTTTATTCGAACTGGGCCGTCCGCGATTGCGACCTGCTCCTCGCCTTCGGCGTGCGGTTTGACGATCGCGTGACCGGCAAGCTCGAAGCCTTTGCCAAACACGCCAAGATCATCCACATCGACATCGATCCTTCGGAGCTCAACAAGAACAAGCCAGCCCACATTCCGGTTTGCAGCGATGTCGGTTACGCCCTGCGTGAGATCAACAAGACCGTCGAAGCTCCCGCCGAGATTGGCTCGTGGGTCAAGCTCTGCCAGGATTGGAAAAAGGAACAGCCCTTCAAGTTCGATCAGAACAGCAAGGGCATTCTGCAACAGCACGCCATCGCCGAGCTCAGCCGCTTGACGCAAGACAAGAAGACCTACATCAGCGTGGGCGTCGGTCAGCATCAGATGTGGGCTGCTCAGTTTTACAAGTTCAAGCACCCGCGCACCTGGCTGTCGAGCAGCGGTCTCGGCACGATGGGCTTCGGCCTGCCCGCCGCCATGGGTGTGCAAGCCGCTCATCCCGATGCCCTGGTCGTCGACATCGACGGCGACGGCAGCTACCAGATGAACATTCAAGAAATGGCCACCTGCTACTGCGAAAACCTGCCGGTGAAAGTGCTGCTGCTCGACAACCAGCACTTGGGCATGGTGGTGCAATGGGAAGACCGCTTCTACTCGAGCAACCGCGCCCACACCTACATGGGCCCGATCGAGCACGAACACGCCAGCGGCGAACGCAAATGGGACGGCAACGCCTACATGGCCGAGCAACACCGCTACCCGGACTTCGTCGGCATCGCCAAGGGCTACGGCTGGGGCGCGGCCAACGTCAGCAAGAAGGAAGACCTGACGGCTGCCCTGCAAGAAATGATCAACTACAAGGGCCCGTACGTCCTCAACGTCCAAGTGCCCTACCAAGAACACGTGCTCCCAATGATCCCGGCCGGTAAGACGGTCGACGATATCATCACTGAGTAAGGCAGAGGTTAGGGGCTAGAGATTAGAGGAAGACAGCGGAACGCGTTGCGTTCCGTCACTCCTCGCTCAGGATCGCGTAGTACGAAGCCCCGCTTCGTACGAGCGAGTTCGCCTCCTAGCCGCCATCTAGCTGCGCGGAAAATCTCGAAACACGCCATCCGCATCCGCGCACTGGGCAAACTCTTCCAGATCCATATTGCCGATCGAGACGTTGTTCTGAATCGCTTGAATCTTTCTGGGCAGCGCCCGAAACGCGAGATTCACTTTCGGTGGATCTTCATCGACGGCCTCATCCCAGTTGTCCCAATCGGTGACTTCACCCAGCACCAGCACTGGATGTTCCGGATCGGTGAGACAACGGCGATCGATGACAAAACAAAAGCCAGAGGGGATCTCATCGGCGGCAAGCGCTGCAAAAATCTTCTCCGGCAGCGCGTCTTGCCAGCGTTTGTCGCTCACGTAGCGAACGTACGCCAGGAACCGATCCTCTGTTTGCGGCGCGGCAATTAGCGCGCACACTTCCTCCCACGCCGCGTCATCCAAGAAGTCGGTGCGAATCACCCACGGATCGTGCTCATTACTCATTGAGTGAGTCCTTTTAATCAGGATCGGCGAAAGCAATAAGGAAAGCCTGAGTCGTGAGGCGAGGCGATCGTGCGAGTTGATACGGGTTCGCGAACGTGCGACAGCACACAAAAATGCCCTTCAGCCGCAACGCTGGATTCTATGCCAGCTTCCGAGTAACGTTAGGCAGTTTCCCGGCTTCTGCAAATTCGCGAAGGTCCAACATGCGTGCCGCTGCCAAAAAATCGCCCTCAAGCAGTGTGATGCGTATCATCCTGATCGTGCTTGTGGTTGTATTCCTACTGGGTGTAACCGTTAGTTATCTTTGGGTTCAACCCTACCTGAAGATGTCGAAGTCGGTTGATCACCTGAAACGGATCATCCTGTTCGTGCACAATCATGAAGACAAATATCACGCTCTGCCCAACGGCTATCCTGCCGGGGCAAAGCATCGCTTCAGTTGGCGCGTGCAGTTGTTGCCCTTTATGGGAGCCCAGGGAAAGTCACTTTTTGACAGGTTCCATTTTGATGAGCCGTGGGATAGTCCGCACAACCTGAAAGTGGCCAAGCAGATGCCCGACATCTACCGCACCCCCTTCGCGCCGGAGGACTCGATCCATACTTCGTTTGTCGCCATTGCTGATCCCCAGGGCGCATTTCCAGAGCCGGAAACGCCAGAGCACCGGCTAAGCTTCAACAGTATCGTCGACGGGACGGGGCAAACGGTCGGCATCGTGCATTGCGAGGGAACGGGAATTGTGTGGACCGAACCGCGTGACATCAACATCGACGAGTTTGTGCAACTCGCCAAGACAGGCCGCCTCAATCCGCCCTCCAAAGGCTATGCCCCGATGGTTGTCCGAGTCGCCATGATGGATGGCTCTGTAGCGCCGGTATTGCGGGACGTCTCCGAAGAGACGTTGCGGGCGATCTGCACGCGCGAGGGGCACGAAGCGCGCCCGAAAGATTTCAAGTAGTTGCCAGAGCAGCAATCACCCCTGGTCGAACAGGGCCAGCTCACTCCGCCCGCCAAAGGGATCGTCCGCAACAGCATCCGCGTGGCCCTCATGGACGGCTCGGTGGTCAGCCTGCCTCGCACCATTTCCGCCAAAACCGCCCGTGCTATCTGCACCCGTGGCGAGGGAGACCAAATCTCGGAGGATGATTTGAAGAGACTGACGACGAATAGCAAACCCTTTATTGGTGGGCGGTAAGCGGCTCCCTTATTTCCCCGCATCCCACCGAATTTTATACAGCCGTTCGTCCGGCACATGCAGTTCGGCGGACGGATTCAAAAAGCGAATCGTATCGCTCCACCAGGTTTTCTCGGTCCCCTGGTGGTAAACAATCCGGCCGGTGACGGCCGATTGAGCGACCGACTTCACGTGCACCTTGTCGGCGAGTTCTTGCTGCGGCGAGAACTTTGTTTCCTGCGTATCGAAGCGATAGACGTTCGTGTCGGTTGTGACAAAGAGAAAGCGCGGATCCTGGCAGGGCGAAAGATCGTGCCCGCCCGGCGTGGGAAGTTCGAAACGTTTGTCGATCGTAATCGCCGATGATTTGTCGCGCGCGGCAATCTCGACCAGCAGCAACTCCTTGCCGCCGATGGCCCAAAGTCGCTCGCGTTTTTCATCCCAGATGGCGCCATGTGCTCCATTGAGCGGAATACGCGCGATTGGTTCTGCCGTTGCGCCTGGTTTGTCCTGGTCAAAGATCAGCAACTCATCGCCGCCGTAACTCGATCCCACCGCGATGCGCCGATCGGGCAGCAAACAGGCGCTATGAGCATTCCGCGCCGAGGCGTGAAAGAGGCACTTCTTATCAGCGCGACGAATCAGCGCCACGCCGCCACCCGACGACGTGATCAAGATCGATTCGCCGACCGGCTTGCATTCGTCGGTGGTCCGAAATTGCCGCTGCATCTCGGCAGGAATCTCAGTCGAGTCAGCCGCCCGCCATCGCCAAATCCGTTCGGCCGGCAGCACCACTTTATCGGCGGGAATGACAAACACCTCGTCGCCGCCACACACAATCAACCGCTCATCGGCCGTGATACTTAGCAGAGCGAGCAAAATCAAAACATTCATTCGTAGGATCTCTTCCGTCTGTCACTACGAAGCCTTCGGATACTGCGTATACTTCGGCGGTTCCGACGACACAGGTGGATTCGCGCGGCTGAACCAGCGGTGAAAGCGGGACCAAAAGCTGCCCGGTTGCCAGTAGCAGTTCAGAATCTGCTCGACTTCTTCAGGCGACATCTTGCGCTGCACGACCATCACCTCAATCAGCCGGGCCGCTGTTTCGCGGTCGTTGCGACGCCGTTCGGTTTCGGCGCTGACGTTGAGATACACAATCACAATGATCGTGCCCGCGATGACCACGACGAGCGAAAAGACAAACAGCCAAAAATACCACGGCGGAAAAAACGGAGCCTGAGCGACGTGAGCATTCATGGGCGTCCCTTTCTGAAGTGACTCCCTGCATTGTAGCCGCCGCAACAGTCGGACGTATCGCGCAGTTCCGGCCTACAACTACTACATCTCCCGCCGCGGTCCTGTCGCGCCATTCATCAGCAACGAAAAGATCATCGGCTGCCGTAGCGCCAAACCCAGCCACATCAGCACACCAATCATGACCGGAAACCACCACGGGTCGCCGACTAGCAGATGCGTGCAGATGGCGCCGCCCAAGTAACCGCTGACCAAAATCGCACCCAGGAACGACGTGCGCGGAATGAGGTAGAGCACCGTGACGGCGATCTCGAGCACACCCAGCGCTGGTAGCAGCTTCAGGGGGATGCGCAGGTGCTCCATCATTTCGGCCTTGCCGGGGAAATCGAGGAACTTCGGAACCCCGCTGGCTCCGATCAGAAACAAACCGACAAGCACCGTCAGAACCCAGCCGGTGATGTGTTGCGCTTTCGTGGACATGGTCTTCTCTCTTGTTGCGTGGCTGCGTGTACTACTGTTGGTGCTACTGCGTCGGCATGTTCATCCACACCAGTTCCCACATGTGACCATCGGGATCTTGAAAGCTGTGCTGATACATGAAGCCGTGATCCACCGGATCTTGTGATTTCGAGCCCCCGGCCGCGAGCGCCTTCGCCACCAAGCCATCGACGGCTTCGCGGCTGTCGCACGAAAGACAGAGGAGCACCTCTGTGACCTTCGTCGTATCGGCGATCGCCTTCGGCGTAAAGTTGGCAAACTTGGGATGCGTCAGCAGCATCACATAAATCGTCTCGCTGATCACAATGCACGCCGCCGTCTCGTCCGTAAACTGCGGATTGTGCTTGTACCCAAGCCCTTCATAAAACCGCATCGAAGCCTGCAAGTCTCGGACAGGCAGATTCACAAACATCATGGTGGGCATCGGAGGTTCCTTCAAATAGTGCGCGGTGAAATCGCGCTCAGTGTGGTGCGACGAGATCGACGTCTCTTGGAATAGTCGATTGAAGCCTTTCGAAATAGACGGCAGCCTGAGTATTCCTGCCCTCCAAATCTCATTTATTAAATCCCACGACCACGCCTTAATCACATTTGCATTGATGGATGGAAGAGGATACGCTCATAAAGCACCCTACCTGCGAGGGAATTCTCCCCATGCCAAGCCGCCACCTTATCCCGCGATGTTCGCTGCGTAGTCTGTTCCTGGCGACTGCCGCAATCGCCGTTGCTACGCAGATGATCGTCTCTGCCCGAGCGCACAGTCTCGAAGCTCGGCGAGAAGCGTTCATCGCATCAATTCATGGCTCGCTGCTCGCCAGCCAAGTCACTGATCCGGCATTTGTCGAGCGCTATTTGAACTACGTCGAGCGCACGATCGCGGCCAAGGATGATACCTTTTTGCCTCCGCGAGAAAGACAAGAGCTGCTGAGAAAAGTCGCCGCGGCAAGGTCGGCAGAACGGTAAAGACGGGACACACAGTATCCACCCTAACGCCAGAGGCACGCTGGGAGCTGGGCCAAAGAGAGGGCGGAAGAAATACGCCAAGAGGGATCGAATCGATCGCCGCAACCTCTTGGTAATCTAGGCACTTGCGCAAAACCACTGCAAGCAGGTGGCGCAAAATCCGGCGCGCTTGAACCGGAAAGCGGCGCGCATGATGGCGAATTGGTCCCTCGCGAATGAGATGGAACGTTCCCAAATCGATCCATCCCAAACTACACCAGTGAATGGGTTTGCTCTGTTTTCAAATTGGGAATAGGATTTAAACAGAAGTTCTTTACCTGGAATGCCATGCTTCGTTTGGTACTACTCATCGCGATGATTTGCCAGATGCTGGGGTGCCGGTACGCTTGTACCGCGGCACATGCCGGCCGGGGCGATGCTACGCAGTCGGTCGGGTGTCGTTGCTGTCAAGCGAAGCGTCTTGCCGAGCAGAGCAGGAAGGGCGAACAACTCCCTACTGAGGACGAGCAGAATCGGTCGCATACGGGCTGCTTTTGCAATAGCCCCGTGAAGATCGCAGATTCCATTCCGGCGGATCACGACCTGGCTGTTTCACCGATTTGGACGATTGTAGAAGCGCCGCCGCAGTTGGCGGTGGAATCAATCGCGATCGTTTCTGGCCAGCTACGGCCTCCGAGAGACGATGCGGGCAAGGGCCTGCGCGTCGTCGTTCAATCTCTCTTACTGTAAGCAAATCCGTTGGCTGCTCCGCGCGTCATCTTGCGCGCATTCTGTCTTCGCAGTTTACGGATCTTGGCAGATGTTTCGGCTTCGCTTACTTCCCTGGGAATACGGGGTGCGCAATCTTTTGCGTCGCCCGGCACGCAGCGCGCTCACGCTCGGCGCGCTCGCGACCGTCGTATTCTTGGTGTTTGTCGTCGTCGCCTTCATTCGCGGCTTAGAGAGTTCGCTCGCCGTCACCGGGCAACCGAACGTTGTGCTTGTCTATTCAATCAACACGGCCGAAGACATTGAAAATAGTGCCATTCCGGGCCGTACTGCAGCGCTGCTCTCCGCCAGTTTGGCTGCAATCGAGAAGCAGCACGGCGTAGCGCGGGTTTCACCGGAGTTGTACGTCGGCACTCGGGTCGCGCGCAGCGAAAATGACCCGCCGCTGTTCGGCATTGTTCGTGGCGTTTCGCCCTCCGCGCCGCTTGTTCGTCGCCAGGTGCAATTGACTGAGGGACATTGGCCGGGCGCGGGCGAAGTGATTGTCGGCAAACTCGTCGCCGCCAAGTTGGGCTGCAACGATGCGGATTTGCAGATCGGGAAATCAATTCGCTTCGACGGCCATGATTGGAAAATTGCGGGCCGGTTCGCAGCTGGTGGGGCAGCATTTGAATCGGAAATTTGGGTGCCCCTAGCGGATTTTCAAGCGGCGCTCAAAAGACAAGATCTCAGCCTGGTTGCCATCGCCTTAAACGATTCTGCCGCGCCCGGTGACGTTGAACTCTTTTGCAAGGAGCGCTACGACCTCGAACTGCAGGCCGTTGGCGAAATGAAGTACTACGCGGCACTGCAAAAACACTATCAACCCGTTCGCATGCTCGGCTGGTTGGTGGTGCTGCTCGTGGCCGGTGCGGGTGTGTTTGCCGGGCTCAACACGATGTATGGCTCGGTGATGGGCCGTGTGCGCGAGTTGGCCACGCTGCAGGCCGTTGGTTATCGGCGGCGGGCGATTGTGATCAGCCTCATGCAAGAAGCGGTTCTGTTGTCGACGACGGCTTCGCTGCTGGCAGCTGTGGTCGCCATTTTTGTCGTCAACGGTACGGCGGTGCGATTCACGATGGGAGCTTTTGCGCTGCGCGTCGATAGCGTCGCAATGTTGGTTGGATGCGGCGTGGGATTGTTGCTCGGAGTGTTCGGCGCGATCCCGCCGGCTTGGAAAGCCATGCAGCATTCGGTGGTGGATGGATTGAAAGCGGTTTAACCCTGTTTTGGAGAATGGATCATGCGATTGATGGTGATGTTGGGATTGCTAAGTTTCGTGAGTGTGCTCGTTGGCTGTGGCGGAGGTGCTCCCGCGCCGGCCGCGTCGAGCGGTCCTTCGGCGGAAGGCGCGAAGTATGTCCTCGCGGCCGAACCCGGTGACGCGAAGGGTGTGAAGGAATTGAAAGCCGATGCCAAGGACGGCGACGACATCGTGATTGAGGGCCGCATCGGCGGCGATGAGAAGCCCTGGGTAGAAGGGCAAGCGGCTTTCATGATCGTCGACAAATCGCTCAAGCCGTGCAACGAGAAGGATGATGACGACTGCAAGACGCCCTGGGACTACTGCTGCGACACCGATCAGCTGCCGAGCTGTAAGGCGCTAGTAAAAATCATCGATTCCGAGGGGAAGACGGTCGCTTCCGATGCCAAGAAATTGCTCGGCGTGAAAGAACTTACGACCGTGGTTCTCAAAGGTAAAGCCAAGAAGGATGAAGCCGGCAATCTGACCGTGCTCGCCAGTGGCGTGTTCGTGCGTAAATAACGCAAGGAATTTGCGATGACTTCTTCATTGGACCTCAGGCAACTCGCCGTCGACCGCTCGTCGTCAGTGAGCTCGGTCGGTGCCAGGCCGCGCAATTGGCTAACTCGTTTTGCGCTGCCGGGCGGCATCCTCGCGCTCTTCGTGACAGTCGTCGGGTGGTCGCTGCAGGAGAGCTTGCTGCCTGCAAAAGCTGTAACAGTCACTCCGGTCGTGCTGATGCGGGCCGATGTCCAACAATCGGGAACGCCCCTGTTTCAAGCCGCCGGCTGGATCGAGCCGCGGCCCACGGCGACAGTTGTCTCCGCGCAAGTGGAAGGGATCGTCGAATCGCTGCTGGTGATTGAAGGGCAGGAAGTGAAGAAAGACGAACCACTCGGCAAACTCGTCGACGTCGATGCGAAGCTCGCGCTATCTGAAGCGAAGGCCGCGTTTCGTTTGCGGGAAGCCGAGGAGAGGTTAGCGAATGCGTCGCTGAGTGCGGCCCGCCAAAGCCTGGCGAACCCCGTTCACCTGCAAGCCGCGGTCGCCGAAGCCGAAGCGGCATTTGGCAAGACCGATACCGAACTGCAGTCGCTTCCTTCGTTGCTCAAGGCCGCTCAAGCCCGGAAGCAATTGGCGCAGCAGGATCTGGAAGGGAAGAAGAGCGTCGGCGATGCCGTTTCCGGCCGATCCATACAACGGGCTCAGAGCGAATTCGATACTGCCTCGGCGACAGTTATGGAACTCACGCAGCGCGAGAAAGGGTTGCAAGCCGAAGCCAAATCGTGGGGCGAACGGGTCGCAGCGCTCCGCTCGCAACTCACCATGAAATCCGAAGAGAATCGTAGGGTGCAAGAAGCGGAAGCTAATTGCACGATCGCGGCTGCGCGCATGGAGCAAGCGAAGCTCGTGGTCGACAGCGGGGAATTGCGGCTGACGCGCATGACCATTGTCGCGCCCTGTGCCGGCAAGGTGTTGGCCGTGCATGCCCAACCAGGACGTCGCCTTGTCGGCTTATCGCCGGCCTCCGAGCGCGATTCCAGCGCAGTTGTCAGTCTTTACGATCCGAAAATGTTGCAGGTCCGTGCCGACGTTCGCCTGGAAGACGTCCCGCAAGTCCTCGTCGGTCAGCCGGTGCAAATTTCGACGGCTGCTCTCGGCGCGGCGCTCAGCGGCCAGGTGATCGCGGTGAATTCAGTTGCCGACATTCAAAAGAACACGCTGCAAGTGAAGGTTGCGATTCATGACCCGCCGGCGGTGGTGAAGCCCGACATGCTCGTGCAGGTGACGTTTCTCGCTCCAGATTTGCCGAAGAATACACTGGCGGAGAACGATCCTTTGCGACATTTGATTCCCCGCGAACTCGTGAACGGCAGCGGCGACGGCGCGACGGTTTGGGTTGCCGATTTGCAAACTTCGCGCGCGATCGAAAAGCCGGTGCATCTCGGCAAGGCAGGCACCGAACAACTGGTGGAAGTGACGCAAGGTGTGACGGCTACCGACAAGCTGATTGTCTCCGGCCGGGACGCGCTGAAGAACGGAATGCGGATTCGCGTGAATCAAAAGTAAGGAACGCCACCGATGGCACTTGTCGAAATTACGAAGCTGACCAAGCAATTCCGCAAAGGGGATGAGATCATCACTCCGCTCAACGAAGTTACGCTGCAAGTCGAGCAAGGAGAGTTCGTGAGCCTGATGGGAGCGAGCGGCTCCGGCAAATCGACGCTGCTGAATGCCATCGCCGGCATCGACCGCCCGACATCGGGAGCGATCGTGATCAAGGGAGTTGATATCACGAAACTTTCGCGCTCGGCGCTCGCCGATTGGCGAGCCGAGAACATCGGCTACATCTTCCAAATGCACAATCTGATTTCAGTTCTCTCGGCTTACGAAAACGTCGAGTTGCCCTTGCTCTTGTTGCCGATGAATGCAGCCGAGCGGCACAAGCGCGTGATGATTGCTCTTGAAGCAGTGAATCTGACGGATCGTCGCGATCACTACCCGCGACAACTTTCCGGTGGTCAGGAACAGCGCGTGGGCATTGCTCGCGCGATCGTCGCCAATCCCACGATCATCGTCGCCGACGAACCAACCGGTGACCTCGATGCCGAAACAACCGATCAGATTCTCGAGTTGATTCGGCGGCTGAATGTTGAACTCGGCATGACGCTGATTGTGGTGACGCACGATCCGCGCGTCGGTGCACTGGCTCAGCGGCAGAT
Organism: Anatilimnocola floriformis; assembly: GCF_024256385.1. Taxonomy (NCBI): domain Bacteria; kingdom Pseudomonadati; phylum Planctomycetota; class Planctomycetia; order Pirellulales; family Pirellulaceae; genus Anatilimnocola; species Anatilimnocola floriformis. Next base: position 1,165,792 of record NZ_JAMLFW010000002.1, read on the forward strand.
TCGCCTGGAGAAGGGAAAGCTGATCGAGCGCGGCCAGCAGGTGAGCGTGGTTGGCGGCGAATCCTTCGAGCGGAGGGCCTAACCCATGTTTAAGTTTGCTCCCTACGTTTTCAAGAATCTGTGGCGACATCGTGGCCGCACGATGCTCACCGTCAGCGGCTCGGCCGTCGCGCTGTTCGTCTTCTGCTTTGTCGGCGCGGTGCAGCAAGGTTTGGAACGACTCACGAGCAGCCAGGAAGCCGAGCGGACGCTAATAGTCTTTCAAGAGAACCGTTTCTGCCCTTCCAGCAGCAAACTGCCCGAAGACTACGCCCGCACGGTCCAAAAAATGCCCGGCGTGAAGGATGTCGTTCCAATCAAGGTCTTCACCAACAACTGCCGCGCGAGCCTCGACGTCGTCGTGTTCAACGGCTTGCCGCCGGAGAAACTGCGGACCGCCCGCAAGTTGGAATTGCTCACCGGCAACTGGGGCGATTTCGACGGCCGCACCGATGGCGCGGTGATCGGCCAGGCCATCGCCGCGCGACGCAATCTGAAGACCGGACAAAAATTCACGATCGGCGACGTGACGGTCTCGATTGTCGGCATCTTCCGCTCGACCGTTGCTGCCGAGGACAACTTCATTTACACGCATCTCGACTTCTTGCAGCGAGCCCGCGGCAAAACATCGGTCGGAACCGTCACACAACTCGAAGTGCAACTCGCCGAAGGAGCGAAGCCGGACGAACTCTGCCGCGCGATCGACGCCGGCTTTCGCAGCGGACCAGTGGCAACGACGACGCGCTCGAAAGGGGTGTTTCAGCGCGATACTCTTTCCGATCTGGCGGAACTGATCGGCTTTGCGCATTACCTGGGCTATGCCTGCGTTGGCCTGGTGCTCGCGCTCGTGGCCACCACTACCGTGATGGCCGTGCAGGATCGCATCAAGGAACACGCCGTGCTGCAAACGCTCGGCCTCCGCCCCGCACGCATCTTCCGCCTCGTCCTCGCCGAAAGCGTGCTACAAAGCTTCGCCGGCGGCCTATTGGGCATCGGCTTCGGCACCTTCCTCTTATTCTTCGGCGGATTCGCGATTGGCGCAGAAGGAGTCACGATCGCCTTTCAGCCATCCCTGCAGATCGCCATGGTTGGCGTTGCGGTGTCGCTCGTCGTCGGCCTCTTCGCCGGCATCATTCCCGGCTGGCAGGCCGCTGGCACCGAAATCGTAAAAGCGCTCCGTCAGGTCTAGCACTTGTTTGGAACTGACATTGCGCAATTCCCCCGTGGCTCCCATCCAGACTTGCATCCCTGGAACTGGCGAAGGCCGGCAGCCGGAGCCTGCTAGGTCCTTCCCGCGAATGGTCTTCGGAACGTTTCCTACTACCATCACGCCCGCCCGGCGCGCTCAAAGCGGCGCAGCAAGCCGGTGAAAGTAAGTGCATCGAGGCGAATGCCCAACGCGAGAATTGCGAAAACGCCGGAGAATACGCGTTTTCTGCGACATCTGAAAATGATCAGTACGCCCAACAGGGGTCGAACCTGTAACCTTCGGTTCCGAAGGTCGATGGTCCCGGGTTGCGCCGGTCGCGCGGGCCAGGTGATGACAGCTTCCGTCACAGCCTTGCAATCGCGCTGCGCGGAGCAAACACCAATGTCGATGCTGCAGAAACAAGCCTTTTGCCCCTCGTGCCGTCGCCCCACGTTGCATCAGAAAGCGAACGCGGAGCAGAACAAAACCTTCACCACGGGACACGCGATCTTGTCGGTGTTCACCTGCGGGCTGTGGATCCCCATCGCGATCGCCTGGGCCATCTGGCACGGGATGACGCTCGGCACGCAGAAATACCACTGCACGCAGTGTGGCCACGCGAGCTAATGGTGCGCAGAATAGGGCGATGCTCAGATTCATTGACCTAACCGACGAAGCGTCGGGCACGCGTGCGGCCGGCTTCCTAAACACGATCGACAACCGGTTCGTTGAGACCGGGTTTGGCGACCACGTGTTCGATTCACTGAACGAACTTCCGGACGGGGAGCTGGGCGATCGGATGCGCGCTCTGTTGCCGCCGAATTTTTTCGCTGCGCAGACTCGCAAATCCGGCACTGATGCCGTTGCCGCGGCTGCCGGCGAGATCGTGACGGCAGTTCTTCATGGCGACGATCACTTCGGGCAGCAACATCTGCAGAGGGCCCTCGAAGAGTTCGCAGGCGCAATCATCGCGGAAGCCCGACGCGGCGCTTCGGTGTTCGGCCCTCAGTGACGCAAGTCGTGCGAGCTGGTTACAATCCACGCAGCCCCGGTTGGTCCGCAGCGTAGCGATGGCAGGTCGCGATCCTGCAAACCCAACCGGGGTTTTTTTGCGCGCGTGTCCCGGGACACCTAAGCCGAACTGCCCTCGAAACCGCACCAGAGAAAGCTGCTCGTCGCGTCGAAGTTCAGCGTCTCTGGCGCTCCTTCCGTCGCGATTTGTTCCGCAGTCGACCAGTTCGCCTTGTCGCGAAGCCACACGCCATTCTTCGGCGTGAGCACGTTGCCGGTGCGGTCCTTGTCGCCGTGCACGATCAGGCCGAGCTTGTTGCTGTACCTCGCGAAGTTCACTGCGTAGGGATCGGCCGATTGATAGAGCAGCTCGACGCTGGAGCCGTCGAGATTCGCGCGGCGAACCTTGCCTTCCTGCCGGCTGCTCGCCGTGAGGTAATGCTCGCACCAATAGATTTTTCCGTCCGCCAGGTCGAACGACAGGCAGTTCAGCAAGTGAATCACGCTGCTGCCGAGCCCCGACGTCGTTTGCGCGCCGGTCACGCTGTAGATGGTCGACTCGGCGAAGGTGCCGAGATCACGATAGCGAATCTCCCAAACCCAATCGGCCGCGGTCGACGTCGTGACGTTCTGGCGCACGACGTAGTAGAGACGGTTCTCTTTGCGGTTCACCAGCATCGAGCCCAGCTTGCCGGCCGTCGCGATGCTGCCCGTGCGGTAGACATTCACCGTAGCCAGGTTCGCCTGGTTGGTGCCGTCGTAATTCATCCGGCGCAGGTCGATGCCGTAATTCGACGAGAGGTTAGGAAAGGCGCCATCGACGTACGCACGCGCCGCCCAATAGATCTTCTCTTCGTCCGGACTCGCCGCCAGCGCGTCGCAAATCAAACTGTTCACTTCAGCCACGGCCGTGCCGGGCCCAGCGTCTTTGGTATCCCACCACTTGAACGTCGACTTCATATCGATCATCGTCCCGCCGCTGTCGCGCACGCGTGTGCTGTAGGCGTAGTAGAGCCGCTTGTTGCTCCAGTCGGGGGCGATCGTGTGAACGCTGAGCGAGTCGCCGCCGGGCGTGATCAACTGGTTTACTCGCACGCGCTGATCGGTGGGCTTGTCTGGTTTCTCGTCAATGAAGGTTCCCGACAACCCACCGCCGGGCATCATGAAACTGCTGATCTCATTGCCGCGAATGAAGTGTTCGCAGCAGCAACACGCGGGGCCAGCGGTTCGCATACCCATGGTTATTCCTCGAAGACGGCTGAGGCAATGCAGTCGACGGCGTTCGGTGCATTGCACCGGATGCCGATGCGGCCGCCGCCAGGGATCGTGAACGGACCGAAGTCGATGCGTCCCTGAGGATGACACATTTTCGAGTCGAGCAGGTCGGTGGTGGTCGGCTCGTCCGAAGCGGCGCGGTTCGCCGTGGTCTGCAGCGTCTCGGCATCGCTGTCATTGTCTTTGACGGGAGTCGTGCCGGTCGAGGTACCGGCCGTGGTCTGCCGCACGATGTCGATTTGAACGGGCGCGTCGGTGGTGTTCGTTCCCTCGAATGATACCGAGAGACGCTGCACCTTTACGCGGTGGTTGCTCGGCGCGACGAGCTGCAGCACGGTTTTCGCCGTGGCAGCTGCAAGCGCGATTTGGGGAGTCGATACGCGGCCAATTACGCCAGCCATTGTGTGGATCCTTGGGGGTTGAAGTCGTAGCCTGGCAAGATGGGCGTCTCGCCGTAGTTCCCGATGTCTTCGGTGTTGCTGCTCTGCGTCGTGTCGGTCGTTGGTTCCTGCTCGCCCGGGTAGCCGGTCGACGGCGACTTGGGTTTAAGCTCGTCGAGATCGCTGGGCGAACAGTACATGCCCGTGACCGCCCAACAGTTGATGTACCAGTCGACGCGGACCTTCGTTTTCTTCTCGAGCTTTTCGCCTTTGTTGAGAAACCAGTCTTCCGCTTCGATCACCACGCCAGGGAGCTTGCGCCATTTGCGGCCGTCGAGATCGCGCGTGTAGACGTCGATCTTGATCTTCGCCGTGGAGCTGCTGCTGCCGCTGCTCGGCGTGCTTTGTGTGTAGTCTTCGCGCACGATGCCGAGAAACCAATTCGGCGTGTCGTCGAGAATGTGGACCGCGCATTCGTTGCCGCCACTCACGGACCGGCCGACGTGCAGGATCTTCACCGCTCCGCGCTCGGCGGACACGAACGTCCGCCGCTCCGCGTCGCGCCGCGCGAACCGATGCGCGCTGTTCGTGATCTCGACGATCCCCACGCACGTGCCGTTCATCACTGCCGCGCCGATCCGCGGCCGAGCAGGCGCGTACGGAATCGGTTCGAGAGCGATTGCCCAGCCAGACCGCTTCATGTTCGGTGTCACGCCGTTGAACCATAGGCTGGCGTTGTCCAGCGGATCGAGAATGTAATCGTCGATCTCCAGTACTTCGCCACGCCGCAGATTTGCGCCACAGCTGTTGCGAAGTTGAATCACGGTTTGCGACGGGCGCGACAGCGGTAAGTGCTTCTGCGCAACGCCCTGAGCGCGGCGATCGTGATAGTCGTCTGCAGACTCAACAACGCGGTTCCACGCGCGGCTGTTGAACGGTCCTTTCTGCGGCGAGTCGCCGGGATTCATTTTGTCGGTCATGAGCTATCCCCCGAAGCCGAGCTCGGCCGCCAAGTCGACGCGATCGTAGACCCGGCACACGTCGATCTGCACTGGCACGGTCACGGGAGAATCACCGTCGGTATCGTTTTTGAATTCGACCCATGCGTAATCGTGGCCATCCTTCTGCACCACGTTGATGCCGCCGATCAGTTTGTTCTGCAGGTTCTTCTCGATCGCGAACATGCAGCCGACCGAGGCCTCGGTTTCCGTGCCATCGGAGCCGCGGCCGCCGAGAAACAGAACTTCGCCAGGTGGTCGGCCGAACATCGGCTTCGAGTTCACACAGCCGGTCAACTCATGGATGTGCATCGCATACGCGATCGTGACCACGCCCAGCGGCTGAACGCACGTCACGTTGAACTTCATCGAACGGATGACGATATCGGCACCGTCGACCGAGCCGTCGAGCTGCCGGCCAATGGCGCCCTTGTGATCCTTCGCGGTTTCGCCAGGTTGCACGTAGCTACCCATGTGCTGCCGGCTGGTTTTGATGTTGAACGTGCCGCCTGACGTGTCGAAATCCCACGTCCACTTCGTGCGGTCGCGCGGCGTGTAATGCACCGTCACGTAATACAACGCGTGGCCCTGGCGCGAGAGAGTCACGCCGCGGCGGTAGAGAATCAACTGCGTCGTCGGGATCGCCGCCGGCGACATCTGAAACGCCAGGTTCCGCACTGTCTCTGCATCGTCGATGCCGTCAGCAATCCACTCTTCTTCTTGCGTGATTTCGAGCACCGGCAGCAACGTAGTGACGAGGCTGGAGGGGCTGGTCGCGCGGCGTTGAAAGCTGAAAACCATTAGACCACCCCCATCACTTTCACGAGCTTGTCAGCGAGAGCGCGTTGCTCCTCCTGCTTGTCGAGTTGCTTCTTCTGCAGGTCGCGCTGCTCTTGTTGCGCGGCGAGTTGCCGCTTGGCGAAACCGCCGTCGCTGCCGCCGAGTCCGAGTGCCAGGCCGCTGAACGTGCCGAACGCATTGCGGAGCGCCGCGCCGCTGGCCGGATCGCCACCTGGTGGACGAACCGCGACGTCGCCCGCGCCGCCGGCTTTCAGCTCGGCTCGCTTCGCCTTCGCATCTGCTGCCCGTTGATGGAGCTCGTCGCGCAGACCGGCGATCAGCTTGCCTTGCTCTTCGCGCCAGATATCGGCACCGGCTTCGCGTTCTTCGCGCTTCGCATCGCGGTCGGCACCGGCGCGGTCCATGGCGGCATCGGCCGCGGCAGCCGCTTTGTCGAATGCGCCGGCGACGTCGGGCCCGACGACTTCACGCACGGCAATGCCGGACGCGGCCGCAGTGGCGTTGATCACTTGGGGCACGACTACAGCGACGTCCTTCACCGTCTTCATCAGCACGCCGCGTACGGCGTTGATCGCCGCTGAGAGCGAGCGAATGTAGAGCAGCACGTGATCGATCGCCGCCACTGCGGCGACGCGGAACGCAATCCATCCTGCCGATAGAGCGGTGCCGTAGTCCCAGCCCGTGAGCGCGGTAAACACGCTTCCGAACAGGGAGCCGATGTAGGCAATTGCTCCGGCCGCGGCCACCGCGATGCTATCCCACACCGCTAAGGCCTTCTCACGGATCGCAAACCAGCCGTTGACGATGGCCAGCTTCGCGACTTCGAACGCCAGGCGAAGCGCGGTCATGGCGATGCGGCCGGCCTCGGCAATGTCCCCGGACATGAGCGAGTCGACGATGCCGCCGATCGTCGTCTTCACGACTTCGACGTACGGTGCGATGGCAGCAACAATGTCGGCCATCACTCCTTTCGCCGTCGTAGACACCAGGTTCCAGGTAGCTTGGTTGCGCAGCAGCAGCGTGGTGATGCCACCTACTGCCGCCGCGATCAGCGCGAGCGGAATTAGGATCGGAGCCAGCAGCCCCGCGATCGTGGTGACGACGGTGATAATGCCACCGATGGCCGACACGACGCCGGTGACGATCGAAGCGACGAAGCCGAACGCTGTGCCGATACCGAAGATGAGCGCACCGACGGCCGTGATAGCCGCGCCGGCCGCGGTGATCATGCTGCCGATCTTGAAGACCGTGCGGACGACTTCCTGGTTTTCGCGGATCCACCTGGTCACGCTGCCGGTGATCCGGATGATCGCTTCGCCGACCGGCATCAGCACGGGGGCGACGGCAGCTCCGATTTCGAAGATGGCCGCACTCACCGCCTCGAATTGGCGTTTGATCATGCGCCCTAAGTTGGCGGCGTCGGCGACTGCTTTCGCCGACGGCGCGAGCCCCATGTCGCGGGCTTCCTGACGCAACGCTTTCAGCTGGCCGATCATCGGCAACAGGTTCGTGCCGCCGAGCAATTGCGTGGCGAGTGCGGCCTGCTGCGCTGGGTCTTTGATGCCAGCCAGGCGATCAGCGACGGTCTGCAGCTGCTCCTCGGGCTTTTGCTGTTTCAGCTGCGCCGCGGAGAGCCCCAATCGCGACAGAGCGACGGCCGCACCGGAGCTACCCATGGCCGCGTCGGCGATGTTCTTCGTGACAGACTTCGACGCCCCTTCGATGTCGCCGAGCGCTGCGCCGGTTTGTTCGGCGGCGTGCTTGAATTCGGCGAGCGCCTCCACTCCGACGTCGGTCCGGCGCGAAACGTTCTGCAGCTCGGTCCCCATCGTCACGAACTGTTTGACGGCGGCCGTGATTGGTCCGGTGACCAGCGCGCCGGCCGCAGAGATAACGCCGCCGAGCTTCAGCACGTTGGTGCCGAGGCCCTGCAGCTGAGCTTTGATCTCGTTGATGCCCTTGATGAACGGAGAGTTCTTGATGTACGTGGTGACGTACGCTTTGCCGGCTTCGATATCACCGCGACTAGCCACCGTTCCCCTCCCAATTCTTTGCGATCATTTCTGCCACGAGCGGGTTGTAGCGCGGGATCTCCTCGGGCGTGGTGTTCGTGAACTCGCCGGTTTCGACGTAGCTCTGCAGCTCCGCCGCGCTGTACGTTGCCCACACCAGGTGAGCTTGCGCGACGATGATCGCGCGGGCCTGGCGTTTTACGCCTTCGTTTCGGAGCCAGAGCGTTCGGTAGGTGTATCGCTCAGGGTCCAGTCGCAGGATTCCTGCAAGCCCTTGAATGCAGTCGTAAGTACTGAGTCGAGTTTCTCGCTCGCGATCGCCGGCAGATTCTTGATCGTCTGGTCGCTTGCCATGCGCTCCTTGACCTTCGCCGCGGTCACGATGTTCAGCTGCAGAATCACCTCCAGCGCCGTCGCTACGTCCGGGCGCTGGATATGGTGGAAAAAATCGATCCACTCACGAAAGAACGCCTGCTGCGCGGCAATCAAACAATTGCCTGCCATCAGCCGACCGAAATCCTGGGCGGTCACGCCACGGTCGGTGGCCTGCTCCTCGACGATGATGTGCAGCAGCTCCCAGAAGAGCAGCAAATCGTTATCGAGCCGCTTACCGAGTTCACCGACTTCCGGCTCGAGCAAATCAAAGCGGGAATCCTTGGCCTTGATGCGGAGGATCTCGCCGAACGGCAGATCGATGTTCCATTCGCCACCGTGGCGGTCGTTAAACGTATGCATGGTCGTTTCTCGTGAAAGTGAGTGGGGCGTGTCCCGGGACACGGTGACTACGGCGTGCGATCTTCCATCGAGATGATCGTGAGCGTGCCGTCGAGCTCGATGCTGCCGTTGCTGGCGGTGACTTTGACGGCATCGCCGGAGAGCGGATTCGCCACGCCGCCGGCGACGTTGAAAACGAGTCCGACGTTGGCGACGAGCTCGAAGTTGCCGACGCTGGCCGGAACGCTCGATAGAAAATTCACACGGCCTGCCGTTACCGCGCCAGGAACGGAGAGCTGCACAGCGAAGGCTTGAACACCCGACGCGTCAAAGAACACGGGCGAGATCACCTTTTGCTTGGCGACGCGGACGGCCGTTCCCTGCGTGGGCAGGTTGGTGCCGGTACCGGCGTCGATCGTGATCGTCGTGGACGTCACAGCCGTGACGTCGACGTCCTTGCGCAGCAGCAAGCCGTCGGCGTCGTAGAGATCAATGGTGTCGGTGTCGAGGATCCCGTGACCGCTGGCGACGGTGACGACGCCGGTATCGTTGTCGGTGCGCGTGGTGAGCGAACCGGCGATCGCCTTCGGCACCGGCACGTCCGGGAACGGATTCGAGGTGTCGGCGTTGATGAGGATCGGTCCGCCGATGGTTAAACCACCGGAGGCCAGGGTCATGATCAGGTTCGCTTGCATGGTGATACCGGGGAAAATGAACTTCGAAATTCGACACCAAGTCGCGCGGCGCTTACGTGTAGAGCACGGGTTCGCGGCCGGCAGAGCGCGTGGGCTTCACGGTCACGTCGTAGGTTTGTTCACCACGTAGCGGCTTGCCGAGCTTGTGCTCGATGATCACGTCGCCGTCGTAGCCCTTGCCGGCGGCGAAATCCTTGCTGCGGAAGGCGATGGGGCTGCCCGCGTACGAGGCAGCGAGAATCGCGGCCTGCACTTCGTTGCCAGGAACGCTCAGCATGTTGAAGTCGAACTGCCACTTGCGGGTCGTCACGCGCTCCGTCTCGATCGGGATTGTGCCGGCCGCATTGCGCGCGGTCGTGTTACCCTTGTCCGTCGAGTAGGTCATCGACATATCGCGCGTCTCGGGGATCAGCGACCCCGCGGTGTTGCCGGCGACGCCGTAGAAAATCTGGCCCTCGAAGCCCATCTTTTGTTCGTTGGCTGGCATGCTGTGAAACTCCTAAACTCCGATGGAGCCAGCGAAGCTGCTGGCGAAGCGGGCCGCGTTACGATCAAGCGCCGGGCCCATGAATGCGCGCTCTTCAAACTCTTCACCGCGAAACTCTTCGCCGAACTCGTGAGCTCGGCCGGACTCGCCGACGAAGCTGAACCGCGGACCGGTGATGGCCATCTGCTCCGCTTTGTCTTCGAAGTAAACGATTGAGCGCGGCAGCAACCCCTTGCGTGTGTGCGGAGGCGTGTTCGGTAGCGATGCGGAATCGCTCTTCTCGATCGAGTTGATCGCGTCTTTGCGGATCGACGCTGCGGCGTGCCCAGCGTTCTTGAACGAGGCTTCGGCCGCGGCGTCGGTGACGCGCTTCGAGGTGTCCGTGAACTCGTAGCCGAACTCGATCATGTGATTGACTTGCGTACTCCGTACTTCACGCTCATGGCGCCGAAGAACATCCCCTGCGTGCGGAGGCGCTCGCGCTGGAACGTGAAGAGGACTTTGCTTTCCTGCCACACCGCGTCCCGATAGTTCGGCAGCCGGCCAGAGGCGACGTCGGCGTCGTCGGATTGCGGATTCGGCCGGAGGAACTGATAGAGTTCCTGCATGAAGTGAATTAGCCGTGCGACGTACTTGCGGTGAATCGGTCCCGCCTGCGTGCGGAGCTGCGGATCGAATTTGCAGCGGATCGCCAGGTCGCAGCGGCAGAGGAAATAGTCGGACGTGCGCGTCGCGAGCGACGTCTCTTCAAAAGTGACCGGGATGACATCGACGCGGGTACACAGTTGCTTCAGCTCGTCATCCCAGTCACCGTAGTTCCAATCGATCGAATGGATCTGCATTCCGACGAACGCATTCGCGTCGTAGCCAGCGCGCACTTTCTCCGTGATCGCGTCGGCGACGTTGTCGAGCACGTCATCAGGGTTCAGGTCGGACATCAGATCTCTTTGGAGTGAACAACCACCATCAAGCCGCTGGCGTCGTGAGGTTCCACGCACGGCCGCTTGGGAATCGGGAACACTTCGAAACGGCGACTGCCGGCAAGCAGCTCGTCACCAGGTCGCAGCTCGATCGACTTGCCGCCGACCACAATCAGCGACTTCTCGATCACCCAATCGCTTGAATTCACCCGCAGGGGCAAATTGGTTTCTTCGTCGAGCACGTCGTAGCTCGTCACGGTCAGCGTGCCGATGATCGGTTCGCTGCGTTCGCCGCCGCGGCGAATCACAAGGCTGGTACCGGCCGCAAGTCGGAGCGTGGCGGCGAGCGCTCCGACGGCCAGGTCGATCGAGTTCATGGCTTAGAACAACGGCCGGAGAGTTGCGGTCCGAGCCGACGAGTCAGTCGTCGATGCGCCGGAATTGATCCGCAGGCCGACATTCGCTTTCACGTCGACCGGCAGGCGAATCGCTTGTTCAACCGCTGCAGCACCGGCAGCGCCGGCACCCGTTTGCACGATGACGTTCGGATAGAGGACGACGGCCGACGACAAATCGGCGTTGTCGCTGTGGATCACCGAGTAGCTCATCGTCCGCGTGTCGGGCAGCATGGTGGTGGTGAGCGCGGGCGCTTCGACGTTGAACTCGACGGGAGCGAGGAAGTCGCCTTTAGCCCCGTGGCCGAGCGCGATCGCCGCGCCGTCGACTTGCGTGGAGGCAGCGCTCGGCAGCACGCGCGTCGCCTTGAGTGCGTCGTCTTTGAGTTTGAATCCCATGTTTGCTTTCCTTCAAATGCTGATCGTGAGCGGTTTGGCGTGTTCGGCCGTCTACTGCCGCAAGCCAGCCCACGGCAGGCGTGGGCTGGCTCAGTTGCTGCAGGAACTTGCGCGAAACGCGGACTACGAGATCGCTTCGGTGTTGAGGATCGCGTCGGTCCGGATGATCGGGCAGCCTTCGAAGTCGGTCGGCGTGGGAGCCGGCGTGCCGGTGGCGTTGGTTGCCGTGCGGCTCTTGCGGAGCTGCGAGAGCGAGCGCCGCGACATGAAGATGGCGTCGGGCTCGTGACCGACGGGGAAGAGCGCCATCAGGTCGCTGAGCATGTCGTCGTTCAGCGTCTTGTTGGTCTGAGCGGTGAGGTTCTTGATCCGCGCGACCGAGTAGATCGAGCCGACCTGCAGACCTGGCCGGAACAACATGTTCTGCGTGTAGGCCGTGTACGGCCGGTTTTGCGAGTCCAAAACGCGCATCACCTGGGGATCGCTGACGGACATATCGCCGCCGTTGCCGAACACCCATTGCACGTTCTGCGGTCCGAACTTCACCGCCCACACCGAGCTGGCGGTGCTGGCCGTATCGCCGGTGGCATCCACCACCATCGAACTGTCGTGACCTTGCACGAGGCCGGGGTGACCTTCGCTATCGCCGCCGCTGGCGGCTCCGTAATAGAACTGCTTGGCCAGCGCGATCATCGCGGCTTGCGTCATGCCCGTCGCCTCCATGGCGATGTAAGCAGGCGCGCCGTCTTCGTACGCATCGGCGACGGCTTTGTCGGCAACCCATTGCGGGTTCACGATGAAGCATTCGACGTTGCGGTTTTCCAGCGTCGAGAAGCTGTCGGCGACGCCGCGGTTGGCAGCACGGAAGCCGACGCTCGGCAAGCTGGTGCGGACGAGCGTCTTGTACTGAATGCCCTTGATCGTGCGGGCGGGGATGAGCTTCAATTCCGGGATGAACGGAACGACTTCTTCGATCAGGCCCACTTCGCGATCGGAGTTGTTGGCCTTGGCGATGTCGAGCAGAGTGACGGGCATGGTGGCGAATCCTGGGTTGCGAGTGAAAAACTCGTCCCGGCGGATCCGCCAGCAACTGAGCACTGATCGAAGGGCCTGACGATCGCCAGAGCCCAGGGTTGGGTTGTGTTTCCCGGGACACGCCCGGAACGGTTACTTCGGCAGCTTGATCGTGGCGGCGAACTTCGACTGTCCGTCGCTCAAGCCGTTCATTTGCTTCGCGGCAGGTTTTGCCTCCCCGCCACTTACCGGCGTTTCTTCGCCGCGGAGAGCGCTGAGCGCGGTTTCTTGGCTGCTCACCTTCTTCTTGAGCGTGGCGTTTTCCTGCTGCAGGCCGGTGGTGAACAGCGTCTGAGCTTGGGCGAAAGTTTTCCCTTCGCTGAACCACACGCCGCCTTGGGGGCCGAACGCGGTGACGAACTTCTTCACCTCGGCGGCAGCCGGCGTGAGTTTGGTTTTGCCCTTCGCGCTCAGCTTGGTTTTGCCGCCCTTCTTGGCCGTGTGCTTCGTGGCGTTTTGCTGGCCTTCCTCTTCGTCGGAGTCCATTTCGTCGACGGGTTCTTCCTCCGACGATTCGTCGCAATCGCACTCCTCGCCATCGGGGCAATCGCAGTCTTCTTCGTCGGCTTCGTCATCGCTGTCGTCGGCTTCGTCGGTCTCGTCGTCAGCGGCCTGCTTCCCTTCCTCGTCTTCGTCGTCTTCGCTGGCTTCGAATTTGGTTTTCGGCTTGCCGTTCTTACCGGCAGACAGCGCGGTCGGCTTCTTCGGCTTGCCACCTTTAGCGCTCAGCGCTGCGGCCTGGCGACGGGCGTGGCGGTTGGGTTGTGGCTTGGTCCCGGACAACTTGGTCTTCTTGGTCATGGTTGACGAATCCGAAAAGGTAACGGCGACCAGGTCGCCAGGTTGGGAAGCGGAAAATTGCACAGAGGTGTTCGGGTCTTGGCCGTACGGGCAAATGGCATTGCCGCGGATCATCCAGTCTCGCGCGATCACGATGGGGCCTTCGACGTTGCCGCCGTTGACCGCGCTGGTGAATCCCTCGGGGATGAACTCGAGTACAAGCTCTTGCGGATCGAAATAGATCGATGCCTGCCACTGAAAGCCGTGATTCGCCTTGTTGATCACTTTGCTGGTGCGGTCGTTTTTTGCGTCGGGAATCAGCACCCCGCTCACCACTAGTTCACCCGTGCTGATGTCGACCTTGTCAGCGAAGCCGAGGACTTCCTTCTCGTCGTGGCAGTAATCGAAGGGGAGCTGAGCGCTCGCTTTCCGCATGCCAGAGAAGTCGTGCACGATCCGGCCGAAGTACCAGTGATCGACGGGATTGCCGCTGCGAGCGACGACAGTGATCGGCACCGTGCCATTGGCCGCGGGCGTCTCGCCGATCGCTACCGAGGCCTCGAAGCGCAGGGCGTGCGTGGGAATCTTCGCCTTGCCAGCCTTCACGGCCGCGGCGTCGAATCGCACCGCTTTTCGTTTCAGCGTTTTGGTCACGCAGCCACCTCGTTGATCTGAACGTTTGCCGCCGACAGATTGGTCGAGAGACCGAACCTCTCGAGGAACTTGGTTTCGCGGACGAGCTCGCGGGCGACTTCGAAGAAATCGACGCCGTACTTCTCGCGGCACACGCGCTGGCGTGAGGTGAGACCGGCGCCAATTGCGGAGATGTCCGCAGTCACTTCCTTGAGCGGATCGATCCACGGTGTGCCATTCGGCACCCACAGCCAGCGATCGAGCACGTCCTCAAGGCAAACCCCGGGCAGGCTGCCATCGAGCATCCAGAGAACACAGCGCCACCTCAGCATGGCCGAGAGCAACGCCTGCAAGTCCTGGCGTTTGATCTTCGCGCTGTCTTCGTACTGCAGCAGCGCTTGCCGCGCGCCGCTGTACGTGGTGAACGACTCGTCGAAAAAGCTATAAGGGATGTCGAGTGCTTTGAGCGCGAGGACGATCATCTGCGTCCAGAATGCTTGCGCGTTTGCGGACGGGTTGTCCGACGTCACGAACTCGAGTGAATCGTCGCCGTCGAGATTCAACTGCACGGGGCCGTTCCAATTGATGCGGCCGTATTTCGGTTGCCCGTCGTCAGCCTGGCCCTCGGCGGGTGCGGCGGTCTGCGTGAGCGGGTGGTCGTCTTTCGAGACCTTGATCACCGCGGCGAACAACTGTGCGATCTTCTCTCGCGCGAGCGCGTAGTCGAACGATTCGTAGACATCAGCCAGGCCGTTGATCGCGCTCGTGATGGAGCCGATGCCGCGGGTCTGATCGAACCGGTCGTAGTTGCCGAACCAGAACATGTTCCGCGCGGGGACCATCCGTTCGAATTGGAACTGCGAAGTGCCGCCGCCGGCGTCGGAGAATTTGCCACGTCGACAGACGCAGTACTCGAGGTGAGCTCCCCAGTCGTTCGTGCGGACGCCGTGAATGAAGTCTTCGAGCGTGTAGCCGCTCGGCAGACCACCATTCGGACTGCGGACGCGCTCGCCTTCGATGCCCTGCACTTTGCCGTTGCGGAGTCGGAGGACACCGAAGTCGCCGTTCAACACCCGCTGCAGTTCACCCATGCGAGTGAACTTGCTGCGCGAAAAGCGGCCGCTGACTTCGAACTCCCCGGCCTTCGACCAATTGGCGACGAGGCTTTCGAGTTTGTTGTTGAGCGCACGATTGCCAGTTTTGGCTTGGAAGTGAAACGTGCTGACGTAGTCGAGGTGTCGCGCAATCATCCACCGCGCAACGGTGAAGTTGCGGTAGATCTGCTGCGAAGAAGAGAGCAGCCGTTTGCGATCGCTCTGCCGCAGCGTGTCATCTTCGCTGCGGAGCATGCCGTCGCCCGTGCGACGTCGGCCCGTTTGTTTCACCGCGTCATAGCCACTGCCGACGGTATCAATGCCGGCGCTGGCAAATGTGGTGAACGAGAGATTGGGGTTGGCAGCAGCGTGCATCGCTTAGTTGCCCCCCAGGTTGAAACGCAGCACGCCGGCCGTGGTGCCTTTCTGGCGGTTGACTTCCTTCTGCCAGTACTCGCGCTGCTTGATCAGATCGTCGTAACTCACCGACGTGTTGCCGACGGTGATCGACGTGAGACCGACCGAAGCGACTAAGAGCACTTCGACACGGGCGAGTTGAGCTTCGGCGAACGTTTGGGCCATGCGTCAATTGATGGCCGTGTCCCGGGAAACGGGCCACCGCTCGCGCGCGGATTCTCGAAGGTAATAACCAGGGTTTGGTTATCTTTTCGCTTTCCGCTTCTTGCGCCCAAACGCACAGTTCGGGCATTCGCCGCAGGCCGCATCAGGTCCGTATACGGCGCACGGCACGTCTGGATCCGGATTGTCGTTTTCTTCGGCGGGCCGACGAGCCACGAAGTTGATCGCGAAGAACATTTGCAGATGCTTGGCTGCGGCCGAGCAGACGTCTTTCACGAGACTGTCGTCGTTGCCGAATCGGAGCCTGCGCAGGATCTCCAGTGCGAAGCGTTCGCGCGGCCCAACAGGCCGATCGAGAAAGTCGACTTCGTCATCGGAGTTTAGTTTGATCCGCATCTTGTCGAACTGACCGGCGACGATATCATCGAAAGGCTCGCCCGCCTTGCTAGCTAGCGTTCGCCGACTTTTTTCCACTTTATATTTGGCCATCGGTTTCCTCGGTTTTAGGGTTTGGGTTTCGGGGCTTCGGCAAGCTACGCGGCGGCGCTGTCGGGCAGTCCGTCCGGAGGAGTGATTTGTTGCGGTTCGTCGGGCTCGGTCGCTTCGTACACCGGCGTGCGATCGATGCGAATCTGCCCGCAGTTGAGGCACTGGCACCGGCGGAAGAGCAAGGCGCAAAACGGCGTCCCTGCGCCTTTGAACTCCCGGCGCGTCGTGTTCAGGTAAGGGCCACGCTCCGAACTCTTGCACTTCGGACAGCGGCTGGGCTCGACGTCGACGACTTCTTTCACGTTGGGCGAGCCAGGTGGCCGGCCGGTCGACCGAGGCGATTTCTTATTACGGTTCGTTGTCATAGAACACTCGCGTGATAGGTTTGCGTTGAGGGGGTTTAGGATTTGCCGGCGTGGCTGCAGCCGCGGCATCGGCCTTGGCCTTCACGATCGAGTTGAGCGCGGGGGCGAGCAAACGCACGCCCTTCATGCTGCCGCCGACGTCGGAGTAATAGCTGCCGTCGTTGAAGTGGTCCGCGTCGCTCTTCGACACGAACACTCGCGTGAGCTTGCCCTTGATGATTTGCTCCGCGACGACTTCCGCGCAAACTTGGTGCGCGTAGTTCTGATGCAGCTTCTCATCTGGTCCCAGCCGGCCGAGACGGTTGGCCTCCGGATCCGCTTCGCCGAAGATCAGCATGCGGCCCGGATTGCCCTCGTCCGTCATCCAGCGTTCGTGCTCGTAGCGCTTCCAGCGATCGGTGTCGGCGTAGACCAGCCAGACGCTTTTCTTCTTGCGGCCCTTCACGATCTGCGACGTGACTTCCTGACGAGTGAGAAACCAGCCGTCACCCGGCTTGCGGTCTTCGGTCTCGCGCTCCAGGTCGGTGAAGTTTGGTTTCACGCAGCCGGCAGATTTGCCGCAACCCATGATCGGGAAGATGCCGGCACCGATGGTGAGGCAAGCCGCGTAGACCGATTGCGTTTCCCAGCCAGCGTCGACGAGCGTCAATTGCTCGTCGATGATTTCGCCGTCTTCAGTGTGGTAGCCGTCCGGACTCTCGAACTGCTCGCGGTAGTCGTCCCAGCGCTGCAGGATGGCTTTATAGATGGCCATCTCGACGCCGACGTTGCTGCCGCGCTTGGTGCCGATGACTTCCTGGATGCCGTAGTCGATCGTGTAGTACTTCGAGCCGTCGGCACTCCACGCGCGCACCACCCAGTGCAAATGTGTTTTGCGAACGTCGATCCCGTGCGTGATGAGATTGCAGCCGCGCGGCACGCACTTGCGTTTGTGACCGCTGAGCGATTTTTGAATGTGGTGCGGAGTGATCGCCGACATGATCGGCGCGGAGATCTCCGGAGGGTTGTTGTCGAGCTCGGTGTCGACGGCTTCCTGATTGGTTCGAGCAACTTCGCTGAAATAGTATTCGAGCGAACTGGCTTCGTCCGGAGTGAAGCGGTTTGGGTTTGCGACGACAGCGCCTGCGTCCATCGCTTTGCGGTTCGCCAAGTAGAACTCGTGCGCCTTCGTCGTCTCGGGGACGTAGTCGGCGCGCTTCATCGCGACGTACTCATCCCAAAGGTCGATGCGGTGCGGTTTCTCGATTAAGAACTTGTTGCGCCGGCCGCGAAAGCTGGGCTTTTGTTTGGGGTCGGTGTACTTGTACGAAACGCTGGTGCGACTCTGCAGCGTCGTGATCATCACACGTGCGATGCGACGTTGTTGGCCGCCGAGGCCTGCGACGCCGCGGTCGATACGTTTCTCGAGCTTGGTCGCTGCCTTTTCGTTTTCGGCCGTATCTTCGGTGTCTGGATCGTCGATGATCGCGACGTCTGGCCGCTTGCCTTTGATGTTCAAACCGCGGACCGCTGAGTCGAGCCCGCGCGTAACGATGATCGCGCCTGCAGCTGGCGAGCCCGGTACGTTTGGCATAATGATTTTACGAGTGCCGCGCCACACGAAGTGGCTCTGCTGCTCGACGAAAGGCTTCCCGTCGGCGTGGCTGTGGCCGCTGACCAGCTGCGAGTGAGCTCGCTGCGCAATTCCTTCCAACGCACGAATCGGCACGCACACTTCCGGATAGTCGGCGAGCAGCCGATCGTTCCCTTCGAGCTCCATCTTGATCGCGTCCATTCCGTCGTCAGCTCCGGGCCCGTTGGCACCGAAGATCACGGGAAACCGCGCCTTGCCTTGCAGCACGTTCTTTAGCGCCACGCGGAGACAGATCGTCGTCTTGCCCTCGCCGCGGCTCGCAGCGACGGCCTTGTCATGCCCCTTGGCAATCGACTCATCGACCGCATCGATCATCTCTCGCTGCTGCTCGGTGAACTCGTACCAGAATGGGCTCGGTGAACCGCTGCCCTCGCCGCAATACCAACGCAGCCAGGCCTTCGTGTCGGCCTCGAACTTCTCGCGGCGCTTTCGATCAGCGCAGGGCGGGATCTCGACCAGGCGGCCTTTGCCACGCGACTGGCGTTTGCGATCGGCGTCGTTGTTGCGATCTTCGGAGCTGCTCATCGTGTCCCGGGAAACGTGGCCAGGCGATGACGCGCCGTTGCATAAATATCCGGATCCCGCTCGAAGCCGAGGAATCGGCGCCCTTCGGCGGCGCATGCTTCCGCTGTCGAACCGCTGCCGCTGAAGGGGTCCACCACGAGGTCGCCTGGCTGGCTGTAAGTGCGAACCAACCAGCGGCACAGATCGTTCGGCTTTTGCGTCGGATGAATGCGCGGCCCGAAGTCGTTCATCTGCAGCACGCTCGTCGGATGCCGCGTGCCGGCGTTGTCCGCAATTTGGTTGTGCTTCGATTGGCCGTAGATCTGCGTTTGCTTTCTCACGCCACCCTTGTACGGTTTGCCGCTCGTGAACTGCGGGTTGTAAGTACTGAGTGACGGACGTCGGCAGAAAATCAACAGCAGCTCGTGCTGACGTAGCGGCTGCCGGTTGGCGTTGAAGAAGCCGACCTTTCGCGCCTTGAGCCACACCAGCTCGTAGCGAAAGTACTTGCGGGCTGACACGACCACATCGGTGGCGAACGGCTGAGCTGCGAACACGGCGACGACGCCGGCCGGCTTCAGCACGCGCCAGGTCTGTTGCCAAAACGCAACCAGGTCAATCTTGTGATCCCACCGGCAGTCGGTGCTGCCGTACGGCGGATCCGTGATGAAGGTGTCGACCGATGCATCGGGCACGTCGGCCAGCAGCTGAAAGCAATCGCCATGGCGCAAGTCGACCCCGGCCGGCAGCTCCGCGCGGTCCGATTGATTGAGCGGGTTGCGACGCTCGATCGACTTTGGGGAAAGAGCAACCACGCTGTTTTTCTGATTTCTTTTCTGAGGGTTCATTTGCCACGACCTACGGTTTGGTGGGTATGGCAACGGATAACTCGTTGTCGTATCAAGGGCGGCCGGCTGCGCTCCAACGCTCCGGTCGCCCGACATTTTTTCAGCAGCGGCGCGAGCAGTCGCGCGGCACTGCAACCTTCACGCATTCCCACTCGGCGACGATGTTCGTCGGAGTGTCGATCGTCGCTTGCACGCGTATGACGTAGAGCGTCTCTTCGATCAGCGGAAGCGAGTGCGGCAACACTCCTCGGAACTTGCCGGGGACACCTGCATACGTCATCGGCAAGCCGTCGCCGCCGGCGATCGGTAGCATGCTTTCCTTCAGCAGGACGCTGGCCACGCACACGACGTCATACTCCTCGCCTGCGATCGTGACCGTCTCGGTGAGTAGCGTTTCTTCGCCCTCAATGTCGGCCTCGGCTCCCACGAGCCAGACGCCCACGTCGTTGCGCATCAGCAGGGTCATAGGGTGAAACTCCACAACACCGCGGATAAGAGGAGAGCAGCGCGCGCAGCCGGCAGTGATTGCAGCCGCGGGCGGCGCTGGAACGTAGATGAGCAAGTCGTCGGCGCTCGGGTCGCAGATGAATTGCTCGCTCGAATCAGGGTCGTAGATGAGCATTACGAGGCCTTGAGCAGGCCGTAGGTTTCGAGCGCCGTCAGGATTGCGTTGACGCGAGTTATTACGTCAGTGGCGTTGGTGGCGTCGTCAATGTGGTTTTGCTGAACAACTGGCTCTGAAAAGGTTGCAAAGAATCCCAGCTCTGCGCCACGAACGGCGATTACGCCGTTGTTGATTTTAACCTTGCCGTTATCTCCACCGTCGTAGCTATAACCGGCATTAATGCTAATGTCGCCTGCGGCTCCAAGTTGGCCTTGCGATGTTATTGTGACGCTGCCTCCCTTTGCATTGCTGCCGCCAGCACCGGACCTGATAAAGACACTCCCGCCCGACTGACTGCCACTAACTCCGCTGCCACCGCCAGCGTACACGAACACACTTCCTCCGCTTGCCCCTCCCGGCCCGCCGTCGTAAGCAGAGTAGCCGGCCCCGGAAATCAAGCTCAGCGCGCCGCCGGTAGGGGTGCTGGAATTGCCAGCTCTTGACGTCACAGTGACTAAGTTGTTGAGGTTGTAATTGGCAGCGTCAATGTTGCCGGTCCACGGAGTCTGAGAACCGCCGCTGCTTGGAGTTACCCACTGCGTGTTGTAATCTGTGCCGTTGATCTTGCTGAGCACCTGACCAGTCGTGCCGCCCGTCGGTACACCCTGGCCATTCGCACCGGCAGACCCTGTTGCCCCAGTTGCACCTTGGGGACCTGTAGCGCCGGTGGCTCCAGCATTTCCTTGCGGACCTGTTGCACCTTGCGGCCCCGTCTCGCCTGTTGCGCCGGTCGCACCTTGAGGCCCTTGCGCTCCTGTGGTGCCGGTGGCACCTTGCGGCCCCTGCGCTCCGGTCGCTCCTGCCTGACCCTGTGCGCCAGCGGGACCGGTGGCTCCGGGAATGCCCTGCATCTGAATGAAGATCCGAGTCGCGGTGTCAGCGACGGCGATCCTGCGGATGAACCCGGTGACTGGCTGCGTCTGCGTGAGTTGACCGTCGTTGCCGATGTAGATATCACCCGTCGGAGTCCACGTCCAACCATCGTGAGTGAGCGGCCCATAGATCTGAATTCGGGCCGTCGCATTCTGCGCGGGAGCATTGAGAAGGATGCCTCGAACCACTCCGGCATGCGAGCTCGTGTCTTTGTCGGCATGCACCGCCTTCCCGCCGACAATAGCGACGGCGCGCAAGATGGTGAGCGCTGCGTTGGCCGGATGCTCAACGGTCGGGCCGGTAGATCTTTTGTCAGTCAATCTTTTGTCAGTCATGGTCGTTTCCCGGGACACCCCGCGCCCGCAGCGGCACTTGTTGTCACCCGAAGGTCAAGCCGCTCGGCGCGTGGGCGTTATTTGCGAAGGAGTTCGAGGATGCGATCGAGCTTGCCGTCGGTCCGCTCGGCGAAGTCTTCCAAGTGTTTGACGCGGACGTCCGACGCCGCCGCGGTGGTGTTGAGTCGCTCGATCTTTTCACCGTGCTCGGTAAACATCGAACTGACGGACGTCGCGACCATCAGCAACACGGAGCCGATGGCGCTGAGCACCCAGACCGGAATTGCGATTCGCGAGCTTTCGTCCATGGTGACTTTCAAGGCCTGGCCGGCGGCAGGTCGCCGACCAGGCTGGGAGGTGTAAGGGCTCGCCCGGAGTCGGGCTGGAATGTGGGGGACCGCTCCCGCCGGCGAGCTTGGTTTATCGGCCGTTACGCTGGCCGCGGCGGTTTGCATCGCGGACGGCGTCACGCGCGATGTCGAGAGCGCGCTCGGCATCCCGGAGCGCACGAGCTCGGATCGACGGCGGCAACACACGTCGCGGTGCAATGCGCGGCACCGGCCGCGGCGGCGTGGCATGCACGATTGCGGGGGCAACCGCGACGGCCGCGGCGACGATCATCGCTGTGAGAAGTTTGCGGAACATGGTTTTCAGCCTTGGGGTGAAAGTGAGGGACGGTTGAGGGCGCGAAACTAGGCCGCGCTAATCGGTTTTGATTGCCAGGTCGAACTGCCGCTCGAAGGCCTTCACTTCGGTCGGTGAGAGTCGCTGCCCGCCATCGGGCATTGCGCCGGTTTTGACGAGCGCCCAGCACGAGCCCCACGTCTTCGACTTGAATGACTTCGCATCCCGAAAGTCGACGCCGCCTTTGGTAGCGCCGCCGCCGTGGCATTCGAGGCACTTGGTGCTGATGATCGCGGCGAGCTCGGGATCGTCGACCGGAATGGTTGACCTGGCTGCGTCGCTGCTCACGGTGCTTCGACTATTCGCGACCGCGGCCACTTCGTTGAATTTGCCCATCGCTCGTTCGAACGCCTGGTAGTGCGTGGCGGCCATCGCGATATCGCGTCGCGCTTCCGTCTCGACACGCTCGTTCGCAGCTTCCGCCAGGGCAATCGATTTCAGCGCTTCGTTTGCCGACGTCGCACCTTTGCCCGCATGTTCGATGCGTGCGGCGCGCTCATTTGAAGGGGGCGGCAATAATGCGGCGACGTCGAGCGGAGACGGCGGCTGTTGCTGCAGCAGCCGAGCTGGGCCCGGACCGTAAGCGCGAGCCACCGCGTCGCGATAAGGATCGATGCCATACTGCGTGGTGCCAAAGTAGGGAACACGTGGTTCGGGCTGCAGACAGATCGAACGGTATTGCACCGCGTAGTCACTCTTCAGCAGAGCTCGATCGAAGCCGCAGTGCGTCTTGATGTACAGGTAGCCGTCGCTCTCGAAGCGGCGATCGCAAGCGCTGTAGTTGATCCAGCGGCTTTTGACCCAATACGCAGGATCGGTTTCCCACTGCCCCCACTGCCACGAGCCGTAGCTGGGATAGGTCGCGCACGTCGGCCCGCAATAGGGTTGCTGGTAGCACGGCTGCGTGTAGTAAGTCGGCGTGTAGCAGCCGCGGCGGTATTGAGCGTCGGCCTGCAAGCCGACAAGCGCGACGATCGCCAAGGCGATGAGCGCAGAGAAGATCTTCGGAATCACGGTTTCAAACCCTCCAGTTGTGGATCAGCGAACAAAAGCCGTTCGGCGACGCTTTGGTAAATGCCGCGCCATTGCGCGGGGGCGACGTGCTTGCCATCCTTCAGTCGCAGGACGACGCCGTCTTCGAGCAAGCGATAGGGGAGCTTCTTCGACTCGATCGCGGCGATGAAGAATTGCTGCGCCTGTTTGTCGGTGAGGTTGCGGCCGAGCTCGAGAGCGGCCGTACGCGGCGTGTAGCGATCGTAGAGCAGCCCCCAATACGAATCGGCCAGGCCGGCGACGGTCTCGCGCGTGGTCCGCTGATTCGTGGCGAGCTGCCCCTGTCGTTGATACGGCAGCCGCGCCAGATTGAGCGCTTCGTTGATGTCGCCGCCGTATTGGCTCGCGAGCAGCTGCAGACCGCGGACTTGATCGGGATCCGCCTTGTCGTCGATGATCGAGCCTAACCCGCGGATCGTGTCGAGCAGGTCGTTTTTGACCGGTTGCCAGCCCCAGTTCGTGGCGGTCTTCTCGTGGCAGTTCATGCAGCTGATGCCGCTGAACACCCGCGCGGTGGCAACGTTTCCCCGGACACGGTGAGCCTCGGTGTCGAATGCGACGTTGTCGGGAACGCTGGCGATCGTCGCGTCCTGGGCGTTGAACACCAGGTAGCCGAGCAAACCATTGGGCAGCGCGAAGATTGCTTCGCCGCCGTCATAGGTCTGGAAGTTGAGCGCGTTTCGGAACGGGTCGTTGTTCGGATCCACGTTCTCTTCGCTGATGTCGAAAGTGATCGACACGAGCTGCACGCCGGCCGTCGGCGGACCGCCGGCACCAAAGAAGATCACGATGATCCGCTGCCGACCGGTGACTCCGGATTCGAGCACAAGCGCTTTCGACTTACCGAGCTCGGGATCGAGCCGGCCGGCGATCTTCGCGATCGCTTCGCCCGTCTTGCGACTCTCGGCGGCCGCGGTCCGCAGCGTCGCTGTGAACCGCTTCGCCTTTTCGGCCGCATCATTGCCGGCAAACTCGCGGACCGTGTCCTGCAGCGTCCCTTTGATGCCGGTGATTTGATAGTACTTGCCGCGGTTCACCGTCGACATCGTCGCCGCTATGAACTCGTGCAAGTGCATGATCGGCACGCCGCTGCGGCTGAGCGAAAAGAGTTCGGCGCCAGTTGGATTGAGGTACGGTGCGGCGGCGTAGATCTCTTTCACATCGGGCGCGGTCTGCCGCGCCGGCGCTGACATCAGTCGATTGCGGAAGCGCACGGCCGTTGCCGCAAACGTCAGCTGCTTGCCGTCGACGAGCTTCGCGCGGTAGCGATCGCCGTCACGCGAGACGAACGTGGCCTTCACCCAACCCGTGGTCAGTTGCACTTCGACGACGTCGCCGGCGGCCGGTGGTTGGTCGACGATGACGGCTGTCTCTTCACCGATCACTTTTACGAGCACGTTGAAGTAATTGTCGTGCTCGGCGAGCAGCTCGCGCGAGCGCCGCAGCTCCACGATCTGATCTTCACGAGCTGCGTACTTCGCCAGGTCGATGCGGATAAGCTTGCCGTTGCACAACCTGGTTGGCTGCACGATCGTGGCCACGCGCGAGAACGTCGAGTTGACGGCCATCGACACCTGGGCGAATCCGGAGTCGGCATCGATCCAGTCGGGCACCCACACGTAGAGAGCGCACTGCGCATCATGGGGCGAAAGAGTTTTGATGTCGTCGCGGGCAGCGCAGGCGATGTCGTGCGGTGACGTGACCGGTGTGCCGACGGGAATCTCGCGGCGTAGTTTGTACGCCCCAGCTCCTGCGTCGAGTTGTCCGATCATTGCGATCATCATCAGAACCCAGTGCATGCCGCACCCCGCGGCGCTATTTGAGGAAAACCGCCGGCCCGTGAACGAGTGCCACTACGAACGTTGCGGCGATGCTGAGCCCAATGAGGATGAAGGCCATGCCAAACAAAAGCAGGCCGGGCTCAGCTTTGAGAAGGAAGTCGAGGAACGTTTTCATTTGGACCAAGCCTCGGCGATGGCTGCCACAGCGGCGACCAAGGCGATCGCGATCAACAAGACCACGATCACGCCGAGCCCGAGCGCCAGGGGAACCCACAGCGGTGAGAGCACCCAAATCCAAGTCCAAGCGATCACGTTGCAGAGTTTCAGCGTGATCAGCACGATCGTCAGCAAGCCGAAGAATCCGATGCCGCCAGACTTTTGCGATTCACGCGAGCGTGGCATTTCCTCGCGCGGAGCCGCCTCGTCCGGAAAATGAAAACGTCGCCCCATCACCGTGCCCCATATATCTGCGAAAGGTGCCAAAACGAATCGAGGAAAGCCGATGCGCACCACAGCGCCGCCGTGATGATGCCGATGGCCATCACCAGGTCGAACACGTCGGTAGGATCGAGCTTGAACATGCGACCTACGAAATCAGGGCGCGGAGTTTGGCGGAGACGCTGCGGCCGCGATCGTTCGCGGCGTTGCGTTGATCGATCGCGGCTTGCAGCTCGGCGATGTGCTCGACATCGGCCGTATTCAGCTGCTCGTTTTCGGCCACGGCCGAGTCGAGCTCGGTGGCGATCGATTCGAATTGGTTGATCGCCTGGCTGATGCGATCATTGGCAGGAACGAACAGCGTTCGCGCGATGGCGCGACCGACGGCGTTGAACGGTGAACCCTTCGGCATAACAAACTTCCCTGTACTACGCGGCGCGCTTGCGCCACTCTTGGCGGAACAACTCCCACTCGCCGATCGACAACTGCACGTTTGGCGGTTGCGAACCGGCTGCCGCCGGCGGCGGCGTTGGTTCAACTTCGAAGCCAGGGACGACGACGCTAAACCATTCGTCCGAGGCGTTCATTTGCGGTGTTTGTGGGTAGAACTTCGACGGTAGTCCGCCCGGCGGGGTCCGGATCCAGCGGTACCAATCCATGAACGTTGCCGCGCCAGGCTCGAGCATTCGAAGTGAGTCGATGGCGACGCGCGACATGGCACCGTTCGCGCGGCTGCCGAACACGGCGTCGTAGCTGACCTCGTTGTCCTTGCAGCCAGAAAGATGCACCACGCCTTCAGCGATGCCGTCGGCTTCGGAGCGAGGCATGGCGCGGGAATAAAGCCTCTCGCGATGCAACGCGTGCATGCCTTGAGCGAGCATCTGGAATGGAACGAAGCGAGGCTTCGTCTTCTGTTTTTCGATGCCTCTCGCCATGCTGCCCGAATAACAGCAGTCGGTGATAAACAGCACGCGGCTGTTCGGGTCGCGTGCCTTCAGCAGCGCGTACCACTCGTCGTCGAAGATGACATTCTTGTCGAGATCGTAGGGGCAGAACAATTCGTTGCGGCCGTCGGGCTCTTGCTTCGTCGCATCGGGCTGATACGAACCGTGGCCGCTGATCTGCAGAATGAGCCAGTCTTGCGACTGCAATCGCGCGAGCGCTTCCTTCACGAAGCGGAGGATGCCGGCCTTGGTGGCCTGCTGCTCGAGCAGCAGTTCGCCACTGGTAAGAAACCGTTTGTGAGCGGCGAGCCAGTCGGTCGCATCGTTGATGCAGCCAGCCAGCGCGTGACGGCTGTTGGCGTAGTTGATCCCGATGTAGCGACCGTGAATGGCCATCGCGAGAGCTCCGCGCGGAGGATGAAGAAACGGGCCGAGTGCTACTTGCCGAGTTGCTGCAGCAACAGAGGCAGCACTAAGCGGAAGAGCTCGATGCCGGCGTCGAGCCACCTGCCGTCGCGGGCCGGGCGATCGGCAGCACGGTGGTTGCTTTCCAGGCGAGAGATTTCATGCAGCACCGCTGCACGCATCTCGTCCGTGGTGGCCACCGACTTCGTCTTGCTGGCGATCAGCGCCTTCAGCTCGTCGGCTTTCGGCGCGATCCGTTCGAGGAACGGATTGAGAATGGCCACCTGCGCGACGCAGGTCGGAGCGGCCTTGATTTCGACGAAGGCGTCGGCGGCATCGGCGAGGAGATCGGCGTTGGCAAGCCCGAATTGGAGATACTTGCCGTAAGTGAGAATGCTGGCCACGGTGAAAACCTCGTGAGGTCTCACTCGTCCCAGCGGTTCCGCCAGCAACAGAGTCTGATTGAATGATGGGCCTGACGATCGCCAGAGCCCGGTGGCAGCGGCTGGAGCCGCCGCCTGATGCGGTGGTGAATAGTAACGATTCTCGCCCGCGCGTCAAGCTCGACGGCAGCGAGGTTCTTTCTTGCAAGGTCGGTTTGTGCTGCACGGTGGGGCTTCGTTCCGCTCATTGCAGATCGTCGCACCTGGCGGCAGACCCAGCAGCAACTGCGGCTTCCCCTTTTGAAAGCGCGCCCGGAAGGTGACAACCTGCCCGGACTCCAAAACCACGCTGCATCGTCGGTTACGCCGCAGCCCCATCACTCGTTCGTTGCCGGTTTGCATGGCAATCCTCGTTGCGCCTCGTCGCGCGGGTTGAGGCGTGCAATCGTTGCACGCCAGCTTCGGGTTTGCCCGGCCGGACGGTCCGGACGGACTGTGTATCGTTGGCGCATGCCCGACTGGGAAACTACTCGTACGCCATCCCCTGGGAAGGACCCGTGGAAGCGTTCCTGGCCCGACATTCGACGCACGGCTCGAACATCGTCCGGTGGCCCGCGGCGCAAATGACGGGCCTCTGGACGCGTTTCGGGCGAAATTCAAGGTCGGCCGAGACGATCTGCTCTCGCAGACGGCTCACGGTGTCCTTGGAAACCCCCCGTTCGCGTGCTATTGCGCGTAAGGATCGTGTGGATTCGAACAGATCCTGCACCACTGCGGCGATCGTCTCAGGCGGCAGCGGCCAGGAGCGTCGAGCTAGCTCGAGATCGTCGGCCCATCGATGGAGAGTCGTTTTCGACAACCCCAGCAATGACGCTGCGGTGCGGAAAGAAGCGCCGTTGCCCAACAAAGTGCGCAACGTCACCTGGGTCGCTCGTTCCTTCGTGCTGACCATGATCATGATCTCAAACCGGCCATCGGCCATGAGGAAAGCTCGGGTCTGCCTTTGTAGCAGGCGAGCGTTTCCCGGGACACGCGTCCCTAGTCGCAGGGCTGCGTCGATCGATTTAACCGTTGGGCCAAAGCGATCGACATCGTGACAGTGTCGAGCTGCATGTCGTGGTCGTGCCCGAACGTGACGTCCGCCGCTGTTGGCAGCGCGAGCTCACCAACCAGGCCGAGCTCCATGGCATCACCGAATCGGGAATCGACAACGAAGACCGTGCCGTCATTCCCTGACGATGCGATCTTTCCAAACAACTTCGGCATCACCGAACCTCCAATGTGGGCCGAATTATAGCGACCGATCCTGGGGTGTCCGATTGTCCCGATCCTCCAGTTTTTCGAAGTACCAATCGAGCACCTTGCTGCGGCGTTTTTTTCGCAGCCTGGCGGTGCGCTCTGAGCCGGGAAGTCGCCCAACTTGCAAGCGATACGCTTCGCTGGCAAGTGTGTACGTCGCGTTGAGGAAATCTAAAACGACCTGCCGATAGAACAACTCGCGCAGCCTCACAGACGACGCGAATGCAGCTGCCATGATAGCGCGACACCGTAACGCTGCAGCGTCGGGTCGAGACAAATTTGGGCCCATAAAAATGATACCGCCTACTTTCACGCTATCCATGATTAACCTCTGGGGCTGGAATCGAGCTTCAAACGGTTTGCAATTGCACTGAAGTGTGCCTCGGCCGCTGCGTGCCACGTCGATCCGTAGCGAAGGTAGAACAGCAGCAGCAGGTGAATTACGTGCGCCTGCTCAGCCTCAGCCTTGCGCGGAATATCGCGGCCATCCCGACGAAGCAATTCGGCGAGTTGCGCGCCGCTAACTTCGTTGCCGAGGGAGGTGATGTTCATTTCAGGTTGGCTCAATTTCATGCTGCCTCCCGCGAATTCACTTCAGCAACGGCGAGTGTCGTCGCCATCGATTCGGTTATGCCCGGCGCGACGTAGAACGGGTACATCATCCCGCCAGGAATTCGAAACCACTTACGCTCGTAGCAGATTGATTTGCCCTTCGCGCTCAGCACGCCTGGCGGCAGGTCCTCATCGTCGAAGAACCATATGTGGACCACTGGGCGATGGCAATTTTCGATTATCTTGCCGTCGGCCGGGCCACCGAGCAGCTTCGTTGGCGCAGCAAGAGCTCGTGCGGAATGCTCCTCGAACGTCCGTCGCTGATGCGAGTTAAAGGCATGACCGAGCCGATCTTCCGGCGCACGGCTCACTTCTTCGAGTGAGAGCTCCAATTGGTAATCGATCGCCCCCCTCGCCAACGTCAAACGAAGGTGCGTGTCGCCCGTGATGCGCGCGACCAGCGTCGGCGCGTTCGCGAATGTCAGATAGTCGGCCACTGCCTGCAAATTGATCTCGAACTTTGCCGGTGGTTTCATTTCACCGCACACGGCCGCGGCGTACAGCGCGAGCCGCTCTCCGTGCAGCTTTGGATTGTTTCGCACGGCCTCTCGATCGAAACACACGCCGCGGCCGCGGCCATCGAGACGACCTTCGCGTAGCAAGTTCACTCGCATGAAACCGTTTTGCAGACCACGGCCGATGTGCAGCACGTCGGCCCGCGCGAGCGCGAGCAGCTCGAGGAATTTATGCAGGATCATTTCACCCCCAGCAGATGAGCAACGTTCGTCGGAATATCCATGAGACCACGACACTGGAACCGCTCGCGTTCAAATGGCTCCGCGCGGCGGAAGCAGAAACCGACTTGTCGACTGCTAGTGCATGCACCGTGCGTGCTCAAGAGGACAAGCTCACCTGGCTCGAATCCGAAAACCGGATGCGCGATCAAGCGACCCCTGGATCGGTATAAAAACCGAAGGTCTTCGATCGTGAGTTCCGGAGACGTCACCAGCACCGTCAGAAAGCGAGTGTCGAATGACCAATACCACTTACGCGGTGGCATTGGTGACACCGTTGGAAGAATTCGAAGCGTGGCCGCCGCCACGGTCAGCCGGAAAAAGTCGCGTCTGTTCATTTACCACCTCCGCTCGTGAGCAGCGGCAACTGCCGTGGCGACAGCCGCGGCGTTGAACCACGTGGTTCAACAAAGTCCGGATCGAAGTCTTCGTCGATCTCACCTTCGTAGGCAGGACGGACCGGGATTAGCGCGCGTGACTGCGGCTTCGGTGGTGGCGCCTTCGGCTTTGGTGGCTCTTGCAGCGCGAGCTGCACGGCCGTGACCAACGCGGCCGGCGTTGAACCTCTCACGTCGACGATCGTCACATTCGCATTGCTCACTTCGCAGAAATAGGACGCTGAGCTGTACGAACTGTTGTGGCTGCGTTGGTCATTGAACAATGCGTGAACGTAGACACGGCAGTTTACCGGCACGATCTTACCGATCTGCTCGCGAGCTTCCTCGATCGACTTCGCTTCCTTGAGCCGCCGCGCGGTGCGGTGCGTTCGGTTTCCATTTGTTCGACGGGTCATTTGCTTCCTTTCTTTGTGTTCTTCAGAGTCAAGCACTTCGGCAAATTCACCGGCTTCGCGCAAAGCGCGGCGATGATCTTCTTGCGGTTCGTTTCGCGTGCGGCGAGCGATCCGAGCTCCTTGGCCAGCTCAAGGAGCTGCTCCGTCGTAAAAATCGCGTAGAACGTTTCGAGAGCCAGGGATTTTTTGGTGTAGAGATCCTTCCACGCGTAGGTCAGATCGATGCTGCCGGCGATTTCTTCGATCACTGCGTACGGGATGTTGGGATGCCACTTGTCTTTGTCAGGTGTGTTGAGCACCTTGCTGCAGAACGCTGTGGCCGCAGTTGTGAGTGAGACGTTGCTCCCAGGCAGACCGGCGGTTGAGAGCAAATCCCACGCGTCCATTGCCGAGTCGTAACTGGTTCGCTTGATCGGCTTGCCGCCGGCGAGCTCGGCTGCCTCATCGACCAGCGTTACCCACGGAACACCGTTGTTTGCTGGCCATTGCCGCGATCGGACGAGGAACCACATCAACAAGCGCAACACTTCGGTCGGATCAGAATCCAGCCGCGCCGCGATGATCGACGCCAACCAGTGGTGACGCCAATTGCGAATGCGGATCTCGAGTAACTTCCGCTTGTCCTCTGCCTTTTGCTTTTGCGCGGCAGGCGATACCTTCGCGCCGGTTTTATTAGCCCGCGCTGTCTCCGCGGCCTTGCGCTTCTTTACCAGCTCGGTGACGGCCGCGTCCTGCAGCTCCTTGAACTTCACCACGTTGGTCGCGACTTCCACGTCGCCGATCTTCACGATCGCGAGCTGCTCGCGCACCTTCGGATCCTTCGTGTCGATCAAGCATCGGTGTGTGTCGTGATCGACGTACGAATAGTGGTCGCCGGTAAATTTGCGAGTGAGGTTGCGCGTCAGATTTTCAATTTGCCCCTGCAGGCTGTTTCTGCTTTCGAAGCCGTCGTGCCGTTTGAAGATCTTGTCCAGCTCACTCATCACGGGCGGCACTTCGAGCAGCGGAACGATCAGCCGAGCGAGTGACTCGGGCAGCTTGTTGTCTGCCACGCGATCAAGCCACTTCGGCGGCAGCCGCAACAGCTTGACCAGGTTGGAGTTCCTCAATCAGCTTCGCTTGCTCGACGGCGTTTAAATCTTCGCGCTCGGCGTTATGGCTCGCCACGCGTCGACGCGCCTCGACGTCGTCGCACTCGATAACGTCGCAACGCAGCTGCTTCCACTTGAGCGACGCCGCGGCCATCCATCGAGTTTCACCGCTGATCATCTGGTACCGACCGCCGGGCATCTTGCGCACTTCGCACGCGTCGCGCTGGCCATCGGTCTGCATGCTCGCGGCGCGGTTCTCGATCGAGGCCTTGCGCGGGTGCCTGTTGATTGGGTGACGGTCGAGATTCTTCAGATCGATCGATACGTTGCGTTCGAGAGTCCTGGCCGGGCCCGGAGCCACGTAGATCGGCTGCGGCTTGGGTTTGGTGTCCCGGGACACGGCGTGCGGTTCTTTGCATTTGCTGCAGTACTTGCCCTTGCCGTCGTCGTCGGTCCAATCATGCATGCCGCCCTTCGGGCAATTCGCCGCGCTGGTTTTCTTATTCGGTTTCGTTTCCTTAACAGCAGTTTGGGTCGATGCAATCATTCGGCGGTCCTTTCGATAGTGGCTTCGTTGAAAAAATCCTCGGCGGTCGCGCCGCACGCTTCGAGCGTTTCCAGGAACGTGCTGCGCGCGTAGCCGGTCGGAGGCGGGTTGAAAGTTGCGCGGTACGCCGCGTCACGCTGGAAGTCGCTGAGGTCAGCCGCGAGATCGATCAGATCGCGCAGCTGTTCTCGATCGAGTCGATCGAGCAACGGGCCAAAGTTCTCTTCGCGTTGCTGCAGCAATTCGCGCAGCCGCTGAGCTTCGGCCTCCGCTCGCAGGTGTTTCGCGCGTTCGACGGTCTCGCGCTCGGCGGCTGCCGCCTTCGTCGCGCGCTGCCTGGCGAGCACATGGGCGTCGACGATCCCCGCGCACGGCCAGCTGCCGCGTCGCAGGTAGAACTGCACCGATGCTGCCTTGTCGACGAGCTTGTCGGCGTTCTCGGGCATCTCTGCCGTTTCCCACGCGCCAAGCATCTTCGCGCGGAACTCCGCTGGTGTGAAATTTCGCGCGAGGTGTTCTTCGGCGAGTTCTCTCGCGATCGCCTGCTTGGATTGAAACTCTTCCACCACCACCAGCCAGGCCGCGTCGAGCTCGCCGCCCGGTGGTGGTCGCTTCAATGGGCGTTTCTTGGTCGCTTTATGCGCCACTGGTGGCGCATCGGAGCCGCCACTGGTGGCGCGTCCGGAGCCGCCACTAGTGGCGCGACGGAATTCTCCTGGCGCGTTTTCCGATGCGCCACTAGTGGCGCATCGGAAACCATCGGTTGACTCAATCTCGACGGCCGGGACGAGCAGCTTCAGTTCGTTCCAGACGATCTGATAACGGTTCGTTAATTGAGTGCGGCGCGAGAGGATCAGATTCATCGACTGCAGCGCGGCGATGCCACGCTGCACCTGGCGTTTGCCGATGCCGGTCTCTTCGACGATCGTGTCCTGCGATTGCCAGCACTCCGGGTTGTCGCCGATGTGATCGCCGAGGTTAATCAAGATGAGCTTCAGCACGGCCGCGGAGACCTTGCCGGCGAATGCAGGGATCACGCACTTGCGGAGAATCATCAGCTGTTCGCCGCGTGCGAGTGTTCGCTGTCGGCCGCTTCGTGCTTCGTCGTCGGATCGCATGACTGCAATCGATTCCTTCTAGGCTGTTATGCGAACAGCCGAGTTTGACCGGGAGAGTCGGGGACTTGCCCGCCGCATTTCATACGCGGCGGTCGCAGCTGTAGCTGGATGCGAATTTCGTCGCGCCAGATCTTGTAGCGCCAGCCGCAGCGCTTTTTGAACGGGTAGTGACCGAAGAGCGCACGCTCTTTCATCACCACGCCGTAGTTGTCGGGGCATTTGCGGAGCACGGCCGTGATGATCGGCCGCACGTACTCGCGAATGGTTTGCTTGTTCATTCCTCGTCACCAGTTTGGCCGAGCATCGCGCGCAGGCTGCCAATAGCCAGCGCCAGCGGATCGCCGGAGAGCCGCAGCAGATCGACGTCGGATGCCATTGGCCACACGCCGTCGCAGAGCCTGCGCGCTGACGCGGGGCCAATACTGAGCTCTACGCGGACTACTTCGACGCTCCAAAAGCATGCGCAGATGCGGCGTTCGAATTGGCGCGCCGTTGCTGGCTCGCGGAAGTATTTGCAGAACGCGCCCCCACTGGCGCGATCATGCGTCGCGTTGAGTCGCCAGAGCATCATTGGATTGCCTCTTCAGCCTGCAGCATGGCTTCAGCGGCGCTGGTGGCGCGTCTTGCTTCGCTGGTCAGCGCGAGCGCGAGCAGCTCTCCCACTGGCGACAAGCCGCGGCGTAGTGATTGAATCGCCATGAGCGCGCCGGAATAGAAGATACCTTTCGCCGCTGAAATCATTTCTTCCGGCACATCGGGATCAGCGCGCATTTGCTGCTCAATTCCCTCCCACGCCCGCGCAACCGGGGACTTGAGAGTTCCTTCGTGCGGGCACGGTTCACCAGGCTTACACATGCGTTCGACCTTTCGATTGAGGATTTGAACCGACGACCTCGAGGTTATGAGCCTCGCGAGCTAACCGGGCTGCTCTACGTCGCGCTTCCAGGACCGCCGGGCGCTGATAATTTCCGACGGGCCATGGTTTCAGTTGAGCGTGCTGCGACCGGTGCCGACGTGCCGCGCGACCTTACGCGAGTCGCGCGGCGTCGGACCGAGCTGCACGGCCGGTGAGCTTGTCTCGATCGTGACGACGGTCATCGTTTTCGGTTGCCGCGCGGCGAGCATCTCGTAGCGCTCGACC